>NZ_FQVQ01000001.1 GCF_900129405.1 Flavobacterium fontis | reverse complement strand
TCGTTGTTGCAAAACGGCTGGTTGGGCGCAATCGGATTAAACCCAGTTTGCGCATCGGTGGGCGTTAAGTGGTAACTCACCTGCACGTTGGGATTGGTGGTAATCTCCGGAGTCTTTGTGCCCAACACAAAAGTACACGCCACACCATCGTTGTTGTCATCACACACTTCGTATGGGGTGGGCGTGTTGGCGGTGGGGGCGGTGATAGGATTCACGGTAGCAATACTACTATCGGACACACATGGAGCAACACCAGAAACCGTGTACGTAAACGTACTCGGAGTTGCATTAAAACCGGGAATAAACGTTCCTGCAGCAGCATTAAATGTTCCTCCTGTACCTCCCGTTCGAATCCATGAACCACCCAATTGCTCACCCGTGATAATATCAGCTAAATTGATGGGGGTGGTAGATTGACAAACCGTTAACGAGCCGTCATTTCCGGCATTGGGAGCGACTGAAATAGAAACGGTTGCTATGCTGGAATCGGGTCCACAGGGAGCAACACCATTAACTGTGTAGGTGAATGTACTTGTGGTAGCACCCACAGCAGGAGTATAGGTACCTGCCAAAGCATCAAAAGTCCCCCCAGTTCCGGTAGTACGTGTCCAAATTCCTCCCGTTTGTTCCCCTGTAATTAGAGAAGCTAGATTGACAGCTGTGGTGCTAGTTTCACAAACAGCAATTGATCCATCATTCCCCGCTGAGGGTTGCACATTAACGGTAAGCGTAGCAATACTACTATCCGCAATACATGGCGCTACACCACTTACGGTATAGGTAAAGGTACTTGAAGTCGAAGTTAAAGAAGGGGTGAATGTACCTAAAGCGGCATTAAACGTTCCACCTGAACCCGACGTTCTTGTCCAAGTACCTCCTGTTTGCTCCCCGGTGATTAGGGTAAACAAATCGATAACCGAAGTGCTAGTGTTGCAAATAGTCAACCCTCCATCGATACCTGCTTGGGGTTGGGGTTGAACAGTAACAACAACCTCACTGGAGTCATTTGCACAAGGCGTAGTGCCTGTAAGAGTATAAGTAAACACACTTGAAGTTGCGCCGATAGCTGGAGTAAATGTTCCAGCCGCAGCATTGAAAACACCGCCGGATCCTGAAGTTCTTGTCCACGTTCCTCCTGTCTGTTCTCCTGTAATTAAGGAGAATAAATCGATAGCAGCTGTACTAGTTTCACAAACGGTAGTGGCACCATCAACTCCTGCATTGGATTGTGGTACGATATTCACAGAAGCCACACTTGAAGAGGGCCCACAAGGAAGGATTCCTGGAATCGTGTAGGTAAACGAACTCGAGGTTGCTCCTACAGTTAATGTAAAAGTACCCGCAGCCGCATTGAAAACACCGCCAGTACCCGTTGTTCTTGTCCAAACTCCTCCGGCCTGCTGACCTGAAATAACAGTATTTAAGTTTATTGTTGAGGGATCATTGCTACAAATAGAAACCGATCCATTAGTCCCTGCATTGGGCTGTGCAACAACATTAACAGTGGCCACACTACTATCGTCAAAACAGGGTGCCGTACCCACAATAGTATAGGTAAATGTGCTCGTAGTGACTCCAGCTCCGGGTGTAAATGTTCCAGCAGCGGCATTAAAAACACCGCCTGTACCTGTGGTTCGAACCCATGTTCCGCCTGTTTCTTCTCCAGTTATTAGAGAAAATAAATTGATGGTAGTCATACTTGTCTCACAAATTTGAATTTGTCCATCAAGGCCAGCGTCTGGTTGCGAATTAATGATTACAGAAGCAACACTAGAATCATTAGGACAAGGAGGTATTCCATTAACGGTATACGTAAAGGTACTCGAAGTACTTCCTGCTGTTGGAGTAAAAGAACCCGCCGCAGCATTGAACACACCTCCAGTACCTGTTGTTCTAACCCATGAGCCCCCCGGATCTTGTCCCGAGATAAGCGTATTTAAATTAATTGTAGCCGTATTGGTTTCACAAATGGTAACAGAGCCATCCGTACCTGCATTTGGTCCATCATTAACTACAACTTGTATCAATTGATTAGGACGACAGGTTGCATCAGAAGGAGTAGGATTTAAAACGGCATACACATAATAGGTCCCTGGTGTATTCGGCAAAGAGCCCGTTGTGCCCAGCACACCCGCATCATAAGTAGCCACGCCTGCGGCAGGAGTTACCGTACCTAGCACAGTACCTCCAGAATACATAGCATCCCCTGTTTGAGGAGCATTGAAATAAACAAATTTGATGGAATTTGCGGCTGTAGCATCAGTTGTTACACTAAATACGGCAGGATCAGTACTTTCACACAAAACTTCATTACTCGATGGATTTGTTATTGTTTCGCAAACCGTAGCATAATTCAAGGTAAATGTACGAGACGTTGGACAAGGATATCCACCTAATTGATCAACAATTAAGGCATAAATAGTTTGACCATTAAATAATGCAGGATAGGCATTAGTGTTTGTTATCTCATTTTGTTGATTTTGTAAATCGGTAAGATTTGTATAATAGGTGACCGTGTAATCTCCTGGATTTGGTAATCCATTTAAAATTATTGGTGTATTCGAAGAAAGATTAAAAATGTTGTTCAGACCAGTATTTAACAAATTTAATGGCGTTCCAATCGGCGGTAGTGGAAATGCCTCTACTAAGAATGAGTTTGAAACAGGTATCTGACATCCTCCAGGCGCAATGACTTCAACCGAATATGTACCTGCTTGAGTCACCGATAATACATTGGAAGGTCCCGATTGCACTAAAGTTGTTCCATTAATGAACCAGTTGTAAGTAGCCCCAGGAATCAAAGTTCCTACAACAATGTCTTGTGAAGCACCGCCACACAAAGCAGTTCCTTCAATCACAGTAAATCCTGGCAATCCACCCGTTGATGCATCTGATGCAATTGATAACTCCCCGATATCAAAACTTCCTCCTGCTAAAAAAACAGCAGAATCAAAACTTTGGTCATTTCGATCGGCAATCACTAATTTAATATGGTAGGTTTCGTTTGGAACAACCGCTGAAGAAGCCGTCATTCGAATGGTATGTCCGTTGAAATTTGTAGCAGTAATCGCTGGCCCTACAACATTATACACTCCAAAGAAATTTTGATTTACTGACCCACAAGTGGTATTGTACGCATCACTGCGAATTGTTGTGACTGATATAGGATCGGTTGTGTTAGGGACGAGTGCCAAATTGGTGACAGGAGTCCCCTGCGTTGTGTTTTGTAGAAAAAACGCAAAGGCATCCGAATAATCACATTGGAAGGTTCCATATTCTTCCGAAGCAAACAAAAAGTCAAAACTCATATTGTTTGCAAAAGGAACAAAGTCAAATTCTAATATCGTAGCATTATTATAACTATTCAACTGAGGGTCAATCCCTAAAGCTGTGATATAATCAAAAAGCTCAGTATCCCCAGGCCAAGTAAAAGCACCATTACTTTGCGTATTGGCATTGGGACCTGCGGCAGCTGTTGCTCTACCTGTGCTCAATATCACCCCATTGGCCAATGGAAATGTAGTATTCACATTGGTAAAATATCCGATTCCATTGTCAGGCTGTCCAGCGGTATTAGATCCAAAGTTTGTTCCCGTACTCCAGGTGACATTCGTTATTGTTCCCACACAGGCAGCTCCACCAGAACCTCCTGAAAACAGAACTTGACTAACTAGTTGAGGAACAGTATAGGTAGTTAAGTCAACATTAATTGCTTGTGAGAACCCAAGTTGCATTCCCAATAAAAAAAGAAGTAATTTTCCTCTCATTCGAAATCTTATTTGTAACAAAAAAACGATTCTTCTGAAACGGCAATTTTGTTAATTAATTGTTTAAAACTTCAAATATAAAGATTCTCAAAAAATAACTTTGTTAAATTTGCAGAAATTAGCCTTAAACACATGAAAATTACGATAAAAGAAACCCAAAATCCTACGATTATAAAATTTGAATTTCCTGATTTTTTAACCCGCGGAAAAAACTATGAATTTAAAAATATAGACGAAGCCCAAAATTCGCCGTTAGCGCAAAAATTGTTCTACCTCCCTTTTGTGAAAACGGTTTATATTTCGGGGAACTTTGTGGCTATTGAACGGTTCAGTATTGTAGAATGGACTGATGTTCAAGAGGAAGTCGCCGAACAGATAGAAAACTTCCTAGCACAAGGTGGAAAAGTACTTCTGGAGGATACAGCTCCAAAAAAGATTCCAATTTCGGTTTATGGCGAAACCACCCCGAATCCCGCTACCTTGAAATTTGTTGTCAACCGAAAAATCACGCCTCAAGCCGTCGAATTTAAAAATATAGACGCGACCAAAGTATCGCCCCTAGCCCAAGCTTTGTTCCAATTTCCATTTGTCAAAGAATTGTTTTTCGACGAAAATTACATCTCTATCACCAAATACGATATCGCTTCTTGGGATGAAGTAACCCTAGAATTGCGTACGTTTATCAAAGAATACATCGAAAATGGCGGCGTTGTTGTGGAGGAAAATCTTTTGGAACAAGCGCCTCAACAGGAAAAGCAGCAAATCAAGAATTTTGATCATTTGGATACCACTTCACAACAAATCATCAACATCTTGGAAGAATATGTAAAACCTGCTGTAGCGGCCGATGGAGGCAACATTCTTTTTGATTCTTTTGACGAACAATCGAAGCGTGTAAAAGTGGTATTGCAAGGCTCCTGCAACGGTTGCCCCTCCTCTACTTTTACGCTTAAAAATGGGATTGAAAACATGTTGAAAGACATGCTTAAAGATCCCGAAATCGTAGTTGAAGCCTTAAATTCATAACGCATGAAAAAAATAGCGCTCCTATGTTTGTTGAGCCTCTTGGGTGCTCTAGGCTGTCAAAAAAAGACCACAACCGTTGATTTTTCTAAAATAACGCAAACCTATTTTGAAGGTAAAAACCGTCTTAATCCCCTAGATGCCACGGTAAATGGTCAATCGAAATTCAACGACCAATTGCAGTTTGAAATGACCGAAGGTTATCGAAAAGCCCAACAAGAATTTTACACGCAAACCAAAACCCAGTTGGCCGATGTGGACTATGAATCGCTGACGGCTGAAGAAAAAATAAGTTACGATATCATACAATGGGAAGTTGCTGTTGGAGAGGAACTTTTAAAACACCCCACGCATTATCTCCCTATTAATCAATTCTCGGGAACGCATTTAACCATGGGCCAATATGCGGGAGCAGAAAGTGCGCAACCTTTTAAAAATGAAAAAGATTACCGCAACTTTTTGCGTCGAATGGAATTGTTTGCCGTGTGGATGGATTCGGCTCAAGTGGCCATGAAAAAAGGAATGAAAAAAGGATACGTGCTACCCAAAGCACTGACCGAAAAATTGATTCCCCAGTTTGAAGACATGGTCACCGAAAAACCAGAGAACCATTTGTACTTCACCGCAATTACGAAATTACCCTCAACGATAGATGCGGCAACACAAGAGCAACTGACCAAAGCCTACCGTGAAACGATTCAAAACCAATTGGTTCCCTCGTTTCAACGCATGGTTGCCTTTTTGAAAAATGAGTATCTGCCACAAGCGCGAAAAAGCAGTGGCATCGGTAGTTTGGAGGGAGGAAAAGCCTGGTATGCCGCCCTAGCCAAGCAATGGACTACTACGACCAAAACGCCTGATGAAATTCACCAATTGGGACTCCAAGAAGTGGCTCGCATTAAAAGTGAGATGGAAAAGGTAAAAAATCAAGTGGGTTTCAAAGGAAGTATCATTGAATTTTTTGATTACGTGCGCAACAAAAAAGAACTCATGCCCTTCAAGTCGCCTGAAGAAGTTATTGCCAATTTTGAAAAAATCCATACCACCATCAAACCCAATGTGGATAAGCTATTTGCCTTGCAACCCAAAACGCCTTTTCGCGTAAAAAGGACAGAAGCTTTTCGGGAAAAAACAGCCAGTGCCGAATATGTACAAGGCGCCACCGACGGATCGCGCCCCGGTACATTCTACGTCCCTATTCCCGATGTGACCAAATACAATTACTATGGTGATGAAGATTTGTTTTTGCACGAAGCGATTCCTGGCCATCACTTTCAAATATCCTTACAACAAGAAAACAAAAGTCTCCCTGACTTCCGTAAATTCAATTGGTTTGGCGCCTATGGAGAAGGCTGGGCGTTGTATACCGAGAGTTTAGGCTTTGAATTGGGACTCTACCGCGATCCCTACCAATATTTTGGCATGTTGAGCAGTGAAATGCACCGCGCCATTCGCTTGGTTGTCGACACCGGAATTCACACCAAAGGATGGACTCGGGAACAAGCCATTGCCTATTCTTTGGCCAACGAAGCCGAAAGTGAAGCGAGCATTATTGCCGAAATTGAGCGTTACATGGCCATTCCCGGGCAAGCGCTTTCCTATAAAATTGGGCAGCTCAAAATTATGGAACTACGAAAAAAAGCCGAAAAGGAAATGGGGCAACGCTTTGACATCAAGAAATTCCACCAAATCGTTTTGGAATCAGGGGTAATGCCTCTGGCCTTGTTGGAACAAAAAGTACAACGCTGGATCGATACTTCGAAATAAACGAAAAGCCCCAATAACGGGGCTTTTTTTAGGGCTTCATCTTTTCTTCTACTTTTTTGAAATCAATGGCTTTACCGTCGATGTCGTAAAATTGATAGCGGTATTTGAGTTTCCCGTTGAGCTCTTCAATATCCACATGCATTTGGTAAAACCCGCCATTCCACTCCAGAATAATATCAAAATAATAATCGCCCACCCCAAAACTGGAGGGTAAATTACACACATACACTTGCTTTTTGGACTTTAAATTGAGCGTAGGAATTTCCACATTTTGGTACGCCCCCACGTCTTCAGTGCTGAATGTGCGCCCCATGTAGGTGTAATCCTTTGCTTTTTTCTTGCGACCAGCGCCGTTTTCGGTATAAATGTCTTTGATAGAAAAAATAACATCCTTCAATGAAAACTTCCCCGTATTCACCAAATTGAACTTAAGTTGATGAATATACGTTAAGCGCTCCCCTTTTTTTCGAGCATCATTGACTTCACGCGATTCACTCAAATCGGTGTCTGTGATTTCAACAATCGGAATGTTATCGGAGGCAATTTGTGCTTCAAGGTTAGGCTTGGCTTCTTCCAATTTACTCTCATTCTCGACCAATTGCATTTTAGTTTCGACTATATCTTCTTGAATATCTTCTATGGCGCGGTTGGCACGATCCACTTTCAATTCGCCAGTTTCCTGCTTGGTTTTGGCCACTTCGTTGGAACTGTATAAATAAAATAGGGCGCCTGTCACAAGGACAATGCCTATAAATGCTACTACTAATGCAATCATAACGGTACTCTTTTTCATAAACCCTAACCGGAATGGTACAAAAATAAGTAAGCTTTTGATACTGTAAATCTTTATAAAGAGAAGTTCTTAACAGAAAGACGAAGCGTTATTAACTGTAGACGAAAAAAAATCGAGTGATTTAAGCAATTTTTCACCTCATAAAACTACCCCGAATCGTTCCTCTCAGTTAAATTACACTTAGGGGGAGCCTACACGCAAAAAAAAATCCAGACTCTCGTCTGGATTTTGTGCGGGTGATAGGACTCGAACCTACACGCCTTGCGGCACCAGATCCTAAGTCTGGCACGTCTACCAATTTCGCCACACCCGCAAAATGGTGAGTGCAAATATAGGCATTATTTTGAATTTCCAAACCGCAACAATCAATTTCGAAAAAAAAGTACTTCTAGTGAAAATTGCGATTTAGAAATGAAAAAGATTGGCTATTGAATTTGTATATTTGAAGGTAGTAATTAAAAATCAAACATGGATACGATTAAACAATACGTTCAAACCCATAAAGATCGTTTTATCAACGAACTCATTGACATCCTTAAAATACCCTCCGTCAGTGCCGATAGCGCTTACGCCCAAGATGTGATTGACATGGCCAATGCCGTCAAAGAAAGTTTGCTTCGCGCCGGCTGTAATGTCGTCGAATTGTGTGAAACGCCCGGCTACCCTATTGTGTTTGGCGAGAAAATCATCGACCCTAATTTGCCCACCGTGTTGGTCTATGGGCATTACGATGTGCAACCGCCCGACCCGATTGAATTGTGGGACTCGCCGCCTTTTGAACCGGTAATCAAAACCACCGAAATTCATCCTGAAGGCGCTATTTTCGCCCGTGGAGCCTGCGATGACAAAGGACAAATGTACATGCATGTCAAAGCGTTTGAGTACATGATACAAACCAATACCTTGCCCTGTAATGTCAAATTCATGATCGAAGGCGAAGAAGAAGTAGGTTCCAAATCCTTGAGCTGGTTTGTAGAACGCAACCAAGACAAATTGGCCAACGACGTGATTTTAATTTCCGATACAGGCATGATTTCCAACCAACAACCCTCAATCACTACGGGTTTGCGCGGTTTGAGTTATGTGGAAGTGGAAGTGACCGGACCCAATCGCGACTTGCATTCGGGCTTGTATGGAGGTGCTGTGGCCAATCCCATCAATGTTTTGGCCAAAATGATTGCCTCGCTGCACGATGAAAACAACCACATTACCATTCCCGGTTTTTACGATAAAGTCGAAGAATTATCTGCGGCCGAGCGTGCCGAAATGGCCAAACGTCCGTACAGCGAAGACGCTTACAAAAAAGCACTCGACATTGCCGAGGTTTATGGCGAAGCGGGCTATGCTACCAACGAACGCAATTCGATTCGTCCTACACTGGATGTCAACGGCATCTGGGGCGGCTATACCGGCGAAGGTGCCAAAACCGTGATTGCTAGTAAAGCCTATGCCAAAATCTCCATGCGTTTGGTGCCCCATCAAGACTGGGAAGAAATCACCGAACTCTTTGCCCAACACTTCGAAAGCATCGCTCCCGCTGGGGTTAAAGTCAAAGTGACGCCCCACCACGGCGGACAAGGTTATGTGACACCGATTGACAGCATTGGGTACCAAGCCGCCAACAAAGCCTATACCGAAACGTTTGGCGTGCCTGCAATTCCCGTGCGTTCTGGGGGAAGTATTCCCATTGTGGCGCTGTTTGAAAAAGAATTAAAGTCCAAAACCATTTTAATGGGCTTCGGACTCGATAGCGATGCCATCCACTCGCCCAACGAACATTATGGCATCTTCAACTACCTCAAAGGCATTGAAACGATACCGTTGTTTTACAAGTATTTTGTGGAATTGAGTCGCTAAAAAAGTAAAGCTGTTTCGAAAGAGGCAGCTTTTTTTTGTGGGCGTGCCCCCGTGATTCAAACCCAACGTACTAAGAAGCCCGTACCACGGGGTCGGGTCGTCCGTGGTGCGCGGCACCCTACTTCCACCCCTCACGCAACAGTGCAGTCCATGAACTATCGATATACAAGTCCAAAACTTTCTTGCGGTACGACAATCGTTCAACCCAGCCCCGGTAGCAGTGGAAATCCTGCACAACGCAGTGGCGCAGATTGCAACGGATAACGGGACCCCGCTTTCATCGGGACAAAAAACAAACGGCTGCCTAAAAAAGAGAAATAAGACACCTGTATTTCAACGATTTAACAGAATTATAGGGTGTTAAAAATACCATGAGACCATTTTTGGCGTTACTTTTGTAATATCATCATCAATCAAAAATCAATCATCATGTTAAAACGTTTCTTCTTGCTTTGTTCGGGGGTGGACAAAGATTTGATTGCGGGCTGTAGCAACGGCGAGCAAAACAAGTATGCCGGCATTGGCGCGACTGTATTTTTCACGGCTTTTATGGCTTTTTTGGCGGGGAGTTATGCGCTCTTCACCGTATTTGATAATTATTATATCGCAACGGCCTTCGGACTCGTATGGGGGTTGCTGATTTTTAATTTGGACCGCTTTATCGTGTCGACGTTAAAAAAGCGCGACTCATTTTTGGACGAATTCATTCAGGCCTCGCCGCGTATTGCGCTGGCGTTGATTATCGCCATCGTGATTTCGAAACCCTTGGAGATCAAAATTTTTGAAAAGGAAATCAATACCGTTATTCTCAAAGAAAAAAACGACATGGCCCTCGCCAACAAAACGCAAGTCGCCAATTTGTATAAATCGGATGTAGACCAAAACCAAGCCGCCATGGACAGCGTAAAACAATCGATCACCACGAAAGAAAAGGAAGTCGCTGCCTTATACCAAGCGTACATCACCGAAGCGGAAGGCACGGCGGGTACCAAGAAAATGGGTAAGGGTCCGATTTACAAAGAAAAACGCGCCGCTTACGACCGCGCTGCCGTAGAGCTGGATTCGTTAAAAAAAGTATCGGCCGCCACTCTTTCCGAGCGCGAAGCACGAGCCAAATCCTTGCAAGCCGATGTAGATAAAAAAGTTAGCGAAACACAGCCGGTTATTGACGGGTTTGACGGACTCATGGCTCGGATCAATGCGTTGGGGAAATTGCCATTCTTACCGTCGTTTTTTATCATGCTGTTGTTTTTGGCCATTGAAACGGCACCCGTGATTGCCAAACTGCTGTCGCCCAAAGGAGAATATGACTTTAAACTCGAAGATCAAGAGATGGCCTTGAAAACCGTGTTGGAGCAAAACCGTTACCAGAGTTCGTTGCAACAACAAACCGATGCCGCGATTTACGATCGGGTGTATGCCGACCTTCGGGAAGACCAGGCGCTGTACGACTACAAGCGGAAAGGTGCGCGGGAGCTGTTGCAACTGCAAGCCGATGGTTTTGTAGCCCAACAGAAAAAAGTCTTGAAATAAAAAAAGTCCCAATCGGGACTTTTTTAGCTAACTAAATGGGGAAGAACTAACCGGGATTTATTTTATAACCCTAAAAAACATCTGCCGCCTACTGCAGAACCCGGTTAGTATCCAAATCTTAAAGGAGCACACTCTAAAACTCCTAGAAGAAATTCAACCCTTATGGTAGAACTTGGAGATAGTGTTGTAACTGTAGCAGTAACGCTTCTTTACTTTGACTAAAATCCAAGGCGAACATGCGTTCATTTTTTACATAATCAATTTTACTGTCCAAAATTTGACTTGCCGCACCTACCACTACTGGAATCTCCAGGGTATTTAAGCGGACAAGGTTAAGGAGGTCGCTAATATCATTGACAATAAAAAAGCAAATGGTATAGCTTTTAAATTGGGCTGCACTGAACTTTTTTTTCGACGTACAGGTAGCAATTGGATAGGTTTTTCCAAAATGTTTTTTTACAAAGGAGGAAAAACCTTTTGTCGTATCATACACAATAATGTGGTGTTTTGCACCCATTATACGGCTTTCAAATACGATTCCTCGGGTTGCAACCGCGCTTTAATTTTTTTGACCAATAGTTTTGCCTCTTCACGAACTTCATGGTGTACTTTGATATGAATGGGTTGATACTGTTGCGTAATCAACTGTATTTTGTACACATAGCGTTTGTTTAAGAACATATTAAACAAAAAAAACATCCCAAAAAACAAGCCGATTCCTATCACAAATACGGGCTTTGCATGCACCATGATGGAACACAACAAAGTCACTGCTCCAATTAAAACAATTAACACGTTGGCGGTGTTGTCTCGGAATTTATGCAATTGTACTTTTCGCAATTGGGCATACGAAAAGGTACGAATGACACCTTGATCGCTGAGGCAAAAAAAGGATTCCGAGAGCACACCTAAGTTATTGTTATATATGACTTTATCCACAGTAGTTTTGGGTTTGGAATTTCATTTTTCAAAACTACTAAGGAAGCATTTGCCAAATTTATTTTTTCGATTTCGATGGGGTATCTTTCGGTGGAAATCGTTTACCTGTCGACGAAATGTTGTTTGCGCCTTAGATAAGATTGATGCGTTCGATAAGATTTATGCGATTATTCTTACTAACAGGGATAATTTCTTTCCCAATTAACACCGTAGAATCCTTAATATCGATGATTTTCGCACAATTAATGATGAACGAACGATGGGTTTTTACAAAAACCTCCGGGGGAAGTTTGGCTTGTAACTTTGACAAGGTGGTATGCACCACATAATTTTGGGTCTCGGTTTTGATGATGACGTAATCGCCATTGGCTTTGATATAATCGATACTGTTGAGATCAATTTTTATGAGGCGTTTATCAATGTTTACATAAATCTCTTGCGCGATTTTGGGTGTTACAGACTTTTGACTGGCGGGTACTGCTTTTTTCTGACGGACCCGTTGCATCGCTTTTTCAAAGCGGCTTTGCGTGATAGGCTTTACTAAGTAATCAACGATACAATCAAAATTGAACGCTTCCAGCGCTAAGTTTTTATCATTGGTGACCAAAATAACCAAGGGCGGATTCTTGATGGTTTGTAGGAAATCAAATCCTGAAAAGTTGGGCATGTGAATATCCAAAAAAATCACATCCAAGCCCGGATTGGTGTTTAAGTACTTCATCACTTCAATCGCATTGGTAAACACACCATCAATCATCAGATCAGGTGTTTTTAAAACCAAATGACTTAACACTTCACGCGCTAACAACTCATCGTCTACAATGATACATTTCATCTTTCTTCAAGGGTATTAATAAAGTCACTAATTTGAGTCATAATATGTTCAAATTCTGGGGCGAGACGACCCTCATTTTTATGCAACTCTTCTTCATATTTATGGGCAATTTGATAGGAATACTCCATCCCCAAAAACCCAATCTTATGTTTGAGTCGATGTACAAATGTAATTATTTTCTTATAATCTTTGTCGGCTACTGCCATTTTATAGTCCTTATAATCGGATTCAAACTCGCTTATCATCACGGCAATTAGACGCTTTTCAAGCAACGAATCGCCATCGGACAAACGATGTACATAGTCTAAATTAGGTTGTTCTACAGCCATTTTTTTGAAGGGTAAAATAGAAAACACTGCCTACACCAGGCTCACTTTCGAGATAAATACTTTCTTGCATATCATCGAGAATCTTTTTTACAATGGTAAGTCCGATTCCTGTTGAACGGTCATTGGGATTTAAGGATTCAAACATTTTGAAAATGCGTTTTACATCTTTTTCGTGTATACCTTTTCCATTGTCGCGAATACTAAAGGTATACTGATGTGGTTCTTCTTGGAAATCAATTTCAACCCAACCTTCGGCTTTATCGTTATACAAAATGGCGTTGGTCATTAAGTTGAGAAAAACTTGCTGCAAACGATAGGCATCGCCCTTTAGTGTAGGAAGTTCTCGCTTCACGCGAATAGTGATATGGGGCGGAACCTCAATAATAGAGATAACCGTTTGAACCAATTGATTTAAATTGATGCGTTCGGTTTTGTATTGGGTATGATCGATGCGAGAATAGGACAAGATGCCTTGAATGAGACGTTCCATTTTCTCTACTTTTTCCTGAATCAATTGAAAATACTGGGCTGTAACGCTATTAAACGCTTGGTCGTTGTCTTCTTTAATAAACGTGATTAGCGAGTGAATGCTTCGCAGGGGCGACTTTAAGTCGTGCGATACGATTTGCGCATACTCGTTCAACTGTCGGTTTTGTTGTTCTAACTTGGCCAACAATTCCTCGCGAAGTCGTTCCAAGTTTCGGGTTTCCGTAATATCAAAATGTAGTCCGATCGACCCAATAACCGCGCCTTTGATATCGTAATTTGGCCCTCCACTAACCAACCAAACGCGATCCTCGCCGTTACTATCGGTTACTTCCAACTCATACGAATCGGCTATCTTACTTTTACGTAGCTCCGATTTTTCAGTGAGTAAACGTCGGGTTTCTTCGTTGAGAAAAACATCAACCCCTTTTTTCCCAATTAAATCTTCGGGAGTATATCCACTCATCGCGCAAAAGCGTTGGTTGGTGAGTAGAATATTGTCTTCATTATCCACCTCCAACAACCCGATATTCATATTTTCAATAATACGTCGGTACTTTTCCTTTTCATAATTTAAATTCTCCTGAAAATTGCGTTCCAAGGTAATGTCTTGATAGGCCCACAAGTGTCCTTTATGTACTTTGTCAATAACAATGGGAATATACGAACGGGCAAAAAAACGTCCGTCCTTTAACTCCAAGGCTTCATGGATAACCGTTTCTTTTTGCGCTAAAATTTCTTCAATTCGTTGCACAAATCCTTCTGAATCTTTAAAATGTGATTTGGATTCTTGAGCAGAATTAGAACAATCAGCGCCAATCAAATATTCAGGATCAACCGGAATATCAAACATGGTGCAAAACTTTTGGTTGACCAATAAAATCCGGCGGTTTTCATCTTCCAATAAAACGCCATCGTGGAGGTTAAGAATCAATGTCCGAAGGCGTTGTTCCGATTCGCGCAACCGATCTTCCATTTCCTTCTTGGGTGTGATATCTTCGATAATGGTATAATATTCAATGAATTTACCCAACTGGTCAAATACGGGTTGCCCCTTGATGCGGGCCCAAAAAGCGCCTCCATCCCGATGTTTATGCTGCACTTCACAATCAAACCATTCGGCCTTTCGAAAGGCGATCATCATTTGTTGCAGTGTATTTTTATCGGTTTGTTCCATCACCCCCAAATCATACATCGTTTTGCCCAGCACCTCTTCCTCTACATACCCTGTCATTTGCAAATACGAAGGGTTCACCCAAAAGATCTCACCGTGTAAATCGGAGAGTACAACCCCGTTTTCATTGGTACTTACCACCAAAGACAATTTTTTAATCTCCTCTTTATCGCGTTGTAATTCTTTTTTCTGACCCGAAATGGCATGTACCATATACTTCAAATCGCTGTTGCTGATTTCTAAACTTCGCAACATATTGAGCATATCGACACTCGAATCGTGGTAGGCAAAATCGGCGATGTCCAACTTCTTTTCGTGCAATTCTTCAATATTAGAAACCCAAGGGGAACCCACAAATAGGTATTCTTCGTGATGCTTTAGGAATTGCCCGCGCAAAAAGGTTCGCGCTTGGGTAATCACATGAATCACCAGTAAAGCGTCGGTTAACTTTTCGAAATCAATGGCTTTTCCTTGAGGAATAATCGGATTTTTGAATTGAAAATAGGTTTCAAATAACGTATGCTCTTGCAATTCAGGCAGCATTTTATGTAGACTGGGACCAAAATGACGCAGCATCCCATGGCGGTCTACCACCATATAAAATGGAAATAAGGTTGAGAACGTATCCCGATCAAAATGAAACATAGCCGCACTCATATAAATTGGATACGGTAATGAAAGGAATCTCCCGAACGGTCTAACAAATGCAATGTGAAGCTTTGGTCAGGCACCGCAAAAAGCGTGGCAAAACCTCGTAAAACACCCTCTGAAAAACGAGGTTCTTTTAAGCGATACGGCGTGTGAAAAAAATCGATGGCCTCTTCAGAAACTTTGACCGAATGAAATTGAGTGAGGGTGAGCTTCTCATAAATCAACGACAACCGATTGATAAAAAGGGGAAAATCCAGAATAAATTGACGGTACGCAGGAACTCCTTTTTCTAATTTCCCTAAATACAATCGAGGTACCGAATGCAAGGCCCACCAGTATCCGATATGGTAATACAAATCGGCCGTAGACTTTCCGGAGAAGTGCACCAGTGCTTTTAGAATGTTTTCTAGAATAGGATCGGGATAAAACTCGGAGTTGATAAAAAAATCATCCTCCAATCCTGCCGATTCACAGACTTGTTGCCAAACCGAATACCCTTCATTTTGGATCGTGTACTCTTTAATTGCGTTGATAAAAATACCGTACATACTGCCTTTTATACTAAATGACTATTGTTCCAATACGCTAAAATGGATTGAATTAGCGCCACATAATCGTCGTAGCGCAAGGGTTTCAAAAAATACCCAGCGATACCCTCTCGGTAACAATCCATCAAATCAATTCGATTATCGGAAGTGGTTAAAACCACACAGGGAATATGACACCATGCGGGTTCTTTTTTGACACTTCGTAAAAACTCGATCCCATTAAAATTGGGCATATTCAAATCTAAAAGAATCAATTCGGGCAAATGGTCCTTGGCTTGTTGTAGAGCTTCTAAAGCTATCGCTCCATCATGGGCAATGGAGAGGGTGAAAGAAGTCGCTAACTTTTGAATAACGCGTTCAAATTTCATAATTTCAATAGCGTCATCTTCCAACAACAACAAATGGGTCAGGGCTTTCATTTTAGTGGAAATTTTACCCAAATATCTGTTTTAAAAACGAAACGGACTTGCATTCGAAAAAAAAGTCGTTTAAACGAAAATAGCTGTAGACGAAAGTGGTAAAAACAAAAAATGCACATCGATGAAAAGGATGTGCATTTCGACCAATGACTTTGGATTTTATAAATACTTTAAAATTTCAGCTTTCAACCGATCGTATTCGCCTTGTAGGATAAGACCGTTGTCGAGGAGTTTCTTGTAGTTTTGAAGTTTTTCAAACAAGGCATCTTGGGAAAGCTCGGCAAGACTTTGCTCGGCCGCAGCTTCGGGAAACTGCTTTTCATCGCGATACCCGGATTGGGCTACGGGAATGATTTCGGCAAAATCCTGTACTTCTTCCACCTCGGGTTCTTCGATGGTTTCGGGTGTTGTTTCGGCTTTAGGCGTTTCGACCACAGGGGCTGCCGTTGGCACAACTCCCGGATTTTTTAAGGCATCCAATTGTTCTTTGGCAAACGTGTAGAGTTTTCGCGCTTGATTTTTTGGCAAATAATCTACAGTATGCGTCAAATCTGATTGCGTGGTAAAGGTAAAATCAGCACCGAGTATCCCTTCTTTGACGAAAGTCCCTGCAATATCATTCCAATCGTAATCGACAAACTCCATGGACAAGCCCAAGTTTTTGGGTTTGCATAAAATGATGCGTTTGTTGGTCACCACAATGCTGTCGGGAAATACTGTAATCGCAGGTTTCTTTTGCACCGCAATGTAGCCCACTTCCTCATGCGACATTAATAGGTTTTCTAGTTTAGCCGAGATTTTTTCAATCGCTTTGGGATCTTGATCTTCGTTGAGAAGTTTTTTGAGATTATCTAACATGGTCTTAGTTACTTTTTTAAACGAATCGATGGGCTACAAAAGTAATGCCTAAATTGAATTGTAAAACAACGAAAGTATTTTTTCTTTTATACGCGTGAACTACTCCATCGCATGAAGCGCCTCCCGTTCCTTTTTGGGAATCTTCGAGACGGACAATTTCCCCAACTATCAATCTAATGGGCAACTCAGAAAAGTTGGCACGTAACGTATTTCTCAAAAGTAAAAAACTACACTTAAAAAATGTAGTTTTTGCTTTTTATTAATGCTGGCACGGATTGTAAATCCGCGCTATCGGGGTTTAGTTATTGTTAAATTGATTAATGATTATGATGTTAATTATCTTTATAAGATACATCAATTATACTTAAAGTTGCTGTATCATGCATCAATTTTAATTTATAATTATGCCTTTTATCTTTATATGACACATCATCAATTTTAACAAATGTGTTTTTATCAATTACTTCAATTAATGGTTTTACTCCATCATCTTCAAAATTATCACTATATACATGTGAAATGTAAAATTTCTCTTTTGATGACAATATAACTTCTAATAAAACTTCTTTTTCATTAATAATTAAACATTCACAATATCCATTATTCTTGTTAACACTACAAGACATTAATATAAGATATAACAAGTAAAAATATAAATATTTCATTTTCTATTTTTTAAGGTTGATTAGTTGAATTGTCTGTTTTATGTTTTAATGGTGTTATCGTTGTTGTTGTTATACCTGGAAGTCCACTTTTTGTTGGGTTTCCATTCTCTACCCAATTCATTAATAAATCGTCTAATTCAGTAGCACTATACCAAGATTTCGCATTTGTTTCGTCATCACTACCAAACATAGACCCATGTTGGTCAAACATATTAAATGAAGGATTTTTGGGGTCTGTATTATTTACCACTACCATAACACTATGATAACCATCCATTATAGACATACCAAAAAACTGATATCCACTATCTGTATCTGATAAATTATCTTTTATAGTTTCTGATAGAGTTTTATTTAGATATCCATAAGGATTTGTTGCACCCACTGTTTTTTTTCCACTCGCGTCTTTAAAATCGATAGTAATCTGTTTTTCAGCATAATTTGTTTTAATATGCTCTTTCATTTGATCATCCATATTAGCTTTTGCCTTAATCTTATTATCATTCATTAAAGTTCTAATACTTCTATTGACAGCAGTAACACAATCATGTTTATCTGAATCAGTATAACCATAACGAGGTTTACCATTAATAATTCTTTGAGGAGTATTCATGTTTTTAATTATATAATTTAAATAACTATCAAATTGTGTTTGACTAAAAACAAATTTAGGATCAATAGGACTTCTTCCATCTGGATCAAGAAGAACAACAGGGTTATTCAAACAATAATTATATGGCGACCACTCTGGAAACTTCTCCGCCAGCGGGTCAACACTCAACCAAATACTCACTTTTGGGTCATAGTACCGAGCGCCGTAATAGTACAGCCCTGTTTCTTCATCGAGTTCTTTCCCGCTAAACTTATAGGGGCTGTTGTAGTAGTGTTGTCCGCGTTGCTCGGCCATGGTGTATCTCACTTTGCTCTTATTTTCTGTGGTGTTCGATTAATCTTCGATTTCTCCAAAAGGTAAATTTAAGAAAAATTGGTAGGCAAAACCGTCGGCATCAGTCTTAATGTTGGCACGGGTTGTAAATCCGCGCTATCGGGTTGTTAAATACGCTATTGGGTGCGGGGGAGACACGAATGCTACCACTCGAAGGGATTGACTTCGTCGAATTTAATTTCGCGCGGGAGCGGGGGATAACTTATTGGCTTCTGCCAATACTAAACTGGCTTACGCTAAATAACAAAGCCCTATTGCTCGGGCTTTGTTGGCTTATAAAATTTAAATTATTCTTATTTATTCAATATTCCACATCTTGTATATGGTAATATCTTCAACAAGTTTGTTTAGAAAATCAGATTTATATTTTTGAGCTTTGCAACATTTTATATCTGTAGTTATCTGATTATGATTTTTTTCAGGTTTATTTTTATCAAATTCAAATCCAATAATATCACCATCTAATACCAAACCACATTTATCAATATCTGAATTCAAATCTTTAATTGTTGGTATCTGAAATGATTTTATTCCTGTGTTTTTATATATCTCTTTACTTATTAATTTGCCTTTCGCAAGTCTGTATATTTCAATCGAATCACTTCTATAAGTCCAAACTGTTGAAAATGTTGAGTATGTAGAATAAAGATAGAACACATTATCGTTATTTTTTAGCAGATTAGTAATATATTTATTTGTGTTTTTTTGATTTTTCGATATTGCTTGTTTCATTGTTGAGCAAGATGTAAACATTGTTACAAAACCAATTATCACTATTTTAAATGTATATCTCATTTGTATCAAAGTTTATTATTTCCCTCCCATTTTTTTGAAGTCAGAATATTTTACTGTCATTAAGATTTTATTATTTCCTTTACTATCAACCGTAAAAAAGGTTACTGTCCCTGTTCTAACACCAATTACAAAAGAATTACCTTTAAAACCAATTGACTGTACTGACTTTTGACCATTAAAGTCTGCTGGATCAGTGGGGTTAGATGACCCTAACGATACGCCGTTTATTGTAACATTTGGATGGACATGCCACCAAAACTCCATATTTGATGCGTCTTTAGGTTTTTGTGTCTTCCCATTAATTTTAAACATTATTAGTTGAGCTCTTGCACCCTCATTACCTTCTTGATCTTTGTAGGGTTGTGCTGCTGGTCCCTCATCCCATCTTGTAGCATTAGCATCGCCTATAAAAGAATGACCTCCATTCTCTTTTCCTGACTTTTCAGTATCATTTACTGAATTTACAACATCATCCATTACTCCACCTGTTGGAATGTTCATTACATTTTTTCCTTCGATTAATGCTCCAGTATAATTTTGACCTTCTTTTGTAGCAGCTTTGACATCCTTTTTAACATCACCTCTTACAAGATATGATTTCCCATCTGTTTTTCCATCATCACCAATCAGCTTAACATTTCCCCAAAAATTCTTTCCATATATTGGATCTCTTCCATCAGGGTCTATAAAAATTAATGGATTATTGAAAACAAAATTATAAGGCGACCAACTTGGGTAACGTTCTGCGTGCGGATCAACACTCAACCAAATACTCACTTTTGGGTTATAGTACCTCGCGCCGTAATAGTACAGCCCTGTTTCTTCATCGAGTTCTTTCCCGTTAAACTTATAGGGGCTATTGTAGTAATGTTGTCCGCGTTGCTCGGCCATGGTGTATCTCACTTTGCTCTTATTTTCTGTGGTGTTCGATTAATCTTCGATTTCTCCAAAAGGTAAATTTAAGAAAAATTGGTAGGCAAAACCGTCGGCATCTGCCTTAATGCTGGCACGGGTTGTAAATCCGCGCTATCGGATTAATTATTTAGTTTTACATATAGTAAATTGCTATATCTGCCTTGATACAAATCATTCGGATAACTAAAAGTAATTATAGTACCATTTAACAAACCTTCTATTTTACGGTTTGAAAAATTAAACTCTATAACAATCTCATCATCATTTTTAGAGTTTTTAGCATTCCAAGTACCTCTAGAATTTTCTTTTTTATCATAATTCTTTAACTCAAATGTTTTATCAGAATTTAATATTAACAATCGATATTCTTCAACTTTAACTAACGTATCTCTTATAACAACTTTATCTATTTCATACTTTCCTATTATCTGATTTTCATCAATTTTAGAAGAACAACTTGTTATAATTGCCATAACTGACAACGAAATTATTTTATATAAACTTTTCATATATTTATTCATTATCTCGAACCTCTGTTAATATATATCTAGCAGGTTTATTTTCTTTATTTCCTAATTCAACATTTTGATTTCCATTTAAAGGAATGTTGTTATCAGCATCAGCAAAATAATAATTCCCTTTACTATCAGTCAGTAACCTAAATTTATTGTTTTTCAAATCTGTTCCTACGCTTTCGCCTTTGCCATTGCTGTAATTATCATAATAAGAAAAGTAAACACCTTGGTCATCTCTACCCATACCTACTATAGTAACATAGTGATTAGTAGATTTATTGGCGTAATCTTTCTCTTGTACTGTTTTTTTTGAATCATACATCACACCTGCCATTACTGATTTACCTTCATTCAAGTTTTCAATAATTGTATCTATACCTTTTTGAAGATTATACCTTGACTGGTCTGCGGTTCTTGAATCAACATACATATCAATTCTATCTTTCGCTCCTACCGCTGTATAATTTCCACTTCCTTGCTCCACTTGTAATCTACTATATTCTGCACATTCTCCTCTTCTATAAAAAGTTTCTTTATATGGGTATGATATACCTCCCCAAACACCTATTTTCCATCTACTATCTTTATTGCTTTTGTTCTATAATCTATCCAATTATTTCCGGCCATTACATTTGGAATATTAGTAACTCCTGAAAGCTTAGGCGGTTTGGGAGCCTTCCCATCTGGGTCAATAAACCTGATTGGATTCTGCAAACAATAATTATAAGGACTCACGTTTGGAAACTTCTCCGCCAACGGGTCAACACTCAACCAAATACTCACTTTTGGGTCAAAGTACCGAGCGCCATAATAGTACAGCCCTGTTTCTTCATCGAGTTCTTTCCCGTTAAACTTATAGGGGCTGTTATAGTAGTGTTGTCCGCGTTGCTCGGCCATGGTGTATCTCACTTTGCTCTTATTTTCAGTGGTGTTCGATTAATCTTCGATTTCTCCAAAAGGTAAATTTAAGAAAAATTGGTAGGCAAAACCGTCGGCATCAGTAATGGCTGAGCTAGTCCCCAAATGGTCGGGGCAACTTGGAAACGGACAATTTCCCCCACTATCAATCTATTGGGCGACTAGGGAAAGTTGGCACGTAACCTAATTCTAAAAATAAAAAAACTACACTTAAAAAATGTAGTTTTTGCTTTTTATTAATGTTGGCACGGATAGTAAATCCGCGCTATCGGGGTCAATTATTGTTGCTTACATTTTGTATCATCTAAAAAAATAATACTTTACAACTCCCATAATAAACAATAAAGGAAAAAAGAAAAAGGAAATAGCATAATACCAACCAATTAATTTTCCATTATAATGTTTGTATTTTACTATAATCTCTTTGTATTTGTCTTTATAAAAAATCAAAAAATAATTTAATATCAAAAATGGAAACAAATGAAACGTAAAATATGTCAAAATACCATCAATCTTTTGAAAACCTGTAATGTTAAGATTGGTTAAAATTGTATATTCTTTAGATGAATTTAATTCAAAATAAATAAATTTTAGCATAAGTAAATTTAATCCCATTGCAAATGAAATAAAGATAAGTGTGTAAAACTTCCACAAATCTTTACTCTTTTCAACAGTCAAAATTTTGTTTATAGCATCCGAAAATAAAATATAATAGAACTTCATAATCTTACTTTTTTTCTTCAGTTACTGCTTCGTATATTAAGCATCCTGCTCCATAAGCCAGACATCCAATACCAATACTCCAACCGACAGGATTACTTATTATACCTAAAGTTATTAAAGCAGTTGCTCCTAAGCCTACAGCTCCAACAGTTGCATCAAGTCCATCTCTATGTTCCATCACTTCGTTCATACCACCGGATTGATACTGTTTTATTGCTTCATTTGTACTATACGCTGTGCCTACAGCTCCTAAAAGAACTCCGGCTCCTTTAGAATATTTTAAATATTTAGCAACCCCAACTCCTGAAGTTGCTGATACAATATCATCAGTAACGTTATAAATTTTTGTATTACTACTTTGAGCAACTGCTCCTTCTATTAATAAATCTTTTACTCCAGAACCCGTACTTACAGCTGAAGCTGTTTTATTTGCATCGTCAGAAATAATTTTTTTATTAAAACTAATATTATTCCCTTTACTTTCATCAATTCCTATCCAAGATTGTTTTTTAGCATCATAACGCCAAGTACCATCTTTATCACTCCAATTTCACAGGAGAACTATTTTTTTTAACTACATCATTAACAAAATCATTAAACTCTTTAGTCCCTTTTAAAGGTGGTTTGGCGACCGCTCTCCCATCAGGATCTATAGCATTTATTGGATTTTGTAAACAGTAATTATATGGAGAAGCGTTTGGATATCTAGCAAATTCTGGATCAACGGATAACCATATCGAAGTACGAGGATCAAAGTACCTTGCCCCATAATAATACAATCCTGTTTCTTCATCGAGTTCTTTCCCGTTAAACTTGTATAGGCTGTTGTAATAATGTTGTCCGCGTTGCTCGGCCATGGTGTATCTCACTTTGCTCTTATTTTCTGTGGTGTTCGATTAATCTTCGATTTCTCCAAAAGGTAAATTTAAGAAAAATTGGTAGGCAAAACCGTCGGCATCAGTCTTAATGCTGGCACGGATTGTAAATCCGCTATTGGATTTTAGGTTCATTTGTTCCGAAAAGTCGGGTCCCGATAGCTATCGGGATGCGGAGCATTGTGCATCAAATGAATACTTTGCGGAGCTGGGTTCGTCGAATTTCATTTCGCGCGGGAGCGGGGGCATTATTATTTTAAAAAAGAAATACTCCATCTGCTATTTTATGTTTTTTCTCATTGATATGCTCTTTTAATTTTAAGCCGTCTTCTGAATAGTCAAAAATTATTGAATGTTCCGTTGAAATTATAGGAATACCATACCTTAACTCAATAATATTTCCACAGTTTTGAAAATGATCATATGGTTGAGATGTTTTGTTTTTATTCAAACATGGCTTAACATATATAGTTTGAATGTTATATTTTTGGATAAACTTTTTTATTATAGTATCATTGTTAGGATAATTATTAATACTATATTCTTTAAAATCATTCATAATATTTATTCTTTGCAAATAATCTTTAAATGCAACTATTTCTGATTTATTCTTATTGTCTTTTATTTTTTTTACAAAATTTTGACTTTTACAAGAACTTAATAAAATTAACAACAACAACAACAACAAACTAATTGACTTATTCATCTTATTATTCTTTATATGTTGATTGTATGGCTTGCCTAACTTCACATGCTGATGTTGAACATCCACTAGATGGATTATTTGGTAAATTTTCGGCAGCTCTTACATGAGTATGAATTGGAGTATATGTTGTACCTTGCTTTTTAGCACTAGATGAGGCTTTTAATTCTCCAGATACCATTTTTATAAACTTATTAGCGTTTCCGAAAACACCATCACGACTCGTGCTACCTGTCCCTTCAATTGTATCTCCTGGTGCTGAAACATACTGTAAATTACCAATTTTCCCATTATAGGCAAACGATTGTAGTGTTTGCCCTAATTCAGAATTTGGATCAACCATACTACCTGCCATATAAACATTATCTAAATGAAAATCTTCGGGAAGTCCAAAATCTGTAGGATTACTTAACATTGCAACCATGGGTTGTGCAGTTGATACTGTTCCTTGGCTAGTTGCCATTACATCAAAATTATCTCCAGCTTCTCTTACTCTTGAATAATTATCTGCAACATGGTTTATAATATTCATTGCTCTGTAATCATTTCTTATATTACCTCTTACACTTGAACCCCACCACGATACATAAAGACCATCATGAAATCTATTACCTAAACTACTTTGACCACCTCTTGAACCATTAACTGTTGCACCACCTAATCCTCCTCTATTTCTATCAAAATCATCGACCATACTTCCATAAGCCGAAACGCATGGAGAATTATTATATCCTGATTGTGTACTATAACCTAAACCTGGAACAAAAATAAAATATCTCCCATCAATCTCTTTATTTACAATAGGGTTTTGTGCACAAAAAGCGTACGGAGATATACCTATATACTTCTCAGCCAACGGATCCACACTCAACCAAATACTCACTTTTGGGTCATAGTATCGAGCGCCGTAATAGTATAGCCCTGTTTCTTCATCGAGTTCTTTCCCGTTAAACTTATAGGGGCTGTTGTAGTAGTGTTGTCCGCGTTGCTCGGCCATGGTGTATCTCACTTTGCTCTTATTTTCTGTGGTGTTCGATTAATCTTCGATTTCTCCAAAAGGTAAATTTAAGAAAAATTGGTAGGCAAAACCGTCGGCATCTGCCTTAATGCTGGCACGGATTGTAAATCCGCTATTGGATTTTTAGGTTCATTTGTTCCGCAAAGTCGGGTCCCGATAGCTATCGGGATGCAGAGCATTGTGCGTCAAATGAACACTTTGCGGAGCTGGGTTCGTCGAATTTCATTTCGCGCGGGAGCGGGGGTAAATAAAAACAAGCCCTGCCTCTCTGCAAGGCTTGTAACTATTTTTTCCAAGGGGGATTTATATTATAATCATATAGTTCTTTTATTTCAGTCCAAAAAAAATAAAAGCTATTTAAATCCGTTTTATCTTTTTTTGTTAAAAAAGGTTTAATAATTTCTAAATAATCTTCGGTAAAATCTTTACTCTTTAAAATTTTAAAAATTTTACCATCAAAAATTCCTAAGTATTTATATCCGTGACTAACGGTTAAACCAATTTCATAATAACTTACAGTACCTACATTTAATTTAATTTTCCTAGAATACATTAATTGTTTAATTTCTACACACGTTCGAGAAGAATCAATTTCATTAAATTTTTTTAAAGAATCACAAATAATATTACTGTATTTATCCAATTCAATATCTAGTAATTGAGCTTTCATTTGAGAGCTAAAAACAATAGATAAAAAAAACAGTGTAAAAAATTTCATCATTTCTAATTTTTAGGCGTTTCTTCCTTTATTTCTTGTTTCTCAATAAGTTGTTTCAAAACTTTATCTTCAACTTCTTTAGGTTCTTTTTCCGTATCATATTTTGTACCTAATTTTTAATTATGCATAAATTGCATAATATTTGTTTCGTCGGCTGCATGTATAGCTTCGTGTGACGCATCGGCTGCAATCATACCATCAATGTTGCAAATTCGCCATTGAAGTTCTTTAATGATAAAAAACTGTCCATAAAGGTTGATCTTTATAAAACGTATCTAAATACATGTTGGTTTTTTCTTTAACAATTTTGTATTCTTTCTTAATTAATTTGGAGTGCAATAGCAATATTTGTTCATATGAAACACTCTCTAATTTGATTTTTTCTATATCATCAATTTTGATAACATACTCTCTCAATTTTTTATTTTTTTTATCATCGATAAAAATTGAAACGTCAAAAGCTTGGTTTATATGACATAATGGCGTTAAATTTTCATCAAGAAAATAAAAACTTATATACCTATTCTTCTTATTATTATATTCAAAACCTGAGTATCCATTTGAACTTATTGCCATCCAAATTTTCATTTTTTTGTCAAAAATTATTCTTGTGTTATTTTCATATGCATAAAAATCAAAGTTTTTATCTGAAAAATAAACATAGACGTTCTTCTTTCTTTTTTCATCAATATTTTTTGTGCCGTATTGGTTACAAATAAAATTGTTTTTTGTGTAATAATTCAATTTTTCAAAAACCAGTTCCCTTTTAAAACACTCAACACATGGAATTGATTCCTCAACTTTTGAAAATTTATTTTCTTTTACACAAGAAAAAAAAGAAATGAGTACTATGCCAAAGTAAATTTTTAATTTCATAATTATTTTTTCATTGATTTCCAATAAGACACATCTATCCCCAAATCACTATCTATATTTATATTTAAAAAAATTTGAACTCCAGTAAAGCCCACTCTTACTATGCCTAACCTTTATAAAACCACCTAAGTGTCATTTACGATATTAACATCAAATTTAAAAAAACCCGACAGGGCGGATTTACTTCGTCTGTTCGGTTAAAGCTTCGGGGGCAATCCTTGCTAATACTCTTAAATTGGCATGTAACGTATTTCTCAAAAGTAAAAAAACTTCACTTAAAAATGTAGTTTTTGCTTTTTTATTAATGCTGGCACGCATTGAAAATCAGCGCTATCGGGATTTCGCGTGGGAGCAGGGGAAAGAGTAAATTTTGTAATTATAAAGCTAAAAAACCAGACAAAATGCAAGGTTTTTTAAGCTTATTATCTGTCATTTTATGAAAATAATTTAAGAAAATAAATCTAATATCATTTTCACTATATTAGATTTACTAGATTTATTTAATGATTTATCTCTTTCTTTAATTAATTCATCTTTGTCTAACTTTCTTAGTCTTAAAAATGTTTTTCTAATTAAATAAATTACTAGTAAAAGTGTAACTGTAAAAAGAAAGACAATAATATAAAACTCTTTTTCTGTTCTAAAAATATCATTCATTCACTTGTAATTTTTTAGATTTTATGGTTCCATTTACAGGTAAGAATAGACAATCTTTAACAATTTTCCCTCCTTTTATTATTTTGTCCATAAGTGTAGTAGGCCCTGCTATAGCGCGAAATGAAATTCGACGAAGTCAATCCTTCCGCGTGGTTTTACAATTTAAAATACTGAAAACACAAACTTCATTTCACAAACCTTTTTCTCCAGAATAATCTGAAGCACTACTGTATTTATAATCTTCAGCTCTAAATACAATTCCTTCATCTACTGGTTCTCCAAAAAGTAAATTTAAGAAAAATTGGTAGGCAAAACCGTCGATTCACAACTCTCGAAGCGCCTCGCGTTCCTTTTTGGGCAATTTTGATACAACCAATTCATAGGAGTGGTGGATAAAATGAATGATTTTCTTGTCGGGGATTTCGCGATTGACATATACGGTATTCCAGTGCTTTTTATTGGAGTGGTAGCCCGGTTGCACACTTTCAAATTCGGCCCGCAACTCCTCCGCATAATCGGGATCGCATTTTACATTAACCGCTGGATTTCCTTTTTCCCATTCTTGCAAGGAAGCCAAACAAAACATTTTCCCCATCACTTTAAAGACCAATGTATCCTCATCAAATGGAAAATGTTCGGTCACTCCTTTTTTAGAGAGACAATAGTCGTATAGTTGCTGTATATCCATAACTTTAATTTTTATACCAAAACACCTATCCCTACCCTTTTGAGGCTAAAAGTATGGCTAAGGCTGTAAAGCATACAAAACAGGTTTACTGGGCGAGGCATCATTTTCAAAGGAAGCGATTTGTAAATTCAGTAGATAGCTCCCGTCGGGCACCGTATCGGGAACAAAAATCAATTCCGTAATCGTACAATCCAAACGGGCATCGGCATTGAGCTGCTGAATATCATTGACATTCCAAAAGGCTTTATGCGCCGCCAAGGCACCTCCGTCTTCTTCCCGATCGACACTGGGCAAATCAATCAAGAGGTGTTTTACCCCAATTTCACGCAAATAATGTGCGGCTTCCGCTGCCAAATACGGCGGATTGGTATGGGAATAGTTTTGGTGCTTTTTTGATGCCAAATTGGGTAAAGTGCGAATCACCACAGCTTCAGGCGTATTTCCTGCCAAGGCTTTTTCCAGTTGATTTTGGGTTATGATGCTGTCACCTGCATGCTTTTCTGGCGCTATCGAAATCAATTCGGCACGAAAAAAAAAGGTCTGCAAACATTGATTTATACTGTAAAAATCACGGGTAATGTGTCCCAAACATTCCGTATGCGTTCCATGTCCATGCGGGTTGAAATGGATGTTGTTGAAGTTGGTTGAACTCCCAGCTGCCACTTTTCCAACCCAATCGCCAAAACGAACGGGTTCGATCACAGGTTGTTCCAAATACCATGCAATCGGATTGGCATCGGTATTAGTCAACGGAATCGAAATGTCAATGGGTTGCGAAGTGTCGAAGGTATGGGTGTCAAATTGTAGAATCATAAGCTGAGAATTAACCGCAAAGTACGCTAAGGTATAAATTTACAAATTCAATAAAAACAAATCACTCGCAATCCCATCACTTAGAAACTTTCCTTTACGAGTTGTGCGAACGATATCACCGTCTATGAAGAGCAAATGATCTTCCAAGTGCGCTTCGGCTTGTTGTAAAAAATACGTCTTGAATCGGGGTCCGAATTCCGTTTCCAACCGATGTAAATCAACGCCCCAAATGGTGCGCAATCCTGTCATCACATATTCGTTATAACGATCGGTTAGGGATAAAGTTTCCAATTCGATAGGCAGTTCATGGGCTTCGAGGGCTTGGATGTATTTGGTGTTATTGGAAATATTCCATCCGCGTTGGGTACCGTTAAAACTATGTGCGGCAGGCCCAATGCCTATATACGGTTTGCCCAACCAATAGGCCGAATTATTTTTGGAAAAAAAACCTTCTTTTCCAAAATTGGACAACTCATAATGCACAAAACCCGCAGCTTCGAGTTGGTCCATCAACAACAAAAATTGTTCTTGGGCTTGACCATCATCCGGATTGGGAATAATCCCTTTTTGCACAAACGAATGCAAGGCCGTTTTGGGTTCGACCGTCAACGCATAACTCGAAATGTGCGGTACTCCCAAGTCCAAAGCCGTTTGGATATTGGCCAACCATTTTTCATGCGTAAGTCCCGGAATCCCGTAAATCAAGTCCAAGGTAATGTTATCAAATAGTGTGGTCGCCAATTGTAAACAAGCCAAGGCCTCTTGGGCATTGTGCGCGCGATTCATCAACTGCAAATCCTCTTCAAAAAACGACTGTACTCCAATGGACAAACGATTCACCGGAGTTTGTGCCAAAGCATGTAAATAGTCCGGGGTCAAATCATCGGGATTGGCTTCTAGGGTGATTTCGGGTTGGTCAACCACCTCGAAATGCTGGTAAATGGTCTCGATAAGAAAAAGAAGTTCAGGAATCGTCAATAGACTTGGCGTTCCCCCTCCAAAATAGATGGTTTCAATGACGGTTTGATCTCCCATCCAATGGTTCCGCAACACCATTTCACGCGCCATCATGGCCACCAGCGCTTCTTTTTTTTTCAAAGATGTCGAAAAATGGAAATCACAATAATGACAGGCTTGTTTGCAAAAAGGAATATGGAGGTAGATGCCACTCATGGTGAAAGTTTCAGGTTTCAGGTTTCAGGTTTTTATTCTTGAACCAAAAATAAACTAAAAAAGTCGGTTACTTGAACCGACTTCTATATTTCACCTGATACATTACCAACTATAGTACGCTTTATAATGTCCGTTTGTAATTTGTATCGACTGACTTGGATTTGCCGGATTCACTGCTGTTAAACTATAATTTACATCAATGATATAACCTACAAGCGCAGGCGTTTTTGATACGACTGTCATTGATCCTGTGCAATTGTATAAGTCGTATTCTAAAGTTGTAGTGTTAAACTTCGAGAAACGCACAAAATTTGTGGTACTTGAAGGGGTAAAATTATAGACTCCGGGGCCATTATTTGTAGAATTAAAACCCATACTAATTAAAACATCATCATCGGATAGATTTTGCATTATAAAATCATTTGCGCTAAATCCATTGTTTTGATACCCTTTAGTACTATACCAGTCTTGCCCTGCTATTTTTGCATAACATTCCAAGTTAGGCACCGCAGGCGTCACTTCTGTGTATACCACATCAAAATTTCCACTTACCGTTACAAAGGGCGAAGTTAAATCGTTTTCATCTTCATAAAGGCGACCCGAAAAATTTCCTTTAACAATTTTATTTGACTCGTCTATGGATGTCAGGTTGAACGTAAAATAATTTGATGTGAAGTTAATATAGGTGGTATGGCTCTCTGTCCCCATCAAACTGTAAGCGGAAACTTTATTTAAATCGCCAAACTTATTAAAATTTATCTCCAACCCGTATCCATCGCTGGTTATAGCAGTAATAACAAGGGTGTTTTCAGATTTTTGAGCTTGAAAATTAGTTACTGTTTTGGCGACTGAGTTAGAAGTAAAAGTAACTACGTTTTGACTTTGTCCTGAACCGTTGGAGTTCTCTGAATTTGAACAAGAAAACAATACAAAAGTTAATAAAAAGGTTGCAAAAATGTTTAATTTTCTCATGGTTTATAAAGAATTAAAAAGTTACATAGATGAAAGTACAAATATGCATTATTTTTTTAGCATTCAAAATCAACAAATTAAATTTCTAAAATACTAAAAAATTTATGGCGTAAACTTTACTTTACACGATCTTGATTCTGTTTCACAAAGGCATCCCAACCCGAATAACTTTTCCCCGCTACCACTTTGCCGGTGTTGAAAAAATGACACACGGCGGCGGCTAAACCATCGGTGGAATCGAGATTTTTGGGTAATTCTTTTAATCCCAATAATTGTTGCAACATTTTAGCAACTTGCTCTTTGCTGGCATTTCCGTTACCGGTGATTGCCATTTTGATTTTCTTGGGTTCGTATTCGGTAATCGGAATTTGACGAGACAACCCTGCGGCCATAGCAACTCCTTGGGCTCGACCTAATTTCAGCATCGATTGGACGTTTTTACCAAAAAAAGGGGCTTCAATCGCAATTTCATCGGGATGGTAGGTATCGATTAACTCAAGGGTGCGCTCGAAAATTTTTTTCAACTTCACATAATGATCATCGTATTTACTCAACATCAATTCATTGAGTTGTATAAATTCCATTTTTTTATGGACCACACGAATGAGTCCAAACCCCATAATCGTGGTTCCTGGGTCTATGCCTAGTATAATTCGTTCGTTTGCCAAGGTCAATTCATTCGTTGGTTTCGCCAAAAAAGCGTTTTCTTTGTACCATGAAGGCACGGTCAGACAAAGCTACACAATTCCTTACAGTTCTCCTCAAAATTCTGATTGTATCAGCAGCCTTTTATGTGATCTACGACCGATTGAATTCAGACCCCCAACTCTCCTGGACCGCCTTTCGCGAAGCCATTCAAAAAATTGCGCATCCGGGGATGTTGCTGCTATTATTTGTCCTGACCTTTGGCAACCGTTTTTTGGAAATCCTCAAATGGCAAAATATGGGTTCAACCCTTCGCCCACTTTCGCTTAGGGAATCGACCAAACAAGTATTGGCGGCTTTAACAGCGGGCATTTTCACCCCCAACGGCATTGGCGAATACGCGGGAAAAGCCTTCTATTTCCCCAAAAAAGAGGCAGGTCAAGTCGTCTTTTTAAATCTGATTTGCAATGGTATTCAAATGGTGCTCACGATTGTTTTTGGCACTATCGGACTTTTCATCTTAGGATACACCGAATGGGCATTGGGTGTTATCGTGTTGGCTACCACGTTGGGATTGCTTTTTTATTTTACCCAAAAAATCACCCTCAAAGGGTATTCATTTCATTTACTTTTCACCAAAATTCAAGCACTGCCAAAGTCGGTTCACCAAAAAAACAACCTCTTAGCCTTAGGCCGTTACCTCATCTTTTCGCACCAATACTATTTTTTATTTCAGGCATTTGAGGTACATTTACCTTACGCTACTTTAATGGGCGCCATTGCAGCAGTCTATTTCATGGCTTCCTCTTTACCAAGTTTTCAGTTTTTGGATTTTGCCGTAAAAGGGAGCGTAGCCTTGTTCTTCTTCGGAAAATTGGGCGTTAACGATTGGACTGTTGTTTTCATAAGTACGCTCATGTGGCTTATGAATGTGGTGGTTCCTGTACTTTTAGGAAGTTATTATATTTTAATCTTTAAACCACAATGGACATCTTCCTCGGCTTCGGACTCATAACAATACTGTATGCGGGTTTCCTTTTGCATATTTTTTCAGGTATCGCAAAACTCCGCACATTCACTCCCAAACATACAACGCCAACCACCGGATTTTCAATCGTTATCCCCATACGAAATGAGGCGAAAAATCTACCGGCACTATTGCATTCCATTGCGAATCTCAAGTATCCGCCTGAACTTTTTGAAGTCATCATCATCGACGATTTCTCGGAAGACCAAAGTGAACGGATTTACCTGAATTGGCGGTTGATCCACAGTCAGTTTGACACTACTTTTTTGGAAAACGTACGACGAACGGGGTCGCCTAAAAAAGACGCCATTTCCCGTGCCTTACCTATCCTGAAACATCCGTGGGTGATTACCACCGATGGTGATTGTATTTTACCCGAAAATTGGCTGCAAACCTACCACGATTACATTCAGGAAACGAACTGTGCGATGGTCGCGGGACCCGTCATTTTAAAAACTAAAATCAACTGGTTTCACGATTTTCAACAATTGGAAAACCTTGCGTTACAAGGCACCACGATGGGTAGTTTTGGGAACGGCCAAGGATTTATGTGCAATGGCGCCAACTTTGCTTACACGAAATCCTTTTTTCTTGACCTAGGGGGCTTCGACGGACTCCAGCAATACGCGGGGGGTGATGATGTGTTATTGTTACAAAAAGCCTTGCAGCAACAACCGCAAAAAGTGGGCTATTTGAAAAGTGCCGCAGCAACCGTTGCAACCCGCGCTATAGACGATTTGTTTGAAGTACTTCAACAACGTATTCGCTGGGCGGCGAAGTCAACAGGTTATTCCAATACCTATGCAAAAGGACTTGCCGTTGTCGTTTTGTGCATGAATCTATGTTGGGTAACTGCCGTCATTCTTGCCTTCAACCACCAACTGCAATGGCCCATGGTTTGGAGCATGTGGGCGGTAAAATATGCGGTGGACTTTTTGGTCATGTACCGTACGAATGTTTTGCTGCGAAACGGTCAATTCTTCTTACCCGTCGCGAGTAGTGTGGTGTATCCGTTGTTTAGTAGTGTAACTGGAATTGGGGCATTGTTCGGGGGATTTCGGTGGAAAGGACGTGCGTATCGGCGTTAATTTTCACTGCGAAGGATGACCGGCAAAATAAACTGTGACTTTACAGGAATACCGCGTTTGAGGGCCGGATTAATTTTGGGCAAATCGGTCAAGCGGGTACGCAAAATACTATCTATCTTTTTCTTGTCGTAAGCGGTTGAATCTTGCGGAAATTGGGGTTCCAACACCAATGTTGCATCGGGATTAACCGTTACTTTCACTTCAATAGTGTCGACCGCTGGAGGAAGTACAGCCAACGAATCGGAAGTTAATTTTTCTTGAATGGTGGCCGAAAGGAATTCAAAAAAGCATTGTTTTCGTTGGTTGGCATCGGTCAATTTTTCACATTCAGCTATAGAAGGATACTCATCGACTTGATCCCAATTGATGGCTTGAAGTTCTTTTTCCAACAATTCCTGTTCGTTGGGAACTTGTTTTTCAAAATAACTGCATGAGGTTAGGGCCAACGCCAAAAGGAAAAGCACTTTTTTCACTTCCTTAATTTTTCGATTGTAAATACGCTTCATACCGTTTGTCAAACCATTCTTTTTTGGTTTGTTCCGCTGCCTCTTTTTGCGCTTTGTAGAGCATTCCCAACTTCTCCGAATAGATTGCGATTTTTATAGTGTACGTATAATATTCTTCTTTGGTCAAGGTAATATTGGGGTCGTTTTGTTTCTCAAAAAACGAAAAAAACAACGCATCATACGTTTTCTTGTCATAGGCCAAAACTTCTTTTCGGTATTGGGCATACAAGGTGTTTTTGAGGGCTAAATCCGGATCGGAAGCCTCTTGTGCCAACAAAGAAGGCGCCACTACCCCTGAGCCAATCCACAGTACAAAAAACCAAATCCATTTACGCATAGTTCACCGCTTCAAAGAAATCAAAAGTAGTAAAATAAACGCAATCACAAGTAGGTAGCTGAGCAAAGGCCGCGATTCTTTGCAAACTTAAATCACTGCGTGCTCTGCGTATCCTTGGCAGTTAAATAGAAGAAAGAGAAAAGAAGAAAGAAGAAAGAAACAGTGAAACTTGGTGCAAACATCGTGCAACCTTGTGCTCCAAAATTTAAACATTAAGGAATTAAGTATACCCACCAAACCGTATAGATTAAGAGCCTTAAGCTGGCCAACGGCCGCAATTCTTTGGAAACTTAATCCATTGCGTGCTCTGCGTAACCTTAGCGCCTTTGCGGTTAAAAACCCAGGCCACAGGCCGCAAACTTAATAACCTTCATGCCTTCGTGGCGAAAAAAAACAAGAAAAAATGGTGAAACTTGGTGCAAACATCGTGTAACCTTGTGCTCCAAAATTTAAACATTAAGGAATTAAGTATACCCACCAAACCGAATAGATTAAGAGCATTTAGCCGGTCAACGGCCGCGATTCTTTGCAAACTTAAATCACTGCGTGCTCTGCGTATCCTTGGCAGTTAAATAGAAGAAAGAAACGGTGAAACTTGGTGCAAACATCGTGTAACCTTGTGCTCCTAAATTTAAACATTAAGGAATTAAGTATACCCACTAAACCGAATAGATTAAGAGCATTTAGCCGGCCAACGGCCGCAATTCTTTGGAAACTTAATCCATTGCGTGCTCTGCGTAACCTTAGCCCCTTTGCGGTTAAAAACCCAGGCCACAGGCCGCAAACTTAAAAACCATAACCTTAGTGTCTTAATGCCTTCGTGGCAAAGGAAAAAACGCTTGCACTCCTCATCTTAGCAGGTGCTATAAAGCAAAAAAGCTATTCCGAAATGAATCGGAAAAGCTTTTCATCTCGTCCCAAAGACGAGACTACTAAACCTTGTATTTATCTATTAAATCTAAAATTGATTTTCGATTTAATTTTTTCAACCTTTTTTCTTCAATCAATGCTTCTCGTTTAATCTCAAATTTTCTTTCATAAACTAAAATCCAATCATTAGTTTTTGAAGTGTAAGGACTTTTTGAATTTAAATGATAATCAATTCTTAATTCAATATTTGAAGTAAAACCTTTATAATAGACATCTAATGTTGGAGAGAATAAAATATAAACGGTGTACATGGTGAATAAATAAATTTAATAGAGTAAAAAACGAATTTAGAAAAAATAAACCTTTCTAAAAGCAAAAAAGCTATTCCGAAATGAATCGGAAAAGCTTTTCATTGGTCTAACTACTAAACCTGTCTCGCTGTTACACGAGACGAAACAACACAACTATTTTAAATGTGCTTCCTGCAAAAAGAAGCATCATTCCAAAGCTTTTTTGGGCAAAAAAGCGCTCCGTGTAACGGAACGCTTTTCCCAATTTAGCGGTCTGGACGGGACTCGAACCCGCGACCCCATGCGTGACAGGCATGTATTCTAACCAACTGAACTACCAAACCTTGCTTTATTGCGGATGCAAATATACGTCCAAATTTGAGTTTTGCAAACGTTTTGCTTTAAAATTTAAAAATATTTTCTACAGGCCTAACCAAACATTTGTTTTTCAACCAAGTAAGTGGTCAAAATTTTCTCAAAATCCGCACCTACATTGATTGGAACGTACTTGATTTTATTCTGTGCGCAGGCCAATGACAACGACTTAAAGTAGGTTTCTGCCTGATTTTGGTAAGCATTTTGTAGCGAATCGGCAAACACATTGATGACTTCACCCGTTTCAACATCGACAAACTTTCGGGGATGATTGTCAAAATCAAAGTGCAATTCAGTCGCTTCATCGACCACATGAAACACCACCACCTTGTGCTTGTTGTGCTTCAAATGTTGCAACGCATTGAACAACTTTTCTTGGGCTTCGTTTTGAAACATATCGGTAAACAAAATCACCATGGAGCGCCGGTGTAACTTTTCGGCAATTTGATGCAAAAACGTAATAGTGTCCGTCGGTTTAGCCCCTTTAGGATCCTCTAACATTCCTTCCAATTGTGCCAAAAGCATCCGATGGTGTCGGTCGGACCCTTTTTCAGGAGCGTAGTACTCGTAGGTATCCGAAAACACACTTAACCCCACAGCATCGCGTTGTTTTTTTAACAAGTTCATCAAAACGGCGGCAGCTAAAACCGAAAATCCAATTTTTTGCTGATAAAAAGGCTGCCCCGAAGTCAGTTTCGGATAATGCATCGACGACGAATTATCCAAAATCAAATGACAGCGCAAATTGGTTTCCTCTTCAAATCGCTTGGTATACAACCGATCGGTTTTGGCATACAACTTCCAATCGATGTGTTTGGTGCTTTCGCCTTTATTGTAGACCTTATGCTCGGCAAACTCCGCAGAAAATCCATGGAAAGGCGATTTATGCATTCCCGAAATAAAACCCTCCACCACTTGGTTGGCCAATAGTTCCAGGTGCTTAAATCCCGAGATGAGTTCTTTTTCTTGTTCGATCTTCATACGTTCAAAGATACTAGTATTCCTTGGGAATTGAAAAAATCCATCGCACAAAAAAAGACGCCTTCACAGCGCCTTTTCTTTTAATTAAAATCAGGATGGCCACATTGCCATAAGAGAAACCCAAATTGGTGGGCAAAATCAAGTTGGGTCACTTTTTTGTCCTCTGTAAAATGACCGTTATCGTAGTTTACTTTCAACAGCGCTGGCTTATCAGAGGAAGAATACAATTGCATGAGGGCCGCAAATTTGCCCGGTTGCCACGGAATGACACGAGGATCGTTCCAACCCGCCACACACAAAACAGCCGGATAGTTCCCTCCTTTTTGGATATGAGCCAAACCATCCATTTCATACAGTGCTTTACATTCGATGGGGTTGCTTACAGACCCAAATTCTTTCACATTATTACTACCATTGGGTGTAAATTCAAAGCGAAGGGCATTGGAAATCCCTACATTACAAACCGCTGCCGCAAATAAATCGGGGCGTTCGGTAATAGCGCGCGTGATGAGTATTCCTCCGGCTGAAGTTCCCATCCCTCCTAGCTTAGAAGGCGAAGTATAGCCGTTTTGTACCAACCATTCACCACAACTGATAAAGTCTTTCCACGTATTGGGTTTGGTCGTCTTATACCCGGCCATATACCAATCATATCCTTTTTCTCCACCGCCACGAACATGCGGAATCGCAAGAATCACGCCTTTGGTCGCTAGCGTATTGTACATAATATCAAAAAGAGGTTTTGAACTCATTCCATAGGCCCCGTAGGCTTCCATTACACATACATTTTTACCGTCTTTTTGGAGTCCTTTTTTATAGATAAGCGACAAAGGGATCATCACGCCATCGTGTCCTTTCACTTCTACTTCTTCTACCACTAATTCATCAAAGGCTTTGGGGTAATTGGCGGGTTTAGAAAAAGTACTTTGGGTAAAGGTGTTTTTATCCAAGTCCAAATCATAGGCCGTCGCCGCTTTATTCCAACTCGTTATTTTCACCAACACTTCATTCTTTTTAGTATCGATGACGGTCAGCGTAAACGTACCCGACAAGGGGGCTTCAATTTTTTCCAATTTTTTGGACGCAAATCCGTATTTGTATAACGAACAATTAATGCCGTCACTATAAACGACCACGAGATAATCGTTGCATTTGATAAACTCTTGGAGGATTTCCTTTTTCTCAGGAATGATGACCTCAGCCGTATCCCAATTGGGGTTATCAAGCGAGGTACAAACTACTTTCATGTTGGGTGCATTTTTTGTAGTGCAGGCGAAGACTTTTCCTTGATGCACTTCGATGGTGCCCACGAGGCTATCGTTTACCTGAGAAAGCACTTTCCATTGCAACGGTTTCTTGGAATTTTTTTGATAAGGGGCAAAAAAGGTGCGTAACTCATTTTGTACCGAGAATAAACCTGCAAATACGTAATTGGGCATATCCTCTATAGTAAAAGCAATGGGGAAATCGGAAGACGCAATAGGAAGTTCAGGATTTTTGGCTTTTGAGAAAAAATCTACACTTGGCGTGGTCCAATCAACGGATTGAAACATGGTTTTGAGGTTCATAAACAACTCGGGGCTGGTGCTGTCGGAGGTAGCCAATTTGGGCCATAAAAAGCCAGAATTATCGGGCAACCATTCGCTAATGCCGTTGTAATTGGGTTCGAACTTTTGAGGCAATACCTTTTTATTAGCGACCTCAATAATGATAAGACTTCCAATTTCTGCTCCCATTTCTGAATAGGCAATGCCGATATATTTGCCATCAAAACTGGGTTTTATCGCCGTGACCGAAAGCATTTTTCCGGGGATAAATGTGTACGGGTCAAATAAGAGTTCCTCGGGAGCATTGCGGCTTTTTCGCATATAAATCTTCCCTACCACCTCGTTGGGTAAGGTTTTTTTATAAAAATAAATACCGCCACGGCAATAGATATCGGCAAATTTTTCATTTTGAATCGTACTTAAATGATACCATTCTTGGGCCAAGGACTGAATTCCTTTGACATTCTTGAAAACAGCCGTAGTGTAATCGGCTTGGCTTTTGAACCATTGCTCAACTTCGGGATTCTTCATGTCTTCCAACCATCGTAAAGGGTCGGGATACGTAACGCCGTGAAGAACATCGACATCATTTCCCACTTTTGTCGCGGGATAGGATTGTGCCACCCCTTTTGAAAAGAATAAAAAAGAGAGCACTGCAAAATAATGGATTGGTTTCATATCGGTATAGTGTTTATTGTGTGGGTTCTTACTTTTTGTTTTGACGCTGAAGTTGTTCCTCTAGCGCTCGAACTTTCGCTTGAAGGTTTTCGATGATAGCTTGTTGCTCTTGAACGGCTTTGACTAGAGGCACCACAAATTCGGCATATCGCAGACCATAAAAATCTTTTTCATTTTTTGGTTTATCTATACCCGAAAAGGTAAATCCAAGTTCTTGAGCGGCTTGTTCTACCTCTTGAGCGATAAAGCCCGTTTGAATTTCTTGTTTTTTCTCGGTCTCTGTTTCTGGTTTTCTAACTTCTGAAGGTGTTTTTAAATAGGTATGAATCCCCTCTAAATCCAGTTGATAGGTAACAGGTCGTAATTTGGTAACAAACGAAAGTCCCGGGACATTTTGTTGCACATTGACCTTAAACCGAGCATCCGACACATTGGTCCAATTGGCAAATCCACCGATAGAAGTCACGCCACCATCGCCTAATCGAATTTGATTGGAAGCCGTAATAGCTGCAGCATCGCCAATAGCGGTGGCGTTGGTAAATGAATTAATATTGTAGGCAAAACTTCCAACGGCTGTGTTGTAGTTTCCAGTGGTAACATTCAGCATCGCATTGCTTCCAAAAGCAACATTTCTAAATCCAGTTGTAGTATTATAAGCAGCTCTATAACCTGAAGCCGTATTATTTGAGCTAATACTAAAATAAAGAGTTCCTACACCTAATGCAGTATTTTGATTCCCAATACTATTTCTATTAAGTGCTTGATGGCCCACAGCCGTGTTGTTACTTGCAGTAGTATTCAAAAATAATGCAGAATCACCTACAGCAGTATTTTGACTCCCCGTTGTATTCCCTGCTAATGCCCGAAAACCTGTAGCTGTATTTTCTTCTCCTGATGTATTGCTTAGTAAAGATTCGTATCCAATTGCCGTATTAGCTCTTCCAGTTTCATTATCAGAAAGAACCGCTGTCCCAACGGCTACATTTGCGTTACCTGTTGTATTTTTATATAAAGAATATATGCCAATAGCAACATTTCGATATCCACTGGTATTTTCGTAAAGCGCGGAATTACCAATTGCAACATTTTCGTATCCATTGATATTCTTAAATAGTGCCTCACGTCCAAAAGCATTATTTTTATTTCCTGTAGTATTATTTCTTAACGCTATTGCGCCTATGGCTGTATTATCATTTCCTGTTGTATTATTTAGTATAGCTTCATAGCCAATGGATGTGTTGTTTGAACCCCATGTATTATTTTGTAAACTAAAACACCCTAAAGCAGTATTATTGTTTCCAATTGTATTTAATCGTAATGAAGATGCACCAAAAGCAGTATTGAAATCACCGTGACTATTAGAATAAAGTGATCGGTTTCCTGTTGCCGTATTATTATCACCTAATAAGTTAGACCATAAAGAAAAATTTCCAATAGCGGTGTTAAAACTTCCATGCACGTTTTTAAATAAACTTTGATAGCCAAGGCTAGTATTTTCAGCGCCAGTTGTGTTAGCTTTGGCAGACTCAACACCAACTGCTGTATTAAAATTCCCAGTAGTATTAGCCATCAATGAGCTATCACCGATAGCGACATTGTCTGAACTTGCATTGCTTGACGAAAGCGCCTGATGACCAATAGCAAGATTCCTACTGCCTGTCGTGTTACTGTTCAAACTAAGATTTCCAAATGCTATATTTCTTTGTCCTGAGCTATTTGCTTCAAGACTTCGAGAACCAATACCAATATTATCCGAACCATTATTACTACGAAGGCTTCGAAGGCCAATAGCAATATTTTCTGAACCATTATTATTACTAAATAATGCTTGCCACCCAACAGCGATATTATTGCTAGAGTGGCGGCTATTCCATAAAGCATCATCACCAATAGCTACATTAAAATCACCGGTTATGTTAGAAATCAAAGCACTATTACCAATAGCAATATTTGATTCGCCTAAAGTATTAGAATACAGCGCTCTATAACCAAACGCATTATTACTATCACCAGTAGTATTATAAAATAAAGCTTCCGTTCCTACTGCTGTATTAGGCGAACCTGTGGTATTTGAACTTAAAGTTCTATAACCAATTCCAACGTTATTACTTGCCGTTGTATTATTTCTTAATACATCATTTCCAATTGATGTGTTGTAGCTACCAGTTGTATTTAAATTTAAAGCATAACTCCCAAGAGCTGTATTGAACAGGCCTAAAGTATTTGACTCTAGTGCGTTATGCCCAATAGCTATCGACTCACTATTGGTTGTTGAATGAACTTGAGTATAATCGCCAATAGCTATATTTCTATTTCCTGAAGTGTTGAATGCCAATGATTCTACACCAATAGCGATATTTGAATTACCAGAGTTGTTCGAAAACAATGCGTGATAACCCAACCCTAAATTAGTACCTCCAAGAGTGTTATTTCTTAACACCTCGTTTCCTATACCAATATTATAAATTCCTTGGGTATTTGCATTTAAAACCGCGTTACCCATACCAATATTTTCATATCCAGTTGTATTATTTACTAGGGCTAAATTTCCTAGGGCAATGTTATTACTACCCGTTGTATTAGCACCTAAAGCGAGTGGACCGATTCCAATATTACTAGTGCCAGTCGTGTTTGCGTTTAATGAAAAACTACCAATGGCCACATTAGAATTTCCAGTTGTATTGGTTAATAGTGACTCCGTACCTAGCGCAATATTACTAAAACCTATAGTATTACTTTGTAACGCTCTATTTCCAAAGCCGATATTATTTCTACCTGCAAATAAACCAGAAGGCGTGGTGACTAACCCTGCATCTTCACCAATGAAATAATTGCTTGCAACTCGATTCCACTGCCCAGCCCAAGTATTATTTAATCGAAATCGAAGTGGCTGATTATCTGTCGTTCCTATAAAATTTACAGCAGGATTTGTGCCTGCATTACCTGTCAACTTCCAACTGTCTTTACTGCCATTCCCGATAGGCAACCAAGTGGTTGTTGGGTTATCCCAATAGTAAAATCCTGGAGAATTACTTCCTGAAGGGATCGTTAAATACACGAGCATCCCTTGTTGAGCGGCCGAGGGATTGGTCGCTGGAAAGGCATCTATCTTGGGAATCAGCACGCCATCGGTTGGGGAAGGTGCGGCTTGATTGGAAGAGCTAATTTCCAACTGCGCCTGAGGATTGGTCGTGTTTATGCCAACTTGAGCATGTCCCATTCCAAAGCAAATCACACATAAAATGAAAAAATACAGTCGCATAACCCTTGAATTTTGGTCAAATTTCAGGGGCAAACGATCTAAAAAAAAACACAAATAGACGAACGACTTTTTAAATAGACCAAGGACAGCAGCCTTTACTTTATCGGTGGTGTTTTTTTTGTAATTTTGGGTAAAACCCTAACCCATGCCACGTTACCGATGTATTATTGTAGACGATGATGAAATCGATCGATTAACGGTTTGGTCCTATGCCCAAAAACAGGAGTCACTTGAAATCGTGGGTATGTATAGCAGCGCCCAAGAAATTTTATCCCAGGGTATCGATTTTTCAACGCTAGATATTGCTTTTTTAGATATTGATATGCCTGGAATGAGTGGCTTGCATTTGCGCCAATTTCTGCAAGAAATTCCGGTATGTGTTTTTATTTCCGCACACCCTGAATATGCGGCAGAAACATTTGCCTTGGAGACCTTAGATTTTATCGTAAAACCTTTGAAAGCTGAACGGTTTCAACAAACCATGGTGCGCATTGAACAGTATTTAACGCTTCGTGAAAAAGCAAGTTATTTAGACAAAACCTTGGGAACCGATCAAATTGTGATCAAAGAAGGCCACACCGAATCAAAAATACAGCTCAACGAAATCCTTTATTTGGAAGCATTGAAAGATTACACCCTCATCATCACGCCCCACAAACGCCATTGTGTACTGGCATCCATCGGTAATTTGTTGAAGGAATCCCATTTTCAATCGTTTGTTCGAATTCATCGAAGTTATGCGGTACAGCGTTCGGTTGTCAAACACAAAAAACCGCAAGAAATTGAATTGGAAAACGGAGTCACGATTCCGATTGGAAGAAGTTATAAAGAAATCGCCATGCAATTGTTATGAAAATTAGATTGGTTTTATGGTTTGGAATTGTATTCCCATTTTGGCTTTCGGCACAACAAACCCTGGCGGACTCGCTCGCCTTGGCAATTGAAAAAAAGTTTTCAGGCACGCAAAAAGTGGATGAATGCAATACCGTGGCGTTACAATACAAAACCAAAGACTTTGCTACCGCGGAATCGCTTTCAAACAAAGCCATTGTATGGGCTGAAAAAGAAAAATATCCCGACGGAAAAGCAATTGCGTATCGAAATTTAGGCATCGTGGCTACCAATCAATCCCAATTTGAAACTGCTCATGCGTACTTTAAAAAAGCATTGTCCTATACCAAAAATCTAAAAATCCAAGGTCAAATTTACGGCAGTATCGGAAGAACCTACTCGGAAAGTTCAGCATTTGACAAGTGCCTGGAGTATCAATTTAAAGCTTTAGAAGCCTTTGAAACCATCGGCGATTTACAATTGCAATACATCACCTTATACAACGTAGCCAATACCTATTTGCAAATGGGCGATGCCACCCGCTACAAAACTTATAAAGACAAAGCTTTAGAAGTAAAAACACAGATGGAATCGCAGCAAAAAGAGGTACCCAAAACCTTGATACCCCTCACCGCTGGACCTGTCATTGCACACGAATCCAAAAAAGTAAAAAAAGAATGGGATACTCTTTTTTATGCGCAAAAAATCAAAGAAGCTACTCTTGCAAAAAATGACCCCGAAAAAGCGGATGCCCTTTTAAAACAAGGAAGAATTTACTTAGAACAAAAGAATACCACAGCGGCACTGAAACGGTTACAAGAAGCGTTATCCTTGGTAAAAACTTCGCCCAACCTCCCGACTGTGGCATTAATTGAAAAGCATTTAGGCGATGCCTATTTCCAAAAATATACCCAAGATGCTTCTTCAAAAACACTACAAACGGCGCTGTCATTTTACCTAAAGGCTTTTGAAAAAATGAAAAATCAAAAGCGAAATATAGACGCAGTCGATACCTGTGCCAAAATCGCGCGTGTTTATGAAAAGTTGGGCAATTTTCAAAAAGCCTACGACTATGCGCAATTGCGGAGTCAGTTTAATGATGCTATTTTTAATGCCAAAACTAAAGCCACTTTAAAAAATCTTGAAGACCGCTATATCATTGCCCAAAAATCCCGTGAGCTACGTCTAAAAGCGTTGGAATTAGAAAATAAAAAAAAGGAGCAACAACTGTTGTATGGCGGTATCATTGTCTTGTTCCTTGGTGGATTCTTTCTGGTTTTTCAAAATTACCAACGAAAAAAAACTAATCAAAAACTACGTCAGCTCAATCAGGAATTGGATCAAGCCAACAAAGTAAAAACGCGATTTTTCAACATCTTAAATCACGATTTACGGGCACCCGTTTCCAATCTCATTCATTTCTTGCATTTGCAAAAAGAACATCCCGAACTCATGGATGAAGCGACCAAAACACGCTTGGAAAATAAAACCATCACGGGTGCCGAAGACCTCCTGCACTCGATGGAAGACATTTTGTTGTGGAGTAAAGGACAAATGGAGCAATTTAAACCACAAGCCTCACAAGTAAATCTTGCCGAACTCTTCGCTGATACGCGTAAGGTTTTTTCGGGCTACTCACACATTCAATTTAAGTACACTATCCCAGAGCAATTACATCTGCTTACGGATGAAAATTGTTTAAAAACAATCGTTCGAAACCTTACCAGTAATGCCATCAATGCCTTTGTTCAAGCAGAAGATGCTCAAATTACGTGGTCGGCTTGGCAAGATGAACATGGCGTTTGTTTATGTATAGAAGATAATGGCCCGGGGGCAACCGAAGAACAATTTCGAGCGCTTTTTGATGCCGCAGCTCCAGTAGGAACCAAGTCGGGTTTAGGATTGCACCTTATTCGAGACTTAGCACAATTGATTCAATGCACGATAGAAGTTCAATCCAATCCAGGAAAAGGAACAACAATATCCTTACGTTGGAAATAAAAAAAAGCCCGACTTAAAAATCGGGCTTTTTCATTCACTTTCGTATATCCGTTATAATAACGCATCGATTGCATCGGTGTAGGTTTTTTTCGGAGCTACTCCTACTTGTCTTCCTACTACCTCTCCATTTTGGAACACCAAAACGGTGGGAATGTTACGCACTCCGTATTTAGCGGCAAACTCTTGATTGGCGTCTACATCGACTTTTCCAACCACTGCTTTGCCCTCATATTCTGATGAAATTTCATCGATTACTGGACCTACCATACGACACGGACCGCACCAAGCTGCCCAAAAATCAACCAAAACTGGTTTATCAGATTGCAATACTACTTCTTCAAAAGTAGCATCGGTAATTGCTAATGCCATGCTATTCTTATTTAAGTTATGTTTTCCTATTTAAAGCACAAAGATAACCAAATCTATGGGCCCGCCATCGACATTAAGATTACTTTTAGTTATTTTTTAATTGGTGAAAACAATACTAATTCAATTTAAAGTTGAGTTGCATTTTTTCTAATTCACTCAACAAATCCCTTGAAATTTTAATTTTCACTTTACGGCTAGGCATGGCCAAATGTGTAACAACGCGAAGTTCTTCGGTATCGGCGGGCAATTCGTCTACAAAGGCCTCACTGTCCTCCAACGTTTCATCGCCCTCTACAGCAGGCACTTCAACCGCTTTAATGACCGCTTCTGCTTTCTTTTTCACCCGTTCGAGTTCCATCACCTCAAAACTAATCGGATGTTCACCTTTATGCGCTTGAAATAAGGCTGCCAATTGTTCAATCATCGCTTGATGCAACTCTTGGATATTCATTTGTATGACCAGCTTCTTGGCAAACGTAGGCAGTACATCGGCCAATAATTTGGCGTCTTGAAAGGTAATTCGAGGATCTGATTTTTTACCCGTTTCCCGATTTACCCATCCTTCACGCACCAATACTTTAAAAAACACAAATTGATTGTTGACCAAAAAATGACGGAATTTTAAATATTCTTCATCAAAAATGCGGAACTCATGGTTTTCGTCGTAGCCTTCCAAGGTGAACATGGCCCAATCTTTTCCATTTTTCCCGGTTTTGAACTGTACATTGGTCACAATCCCGCCAAAAGTTAGTGTTTTATTAACCAACGGCTCTAGTTGCTTCAAATGTTCCAAACGTACATTACAGAAATATTTCATTTCAAAACGATAATCATCCAGGGGATGTCCCGAAATATAAATCCCAACCACCTCTTTCTCCCGGGCTAACTTGGCCATAGTGGTCCACTCTTCACAGGGGGGAATTTGGGGTTCGGCAATTTGAATTTCACTGGCTTCGCCAAAAAGACTGACTTGAGCCGAATTTTCGTTTTCTTGAAACTTGGCACCATACCGAATGGCTTTTTCCAAGAAAGTAATTCCATCGCCATCATGGTGAAAATATTGGGCACGGTGGGTAGCTTCAAAGCCATCGAATCCGCCTGCCAAAGCTAGATTTTCAAAGGCTTTTTTATTGGCTGCACGCAAGTCAATTCGCTTCGCCAAATCAAAAATAGAGCGGTATTTTCCTTCTTTTCGTTGCGCTACTATCGTATCAACTGCACCTTGCCCCACGCCTTTTATGGCTCCCATTCCAAAACGAACGGCATAGTCTTCGTTTACGGTAAATTTATAGAACGACTCGTTTACATCGGGACCCAACACTTTCAATCCCATGCGTTTACACTCTTCCATAAAGAACGAAACTTGTTTAATGTCATTCATATTATTGGAAAGTACGGCCGCCATATACTCTGCAGGATAATGGGCTTTGAGATAGGCCGTTTGATAGGCGACCCAAGCATAACAAGTGGAGTGGGATTTGTTGAAAGCGTAACTCGCGAAAGCTTCCCAGTCTTTCCAAATTTTATCCAGCTTTTCTGCATTATGTCCGTTGGCCACCGCTTGGTCGATGAACTTGGATTTCATTTTATCCAAAACATCTTTTTGTTTTTTACCCATTGCTTTCCGCAAAACGTCGGCATCCCCTTTGGAGAAATTGGCCAACTTTTGCGACAACAACATTACCTGCTCTTGGTAGACCGTAATTCCGTAAGTCTCTTTCAAATATTCTTCACAAGCATCCAAGTCGTAGGTGATGGGCTCTTCTCCGTTTTTACGACGAATAAACGAGGGAATATACTCCAAGGGTCCCGGACGATACAAGGCATTCATCGCAATCAAATCCCCAAAAACCGTAGGCTTCAACTCCTTCATATACTTTTGCATTCCCGGCGATTCATATTGGAAAATCCCTACCGTTTCCCCACGCTGGAACAACTCATAAGTTTTGACATCATCAATGGGGAAAGCATCGGGATCTAACTCGATTCCGGTGCGGTATTTCACCAGTTTACAGGTGTCTTTGATAAGGGTCAACGTTTTCAACCCCAAAAAGTCCATTTTCAATAACCCTGCACTTTCTACGACCGAGTTGTCAAATTGAGTCACAAACAGTTCAGAATCCTTGGCCGTTGCCACAGGAACATAATCGGTAATGTCGCTCGGGGTGATAATCACTCCACAGGCATGAATTCCCGTATTTCTTAAATTTCCTTCTAACACTTTCGCCTGTTGAATGGTTTCGGAACTTAAATCGCCCCCATTCGCCAATTCAATGAGCTCTTTGACTTTATCAAATTCATCTGCCCGTAACGCGGCCTTGAGTTTGTCATTTTCCAAGGAGAAAATTTTGGCCAAATTCAGGTTATTCGGAATCAGTTTGGCTATTTTATCGGCTTCAAACAAGGGCAAATCCAATACCCGAGCGGTATCGCGCACTGAGGATTTGGCGGCCATGGTCCCGTAGGTAATGATTTGTGCTACCTGATTGGAGCCGTATTTTTGGATAACATAATCCATAACTTTACTGCGTCCTTCGTCATCAAAATCAATATCAATATCAGGCATGGACACCCGATCAGGATTCAAGAAACGCTCAAAAAGTAGGTCGTAGGCAATCGGGTCGATGTTGGTAATTCCCAAGCAATAGGCCACAGCACTTCCCGCGGCTGAACCACGCCCTGGCCCCACAGAAACTCCCATTCTACGGGCTTCTGCGATAAAATCTTGCACAATCAAAAAGTACCCCGGATACCCGGTTCGCTCAATAGTAGCCAACTCAAAATCGAGGCGTTCGCGAATTTCTTCCGTGAGTTCAGGGTAGCGTTTTTCGGCCCCTTTGTAGGTTAGAAAACGTAAATAATTATTTTCTCCGCGTTTCCCGCCATCGTCTGTGTCTAAAGGGTCTTCAAACTCCGAAGGGATTTCAAATTTGGGCAAAAGCACTTCACGGGCTAGATCGTAAATTTCAATTTTATCGACGACCTCTGCAATATTGGTGATGGCTTCAGGAAAATCGGCAAACAGTTGCTTCATTTCGGCGCCCGATTTGAAATAGTACTCCTGATTGGGTAAACCAAATCGGTAGCCACGGCCGCGTCCAATGGGTGTAGATTGTTTTTCCCCGTCCCGCACACACAAGAGAATGTCGTGGGCATTGGCGTCTTCTTTTTTTACATAGAAAACATTATTGGTTGCCACGGTTTTAATATGATGCTTGCGAGAGAGATCAATTAATGCACTGTTTACGCGATTTTCATCCTCTTGTTGGTGCCGCATGAGTTCGATATACAAATCATCTCCAAACTGGGCTTTCCACCACAACAGCGCTTCTTCTGCTTGGTGCAAGCCGACATTAAGAATTTTGCTCGGCACTTCACCATACAAACTTCCGGTGAGCACGATAAGATCTTCTTTATACTGCTGGATAATTTCTTTGTCAATACGCGGCACATAATAAAAACCGGCCGTGTAAGCAATGGAAGCCATTTTGGCAAGATGGTGATACCCGCGTTTATTTTTGGCCAAAAAAACCACTTGATACCCGTTGTCCTTTCGGGTTCGATCTTTGTGGTTATCACACACATTAAATTCGCACCCTACTATAGGTTTGAGTATGGTTTCTGTGGGTGTTTCCCCTGCTTCAAGGGCTTGTTCATTTTTTTGTTTGGCCGTTTTATTGTGCGCCATAACGTCTCGCACAAAGTGAAAAGCCCCCATCATATTGCCGATATCGGTCATGGCTACGGCAGGCATTTTGTGTTGCACGGCCGCTTGCACCAAATCTTTTACGGATATCGTCGACTGTAGTACAGAGAATTGCGTATGGTTGTGCAAATGCACGAAATCAACCGTCGCCATTTCAGCCTGTCCTTGTGCGATATCTTGATGCGAAATCGGAGTGGCTGGGGTGGGATTGGCTTTTTTGCGAAGCTCCTCTGATTCCTTTTTCAAGTTCAAATGGGTCAACCCAACGGGAGGTATAGGCTGAGGATTTCGCGCTTTAAATTGCTGGAAATAGTCGGACGTAACACCGAGTTCGGTTTTGGTGAAAATTTCTCGTCGAATCAACTCCAAGAAACAGCGAGTTGTTGCCTCCACGTCGGCAGTGGCATTGTGCGCCTCCCCAAAAGGTTCCCCAAACAGGTATTCATGTAATTCGGTTAGCGTGGGCAGTTTGTAACGTCCCCCGCGACCACCCGGAAGTTGCAATAAACCGGCTGTAACCTCGGTACACGTGTCTAAAACGGGAAGTTGTGATAATGCAGTAGGAATTCCCGCGCGATGAAACTCACACCCCATGATATTGACATCAAAACCGACATTTTGCCCTACTATAAATTTTGTTTGGGCTAGTGCGGCATTGAATTTTAGTAGCATTTCACGTAAATCTACCCCGTACTTATGGGCCAACTCAGTTGAAATGCCATGAACCCGTTCGGCATCATACGGAATATCATAGCCTTCGGGAATCACTAAATAATCTTGGTTGTCTATAAGATTACCCCATTCGTCATGCAACTGCCAAGCAATTTGTACTGCTCTTGGCCAGTTATCGGTATCGGTAATTGGAGCGGCCCAATTGCGGGGTAATCCTGTAGTTTCGGTATCAAAAATTAAATACATAGTCGATTTTTAAGGCTTAAAAACACCTTGCCTTTCGTTTCAAAAATACACTTTCGCCTGAGAAGATTCAAGGAATAGTTATCAACAAAAAAAGCTGTCTCGTTAAAGACAGCTTTCTATATTTTATGAAATTTTGACCCTTACGGTTCGGGGAAAATAGGGATTTGATAGAAGGTCCCGTATTGGAAATTCACCAAGTCACCGCCTAAAGGGTTGGTAGTAGTTTGTACTGCATTAAATTTAAATTCTCCCGAAATGATGGTTCCGTTATTTTGCGTAATTTTTATTTCACCATTACTTCCTTCTACATTAAGGACGCGAACACGTCCAAGTCCATTACCGCCTACCACAGTAATTACATCACCGGCTTTGTATCCGTTTCCGGGGGAGGCTACGCGAGCTGCTGTGATTGCTCCTGCCGCATTTGTGGATATCGAAACCGTGAGTCCGCTACCACTTCCTCCGGTAGTGGGATAGGATCCACTACACGTAACTACACCTGCTACAGTTGTACAATTGGCGGTGTACCCCGACCCTCCTGCTACGATCCCTGAAGCGATATTGGCTACAGGGCCGTTGATAATTTTTGTTTCATACGCCAATTCGATGTCGTTGAACGAAGATTGATACGTTGCTTTGATTCCTGTATTGGAGGTTCCAAAGAAATAGGTACCTGGATTTCCATTGGCCACACGCAATTCAACCTCTTCATCTTCAGCCAAAGCTACAAAACGAATAGCGTTGGTTGAAGCCGATTTATAGGCTTTTACATCAATTCCTCGAAATAAAATGCCGTCGCGATAGGCTTGAAAACCCGGATCGTTAAATTTAATTTCTTCTGAACAAGAAGAAAAAGTCAACACAACTAGAAATAGGGCAATTAATTTTTTCATGTACGTAATTATTCGGTATTTGTAATACAAAAATAGTTTTTTTAAGGAATTACACCCTATTTTTTATGGTTTTTATCGGGCAACGCTATTTTTTTGAGTTCGAGTAATTTGAATTAAAATGTTTTGTATATTTGCGCCCTCAATAACCGGGGTCGAGTACCCCATAAACAAATCATTCGATTATGTCAGTAAAAATTAGATTACAAAGACATGGTAAAAAAGGGAAACCTTTTTACTGGATTGTAGCCGCCGATGCGCGTGCCAAAAGAGATGGTAAATTCTTAGAAAAAATTGGAATCTACAATCCGAACACCAACCCTGCAACGGTAGAATTACATTTAGACAAAGCGGTTCAGTGGTTACACAATGGTGCACAACCTACCGACACTGCACGTGCTATTTTATCGTACAAAGGAGCTTTGTTGAAACATCACTTGGATGGTGGTGTTCGCAAAGGCGCTTTGACGCAAGAGCAAGCTGATGCTAAATTAGCGGCTTGGTTGGAAGAAAAAGCAGCGAAAGTAAACGCTAAAAAAGACGGTTTGTCTAAAGCGAAAGATGATGCTAAAGCAAAAGCATTGAAAGCTGAAAAAGAAATCAACGAAAAACGTGCTAAAGCCGCTGAAGAAGCTTTGAAAGCTGCTGAAGCAGAAGCAGCAACAGAGGAAGTTGCGGAAGAAGCAGCTGAAGCAGCTACTGAAGAAGTAGTGGCTGAAGTGGCGACAGAAGAAGCTCCTGCGGTTGAGGAAGCTCCAGAAGCTCCTGCTGCTGAAGAAACTAGCGAAGAAGCTTAATTCGTTATCCAGCGGTAATGCGAAAGAAAGACTGTTTCTATCTCGGCAAAATCGCGAAAAAATTTAGCTTCAAAGGAGAAGTCCTACTCTATTTAGATACGGATCAACCCGAATTATATGAAAATATGGAATCAGTTTTTGTCGATTTAGGCAAAAATCTGGTTCCATTTTTTATTGAAACAGCACAACTCCACAAAGGAGATTTTCTCCGCGTCAAGTTTGAAGACGTCGATTCTGAAGCCGAGGCCGATGAAATTCTAGGCAGTGAAGTTTACCTTCCCCTTTCGGCGCTCCCTCCTCTTGAGGGAAATCAGTTTTATTTCCACGAAATTATTGGGTTTGCCGTGGAAGATCAGCGCTTAGGCCCTATAGGTGAAATTGTAGGCGTAAACGATACGACAGCCCAGCCCCTATTTGAAATTGAATGGAATACCCGCCAAATTCTTGTTCCCATGATTGACGATTTCATTATTGAAGTGAATCGCGTCCAAAAGAAAATTGTACTCAATACGCCTGAAGGATTGGTGGATTTATATCTTTAAGAAATTCCAATAAAAAAATCCTAAATTCCAATACTTTAAACACCTCCCGAAGCATCGGGACCAATTTTTTAAACGCCAAATCAAGATTTTATGGAAAAGCCTTATGACTTAGAAGAAAGAACCTATTTATTTGCAAAAAACTGTCGGATATATGTCCGAAAACTTCCCAAAACAATTTCAACCCTAGAAGACGGAAAACAACTCGTTCGTTCATCGGGTTCGGTTGGAGCGAATTACATTGAAGCAAATGAAAAACTTGGCGATAAAGACTTTTTGTTTAAAATAAAAACATCCCGAAAAGAAGCAAAAGAATCGAAATATTGGATACGATTATTGCAAGAATTAAATCCTGATTATAGAGAAAACTCGATTTCATTATTTGAGGAAGCCGATGAACTAAGAAAAATATTTTCAGCCATTATATCCAAAAGTTCTTCCTAATTTTGCCCATCATAATTTCCCCAATTTTGGAATTTCGGGATTTTTTGGAATTTGGAATTTTACAGATTGGAATTTCCCCACTTAGATTTTACCCCTATGTTTCAATTTAAACAATTCACCATTGAGCAAGACCGTTGTGCCATGAAAGTAGGTACCGATGGGGTGCTCTTGGGTGCTTGGACGCCTTTGGACCATCATCCGTTTTCGATTTTGGATATTGGAACAGGTACCGGACTCATCGCTTTGATGCTTGCCCAACGAAGCGCAGCCGAACACCTTGACGCGCTTGAAATCGATGCCGATGCTTTTGAACAAGCCGTTGAAAATTTTGAGAACTCCCCTTGGAACGACCGTCTCTTTTGCTTTCATGCCTCGCTGGACGATTTTATGGAGGAATTGCAAGACGAAGTATATGATTTGATCGTTTCCAATCCACCTTTTTATACAGAAACCGTTTCGTCGGGCAGTGAACACCGCGATCGTGCCCGTCAAAATCAATCGTTGCCTTTTGAAGATATCCTGGAAGCTGCGGGTATTCTGCTTTCGGAGATTGGAGTGCTTGCGCTTATCATTCCCGCCAAAGAAGAGGAACGAATTATTGATTTGGCTCGTGAGAACGAATTGTATCCTTTTAAAATTACCCACGTACAAGGCACGCCCACTAGCCCCGTAAAGCGCAGCCTTCTTGCCTTTTCACGAGAACAACGCTCCCTGACTACCGACAGGATGGTTATCGAACTTGAACGCCACTGCTATACCGAAGCCTATCGCGCTCTTACCAACGACTTTTATTTGGATAAAAAATAAGATGATCGCATACAATCCCTAGAATTAACAAAATTTTGGAACAGGAGCGCTTTGGGAATTTGTACCTTCGTTACACTAACTTTTCTCCTATGAAAACGGCTCTCGGTTTCTTTTTCCTTCTCTTTGCTTTCACCGATGCTGTGGGTCAGAGTTTTCGCATACAGGGCACTTTGCGCTCGCAAGAAATGTGGATTGCAAAAGCCGATATTGCCAATTCCCGAACACAAAAACATGTCACGTCAGCGCCCGATGGTTCCTTTTCTATTGACGTGGCCTTAAATGATGTACTTTACATTGTACACCCTGATTTTGAAATAAAAAAAATCACTATTGTGAGTGAAACCGTTTGGCTCTACGATATTGAACTTACTCCCAAAGCGATTCAATTGGATGAGGTAGCTGTCGACAATCTGAGCAATGTTAAAGTAAGTGTCAGCCCGGGCGAGCAACGGTTGGCGGAGCTAAAAAAAGAAGAATTACGCTCGTATACGGGAGTGTATGACGGATCCATGCCTTATGGAGTAAATTTTGTATCCTTGTTTAAAGGAATTGGGAAACTTTTTAAAAAGAAAAAAGAGGAACCTACAGCCAATGCCGAAACCCTCGACCAATTTATAGATCGTCATTTTACAGAAGATTACTGGACGACAACTTTACGCTTAAAGCCCGAAGAAAAAGCGCCATTTTTAAAATTTTGTATGGAAGATCCCCAGCTTCAAACCCTGTTGGCACGGGAGAATGGTTTAGAATTGACGGAATTTTTTCTCCAAAAAAAGAAGGCGTTTCAAGTCCAAACCACCCTTGTAGCACCCAAGCCCTAGCATCCTGACCTGCCTGCCGGCAGGCTGGTAGGAGCGGCATCCTCCCGACGCAAGGTGGGAGACCTCCCTTCACCGGAAGGCAAGTACAGCGGATAGCAGGAAAAAGCTTCAAAAAATAACAACTGTTCGTTTTATTCTGAAAGGGGTTTTGTTAAATTTGCAAACGTTTTCGTAAAGTAACAATCCGACGGTAAATCCGTTAACAACAAACAAACACATGAAACCAGACTTATTTCAAGCTCCCGACTATTATTTGTTGGATGATTTATTGACAGACGAACATAAATTGGTACGTGAAGCGGCTCGTGCTTGGGTGAAACGCGAAGTTTCTCCGATCATTGAGGATTATGCCCAGCGTGCTGAATTCCCAACACAAATTATCAAAGGTTTGGGAGAAATTGGTGGTTTTGGCCCTTATATTCCTGTCGAATATGGTGGTGCAGGATTGGATCAAATTTCATACGGCTTGATCATGCAAGAGATTGAGCGCGGCGACTCTGGGGTGCGTTCAACCTCATCGGTGCAATCGTCTTTGGTGATGTATCCGATTTGGAAATATGGTAACGAAGCACAGCGCATGAAGTACCTTCCCAAATTGGCAACGGGTGAAATGATGGGTTGTTTTGGCTTGACCGAACCCGACTTTGGGTCGAATCCCGGGGGTATGGTTACCAACTTTAAAGACATGGGCGACCATTATTTGTTGAACGGTGCCAAAATGTGGATTTCAAATGCTCCGTTTGCGGATATCGCTGTGGTTTGGGCCAAAAACGAAGAAGGTCGTATTCACGGATTAATCGTAGAACGCGGCATGGAAGGGTTTTCTACGCCCGAAACGCACAACAAATGGTCGTTACGCGCTTCGGCTACGGGAGAATTGATTTTCGACAATGTAAAGGTTCCTAAAGAAAATTTATTACCCAACAAATCCGGATTGGGTGCGCCGCTAGGCTGCTTGGATTCGGCACGTTATGGAATTGCTTGGGGAGCGATTGGCGCTGCGATGGACTGTTATGACACCGCTTTACGTTATGCGAAAGAGCGCATCCAATTTGACAAACCGATTGCAGCCTATCAATTGCAACAGAAAAAATTGGCCGAAATGATTACCGAAATCACCAAAGCCCAATTATTGACCTGGCGTTTGGGTGTTTTGAGAAACGAAGGAAAAGCGACTACTGCTCAAATTTCGATGGCAAAACGCAACAACGTGGATATGGCGATCAACATTGCGCGTGAGGCCCGTCAGATATTAGGCGGTATGGGAATCACGGGAGAATACTCGATTATGCGTCACAGCATGAACTTGGAATCGGTGATTACCTATGAGGGAACGCATGATATCCACTTGTTAATCACAGGGGCTGATATTACGGGAATCCCAGCATTCAAATAAAATAACTTCCTTTTATACAAAAAATGCTTCACGAGTTGTGAAGCATTTTTTTTGGCATTACATGAGATTTTACTTTGGATTCAGCGCTTGATCAATTCTGGCGATTAAATCAGCGATATGAAATTTGCTTAAACGATCGGTTGTCGTAGTATTGGCCACTTTCAATTGATTTTTCAGTTCTATTAAATGACCGCGTGCAATCGAGGGCAAATCGGTGTCGACCATAACGATGCGTCTTCCGTTAAAATTGGCCACCGCACTTTTATCCAATTTGATCGCATCAATCAGTTTTGAAACAAACGCTTTTTGCAAATTTCTTCGGTACACATCAATCGGGGTATTGGATTTAAGTTCCGAGAAAATTCCGTTTTTCAAATCGCTCATCAATTCGTCTACCGAGTAATTATCTTTTCCTAACGAAGCGGTTTCCATCAAACGGGCCATTCGATCCAACGACATTAAACTGGAGAGCGTACCTTCTTGTATTCCACGCATGAGTTCGACTCCTTTATCGGGATAAATTTTTGCCAAGATATTTTGATCCAACAACCAAGTAGGTGTTTTAAACAATTGCTTATTCAAAAAGTCTACCGCTTCATTTTGAATGCTTGACGGCACCGTTTCGTATTCGTTGCCTTGCATGTCATAGGTTTTTGGGGTCTCATAAATTCCGCCCACATTTTTCGTCACATGACCCATATAGCGTCTAAACTGACCCACCAAAGCGGTGTACATGTCTTCTAGTTCCGAATAATCTTCGCCCTTTTCTTTACTCCATTCGATAAGGTTGGGTAAAATGTATTTTAAATTTTTAATCCCATATTCGGAGGCTTTCATTGCATTATCGCCTAAATCTTCTGTTTGATAACGCGGATCAAAAGGACTACTTTCGGTACCAAACCAAAGACGGCGATTTTTGTAGGCTTCTTTGGTCATTTCGTTGAGCAAGGCTTTCTCCTCCTCTTCCGATTTCGCATCTGCAAAATAGGAATATCCCCATTTGATGGCCCATTTATCATAATCGCCTATACGCGGGAATAGATCGGTGACCCCATCGCCGGGTTGCGCCACATAATTAAATCGGGCATAATCCATAATGGAAGAGGTGTGACCGTTTTTCTTTTGGTATTCGGGATTTCTCAACATTTCCACCGGTGTAGCATTACTTGCTCCCATATTATGTCGTAAACCAAGGGTATGGCCTACTTCGTGAGCGGCTACAAAACGAATGAGTTCACCCATTAACTGATCGTCAAATTTTTTATTTCTTGCTTTGGGATCGACTGCCGCGGTTTGAATGAGATACCAATCGCGCAACAAACTCATAATATTATGGTACCAACCGATGTGACTTTCCATAATTTCCCCTGTTCTCGGGTCGTGCACGTTCGGACCGTAGGCATTTTGGATATCGGCAGCAAAGTAGCGCAACACCGAAAATCGGGCGTCTTCCAAACTCATGGTCGGATCGTTTTCAGGCCAATATTCGCCGCGAATAGCGTTTTTCCACCCTGCGCCTTCAAAGGCTACTTGCCAATCGTCAATTCCTTGTTTAATGAAGGGTTTCCACTTATCAGGTGTTGCCGGGTCGATATAATAAACAATCGGCTTAAGGGGTTCGATCAACTCACCTCGTTTTTGTTTTTGAGCGTCTTCTTCATTTTTTGGTTCCAAACGCCAGCGAACCGCAAAAATATCGGTATCGGCTTTATGCGATTCTTCTTCAAAAACACTGTATCGGTTGGCAAAATACCCTACCCGTTTATCAAAAGTACGCTTGCGCATGGGCTTTTCGGGCAATAAAATAAAAGAAGTATTCAATTCCATAGTTACTACCCCAGCATCTAAACCTGCAGGTAAATCAACGCCAATTTTAGGTGCGGGTGTTCTGGAGATTTGAGGTGCTACCGTGGTAAATGTTTTCGTCGTTCTGATTTCTGTATTAATAGGGAAACTTTTTACATATTGAATGAACGATTTATCTTTTTGAAACGCTTGGATGCTTAACAATTGCTTTTTGATCGGGTCCAAGGAAAAGGTTTGCACATCGGCTTCAAAAGTGGGAGTCATGTCAATTACACTGGCCACATTTTCTTTGCCGGCTTCGTCTTTTTTGTAGGCTAAAATGTCATAAATCCCAATAATAGGATCGGCGCTGGAGTTTCGCACCGATTGGGTGATGGGTTTGTCTTCCTCTTTGGCCATGATCACATAGGTGATGGAACGCAAAATGATGGTGTTGTTTAACCCTTTTTCAAAACGAACGACCTGTCGATTTACTTCTTCCCCACCAAAAATTCCACCTCCAGCGGGTGTTTTGGAATACCGTGTGGTGGTCATAATTTCTTTTCCGATAAGGGAATTTGGAATTTCAAACAAGTATTTATCTGCAACCTTGTGTACATCGATCAAGCCTTTTTGAGTGATGGCCGTTGAATCGATTACTTTTTTGTAGGGTTTTGGCTCTTTCTTACCCTCGGGTTTCTTGGCTTCTTGTGCAGGTGGCGCTGTATTTTTATCTTTTTTCTGAGCGATAATCTCTGTACTTAAAAAAAGTAAAAGCAGTACAAAAACTTTTAAAGATTGGTTATACATATTCGTAAGTTTAGTTGGTTAAAAATACAATTAAGAACGAACAATGTCGTGTTTTATATCAAAATTAACATCTGGTGTCTAGAGCAAATTCTTTATTTACACTCCCGCTTGAGAAAGAGTCTCAGTAGAGTTGGAATAACCTTTCAAAAAAAATCAAACAATAAATAAAATTGATATAAAATACTTCTTGTATTTGAGAAGCATTTTTATTTTTACAAAAAAATACTATGCAAATTTCAGACATAAACGGCGCTCTTCAACCGTTGAAAGACCAATTGCTACAGCATCCGCTTTACGATAAAATTCGAACCCTTGACGATTTACACTGTTTCCTAGAACACCATGTCTATGCGGTTTGGGATTTTATGTCGTTGTTAAAAGCGTTACAACAGCAACTCACCTGTACCACGACGCCATGGTTACCGGTTGGAAATCCTGAAGTACGCTATTTGATTAATGAAATTGTTGTGGCGGAAGAAACAGACCTTGCGATGGATGGAAAACGCCAAAGTCATTTTGAGATGTACTTGGACGCCATGAACCAATGCGGAGCCAATACGCTGGCGGTTCAACGCTTTTTGGAGGATATTCAAAAAACGCAAAACATATTTGTTTCCATCAAACATGCGGAAGTGCATCCGAAGGTACGCGCATTTTTAGACTTCACCTTTCGGGTCATTGAAGAAGGGAAGGCGCATAAAATTGCAGCTGCTTTTACTTTTGGGAGAGAAGATTTGATTCCGACGATGTTCACTGAGATTTTAAAGAACTTCCAGCAAAATTTCCCACAAACCGATTTGTCAAAGCTAATTTACTACTTTGAACGTCATATCGAATTGGATGGCGATGAGCACGGTCCGATGGCGATGCAAATGATTACAGAACTTTGTGGAGACAGCGCAACCAAATGGAATGAAGTGCTCGAAGTTTCCCAACAAGCTTTGGAAAAACGCCTTGGTTTATGGGATGCGATTGAAGAGATGGTTGTCACTCGCGAGGAATTGGTGTAAAAATACAACTTAGTTATGTTGAGCGAGCCGAATTTTCTGCTCGCTTTTTTTGTTTCCAGATGATTCCGTCCAAAATGTAATGTGTGAATTGAGGTACTGTTAACAAAGGTACCCATAGGGCAGTCCAGTTTAAAGTCGCTAAATCTGAAAATGTAAAATGTTCTTTCCATACCATAACTTCCCAAAGCCATTCCTCGCAAAAAGCGAAACCACATACAATAATTACAAAAGTGATAACGCCAATAGCTTGTTTTGGTATCTGTCCGATAATCAATTCGTTGGGCTTGCTCTTGATTTCATTAAAGTAAACCAAGGCCATATAAGGAACTCCATGCGACACAACATTAATCGCAGTAAAGGCCCAGTCGCTATTTAAGTAAACAATCCCAGTAAACCACGAAATGGCTGTTCCCACTATGATCATTTGCTTTGGCCAATTGATTTGGTTAAATTTTTGATATTCTTTAAACGTGATTGTAATGTGGACTAGCCAAAAAAGTATATACAAAACATACCAATACGGTTTTGCGTTTGGTAAAGAAAGTCGCCAAAAATCATCTGGAGTAAACCAAGTATAATTTCGGTCGGGGGTGATAAACCAATAGAGCATTGGTAATCCTGTTACAGCATAAATCATCACGGTATCCCAACGGCGTTTAAGCAAACTCGTATGCTCTGTTCTACTATACAGCCGCATAAATCCATATTGTTGTCTTATAAAATGAAAAACCGCCAAATAAGCTAGAACCGACCAAAAAGTTTTGCTCCCCAAAGCATACAATACAGCGCCCAAGACAAAACAACCTAAGGGTATACCCCAATAGCGGAGTCGATGTTTACCAACTTCTCCAGAGACCCAATACGTTTTGAACAAGGTGGCATAAACATGTGCAACATCAATAAAAACAATGAATACCAACCAGTTCACAAACTCATATTTATCCTCTAAATGGCTAAAAAAAGGTTGACATAACAAGACTACCCCTACAATAAGGAACGGAGGTAAAAGAATAAACAATGTATCCTTTTTTTGATTATAGATCCAAGGTGTACTCATGACAAAAGTTGATTTACAACATCAATACCTTGATGAAAAGCCTCTTCAAAAATAGAAATACCCGACAAATCAGTGTGCGCAAAATAAATACGATTTTCCATGGTTTGTGCCGCATTACGTCGGGCTTGCCCTGTGATAAACCCGGGCTTCGGACTTATCATTCCGTGTCCCAACCGATGAATGGTCATAGATTCTGTTACTTGTTCAATTGTCGGATGCGCTTTCTTGAGCTCGTTAAAGACTTTTTGTTGCCAATACTCTGCCGGTTTTTGATAAAGTAATCTACGGTCTCTTTTGCAGTTATCGGAAGAAAAACTGTGATAATAGGTAATGACTTTGGGAGTTGAAACTTGATTCAAATGCTGATGTTGATCGTAAATATAGCCTAGACCATCGGATTCATACAAAACATTATCCCAACACAGCGGATAAGTTTCATTATCCTTTAATTCAGAGACGACTAATGTGGCTAATAACCAAGGCGCGTAATGAAAAGAGCGGGCATATTTTTTGTGCGAATCAAACAAATAGGCATTCACAAACTGTGGAGTTGTCATAATGACTTTTTGGGCATGGATGATCAAAGATTGATTCTTCTGAGCATCAAAAACCCATAATTCAACTCCTCCCACTTTGATTTTCACCTCATACACTATGTGATTGACTTTCGTTTTATCTTTAACATAACTATGAAAATGACGTACTAAACGAGCATTTCCCTCTGGCCATGTGAGTACCCCATCTTCATATTCAGGTTGGGCATTTTTTTTCCGAGCAGCAAAATAGTGAATGCCTGCATAGGCAGATACATAGTCAATTCCCAACCCAAAATCATCACGACAACAGTAATCTACATAGGCAAATAATTTAGAAGAACTCCATTGTTTCTCCATCCACTCCCGCATTGTCATCTGATCGAGTGCGCGATTTTCATTTACCCAAATGACATTTTTTAGCGGAATATCAAACCAATATTTCCCCGCTGTTTTTTGAGAGCGGTAGTACTCCATTTGTTGAAAAAAAGCAGCAAATTGTGCTTCATCATTAGCGCTCAACTCCGATTTAGGAATCAATCCTTCGTGCCAGGCATTCCGGTAATAAATGCGTTCGTTGGGCGCAAAAACAATTTGCGTTTCATCAAAATTCAATAGCCCAGTTTGGTCCTCTTCTTTTAAAATTTTTGACTCTTTTAAAAACGCAATCAATTCGTGGTCTTCCCGATTAGGTAACGGTAGATAGTGCGCCCCGAGGGGATATTTTGTATAGGTATTTTCACCATTTGAAGCATTTCCCCCCACATGATCTTCCATTTCTAGGAGTAAAAAATCATCGTGCCCTTTACGGTGCAATTGCCGTGCAGCACTGAGTCCTGTAACACCTCCACCTACAATAACAATCGGTACCGACAAGTGTGCTGTGGGGGCAGGAAAATCTTTGCTCCACAAACGATGTCCGAGCACATGCCTTGTTCCGGTAAGTTTAACCACCCATTGTTTTGCCTTTTGTTTGCACGCCTGCAACATCGGCAAAACAACTAATGCTGTTGCGATACTTTTAAAGAAATTCCGTCTGGATTTATTGAATTCGGCCCCACTCTTCATCAAAATAGCGAACTAAAATTTGGTTATCCAATCGATTAATTTCGACATCCTTTTGCATCATATCGGACGGAAACTGATTCATCGTGTCAAATTGATAGGTATAAAAACGAAGCCCTTGAACGGTTCGATAGACCGTGTTGAAAGTTGTCCCAAATCCGTTGATTGCAATTGAAAAGCCCCATTCCCCAAAAGAAGGGACATAGGCATGGTAGGCGTCAACCTGTGGAAAAACATGTTGTATCGTTTTTTGAATACACCAAAACGATTTTGGCGCAAAATAAGGAGAGGTGGTTTGTACTACCACGACAGCATTTTCTGTAAGATTCTTTTGAAGGGTTTGATAAAAATTTAGAGCATATAATTTACCCAAACTATAATTGGAAGGGTCGGGAAAATCAATAATTACTACATCAAAACGTTTCGTATTGGCTTTTGACCAAATGTAGGCATCTTGATTCAATACGGTTACTTTGGGATGGTTTAAGCTGTTTTTATTAAACCCTTTCAGGATAGCATTCGTTTGAAACAATTTTGTCATCCCTGCATCCAAATCGACTAGCGTTATGGACTTTACATCACGATACTTGAGCACCTCGCGCACAGCAAGCCCGTCACCACCTCCAAGCACTAATACGTGATCAATTTTGGGTGCCATAGACATCGCAGGGTGTACCAAGGCTTCATGGTATCGGTATTCATCTTGTGAACTGAACTGAAGGTTATTGTTTAAGTACAATCGATAATCACTTTTTTGATGTGTGAGAACGATACGCTGATAGGGTGTTGCTTGAGTGTAAATGATATTCTCTCCATAAAACTTTTCCTCTGAAAGGCCGAGCAATCGGTCGGAAAATAAGAAAGAAACAGCCAATATTGTAAAAGAAATTAAGGCTTTCGATTGAAGTATTCGGGGGCGTTTTACCTCATTTTGCAATACAAAACTCAAGACAATAGCTATGGAAACATTGATCATTCCGAAAAAAAGCGAGGTCCCCATAATCCCGAAATGGGGCATCAGAAAAAGTGGAAATAATATAGACGCTAAAAGCGCTCCTATGTAATCAAACGCAAAAACATTAGATACTAAATCACGAAAGGCCACTCGATCTTTTAAAATATTCATCAAAAGCGGGATTTCGAGTCCAACTAAACAACCCGTTACAAAAACCAAGAAATAAAGCACGAACTGAAAAGAAGCGGCATTTTCAAATAAAAAATACAATACTACTGAGCTCAATCCACCAACTAAACCCACTAAAATTTCAATCTCAACAAAAGTCTTCAGTAAATTTTTTTGGATAAATTTGGCAAAATACGAGCCCACTCCCATTGAAAACAAATAGACACCAATGATAAAAGAGAATTGTTTTACCGAATCCCCTAATAGGTAACTAGCCAATGTCCCTGCGACTAATTCATAGATTAATCCGCAAGTAGCAATGACAAAAACTGCAAAAAGTAATAAGAGTTCGAATCGAAATTTTTTACCCATGAATAGCGGCACTAACAATCAAAGAGATTCCAATAATTAATGCCCCCATAACTATTGCCAAGGCCGTATTTTTATTGTGAACAATTTCTTTCCACGTATTTTCAGGCGTCATTTTTTCCAATATCCAGTATCCAATAAATAGGATAACTATACCAATAATTGAAAAAACAATTGAATTTAAAATAGGAGTAAGTGTCATAAGGTATTGTTTTATTTGTGATAAAAATGATTGCGGGTTGTCACTACATTGGAGGAGCGGTATTCTTGTGTGGATTCACAATCACAAATTCGATTACCGGCTACAGAACTGTATAAAAAATAAGCATAAAATAGAGCTCCAAGTATCAAAGCTAATTTATTTTCACGAATGAAATGTGTCAATTTTTCCATATTTATTCTTCGTAAGGTGAGTAGTCACTGTCTTGCCATCGTGGCTTCTCCAAAAACATTAAATTTAAATAATACCCTCCCACAAGAGCAATTCCCATAAAAAGTAAGGTCATTAAAAAATTACGTAGGGTAGGCACCTCCCACTGCGCTGTGACATACATTTTATCGCCATTACTCATATCGCTTTCCTTGGAAGGGGTCAATGCGAGATGATATTTTCCCGGACCTACACCACAGATGGTAAAACTTTCACTGGTACTTCCTTCTGTCCAATTCTCTCCACCTTCGTAACCGTGGTAATATTCAACATCTTTATTGGCATACACTTCGTCTTGGGTAATCTCGTTAATGAGCGCAACTTCCAAACTTGCCCATGAATTATCTACATTGGTTGAAACATCAATTTTCAAGGAAGCAGCCATACCTTCAAGTGTAAATGAAGGAGTGTTCAATGTACTCCCTTGCGCTTTATCCATGGGCAAATCGATGCTAACTACTTGCGCTTCATTTCGACCAAGATTACGAAAAAATAAGGTGAATAACATTAGTATCCCAACACTTGCAAAAACAATAATTGCTTTTTGAAATGAAAACACGGGAGGTTGAACGATTCCAACACCAATCTTTGGAGGCATCACCGAACAATTAAATGCTTTTTTTATGTTTCTTCGACTAATGTGCTCACCTTTGAAATGCACTTCATAGTTATTGTACTCCTCTTTAGACAATAAATGCGGTGGATTAATATATTCGCGTAAAGAATATTTTTTTTGGATGTCATAATCAAAATATCCATGAGCCATTAATAGTTTGGGCGTTGAATTATCGTATAAATCGAAAGTTTCACCATTACATTCGGCAGTATAAATTTCAAAATTTACCTGGTCAGACTCTGGTATTTTTTGCATCCAAATCCAATGCCCCTGCGATTCCGAAAGGTATCTAAAATTGGCTGCATCATCAACTAAAACATATTCAACCCAATGATAATAACTGTAAGAAGACTTGACAAGGATTCCCGTAATGGTATATGTTACCCCATAAATTGTTCCCTTTTGTCCTAATTGAAGTGGGAGTTCTTGCGTTATTTCCCCCTTTAATTTATGTTTTACACGCCATTCTGCATCGGAATCTTTTCCATAAACACTTTGGCAATTTGGACACACAAAAAAAGTAGGCTCAAAAGTTAGATCCACAGTAGTATCAGTGTCGCAATGAAAACAAGATAAAGTCATTTAGCGTTGAATTTCAAATTGTTTGAGAATAGTTGCTTCAAAAAAGTCAATATACGCTTGAGCCAAAGCTCTCACCTTTTCGCTGTTGTCTTGTTGGTAATTACACAAATAGATATCCAGCGTAAGTTGTTGATGTTCTGGCCAAGTATGAATACAAATATGAGATTCTTTCAAACAATATGCTATTGTATAACTCGCGTTCTCAAAAACATGTTGTGAAAAACCAACTTTTTCCAATTCAAATTGAGCCAACATTAGGTCTGTAAATTGAACGAATAGCGCTGCATTCATTAAAAATTCTGTTCGCGTTACATGCAAGGTTAACAAGGCATGTAAGCCAGGCTGATATTCAGGTGATGACATTTATGCAAAATATATTTTTATACGGCAAGTTTCAAAAAATGTTACACTTTTTAATTTAGCGTTGAGATAAATGAAACGAAATAGCAAGGATAAAAACGTTCAATTCTAGATAAAGTTAAATTATTTCACCTACAAAAACACTTCATTCGTCGCATAATCCGCAAGCTTGAAATATTTCTCGCTATCTTTGATAGTGTTAGAATATTTATGAAAAATTCAACCCGCTTTTACCTTATTAATATCCTAGGCATCTTTGCCTTTCTAAGCATTCCCATCTTATCATCTCCTGATTTTGGTGAAGGTTGGCAATTGATTTACATCAGTCCGTTTCAAAAATCATTTGTCCGTTTTGTATTTCTCCTTCTCCTATTCTACACCTATTATTACGTTGTAATACCCAAACTGTTTTTGGCCAAAAAAAAACTACTCTTTTTTGCCTTTGTCGTTTTTGCTTATCTCGGGATTATTGGTATCACCAATGCTATTTTCGGTAGTCAACGATTTATGCCTAGATCAAAGGGATTCCCAAACTTCCCTGAACCCAGAGAGCCTTCAGAGATTTTTGATGCCCAAATCTTAATTCCCTATTTGTTAGTCATTGCCTTTGCCTTTCTTATTAAAATGTCAAACCGTTTGAACGAAATTAATACTGAGAAAAAAATTGCCGAAGTTTCCTATCTAAAAGCGCAAATTAATCCGCATTTTTTATTCAACACCTTAAACAGCTTATATGCGCTAACCTTGCAAAAATCGGATGAAGCCCCCAATGCTGTCTTGAAACTTTCGGGGATTATGCGGTATGTCGTCACCGAAAGTAATCAGGAATACGTTACTTTAGACAAAGAACTCAATTATATCAAGGACTATATAGCGCTACAAAAATTGCGGCTTGACCAAAACGTTATTTTGGATTTTAAGATTGAAGGCGAACCTTTTGGAAAAGCCATTGCACCACTTATATTGATTCCTTTCATTGAAAATGCCTTTAAATACGGCATCAATCCCGATGCAGAATCGTATATTTTGATTCATATCTTAATTGAAAACCAGACCTTAACGATGTCGGTTAAGAATCCCAAAGCTGCCCATTCTATAGACGAAGAACTGCGGACAGCAGAGGGCCTAAAAAACACCCAAAAACGATTGGATTTGATGTATACGGGACGGTATAACCTATCGGTTTTTGAAGATGAAAAAGTATATGAAGTGACCCTAATAATAGATTTACAATGATTCGCGCTATAGCTATTGATGACGAACCTTTGGCGTTGCAAGTGATTACCCATTATTGCGCCCAAATTGACTTTATTACCCTTGAAAAAACCTTTACCGCTCAAAGTGAAGCCCTTAAACACATTCGTAAGTTTCCTGTAGACTTGCTTTTCTTGGACATCCAAATGCCCAATAAAAATGGCATTGATTTTTACAAATTGTTGGATCATGATGTGATTGTGATTTTCACGACCGCTTTTAGTGAATATGCTGTCGATGGATTTAATGTCAATGCCACCGACTATTTGTTGAAACCCTTTTCGGAAGAACGTTTTAAACAAGCAGCGTTAAAAGCACGTAATGAGTTTGAATTCCGAAAAAATCTTCAAATCCAAACGCACTTAATGGTACGCGCGGATTACAAATTGTACCGGCTTGAATTTGATACCATTATTTTTATTGAAGGTATGGATGACTATGTACAAATTCATCTCACCAACGGAACAAAAATTGTAGCCCGCCATGCCATGAAAAGTATTTTGGATAAACTTCCCAATCAAAAATTCAAACGAATTCATCGTTCTTACATTGTAGGTACTCAACACATCAAGTCGATTCAAAATAAAACGGTATCGCTCGGTGAATTTGTATTACCCATTGGCGATACCTTCCGCGATGTCCTTTTAACCTAAAACGAATGAAACAGCAACCTTCCATTATTTATAAACGTTTTCTCCAAAAAACGGAGTCAACCGCAACCTATCAAAAGAGAACTATTGCCGAAATACAGGATGAAATTTGTATTGTTGACCTGACACTCTCGCCCAAAGGAAGTTGGCACTTTATGCCCAAATTCAATACAATACTTGCGATTCCATTGGCGGGTGGTATCCAAGTTCAAAAACCCGAAAAAATGCACGCGATTCCTGTGGGTAATTTTCTTGAATTGTATCCCACGGCAGAAAATCATGTTGCCATCACCAATCCGTTCGCTTCGGAAACTGTGAACTGTATCCTAATTCACTATAATTCCGCGCCAGGTCAATCGCAACTTCAAACCCTGGAATTGCCTTTTTTTCAGTGGCAAAATAATCCAATGCATTTGACCCTTCGGCAGTTTAGCAATCGGGAAGAATTTGAATTTATGCCGCAAAAACCCAACCATCCGCTGTGGGCTATTTGCTTGGCGGGGGCTTTTGAATTTGAAAATCGATTGCTTGAAGACCGCGATGGATTACAACTTATATCGCCCCATTTATGTGAAATGGAATCCTTATGTGAAGGGTCCATTTTAGGCTTAATTCAGTTATAAAAAACGAGTTAACCGCTATTTCTTTTCTGTTTACCTCAATAATTAGGCTGTCCATTTCCTTTGCTATTTCTTTATATCACTAAAACAGAAAATTATGGAAAGAAAGGATTTTTTACGAAAAGGATTCAGCCTTCTTGGAGCGGCCATCGTTGTACCTAGCCTTTTACGTGCCAATCAATCGGAGTCTGAAACCACCACGTGTACTGTAACCAACAGTGAAACGGCCGGTCCATTTCCAACGCTAACACCTTCTAGCTTGGTTCGAACAAATATCACGGGAGACCGCACGGGTATTCCTATGGATATTACCATCACAATCATCAACGTGAATGCCAATTGTACGGCCCTTCAAGGCGCCCTCGTTGATATTTGGCATTGTGATAAAGATGGATACTATTCGCAATACGGCGGAACGGGTATGCAAACGGTAAACTATACAAACAACACATTTCTTCGAGGCAGACAAACAACCGACACCAATGGACAAGTGGCCTTTACTTCTATTTTTCCAGGATGGTACACCGGAAGGTCAACCCATATTCACGTTCATATTTACAGTGCCTCGGGAACTTCACTATTGGTCACTCAAATCGCCTTTCCTGAGGGATCGAATAGCGCTGTAGTGCAAGTGAATAGTGCTACAAGTTATGGATACACCAAAGGGATGACGGGGTATACCTATAATGCCAACGACAATGTTTTTTCTGATGGCGTGACAAGTGAAATGTCTACGATAACCGGTTCGATTGCCAATGGTTTTGATCTAACCCATACCATTTATGTTGCTGGACCCGTATTGAATACCCAAACCTTTGAATCCAATACCTTCTATTTAGGGCAAAATTATCCCAACCCTGTGGAAGAAATAACCAAAATTCCAATTGTATCCAAGGCAGCGGGAACTGTTGAAGTGACCGTCTATGACCTTTCTGGACGGCGGGTACAACAGCCACTCCGCACCTCCATTGACGGAGGCATTCAGGAAATAGAGCTTAATGTGAGTGGATTATCCAAAGGGATTTACATCTACAAGGTAATGGTGGAAACAGCCACAGGAAAATTTGAACAAAGTAAAAAATTAAGTAAAACTTAGTTTACCCCAAAACATTACGGATTCACATCATACGCTTGTTTTCATAATCCTGATTGTAAAAATTAGCAACCCACTGGGTTAACAGCGCTTTTGGATTTGCTATTTTATAATTTCCGTGAATTCCGTAATGTGATATATTTTTTTCATGATAAAGGAGTTCGTTTGTGAACTCCTTTGTTCTTTCTGTAGTTTGACCGTTGAAAAAAATGGGTTTACCTCAAAAATTAGACGTAAAGGCGCAATAGAAATACTTTTAGCCCCTAAATAAGATTGTAATATGACTAAAAAACTAATCACCCTACTGACTGTACTTGTTGGAATTCATTCCTTTAGTCAAACCCAACGCTTGCTTTTTGGCACCCCCGTTGAAAAAATCAATCCTACCCATGGAAAAATTCGCTGTGCAACAACAGAATATGAAACGTATCTCCAAAACGAAGATGCCTCACGAAATACCGCCGCCTTTGAACAATGGATTGCTCCAAAAGTTGAAGCCATTAAAACCCAACTCCTCAGCGGTAAATCAGCAGCGACAGTAGTAACTATTCCAGTCGTGGTGCATGTAATCCACAATGGAGATGCGGTTGGAACGAATGAAAATATTTCTGATGCGCGGGTGTTATCGCAAATCACGGTATTAAATCAAGACTTTCGTCGAATGGTAAACACCAACGGGTACAATACCAATGCTGTAGGCGCTGATATTGAAGTTGAATTTTGTATGGCGCAACGCAAACCCGATGGCACCGCTACCAATGGAATTGACCGCGTCAATCTAGGCACGGCGAGTTGGGCCACAGAAAGCAGTGTCGAGGGCACGCTAAAACCCAATACCATTTGGGATCCCACCCAATATTTTAACATTTGGGTTTGCGCCTTTAGCACCAGTACTTCAGCCGAATTGTATGGCGTTTTGGGATATGCACAATTTCCCTATGGCTCTGGACTTTCAGGGTTGTCAGGAGTGACCAATACCGCAACTACCGACGGTGTGATTATTGATTACCGCTGCTTTGGATCCAGTCAAATTGCACCGGGGAGTTATTTTACAGATTATGATTTGGGTCGAACGGCAACGCATGAAATTGGTCACTGCTTTGGACTACGACATATTTGGGGAGATAATTCAAGTTGCACCGTAAATACGGCCGATAGCGCCAAAGATTATTGCCCCGACACTCCCGCAGCAGCCAATGAAAACTATGATTGTGCCGACACTTACGATTCTTGTCCCGCTGCCACTGGCAATGATATGATCGAAAACTACATGGATTATACCAACGATAGTTGTATGAATATCTTTACGCTAAATCAAAAGGCACGTATTTTAGCGGTGATTCAAAATTCACCCCGCCGAAACACGTTACCCAGCTCCCAAGCTTGCCTAGCACCTTTAAGTCGTTCTGAATTTGAATTGTTTGATAACCTAAAAATCTATCCCAATCCCGCGCAAGAATATGCCATAATAAATATTTCCTCAGGAACCGACTTGCCCGATGCCTATCAAGTATGTAATGCCTTGGGGCAACTGGTTGTTGAAAAAACGGTCTACAATTCAACCGATTTAACAATCCCCACTTCCGAATGGGAAAGCGGCGTGTATTTTGTCAAAATAATCAAACAAAACAGTAGCAAAACTCTTCAATTGTTGAAAAAATAATTGATGTGGAAACATTCGAAAAGGCACAGTTTAACAATTGTGCCTTTTTTTTTGGAATAAAGTACGCTAACTTGCTGAAATATTTCAATGTAGTGAAGCGATTACTTCTCATATTTCTCGTGCTTTCCCTTGTGAATTGTTCAAAAGACAAGGACGATACTACCGCTCCGCCCGATACCCGTGTGCTCAAAATTCTGGCGTTGGGCGATAGTTACACCAAAGGCGAATCGGTTTGTAGTACCTGCAATTTCCCGACACAACTTCGCGACAGTATCAATGCCCGTCGCGGCAACGGACTTTCTGAGGTGCAAATCATTGCCCAAACAGGTTGGACCACTCCGCAACTCAAAAATGCCATCAATCAAACCAATCCGCCGAATACATTTGACTTGGTTACCCTTTTAATTGGGGTGAACAATCAATACCAAAACATGCCGTTTAGTTTTTATGAAAATGATTTCCCGGAACTGGTTCAAAAAGCGATTGAAAAAGCAGGAGGTAATCGAAATAAGGTAGTGGTTCTCTCGATTCCCGATTATGCGTTTACCCCATTTGGCAACGGGAATACCTCGATTTCGGCGGCACTGCAAACCTACAACCAGTTTGCTTCCGATTATTGTGCGAGCCAACAAATAAGTTTTGTATACATTACCGATATCACCCAGCTCGGGTTACAGCAACCGGCATTGGTCGCGCAAGACGGCCTTCATCCTTCCACCTTAGCCTATACGCGATTTGTAGAGCGATTGTTACCCGTCGTTATGCCTAAACTTGGCTTGTAACTAAGCATAAGGGGCCAATTCAATAGCCAAACCATCAATTTCGGGCGTGAGGTGAATTTGACAACCCAATCGGCTGTTGTCTTTAACGTTGTAAGCTTCCCACAACATGGCCTCTTCATCGGGATTTTTTTCGGGTAATGCAATGTCGTTCAAGACATAACACTGACAGGAAGCACACATGGCCATCCCGCCGCAAACGCCTATCGTTCCCTCGGGGGCCAATTCATACGCCCGCACCAACTCCATGAGGTTCATGTTCATGTCTGTAGGGGCTTGTACTTCGTGGGTTACCCCGTCACGATCGGTAATGGAAATTGTGATATCGGTTGCCATACGTTATTCAATAGATTTCACCACCGCTTTCTCCGCTTCTTTTCGGGTACCGTCAAAACCGTCTACTCCTGAAACCGTAGTGTATTTCAATACATAACGTTTGCCGGGGTTCAAACGATTGTACACACTTTGACACATTAACGTCGCTTCATGGAAACCGCACAAAATGAGTTTCAACTTGCCAGGATAGGTATTGACATCGCCAATGGCATAAATTCCTTCAATATTGGTTTGGTAGTCTAAGGCATTGTTGACTTTAATCGCATTTTTCTCGATTTCCAAGCCCCAATTGGCGATAGCACCCAATTTGGGAGTTAACCCAAACAACGGGATAAAATAATCCGTCTCGAGAATTTGCTGTGCGCCGTTACAATCCAACGTCAAACGCTCTACATGCCCTTCGCCTTCGATGGCGGTTATTTCGGCGGGAGTGATTAAGGTGATTTTGCCTAATTTTTTGAGTTCTTGTACTTTTTCCACCGAATCCAAAGCGCCACGGAATTCGTTACGACGGTGAACCAAAGTCACTTCACGCGCTACATTCGACAAGAAGATACTCCAATCCAGTGCCGAATCGCCACCGCCCGCAATCACGATACGCTTGTCGCGAAACAATTCGGGATCTTTTACAAAGTATTCCACCCCTTTTTCTTCATAGGCAGCGATGTTGTCGATCAAGGGTTTTCGGGGTTCAAACGTACCCAAGCCACCGGCAATCGCTACGGCTTTGGCGTGGTGCTTGGTTCCTTTATTGGTGGTCACGACAAACGTTCCATCCTCGAGTTTATCAATGGTTTCGGCCGTTTCGCCTAGGGTAAATCCGGGTTGAAACTGTTTGATTTGCTCCATCAGGTTGTTGACCAAATCGCCAGCCATCACTTCGGGAAATCCGGGAATGTCAAAAATGGGCTTCTTTGGATAGAGTTCGGCCAACTGCCCGCCCGGTTGGGGTAAGGCATCGATTAAGTGGCATTTCATTTGAAGCAAACCCGCTTCAAACACCGCAAATAATCCGGTGGGGCCCGCGCCTATAATTAGAATATCGGTTGTAATCATCGTGTTTTGGGTTTGAAATACGGCACAAAAATCGCGAACCGTATTTTTCTAATCTATGATAAATGTCATCGGCAGCAGGGGTTGCGCGAGGGATTGCGGCTTTGTTTGAGCGCGCCGTAAGGACGCGAGTGCCAAAAGCCCGACCCCGAGGATGGACACACGTGATAAATACACCCCATGTGGGCCTCGAGGGACGCGCCCCAACCTACTCTTTAGGAAACGTTTTCTACAGTTTCAATTTGAGGAGCATAGCGTTTGATGGTCGTTTCGACCCCTGCTTTGAGCGTCATTTGATTGACACTACAACCGGTGCAAGCGCCTTCAAAGCGAACTTTCACGTGTTTGTCGTCTTCCACCGAAACCAAGGTAATATCGCCGCCATCGGAATTCAAAAACGGACGAATTTCCTCGAGGGCTTTCTCAATATTTTCAATTAATTGATCCTGACTCATGTTCTCAAAAAGTATAAAATCCCAGTGCGGCAGGCACCGCGCTAGGCATGATGAATTAATTTATTTCTTTACCGCCGAACAGCCTGCCATCGTAGTAATTTTGATCGCTTCGGTAGGAGGCAAATGTTCGTTGCGCTGCACCACTTCGGACACTACGTTACGCGCAATGGCTTCGTATACTTGTTCTAGTGGAGAAGCCGTTTGTAAAGCCGCTGGTCGACCGAAATCGCCTGCCTCACGGATACTTTGTACCAAAGGCACTTCGCCCAAAAACGGCACCTGAAGGTCTTCGGCCAAATGCTTCGCGCCTTCTTTTCCAAAAATATAGTATTTGTTGTTGGGCAATTCTTCGGGCGTGAAATACGCCATGTTTTCGATGATTCCGAGTACCGGCACATTGATGGCTTCCGATTGGAACATGGCTACCCCTTTGCGCGCATCGGCCAAGGCTACAGGTTGCGGCGTACTCACCACCACGGCTCCTGTGACGGGCAACGACTGCATAATCGACAAATGAATGTCACCTGTACCCGGCGGCAAATCGATCAGCATAAAGTCCAAATCCCCCCACGCCGCATCAAAAATCATTTGATTCAACGCTTTGGCTGCCATCGGGCCACGCCAAATCACCGCTTGACCAGGCGCCGTGAAGAATCCGATGGAAAGCAACTTGATTTCGTAACTCTCAATCGGTTTCATTTTCGACTTGCCATCGACTTCAATCGACAACGGTTTTTCGGTTTCTACGTCAAACATAATCGGCATCGAAGGACCATAAATATCGGCATCCAAAACACCAACTTTAAAGCCCATTTTGGCCAAGGTTACCGCTAAATTGGCTGTAGTGGTTGACTTCCCAACGCCTCCTTTTCCAGAAGCTACGGCAATAATATTACTGATGCCCGGTATGGGTTGCCCTTTGATTTCATTTTTCTCGGGGACTTCTACTTTGATATTAACTTTCACTTCAGCCTCGGGAGAAAACTGCTCGTGAATCAATTTGCGAATATCGTCTTCTGCGCGTTTTTTAATGTGCATGGCCGGCGTTTTCAACACCAAATCGACCACAACTTCGTTGCCAAACGTAACCACATTTTTAACAGCGCCGCTCTCTACCATATTTTTTCCTTCACCCGCCACCGTAATGGTTTCAAGCGCTTGAAGAATTGCTTTGCGTTCTAACTTCATTTTTATTAAGACTGATTTTAGATTGCAAAGATACAAGGAAATACAAAGAAACGACCGTTAAAGCTTTCAAAATGTTTTGCGGAAAAAAACGACAAATTTGCGCTTACATCCTTGTTTTTAGTTGGATGAGAAGGAAGCACCCCCACGGTTTTTACCACCCTGCTCCTGCCCTTTGTTGCTATCGGCCGGCCGTCGGATAAAGCGCCCTCCCGCCGGCAGGATATCCACGACGGTCAGGCCTAGCGAGGAGGTTAAGAAATCCTTATAGAAAATCTTTTTAGAGAGCAATACCTTTACCTTTTCATAAAGTCAAGCTTACGCTCACACAACACCTATGCTATTCCTTTGTGAAAACATTATCCCATGAAAAAGCGTAAAGTAGAATTGGTCGTGATCTCCGACCTGCATTTGGGAACCTATGGCTGCCACGCCAATGAAATCTTGGAATACCTCAATTCCATCAAACCCAAAACCTTAATTTTGAATGGTGACATTATCGATATTTGGCAATTTCGAAAATCGTATTTTCCGCCCGCCCACCAAAAAGTACTCAAAAAAATCATTGGCCTCAGCGCCAAAGGAACCCGAGTGTATTATTTGACGGGCAATCACGACGAACTCTTACGAAAATTTACCGACGTGCATTTGGGCAATTTTTCGTTGCTCAACAAACTAACGCTCACCTTGGACGGGAAAAAAGCATGGCTCTTTCATGGCGACGTGTTTGACGCTTCGATCACCCACGCCAAATGGTTGGCCAAACTCGGCGGTTGGGGCTATGACATCATGATTTTACTCAACCGTATGATCAATTGGGGATTGCAAAAAATGGGAAAAGAACCCTATTCGCTCTCCAAAAAAATCAAAGCCAGTGTGAAATCGGCGGTAAAATTTATCTCCAATTTTGAAACCCTCTGCGCCGAAATTGCCATTGAAAACGGCTACGACTATGTGGTTTGTGGGCATATCCATGAGCCCAAAATCGAATCGATAACTACCAAAAAAGGAACCACATTGTACCTCAACTCGGGCGATTGGATTGAAAACTTAACCGCCCTAGAATACCATAACAAACGCTGGAAAATTTACCACCATAAAACCGACTATCCTTCGCAAATGACTTGGGAAGAGGAGGTTAATTTTGACTACGAAAACCAGCTTATCGAGCAGTTTATGGAATTGATTCGGAATTGATTTCGGGATTCCAGAAGTGGACTTTAAAATCGACAATTTGATCGTTTTCCACACGAATCCCTTCTTGCTCCAACAGTTGTTGCATCAAGTGGCTTCCCGCAAAATGATGCTTCCCGGTGAGTAACCCACTGCGATTGACAACGCGATGGGCGGGAACATCGTCCAATCCGTGACTGGCATTCATAGCCCAACCCACCATTCGTGCCGAACGCGCGGCACCCAAAGCTTTGGCGATAGCTCCATACGAAGTAACGCGTCCTTCGGGAATTTGACGCACCACGGCATACACCCGTTCAAAAAAAGAAGCTGTTTCAGGAGACGATTTCATACTAACGCAATAAATTCCACAACGTCAATAAAGCCACCAACCCAGTTATGGCACCAATTATACGGTTCATATAGCGCAGCACCCAATCGGTTTTGGACTTTAAATGGCTAATAAACACGATGTAAAGATAAAACACCAAAAAAGAGCCTGAAGTTACACCGGCGACCAAGCTGAGTTCTTGTGCTAGTGAAAAATCAAAATAACCATAGGAAGCAAGGGTAACACTGATGACTACATAGTAGGGAATCGGCAAAAGATTTAAGGCGGAGATAAGCATTCCCATAAAAAAACGACTGCGTTTGCTTTTCAACTGAATGCGGTCACTGCCCTCCAAGGTGGGTTTTTTGGCCCAAAAGAAAAAATATAAGGTAAGTACGCCAAAAACGACCAATCCAATCGTACGCAAGGTGGCTACCACTTCGTCGTGCTGACTGATGTAGCGCGCAAAAACAACCGAAACATAGGTTTGAACCGCTATAACCAACAAAGCGCCTGAAACAAAAATCAACGCACGCTTGATTCCATCGGTTAAACGAACTTTGGCAACGGTCATATTGATGAGCCCTGGGGGAAGTACCCCTACGATAGCCGCAATCAATCCCGTGAAAAAAGGGATGAATACTGTCATAAAACCGTGGTTAACGGAAAACTACTTGATTTTGAAACGAATATACGTAATCGCTTTGTTGATTTCCAAATATTGTTGCTCGTAAAATGTTTTTATTTCAGTAACTTCTTCGGGAGCGCCTAAGTTGTGGTAAATGTTATGGTTGGCATATACTACTTCATGACCCAGTCCGTGTAGAAGACCCAAAGTATACCCGTGCATAAATTCACTATCGGTTTTTAAATGCATCAATCCATCGGGCTTCAGGATTTTTTGGTACCGGTTTAAAAAATCGGCATTGGTCATGCGGTGTTTGGTACGCTTGTATTTGATTTGCGGGTCGGGGAAGGTAATCCAAATTTCATCGACCTCATTTTCGGCAAAAATAAAATCTACCAATTCGATTTGGGTGCGTACAAAAGCTACGTTAGTCAACCCTTGTTCGGCAGCTGTCTTCGCACCGCGCCAAAAACGAGCGCCTTTGATATCGATTCCGATATAATTCCTATTGGGATTGCGTTGGGCCAAGCCTACGGTATATTCGCCTTTACCACAACCCAATTCGACCACAACAGGATTGTCGTTATTAAAAAAGGATCGCCACATCCCGCGCTGGGGAAATCGTCCTTCCACAACCTCCTCCCGGGTGGGTTGGATCACATTGGTAAAATTGGCGTTTTCGCTGAATCGTTTTAATTTATTTTTACTGCCCACGTGATTTCTTAATGTTTTGGCAAAATTAAGGAAATCCACCGCATGACAAATTATTTTATTTTTGCTGCTGTGGAAACCCGAAAGAACATATTGGTGGCGCCGTTGAACTGGGGATTGGGCCATGCTACGCGTTGCATCCCGATTATTCGACAGTTGCTCGCAGAAGGCTTTCAGCCTATTATTGCGAGTGATGGTGCGGCCTTGGCGTTGTTGCAACGGGAGTTTCCCGCGCTGGTGCATTTGGAATTACCTTCGTATCATATTGCCTACGCCAAGAATCCGAAAAACTTCAAATGGAAATTACTCAAAAACAGTCCCAAGACAATTGCGGCCATTTTTGAAGAAAAGAAATTGGTTCGCCAATGGATCGCCGAGTATCAACTGGCTGGCATTATTTCAGACAACCGATTGGGCGTATACAGCAAAAAGATTCCGTCGGTTATCATCACGCACCAACTTACCGTACTATCGGGAAAAACCACTTGGATTTCCAGCGGATTGCATCGTTTTTTTATTCAAAAATTTCAAGAATGTTGGGTGCCCGATTGGGGCGGTGCGATCAATCTATCAGGAAAATTGGGGCATCCTGAAAAGTTACCCATTACAACACGTTACATTGGTGTGTTGAGCCGTTTAGTTAAAAAAGAAGTGCCGGAAACTATTGATTATGTCATTTTACTGTCGGGTCCCGAGCCACAGCGGAGTTTATTGGAGGAAAAACTTAGACATGAAATGCAACAAATTAAAGGTGAAATTGTACTTATACGTGGTGTAGTTGAATCCTCGATAAAAAAAACAGTTGAACCCCCATTTACAATTTACAATTACCTCACTTCCGAAGGATTATCAGACATATTAAATTCGGCTAAGATTGTAATTTGTCGCTCTGGCTATACCACGATTATGGATTTGGCGAAATTGGATAAGAAAGCCTTTTTTATCCCTACACCTGGGCAATTTGAACAAGAATATTTAGCTAAACGATTGCATAGAGACGGTAAAATACCACAGTGCAGTCAAAAAGATTTTAGACACGAAAAATTAGACACCATTCCTTTTTACAAAGGATTACCAAAGGTAGGAGAAGAAGAACTCCCAAGTGATTTATTTAGCCTTTTCTAATGTAAACGAGAAAACGGAACCCTTTCCTGGTTTACTTTCAACATATATTTTCTCGTTGTGATGTTCAATAATATGTTTCACAATAGAAAGTCCTAACCCAGAGCCCCCTTCATTTCTAGACCCACTTTTATCAACTCTGTAAAACCGCTCAAAAATGCGTGATAGATTACTCGCGTCAATACCTTCACCATTATCGGTAACCCTGATAATTACTTTATTGTTAATGAAATCTTCAATCGCAACTTCAGTAGTTCCATTCTCTTTTCCATACTTAATGGAATTCATTACGAGATTGATCAAAACCTGTTGTACTTTTTCTTGGTCTGCACGAACACGAATAGGTTTGCTATATTTTGAATCAAACATTAGGATAATATTTTTTTTATCCGCCTGCATTTCCAACATATCAAATACATTCTGAACGAGCGTGACTACGTTAAAGTCAGTATACTGTAGTTTGACATCGCCCATTTCCAATTTAGAAATCATATCTAAATCTTGAACGATGTACACTAACCGCTCTACTCCTTTTTGGGCTCTTTCTAAATACTTGTCTCGTAACGATTTATCTTTGACGCCATCCATTAATGTGTCAATATATCCTTGGACGGTAAATAAAGGAGTTTTCAGTTCATGCGACACATTACCCATAAATTCACGTCTATATTCCTCGCGCACTTTGAGGTTTTCTAATTCAATTTTTTTACTAATGGCATACTTTTTAACTTCTTTTTCTAGTGTTGCCATGTCGGTAGTAATAAATTGACTTCTTAAAACTGCTGAATCGAGTAACGAGACATCATCGTATATTTTCTTAACTCTTTGATAAATAAACATTTCCGATCGGTATTGAATTATAAAAACCGAAAAAAGGAAAACGCTAACAGAGGCTAAAAGAATCAATAACCATGAAAAATCAGCATTCAGCAAGAAATACAATACCAACAAAGAGGTAAAAAACAGGGTGATATACAACGAAGTTACAATTGCAAATCGGTAGGTTTTTTTAACTTTTAAACCCATGAATCTCATTCTTAAAAAGGTAAATTTACAAATTACAATTCAAATTTATACCCTACCCCTTTAATCGTTTTGAAAAGATCCTCGCCAATTTTTTCTCGTAATTTTCGAATGTGTACATCAATAGTTCGTCCGCCCACAATTACTTCATTGCCCCATACTTTATCTAAAATTTCTTCGCGTTTGAAAACCTTCCCGGGTTTGGAGGCTAAAAGATAAAATAATTCAAACTCCTTGCGCGGTAAAATAATTTCTTCCCCATCCCGAATAATTTTATATTCTTCTCGGTTGATTTCGATACCGCCGACGGTGATGTTTTCATTAGAAACCGCATCGTCTTTCAAGCGTCGAAGGAGGGCTTTTACTTTACTGACTAACAATTTGGGTTTGATGGGCTTGGCAATGTAATCATCGGCGCCCGCATCAAAACCTGCCACTTGCGAATAATCTTCACTGCGTGCTGTTAAAAAGGTAATAATAGTATTGGAAAGCTCTGGGATTTTACGAATGTTTTCACAAGCCTCCATACCGTCCATTTCGGGCATCATGACATCCATGATGATTAGATGTGGACGCTCTTTTTTGGCCGCGGCAACCGCTTCTTTACCGTTGGTAGCCGTTACAATTTTGTAGCCTTCTTGCGATAGGTTGTACCCCACAATCTCTAGGATATCGGGTTCATCATCAACCAATAGAATTTTAATGTCTTTTTTCTTCATAACGTAAAGCTATGCAAATTTTGAGGTAAAGATAGTGTTTTACCTAGGTTTTGTACGGATGCTAATTTGAGTTAACCATTATTTAATCGATTAACATTGCGTTAACAATAAATCAATATTTATATAACTCGTTCTTAACCTACACTTCACTTAGCTAACATTCCTTTGCAAAAAATTTTACAAATTGTTAAAAATGAAAATATTTAAGATCATCTTTTGTCTAATTGGTTTGACAACTTTTGCACAAAAAGGGACTATTAATGGAACAATTTTAGACAAAGATGCAAAAAATGCACCACTACCTTTTGCCAATGTAGTCGTTAAAGGCACAACCAACAGCGTGACCACCGATGAAAAAGGGAAATACCAATTAAAAGTTGAACCCGGAACCTACTCTTTAGTTTTCAGTTTTGTGGGATATGAAACGATCGAAGAGAAAGTAACACTTAAAGCGGGGGAAACCATTACCATCAACAAAACCTTAGGGTCAGGAAGCTATAAATTGGAAGACGTAGTAATCACTACGAGCCGACGAAAAAACACCGAATCGGCTGTACTACTTGAAACAAAAAAAGCAAAACAAGTTATCAGTGCGATTTCGGCTGAACAAATGAGTAAAGGTACCGATGGAAATGCGGCGCAAGCCATTCAACGGGTGCCGGGAGTAACTATCAATGACGGAAAATTTGTCATGGTTCGCGGATTGAGTGAGCGTTACAACAATGTCTTGATTAACGGTGCTTTGGCGCCAAGTACGGAGGTTGATCGTCGAACGTTTTCTTTCGATTTATTGCCCGTAAGCACTTTAGAAAAAATGACCATCGGGAAATCGGGAGCGGCTTATTTACCGGGAGACTTCTCTGGGGGGTTGATTAGTGTGACTACTACAGAAAACTTCTCCGATTTTACACAAGTTTCATCGAGCTTAGGTTTCCGTGGCAACACCACCTTGGAAGATTATTGGCAAACGGAAGGTTCGGCAACCGATATTTTGGGGATGGATGATGGATTCCGTCAGTTGCCCAGTGGCTTCCCCACCAACCGTGATGTTTTGAATATCAACAGCGAAAGTGTTCGCTACGCCAATCAATTGCCAAACAACTTCAACCCTGAACGCGGTACTGCCTTTTTCAATACAGGTATTAGCTTCAGTTTGGGACGAAAAATTAAGTTAAAAGACGAAAGTAAAAATTTGAGAACGATCAATATGATTTCGTACTCCAATAGCTTTCAAAACTACAATAAGTCGGTAAACACCTTTATCAACGATTTTACGGGACAAACCAATACGCCGCAACAGCAACGTGATTTTGATGACCGTTACTACTCCAACGAAGTGCGCTTGTCAGTCCTTTCCAACTGGTTTTACCGTTACAATGCAAAAAACAAAATCACCTTCAAAAACCTTTTCAACCAAATCGGTGAAAACTTTACAACGTTGCGAAGTGGTTTTGACTTTGACCAACGTCCCGGACAGTTGTTAAACAACTACGAATTTGGATATTCAGGACGTCGTATTTTGACCTCACAATTCAACGGAGAGCATAAAATCAACGACCGAAATACCGTGCAATGGGTGTTGGGTGGAAATTTAATCAAAGACATTTTACCCGATTTACGACGCTTCCGTACGTTCCGCAATTTAAATAGCACTACGGAAAACTTTACAATGATTGACCCGCCAAGTTCAAACCCTTTTGATACGGGCCGATTTTATTCGGAATTGAACGAAACTTCCGTAAACGCTGGTGTTGACTATGATTTGAAAATTGAAAATAAATCAAGTAAGTCGGAAGCCTCTACCATCCTATTAAAAGCGGGTTTCTTCGGGGATTACAAAACGCGTGATTTTAGCGCACGTTATTTCTCGTATTTGATTCCGGGTAACGTGGGGCAAGAGCGTAAAGAAGAATTAATCAATTTACCGTTAACCGAAATTTTTAGTCCTGCCAATGTATCCGCTTCCAACGGGTGGGTATTGCGTGAAGGTTCCAACCAGAGCGACTCGTACAAAGCCAACAATTTATTGGCCGCAGGATATGTGTATGGGGAGTTACCGATTCAAAAATTCTTAATTACGGGAGGTGTTCGTTTGGAGCACAACCGTTTGGAAGTTGATGGTTTCCAAGGCATTAATCCTTTATTGGTACAACAGCCCATTACCTCCGTTTTACCTTCTTTCAACGTGAGCTATACCTTTAATGACAAAAACCTGATGCGTGTGGCTTACAGCAGAACCGTTAACCGTCCTGAATTCCGTGAAATTGCTCCCTTCTTATTCTACGACTTCCAAGAAGATACAGAGGTAGATGGAAACAGCAGTTTAACTACCGCAACGATAGACAACTTTGATTTGCGTTATGAGTTTTATCCCACCAAAGGAGAAACCGCAAGTTTGGGTGTTTTCTACAAACGATTTGACAACCCGATCGAATTTATTCTTCCTGTAGTGAGTCAGCAACGAAGAATGCGCTACAGCAATTCGGATTCAGCAATGCTTTATGGGGCTGAGTTGGAAGTGAGAAAATCCTTCAAAGAAGTATTCAAAAACGGATTTTTCTCAGATTTATCCATCAACTTAAATGCTTCCTACATTTTCTCGGAAGTTGACTTAGGAAACAGAGCTTTAGCACAAGACCGCAAAAGAGCCTTACAAGGTCAATCGCCTTATGTGATCAACGCAGCGCTTGGATATGACAATAAAGAAAACGGCTGGAGTGGTAATTTAATTTACAACCGTTTCGGAGATCGTATTTATGCCGTTGGAGGTGAAATTTTCCCAACGATTTACGAAATCGCCCGTAACCAAATGGATTTCACCATTGCTAAAACCTTCAAGAAGACAACCTACAAATTGGGCTTATCCAATATCTTGAATGAGAAGTTTCAGTTTTTCCAAGATTCAAACGTAGACAACAAAATCAACAACAGTGACGACCCTGTGTTTGTGCACCGTACAGGCGTTCTTTACACCTTTAATGTAACGTATAAATTTTAACAACATAACTTAATTTAACTTTTATGAAAATCAACAAAATTCTATTACAAGGTCTTTTACTGGCAGCCGTGACTTTGACGAGTTGTGGTGGTGATGACGACAACAACAATAACGGCGGAGGAGACTCTGTGGTTATTTTGGAAGGAAATCTTGAATCCCGCACTTTGACAAAAAACACAAAGTATTTGATCAAAGGTCAAACGTTTGTACGCAGCGGAAATGTATTAACTATTGAGCCTGGTACGATTATCAAAGGGGATAAAGCGACAAAAGGAACTTTGATCATTGATAAAGGGGGACGTATTGAAGCTGTAGGAACTGCCTCTGAGCCTATTGTGATGACTTCTAACTTACCTGCAGGTTCTAGAGACCGTGGGGACTGGGGTGGTTTGATCATTTTAGGAAATGCTCCTGTAAACCAAGTGAACCCTGAAATTGAAGGGATTAATCCAGCAGTAACTTATGGCGGAACCAATGCTGCCGACGATTCTGGAGCATTAGTTCACGTTCGTGTGGAATATGCAGGTATTGAATTAACCCCAAACAATGAAACCAACTCCATCACTTTAGGAGCCGTTGGAACAGGAACTCAAATCGAATATTGTCAAACTTCCTTTGGTGGGGATGACGGTTTTGAGTGGTTTGGTGGAACGGTAAACGGAAAATACTTGATCTCTTTTGCCAACTGGGATGATAGTTTTGACGTGGATTTCGGATTTTCAGGTAAAAATCAATTTGGTTTGGAAGTTCGTTACCCAAGTTTTGCCGACCAATCGGGTTCTAACTCCTTTGAATGTGACAACGGACCAAATGATAACGTAACAACTTTATTGACTACGGGAGTTTTCTCTAACTTCACTTGTATCGGACCAAGAGCAACGAATGCGCAATCGATCAATGCCAACTTCCAACACTCCATTGACTTACGTAGAAGAACTGCGGCTACTATCGCCAACTCGGTATTTATCGGCTATCCTCGTGGATTACGTATGAACCAACAATCGGTATATGACAATTATGCGGCGGGTACAGGGAAATTAATCAAAAATATTCTTGTGGCTCCTAATACAACATACTCTGTAGGTACAGGAATGACAGCTACCGTAGCGAATATTCAATCGTGGTTTGAAGCAACCAATACTACTATTACTGCGGCTATCGAAGACCAATTTGCGGTATTAGGGTTGAACACGAATTTGGCTTTTGGAAACAATGTAACATCAAACTATGCGGCCAATCCAAACTTTGCAGTAACTTCAGGGTTATTGACTTCTGGAGCTGAATTTACCGATGCTACGCTAAACACTTGGTTTACGGCTACTACCTATCGTGGTGCTTTCGGTGCTACCGATTGGACAGACGGTTGGGCTGAGTTTTTACCAAACAGCAAAACATACTAAGAGATATAGTTTATTTTTGTAAAGAGCTTAGCAGTGATGTTAAGCTCTTTCTTATTCCCAAATGTTATGAAAAAAATTCTAGCCGGACTTTTTGGTATCCTTTTCTTGGGGAGTTGCTCAGACACCTCCTATACCATTGACCCTAATGGCCAACTTTCTAAAGAAGAGCAAGCACAATTCAAATATGAAATCGTGCGCTATTTTGAAAAATTACCCTCTGAAAAAGTGCGTCATGAAAACAAATTTGACACGCTTTACAATGCGTATTATCAACAAAAAGCGAAGGAGGCCCGTCTGTTATTTTATTACAAAGCTCCCGATTCTACCGAATATTTTGCGATTACCAAACTGGCTCCTAGTCTTACCATCAAAAGAGTTGCCACGTTGGGCAAGTTAAAAAAAGACAACAAAGGCAAGATCACCTATTATGAGGAAGCCGCTCGAACATGGAAAATGGTCGAGCCCGAACTTCACAAAAAAACAGAAGTGCTTTTTATGGACTTTATTCAAGGGGAAGATTTGTCGCCGTATTACACCAAAAATGCTGGAGAAGATTTTTATATAGAATTTCCCGATGACCACACTTTTTACAATATCCAAACCCGTAAATGGGAGACAAAATAGGTTTCGTAATCTTTTTTAACGAAGTTTGGCATTGATTTTGAAATTAAAATCCTATATTTGTGTCTAGGATAATTACGCATGAGCAAAAATTACTTGTATAGTATACTCTTTTTTCTAGTGTTGGGCACAGCTTTCGTAGCGGCTCAAGATACTAGAAGCACCTTGAAAGAAAGCAATTCTATCGAGGGGCTTAGCTTTTATCCTAACCCAGTCACTGGGGGTAAACTCTACATTACCACACGCGCTAATGAAGAAAAGAACATCACTATTTATGATGTTTTGGGTAAAAAAGTCTTTCAAACCGTTTTATCTTCTCGCGAATTAAACTTATCGACACTGCAACCCGGCGTGTACTTCATCAAAATTGAAGAAGGCGAGGCCTCTGCAACTAGAAAACTTATTGTCAGATAGTTAAACTTTTCGACTTTACCATTTTTTAACTTAGGCTTTATTAAGTTCTGAAAATAGTCCCTATCTTTGTGTGCTTAATTTAATAATTTCAATATGAAAAAAATTTACTTCATGCTCTACATGCTGACAGGAGTAACTATGATGGCGCAAACCATCTACAGTGAAAACATGGGAACTCCTTCAGCGACAACCCCAATTGCTTCTAACGTATTTCAAAATGCTGCCCCAATCGTGTACTCGGGTACCGCTGATGTGCGTGCAACTACAGTATCTTCAGGTTATACTGGAGCCTCGGGAAGTGGAAATGTATTTTTCACTAATGTAGTGGGTAGAGACTTCTTAATTGAAGGAATTAATACCTCTGCTTTCAATACCTCAACATTACAATTAAGTTTCGGTCAATACAAAAGTACTACGGGAGCCAATAACGAGTTAACCGTTGAAGTAAGTACGGATGGGACTACGTTTACACCGTTAACCTATACACGTCCTACAGGAGCTGGAACGTCAAACTGGGCTTTGGTGACGATTACTACGGGTATCCCAAGTGCAACTAACCTTCGTATCCGTTTCACGCAAACTACTACAACGGCTCAATTCCGTTTGGATGATGTGCGTGTATTTAGTTTTGACCCTTCATGTACGGTTGTACCCGGCACACCCACTACGGCTTGTGACGCCACTACATTTGCCATCGACACGTATACAGCAACCATCCCGTTCTCTGGCGGTGGTGGTGGCGCTTATACCGTTACTTCAACGGTAGGAACTGTTGGAGGAGACAACCCAGGAAGTATTGCTGATGGAAATATTACCGTTACAGGCATTCCTGAAGGAACTGGAGCTATCGTCACATTGGTTCGTAACAACTGTTCGTACACGGTAACTATAACGGCACCTGATTGTAAACCCGTAAGTGGATTGCCTTTATATGACAGCATGGATTATCCAGTAGGAAGTTCATTAGGTGCAACACAATTTTGGGCAAACGCCAACACCGGAGACGATGTATTGGCTATCGCTGATAACTTAACATACGCTGGACTTACTTCCAATGGTAATGCTGCTGGTTTAAACGGCGCTGGTAAAGAATTGCACAAAAGATTTACTGCCACTACAGTTACTGAAGGGGCGTTGTATGCTTCTTTTATCATGAAAGTAACGGATTTTGCAGCGACTACAGATCCTTCTGAAACCGCTTTTGCTATCATCACTGACGGCAGTGCCACAAACTTTAGAGGTCGTATTTTTATCAAAAGAACGGGAACTACTTACCAATTAGGCCTTACTTCAGGAACGTCAACCACCAACTATACTACAGCTACCTACAACCTTAACGATGTATTGTTTGTAGTGGTAGCGTATGACTTTGTAGGGAATTCATGGAAATTATGGGTTAACCCAACGGTTGCTGGATTTGACGGCACACAGGCTCCTGCCTTAACAGATACCCCTGCTACTGCGAATACCACATTAGGAGGATTCTTATTCCGTCAAGACTCGGATGCATTGACTCCAGTAATCACTGTGGATGAATTACGCGTTTCTGTTACACCAAACTTGTTAAGTGTAAACAACAATGCAATTGAAGGTTTAGCGGTTTATCCAAACCCTGTGAAAAACGGTATGTTCTATATCAACACTGCGGCAAACGACAGCAAATCTGTTCGTATATTTGACCTTGTTGGAAAAGAAGTAATCACTACAACAACACAAGATGCAGTGAACGTAAGTGGATTGAACAAAGGAGTATACTTTGTACAAATTACAGAAAATGGCGCAACTGCAGTGAAGAAATTAATCATCGAATAAGCGTTCGACACACCATAAACCAAGCCCCGGCAGTTGTCGGGGCTTTTTTATTTCGCTACTTTTGTCCCATGGATCCGTACGATATTTTTAGTATTGCCAACGCTAAGCAATTTGAAAAAATGGCGCTGAAAGTTTTTCGGCACCAATACGAAAATACAATCGTATACCGTGAATTTTGTGACTTATTAGGCGTCGATAAAACAGCCGTCAAATCGTTGGAAGCCATCCCATTTTTACCGATTCAGTTTTTCAAAAGTCGCACCATCGTTTCCAATTCCCAACCCCCCGAAATAACCTTTACAAGCAGCGGTACGACTGGAATGCAAACCAGTAAACATGTAGTAACCGACCTCCAATTGTATATACAAAGTTTTCGATCGGCCTTTGCCACTTTTTACGGAAATATAGAAGACTATGCAATACTTGCCCTACTTCCCTCCTATTTAGAACGCGAAGGATCATCACTTATTTATATGGTGGCCGATTTGATTGAAGGATCGCAAAACGAACAAAGTGGCTTCTATTTGCATAATTACGACGAACTCACTCAAAAACTTAAAGCGTTGGATGCCTCAGGACAAAATACGCTATTAATTGGTGTGACCTACGCCTTGCTTGACCTTATTGAAAAAGAAACATTCCAACTCAAAAACACCATCATTATGGAAACTGGCGGCATGAAAGGGCGCCGAAAGGAAATGATTCGTGAAGAACTTCACCAATTATTATGCGCTGGTTTTGGAGTGCCGACGATCCATTCTGAATATGGGATGACCGAACTTTTATCACAGGCCTATTCGTTTGGGGAAGGCATCTTTGAATGTCCCCCTTGGATGCATGTACTTATGCGAGACCCTGAAGACCCCTTACGGTATGTTGCCGATGGAAAAAATGGCGGCATCAATGTCATCGACTTGGCCAATTACAATGCTTGTTCCTTCTTAGCCACCCAAGATTTGGGCAAAAAACATTCTAACAATGCGTTTGAAGTATTAGGCCGTTTTGACCATTCGGATATTCGGGGGTGTAATTTAATGGTAATTTAACATTGCTTCCTCTATATTATCTAATTGTTAAATTACTTCTGTTTCAAACGTATAGAACAAATTAACTCCTTATTTATGTAGTTTTGTAGCAAACAAATTAATGCGAATTTGTATTGTAAATTATACATTAATTGAATCTCTAATTTCTGGAGTTGTAAATTACAATTTATGAAAAACACTATTTTCTTTTTACTATTTCTCATTATCAACTCTGCTTGCACCTCAAAAAAAGATATTATTTATTTCAATAATTTAAATACAGAGACTACTGATAAAACGCAGCTCATAAAATCTACTATCACAAAAAATGACATCTTAAGTATTGTGATTACCTCATCTTCAGCTGAAATTGTTAAAGCCTACAACATGGAAGTCACCCAAAGCAGCAATGGTTATTTAGTGAGCAGTGAAGGTTTTATTACACTTCCTGTATTAGGAAAAATAAATGCCAACGGTATAAGTTGTATGGAATTGGAACAAATCATAGCTAATTTACTGATATCTGGAGGACATTTGTCTAATCCTGTTGTTAATGTTAGGGTTATCAATTCAAAATTTACTGTTTTAGGCGAAGTCAACAAACCGGGAACATACAATTATCAGGAGGAAAATATTTCCTTACTTCAAGCCTTGGGATATGCGGGTGATTTAACGATAAATGGTGTGCGAAATAATATATATTTAATACGTGAAGAAGGCAACGTTTTGAATTATACTAAAATTGATTTAACCTCAAAAGATTGGTTTTCAAGTCCCTATTATTATTTAAAACCGAATGATGTAATTTATGTATTACCGAATGATGCCAAAGTAAAATCAGGAGGTTACGTGAAGAGTTTAGGAAATTTATTGACGATAACTTCTGTAAGTATTTCAACAATTCTTGCCATCATCCTATTAACGAAGTAAAATGGAAGGAAACGAAATTCAGTTTAAGTTCAAAGAGGAAGCATTCAAATATCTAATCTTTTGGAAATGGATAGTCCTTTCTAGTGTTGTTTCAGTTTTAATTGCTTATCTATACCTTCGCTATGTAAGTGATATCTATGCAACTCAAGCAAAAATTCAAATTCTAGATCAAACAAATAATACGTTTAAGTTACCCACCAATTCCTTCAATATTTTTGGTGATAATGATAAAGATTTAGAAAATGAAATTGAACTAATTAAATCAACACGTATTCTAAATCGCGTTATCGACAGCCTTGAATTGCATACGGAAGTTTATACGAAAGGAAAGATAAAATCGATAGAATTATGGGATACCGCTCCTTTTAAGATTATATGGGGAATTCCTACGCAAGAACTCTACAATAAAAGTGCTCTTTTTACCATTACACTCAAAGAGAATGGTTACTTACTTGATGATAAGCCCACGCTTTATCCTTACAACAAAACGAATTTAACACAAGAAATTCCCTTTGTTGTTTTGCCAAAAAATGAACGTAAAAAACAAAAATTGGGCGAATATCAAATACGGTTAAAACCTAAAAACACCCTGTTGCAAGAATTATCCAATAATTTAACCATCACAAAACAAGGAACACAAAGTAACATTCTTAAGCTTGTTTTAAAAGGAGGAAATACAGGAAAAATAAATGCCGTATTGGGGGCACTCATTACAATTTTTGACAACGATGGGGTTAAAGATCGGCAACTCGTTTTTGAAAAAACAATTGAATTTGTGGATGATCGTTTCCAATATCTTTTTACCGAACTCGACTCTATTGAAAAACAAAAAGCTGCTTACAAAAAGTCTCAAAAAATATCTTTTATTGAAGCCGATGCTGGGGTAATTATGCAAAAAAGTTACGACTCAGAAAATAATATTGAAAGAATCGATACTCAACTCGTATTAGCCGACATTATGCTAAACACCATTAATACGAGTAAAGAGTTGGACTTAGTACCTGTCAATATTGGCATTACCAATGATGAAATAAATGGTTTGAGCAATAAACTTAATGAAGTCATTCTGAATCGCAACAAGTATATTAGTGACGGTGGTGGAAAAACGAACCCCATTGTAGCTTCACTTACGCAACAAGTAAATGCAGTCAAAGGGAATCTTAGATCGACCATCATTAGTTATAAAAATACATTAGCCTACCAGAAGAAAGAATTGTCAAAAATACAAGGCTTGAGTGCCAAAAATTATAACCGTATTCCTGACAATGAAAAATCTCTGCGTTCCATTGAAAGACAACAAAATATTAAAGAAACGTTGTATATTTTATTACTCCAAAAAAGAGAAGAAGCTGCCGTTAATCTTGCGATAACTAACCCTACCATTAAACTCATTGAATACCCTAACTTTACCGGTAGCCCCATATATCCTGATCGGGCATTAATTTATGGGATTGCCTTTGTAATTGGCTTATTAATCCCGCTGCTAATCATTTATATCTACTTTGTTTCCAATGATAAAATTCAAACCAAATCTGATTTGGAACAACATCTTAAATTGCCCGTTATAGCCGAAATACCTTTTGTTGATACGAATGAAAATAAATTAATTCGCTTACTTGACCGTTCCATACTTTCTGAATCGTTTCGTATTCTTCGAACGAATCTATCCTTTTTACTTTCCTCACAAAAGAAGCGTAACCAAGTTGTATTTGTTACGTCATCTATCAAAGGAGAAGGGAAAACCTTTGTTTCGATGAACCTTGCAATAACATTATCGTCTACTAACAAAAAAGTAGTGTTATTAGGAGCTGACCTCAGAAATCCACAACTGCATAGTATGTTAAACTATGAAAGAAAAGGATTGAAAGGAATTTCAAATTTTATTTTTGATGAAAAACTTACCCTTGAGGATATTCTTGTACATGGTAAAGAAATGCTATCCAAACACGAGTTTGATGTTATTTTTTCGGGAACAATACCCCCTAATCCGGCAGAACTACTGGCCAATGATCGTTTTAGTGCCTTATTAAATATTCTAAAGGAAACGTATGACTACATTGTCATAGATACAGCTCCTACCCTTTTGGTGACGGATACAACCGTCATTTCAGGTTTAGCAGATGCAATACTTTTTGTCACTCGGGCTAATTTTACCGAAAAGAAATTGTTTAAACACATCCTTGATTTTCAAAAAATTAATCCTAAAATTAGTTTTGGTCTTATCATCAATAACGTGGGCCAAAATAGAATTTATGGAAGTAATTACAGTTATGGGTATAATTACGGCTATGGATATGGTTATGAAAAAAACTACTCCCGTAAATTAACATTGAAATACCGTGTAGCGCGTTGGTTTAGGAGAAAATAATACAGAAAACATTTCCTATTTAACCTTTTTGTATTTTTATTATAGCTCTAAGCGCTGATCATACAAATTTTTCCTTAGATATTTTTGTGACTACCCTTGTTTAAACTTCTGTAAGGAATTGTACTATAATAAAAGTGCCAATAAAAAATAAAGAGTATTGCGGGTAAAAACATATTCCGCATTCGCAACATGATCCCCAAATTACCAAGTGTTTGTGAAAATGCTACCGTGCCAATGATTAAAAAGTATACCATAAATCGAATCACAAAAGGAGCCGATTTAATGCTTTTGAAATAGGCAAATTTAAAACCAATGACAAATAAGAAAACTAATAGAAGATTTTCAAGGGCGGCTAAAAGTGTGGGTATACTATTGATATCAAAAGGCAATGGCCGAAATAAAAACGTAAACACCTTAAATACAAAAGGGTAACTACTTATATCAATGGCGGTAGAATTGTTTACACTACCTAACTTTGATGCCTTTGTTTCTGCAAAACTATTGAAACTGTCAAGAGTAGCTTCTTCCAAACGTGCAAATTCCATTACATTGGGAAGTATATAGAGTAAAAGTCCCACCATAATCCCAGAAAGAAAAACTTTTTTATACAAAGCCGTACTTTGACCAAATAATATACTCATCGCCAAAGCCACGAGTATGAATAACGTAATATGAGGCCGAACTAAATAGGAAAGAAACAAAGCAAAAAGGAAAAAAATCCACTTTTTTTTCAAATCTGTTAAAGCTAAAGATGCAATTCCAATAGCAAAAAACAACAATGTATCCTTGCCTACAGCACAACTCCAGAAATGAAGATTGGGTAAGAAAAAAAGAAACGGAAATAAAGAAAACGTATTGATTTTGGGGTTTTCGGGTATCAATAGAATACTCAATCTATAGAAATAACTAACGCCTAAAAATCCAATAAAGGTGTATATCATGGTTCCCGTAAAGTAACTTAAGCCCAAGACATTGGCGGGAATGTAATTTAAGGCATATATGAATAAAGTTCCTTTTTGTTCGGTGAGACAATACAGAAAGGTTTCAAAACTTAAGATTGAGGATTGATTCCAAAAACCGATGGAGTCGCCAAAAACAAAAAAATAGTAATACAGACCAAAAAGTAAATGATAGAAATAGAGGTAGACTAAGTTGGTAAAATTAGTCTTACTCAAACTTTTTTGTACTTTATAGAGATAAATATAACTCGCTACTGCAAGTAGTACTAAAAAAAGTATATCCATTTACACCCGCTTTTTAATCTGGTTTGTGACGCTATTCTCAAAAATTTGATAGTAAATCCAAGCCATCAAATGTACGACGAATAGAATTAGCAACAACACTATAAAAACCAAAATCAAGGAATGAATCTCAGGTAATAAACGGACAATAAATATCTGCACAGGGTTATGAATCAAATAAATAGAATAAGAAATCATACCCGAAAACAGCAATATCCGAGGCGGAGTCCACGTACTATTTATAAACTTTAAAATTAACAGTGCACTCATTATTGCAACCAGAAAATTGGTAAAAAACCGAACCGGATACCATTGATTCCATAGCAAAAAAACAATCAAAGAAAAAATCAATACGAGTAGTGCCAAATAAATTTCTTTGGCAATTGATTTCCCTTGAAGATAAAATTTGGCGGTACCATAACCAACCAGAAATTCAACATTATAGGGCGAAAAAACAAAACCAAAGAACGTGTTTTTGGTACTGTGATGAAATACCACATACACCATCCCTATTCCGATGATCCATAGAGTACATAGAATTTTCCAATACTTTTCGCCAATGTACATAACACTAAACAAAAGGTAAAAAAGTATTTCATGACTTAAGGTCCATGCCACTGATAATGCTGGCTTTCCGGAAGGAGATAAAGTTAAAGAGGTCCACAAACTCAGATCCCTGGAACCGTTGGAGAAGTGGGGATAATAGGTGTAGAAGAAGTAAAGTGCTATACTAATGGGTAAAAAAGGAACATATACACGAATAAATCGAGCCAAGAGAAAACGATGCCATGGCACTGGATTTTGCTTTTTTTGGGCAAAGGCATAGGTTAAAATAAATCCTGATAAAACGAAGAAAAAGTCAACGCCATATTTCCCCAAATGACATAAAAAAAGTAAAAAACTAGAACGAATTGGATGATAATACAACAGGGTATTTAAAGCATGGTGAACCACAACCATTGAAGCAGCTATTCCCCTAAAGCTTTGTAAAACATGAAGTTTATCACTGGCCATGACTTATTGAAATTTAACACAATGTATGGGAACATTTTTGTGTAAGGTAACAATTTCAAAAAGTGTCCTGAAGTTTATTTCCTTGGAATATTTTTGTTCAACGAGACCTCTTCCTTTTGTCCCAAGTTCCTTTCTTAGCTTTTGGTTGAGAATTAAAACTTCCAAGTAGTTTAACCAATCCGTTTCCGTTTCGGCCAAAAATCCATTAACGCCTTCATACACCACTTCGTTATTTTTACCTACAGGGGAAGCAATTACAGGCAAACCTGCGCCCATATATTGAATCAATTTATAAGCACATTTTCCTTTTTCCCATGGCGTTTCAAATAATGGCATCACGCCAATATCCATTTGATTCAATTGTGCTACTTCCAGCTCTTCAGACCAATCATAGCAATAAATAGACTTCAAATTACTAGGCATATCATCCCATTGGGCACCAACAACATGCCACTCAAGATGCGTATATTTCTGATTGAGCTTGATAATGATATTTTCCAGCGATTTGAAATACTTGAAGGTTGTGGGACTTCCCATCCAACCGATTACAACTTTAGACTGTTCATCCTTTAAATTCGGCTTTGTATAGCGATCCAGATCTATTACTGTTGGCAATGTGATCACGTTTTTGGCACCACTTTGCAGTGCATATTGTTTGAGATAGTCATTTCCTACCATAACCAAACTACTATTTCGCATCACCGTTGCTATTTTATTTTTAAGCAAAAATCGCACTAATTTGTTGGGATGTAAATCGTAATTATGAAAAATGGCATCGTCATAATCGACAACATAATTTATACCCAAAAACCGGATTAGCCTTTCAAAAACCGGAGGAAAATAGGGAAACAACTCTTTTTCAACAACTACTTTATCGTACTGAAAGAGTTTGAATAACAACAAAAAACGTCGTAGGTAATAAAACAACAATTTAGGAAAGCCAACTCGTTTTTTAAAATAAAGCGAATTTAAATAGGCATCATCAAAAAAAGGGGCATAGCTTGCCTCGATATTGCAATCCGTAAACAAATCTTCAAACTGATAACTTCGCAATCTACTACTCGCTCCCAAACGGGAATATTTAGTCAAATAAATGATGTTCATACCAGTTTATCTAAGGTTTTTATATACTGTTTTGCACTTTTTTCAATTGAAAAATTTTTCTCTGCAAAATCTCTAATCTTCTTTTTATCAAATGTTTCCGATTTCTCTACAAAATCTGCCACTAAAATCATCGACTTCCGTGAAAAATGATTGAATATAAAACAGCCTGGGGCGTCTTTCAGCAAGTCTTCGGTATCGCCAATGCCTTTGGAAGTGATGGTAGGCAATCCCATTAACAAATACTCTGCTAACTTTATTGGAAACACTCCTCGCATGCTATACCGTGGAATACGTAAGGAAAAAGCAATATCTGCAGCCGAAAGAAAGGCGGGTACATCTTGGTAGTTAATTCGCTTTACAAGAATTACTTTTTTTAATTCCTGAGGAATCCGTTCTTGCATAAAATTAACGTTAGGAGTTAATACCAAAAAATAACCTGACTTTGTTTTATCATAATATTGGCGAAAAATTTCGATCATTTCCTCCACGCAATATTGGGGTCCAAGCGATCCACAATAAACAAACAATTTATCTTTTGCGGAAACACCCAACTCTTCGCGTATCTTTTTTCTGGCCTCTTTATTGGGTTTAAAAAAATCAACATCTCTACCATTGATTACTCTAGAAAACTTCTCCAGCGATTTTCCGCCGATGGTCTCCGCATGTATATTGATTGACTTTTTTGATCGTGTAATTACCAAATCGGAATGGCTTAAAATTTTATCTTCTTGTTTCTTTAAAAAACGATAATGGCGGCTGTTCATTTTTAACCCCCCAAAATCAATTCGTTCCTCTAAAGGCAAACCATCCGCATCAAAAACCAATTTAAATCCACTAATTCGTAGCTTATTAACCAAAAAAGCAGGCATTACACTTCTTGGCATAACTATATCTATAGCGTTATTAATGATATAGGATTCGACAAATTTTCGCCCCTTAAACAATGAATAAATGCTTCCTATTAAGTTGGTTGGTTTTTTATAAACAGGTAAATGTTGGTAGGAAATCTGATATGCTGAAGCTGTTTCCTTAATCTTACTTATTTTATAAGGATCGCTCCATGAAAATTGAATAACGTGAAATTGATAATCACTTTTAGCTTGAATAGCATTAAAAATAGGCAAAAACAAGCCTTCCATGTAATTGGTTTCCGCACCATCCCAACTTATAAATAATATTTTTTTCATTCTAATTATTGTAATTTGCTAGAGAAACTAGGAACAACTGTAAATTTTGATTTGAGTTTTAAAAACCTTTTTTCAAGAAATTGATACGAAAGAAAAGACACGACAATTAGCACTGCAATGGTAGTTCCATAAATCAATACATAACGAAGGTAGATTGACCCAAAATCAAAATCTTTAAGTCCTAAAGCGACGAGATAAATCACCAAAGGATTATATACATATAAGCCGAAGGAAATCTTACCTAAAAAATCCAACCAAGGCTGTTCCAAATTTATCAACGGACGTGGGTTGACCACTTGATTAAAAATGATTCCAAGAGTTACGAGAGCAACAATTTCATGATCTATAATCGAGGCGATATGAAATTGATTGAACGATAAAATCAATAAAAAAAACCAGCAACACAAGTCGACTATAGGCTTCGTAAAAAATGTGAGTATTGATTGGTATTGATACTTTACCCAATAAGCTCCCAACGCTCCAATGACTAGACATCCAAATCGAGTGTAATGGAAAAAGGTAAGCCATCCTTCGGGAGCTTGTGCTACTTTTAAAATGAGTTTAAAAACAATAAAAATAAGAGGAAAAACGCAGGCAAAAATCAAAATACTTTTAAGCTTTTTAACTAGCAATGGCCAAAAGAGATAAAACTGTTCTTCGACACCCAAGGACCAATAATGACCAATCATATAGGTCAAATGATGACTTCCGGGAACAGTATTTATTGTTTCTTTGAATGAGTTTCTAAAGTTTGGAACCATAAAAACAAAAAAAAGAATCGCCCATTGTAAGGTGCTGGGGTCATTGAAAAGGATAACCACAATGAGATAAAAAAAGTAAAGCGGCCAAATACGTAATACTCTTCGCCAGTAAAATTTTTTCAGTGCAATGGTGCCAGTTTTCTCTTTTTCTTCTAATAATAAATAGGTGATTAAAAATCCGCTTAAGGTAAAAAAAATGGTAACCCCAAAATTGGCGATGTCCAGTAAGGGTAAATTAGGGACGCCATAATAATGCAGTCGATTATTGATATGACTAAATACAACCGCTAAAGCAGCAATAGTTCGTATTCCATTTAATCCAGAAAAATAAATTGCCTTATCCATGGATTAAAGAATAAAATTGTACTGTTTTCCTTTGACCAAGACGGCAAAAGTAGGGTCGATGTAAATTGGTTTTACCTGAAAATCTTGGGATAGTCTTGTAACCAATTTTTTCTCTCCCGCGCGATTGGCATTATCAATAAAAACGGTAGCCTCAGAAGCAATCGAAGCTTCAATAAAGGGTGCATTCCCTAACCGACTATTTAATTTGTGCTTTTCCCATGCCGCTGGACCATCAACAAGGATAATATCAAATTGTAGCGATGGATCAAGTTGCGATCGAAGCGTTTCAAAATCATAGGTGTAGGCTTGAGAAAGTGATGTAGATGGTTTTGTGGGAAGATGAAAAAGAGTAACATAAGGCGTTAGTCCCTCTTTATCGATAATGTGTTGTATGTAATCAATCCAACCTTTATCTTCTTCAACCGAATATATATGTGCTTTTAGGCCGTTCTTTTGAATTAAACGAGCCACGATTACCGTAGACAATCCAGCGCCAAACTCTAGGTATTTTTTTCGTTGATTAACTACTAAATCGTTACAAATACAAGCCAGTGCACGAAATTTTAGGCTAGATGTTGTAAAAGGCAGATAATTTTCTCCTTGATGCACCAATTCATGCAACAGAAAAGAAGGTATTTCTTCATTTCTGAAATTAAAAAATTTACCTAGTGCTTTATAGATGAGAAAATTCATTTTTTTCTCAAAAATAAAATGAAATTAATAGGTAAATTCTCGGTATTTAAATAATAATAATTTATTAACTCAAAGTTTCCATTAAGCTTAAATACAATAACTCAACAGACTGACAATAAGCAGTTTCGGTAAAATTTGACATCGCTTTTTGAAACCCATTTTCACCCATTTCTTTCCTTATAAGCAAATTGCTTTGTAAGGTAATAATTTGCTCAGCTATCGCTTCAAGGGAATAGTGTTTAATTAATATTCCCGTGTGATTATCATCTACCAAGTAAGGAATTCCACCAACATTGGTGGCAACTACAGGCAATTTATGAAGCATGGCTTCCGCTAATACCAAACCAAATGACTCCGTCGAAGACAGCAATAGAAATAAATCCATAATCTCATAATAAGGCTGCACATCATTTTGATAATCGGTAAAAATCACCTCATGGACTAAATTTAAATCGTGCACTAAAGCTTCATACCCTTTTTTCTCTCGACCACCGCCCACTAACAATAACTTTACGGGAATACCCTGTGCTTTTAAAAGAGCAGTGACACGTATACAATCAGAAAATCGTTTGACAGCATCATCGTGCATTCGCCCCACGCTTCCGATGACAAAATCTTCTGATGTCAGATTTAACTGATGCCTTACTCGTAACTTTTCCTCATTTGATAAAAAAGTTGGCATCGCTACACCATTATTAATTAACACACACTTGCGTTGTGGCAAGTGAAGTTGCTTTGTAAGATACATATATGTGGCTGGTGATACGGCTACAATTCGATGCGAGAGAAAAGCAAATAACTGCATTAACAGATTGGCTTTTTTACTGCGATTTGATGGCGCGGAAGTCTCCTCAATAATTCGATACGGTACCCTACACATAAATCCATTAATGGCTGCCAACGTTACTCCTTCAAAAACAGCTCCATGAATAATATCGGGTTGAAACTCCCTAATGATTCGTTGTACTTTTTTGTGAATTTTAAAATCCAACGGTGACTTTAGTACGCCGACTTCAATGACTTCAACACCATATTTCAAAAACTCCTCTTTAAATGTACCATAGGCCTGTGTGCAAACCACCAACTGTGAATACTTTTGAGGGTCCAAATTTTTACAAAGCAACAAACGTCTTCGTTCAACCCCACCAGAACCAATGGTTTCAACTATATGAAGGATTCGAATCATTGCCATTGGGTGTAAAGATTTTGTAATTGCGTCACGTACTCCTCTACTGAAAAACGGTTCAAAACGGATGTTCTCCCGCGTTCACCCATACGTTCTTGCTCTTCTAATGGTAAATCGAAAAATGAGTTGATCTTTTGTATTAACTCCGATGGATTCGTTGGATCGAATAACCATCCATTCTCATTTTCAAAAATAAACTCGGGGATTCCTCCTACCCGTGTACACAAACACGGAACTCCTTGCTGCATGGCCTCAAGTACAGCAATACCAAAGCCCTCCGACAAAGAAGGAAGAACAAATAAACTAGCTTCGGCTAAATAGTGTTCAGGATTTGAGACAAAGCCCGTAATAGTCACACGATTTTCAATTTTTAACAAAGCGATTAACTGCTCTAAATTATGACGTTCTCTACCCTCACCCACTAAAACTAAATGAATAGTAGGGTCTTTCAACTGGGGTAATACTTCAATTAAAAGCTTTTGATTTTTTACCGATTCCAACCGACCTACACACACCAATGTTTTTCTAGCATTTGAAGATTTTAGCAGTGGTTTTTCATCAACTGGATTATACAGTACTGTACCTTTAGCATAAGGAATTTCTTGTATTTGTACCAAATATTCGTGAACGGCTTTTGATACACAAATTACTGTTTTTGTAAACCGGTAAATAACGCGCATCAACCACTGTGTCTTTCGAGAATGTTTGGGAATACCTATTTCTTCGGCTATAATTATTGGAACTCCTGCGAGCTTGGCTGCCAATACTCCATAAACGTTAGCCTCAACAGCAGCGGTATGAACTACATCGGGTTTTTCTTTCTTTATCCATTTATATAGCTCCCATAAGGTCTTTAAATGAATTAAATGAAAATTTAAATCAAAAACTTTCACCGAAAATCCTCGACGGATTAACTCATTGGAAGTATAACCACCCGTGCCAATGGCAGCAAAAATATAGTCGTGCTGTAACCATTCCTTATGCAGCGTAAAGGACAAATACTTGCGTTCTTGCCCCCCAAAATCTAAAAGTGTTGTCAATCTAATGATTTTCATTTCTAACCCTTTTTATTTGCTTTCGAATTTGCCCCAGAATAATTTGAACAAACTGAGTTTCTAATTGATAAAACACCCACATGTAAATTAACAATCCAATACTAACTTTTAAAATGAAAGCATAAAAAAGCTTTACTTCTAAGAAAAGTCCCAAAACACAAACCCCAAAAACCATAGCAAGAGTAGCTACAACAACCGACTTTAAGGTGGTGAATATCCTTGAAATTTTCAAATTTAACAAACCAATGGCGGTAGTGTAAACTGGATAAAAAAGTAAAATATTGGCTAATAAATAACTCCAAGCTACGCCTTTGATTCCAAACTGAACACCCACAAAAAAACTAACTATGAGAACAACATTAACGAGTAGGGATATTCGAAAGGCAATTTTTGTTTTCCCCAAAGAATAATAAATTACACCATTCAAAGTGACTATGGACTGTAGCGCACCTACAATGGACAATAGCGATAATACGGGAATCATCGCCTTCCATTGTTCACCTAAAAACAAAAGGACAAATTCATTGGATACCAATGACAAACCTATAAGCAATGGAAAAGTGAGTACAGCAATATATTTGATCAACTTTAAATAATTATCGGCAAGCAATGTTACATCCTCTTGTCGTTGGGAAAAAGCGGGAAAAAAAACTTTTGAAACTACCGATGACAAATTCTTTACAGGCAACAACATCAAAGAATAGGCGCGGCTATAAATTCCTAATTGCGATGTGCCAAGACATTTACCAATAATAAAATTATCAAAATTTCTTGACCAATAATTTAACACATTGTCTCCAAAAGCAGGCAATCCAAATTGCCAAATAGAACGAATAACAGCCATTTCAAAATGTAAGGTTGGATACCATTTTGAACCTACCCATACCATAAACATTTGCACAATACTGTTTACTAAATACATGGCTACAATAGCCCACACACCATAATTATTCAACGCCATTACAATAGCAGTAGCATACCCAAAAAATAAAGATACCCAATTGATAATTACTTTCTTTTTAAAATTCAATGATTTAATCAATACATTAAATTGTACTATGGAGGTGGCATTAAGAATGATAGAAAGACTACTCACCTTGATGACTGAGGAAAGTATAGGTTGATTAAAAAAAAGAGCCACAAAGTCGGACAAAAAATACAATAGTAAATAAATAAAACTGGCTATAACACAATTTAACCAAAAAACAGAAGCATACTGTCGTGATGTAAGCTGTTGATTTTGAACAATTGCGGCTCCAAAACCCATATCTACAAATAACTGGGCAAAATTGGTAAACATCAGCACAACACCAATTATACCAAAAGATTCAGGACCTAATAAACGCGCAATAAATAAACCAAAAAATAAATTGGCAAATTGAACGACGACTTGATCCGAAAAAGTCCAAAATAAACTTTTTTTAACTTTCTTTTTTAGGCTCATAATGCTTGATACGCTTCATGCCAATTAGCAATAATTTTATCGTTACTAAAATGGTCATTGATTAGCAATCGATTTTCCTGTTGGTTTTGGGTCTTTGAACTATTCTGATCTAAATCCTTCAAAAGAATGGGGATATCATCAAGGGTTTCTACTTCAAAATACTGTAGGCCCGCTTTTTTAAATGTTTTATAATTCAACCATGACCCTGTAATTACCGTTGTCTCTGCATAAAGCATTTCTAATACACTTCCGCTTAACGCATCTGAGATGGGGACATGAATAAAAATATCGGTTGCTAAACGCGATAGCGCTAATTCTTTTTTGGAATAATAAATTTCGTTTATAAAGTAACTAGCCTTTAAGCGATCTAAATGTTGAATTAATTCCTGCTTAAATGCCACCAATTCATTCGGAGGACAACCGTAATTCAAATTGATAACAAAATGATATTCTTCATATTGTTCAAATGTTGCCAGGCATTGAAGTGTTTTTATTTGCTGATTGGCAGCGTTTCCATTATGTCCTATCAATACATTTTTTTTTGTCGAATGAAAGCCAAAATTTTCCTTAAACCGTTTTATTTCATCTACATCATTTCTAAAGTGGTCAATATGTTCATACGTTATACGGTCAAGAGGGAACAAACAAATTCTAATTTTAGGCTCCAAGTCTCTCCCAAATTTGGCCAAAATAATCTCTTTCATTTCAGGTGTCTGACAGGTAACAATAGAAGCTTTTCGTAAGGCTTTATAAACAACAAAATGATTAAAAGAATCGGCAGTTCGTAACAAATCAGAACCCCAAAAAGAACAGATGACTTTTGCTCCTTTGGGCAACAAAAAAAGTGACCTTAGGTAGCTGTATTGCATAAAATGAAAATGAAAAACATCAACCATTTTGAAATTTTTATTGGCTATCAAAAAAGCACACTCTTTAAAAAATGAGAACCCAAAATGAATCGCTTTAAAAGGTTTTCGCTCTACCAATAAGATGTAATGAAAAAAAAGATATAAGTAGCGATTAAAAAGAATAGCCCCGCTTGCAAACAAATAATGAATAAAAAGTGGCTCTACACGTACCTGTTGATTATCATACATCCAAGATTCATCCTTCTTTTCGTCATTCAAATCTTTGATTAAAGGGGCAACAACCTGATAATCAGGATACTTTAATTTTAAGACAGCGTAGAGATAGGATAAAAAATTATTTTGTCCTAATCCTAATGCTAAAATCTTTTTACTCATCCCTATTTCTTTGTATAAAAGTAAGACTTTTATTGATTAAACACTCTCTATAAATAAGAAAGGTCACCTTTTCAGGTGACCTAAACTTAATTTAACCTATAGGGAACTTATTGCTTGATTACTTTTTTAACCACCACTTCTTTGTTGGAAGTAGAAATTAATTTCACAATGTAAATTCCTTTTTCTAAACGACTTAAGTCTTCAGTGATAGAGTTAAGTCCTTCTTCTAATTGGATAGTTTTTGAAGCAGCAACTAAATATCCATCCATGGAGTAAATCGCTAATTCAACCGAACCTTTCAATTCATTTTCAACAGCAATTGTAATTACTCCAGAAGTTGGATTAGGATAAATTTCAGAACGAACGATAGCTACTTCTTGAACAGGAGTTTCTTCAACAAACTCTGTTTCACGAGCACAAGCTGTACTTGTTAATGTAATTCTACGAGCTGCACTTGATACACCACATGCATTTGTAGCTACAACAGTGACTAAGTTTGAGGTTACTGTGCTAGCCACATTAGCAAAACTGATAACCGCTGTGTTAGTTCCTTGACCACTTAAAATTTCAGCACCAGCTACAGTAGTCCAAGTGTATGAAGTAGCTCCTACAACAGCAGGAACAGTGATTGTCTTAGTATCACAACGGTTGAATGATGTTACGCCAGTTGGACTTGTTGGAGTTCCAATAGCAGCAACAGCCGTTGACAACGTTACTGAACGCGTAGTGGTACTTGAACCTACACCATTTACGGAACTGATAACAATAGTTTTTGGAGTAACTGATGCAAAATTAGAAGGCATTAATACGGAGAATGACAAGTCACTAGTTGATAATACATTGCTCGAATTTGACAGGTTACTTGGAGAGGTTACTACAGAACCTGCAGGACCTGTAATTACATACGAATTTGCCAATGGAGAAGCAGGGAAAGTATACGAATACGTTTGATCAGCACAGATACCAGCAATTTGACCTGTAATAGCAGTCACTGCAGCAGGCACAGTAGCAGTTACACGCAATAATTTAGCTGTTGAAGAAGTAGCTGGAACTAAAGCTGCATTATTCGTTATTGAAGAACCGATACCATTTACCGCTTTTACACCTAGGTAAAGTGAAGTTGTGCCAGGAGCAACACCTGCAAAATTAATTACAATTTCGTTAGTGTTACCACCGCTGATTTGGTTAACACCAGCAGGCAATTCCCAATCGTATGATGAAGCAGTTGGTGAAAGAGCAGCAACCAAACGCAAAGGAGTAGTAGTCCCAATAAAACGACTCACCACAGTAACAGCAGTTGTTGTACTCACGGCATCATTGAATAATTTAACCGTTGTAGGAGCCGCAGGAATAGCAGCAACTAATTTCTTTAATTTAGAATTTTTAATTACAAGGGTACTTGCTACACTAAATACAGAAGTAGCATTTGTACTTGGAGGAACAATCGGAGTATATACTTCATCATAGGTTGTGTAATATAACCCAGGAATGTCATTACCAGCAATAACGTCAGCATTACGCGTATTTGAAGTAGAAGAACTTCCAACACCATTCACGGATTTCACACCAAAATATAAGGCTGTTGTAGCTGGATTGGTTACACCTGCAAAGTTTACTAAAATTGAAGGCTTGTTGGAAACAATTTTAGTTCCATATCTTGGATAATTTTGTGATGTAATTCCACCATAAGCCGTAGTACCGAAAATACGTTGTTGACAGGTTGACACCACAATTTGAGTAGTTTCTCCATTCACATCGACAGTATAAGTATTGAATGTAACTACCCAATATTTATTTCCTGATTGTGTTGGAGTTGATGAAGGAGCAAAGAAGGGTTCTGCAGTGTAAGTAACTGTAGTAACCACAGGCGCAGGAGTTCCTGCAGGCAATGATAAGTTAACACCAGCAGGCAATTCCCATTCGTAACCTGTAGCAGCAGGAACTGAACTAGCAACAATTGTGATTGGTGTATTTGAACCCATATAACGAGCATAAGAGGTTAATGCTGTAGTTGGGGTTGAACTTGCTCTATCATAGAAATTTATTAGTGTTGGTGCAGCAGGTAAAGCTTTTGAAATTAAAAGTGATTTAGCTAAAGTTCTACAGCCATTTGAATTTACAGCTTGAACTTGAATAGAACCAATATTACCTGGTCCTGGAGGAACATTGTTATAATTTACAACAATTGAATTTGTTCCTTGACCAGAAACAATATTAACACCGTTGGGAACAGTCCATAAATAAGATAAAGAAGAATCAACAAAAGGAGGGATAGAATAAGTAAACTCAGCTGTTGTAGCAACATAAGGGCCAACGGCTGTAGCTGAAGTAGCTCCAGCAGGTGCAACTCCTGAAATAGTGCCAACAACTTCTGTCGGTAAGGCCAAAGTAGTCACCACCAAAGGAACTCGTGCACTTTCAACACCGTTTGTATCTACTTGCGATACATAAAAAGTTCGTGTACCCACCACAGAAGTTAAAGGAGTAGGAGCAGTAGTAGAAGCTGTACCACCAGTAGCCAAGGTATACCAACGTAACGAAACACCTGTAGTAGTTAAAGTAGCTGTTAATGGAGTTGCAACAGCTCCTCTACAATAAGACACGTTATTTACAACTGGAGTAGAACCCGTAACGATGGTAACGAATGGAGCTAAAGAACTATCTGTAAAATCTGCACCCGAAGCAGCAACCCCTATTGGACGGTAATCCAATCCTAAATACGTATTGGTTGTGCTATAAGGTAAAGCTAGTAAACCATTACTTGAAGATAAGAATGTATTCGCATTTGAAGTAAACCAAGAGTTTAACGAAGTTGGGTTAACCCCTGCAGCAAAAGAAGGGTTAGGAGTACCCGCGATAATGTTATTTTTGAATTTCAACAACCCAGAGTTAGCGTTAGCAACCGTAGCTGAACCATCGATAAATACAAAATTGTTTTTGAAATCCATAAAAATGGAATTGTAAATTTTGATTTGACAAGCTCTTCTCAAACGAAGCGCGCGCTCATGACCTGAGGCTAAAGCTGTAACAGGTGATAAAGTAGCACGTACAGCAGGTCCGATCATAGTCACGTTGGTGAAAATTGCCGAAGTATTATCATTGGGCGCAGTAACAGTGGTACCCGCAGCATTGTTATCCACCTCAAAACCTTCAGAGGTAGAAACTGCTGGGTTATCCGCTAATGAAGGATCTTTAACACACAACACATACTGAACAGCACCTTTGAAACCGTTATCAGCATCCATATCGTCGTCCAAATTTCTGTATGCAACCAAATGCTTACAATTAACCGATCCACCAAACCATTCAAAAGCATCGTCATTGGCATAAGAAACTTGAACATAGTCAATAGTTGTTCCACTACCAACGGCTCCCATGGTTAATCCGTTGATTTCGTTATTTGGTGAAAACACGTATCCTCCAAATTCGATTCGTACATATTTTAATGTACCCGAGTTATCATTGTCAATTGGAGTTGTTCCTCCACCGTATTCAGTATTTACTGAAGCTGTAATTCCCTCAATGTTGTTTACACCATTGTTGATGTTAAATTTTGCACGTCCTAACAACACAATTCCACCCCAATCACCAGGCTGTCTCCCTTGCGCTACAGTTTTTGCAGAGGTGAAAACAATCGGCTGAGAAGGAGTACCAATAGCATTAAGTTTCGCTCCACGCGTCACAATTAAGGCCGTCCCTGAGTTAGTGAAGTTACCTTTAACTACTACACCGGGTTGAATAGTAAGCGTAGCATTGTTACGCACATAAATCAATCCCGTAAGATAATACGTTCTTCCTGTTAACCAAGTTGTGTTGGTAGTAATGTCGGTTGTTACATTAACAACTGTTCCGTCAGGATACGGTTCATTTTTTGGATCAAAATTTGTCCAAGAATCGGTCCACATTGGTGTTGGAGCCGGAGCAAATGCACCTCGATACGAGGTTTGGTCAATTTGCGCATTAATGAAGCTTACAAAAAGCAACAGTAAAGGCAAAAAATAATTTTTTTTCATAATTTATATTTTAGGTTTATTTGATATACAAAACTAATTTTAAAGGGGTTAGCCCTTGAAAATTTAGCATTACGATATTGTCATTAATTAGTTAATGTAACTTAAAATAAATGTTAAAAAAAACGGCATTCTTAACAGAGTGCCGTCTTAACTATAGTAAGTGGTATTTTATCTAAAAGTTGTAGGTAAACGTCAATGAGAAGCTTTGCCCAAATCGAGTCCTCCAAATCACATCATCCTCTTTGGCATTAAATCCGTCTTGATAATGGTAATCCCCTGTAAAAATTTGATTGGCTAAGGTTTCAAGTGTTCCATAACGAACAGAGTTCTTATAATTATTTTGGTAAAAAATCAAATCTTGGGCCAATAGATTTTGAATATTGAGTTTAATTTCCATCTTCTTTTTGATGGTTTTTGAAATCTGCATATCAATAAAGGTTCGGCCTTTTTCCCAGATAGCAGGGCGAATTTCACTTTCAGTAAATGCAATACGATTACCAGTTCTGTTTAAATTGGCAGAAACCGACCATCCGTTATCATTATTTAAATATTGAATACCCGCATTGACCACATAAGGGGATTGCCCTTGCAAAGGTCGTTTGGTAGCAATATTGGCGGTATTTAAGTTTGAAATATCCACCTCTGAATTAATGACCGCTAAATTGGAGAATACTGTAATATCTTCCAAAAAGGGCAGACCGGGAAAATTCAATAAACTGCTCAACATCGCTCTAAACTCCAACTCAATTCCACTATTCACGGCAGCATTAGCATTAACATAAGTAATCGTTTTGTTATTTACCTGCTGCTGAATTTCAATGGGATTGGTGAAGTTTTTTCTAAAGTAAGAAACCGATAACAGTTGGTTCTTCCCTGGATAAAACTCATATCGTATATCAAAATTGGTGATTTCTCCCGTCTTTAATAAAGGATTTCCTTGGGTAAAAAATTGATTGGTAAAATCGTAAAAACCAAACGGCGCCAACTCCCTAAACTCTGGTCTGTTCAACGTTTTAGAATAACTAAAACGCAAATTTTGTTTAGAACTTAACGATAAAATCAAATTGGCTGACGGTAATAGATTATCTTGAACATCTTCTAAGGCTAAAAAATCAAGCTCTGTTAGACGAGCATTAACTCGCTGTGTATACTCTTCAAATCGAACCCCCCACACAAATCGTATGAACTTATAGCGATTATCAAACATAACATAAGCCGCCTTTAAATCAGAACCCGCCGTATAAGCATCGGTAAACTTTGTAAAATCAGCGATAGTAAATCCATTTACACCTGGAGATATTACCCCCATATTGGCCACATTAAAAATTTGCTCATTGGGTAAACTCAATAAGTTAGAATCAAAAGTACCCCCAGAAGTCAGCTGATTGTATTGCATTTGACGCGCAAAAAAATCTCTTGCTCGCGTTTGATACATTCCGCCTATCTTGACCTCATTGATTAAATCTTTGCCTAAATTAAATTTTTTACTCAAATCCAATTTACCTCCCTTGATATCTTCGCTGGTTTCCGAAAAAAACATACCGCCCCCATAATCAGGGCCACCATTATTGAACGCAATTTCTGCACGAGGACTATTTTGATTGGGATCGGTACTGTTCGGGTCAGAGATAGAATAAATATTACGTCTTAAATTAGGTATACTTCTTTGAATATCACTTAAAAAAGCATTCCAACTTAACTTGATTTTTTTATTTTGAAACGTATGATCCCCACCCAATTGACCTGAATATATCTTATTACTAGTAAACCAACGCACATCGGCTAAAAGAAAACGCGTATCGTTAACATCGCGTTGCCCTCTTCGTTCAACGACTAAATCGGTTGAATTGATACTGTAAATATTCTTAAAAAACACGGTGTGGTTTTCGTTGAACTTAAAGGATAAGTTACCCAAACCGGCTGTAAGCACTTGTTGGGTATAATTGTTGTCTTTAAAACTCGATACCAATAGCGTTGAGGTAGGATCAGGATTATCATAATCAAAACGCTCAACATCATTAAAATTATTTGTTTTTGTATTGGATACAGAAAAAATCATTCCCAGAGTTTTTTCCCCCAATTTGATGCTTCTACCAATACTGTACTGGAAATTATAATTTGGGGCAAATTTTTGCGATTGTATACCCCAATCATACTCAAAAGTCTTTGCTAATTCGGCTTTTTCTTGAAAACTTAATACATTAAATACCTCCGTACTGGGCAAAGTAGATGGAAATGCTCTTACTCCATTGTCGTATCCTAACCAATCTGTACCACTCCCCTCGTAAGTTCGTTGCTCTTGAAATGTGGTAATGGTATTAAAACCGCTCCCTATAGAAAGTGTTTGAAAATTACGATCAGGAACTGACTTCGTATTTATTTGTACTACCCCTCCCGCAAAATCGGAAGGCAAATCGGGGGTAGCAGTTTTTGTAATAACTAAATTATCCAACAAATTGGAAGGGAAAATATCAAACGAAAACGCTTTTCGATCCGATTCTGAACTGGGTAAAGGTGCTCCATTCAAAAAAGCTACGTTATAACGGTCATTTAGTCCGCGAATCACTACAAACTTATTATCTTGTACACTAGCACCACTAATTCGTTTTAGTACATCTGATGTGGTTCTATCGGGAGTCTTTTTTATCGTTTCGGCCGAAATACCATCCGACACACTAGCATTATTCTTTTGTTGTGTCAAAAGGGATTTTACGGATTCTGCTTTGGCTCTTGTTTTGGTAATGACTACTTCTTCAAGTGTATTCTTTTGCTCCTCTAAAGTAACATCTAAATTTGTCACCTCATTGGCAGTAATAACTACTTCACTTACTTGCTTGGGCAAATAACCAATCATTGAAAATTCTACTTCATACACTCCGGGCGCTATTCCAGTAATGACAAATTTTCCTTCACCATCTGAAATGGTACTTTTATTGGCTCCTTTTATTATTACATTAACTCCAACTAAAGTCGTTGCGTTCTTTGCATCGATTAGGGTTCCTTTGAGCGAGCCATTTTGAGCAACGGCCATTGAACAAATAGAGGCAAACAAAAAAGCTAAAATTGTTCTCATATTGAAATTTTAATTGCCCAAAATAAGAACAATAAGAAAAAATAAAAGTTAACTGAAAATTAACATTTTTTGAAGTGTTAAAATAAACATATCTAATTGATTTTGTTGTACTTACAAAAAATAAAACAGGTAAAAAACCCTAAAAGCAGCTTTTTTTGTTAACAAAACGTTTCTTATATATTATGTAATTTGTTTGGTTTATATCCGTAAAGTTTAACTACTATATTTGTCGCTAAATTCATTTTTAATTTCATGAAAACTACCTTCAAATTCTTCTTCTTATCCTTATTTTTTCAATGGGCATCCGCTCAAGAAAATGCAGCGATATTAGACAGTGTAAATGGAAAAGAAATTGACTCCACTATTTCAAAACTAAATAATTATCGATGGAGATTTGAATTTTCAATCGGTGAGAGTAAAGGAATAACCCCTTATTCTGAAAATTACTTTTCAACGAATAATAAGAAGAAATTTGGTGTCCTTGATATAAACTCATATACAATAGGTGCAACCTATACCTTAAACAGAACTATAGGTATCCGAGGGACTTTTGCTTTTGATCGTTTTAGAGAAAAAGAAAATAAAAGCAAACCCTTTGAAACCGCTCAATTTCGTTTAGGAATTGAAGCTATGGTTGACTTAAATTCCTTTTTAAAGTTTAATAGTGAAGATTCACGCTTTAAGTTAATGCTTCACTCAGGTATTGTCTTATCTACATTTCAAGAAGTTACTTCCGACAAAAATCCTATTTCTGGGAGACGCGAACTCAATGGGGGAATTGTCTTAGGAGTCATGCCCATGTATCGCATTACCAAACAAGGCTTTGTTCATTTGGATTTGGTTACAATTCATAACTTTAGACAGCATTATACCTGGGATGGTGTGTATTCAAATCCCGATCAAAATTTATATGGACACATGATTAATGTGTCTCTCGGTTTTTCATATTCTTTTGGAAAACAATTAAAATGGAAGTCCGACAACAAAGAAATTGTGGACTTAGAAGCCAAAAACAATGCTTTGCAAAAACGCGTTGAAGATTTGGAAGTTAAAATGAATGATGCAGATAAAGATGGTGTTCCTGATTATCTTGATATTGAAAATAACTCGGTTGCAGGTGTTGCCGTAGACACAAGAGGAGTGATGATTGACGTGAATAAAAACGGTGTACCCGATGAATTGGAACGCTATTTAGAAACAAAGTATGGAAGTGTTGAACAATCCAAAACAATCACAAAAAATAATGATACCGAATCAGCAGAATTCTTCAAACGATCGATTGATGAAGGCTACATTTCAATTTTGTTTGATATCGATAGCGCAACACCCAATGCTGTATCCTATGATGGCATCTATTTTGTCTTAAATTATTTGAAACAAAACCCTTCCGCAAATATTACCATTGTTGGATATGCAGACGCCAAAGGTGACAAAGAATACAACAAACGACTTGCTTTGGCTCGGGCCAAAAATGTAAAAGATATTCTAGAAAAATCGGGGATTGAATCCAATCGAATGAACGCAATTTCTGGCGGCATGGATCAAACCGTCGATGTTAATGCCGCTGAAGCCCGAAAACTGGTACGAAGAGTAATTTTTAAAATTAATTAGTCTGTAGATTTAAAAAGACTTTCAATCGCAACGATAAAATGAAAATTGTAGTTATTGGGTTAGGTTATGTAGGCCTGCCATTGGGTGTTCTTTTGGCGAAAAAATATAATGTTATTGGATTTGACATTGATAAAAAAAGAATCTCCGAATTAGGTCAGTTCAACGACAAAACAAACGAAGTTGAGGCATCCGATTTAAAAAGTGTTACCAAACAAAGTAATAATGCATCACTAGGAATCTTCTTTACAAATAAAATTGATGATATTCGAAAGGCTGACATTTACATTGTAACCGTTCCAACTCCCGTTGATAAATTTAATAAGCCCGACTTTACGCCATTAATAAAAGCAAGTGAAACCGTGGGTAAAGTTATTGATAAAGGAGCTATCGTTATTTTTGAATCTACCGTTTATCCCGGTGCAACCGAAGAAATTTGTGTGCCCGTAATTGAAAAAAACAGTGCTCTTCGCTTCAATAAAGACTTCTTCGCAGGATATTCCCCCGAACGAATAAATCCCGGTGACAAAGTAAATACCCTCGAAAATATTGTAAAAATAACATCGGGTTCAACACCCGAAACAGCCCTGAAAATTGACAACTTATACAAATCAATTATTTCAGCCGGAACCTTTCCTGTATCCAGCATTAAAGTGGCTGAGGCTTCCAAAGTCATTGAAAATGCGCAAAGAGACATCAATATCGCTTTTGTAAACGAATTAGCAAAAATATTTAATCTCCTCGCCATTGATACCAACGAAGTCCTTGATGCTGCGTCTACAAAATGGAACTTTATCAATTTTAGACCTGGAATGGTTGGCGGACACTGTATAGGCGTTGATCCGTATTACTTAGCTCACAAAGCGCAAGAGCTTGGATACCACCCCGAAATTATTCTTTCAGGTCGACGAATGAATGATAGCATGAGTTCGTACATTGCTTACGAAGTGGTAAAAATTGCTCTTGAAAAAAAGATAAAAGTTAAAAACGCAAGAGTTTTACTTTTAGGAATAACATTCAAAGAAAACTGTAATGATATTCGAAATACAAAAGTGATTGACCTCTATAAATCCTTAGTTGAATTTGGATTTATTGTAGATGTTTACGACCCTATTGCTGATAAAATTGAAGTTAAAAAGACGCTCCACATAAATCTCTTAAAGCAAATTCCTAAAAATCAGAAGTATCACGTCGCTATTCTTGCGGTAAAACATGATGAATTCAATACTTTTGACCCTGTTCTCTACGTGAAAAAGAAATCTGTAATTTATGATGTTAAAAGTTATCTCACCTGCGACGTAGATGGGAAACTGTAAAACGTTTTTAGAGCAATTCAAAGCCTATGCAAAAGCATAGATAATGTATGAAAAAGGTATAAATGTTAAAGAAAGCCTTTTTTTGCTCAAACCAAAAAAAAGGCCCTTTCGGACCTTTCTTTTACTCGACAGCAATCAAGTAGTAATTCTTTTTCCCTTTTTGAAGCAATACATATTTGCCATGAATTAAATCTTGGGAAGTGATTTTATACTCCTGATTCACTTTGACTTTGTTTAACGAAATGGCATTCTGCTTTAATTCGCGCACTGCTTCACTATTGGAACTTAAAAAATTGGTTTTAGCAGCTAAAGCACCTACCATATCCAAGCCGTTATCTGCTAGTACGGATGCCGGTAAATTGGCTACGGGAATTCCTTCAAACACCTCCAAAAAGGTTTGTTGATCGAGCTGCTTTAGTTCTTCCATGGTGGGACTAAAAAAGGCTGCCGATGCAAATACCGCTTTGTCGTATTCCTCACGGCTATGCACAAATACAGTGACTTCTTCGGCCAATCGTTTTTGCAACACCCGAAGATGAGGCGCTTGTTGGTGCTCTTCAATTAAGGCGGCCACCGTTTCTTGATCTAGGAAAGTAAATATTTTGATGTATTTTTCCGCATCTACGTCGGTCGTGTTCAACCAAAACTGGTAAAATTTATACACCGAAGTTTTATCGGCCGTCAACCAAACATTACCCCCTTCGCTTTTACCAAATTTTGAACCGTCGGCTTTGGTAATTAAAGGACAGGTCATCGCATAGGCTTTGGCATGCTCATCATTCATACGACGCACCAATTCAGTCCCCGTAGTGATATTTCCCCACTGATCAGAGCCCCCCATTTGCAACAAACAATGGTAATGCTTGTGCAAATAATAAAAATCATATCCTTGTATTAACTGATAGGTAAACTCGGTAAAACTCATTCCAGCACCCGCTTCACCACTCAGTCTTTTTTTCACCGAATCCTTAGCCATCATGTAGTTTACCGTAATTCGTTTCCCCACATCACGGGCAAAAGCGATAAACGAAAAGTCCTTCATCCAATCGTAATTGTTGACCAAAACGGGAGCCGTTGGTCCTTCTGCATTAAAGTCCAAAAAACGCGACAACACCCCTTTGATGCCGTCTACATTTTTTTGCAACGTAGCTTCGTCCAATAGGTTACGCTCATCCGATTTTCCCGAAGGATCACCAATCATTCCTGTCGCACCCCCGACCAAAGCAATGGGGCGATGGCCAAAATTTTTCAAATGAACTAATAAAATGATAGGGACTAAACTTCCAATGTGTAAAGAATCACTGGTTGGGTCAAATCCGATATATACCGATGTAGGCTCTTTCATCAATTGTTCTTCGGTGCCGGGCATCATATCGTGCACCAATCCCCGCCATTGTAATTCGGCTACTAAATTGTTCATGGGTAAAAAATTTGCGCAAAGATAGGGGAAAATAATCTTTTTTTCGTGTCCCCCTGTGCTGGGGAAAGTTGAAAAAACCGTAAAAAAATTTTAACAAAAACGACACTTTCTGCTTCCCAAAATTCAAAAACAGGACGCTAACTTTGAAATTTAAGTTCAAACTCTATTTTAATCGCCATGAAAAAATTATTTCTAAAAGTATTTGCCGTTTATGCCTTGTTTGCAGTTCTCGTCTACTTTATTTTGTGCATTGTTTCTTAAGAAGCCTGTTAATACATCGCCTTTTGTGAGGAATTTGATGTACTTTTACACCTATGATTTTGGTCACTGGAGGTACTGGATTAGTGGGCGCTCACCTTTTGTTGCATTTGATACAAGAGGGAGAAACTGCTGTACGGGCTCTTTTTCGCGAGGCCAAACAAATCGAAAAAACGCGAAGTCTGTTTGCTTGGTACCAAAAAGAGTCTTTGTTTGATCGCATTGACTGGGTGGTGGGCGACATCACTGACGTTCCTTCCTTGGAAATCGCTTTTGAAAAGGTAACACACGTTTATCATTGTGCGGCTCAAATTTCGTTCAATCCCAACGATGAAACGGCACTTCGGAAAATAAACATCGAAGGTACGGCCAATATTGTCAATTTATGCATCGACAAGAACGTTCAAAAACTTTGTCATGTAAGTTCGATTGCCGCTTTGGGTGATCCGTTGCAAAACCAAACGGTTATCGATGAAGCAACCGAATGGAATCCTGAAGTGCTTCATAGCGATTATGCCCTTACAAAATATGGCGCCGAAATGGAAGTATGGCGCGGACAACAAGAGGGATTACAGGTGGTCATTGTCAATCCGGGAATCATTTTGGGGCCGTATCCTTCCAACTGGGACGCGCGCAAAGGCAGTGGCAGTTTGTTTACGTCCATTAAAAAAGGGTTGCCGTTTTACACCCAAGGCTACAGTGCGTATATCAGTGTTCTTGACGTGGTGATTTTGATGAAAAAAATAATGGAAGCACCCATCCATGGGGAACGGTTTGCTTTGGTGGCAGAAAATCGTAGTTTTAAAGACATTCAATTCACAATCGCCGACAAACTTGGGGTAAAACGCCCTGGTTTTGAAGCGCAACCTTGGATGCTTGCTTTGGGGTGGCGCATGGATAAACTTCTTTCTTTACTAACTGGCCGACCCAGAAAATTATCGCGTCAAAGCGCGGCTTCGTTGTGTAGTGTAGAACAGATTTCAAACGAGAAAATTAAACGCACCTTCGATTATACGTTCCAACCGATTGATCCCTACATCGACCAAATCATTCAGGCGTTCCGATAATTATTTGACCACACCTCCTGCATCTGGCGCAGAAGAAGGCGGTGGTGGTGATGAACCCATGTTTCGGTTTTGGTCCAATCGTTTTCTCACTTCTTCGTACATTTTTTTGTAATCCTTCAAATCCGATGCATAATACTTGGTATTCTCGGCTAACGTTAGACTGTCAATTTTGTATTTTTCTTTGACAAAGGCAACGGCGGTAGGATAATTGACCCGTGTGGAAAAAGATTGTGAGCGAGCCGCTTCCAAAACCGCCAAATCATACAATATATTAATCATGGTTTCCCGATCCACTTTATTTTTGGGCGGCGGTAAAACATCTTCCTTACAAGAAAAAAACAGTACGGACAACGCGAGAAGAAAAATCCCTTTTTTCATGGAACTACAGGATTAGCGGTTAAACAACAAACGTTTCCCTGCCGGAATTGGGTGCACTGTCCCCTTTTCATAGGCCAACGTTCCGTTCACAAAGGTATGGGTAACTTGGTGGTGAAACGTCGTGCCTTCCATCGGAGACCAACCGCATTTGTACAGTACATTTTCTTTGGTAACCGTCCAAGAAGCTTTTGGATTTACCAGAACTAAATCGGCGTAATAGCCTTCTCGGATAAAGCCGCGGTCTTCAATTTTGAACAATACCGCTGGATTATGCGCCATTTTTTCAACTACTTTTTCCAAGGAAATTTTCCCTTCCTGTACCGCTTCCAACATCGCAATCAAAGCGTGTTGTACCAAGGGACCTCCCGAAGGGGCTTTGGTGTAAACCTGACTTTTCTCTTCCAAGGTATGTGGGGCATGGTCGGTGGCAACTACATCAATACGTCCGTCATTCAAAGCTTCCCACAGCGCTTCGCGGTCGGCTGCCGTTTTCACCGCAGGATTCCATTTGATTAAACTCCCACGAGTGGCGTAATCAGCATCCGAAAACCAGAGGTGATGGATACAAACTTCGGCCGTAATTTTTTTCTCGTCCAAAGGCAAGGTATTGTCGAACAAGTCGAGCTCTTTCGCCGTAGAAATATGAAATACATGCAAACGAGCCCCTGTTTTTTTGGCTAAAGCTACTGTTTTGGAGGAAGAAAGATAACAGGCTTCCTCGGTACGAATCAAAGGATGATAGTGAACAGGGATATTTTCGCCAAACTGTTCTTTGTAGTGTGCTAAATTGGTTTTCACGGTGGTTTCATCTTCACAATGCACCGCGATTAATAGTGGAGTTGCTTCAAAGATCGCTTCAATAGCTGCCGAACTATCTACCAACATATCGCCTGTGGAGGAGCCCAAAAAGAGTTTCAACCCGGCGACATCCCGCGGATTTGTTTTTAAAATTTCGGCCAAATTATCATTGGTACCGCCCATCATGAAAGAATAATTGGCATACGAACGACCTATGGCATTTTGGTATTTTTGAGCCAACAACTCTTGGGTGACCGCATGCGGAACTGTATTGGGCTGATCAATATAGGACGTAATACCGCCCGCAATAGCCGCCCGACTCTCCGATTCAAGATCGCCTTTGTGGGTGAGACCCGGATCGCGAAAATGCACTTGGTCGTCAATAATTCCCGGCAACAAATAGTGTCCCTCAGCATCGATTACACGAGCATTTCCTGCTGATAATTGGGTTCCAATTTTTACAATACGTTCCCCTTCAATAAGCACATCAGCTACGGTAATTTGCCCTTCATTGACTAGTGTTGCGTTTTTTATGAGCGTTGATTCCATGTTTACAACTGGTTAAATAGTTTTTTTATGCGTAAAGACAAGACCCCAAAAACGGCTTCTTTAATAATTGAACCACTCATTTTGGATTGCCCTTTGGTGCGATCGGTGAAAATTACGGGGACTTCCTTGATAACAAATCGTTTGGCCCATGCACGATACTTCATTTCAATTTGAAACGCATACCCTACAAACTTGATCGCATGAAGGGGAATAGTTTCAAGCACCTTACGCCGATAACATACATATCCGGCCGTAGTGTCCATAATTTTCATCCCTGTAATTAAACGCACGTAAACCGATGCAAAATAGGAAAGCAGCACGCGACTCAAGGGCCAATTGACCACATTTACTCCAGTAACATACCGTGATCCCACCGCGATATCGGCTCCGTCAACAGCGCAAGCCTCCCACAAACGCGGTAAATCCTCTGGATTGTGCGAAAAGTCGGCATCCATTTCAAAAATAAAGTCATAGTGCTGCCGTAATGCCCACTGAAAACCGTGAACATAGGCCGTACCTAAACCTGCTTTTTTGGTACGAACTTCTAAAAACAATTGGGTTGAAAATTCACGTTGTAATTCCCGAACTTTTTCCGCAGTTCCGTCGGGAGAATTGTCGTCTACAATTAGGACGTGAAAAGGCATGGAGAGCGCAAAAACCGCACGAATAATGGCTTCAATATTTTCGATTTCATTATAGGTGGGAATGATGATAATACGTTGCTCCATGAAGTGATATTTTTGCAAAAATAGTCAAAATTAAATCCCATAACGCTAATAATTTCATAATACAAAAGGGCAAAAAAATCATTACTTTTGTGACCCATGATAGCCTGCGAATTTCAACCCCGTATTGTCTCACCCTTCGACTGGGCAACCCTCATTTTTGTGGTTGCTTTGGGCTTGGTCGTTATAGCGCGAACAGCCTTTGAAAGTCGGTTCAACGACTACATTCGCCTGTTGGTTTCGGACAAATACACCAAGATTTATCGCGAAAGCTCACATTTATGGAGTGGATTCAATATTGTCTTGTTTGTCGTTCATTTAATTTCGCTCTCCTTTTTTATTCAAATCGTTTTGGCCCATAATGGATGGGGCGAAAAAACAGACTGGCTCTTATTCGTTCGCATTTTTACGGGATTGTTTGTGTTTATCCTTTCCAAATTTTTAATCGAAAAAATTATCGCGGTTACCTTTGATGTTGAAGAACTTATCGATGAATTTAATTTACAGAAAGTTAACTTCAGAACCTACATTGGGCTACTACTTTTTCCTGTTTCGATGATTTTGTTTTATGGTGATTTCATAACAAATACACTTATTTCTGTAATTATCATCACAATTCTCGTCATAAACCTGCTAACTTATCTATTTTCTTTAAAAAATCATCAAAATATAGTAACAGGAAAGTTGTTTTATTTTATTTTGTATCTTTGCGCACTTGAAATAGCGCCCTATTATTTCATATATTATTTGATTACCAAAAATTAGAGCAAACGATGTCTAGTCTAAAAGTGAGAACCATTTTGGTATCCCAACCCGAGCCAAAAGTTGAGAATTCACCTTATCATGATTTGATGCAAAAGCATAAAGTGAAAGTTGATTTTCGCTCTTTTATTCATGTTGAAGGTGTGAGTGCAAAAGATGTCCGAGCTCAGAAGATTGATCTCAGTCAGTTTACCGCAATCATTTTAACCAGCAAGAATGCCGTGGATCATTTTTTCCGCGTGGCTGAAGAAATGCGGTATAAAGTCCCAGAAGACTTGCGTTATTTTTGCCAATCGGAAGCCATTGCGTATTACTTACAAAAATACGTGGTGTACCGCAAACGCAAAATCTATGTAGGCCAAAAAGACTTTGCCGATATGTCCTCGCTATTCAAAAAATACAAAGACGAGAAATTTCTATTGCCTTCCTCGGATCAACTCAATGCGGACATTCCTCAAACGCTTAACAATTTGAAAATTGATTGGACAGCGGGAACGTTTTACAAAACCGTAATGAGTGATTTATCGGATTTGGCCGATGTGTACTATGATATTTTGGCATTTTTTAGTCCTACAGGAATTAAATCACTATTTAAAAATTTCCCTGATTTCAAGCAAAACAACACTCGTATAGCGGTTTTCGGAAGTACAACGCAAAAAGAGGCTTTGGAACACGGGTTGCGCATTGATATTTTAGCACCAACTCCCGACACGCCTTCAATGACTATGGCGCTAGAAAAATATGTCGCTGAAGTGAATAAAGGAAAATAATCCCATTAAATTATACCCTATCATCCCAAACGTACTTGTGTTTGGGATTTTTTTTGCCCATAAAAAAAGCCCAACACATTACTGTTGGACTTTTTTCGTCGGTTAGTTTAGTTTGTTTGTTTTTATTTACAATTGCGGTCCCGCCATTACTAATCGAGTACCCTCTTCATTATCGGTATATTGAACAAAGTTTTTAATGAATCGGCTGGCTAAATCATGGGCTTTCGTTTCCCACTCTTGAGCGTCAGCATAAGTGTCACGTGGATCCAAAATCGCCGCATTTACATCATGTAGCGCCGTTGGAACTTCAAAATTGAAAATCGGAATCATTTTAGTAGGCGCATTTTCTATCGAACCATCTAAAATGGCATCGATGATAGCGCGAGTATCTTTAATTGAAATGCGTTTCCCTGAACCATTCCACCCGGTATTGACCATGTAAGCGGTGGCGTTGTGTGCCTCCATTTTTTTAACCAACTCTTCCCCATATTTGGTAGGATGAAGGGTTAGGAATGCTTTGCCAAAACAAGCCGAGAAAGTGGGTTCAGGCTGTGTTACACCGCGCTCTGTACCGGCTAATTTTGCAGTAAATCCCGACAAGAAATAGTACTTCGTCTGTTCGGGTGTTAACTTTGAAACCGGCGGCATGACCCCAAAGGCATCGGCGGTTAAAAAGATAACCTTTGTAGCGTGACCCGCTTTGGATACGGGCTTCACAATATTGTTAATATGGTAAATGGGATACGATACTCGGGTGTTTTGGGTGACCGAACCGTCTTTAAAATCAATAACGCCTTGAGCGTCTAAGGTGACATTTTCAAGAAGTGCATCACGCTTGATGGCTCCAAAAATATCGGGTTCGTTTTCTTTACTTAAGTCGATCGTTTTGGCATAACAACCGCCTTCAAAATTGAAGACGCCTTCATCATCCCAACCGTGTTCATCATCACCAATGAGTTCCCGTTTTGGATCGGTGGATAAGGTCGTTTTTCCTGTGCCCGATAAGCCAAAGAAAACCGCTACATCGCCATCAGCTCCTTTGTTGGCCGAGCAATGCATCGATGCCATTCCCTGCAAAGGCAGGTAATAATTCATCATGGCAAACATCCCTTTTTTCATTTCACCGCCATACCAAGTACCCCCAATGAGTTGCATTTTCTCGGTAAGATTGAAAGCGATATACACTTCTGAATTCAACCCGTGAGCAGCATAATCTTTAAAGGAAGTCTTGGACCCGTTCATCACCACAAAATCAGGCTCACCAAACTGATCGAGCTCTTCTTCTGTAGGACGAATAAACATATTTTTTACAAAATGCGCTTGCCATGCCACCTCCATGATGAAGCGAACTTTTAAACGGGTATTCTCGTTGGCACCACAAAACGCATCGACAACAAACAAACGTTTTCCTGACAATTGTTTTACGGTAGTTGCCTTCAGCGCATCCCAAGTGGCTGGAGAAATCGGTTTGTTATCGTTGGCCGCTTTATCTGAATTCCACCAAATCGTATTTTCGGTAACGGCATCCTTTACAATATATTTATCTTTAGGGGAGCGTCCTGTAAATTCTCCCGTCATCACATTAACCGCCCCTAACTCCGACACTTGACCGCGTTCATACCCAGAAAGCTCCGGACTTAATTCTTCGTTATACAATTGTTCATAGCTAGGATTATAGACAATTTCTTGAACATTTGTAATCCCATATTTTTCCAACGAAATCGATTTCGTAGTTGGGGTGTAGTTATCCATAGATAATGCTTTGTTGTGTTAACTTTAATTAGACCACAAAGGTAAAAATTAATTATTACAACGTTGTAGTTGGGTGAAATTTTATGCTTTTTTCTTTAAAAAGGAAAACATCAGCACCCCCCAAGCCACGGCAAAACAAAGTCCTCCCACAGGTGTAATCGGACCTAATATTTTCAATTCTAAACCCGTTAAACTCTTGGTAGCCAGCAAATAAATAGACCCTGAAAACAAAATTATCCCAAGAACAATGAGTCGAAACAAAAGGGTTCGCAGGGTTGAAGTCAATGGAGAGTGCAAACCCACAAAAAGTAAAAACAAAGCATGATACATTTGGTATTTTACCCCGGTTTCGAAGGTTGCCAATGCCTCAACAGAAAGTACCGCTTTTAACCCATGGGCACCAAAAGCCCCAAGTAGTATGCCCGTCATTCCGAAAAATCCTGCAGCAGAAAGTATTTTTTTATCCATATCGCAAACAATATTTTGCAAAAATACCGGTTATCTCCCCGATTACCAATTGGATTTTGACTTTTCTTTCACGCAAAACGGTGTAAGAAGTTTTATATTTGCAAACAATTTTTAATTATGAAAAAAATAGTATTGTTGCCCTTACTACTCCTGCTCTTTGTGTCCTTTAAAGCGGATGAAGGAAACGGAATTGAGGCGGGAGAAAAATTGGTCTATGCCGGTTCGTACAATATGAGCGGACTCATGACGCATATCGCACAGGTAACCATGAGTACCGAAAATGTGAATACGTCCAAAAATCAATACTTACATTTGAGCTGTGAGTTGTCTACCTTTAGTAAATGGGACAAGTTCTTTAAAATTCGCGATCTTTATGAATCGTATGTAACCCCCGGAAGTTTGAAACCCAATTTATACAAACGTAGCATTGACGAAGGTGGGTATACCAAAAAAGAAAAATACGTTTTTAAAGGAAATCAAGTAACCAGTACTGTTCAAAAACGCAAGCGTCCAGAAACTACTCGCACGTTTTCTATTGGAGCAAACTCCGTTGACGCCATTACGTTGTTATATAAATTACGTTCGGTTGATTTTTCAAAAATGAAAACAGGTCAAACGAAATCCTTTACGATTGTTTTTGATGAAAAAGAGATTCCCGTCAGCTTGAAGTTTATGGGAACGGAATCTATCGCTGCTGGAAATTTAGGCACAAAACCGTGCTACAAATTATCTATTGGCGCCAAAACCAATGCCCTTCGCGGAAAAGACAAAAACCTCATTTGGTTAACAGCCGATGCGCATAAAGTTCCCGCTTTAATGAAATTTAGTATTCCCGTGGGCACAGGCGAATTAAAACTAACTTCAGCAACGGGTCTTTAATATGAGAAAAGTTTTCCTGGTTTTGGCTTACGTCTTTACGGTATTGAGCTTGCTCTTATCGGTTTTACCACTAGACACCTTGGCCTTTGTCGCTATCCTTCCCGCGCTTTTGTGCATCAGTTTGGCCTTTTGGAAATCGGCCCCCTCAGAACGAAAATGGCCAAAACGGTTGTTTATTGTGACCTACATTTGTGCTTTGGGCGTGTTGGGAAAAACCTTTTTAATCGAAGAAACCGTTGAAAAAGATGCGGCGTTTGAACAACAGAAAGTCGAAGCCAAACAAGAAGCCCGGCAAGAATTGGAAGACTTAGAAAAAGAGCTTGAATAATTGAAGTCTGCATTTACGCAGACTTTTTTGTTTTAAACGTGGGGCTTTTTATACATTTGTCGCACAACAAACCAACGTCATGAGAAACGTACTCATCATCGGAGCTGGGCGCTCTGCCTCCTCTTTAATCAACTATTTATTGGAGAAATCCCAATCGGAACAACTTCACCTTACCATAGGCGATTTATCTTTGGAATTGGCACAACGCAAAACCCGAAACCACCCCAATGCGACTGCGATCCAATTGGATATTCAAAATACGGCACAACGTCAATCGGAAGTCGCCAAGGCCGACATTGTGATTTCGATGTTACCCGCACACATGCATATCGAAGTCGCCAAAGATTGTATTCATTTTAAAAAACACATGGTAACTGCTTCGTATATCTCGGAAGCGATGCAAGCGTTAGACGAAGAGGCCAAAGCACATCATTTGGTTTTTATGAATGAAATTGGTTTAGACCCTGGAATCGACCATATGAGCGCCATGCAAGTTATCGATGCCATTCGAGATCAAGGGGGTGAAATGTTGCTATTTGAGTCGTTTTGCGGCGGATTGGTCGCTCCTGAATCCGATACGAATTTGTGGAATTACAAGTTCACTTGGGCACCCCGCAATGTAGTTTTGGCAGGTCAAGGCGGTGCTGCAAAATTCATTCAAGAAGGAAAATACAAATACATTCCCTACCATCGTTTGTTCCGACGCACGGAGTTTTTACATGTTGAAGGCTATGGCAAATTTGAAGCCTATGCCAATCGGGATTCTTTGAAATACCGCAGTGTTTATGGCCTGGATGATGTATTGACGTTATACCGCGGCACCATTCGAAGAGTGGGGTATTCGCGGGCTTGGAATATGTTTGTGCAACTCGGAATGACCGATGACACCTATGTGATGGAAAACTCAGAACACATGAGTTACCGCGATTATGTAAACTCCTTCCTCCCCTATCATCCGACGGATTCGGTAGAAATCAAAATGCGTTTGCAATTGGGTATCGAGCAGGATGATGTGATGTGGGAAAAACTTATTGAGTTGGACTTGTTCAATGGCGATAAAAAAATTGGCCTCAAAAATGCGACTCCAGCGCAAATTCTAGAGCATATTCTTACCCAAAAATGGACGTTAGACCCCCATGACAAAGACATGATTGTGATGTACCACAAATTTGGCTACCGTTTGCACGGGAAAGAAGAACAAATCGATTCCAAAATGGTTTGTATCGGCGACGACCAAACCTATACCGCAATGGCCAAAACTGTAGGCTTACCCGTGGCTATGGCAACGTTACATATTTTAAATGGAAAAATAACCACTCCAGGGGTACAACTGCCGATTCGAAAAGAAGTCTATGAACCGATTTTGGCCGAATTGGAGGCGTATGGTGTGGTGTTTAAAGAAACGAAGTTGCCGTACATTGGTTACAATCCTGATAAAATTACAGGCACCTCGTAACAAATGTTAAAACCTAAGCATAACGTTATTTTCTTGATAAATGTAAAATTGTAATTGCTATTTTTGCTGTATATTTTATTCAAATGAAGGCAAATCAATTACAAATTGAAATTGACGGTATCGACAAAGAGATTTTACGCCATTTAATGGAAGATGCGCGTAAACCGATACTGCAAATTGCAAACAGCATAGGAATTTCGGGGGCAGCGATTCACCAACGATTAAAAAAATTGGAAGAAGCGCAAGTAATTTCGGGTTCCAAATTTATCCTCAACACTAAAGTTTTGGGGTACCGTACCATGGCCTTCGTGGGCATTTATTTGGACAAAGCCTCGAGCAACTCCGAAGCGGTGCGGGAATTGCGAAAAATTCCAGAAGTATTGGAATGCCACTATACGACTGGGAATTGGAGTATTTTGGTAAAAATCATTTGCAAAGACAACGAACATTTGATGCAATTGCTCAATAAAAAAATCCAACCCATCGAAGGGGTTTCACGTACGGAAACGTTTATCTCCTTGGAACAACAAATCGAACGACAAATTCAACTCTAATGGCACTAAAATATACCAAAGAAAATATTGCTTTAGGTTTTTACATCCTCTACTTTTTAGCGGCAGGGATTTGCTACGAACTTTTCCCGGGCGATGCGGAAAATCCCAACATGGGCATCGCGCTGATGTATTTGTTTATCCCTATTAGCTTGGTTTATTTTATGAATCATCTTATTCGGCAACTTTTTGGTAAAAAAAATTATGCCAAATGCATGTTGATTCATGGCGTCGCATGGGTTGCTTTGTTTATTCTATTGTTTTTATTTTCCACAGGCAAAAAATAAAAATCCGTGAAGCATTGACACCACGGATTTCCTTAATTTATCTTAAATTAGATTATTGGCTTATCGGCACACCTACCTAACGGCAGGCAGGTCGACTCATTGACACATCGGCTCATTGGCACATTGCCACACCTACCTAACGGCAGGCAGGTTGACTCATTGGCACATCGACTCATTGACACATCGGCTCATTATTCCCGCTCCCGACTTCCCATAAAAATCGAAACGTAATACAACAAGGTAGCAATCGATCCAATCGCCGCTACTAGATAGGTGCGTGCGGCCCATTTCAAGGCATCTTCTGCGCCAGCATATTCCGCTTGATTGACTATGCGTTTGTCGCGCAACCACGCCAAGGCACGGTTACTAGCATCGTATTCTACGGGTAACGTAATGATAGAGAAAAGTGTTGTAGCAGCAAATAACACGATACCCACCAACAACAAAGAGGGAAATGCTTTGATCAACAAAATTCCCGCGAGTAATACCCATTGCACAATATTGGACGCAAACGACACTACAGGCACGAGTTGTGAACGCATCGTGAGCCATTGGTAACCGATGGCGTGTTGTACTGCATGGCCACATTCGTGCGCGGCTACAGCGGCTGCGGCTGCATTGCGTTGATGGTAAACCCCTTCACTTAAATTCACCGTTTTATCGACGGGATTATAGTGATCGGTTAACATTCCGGGCGTAGAAATCACTTTGACATCGTAAATGCCGTGATCGTGCAACATTTGTTCAGCGATTTCTCGACCACTCATCCCGTTGTTTAAATGCAATTTGGAGTAGTGCTCAAACTTACTTTTCAAACGACTACTGACCAACCAACTGGCTCCCATGATAAGGAGGGCCAAAATCATATAACCTGATCCCATTTTTTCTTAAATTTTAATTTAATCACTTCAAATTCAAGACCAAAATTGAAACGCTGACAAAGTGGCATTACAGGAAGGCAATTCCAAACACGAAGCGGTTGTTTCCGTTTTCTTGAATATTGTTGGTGATGCTCCCGTATTCAGAGCGGTATTTTCCTCGGGTTAAGGCCAACTCGTAGCCGGCATTGATACGGATTTTGAACGAGGATTTTTTAAACAAATACAACATCACATTGGGTCCGGCATACAACATACGATTGTCCAAATTGACATGACCACTGTTGAGTGCGGGATCCAATAGATTTAAATCGGTGCTGTTGTTATTGTTGTAGATGTCGTAGCGATTGGTTTGATAGGCCAAAGACAATCCCCCTGCAAAAGTAACTTTGGGGTTGTGAATCAAATTGTAGTGAAACCGGGCACGCGTATTAAAGCCTAAATATTTGAGGGTATTGTTCCCTTTTTTGTTTTCCAAAAAGGACGTTCCAAACTCAATATCACCGGAGTACTTTTCCCCCAAAATATTCAAACCAAACGTTAGCTCTGGCGCCACATCGCGCATTTCGGGTAGATTGCCAGCTCTTAATTTTTGATTCAAATTCAACGACTGATTTGCATTAAACGAAACGCCAATATAAAAGTCCATATCGGGTTTCTTTTTGATCGAATCTTTAGCGACTTCCTGCGCGTTTGCAACTAGGGAAACTACCATTCCTAAAACGAGTATAATTTTTTTCATATGATTGATTTTTCATAAAATTAAGCGACAATTCCCAACCTGATTTTGAATTTAACGTTTTGTTAAAAAAAATCCGTGAAGCCTCAACTCCACGGATTCCTAATTTATTCATCAATCGACTCATTGCCAAATTAACTGATTGACTCATGGGCACATCGACACATTGGCACATTAATCACCCCACCAAATTAATAATCTTCCCGGGGACAATGATCACTTTATTCGGCGTACGCCCTTGTAATTGCTGTTGTGTGCGATCGTCGGCCATGACGATTGCTTCAATTTCGGCAACCGACAAATCCAACGGCAACTTGATCGTAAAACGCATTTTTCCATTGAACGAAACCGGATATTCTTTCTCACTTTCGACCAAATATTTGGCTTCAAATTGTGGGAAAGCGACCGTGGCTATCGAACCCTCATAACCCAATTGATTCCATAATTCTTCGGCAATATGAGGTGCATAAGGCGAAATCAACACCGCTAAAGGTTCGAGAATCGCACGGTGACGGCATTTTTGTTGTGCCAATTCGTTCACACAAATCATAAACTGCGACACCGAAGTATTAAAGGAGAAGTTCTCAATATCTTCCGTTACTTTCTTGATCGTTTTATGTAAGGTTTTGTACATATCCGCGGTGGGTTCGTCATTTACTACAACCAAACCATTATCGTCAAAATACAAACGCCATAATTTTTTCAAGAACCCGTACACACCTGTAATTCCGGCAGTATTCCAAGGTTTAGCTTGTTCCAGCGGCCCCAAGAACATTTCATACAAACGCAAGGTATCGGCACCGTATTCGTTGCAAATGTCGTCGGGGTTGACCACATTGTATTTGGACTTGGACATTTTTTCGACTTCGCGACCAACGATGTATTTGCCATCTTCTAAGATAAATTCGGCATTCACATAATCAGAGTATAACGGATGTGCTTTGAATTTTTCAATATCCAATTCGTTGGTGATATCGTTGATTACCGATAAATCGACGTGAAGTGGAACTATATTAACATCTCCAACTAAACTTAAACTAATAGCATTAGGATAAAATTCATTTAAAGATTTCAGATAAAATTCTTCAGCATCTTTCAAGGCTTGTTTATCACCTTTAACTATTAAATCATACTTTGATTTTGATATAAAAAAATATGGAATAGGAGAATTTTTAACATCAACTTCACCTCCTAAAGATAACATCCAAGAAATACGATACACAAACGCACTCATCCCCAAAATCATCCCCTGATTAATCAATTTCTTGAACGGTTCTTCGGTGGGTGCAAAACCGCGGTCTTTCAAGAATTTGTTCCAAAAACGGGCATACAACAAGTGTCCTGTGGCATGTTCGCTACCGCCAATGTACAAATCGACATTTTGCCAATACTGTAACGCGTTTTCTGAAGCAAACTCGGATTCGTTTTTCGCATCCATATAGCGCATCCAGTACCACGAACTTCCAGCCCAACCCGGCATGGTGTTTAATTCTAAAGGAAAAACAGTTACATGATCTATGAACTGATTACTAACCACCGCACACTGCTTTGTATCCCACGCCCAAGTGGTCGCATTCCCTAAGGGTGGCTGACCGTCTTCGGTGGGTAAATATTTCTCTACTTCGGGTAATACGATGGGTAGATGTTGGGCGTCGATCATTTGCGGCAAGCCATTCACATAATATACGGGGAAAGGTTCGCCCCAATAGCGTTGACGCGAAAACACCGCATCGCGCAAACGGTAATTCACTTTGGCTTTACCGGCACCGATTTTTTCCAATTCCTCAATGGCTTTTTGGGTACCCGCTTTATAATCCAATCCGTTTAGGAAATCGGAAGCTACCAATTCAAACCCACTTTTTTCTGCAAAAGCGGCTTCAGAAATATCTTGGTTGAAAATATTCTTGATCTCGGGCATGCCCACCGTTCCTTTAAAATAGTTGGCAAAGGCATAATCGCGTTCGTCGCCACACGGAACCGCCATAACAGCACCTGTTCCATATCCGGCCAACACATAATCCCCAATCCAAACCGGAATGGGTTCTTTGGTAAACGGATGTTCGGCATACGCTCCTGTAAACACCCCTGAAATGGTTTTCACATCGGCCATACGGTCGCGTTCCGAGCGTTTTGCGGTGGCTTCAATGTAGGCCTCTACCGCTGCTTTTTGTTCGGGCGTTGTAATTTGTGCCACCAATTCGTGTTCGGGTGCCAAGGTCATAAACGTAACGCCGAAAATGGTATCAGGACGCGTTGTAAAAACTTCTATTTGAAACTTGGAACCTGAAACTTGAAACTTCACTGAAGCCCCAACCGATTTTCCAATCCAATTGCGTTGCGATTCTTTCAAAGATTCGGTCCAATCAATGGTTTCCAAGCCTTGCAACAAGCGCTCAGCGTAAGCCGAAATACGCATCGACCATTGGGTCATTTTTTTACGAATCACCGGATGGCCTCCTCGTTCTGAAACGCCATTTACAATTTCGTCATTCGCCAAAACAGTTCCTAGAGCCGGACACCAGTTCACTTCGGTTTCTGCTAAATAGGTCAGACGGTATTTCAACAACAAACGCGCTTTTTCATCTTCAGAAAATGCGTTCCATTCGTTGGCTGAAAAAACAAACACGTCGTCATCACAAGCTACATGGACGGCAGCATTTCCTTCTTTTTCAAAAATTGCCACCAAATTGGCGATAGGTAACGCTTGGTTCGCATCATAACAATAGTAGGATTCAAATAACTGAATGAAAATCCACTGCGTCCATTTGTAATACTCCGGATTAGAAGTACGCACTTCGCGATCCCAATCGAAGGAGAATCCAATTTTGTCCAACTGTTCGCGATACCGCGCGATATTTTCACGGGTAGTTTTTTCAGGATGTTGCCCTGTTTGAATCGCATATTGCTCGGCAGGTAACCCAAAAGAGTCATAGCCTTGCGGATGCAATACATTAAATCCTTGGTGGCGTTTGTAGCGCGCAACAATATCCGAGGCAATATACCCTAGCGGATGCCCCACGTGCAATCCCGCTCCCGAGGGATACGGAAACATATCCAACACATAATATTTGGGTTTTTCGGAGGAATTGGAGGCAGCAAACGTGTGGTTATCGGCCCAATATTTTTGCCATTTGGCTTCTATTTGTTCGTGAAAATATTTCATCGGTAAACGAAAAAAGGTTGATGCATGAATCCGTAATAAAGGTTGGAAGTTCAGGCATTACTAAAAATTAGGGGCAAATTTACACCTTTCACACAAGAAGAGAAAACTTTGAGCGTTATTAAAGGAGTAAAATGATTTTCTTTTTTATTTTTACGGCATAAAACAAAAGCTATGGCCTCATCGTTTGATCAATATCAGAAACGCAGATTAATTTCCTCTTACTTTTCGGTCGTTTTGAGTGTTTTTTTGGTGTTGTTTCTTTTGGGCGCTTTGGGACTTTTTATCCTGAATTCCAAGCGATTATCCGATAATTTCAAAGAAGATATCGTCATGACCGTTTTCTTCAAAAACGAAGCCAACGACACCGTATTCAAAGCCTTTGAAAAGACAATTCAATCGGGAAAATACGCCAAAGATTTTAAGTTCGTTTCCAAAGAAGCGGCTGCCAAAGCCCATAAAGAAGTGGTTGGCGAGGACTTTATGCAGTTTTTGGGGATGAATCCGTTGCAAAATTCCTACGACATTCACTTGAAAGCCGAATATGTGACCAACCCCGGATTTACGACCATGGAGCGAACCCTTCGCAAAAATCCTTTTGTGGCCGATGTAGTCTATGATAAGCAGTTGATTACTTTGGTGAATGATAATGTAAAAAACATCAGTTTCTGGGTTTTAATCGTGTCAGGCGTATTTATGGTGATTTCCGTTTTATTGATCAACAGTTCAATGCGACTCTCCATTTATGCCAATCGTTTTATCATCAAAACCATGCAAATGGTGGGTGCAACGAAGTCGTTTATCCGTAAGCCGTTTATTCTTCGCAGTATGTTGCTCGGACTTATCGGGGGGATTTTGGCGATTGTTGCTTTACTTTCTTTACTCTTTTACATTGCCAACAATTATCCTGGATTGGACATTTTCAATCAGTTGGAGCTAACCGTTATTGTATTGGTTGGCGTTTTGGGCATGGGCGTGTTGATTACCTGGATTAGCACCTATTTTGCAACCCAACGTTTCTTAAATTTACGAACAGACGATTTATATTAATTCCGTACGGCCTTATGAGTGCACCTGAAAACAAACCGGATTTCCTTTTTAAAAAAGAAAACTACACCTTCTTAATCATCGGTTTAGCTGTTATCGCGTTGGGATTTATCCTGATGTCGGGCAGTAGCAATGACAATCCGGCCGAATGGAATGCCGACATTATGAGTTTCCGCCGTATCCGTTTGGCACCCACGGTTGTACTCGCGGGATTTGGAATTGTGATTTATTCCATTTTTCGTAAAGGAAAATCCGAATAAACGGCTCAAGGGAGACTTAATACGACACCATGGACTTACTTCAAGCGCTTCTCATAGCTATTGTAGAAGGATTGACCGAATATTTACCGGTTTCTTCTACGGCCCACATGATTTTTACGAGTGCTTATTTTGGCATTCAAAACGATGATTTTGTAAAACTCTTTCAAGTTGCCATTCAATTTGGCGCCATCTTGGCCGTAGTTGTGTTGTATTGGCGCAAGTTTTTTGATTTCAAAAGAATCGGTTTTTACCTCAAATTGGCGGTAGCGGTTATTCCGGCCTTGGTGTTGGGAAAATTATTTGACGATAAAATTGAAGCGGTATTAGGCGACCCTATTCCCATTGCTCTTGTTTTGATTGTTGGCGGAATTGTCTTGCTTTTTGTAGACGCCCGTTTTCAAAATCCAACGGTGACTTCTGAGGAGGAAATCACGTATAAAAAAGGATTTTTTATTGGTCTTTGGCAATGTTTGGCCATGATGCCCGGCACGAGTCGGTCGGCGGCTTCAATTATTGGGGGCATGCAACAAGGGCTCACTCGCGCAGCCGCCGCTGAGTTTTCATTTTTCTTGGCCGTTCCAACGATGCTCGCCGTGACAACGTATTCAATTTTTTTAAAAACATACGAAAATACGGGGCTGAAAGGCTATGAATTGCTAACGCAAAATAGCGAACATCTCAAATTGTTTTTAATCGGTAATGCAGTTGCTTTTGTGGTAGCGATTCTTGCGATTAAATTCTTCATCGGTATTATCAAAAAATATGGCTTCAAACCCTGGGGCTACTACCGAATCATCGCTGGAACCGCATTGTTATTATACTTTACGTTGGTAAAACCATGAGTTGGACGGCTGAAACATTTAAAGATGGGCAAGTCTTACTCATTGACAAACCGCTTACATGGAGTTCTTTTCAAGCGGTAAATAAGATCAAATACGCTTTAAAACGCAAGTACCAATTTTCTAAAACCTTCAAAATTGGACATGCGGGAACATTAGATCCTTTAGCTACAGGTTTACTCATCATTTGTACGGGGAAATTCACTAAAAAAATTCCAGAAATTCAAGGGCAAACCAAAGAATACACGGGAACAATTACGGTAGGGGCAACCACACCTTCTTATGATTTAGAGACCGAAATCGATGCTACTTTTCCCATTGATCATATTACAGAAGATTTAATTCGAGTAACAGCTCAAACCTTTGAAGGCGAAATCATGCAAAAACCGCCTGTTTTTTCGGCGATAAAAAAAGACGGCAAACGGTTGTACGAGCATGCCCGTGCGGGGGAAGAGGTCGAAATTGAAGCGCGAAAAACCACTATTTACGAATTTGAAATTACCCGAATCGCCTTGCCCGAAATTGATTTTCGGGTTACGTGCAGCAAAGGAACGTACATTCGTTCTTTGGCTTATGATTTCGGAAAAGCAATGCAATCAGGCGGGCATCTAACGGTCTTGCGCCGCACTAAAATTGGCGATTATTCGGTCGAAGAAGCGCTCACCCCCGAGGACTTTGTTGCACTACTATCAAAAAAGGAGTCCAAATGAACTCCTTTGTTTTATACTTTAACGGGTTGCAATAAAGCTACCACCTCGTTTTGAATACTAACCCCTTTGTCTTGCAGATACCATTTTTGCAGTGCTGCTTTGGCTTCATCGTCGACTACACCGTGCGCTGCTTTATAAGCTACTATCAGTTCTTTGGCTCCTTGGGGTCGGGGTCCAAAATCACCAAGGACTTCACCGGAAACTTTATCAACGATAATTAATTTGGGAATAGAACGGGTTCCGTTGGTTAAAAATAAATCCATTAAGGCAGGATGCTCATCGCGAAGCACCACATGCATCTCAATTTTTGGAGTATGTGATGCCATTTTATCTAAAACAGGGAGTACTTGAGCGGCATCACCACACCACGTTTCGGCCAAAACTACCCAAAGTAATTCGTTTGGCAATTGGTCTAAGAAATGACTGACCTCAGGCGTTAAGGTGATTGTTTTATCCAAACGATGCATGCGCGCTTCGTTCAAATGGGTGTAATGAACGTAAGCCTCTGTTTGCTCCCCCGTAGTTTTTCCCTCTTGCGCATAGGTTTGCATCAAGTGACGATAGGCGGTATAAGTGTAACTCTTTTGTAAACTGTCTTGAATAATTGTATTCATGGGTTTAGTGATTTGTTTGGGCAAAGGTAATGCATTTCGTATATTTGGTTGGTAACCTAGATTACACGCCTATGAAAACGCTAACTTCCCAACGTATTGGCTATGTTTTGTCTGGTGGTGGCACCAAAGGGTTGGCCCATGCAGGAGCCCTTCATTTTTTGGAAAAACAGGGACTAAAGCCCGCAATTATTTCAGGTACCAGTGCGGGTTCGATTGTAGGCTCCCTGTATGCATGGGGTAAAAGTCCCGTTGAAATCTTGGAGTTTTTTCAATCGATTTATTTTTTTCATTGGACCCATTTTACCTTAAAAAAACCAGGGCTCATCGACTCGGATTCCTTTAAAAAATATTTTGATCAAATATTTGGGAAAGCAACCATTGGCGATTTTCCACTGCCGATGTACATCACCGCTACCGACATGGTACAGGGAAAGCTATGTGTTTTTGAGGCAAATGTTCCCATCAGTGATGCGATTTTGGCTTCATCGGCATTTCCTGGGGTTATTTCACCGCATATTATTGATGGAAATATTTACAGTGATGGGGGAATTCTAAATCATTTTCCCGCCGACTTGATTGCCGACGCTTGTGATTATATTATTGGCATTTATGTGAGTCCGATTGAAAAAATTCAAGCCGACCAATTGCGATCGATTAAAGCGGTTACCAGTAGGGCCTTTGATTTGCTCTATGCGCACACCCATTTGCAAAAATTTAACAATTGCGATTTGATTATCGAACCGGAAGCGCTGTGCAATTATAGCACCTTTGAAACCAATAAACATAAAATGGAGGAAATTTTCCAAATTGGGTACGATGAAGCCCAAAAACGATATCATGAGGTCTTGGGATAATTTTTTTCAGGGCACTTTTACAACATTAGAATATCGCTATATTTGCATTGCAAAAAAGAAAAAAGCAAAACCTTCCTATGAAATATAACCGAATTCTCTTAAAATTAAGCGGTGAGGCGTTGATGGGTGACCGTCAATACGGCATTGACCCGAAACGTTTGGCCGAATATGCCGACGAAATTAAACAAGTCCATGACCAAGGCGTTCAGATTGCTATTGTGATTGGTGGCGGTAATATTTTCAGAGGAGTGGCAGGGGCTAGCAACGGTATGGACCGTGTACAAGGCGATTATATGGGCATGTTGGCCACGGTAATTAATGGAATGGCCTTGCAAGGCGCTTTGGAAGATAAAGGCATGCAAACCCGTTTGCAAACGGCCTTGAAAATTGAATCGATTGCCGAACCTTATATCAAGCGTCGAGCTGTGCGTCACTTAGAAAAAGGGCGCATTGTGATTTTTGGTGCGGGTACTGGAAACCCCTATTTCACGACCGATACGGCAGCCGTTCTTCGCGGTGTGGAGGTAGGTGCAGATGTTATTCTCAAAGGAACTAGAGTCGATGGCGTATACACCGCCGATCCTGAAAAAGATAAAAATGCCGTAAAATTTGATTTTATTTCCTTCGAAGAAGTGCTTCAAAAAGGCCTCAATGTAATGGATACCACGGCTTTTACGTTAAGTCAAGAAAACCAATTACCCATTGTAGTTTTTGACATGAACAAAGCGGGGAACTTATTGAAGATTTGCCAAGGCGAAACCATAGGAACTGTTGTAACTATCTAACTTTGTTAATACTGAATTATGGAAGATATTGAATTGATTTTGGAAGAAGCAAAAGATGCGATGAATGCTTCGGTAGCACACCTTGAAAAATCGTTTTTAAACATCCGTGCCGGTAAGGCCTCCCCACAAATGTTGGGCAGTGTATTTGTGGATTATTATGGGTCGATGACACCGCTTTCCCAAGTTTCCAATGTCAATGTACCCGATGCGCGCACCTTGACGATTCAACCGTATGAAAAAAGTATGTTGACGCCCATTGAAAAGGCCATCATGAATGCCAACCTTGGCTTTAACCCGATGAACAATGGAGATGTAATCATCATCAGTGTGCCACCACTTACGGAAGAACGTCGTCGTGATTTGGTAAAACAAGCCAAAAATGAAGCGGAAGACGCAAAAATCGGGATTCGCAATCACCGAAAAGATGCCAATACTGAAATCAAGAAATTGGAAAAAGACGGCGTTTCGGAAGATTTGTGTAAAAAAGCAGAAGATGATGTGCAAAAATTAACCGACAATTTTATCAAAAAAATTGAAGAACATCTCGCGGTGAAAGAAGCTGAAATTATGAAAGTATAACGAACCAATACGTTCGTACTATAAAATCCGTTATCCTTACTGTTAACGGATTTTTTTATTCCTACTTTTGTACCCATCAAACTAAACAAACGTCCATGAAAAACAGTTGGATTTTCGGGTTGCTTTGGCTAACCCAAATCCTGAGTGCGCAAAAAACAATGCAGGGACAAGTCATCGATTACGATACGACCATCCCGATTGCTTTTGCGATGGTATCCTACCAAAACCAAACGGTGTACACCAATTGGGAGGGTCGTTTTTCATTGGTCATTGACGAAGAAACCAAGCCGATTCAGGTTAGTTACAAAGGCTACCACGACAAAAATCATTACCTCAGCGTGGGTGCTCCCTTTATTTTGATTAAAATGGTTTCCGACCAATCGCAAAAATCGGCTGAAATTTATACCGACAACGAAACCAATGCCATCCTAAAAAAAGTCATCGAAAACCGCGCAAAAAATCAGCCGGAAAAAGTTCTTCAAACCTACGAATACAAAAACTATGAAACGCTTTTGGTGACGGCTAATCCCGATTCTATCTCCACCAAAATTGATACTATTTACAAACCCCGCTGGTTTGGCAAACCCAAAATGGTTTTGGACTCTTCTAATTACAAGTTCAAAAAATTGGTCGAAAAACAACATTTGTACCAAACCGAAAAAGTTAATTTAATTCAGTTCAACAATTACGGCACTAAAGAAACCGTGCTTGCCTCGCGTATGGCAGGCTTCAAAAAACCGCTGTACGAGTATTTGGGATTGAACTTGATTTCGTATTCGTTGTACGATCGGTATTTGGACATATTGGAGGTTACCGTTCAAAACCCGATTTCGTCCTATGGGCGTAAAATGTTTGTTTTTAAAATGGTTGACACCCTTACGATTCAAGGCCGAACAGTTTACCGCATTTATTTTCAACCCAAAAAATTAAACTCCAATAAATTACGTGGATTGTTGTACATCGACGCCGAAAATTTTGCAATTGCTAAAGCCTTTTTTCGGGTGTATGGCATGGTCAATATCAATGCTACCTATACCTTCAACTGGCTCCCAAAACACAACATTTGGTTTCCCGAAAAACGAAAATTGCTCGTGGTTAAAGGAGATAATTCCGAGGATTTAAAATTGTTTGGCGGTACGATCATGTTTAATTCCAGCATTGAAGGATTGGAACAAAACGCCTCCGACCGGATGTACTTGAAATTGGAATCCAAACCGTTTGATGTAAAAATCAACCAAAATGTGGTAACGCGTCAACCCGCTATTCGAATTGATGTCCCCGAATCCAGTATGAGCAAACCCGATGGCTACTGGCGCATCATGCAACGGGACACCCTTGACCGTCGAAAAATGCCCACTTACATCAACATTGACAGTCTGGCTACTGCCGAAAAAATTGAGCATAAAATATTTCTCGGGCGGAAAATTTTTAACGGGTATTTGCCGTTGGGAAAATTTGATTTGGACCTGCGCAGTATTTTAAAATACAACAATTATGAAGGCTTCCGACTTGGTTTTGGGGGAACTACCAACACCCGTTTTTCTGAAAAATATAAGATCGGAGCGTATGTCGCCTACGGTTTAAAAGACGATGCTTTCAAATACCACATCGCGCCTTCACTCTTATTGGACGCCGAGACCAACAGCTGGGCCTCCCTATCGTATACCGATGATGTGGCTGAAATCGGTCAAATACAATTTGCCACTGAAAGCCGGCGTTTTCGTATTTACGACCCGCGTCCCATCAACATTTCTACCTTTTACAATCACAAAACTGCATCAGCCTACTGGGAAAGCAAATACATTCCTAAAACCGATCTTTATGCCGGAATCAGCCGCAGTGCTATCGTTCCCCGTTTTGAATACCAATACCAACAAGGCGATCGATTGCTAGGTGAGTACACCTTAACAACCTTGCAAATGGCAGTGCAATGGAATCCGTTTAGTTCGTATATGCAAACGTCAACCGGGCGTTTGGAAATCAACAAACGATATCCCAAATTTACCCTGCAATTGACCCAAGCCTTTGATCAATTGTTGGGTGCTGATTTTCAGTTTTCAAAAATAGATTTTCGTATCAATCACGAAATCAAGTATTTATCGGGACAAGAAACCGGATTTATCATACAGAGTGGTTTGGTGTTTGGCGAAGCGCCGCTAACCCATTTGTACAGTATTGCCCCAAACAACCTCAACCGCGATGCGTTGTTAAAACGAATTACTATTGCGGGTAAAAACAGCTTTGAAACCATGTTTTTCAATGAATTTTTCTCCAGTCGATACATTAGTTTTCAAGCCCGACACACCTTTAATAAAGTAAAAATTGCATACCGCATCAAACCCGAAATTTCGGTGGTCACCCGCATGGCTTTTGGTACAATGGAAAATAAAGAACGCCATTTAGGATTTACCTACAAAACCTTGGAGGAAGGCTATTTTGAAAGTGGTGTCGAAGTGAACCAACTCTTTAAAGGCTTTGGAATTACCTTTTTTACCCGGTATGGCCCGTATGGTTTAGCTAAATTTGAAGACAACCTTTCGTTGAAAGTGAGTTACAACCTCGATTTAGGGTTTTAAAATCAAAACCGAAGGCACGGTACTCAACCACAAAGACTGGGCATCGACGAGCTGTTTCCAACTTTCCAAACTCACCATCATCAAATCTTGTTTGGCCATGAGTCCTGCTTTCATCTCGTCTTCACGGATAACCGTAACTTTATCAGCACCATAGGATTGTTGCAACGCTGCAATCGCCTTTTCTAGAACAAAATTGGACTTCACATGATTGTTGACATCCAAAAACGTCACGGTGGCTTGGCTGTTGTAGATTAGTTTTTGGGTATAATCCAAGAGAAAAACGTCTTCGGGCGTTACAATGGGAACAAATACATCCTCGACCGTAGAAAGGTCTTTATCAACCAAAATCCCTAAAGGTTTTTTACTATTTGAAATGATAAACCGCGTTCGGTCATCAAAGGGTGAGTTTTCAAACAAGCCTTCTTTTCCTGTAAACTTATCCAGCAAGCGATCGGGATTGATGATTCGAGTGGTAAATCCCAGCACTTTCCCTAACAGTGAACCTTCAAAAATGGACTTCCCAAGTCCGATTAATACCAAATCAAAATTCCCTTCGTTGGCAATTTCGGCAATATCGGTTTCGATGTCCACCGTCGATTTGAGCACGGGTGTAACCTCTTGATTCAATGCTTTGGATTCGGCCAAAATGGGGGCGAAAGTTTCTTGCTCGTATTCTTCAAGGTTGTAGGAGTGAATTTCATCACTTAGGGATAAATGAAGGGCGGTGACTTGCGAATGCTCATTTTGCTTTTTCACAAAACTGTGCGCGAGACGAAGTAGGGATTTCCCCTTTTCATTATTCCCAAAAGAAATTAGGATTTTAAATTTCCCTTCGGAAACAATTTCTTGAGGGAGAATAGCCGCTTTTCGTTTAAAAATAAAATTGATGATATCGATGGCCGGTCCGGTCATAAAAGTCGTTACCAACGCCATAATCACCATCATGGTAAAGATTTCGGGCGACAAAACCCCCAAGTCAAAACCGATATTTAGCACCACCAATTCCATCAAGCCGCGCGTGTTCATCAAGGCACCAATGGTAAGACTATCGCGCCAATTTTGGCCTACAAATCGCGCCGCCAAAGCCGATCCTACGAACTTACCGGCTACGGCCACCAAGATGATATAGCCCGTTATTTTCAACAACTCCGGATCGCTTATGAGTCCGATCTGCGTTCGTAACCCCGTAAAAACAAAGAAGAGCGGTAGGAGTAAAATCAAAGCCACATCCTCTACTTTTTCTATAAAAATATTACGAAATTTGGTACTATCGGGCATAATAGCTCCTGTCATAAACGCTCCAAAAAGCGCATGAATTCCGATCACCTCGGTCATATACGATGAAATGATCAGGGTAAGCAGAAAAATTGCCACAATTGGCTTGCTTAATTCATTTCGGTTGGCATACAAATCGCCGACTTTTTTCAAAAAGGGTTTCACCACAAATAGCATCATCAGTACGTAGAGTGTGGCACATCCAATCACGTACAGCGAACTCATAAATGTTCCCGCTTTGACAATAGCAATTACGGCGGCGAGCAAACACCAAGCTGTGATATCATCGGCAGCAGCACAAGTAATCACAATGGTTCCTAGGCGAGTTTTGTGAATACCGCGTTCTTGCACGATACGGGCCAAAACCGGAAAAGCAGTAATGCTCATGGCAATTCCCATAAACAAACTGAACGCCAAAAACTCCACCCCCGCTGGCGCAAACCGGTGGTAAATGAAATAGGAAAGTCCGATCCCCAACGCAAACGGAAACACAATACTGGCGTGGCTAATCACCACGGCGTCGTTGGCTTTATTTTTCAAGACTTTCAAATCGAGTTCCATCCCAATGACAAACATGAAAAGGATCAAGCCAATTTGACTCAAAAACTGAAGATTTCCCAGAGATTCCACAGGAAAGAGCATCGCTGAATACTCGGGCAAATACATCCCCACAACGGAGGGCCCAAGAAAAATTCCTGCGATGATTTCCCCAATTACCGTAGGCTGTCCAATTTTTCGGAAAATCCAACCAAAAAAACGGGCGACAATGACGATGGTAATGATTTGCAACAATAAAATGGCCAGAGGGTGTTTTAGATTGTGAATAATCGCATCCAAAAATTGATTAAAAAAGGTGTCTTGAGAGGCATTGGAAATGATTCTTCGGCCAATTTCTAACTCTTTCCCTTGGGTAATAATCCAAAACATTAGAGCGGTAAATCCACCGGTAACGCCTAAATAAAACAATGAGTTTTTAAGATTTTTCATAAGGGCAAACTTGTTGTGTCACTTGGTTAACAAAAGTAGGGTAATTTCTTGAAGTTTGTTTTCGTAAAGGTTGCGATTCTTTTTCCAAAAATAAAAAAAGGAACCACTTTATTCGCAGGAAAAGATTCCGTCCTTCTCCGTTTGTTTTCAACGCTTTTCACTACCTTTGCACACCTTTTTTGCGCCTATGAAAAAATTACTCGGCATTGGATTTTGGGAAATAATTGCTCGCATCATCCTAAGAAACCGTTTGGGATTTATTTTTGGGATTGTCTTATTGACGGTCGTATTGGCTATGCAATGGAAACACATTCGATTTTCGAATACCGAGGCCAACTTGATTCCAGCAACCGACCAGGTTAATTTGGACTATAACCAATTTCTAAAGGTTTTTGGGGAAGAAGGAAATGTAATTGTCATCGGTTCAAAAGACCCTAAATTGTTTACGCCCAAGGTTTTTGAAGCCTATACGACTTTGATGGCGAATTTGGCGAAAGACCCCGAAATCGGACTTGTACTTTCGTTGGAGAACCTTAAAATCCTTCGCAAAAATGATTCCTTGGCCCAATTTGAATTGGCCCCTTTTGTGAATAAAACCCAGCTAAAAGACGAAGCGTACTTGAAACAAGCCCGTGCCGAATTGACGCAGCGTTTGCCTTTTTACGAAGGATTATTGTACAGTAAAGACAAAAGTACACTGCGATCGGTGGTGTATATGAAAAAGGAATTGGTCAACACCAAAGCGCGTAAAGACTATATCCTCGGACGTTTTTCGGATAAAATTAATCAGTTTGAACAAGCCACGGGTGTCGATCTTCGGGTATCGGGCATGCCTTACATTCGCTCGTACAATTCGAAAACCATCACCGACGAAATTGGACTGTTCATTGGAGCGGCATTGTTGATAACGTCATTGATTTTCTTCTTCTTTTTCCGATCATTTCGGGCAACATTAATCTCTATGATCATTGTGATTATTGGGGTTATGTGGTCTTTTGGGATTATGGGGGCAATGGGGTACGAAATCACGGTGCTCACAGCGCTGGTACCTACTTTGATGATTGTGATTGGGATTCCCAATTGTATTTTTTTCATCAACAAATACCATCAAGAATATTACAAACACGCCAACAAAGCCAAGGCATTGCAACGGGTAATCACCAAGACGGGGACCGCCACCTTGATGACCAATATTACAACCGCTGTGGGTTTTGCCACGTTTATTGCCACCAACAATGTGCTCTTACAAGAATTTGGTGTGCTTACAACGATCAACATTATTGCGGTGTATGTGCTGAGTCTGTTGCTGATTCCTATTTTCTTTAGTTACATCCCAGCGCCTATTCCGAGGCATTTGGGGCACCTTGAACGCGAATACCTCACCGGTTTTTTTGTGTGGATCGTCAATACCGTCAAGTACAACCGACTGAGTGTTTACATGGTTTCTATTATCCTTTTGATTTTTGGCATTATCGGGATTTATGAAATCAAAATTTCGGGAAGTATCATTGAAGACATGCCCAAGAAAACAGCCTTCTTTGAGGATATTCGTTTTTTTGAAAAAGAATTTGACGGGGTGATGCCGCTGGAAATTATGATAGATACCAAACGGAAAAACGGTGCCTTGCGTGCCACCAATCTCCGTCGTTTGGAAGAGTTGGAAAAAACGCTCACCGACATCCCTGATTTGTCCAAACCGCTTTCAATTGTCAGTGTAGCCAAATATGCTAAGCAAGCCTATTACAACGGAAATCCTGATTATTTTCAGTTGCCCACCGCACAGGAGGAGCCTTTCATAGCCACTTATATTAAAAATACCGCCAAAGGGAAAAATGAAAATCTGTTTAAAAGTTACTTGAGTGACGACAAATCGATTGCGCGCATAACCACCTTTATCAAGGACGAAACGGGAGAAAAAATGCCGGGAATCGAACAGCAGATTCGTCAAAAAACCGACAAACTTTTTCCCAAAGAGCGCTATAATGTGGTGATTACAGGACGCGCTTCGGTTTTTCAAAAAGGAACCAACTACCTTTTGGACAATCTTTTGTCGTCGTTATTGTTTGCCTTTTTCCTCACTGGAGGATTGGTTGCGATTATGTTCCGTTCGTTCAAAATGGTGTTGGTAGCCATCATTCCGAATCTTCTTCCATTATTGATGACCGCAGGGTTGATGGGCTTTTTGGGCATTCCGTTGAAGCCTTCTACGTTGTTGGTGTTTGGTATAGCTTTTGGAATGTCGGTTGATGACACCTTACGCTTTTTGGCACAATACCGATTGGAACTGTCACGTAACGATTGGAAAATTAAAAAATCAGTTTTTGCCACTTTTGATGATGCTGGAATCAGTATGTTTTACACCTCGATTGTCCTGTTTTTTGGGTTTTCGGTTTTCATGCTCTCCGGTTTTGGGGGTACTGTAGCCCTCGGTGGATTGGTGGCTATTACCCTTTGTTTTGGAATGTTGTCCAATTTGGTATTGCTGCCCTCTTTGGTGTTGTCGTTGAACAAAACCTTGGCCAACGAGCAAGAGTTTATCGAACCGACCATCGACATTTTGGAACATACCGATGAAGAATTGGATGCCCTCGAAGAAAAAAAGAATTAAAGTATATTTGTCCTACTCGAAAATCAAGAAATAATCATGAAATATTCAAAGATTAAGGCCTTATTAGAAAGTGAAAAAGGCGGCATAGCAGTGGCCACTCGTGGTTGGGTGAGAACCTTTCGCAACAAACAATTCATTGCTTTGAACGACGGTTCGACGATACACAATATTCAATGTGTGGTTGATTTTGAAAATACGCCTGAAGCTACTTTGAAACGCATTACGACCTCAGCAGCTCTAGACATCCAAGGTACATTGGTAGAAAGCCAAGGGTCGGGACAGAAATACGAAATCCAAGTAACCAAGCTAGAAATTTTAGGCGATTCGGATGCGGAGAAATATCCGATACAACCTAAAAAACATTCCCTTGAGTTTTTACGCGAAAATGCCCACTTACGCGTACGCACCAACACTTTTAGTGCTGTTATGCGTGTGCGCTCGGTATTGGCCTATGCGGTTCACAAATATTTCAATGAAAAAGGATTTTTCTACTTCAATGCGCCCATTATTACGGGAAGTGATGCCGAAGGTGCGGGTGAAATGTTCCGCGTATCGGCTTTACCTTTTGATGGCACACCACGCACAGAAGACGGCAAAGTGAACTTTAAAGAAGATTTCTTTGGTCGTGAAACCAACCTCACGGTTTCGGGTCAATTAGAAGCAGAAACGTATGCCATGGCATTAGGTCAGGTGTATACTTTTGGTCCAACATTCCGTGCGGAGAATTCAAACACCTCACGTCACTTGGCGGAATTTTGGATGATCGAACCCGAAGTGGCCTTCAACGATTTGAACGACAACATGGATTTGGCCGAAGATTTCATTCGCTATGTGATCAAATATACAATGGAAAACTGTGCCGATGATTTGAAATTCTTGGAACAACGTTTGATCGATGAAGAAAAAAACAAACCCCAAGCCGAACGCAGTGAAATGGCTTTGTTGGAGAAATTGAACTTTGTCTTGGAAAATAATTTTATTCGAATTTCATATACCGAGGCGATAGACATTTTGAAAAATTCGAAACCGAATAAAAACAAAAAATTCCAATACCTCATTGAAGAATGGGGAGCCGATTTACAAAGTGAACACGAACGTTATTTGGTGGAAAAACACTTCAAATCGCCCGTGATCTTGTTTGATTATCCCGCCAAAATAAAAGCGTTCTACATGCGTTTGAATGAAGACGGACAAACGGTACGCGCTATGGATATTTTATTCCCAGGCATTGGCGAAATTGTGGGTGGATCACAACGAGAGGAACGTTTGGATGTGTTGATCGAAAAAATGAACGCATTAGGCATTCCCGAAGAAGAATTATGGTGGTATTTGGATACCCGCCGTTTCGGAACCGCTATCCACTCGGGCTTTGGCTTAGGCTTTGAGCGTTTGGTCTTATTTGTAACGGGAATGACAAACATCCGCGACGTGATTCCATTCCCAAGAACTCCACAAAACGCCGAATTTTAATCGTTTTTTGAACAACTTGAAACCTGAAACCTGAAACCTGAAACTTCATCTTCATGTTAAAACAAAACCTTCAATTTAAACTCTCACAAAAACTGTCCCCGCAGCAGATTCAGTTGATGAAACTGATTCAGTTGCCGACCCAAGCTTTTGAACAACGTTTAAAAGAAGAATTAGTAGAAAATCCGGCCCTAGAAGGGAGCACGGATCAAGAGGAATTGTATGAAAAAGAGGAGTTTGATTCGCAAGACGATTACGATGAATACGATGGAAACGAATCGATTGAAGCCGACGATATAAATATCGATGAATACCTCAGCGACGATGAAATTCCCGACTATAAATTGGCGGCCAACAACTACAGCGACGACGATGACGATCGCGAATCTCCCTTGGCAGCAGCGGTTAGTTTTCACCAAGATTTACTGAATCAATTGCAAACCTTTATTTTGAATGATACCGAAATGGAGGTAGCCGAGTTTGTGGTGGGTTCGATTGATGACGATGGATACCTTCGCCGAAGTATTCAAGATATGGTCGACGATATGGCCTTTACACAAGGGATTTACACCGATGAAAAAACCGTCGAGCGCATCCTTAAATCCATCATTCACGAGTTGGAACCTTCAGGAGTAGGCGCGCGTGATTTACAAGAATGTCTGTTATTACAGTTGAAACATAAAACCCCTACGGAGTCGATTGCTTTGGCCACACGCATCATCGACGAGCAGTTTGACGCATTCACCAAAAAACATTACGAAAAATTACTTACAAAATATAGCATCAGTCAGGACCAATTAAAAAAAGCTATCTCCGAAATCGAGAAATTAAATCCCAAACCGGGAGGAAGCTTTTCAGGCAGTCGAGTTACTGAAAATATTGTGCCAGACTTTATGATTCGCGTAGTCGATGGCGAACTTGAATTGACCTTAAACGGTCGAAATGCCCCTACGCTTCACGTTTCCCGCGACTATCAAGAAATGTTGCAAACCTACAAGGATTCCCGGGATAAATCCGCGGCACAAAAAGACGCCGTGCAGTTCATTAAACAAAAATTGGATTCGGCCAAATGGTTTATTGATGCCATAAAACAGCGGCAAGAAACCCTATTTGTTACGATGAATGCGATCATGCATTTTCAATACGATTACTTTTTGGAAGGCGATGAATTGAAAATCAAACCCATGATTTTGAAAGACATTGCCGATATGGTGGGCTTGGATATTTCTACCGTTTCGCGCGTGGCCAACAGCAAATATGTAGAAACACCTTACGGAACCAAATTGATCAAAGAATTCTTTTCAGAGGCCATGAAAAACGACCAAGGTGAAGATGTTTCTACTTTGGAAATCAAAAAAATCCTGAAAACCGTCATCGAAGAAGAGGACAAAAGCAAACCCTTACCCGATGATCAATTGGCAGAAATATTAAAAGAAAAAGGCTACCCTATTGCCCGTCGTACGATTGCCAAATACCGGGAACAGTTGGACATTCCTGTGGCGCGTATGCGAAAGAAAATTTAGGAGTACTACCTAATGACAACCGACTTGTGAAAAAAATACTTCCTTTTTTTTCCTACCTCTTCCACCCCATTTTCATTCCGCTTTTGGGATGTCTGGTTTATATTGCTTTTAGCGAACGCTTTTATTCGCAAGAACAGTACTTTTTGTTGTTGTTTCAGGTCGTCATTATTACCTTTTTCTTGCCGCTATCGTTCTTTTATCTTTTACGCACCTTTGGGAAAGTAGATTCCATTATGATGTCGGAGGTACAGCAACGAAAAATTCCTTTGGTCATGCAAATGGTGCTAACCTATATTTTGATCCAAAAAAGCATTACGATAGAGCGCTTTCCCGAACTATACTTTTTCTTTTTGGGCGGATTTGTAAGTACGTTTATTGTTTTTCTCTTGTTGTACATTCGATTCAAGGCAAGCATACACATGGTCGCGATTAGTGCACTGACTTTTTTTGTGATCGGACTCAGCGTTCATTTTCAAATCAATATCCTGTATACCATAGCGAGTCTATTTTTACTCTCGGGATTGATCGCCTCTTCGCGTTTGTATATGAAAGCGCATACCAGTTTGGAGTTAATGGTCGGGTATACTTGTGGTGTTATCCCTCAAGTGGTGTTTTGGTATGCGTGGTTATAGGATGTAAAATTGAAGTCCGATATTCAAATTCCGCAAATTCATTGGCACACCATTGACTTCCGCACTTTTGTATAAGGCATTTAGACCATAATACAGGTAAAGATTCCATGTATTCCACCCTGCTGTCAAGTAACAGCCGTATAATAGTTTGTTCAAATCGGGATTGTTGCGAAAGGTAACCGATTGCACGTCATTTTGAAAACGATAGGTATCGGCTAGGAGGTAACTCACTTTAAAGCCGGTATAAATGCGCCAAAACTTATGACTACTTAGCGTTGAAGCCCGCCAACGAAATTCCAAAGGCACTTCAATAAAATGTTGTGTAAGGCGATTGCGTTGGAAAAAAGTATCCCCAGAAATCAGCTCATAAGTATAGGCCGTGCCATTAGGAGTAGGGTTTGGGTACTGGTACAAATTGTGATTATACACGGCCAAGCTATACCCTAAACCCAAAGCAACGGCATAGGTTCGCGCTTTATTGATAGGCATATCGCGTAAAAATCCAATTCCGATTCCTGGGGAGAATTTTTTCTGGGATAGTCCGTCCAAATTTCCAGCCGTGTTGTAGGTAAAGGTAAAATAAAATTGATCTTCGCGATACAAGGAATCTACCACCTTGATTTCAGGCTCAAGCGGTTGCTCCTCTTGTGCTTCTAGCGAAAAGGGCAATAGGAATCCAAAAATTCCCCAACATAAATACGTCCAAAACTTTTTCAAGGCGCTGCCATTAGTGTGTACAAAACTACACAAAAAATTAGCAAGCCCACGATGGATTGTGTGTAATTAAACGATGTGAATTAACTGCTATTTTGTATTTTTGAATTAATGATTTTAATTTATAAAAATATTGAACTGATAAAGTTGCTTTGCAAAACACACAACGTAAAGCGTTTGTATGCTTTTGGTTCAATTTTAACAGATCAGTTTAACGAAGAAAGTGATATCGATTTAATTGTTGATTTCAATGATATCGAGTTACTAGATTACGCTGATAATTATTTTGACCTGAAGTTTTCTCTTGAGGACAGCTTGAAAAGACCAATCGATTTAATTGAAGAAAAAGCGATAAAAAATCCTTATTTCAAAAGGGCAATCGAAAAAAATAAGCAATTGATTTATGGATGATTATATTTTTGCTTGGCTGTTCGATATAAAATCTTCCATTGAGGAAATTGAAAGTTATTTTCCAAACGGCAAGGATTTTCAACAATATCATGAAGATTTAAAAACAAAACGAGCTGTTGAGAGGAATATTGAAATTATTGGGGAAGCTATGAGTAGAATATTGAAAGTGAATCCCGAGATTACAATTTCAAATTCAAGAAAAATTGTTGACGCGAGAAATAAAATAATTCATGGATATGATGAAATTTCAGACGATGTGATTTGGGGAATTGTAATCAATAATCTTCCTCTCTTAAAAAGCGAAATTGAAAATCTTTTACCAGAATAGTTTTTCACGAAAGCCCTTAAACCACTTAGGCTGAGTTGTGTCGGTCTCATACCATTTATTTCAGTAACTTTTACTTAGTGATAAAAATGAATCCGAGTTAAACCTTGCAACCCAAGGGCAGCGCTACGCACTATGCCCTTTTTGTATCCAGAAAACCCTTCAAAAGCAGCGGGATTACTTACGTAATCCCCCGTAACGGGATTACTCGCGTGATCCCCATTTAGGAATCCGGTACAACCCAAGGGCAGCGCTACGCACTACGCCCTTTTTGTATCCAAAAAACCCTTCAAAAGCAGCGGGATTACTTACGTAATCCCCCGTAACGGGATTACTCGCGTGATCCCCATTTAGGAATCCGGTACAACCCAAGGGCAGCGCTACGCACTACGCCCTTTTTGTATCCAAAAAACCCTTCAAAAGCAGCGGGATTACTCGCGTGATCCCAATTGGGGATTCCGGTACAACCCAAGGGCAGCGCTACGCACTACGCCCTTTTTGTATCCAAAAAACCCTTCAAAAGCAGAGCTTTTGGGGTTTTTTGGATACAAAAAGGGCAGGCCACCGGCCTGCCCATGTCTTGCAGAGAGGAAGGGATTCGAACCCTCGATGCAGTTACCCACATACAAACTTTCCAGGCTTGCTCCTTCAACCACTCGGACACCTCTCTAATTTGGATTGCAAATTTGATGTATTTTTCGCAATAATCAAAATGTTTTACGAAATCATTTCGCCCCGCAAAGAGGTTTCAAATATGGTCTTAAATACCTTAGGAGCTACCTGTTGTCCCAATAAATACATGAGTTTAGTGACTGCTGCCTCGGTGGTTATATCTTTTCCTGAAATGACCCCAATTTGCTTCAACTGCGTACTTGTTTCATACTGTCCCATGTTTACACTTCCCCCCGAACATTGCGTTACATTCACAATCGGGAGTCCGTGTTGAATAGCTTTCTGTAAAATAGAAATAAACCACGCCTCCGTTGGAGCATTCCCCGATCCGTAGGTTTCTAGAATCAGGCCATGCAAGTTGGGGATGGCCACAACCGCCTCTAAAACCGCCGCCGTAATACCCGGAAACATTTTTAAAACCACGACATGAGCATCCATCATTTTATGAACCGCCAATCCTTTTTTGGTGGGGGGTAACAACGCAGCTGTGTTTACATTCAAATGCACTCCCGACTCCGCCAAAGCGGGATAATTGGGCGATGTAAAAGCATTAAAATGTTCGGCATTGATTTTGGTCGTGCGATTTCCACGGTATAACTTGTATTCAAAATACAAACAAACCTCCTGAATTACGGGTTTCCCCTTTTGCTGTAACGAAGCAATTTGTATGGCGGTAATTAAATTTTCCTTGGCATCGGTACGCAAGTCGCCAATCGGTAACTGTGAACCTGTAAACACCACGGGTTTGGCTAAGTTTTCGAGCATAAAACTCAAGGCCGAAGCCGAATACGACATGGTATCAGAGCCGTGTAAAACCACAAATCCATCGTAAGCATCGTAATGGGATTCAATAAGCGTAGCAATTTCTTCCCACCGTTGGGGGTTCATATTGGAGGAATCTATCGGATGGGAAAAAGAAACTGTATCGATATGGCAATCCAACTGCTTGATTTCGGGAATTTTTTGCAGCAACTTGGCAAAATTGAAGGCTTTGAGGGCACCGGTTTTGAAATCTTTCATCATTCCAATGGTGCCGCCCGTGTAGACCAATAGTATATTAGGCTTGACTTGCATGACGGTATTTCAATTGATTGATTACCGGATTGGCATACATCGCCAAAAATCCCTCACGCATCACTTCATTGTTGCCATCAATACGCATTTCCAAACGCCGTTCAAAAAGCGATTTCTCCGCTTCGGTATACTCGTTGGCATAGGTGTCGGTATGGTGCAATAAATCGTAAGCAATATAATTTGTTGGCCACAGCTTATACGATTGTAAAATAGAATCGTCGATCACTTGCGCCAAGGCTTGAATTTGTTTGTTGGTATTGTCGTTTTCCGCTTGAATCTGATCCAATTCGGTGTCTATAATTTTTCCCACATGCAAATGAATACGCTTCTTTTGACCAATGATGCCACTCAATAACGTGATAAAATCTTCGTTTTTTTCTTTGATATAAATCTCTTCACGCGCTTCCGCCATCAATTGCGGCATCTTCAATGCATCGGTAGGATCGTATTCGTACGAAATGGAAACGGGAACAATCTTTATCTTTTTAAAATAATCCAAGACATTCTTCTCATCCGACCCCATCGCCAACATCTTCAATACGCCACTGTGGGTAGCATCATTGCCATCTTTGGTACGACCTTCGCGTTGGGCTATCCACACCGAACGATTTTCGCGGAGTAATAATTGTGCAATGTATTCAGACATCAGTTTGGAACTTTCCAACAACTCTCTCGGGGGTAATCCGCGTTGTACCACAAAATTTCGGTTTAACTTGGACAAGGTTTTTAAAAAATCTTTCTTGACCAAATTATCCCCAATAGCAGAAGCCGTCATCACCAAACCGTGATCAAAAAGGCACACGTTTAAAATAGAGGTGTCTAAAATAATATCCCGGTGATTGGAAATAAACAAGTACGAAGTATTGGGTTCCAAGGTTTCAAACCCAGAAGTAGACAAGCCGTCCGAACTCTTCTCCAACACTTTTTGAACCGCTTGATAGGCAAAATTGATTTGAAAATCACGAATGGAATGGGTGCGCAATAATTGGGCTTTCCAAACCTCTTCATCCACGTTAGGATAGGCAAAATTCATCAACGCTTTCATCATCGGATGGTTGGCCACCGCCTGAAGCGCCGCATTAACTTCCGCATCGTAAAACGGACGAATGGCATCGAACTTTTGCATGGGTTTTTGTTTGATTAGGATAACAAAAGAACAAAAAAATAATGACTTTTCGGTCAAATGAGTGTTATATTCCGAACACGTTTTGTGCGTTTTTGGTCGTTATTTCTGCAATCTCTGTTAAGGTAACGCCATAAATCTCGGCCAATTTTTGAGCCACCAATACGGTGTAACTACTCTCATTCCGTTTGCCTCGATACGGCACAGGAGCCAAATACGGCGCATCGGTTTCCAAAACAAGATGTTCGAGGTCTATTTGATTCAAAAACTGATCGATCTTGCCATTTTTAAACGTCACCACACCGCCAATACCTAACTTCATGCCCAATCCAATCGCGCGTTGGGCCTGTTCAAAATCACCTGTGAAACAATGAAAAATTCCAAATAATTCTGGAGACCGTTCGCTTTCTAACACCGCAAACACTTCCTCAAAAGCCTCGCGACAATGAATGTTTATAGGTAATTTCATCGCTTTCGCCCATCGAATTTGCTGTCGAAAAGCCTCCTGTTGAATGGCCAAGGTCGTTTTATCCCAATACAAGTCAATACCGATTTCCCCCACTGCACAGTACTTTTGGGTTTCAAGCTGTTGCAACACCCCCGCCAATTCCCGTTCATAGGTTTCTGGTTTAACATAACACGGATGCAAGCCCATCATCAAAAACACGTGGTCGGGGTATTGCGCCTGTAAATCCCACATTTTTTGGGTATACGAAGCATCAATAGACGGCACAAACAAACGACGCACTCCCGACGCCAAGGCACGATGCATCATGGCGTCTCGGTCGTTTCCAAATTCTTCCGAATACAAATGGGTATGGGTATCTGTGAATAGCATGGCCAAAATTTTGCGGCAAAGGTACAAAGGAAAGCGAATCCTAAGCGCGTATTCCGAGATATTCCTACCTTTGTCCTATGAATCAAATTCCCGACATTTTACACCAACAAGGCTACAAATCCATCCCCTTTCGCGTGACCAAAACGCAACATTTGGTCCTTCATGCAAAAATCAATGGCGTTCGTGGACGGTTCATTTTAGATACCGGCGCCAGCAACAGTTGCCTGGGTTTTGAAAGCGTCGAAAAATTTCATGTTCAAACCCAACACTCCTCAACCAAAGCCGCAGGAGCTGGAGCAACAGGGCTTCACACCGAACAATCAGTGCACAACGTGCTGCAACTTGGCCGATGGAAAAACCGTCATTTTCCGCTCATTGTTTTGGATTTAACACATGTAAACACTGCCCTGCAACACTATAAGGTCAAACCCGTTGATGGCATTATTGGTGCCGATGTATTGCTGGAAGGTCAAGCCCTCATCGATTACAACCTGAAGCAATTGTTCTTACGTTAAGCCTTTTTGCGTAAAGTCATAAACGAAATAATGGTACTCACCAACATCAAAAGGCCTCCCAACACAAAAGGTGCCCCCGCAAATTGAAACGGGGCTTGGTCGTGGGTAAAAAAGTAAAATAACGACGTCATTAACGGTGGCCCTACGATAGCCGAAGCGCTCATCAAACTCGATAGGGTGCCTTGAATTTCGCCTTGTTCATTCGCAGGTACTTTTCCCGAAATCACCGACTGCATGGCCGGACCCGCGATTCCACCCAAACAATAGGGAATCAAAAAGACAAATAGCATCCACCCTTCCGTAGCAAAAGCAAACAAAAACATCCCAATCGTATACAACGCGTTGCCTACATAAATACTTTTCTCATTGCCGAGCTTAGGGTTAATCCAGCGAATCAAACCGCCTTGCACCAACCCCACTAAGAGTCCGATAACCCCCAACGAAATTCCAATCATCCGCTCTTGCCACCCAAACTTATACATGGTAAAAAAGCTCCAATTGCTGTGCACCGCATGGGAAGCCACATACAATAAGAAAATGGAAACCACCAACGGAATCAATACGGGGTACTTGCGTAAATTCAGAAAAGCGCCAATCGGATTCGCGCGTTTCAAACTAAAATTTCGTCGGTTCTCTGGCGCTAGCGATTCGGGTAAAATAAAGAAGCCGTATAAAAAGTTCAACAAACACAACACCGCTGCGGCATAAAACGGTACCCGCGCCCCATATTGACCCAACAAACCGCCCAATACGGGACCGATGATAAAGCCCAATCCAAAAGCCGCCCCAATCATACCAAAATTTTTCGCGCGATTCTCAGGCGTACTCACATCGGCAATATAGGCCGAGGCTGTTGTAATACTCGCGCCCGTCAAACCGGCTATGATGCGCCCAATAAACAACCACGTAATCGTAGGTGCAAAAGCCAACAACAGGTAATCCATCGAAAACGCCAAAAGCGAGAGCAAAATAATCGGGCGTCGTCCAAATTTGTCGCTCAAATTCCCCACCAAGGGTGCGCACACAAACTGGGTAATGGCATAGGCAAACGTGAGCCAACCCCCAATTTTGGAAGCTTCACTCACATCGCCATGAATCAATTCTTGAATGAGTTTCGGGATCACCGGAATAATAATTCCCCACCCCGTAATATCGATAAGCATCGTGATAAAAATGAATCCGATGGCGGCTGACTTGTTTTTTTGCATTGTTCTGTTGGTTTGGGCGTGCCCCCGCCATTGACTATTTTTTTCCATGTCAATCCTCGGCGCGGGGTCGCGCTATCCGCAGTATCTGCCTTCCTTTCGTCGGGCAGGATACTTGCTCCTATCGCTCACGCAGCTGCAAAGAAAAGAAATTCTCTGCGATAAATTGCCGTTGCCTGCAAGTTGCTTTCCCCAAAGAATCAACACCAAAAAAAATCCCAAACCTTTTGGGTTTGGGATTTTTACATATAGAGGCGCCTCATCCGAGGACGGTAGAAACCCTACAGCTCTAAAGCCTTCTTAGGGTTATTATTCATCAAAATCTCTACTGGATTTTCTAAAGCTTCTTTAACGGCCACCAAGAATCCCACCGACTCACGTCCGTCGATAATACGGTGGTCATACGATAAGGCTACATACATTACGGGTGCAATCACGATTTGACCGTTGCGCACGATAGGACGATCTACTACATTGTGCATTCCTAAAATACCCGATTGCGGGGGATTGATAATAGGCGTACTCAACATACTTCCGAAAACTCCACCGTTGGAAATGGTAAACGTTCCTCCGGTCATTTCATCAACCGTGATTTGTCCGTCACGTGCACGAATCGCCAAACGCTTGATTTCAGCTTCTACTCCACGGAAGGATAAGGTTTCTGCGTTACGAACCACAGGAACCATCAACCCTTTGGGTCCAGAAACAGCTACAGAAATATCACAGAAATCAAAAGAAACTTTCTCTTGTCCGTCGATCATCGAGTTTACATCGGGATATAATTGCAAGGCACGGGTAACGGCTTTGGTAAAGAACGACATAAAGCCTAATCCTAAACCGTGTTTGTTTTTGAATTCGTCTTTAAATTGATCACGCAACGCATAGATATTGGTCATATCCACTTCGTTGAACGTCGTCAACATAGCAGTTTCGTTTTTCGCAGACACTAAACGTTCGGCTACTTTACGACGCAACATCGATAATTTAGTACGATCCGATCCGCGGTTACCCCCCGTTGGTGTTCCCATAGAAGGTACGGCATTGATAGCATCTTCTTTGGTGATGCGTCCGCCTTTACCGGTACCCACGATATCGGAGGGTTGCATGTTTTTCTCTTCTAAAATTTTACGCGCTGCTGGCGAAGGCGTTTGTGCGGCATAGGTTGCAGCGGGAGCTGGAGCTGGAGCCGGTGCGGGAGCTGCTTTGGGCGCTTCTGCTGCTGGTTTTGCTTCTTCTTTGGCAGGAGCTGCTGCGGGAGCGCCACCTGCTGGTTTTGCTGCAGCGGTATCAATAAGGCAAACCACAGCGCCAACGGCAACTGCATCCCCTTCTGATGCTTTTAAAGTGATAATTCCACTGGCCTCAGCCGGTAATTCCAAAGTGGCTTTGTCCGAGTCTACCTCAGCGATCGCTTGGTCTTTCTCTACATAATCACCATCTTGGACTAACCAGGTAGCGATTTCCACTTCTTTAATCGATTCGCCCGGAGAAGGCACTTTCATTTCTAAAATCATAATCCTTTAGTTTAAAAGTTTTGTATTGTATGTGTTGTTCTTTAATGGAACGTTATTAATTGCAGGTTGCCCTAGCCCCGATTGAAGCAAGTATCCTTGCCATCCTGTAAGGTGGGAAGATACTGCGGAAAGCGGGAAATAGCTCCTAAAAAAATTAGGAACGGAATAAATTTTTATCAAATACCATACGGATCGCATCGGCGTGACGACGGCGGTCACGGGTATGACTACCGGCTGCTGGTGCGGCATAGGCTTTCAGCGAAGCCAAGCGCCAAGGTACTAAATCAAAATTCATCAACATATAGCCGTAAGCGCCCATATTTTTTGGTTCTTCCTGAGCCCAAACGTAATCATCGGCATTTGGATAAGACGCGATGATTTCTTTCAATTGGTCAACAGGAAGTGGGAACAACTGTTCGATACGCACCAAAGCGACGTCATTTCGGCCCAAGTTTTCGCGCTCGGCCAAGATGTCGTAATAGAACTTACCGGTACAGAATACAACGGTTTTTACGTTTTTCTTATCCACGGTGTTATCGTCAATCGTTTCTTGGAAATGACCTTTTGCCAATTCATCAACGGTGGACACACACAACGGGTGACGCAACAAACTCTTGGGGGAGAATACCACCAACGGTTTGCGGAATTTCGTTTTCATTTGACGACGCAACAAGTGGAAGAAGTTGGCTGGTGTCGTACAATCGGCAACATACATATTGTGGCGCGCGCACAATTGTAAATAGCGCTCCATGCGTGCTGACGAGTGTTCGGCTCCTTGTCCTTCATAACCGTGTGGCAACAAAAGTACGATACCGTTTTGGTTGTTCCATTTGTCTTCACCACAAGAAATGTATTGGTCAATCATGATTTGGGCACCGTTGGAGAAATCCCCAAACTGCGCTTCCCAAATGGTCAAGGCATTCGGATTGGCTAAGGCATACCCATAGTCAAATCCTAAAACACCGTATTCGGAAAGGAAGGAATTGAAAATATGGAATTTTCCTTTTTTCCCTTTCAAGGTGTCTAATAAAACGACTTCTTCTTCGCTGTCTTCCACCTTCACGACGGCATGACGGTGCGAGAAGGTGCCGCGCTCGACATCCTGACCTGAAATACGTACATCATAACCTTCTAGCAATAAGGTTCCGTAGGCCAAGGTTTCAGCCGTTCCCCAATCCAAGGTATTGTTATCGTACATGGTTTTACGATCGGTAACAATTTTTTGGATTTTGCTAATGAACTTTTTATCAGCGGGTAAGGTAGAAACTGTTTCGATAATTTGATCCAATTTCTTGCGGTCAAATTTGGTGTCAACACGCTTCAACATTTCATCATCGGAGACTTGTACGAAGCCTTTCCATTCGTCTTGCATGAACGGCGTGATGATGGTTTTATCTTTTTTGCGCGAGGCTTGGAGATTTTCATCCAACTTCGCTTTGTAGTCATTTTCAATTTTGGTCAGGTATGCCGCATCGACAATACCTTGCGTTATCAATTTCTCGGCATAGATATCACGCGGATTTTTATGACGGGAAATGATTTTGTACAATACAGGTTGCGTAAAACGCGGTTCGTCCCCTTCATTGTGTCCGTATTTACGGTAGCCCAACAAATCGATGAACACGTCGCGCTTAAATTGCATACGGAAATCGAGTGCAAACAACATGGCATGCACCACGGCTTCGGTATCATCTGCATTGACGTGCAATACAGGTGACAACGTTACTTTGGCCACATCGGTACAATAGGTTGACGAGCGAGCATCCAAATAATTGGTGGTAAAACCTACTTGGTTGTTGATTACAATGTGAATGGTTCCACCCGTTTTGTACCCGTCGAGTTGCGACATTTGTATAATTTCATACACGATTCCTTGACCGGCTACCGCAGCATCACCATGCACGGCGATGGGTAATACTTTGGAGAAATCGTCAGGGTAGTATTTATCTTGTTTGGCACGGGTAATTCCTTCAATCACAGCCCCTACGGTTTCAAGGTGCGACGGATTGGGTGCCAAATTGATGTTGATTTTTTTGCCCGATTTGGTTTTGCGCTCAGCGGTCAAGCCCAAATGGTATTTTACGTCGCCATCAAAATATTCTTTATCGTAATCTTTTCCGTCAAATTCAGAGAAAATATCTTGAGTAGGTTTCCCAAAAATATTGGCCAACACGTTCAAACGACCGCGGTGGGCCATCCCCATCACAAATTGCTCCACACCTTTTTCGGCGGCGGCATCAATGACAGCATCCAAACCGGGAATCAAACTTTCTCCTCCTTCTAGGGAGAAGCGTTTTTGTCCAACATATTTGGTGTGTAAAAAGTTTTCAAAAGCTACGGCTTCGTTCAGTTTACCCAAGATGTGCTTTTTTTCATCGGCATTGAAATTGGGCAAATTATCATTAATGTTTAGACGGTCTTGAATCCACTGAATCACTTCGGGTGTACGCATGTACATGTACTCAATACCGATGTGTTGACAGTACACATTTTTTAAATGCGCCAAAATCGCTTTTAAAGTAGTGGGTGGGTGACCCAAAGCGCGGGCGGCATCAAAAACGGTATCTAAATCAGAGGTGGATAAACCAAAATTCTCGATGTCTAGATTGGGACTATACACGCGGCGTTCCCGCACCGGATTGGTCTCGGTAAATAAGTGGCCTCGGGTACGATAGGCATCGATAAGTTTTAAAACATTAAATTCTTTTTGCAACTTCTCAGAGGTTGCGGCAGTTCCAGCATCACTGTTGGCATAAACGACCAATTGTTCTCCCGCATTATCCGTATCGCTGTAGTGCTCTAGGGCAAAGTCAAAACCTTGAAAAAAAGCGCGCCAACTGGGCTCTACGCTATCGGGACTAACGAGGTATTGTTCGTATAAATCTGCAAAAAATTGCGTGTGTGCTGCATTTAAAAAGGAAAACCGATCCATGCTATAGTTGGGTATGTAGACTTGTTGTGTGAAAAATTAGGGCAAAAGTATGACATTTATAACAATCTTTCAATGTTTTTACTACATTTATGTCGCTAAATAAATATATACCAAAACATGCGAAATAAAGTTGCTAAATTTTTAACAAAACCTTTACAAATACTACTGTTTTTAACGCTAACTGTTTCAGGTTTTGCACAGGATAAAACGCCCTCTAAATTCTGGGATAAGGTGCAGTTTGGCGGTGGATTTGGATTGGCGATTGGAAGTGGATTTTCGAGTTTTTCGGTGGCCCCAACGGCCCTGTATAACTTTAACAATTATTTAGCAACGGGTGTCGGCCTTCAGTATAGTAGTTTGCGGGAGAGAAATAACTTTTCTTCACAAATGTATGGCGTCACTTGGATTGGCTTAGTGAACCCCATTGAAGAGGTGCAAATTTCTTTAGAGCTGGAGCAATTACGGGTCAATTTGAAGTCCGATTTCAACAACCTATCCGACAACTTCTGGAACACGGGTTTGTTCTTGGGGGCTGGGTACCGTGTGGATGGAGTGACTATCGGATTTCGGTACAATGTGTTATTTCGTGCCGATCAAGGCGTGTATGGAGATGCCTTTATGCCTTTTGTGCGGGCGTTTTTTTAGTAATGCGCCCGAAACCACACTTTCATCCATTCGCGACGTAAAACCAAATACGCAATTTGCTCGGCCAATACGGCGGTGTCGGCACCATCGAGTTGCTTGAGGTTATCCTCGGGAACGTCAATGATGTACAACAGATTCAGAAGTTCGGCATAGCGGTGTTGAAGGAGTCGATAGATTTTTTCGTGCAATTGAATTTTTAGCTCCTCAGGCGACGTTGAAGGATGAAAATCGACGGGTTCGTTGGCCAAATTAAAATCTTTGTTGATTTGCTCCAGCAACTTCCCGTAGAGTTGAATGGATTCTGCTTCATGCAGCAATTGGTCGGTAGTGGCAGGAGCTTGAAAGGTCATGAATTACACGTTTCGATTCATCAATTTTTCCCCAAAAGCGCGCAACATGGCTTTCTTGTCTTCGTGGATATCCATCAGCGCCAGTGTTTCAAAAGATTTGAACGTGAAGTTTTTAATAGCCTCTTGCGTAGCCGCAGCAGCCCCAGTACTGACAAACAATTCCTTTACCGAATGGATTTTATCCGTATTATCCGCGGGTTGAATCGAAAAAAGATGCGCCAATTGCTCGCGTTCGCTGGGCGAAGCAAACTCCAGCGCTTTCAAATAGAGGTAGGTTTTTTTATTTTCTATAATGTCACCTCCAACTTGTTTTCCGAAGGTGGCGGGATCCCCAAAAGCATCCAAATAATCGTCTTGCAATTGAAACGCGATGCCTAAATTTCGACCAAAATCATAAATCAAATTGGCATTTTCGGCAGAAGTTCCCGCCACGATCGCCCCCATTTTCAGGGCGGCACCAACGAGTACCGCAGTTTTGTATTCAATCATTTTCAAATACGCATCCAACGTCACATCATCACGGGTTTCAAAATCAACATCGTATTGCTGTCCTTCGCAGACTTCAATGGCTGTTTTGCTAAACAATTTAGCCAACTCACGGAAAACCTCAGGTTCGTATTCTTCAAAATGTTGGTACGCTAAAATCAGCATAGCATCCCCAGAAAGAATACCCGTATTGATATTCCATTTTTCATGTACCGTTTCATTCCCACGACGCAGCGGTGCATCGTCCATAATATCATCGTGTACCAATGAAAAATTATGAAAAACCTCAACCGCAGTAGCGGCCGCCAACGCTTTTTTACAATCGCCATCAAATACATCCGTAGCCATCAAGGTGAGTACGGGGCGCATGCGTTTTCCGCCAAGCGATAAAATGTATTGAATAGGTTCGTATAAATTGCGAGGTTCTTTGATGACGGCAAGCGATTCAAAATAGTCGGCAATCAATTGTTGGTAAGAAGCGAGCGGCTGCATAAAATATAAATTACTCCCGACAAAGCTAATGAATTTCAAAGCGATTCCTTCTACTCCACTTCAATTTCGAGCGTGTTAAATTAGCGTTAAGAACACGGAAACTATTTTAGTATTAAAAGTTTCCTCTTTACTTTTGTGCCGAATTTTAAATCGCCTACCCATGAAAAAGCATGTGGTTATTGTGGGCGGTGGCTTTGCGGGAATGAATGTTGCCCGCCAATTGGCCAACCATCCGCACCTTGACATCACCCTTGTAGATAAAAACAATTACAATTTTTTTCCACCCCTTTTGTACCAAGTGGCCACGGGATTTTTGGAGATTTCTTCTATCAGTTATCCTTTCCGAAAAATGTTTTCAGGAACACGGAACTTGAAATTTTGGATGGGCGAATTGCAATCCATTGCTTGGGAGAAAAATACAATCAACTTAAATAACGGAAGTCTATCGTATGATTACCTGGTCTTGGCCACGGGAACAACAACCAATTTTTTTGGAATGGAAAATGTGCAACGTCATGCCATTCCAATGAAAACCTTAGAAGAAGCCTTAATCATGCGCAATTTGATGTTGCAACGGATCGAAAAAGCGGCCAACAGTCAGGACCCGCAAGAGCAACGTGAATTAATGACGATTGTGGTGACCGGCGGGGGACCGACAGGTGTGGAATTGTCGGGAATGTTTGCCGAAATGAGCAAAACCATTATCGCACAAGAATATCCCGAATTGGCGCATTTAACTCCTTCCAAAATTTACCTTATTGACGGGGGTTCGGAATTACTTTCTCCGATGAGTCCCCAAGCCCAAAAAGCCACCTTACAAGCCATCCAAGAATTGGGGGTTGAAGTGCGTTTAAACAGCCATGTGGTGGATTATGATGGGGAAACCGTAAGCTTGCGCGATGGCAGTACCCTTCGAGCGCGAAACCTGATTTGGGCTGCGGGTGTCACTGCCCGTCGTTTTGAAGGGTTGGATGAAAAAAGTTACGGTCGAGGAAACCGCTTGCGCGTGAATGCCTATCACATGGTGGAAGGTACCTCCAATGTGTATGCGCTTGGCGATACCGCTTTGATGGAAACCGATCCCGATTTCCCGAACGGCCATCCTCAAGTGGCTCAAGTCGCCATGCAACAAGGATGCAACTTTGCAAAAAATATTGTGCGCGAACTTAAAAACCAACCTCCAATTCCTTTTCATTACAACGATAAAGGTTCGATGGCCATCATTGGACGCAATAAGGCGGTGGTCGACTTGGTTCGTCCCAACTGGCATTTCAGTGGATTCTTGGCTTGGCTCACCTGGTTGTTGGTGCATTTGATGTCGCTGTCCATGCCGCGTAACAAAGTAAACACGCTCTACCATTGGGCTTTGGCGTATTTCAGTCGCAATTCCTCATTGCGGATGATCATTCGCCCCGACCGAACAAAAACTCCCTAGTGAAATGTTAATTTTCAGTTAAGAACAAGGAAACTATTTTAGTATTTAAAGTTTCCTATCTACTTTTGAACCGTTAAAAAAACTATCATGCATCCGAATACCCATTGGACCCTAGACCCAGAAGCTTCTGCAGTGGTGTTGAAACCCGCCCGCCGAGTGCGTCGGTACATCAACAGCACTTTACAGTCAGGAACAGGCTCTATCGTTTTGAACGCTAAAGAACTAACCGATGCGCAACTCGAATTTGATTTAGACCTTTCGGCGACCTCCGCTAAGGGAACCATCGCTTCGCATACGTCACCGCGTATCAGTTTTAAATCCTTGTCGTTTCAAAAAATTAATCCCAACATCAATTTTATCAAAGGCATTCTTACCCTTAACAATGTAAGTCGTATCGTGGAATTGGAATTAGTGCTCACCGATTTGACGCAAGAAAACGATGGGGAGAAAGCGTCATTTGAAATATATGGCATTTTGAATAAACGTGAATTTGGGTGGAACAACAACGGCCCGATTCTTATCGATGGGTATCCGTTGGGACAAAATTTAACCTTAACGGCTCACATTGAATTTAAACACTATGCTGTCGCTTAATCGAATATCATGAAAGAGAAAATCATCAAAAAAGCAACCGAAATGTTTTTGAAGTTGGGCTTCAAAAGTGTTACTATGGATGACATTGCTTGTGAAATGTGTATTTCAAAAAAAACGATTTACAAGTATTTCAGCAACAAAGAAAAATTAATCGAGGAAGGTACCGAAGTCGTGCATCAAAAAATTCACATGCTCATGGATGAAGTGGTCGCTCAAAACCACAATGCCATCGCTGAAAACTTTGAAATCCGCAAGATGTTTAAAGAAATGTTTCAATCGTTTGATCATTCGCCAGCCTATCAATTGAAAAAACATTATCCTGAAATCTATGAAAAGATGATGGCCAATGAAATTCAAGATTGCAGTCAACTTTTTACCCAAAACATTGAAAAAGGAATCGCCGAAGGATTGTATCGCCCAGAGGTTGACATTGCTGCTGCTGTACAATTTTATTATACGCTAATTTTTTCCATCAATGAAAACACCTTATACGAAAAAGATGCTTCTGAATTGGAGGCCAAAGCGCTTGAATACCACACCCGAGCCATAGCCACGCCTGCTGGTTTGGAAGAATTAGAAAGACAATTAACCCTACATACTTAATCATCAATCCAATGAAAACCAAAATCTTTGCAGTCTTACTGCTGCTCCCTGTGCTGCTGAAGGCACAAGAACAGCCTCAAGCGTATGCCTTTACGCTGAAGGAGGCGATAGATCATGCCATCCAATACAACTATTCGGCCATCAATGCCAATCGTGATGTAGAAGCGGCGAAAAAGAAAAAATGGGAAACCACAACTATGGGATTACCCCAAATCAATGGAAATGTGAGTTACCAAGACAACTTTCGCCTCCAACAATCGTTGATTCCTGCTGAGTTTTTTGGCGGACAACCCGGCGAATTTATTCCAGTAGCTTTTGGAACAAAACACAATATGAATGCCGTGGTGACTTTATCACAATTGCTCTTTGACGGTTCCTACCTGGTGGGCTTACAATCGGCGAAGACCTATTTGAAAATATCCGAAAATGCCAAAGTCAAAACCAATCGCGAATTGCGGGAAATTGTAACCACAACCTACGGAAATGTGCTTTTGGCCGATGAGAGTATTCTTATTTTCGATCGCAACAAAGCGGCTTTAGAGAAAACCCTTTCAGACACTCGGGAAATCTATAAAAACGGTTTTGCCGAAGAAGAAAGTGTCGAACAACTTCAGATTACGTTGGCCTCGGTAAACAGTGCCTTAGAAAATGTAAAACGTCAGAAACGAATTGCATTGGACATGTTGAAACTTGTTTTGGGCATCAACCTCGAAGACCAATTAACCCTGAAAGACAAGCTTGAATTTTTGACCCAAACCAATATGGATTTGGCCATTTTGAAAGAACAATTTGAAGTCAAAAACAACATCGATTATCAAATTGGACAAAACACCTTGACCAGTTCGGAATTGTTGTTAAAACTCGAGAAAAGTAAAGCCTTACCCTCTTTGGGAGCACAAGTCAACTTTGGTGCGAATACCTTTGGCAACCGTTTTACCATGTTCAACAGCGACCAATTATGGTTTAATTATTCCAATGTAGGATTGGGATTAACCGTGCCAATCTTTAGTAGTTTGGGGCGAAGTGCTCGTACACAACAAGCAAAAATTGCTGTAGAACAATCGAAAACCCGTTTGACCGAGTTGGAACAAACCTTGAAACTTCAATTTGAAAAAGCCAAAAGCGATTATGAATTCTCTTTGGAGCAATTGGGCACGTCCAAAAACAGCATGAATTTGGCAGAGCGCATTGAATCCAAAAATCAAATCAAATTCAAAGAGGGGTTGACCTCAAGTTTTGATTTGACCGATGCGCAGCGTCAATTGTACAGCGCACAACAATCGTATTTGCAAGCTATGGTCGATGTCATCACCAAACGTGCAGCCTTAGAAAAATTACTCAGTAAAAACTAAATAAACTTTCCTTTCATGAAAAAATATATCACCCTCGTACTGACCACTGCCCTTTTGATTTCTTGTGGTCAAAAAGAAGCATCATCCGCTTCGATTGACGCCTTAATTGAAGGCAAAAAAGTAACCGAATTACAAGCAAAAAAATCGCAACTACAAGCGGATATCAACAAGATCGATGCCGCCTTGAGCGCCTTAAATGTCAAAGTGGATGAAGCATTGGTAGGCATTGCCACGGTAAAAGACACTCTTTTTACCCATTATCTTGAAGTGCAAGGAAATGTTGACACCAAAGAAAACATCCTTATTCAACCGGAATTCAGCGGTACGCTAATCGCCTTGAATGTCAAAGCAGGGCAGCAAGTGAGTAAAGGACAAATCTTGGGACGCGTTGACGATGCTGGATTAAGTCAGCAATTGGCGAGTTTAGAAAACCAATACGCTTTGGCCAAAACCAATTTCGACCGTCAAAAAAACCTTTGGGACAAGAAAATTGGTTCTGAAATGCAATACTTACAAGCGCAAACCAACATGGTAACAGCCCAAAAAGGGGTCGCACAATTAAAAGCACAATTGGCCAAAACCATTATTCGTGCGCCTTTCACGGGAACCATCGATGAAGTATATGTTGAAAAAGGACAAGTGGTGGGTCCAGGCTCCCCACAAGGATTGATGCGTATTGTCAATGTAAGCAATATGTATGTGTCAACTACAGTTCCAGAAACGTATGTAGGCAAATTAAAAGTGGGGACTGAAGTAGATGTATTGCTCACCTCCATTGGGAAAATGTACAAAGGAAAAGTGCGTCAAGTGGGTAAATTTATCAACCCCAGCAACCGTAGCTTTGGCATTGAGGTAAGTGTTCCCAACCCCCAAGGATTGTTGCGTCCGAATCAGGTAGCCAAATTGCGTATCATCGATTACACCAACAAAAATGCGGTGGTTGTACCTTCGAACGTGATTCAAAAAGATGCCGATGGAAACAGCTATGTCTATACAGTGATTGATCGGGATGGAAAAACAGGTAAAGCCAAGAAAACCATCGTGAAAACAGGACAATCTTCTGATAATTTGACCGAAATTCTCGAAGGCGTTAGCGCTGATGATGTGATTGTCACCGATGGAGTAAACACAATTTCAGAAGGAATGAAGTTGAATTTTTAATAAAGATAAAACCATCTCATAACAACAAACATGAGCAAACATAACAAAGAATTTAGCATATCCAGTTGGGCGGTAGACAATCGCGTAACGGTTTACATTCTCACCTTTATCATCGTGGTGGCTGGAATCTACTCGTACATTACGATGCCGCGGGAGGATTTTCCAGAAATTATTGAAAACAAGGTCTATATTTCGTCGGTTTTCCCAGGGAACTCGGCCGAAGATGTGGAAAAATTGGTCATCAAACCCTTGGAAAAAGAGTTTAAAAACATCAGTGGAGTAAACAAAATCACCTCGAGCTCTTTTCAAGATTACGGAATGATTATTGTCGAATTTGACGATAAGATTGGCATTGAATTGGCCAAACAAAAAATCAAAGACAAAGTAGACAATGCCAAAGCCGATACCGATTGGCCGAACCTTGACAACGGAAGTAAGGTAGAACCGAATGTTTTTGAATTGAACATTTCAGAAGAAGTGCCAATTTTAAACATCAACCTGAAAGGAGATTATACCGCACAACAATTGAAAAAGTTTGGGGAAAAACTTCAAGATGACATCGAAGAAGTCCCCGAAGTTAAAAAGGTGGAGATTTTAGGGGTTGACGATAAAGAAGTGGAAATTGCGGTTGACATTTTCAAAATGACAGCAGCCCAAGTGAGCTTTGACGATATTCAAAGTACGGTCCGCAATGAAAACATGACCCTTTCAGGAGGGAACTTAATTTCGCAAGGGTCGCGCAACAACATTCGCATCATCGGAGAAATGAAAGACCCCGCCGAACTGAATGATATTATTGTAAAATCATTTGGCGGTTCGGTCTACCTAAAAGATATTGCTACCATTCGTTTTAAAGAAAAAGAGCGCACCACCTATGCCCGCGAAAAAGGGAAAGAAGTCGTAATGCTGAACGTGAAAAAACGCTCGGGCGAAAATATGATTTCGGCCATTGAACAAGCCCGTGAAAAAGTATCGGAAGCGCAAGCCAATTATTTGCCCAAAAATTTAACCATTGAGTTAACCAGCGACCAATCGTCTCGCGTTGAACACCAAGTAGATGAATTGTCCAACCACATCATTTTTGGAATCATCTTGGTAATGTTGGTGTTGATGTTTACCATGGGCTTACGTAACTCACTTTTCGTTGGGGCTGCCATTCCACTTTCCATGTTTATTGCCTTTGCCTTGTTGGCCTCGATGGGTAAAACCTTAAATACGATGGTACTTTTCGGTTTGGTTATGGGACTCGGAATGCTCGTTGATGACGGAATCGTAGTGGTCGATAACGTGTTTGCCAATATGAAAAAAGGAATGTCGCGCATTCAAGCCTCCAAATTGGGTATTGGCGAAATTGCATGGCCGGTAATCTCTTCAACAGCGACTACCCTGATGGCGTTTTTGCCTTTTGCCTTGTGGCCAGGCACGATGGGTAAATTTATGATTTACTTCCCGCTAACGCTATCGGTAACCTTGGGCGCCTCGTTATTTGTCGCGATGGTAGTCAATGCCGCCATGACAGGAGGTTCGATGGACATTGAAGACCGAAATATCAAACGAAAAGGATTGAAACGCAACTCCATCTTTATCGGATTGGGTGCTGTGATTTTCCTTATTGCAGGCTATACCACAGGAAGTGTATTCTTGAAATCAATGGGACACATTGCGGTCTTGGTATTGGGGATGATGTGGGCCTACCATTTGAAAATTTACCAATGGACACAAGATTTTCAGCACAGCTTCTTTCCTCGAATGGAAGAAAAATACAAAGTGTTTTTGGCAAAAATCCTCACCGGGAAACGCGCTTGGTATGCTTTTTTTGGAATCATTGGTATGTTGGTATTGTCGTTTGTGTTGTTGGGAATTTTCCCACGGAAAGTATTGTTCTTCCCCGATAATATTCCCAATCAAGTCATTACTTATATTGAATACCCACAAGGAACCGATATTGAGAAAACCAATAAAGCAACGCTATTTGTTGAAAAACAAATCATCGGTATTCTCAGCAAATACGTAGACACCCAAGAGAAGAAAAACTTCTTGGCCGAATCCATCGTATCGCAAGTGGGTGTTGGTGCTGGAAATCCGAATGTAGATGCGGGTTCTGCCAACGAAACGCCCTACAAAGGAAAAGTAACCGTCAACTTTAGGGAGTTTAAATTTCGTCGGGGCATTAATACGGCCGATTTATTGGAGGAAATTCGTCGCTCGGTGAAAGGAATTCCGGGGGCAACGGTTACGGTTGAAAAAGATTCCAACGGACCTCCAGCAGGATACCCAATCAGTTTGGAACTTCGAGGCGAAGATTATGAAGCCATGCTTGCCGAAGCGCAAAAAATCATTGCCTACCTCAATGCTAAAAATATTGAAGGGATTGAAAAACTTCAAGTTGACATCAACAAAGACAGTCCCGAACTTGAAGTGAACGTCGATCGTGCCAACGCAGGAAGTTTGGGTATTTCAACCGGTCAACTCGGATTTACCTTACGTCGTTCGGTGTATGGTCAAGAAATTTCAACCTACAAAGAGGGCGACGATGACTACAATATTGTCATGCGAATGCAAGAAGACCAACGAAAAAATGAAAATATTTTATTCAATCAATCGTTGACCTTCCGCAATCCAAACAACGGTCAAATCATGCAGGTGCCCATTTCGGCGGTTTCAGATACTAAGAAAACAAACACCTTCAACATGATTAAGCGCAAAAATCACAAGCGCGTCATGACCATTTATTCTAATGTGTTGACCGGATACAATGCCGATGCCATCACCAAAGACATTGCCCAACAATTGGAAGGCTATCCCTTTCCTAAAGACATTAATTATGGCTTCTCGGGCGTGCAAGAGGAACAAGGCAAAAACCAAGCGTTTTTAAATATTGCCTTCTTGTTGGCTATTGCGGGAATCACGTTGATTATCGTATTACAGTTCAACTCCATCTCCAAAACCATGGTCATCTTGTTTACCGTATTGCTCAGTTTTAGCGGTGTATTCTATGGCTATGTCATTGCTAATATGGATTTCGTTATCCTGATGACTATGATGGGAATCATTTCGCTGGCAGGGATTGTAGTAAAAAATGGTATCGTACTTATGGACTTCTTCGTGTTGTTGATGGATCGAAAAGTGGAGGAAAAAGGAGTGGAAAGTCACGACGATTTAACCTTAGACGAAATCAAAGAAGTCATTGTAGAATCGGGTAAATCACGTCTACGTCCTGTATTGTTAACGGCGCTAACCGCTGTATTGGGGTTAATTCCGCTCGCAATTGGATTGAATTTCAATTTCTTTACGTTGATTACAGAATTGAATCCGCATATTTTTATTGGAGGTGATAACGTGATTTTCTGGGGGCCATTGGCGTGGACCATCATTTTCGGACTCACCTATGCGACGATTCTTACCTTAGTCATTGTACCCGTGATGTTCTTCTTAGTGAAACGCATCAAATACCGTTTGCGTGATCGAAGAAAAGCACGCTTGGAAGCGGAAGCATAAAAAAAGGGACGTTCAAATAGAACGTCCCTTTTTTTTGAATCAATATCCTTTATTAATTTTTGTCGGCAACCGCCTCACGACTCCAGACTTTCACTTCGGCAATAGCGCCTTGTGAGTAATCTACTTCCGATAGATTGCGCTCATTCCAGAAGAACCATTTTCCGGTTTTCTCACCTTGGGTATATTCTGCAATTGCAATTTTATTTCCCGTTTGATCGTAAGAAATCCATTTTCCTTCTAATTTACCGTCTTTGAAGAAGCCTTCTTGTTGTACTTTTCCATCTTCATAGTAATAGGTAGCTTTTACCATACCATTCACTTCCTCCAACACCGGTTGCTTTTGCTGCGCAGTAGCCAATCCACCGATTAACACAGCTGCCATTACGATATACTTTTTCATTTTCTAGTAGGTTTTTCAAATTATTGATACACAAATGTATCGAACTATTTTACACAAACCAAACATTCGCTTAACAATTTGGTAACATTAGGGAAAAATTTAACATTGGGCAGGAGTCAAAAAAAACGCCCGTGCTAGTGTTTACGGGCGTTTCAGAAGTTTATTCGTAAAACAGACTACAAAGGCAATTTGTCCAATATAGCGGTTAATTTTGGATCTGAAGGGCGATTTGCGTCGGCATTGACCACATTTCCTTGGGGATCGATGAGTAAAAATCGGGGAATTGAGGTTACACCAAAATGCTTCATGAAATCGGACTCCCAATTTTTATCGGCAAATAATTGTGTGCCTCCTAATTGCTTCTCGGCCACAAACTTTTTCCATTTTTCAAAATCCTTATCCACATCAACAGATATACTCACAAAGGCAATTTTTTTCCCATGATACTTGGCTTCGGTTTGTTTCAACGCCGGAATTTCCGCGCGACAGGGACCGCACCACGTTGCCCAAATGTCGATGTATACATATTGTCCTTTGAAATCCTCCAACTTCACCTTTTTACCCGTCACATCGACGTATTCAAAGTTTGGCGCTTTGGTTCCATTCATTTTGGACTTGGCTTTCGACTCTTTAAAATACATCTTCAGTTGCATCAACTCTTGCACCGCCATTAACTTCACATTCGACACAAATTTGGGGTCAAACGTGCCTGCTTCCAATTTTTGATAAATGGCATTTTTTTGCTGTTCACAAAACTGATTGACGGCTTCATCGGTTTCCAATTTCATAAATTCAGCTTCCACAGTTGCATCTTGACGGGTTTTGTCGGCCAAGAAATTATTTTCAGGCGCTCCTTTACCGCTGAATTTTAGCGTGGCATCAAACGCTTTTGCATCCAATTGAGCGGTTAAATCAAACCCGTTTTTCAAAAACAAGCGAGCGTATTCAGCACCATCAAACAAAAAATACATCCCTTCGGCGACGCCAAAACGCGCCTCAAAGAATCCTTTGTCATTCACATTAATTTGCTGCACATCTTTACCCATACTGTTCTTGATGTACACCACATCGCCAATACGATTGGTAATTTCGAATTTCAACGCGACTTGGTCTTGCGCCCAAACCAACGTACTACACAAAACGGCTATGAAGCCTAGCATTTTTTTCATACAAAAAATAGTTATCGTCATTAATACCAACCAAAGGTAACGAAAAAAATGTGAGCGTATCGATTTTAACATCGGTTCACTTTGGGTTACCTACAACACGCTAAAGTTGTAATTTCCGATGCAGTTGTCGTGGCTTTTCGTTACTTTTGCAACCGAATTTTGAATGCAAAACAACGATTTCAATCAAATAGCAGGAAACATGTATAGAACACATACTTGTGGCGCCTTGAATGCAGCGCACGTAGGACAAGAAGTTACTTTGGCAGGATGGGTACAAAAAACCCGCGACAAAGGATTTTTGATTTGGGCCGATTTACGCGATCGCTACGGGATTACGCAACTAATTTTTGATGAGCAACGCACGGTGGCTCAAGTGTTTCAACAAGCCAAATCACTGGGACGCGAATATGTGATTCAAGTAAAAGGAACCGTCATTGAACGGGAATCCAAAAACCCAAATATGCCTACGGGTGATATCGAAATTTTGGTTGCAGAACTTACGATTTTAAATGAAGCGCAACTTCCGCCTTTCACCATTGAAGATGAAACCGACGGAGGTGAAGATTTACGCATGAAGTACCGGTATTTAGATATTCGCCGAAATCCTGTAAAAAATGCGTTGTTGTTTCGCCACAAGGTCGCTATGGAAGTTCGAAACTATTTATCTAGTTTGGATTTTTGTGAAATTGAAACCCCTTATTTGATCAAGTCAACTCCCGAAGGCGCACGTGATTTTGTGGTTCCTAGTCGCATGAACGAAGGACAGTTTTATGCCTTACCACAGTCGCCACAAACGTTTAAGCAATTGTTAATGGTAGGCGGTATGGATAAGTATTTTCAAATTGTAAAATGCTTCCGCGATGAGGATTTGCGTGCCGACCGTCAGCCCGAGTTTACGCAGATTGACTGTGAAATGGCCTTTGTGGAACAAGAAGATATTTTACATGTATTTGAAGGATTGACCCGTCACTTACTAAAAACCTTAAAAGGCATAGAAGTGGCTGAATTTCCGCGCATGACCTACGAGTATGCCATGAAAACCTATGGAAATGACAAGCCCGATATTCGTTTTGATATGAAATTTGGCGAACTCAATGCGGTGGCGCAACACAAAGATTTTGGAGTTTTCAATGCGGCCGAATTGGTCGTAGGAATTGCTGTACCGGGTTGTGCAGGCTATTCCCGAAAAGAAATCGATGCGCTGATTGATTGGGTTAAACGACCCCAAATTGGAGCACAAGGCATGGTTTATGTCAAATACGAAACCGACGGTACATTAAAATCGTCTGTAGATAAATTTTATGATCAAACCGATTTAAAAAAATGGGCAGAAGCCACCCAAGCGCAACCTGGTGATTTGATTTTGGTATTGTCGGGGGCAGCGCATAAAACACGTTCGCAGTTATCGGCTTTACGAATGGAAATGGCCACACGTTTAGGATTGCGTAAACCCGATGAATTTGCGCCGTTGTGGGTCGTTGATTTCCCGTTATTGGAATGGGATGAAGAAAGCGGGCGTTATCATGCCATGCACCATCCCTTTACTTCACCCAAGCCCGAAGACAAAGCGCTGTTACAAACCGATCCCGGAAAAGTGCGCGCCAATGCCTACGATATGGTGTTAAATGGAAACGAAATTGGCGGTGGATCCATTCGAATTCACGACAAGGCTTTACAAGCCGAAATGTTTTCGTTGTTAGGATTCACTAAAGAACAAGCAGAGGCTCAATTTGGTTTCTTGATGAATGCCTTCCAATTTGGCGCCCCTCCGCATGGTGGATTAGCCTTTGGTTTAGACCGATTGGTGGCCATTTTAGGGGGACAAGAAACGATCCGCGATTTCATTGCTTTCCCGAAAAACAATTCCGGTAGAGATGTGATGATTGACGCCCCGTCACCCATTGATGATGCACAATTAAGCGAACTTCATATTCGACTTGCCTAATTTTTAAGAGATTCCCGTTCAACGTAACGCAAGCGTGGTTTTTTAGCAACACTTGCGTTATTTTTTTGTCATTTTCACACAATTCAAAGCCGTTTATAAACACACTTTTCAATAGTAAAAATATTTTTTTGTAAAGTTTTTATTATTTTAACATTAAAAATTTGTGGTATCAAATTTTAAGTTTACCTTTAGCCGAATTAATTTATTACCCATTACAATGCAAACAGGAAAAGTGAAATTTTTCAATGAGTCTAAGGGATTTGGATTCATCGTAAATGACGAAACTGGGAAGGACATTTTTGTTCATGCTACCGGTTTAAAATCAGAAGGCTTAAAAGAAGGTGATCATGTGTCTTACGTTGAAGAAGACGGTCGCAAAGGAAAATTAGCCATTGACGTAGTAATTATTGAAAACTAAACATATAGATTTCAGATTACCGAATGAAAACACTCCCGAAACGGAGTGTTTTTTTTTGATGTAGGAGTGCTATTATTTAGAATAAATTTAAATAAACATTTTCGCTTGAATAATTCATAAAGGGGTCTTAACATCTTTGCGTTTTCAATATTGAGGCGTATATTTGTGGCTATTTTAAAAATGTTAAAAAACGAGTCGTATGCAGTCTACACAAACTGACTTTTTACCAATTTTAATTCAGGTTGGCATCGCTGTATCTTTTGTGGCGTTAACAATCATTGGTTCCAATTTTTTAGGACCCAAAAGACATTCCCAAAACAAAGACAAAAACTTCGAATGTGGTATTGAATCGATTGGTAATGCCCGTATCCCGTTTTCTGTAAAATATTTCTTGGTAGCCATCCTATTTGTTTTGTTTGACGTTGAAGTGATTTTTCTTTATCCTTGGGCGGTAAACTTCAAAGAATTAGGCTACGATGGTATGGTTAAAATGATTATTTTCATGTCCCTTCTTCTTGTAGGTTTCTTTTATATCATCAAAAAGAAAGCCTTGGAATGGGAATAAAACTTCTTTGCTATGGAAAATAATACACCCAAAATGGTAGCTCCACCAGAAGGAGTCACAGGCGAAGGATTTTTCGCAACTAAATTAAGTGATGTTGTCGGTTTAGCGCGTGCTAATTCCCTTTGGCCGTTGCCTTTTGCCACTTCATGTTGTGGTATTGAATTTATGGCTACCATGGCATCGCACTACGACTTGGCGCGTTTCGGTTCGGAGCGTGTAAGTTTCTCACCACGACAAGCTGATATGTTATTGGTGATGGGAACCATTTCCAAAAAAATGGCGCCGATATTACGTCAAGTATACGAACAAATGAGTGAGCCGCGCTGGGTTATTGCTGTGGGGGCTTGTGCCTCATCGGGAGGTGTTTTTGATACCTATTCGGTATTGCAAGGCATTGATAAAGTAATCCCAGTAGACGTTTATGTACCGGGGTGTCCTCCGCGACCCGAACAAATTGTACAAGGCGTTATGCAATTGCAAGACCTCGTGAAAAACGAATCAGTTCGTCGAAGAAATTCCCCCGAATACAAAGAATTATTAGCTTCCTACAACCTGTAATTATGGCTATAGAAACCGTTCACATTCAGGAAAAAGTCACCGGTCAATTTGGCGCACACGTGCGTTGCTTTGAAATGCAGCGTGACATTTTTTCGTTTGAAGCAGATGCTTCTGTTATCCATGAAGTGATTCGTTTTTTGAAAGAAGACGAAGAATTAAACTTCCATTTCCTTACTGACTTAGCAGGAGTACATTACCCCGACAACGATGATGACCATCAATTTGCAGTGGTTTATCAACTTCATAATTGGGTCGAAAACACGCGCATTCGTGTGCGAACCTATCTCAATCAAGATCCAGAAGTGGCTACGATCACCGATTTATTTTTGTGTGCCAATTGGATGGAACGAGAAGCGTATGACTTTTATGGCATAAACTTCCAAGGCCACCCGCAATTGAAACGCATCTTAAATATGGATGAAATGGTATCGTTTCCGATGCGTAAAGAATTCCCCATGGAAGACAGTGGACGCACCGACAAAGACGACCGATTCTTTGGGAGAACTCCCGCTAATTGTTAATGTAATTCACACTCATACATGTCCGATTTACTCTTACCTCCGGAACATCGATATGCCAAGATTATTGAAAGTCGTCGCAACGAAGACGGTAGCGAACTTTCAATTCTCAATTTGGGGCCAACACACCCCGCCACGCATGGTATTTTCCAAAACATTCTTTTAATGGATGGGGAACGCATTTTGGATGCCGAACCTACTGTAGGTTACATCCATCGTGCTTTTGAGAAAATTGCCGAAAATCGCGCTTTCTATCAAATCAATGTATTGACCGACCGCATGAATTACTGCTCCTCCCCCATCAACAACATGGCGTGGTGGATGACGGTTGAAAAACTTTTGAAAATTGAAGTTCCAAAACGAGCGCAATACCTACGTGTAATTGTGATGGAATTGGCGCGTATTGCCGACCATATCATTTGTAATTCTATTCTCGGTGTGGATACTGGAGCCTACACAGGTTTCCTTTATGTATTTCAATTCCGTGAAAAAATATATGAAATCTACGAAGAAATTTGTGGCGCACGATTAACGACCAACATGGGCCGTATTGGCGGTTTTGAACGCGATTGGTCGGAGGAAGCGTTCCGCAAACTCAATGTCTTCTTGGAAGAATTCCCCGTAGCTTGGAAAGAATTTGAAAACTTATTCGAACGCAACCGAATCTTCATCGACCGTACGGTAAATGTAGGTCCGATCACCGCTGAACGCGCCATGGAATACGGATTTACGGGTCCGAATCTCCGTGCTGCAGGAATTGACTACGATGTGCGTAAAGCCGCACCCTATTCTTCCTATGACGATTTCGACTTTGAAATTCCCGTAGGACAATCGGGCGATACGTACGATCGTTTTTGTGTTCGAAATGCAGAAGTTTGGGAAAGTTTGTCTATCATTCGTCAAGCCCTTGCCAAACTTCCTGAGGGACCCCATCACGCGGATGTACCTGACTACTATCTTCCTCCCAAAGATGAAGTATACAACAACATGGAAAGCTTAATCTACCATTTCAAAATTGTTATGGGAGAAGTTCCTGTTCCCGTGGAAGAAATTTACCATGCAGTTGAAGGGGGTAATGGTGAATTAGGTTTTTATTTAATTGCTGACGGTAGTCGTACTCCTTATCGTTTGAAATTCAGAAGACCTTGTTACATTTATTACCAAGCCTATCCTGAAATGATTAAAGGAGCCATGCTCTCGGATGCTATTGTGATCTTATCCAGTTTAAATGTAATTGCAGGCGAATTAGACGCTTAATCTTATGGAAAAACACCATTACACCCAAGAAATAAATATTACGGATGCCTTGATGGCCCGTATCAATGAGTTGGTGAGCCATTATCCTGCTGACAAAAAGAAGTCGGCACTGCTCCCGGTTTTGCATGAAGTCCAAGACGCTCATGACAACTGGTTGAGTATAGAACTCCAAAACAAAGTTGCCGAAATTTTGGAATTAAAACCTATTGAGGTCTATGAAGTGGTGACTTTTTACACCATGTTTAACCAAAGACCCGTAGGAAAATATATGTTGGAATTTTGTCAAACCTCGCCTTGCTGCCAACGCGGTGTGGAAGATTTGATGGATTATACGTGTCAAAAACTCAATGTAGGAATTGCCCAACCCACTACCGACGGCCTTTTTGAAGTGCGTGGCGTAGAATGTTTGGGAGCCTGTGGGTATGCCCCGATGTTGCAATTGGGCGATTACTATCACGAACATTTGACCAAAGAAAAAATTGATCAGCTCATTGACGACTGCAAAGCGGGTAATATAACTTTTTACGACAAATAGCATCATGGGAAGAAAGATATTACTGGACAAAATAAATGTCCCTGGGATTAAATCGTATGAAGTATATCGTCGTGAAGGCGGTTATGCTTCCGTCGAGAAAGCGTTAAAAATGACTCCCGAAGCCATTATTGAAGAAGTAAAAGCTTCAGGATTACGCGGCCGCGGTGGAGCTGGATTTCCCGTGGGAATGAAATGGAGTTTTATTGATAAAAAATCAGGAAAACCTAGACACCTCGTTTGCAATGCCGACGAATCAGAACCGGGCACTTTTAAAGATCGTTATTTGATGGAATACATTCCGCATTTATTGATTGAAGGAATGATTACCTCAAGTATCGCATTAGAAGCCAACCTTTCTTATATATACATTCGCGGTGAATACATGTGGGTATACAAAATTCTTGAGCGCGCGATTCAAGAAGCCTATGCCGCAGGTTGGTTAGGTAAAAATATTCAAGGATCTGGATTTGATTTGGACTTGTACGTACACTGCGGTGCAGGAGCCTACATTTGTGGAGAAGAGACGGCCTTAATTGAGTCGTTGGAAGGAAAACGTGGAAACCCGCGTTTGAAACCACCATTCCCGGCGATTAGCGGATTGTGGGCTAATCCAACCGTAGTAAACAATGTTGAATCGATTGCTGCAGTGCCTTGGATTATCAACAATTCTGGAGCCGATTATGCCGCGATAGGAATTGGACGTTCGACGGGTACGAAATTAATTTCTGCCTCAGGAAATATCAAAAAACCAGGGGTTTACGAAATTGAGTTGGGTATTTCGGTAGAAGAATTTATTAATTCAGACGAATATTGTGGCGGTATGGAAACCGATCGACCTTTAAAAGCTTTAGTGCCAGGAGGTAGTTCGGTGCCTATTTTACCCGCACATTTAATTTATAAAACTGCCAACGGAGACGACCGCTTGATGACGTATGAAAGTTTATCAGACGGTGGCTTTGCAACGGGATCTATGTTGGGTTCTGGCGGTTTTATCGTATACGATGACCGGGCATGTATCGTGCGGAATACTTGGAATTTTGCCCGTTTTTACCACCACGAAAGCTGCGGACAATGTACCCCCTGTCGTGAAGGAACGGGTTGGTTAGAAAAAGTATTGTGGCGTATCGAAAACGGAGAAGGACGTGAAGAAGATATTGAGCTGTTGTGGAGCATTCAATCCAAAATTGAAGGCAACACGATTTGTCCGTTGGGCGATGCCGCATCATGGCCAGTAGCTGCTGCTATTCGTCACTTTAGAGAGGAATTTGAATACCATGTTCGTTTCCCAGAAAAAATTAAAAACCGAGACCATTTCACACACGAACCTTTTCATAAAGTTCGTCACCTAGTGGCTCCACAAACTGTTTAAATCAATAACTGCGTTAAGTCGTTTGCTTACGCACTAGATAACCTACAAGAAGATGAAAGTAACAATTGACGGACACGAAATCGAGGTTGAAGCTGGAACCACCATCTTACAAGCAGCACGAATGATTGGAGGCGATGTTGTTCCTCCAGCGATGTGTTACTACTCCAAACTCAAGGGTTCAGGAGGCAAATGCCGCTGTTGTTTGGTTGAAGTAACCAAAGGGAGCGACGCCAATCCAACGCCTATGCCAAAACTGGTAGCCTCTTGTGTTACCGGTTGTATGGACGGAATGGAAGTGAAAAGTAAATCGTCTGATCGCGTCACCGAAGCCCGTAAAGCAGTAACTGAATTTTTGTTGATTAATCACCCGCTTGATTGTCCCGTTTGTGACCAAGCTGGAGAATGTGATTTGCAAAATTTGAGTTTTGAACACGGTCACGCTAACACCCGTTTCATTGAGGAAAAACGTACGTTTGAACCCGAAAATATCGGCGATAAAATTCAGTTGCACATGAACCGTTGTATTCTTTGTCAGCGTTGTGTGCAAGTGGCAGAACAATTAACCGATTATCGTGTACATGGGGTATTGAATCGTGGGGATCATGCGCAAATTTCCACTATGGTTTCGGCCGCTATTGAAAATGAATTTTCAGGCAACATGATTGATGTATGTCCTGTTGGAGCGCTAACCGACAAAACATTCCGATTCAAATCGCGCGTTTGGTTTAATAAACCCTTCAATGCACACCGTGAATGTACTACCCCCGGCTGTTGCGGTAAAGTAACTGTTTGGATGTTTGGTAATGAAATTCAACGGGTTACAGCGCGTAAAGACGAATACCATGAAGTGGAAGATTTCATCTGTAACACCTGTCGTTATGATAAAAAAGAAGTTTCCGACTGGACAATTGAAGGCCCGCGTAAATTTGAAAAAGACTCGGTCATCAATGTGAATAATTACAGCCGAAAACTTGAGAAAGTCATTATCAATACCGAACGCGGTATCTTAATGGGACGTGATGAGGATCGTAAGAAAATCAGTATGGCCGCCATTGACTACAATAAAAAAATTGACGGAACCGAAGTAAAACAATAACATGGATAGTGCATTAATTATTGAAAAAAGTATTTTCATCGTAGTCATCTTTGCCGTTACTATGCTTATGGCCATGTACTCTACTTGGGCCGAACGTAAAGTAGCTGCATTTCTTCAAGACCGCGTTGGACCCAACCGTGCAGGGTGGGGTGGTTTGTTACAACCCCTAGCCGACGGGTTAAAATTGTTTGCGAAAGAAGAATTTGAACCCAACACGCCCAACAAATTTTTGTTTTTTGTAGGTCCGGGAGTCGCGATGGCTACAGCGTTGATTACCAGCGCGGTGATTCCATGGGGTGATAAACTAGAAATTTTTGGACGTACGGTTATCCTTCAAGCTACCGATATTGACGTATCCTTATTGTACATTTTCGGGGTAATCTCTGTGGGTGTTTATGGAATCATGATTGGTGGTTGGGCTTCCAACAATAAATTCTCCTTAATGGGAGCGGTTCGTGCAGCTTCGCAAATGGTGTCGTATGAGGTAGCCATGGGTCTTTCTATCATCGCATTGTTGATGATGAGCGGATCATTGAGTTTACGTGCCATTACCGAACAGCAACACGGTATGGATTGGAATGTATTTTACCAACCCGTAGGATTTTTGATTTTCTTAATTTGTGCTTTTGCAGAAACCAATCGAACCCCTTTTGACTTAGCCGAATGTGAAAGTGAGTTGATCGGTGGGTACCATACCGAATACTCCTCCATGAAAATGGGATTCTATTTGTTTGCCGAATATGCCAACATGTTTATCTCCTCTACTATTTTGGCGGTCCTGTATTTTGGTGGGTACAACTATCCAGGAATGGACTGGGTTGGCATTCATTGGGGAACTAATATTGCAACTCTAATCGGAATTGCGGTTTTGTTTGTAAAAATCTGTGCCTTCATCTTCTTTTACATGTGGGTGCGTTGGACAATCCCACGTTTCCGTTACGACCAGTTGATGAATTTGGGATGGAAAATTTTGATTCCGCTTTCTATTATTAATATTATGATCACCGGAATTTGTATTCTGGCTTTTAAATAAGAACCTGTTCTATGGCAACATCAATTCAGAACATTTCGCTCTCAGGCAAGAAAAAACAAGTTTCCCACAAGGAAATGACGTTTTGGGAGCGTCTTTATTTGGTCGCAATCATTAAAGGGTTGTTGATTACCATTAAACACTTTTTCCGAAGAAAAGCAACCATTCACTACCCCGAACAGGTGCGTGAATTCAGTCCTGTTTACCGAGGAAAACACACCTTAAAACGCGATGAACAAGGACGTGAGAACTGTACCGCGTGTGGGTTGTGTGCGCTTACATGTCCTGCGGAAGCTATTACCATGAAAGCCGCAGAGCGTAAACCGGGTGAAGAGCATTTGTACCGTGAGGAAAAATATGCTGAAATCTATGAAATCAACATGTTGCGTTGTATTTTCTGTGGTTTGTGTGAAGAAGCTTGTCCAAAAGACGCCATTTACATGACGATTTCTAAAGAATTGGTGCCCGCTCAATACGATCGCGAAGATTTTATTTACGGAAAAGATAAATTAGTAATGCCACTTGAAGTAGCCATGGCCAACACCAAAAACCTAAACTAATTATGTCCACAGTATTACTAATTTTCTACATTCTGTCGGCATTTACACTTGCCACTGCCTTTTTAACCATATACAGTAAAAACCCAATTCACAGTGCTATTTACCTAGTACTCTGTATGGTTTCGATTATGGGACATTATTTGTTATTTAATGCCCAATTCTTAGCGCTGGTGCAACTTATCGTTTATGCAGGCGCTATCATGGTATTGTTCCTTTTTACCATCATGTTGATGAACCTCAACAAGGAAGATGAAGTACACAAACCGCGTATGACTCGTTATGCCGCCGTAATCATCTTCATTCTTTTGTGTGGCGTGTTGACGTATGTGTTTGTCGATACCAAACCAATTATGGGAGAATACGACGTTACTGGACAAGATTTTCAATCCATTAAAGTATTGGGGAAAGTTTTGTTAAATGAATATATGGTTCCTTTTGAGTTTGTATCCATATTACTACTCACAGCGATGTTGGGTGTAGTACTTTTGTCTAAAAAAGAAAAATCGACACGATAAACTATGGAGAATATTTTAAATCATATCGGTATTGAAAATTACCTGTTTCTATCCGTAATTCTTTTCTGTATTGGGGTTTTCGGAGTATTGTACCGAAGAAACGCCATCATTGTTTTCATGTCCATCGAAATCATGTTGAATGCCGTAAACTTATTGTTTGTTGCTTTTTCAACCTACCATCAAGATGCCGAAGGTCAAGTGTTCGTATTTTTCTCAATGGCCGTAGCCGCTGCTGAAGTAGCCGTTGGATTGGCAATTTTGGTTGCTATTTTCCGAAATATCGGTTCGATTGATATTGCTAATTTGAAGAATTTAAAAGGATAAGGCTCCATGGAGAAGAATTTAGTTTTAATCGTATTATTAGCCCCTTTTATTGGGTTCTTAGGTAACGTATTCTTTGGTAAAAAAGCGGGTAAAGGATTCGCTGGAGCTTTAGGAACTGTAGCGGTAGCTATATCCTTTGCGCTCAGTGTTTATTTCTTTTTACAAGTCAACCAAACCGGAAAACCGATTGCGGTGACCTTATTTGATTGGATTACTGTAAGCAATTTCAAACTGGATTTCGGTATTGTATTGGATCAGTTGTCTTTACTGTGGTTGCTGTTTGTAACGGGTATTGGATCATTGATTCATTTATATTCCATCAGTTACATGCATGAGGATGAAAACATGCATAAGTTCTTTTCGTACCTCAACTTATTCGTGTTTTTCATGATTACGTTGGTCGTTGGAAGCAATATTCTTATCATGTTTATCGGATGGGAAGGTGTTGGATTGTGTTCTTACTTACTCATTGGCTTCTGGTACAAAAACCAAGACTACAATGATGCCGCAAAAAAGGCGTTCATCATGAATCGTATTGGTGACTTAGGATTCCTCATTGGAATTTTCATTTTAGGCAGTATGTTTTCTACCTTGGATTACGCGCAATTGAAAGCCGCAATTACGGCTGGAAATGTGGATACAACCAAACTAACTGTAGCAGCCTTGTGTTTGTTTATCGGCGCTATGGGGAAATCGGCTCAATTACCTTTGTACACTTGGTTGCCTGATGCGATGGCTGGTCCAACACCTGTCTCAGCGTTGATTCACGCTGCAACGATGGTTACCGCGGGTATTTTTATGATTACGCGTTTGAATTTCATCTTTGACCTTACGCCGCTTGTTCAAAATATTATAGCGATTGTTGGTGCTGTAACAGCTTTGGTTGCTGCCTCTATCGGCCTTTTCCAAAACGATATTAAAAAAGTATTGGCATACTCTACAGTATCGCAACTGGGACTTATGTTTTTGGCGCTTGGACTCGGCGCTTACAATGTTGCCGTTTTCCACGTGATCACACACGCCTTCTTTAAAGCGTGTTTGTTCTTGGGCTCTGGTTCTGTAATTCACGCTATGTACCACGAGCAAGATATGCGTCGAATGGGTGGGCTACGTAAAATCATGCCGATTACTTTTGCCACCATGATGATTGCAACGTTGGCGATTTCGGGGATTCCACCGTTTTCTGGATTTTTCTCGAAAGATGAAATTCTTCTGACCGCGTTTCATGCGAATATTCCCCTTTGGATCATTGCGTCATTGGCATCTATCATGACGGCTTTCTATATGTTCCGTTTAATGTACCTTACCTTTTACCGCGACTTCCGTGGTACAGAAGAACAAAAACATCATTTGCACGAAAGTCCAAGTTTGATGACATTACCTTTAATCGTACTAGCCATTTTGTCGTTGGTGGGAGGGGTAATCAGCTTACCTTTTGGAGGTAGTTGGTTAAATCACTACTTAGCGCCCTTATTCAACGGAAGTCATGCCGAACATCATTTAGGTACTACGGAATATATTTTAATGGCTGTAGCTGTAGCCGGGGGATTGATTGGAATTGGGATGGCCTATGCGAAGTTCTTAAAAGGCGGTGCCGTTCCGAAAGAAGACCATGAAATGACGGGATTGGCCAAAACGATTTACCACAAATATTATGTAGATGAAGGTTATATGGCATTGATTGTAAAACCTATTAATGGCCTAGCACGCTTTTTCCGTGATACACTAGAACCTGCTTTGTCCCAATTGGTATTCAGTCTGGGTTCGTTAGCCAACGGTTTAGGAAACTTAGGCGCGCGTGTTCAAAACGGAAGTATCGGATTGTATCTCTTTGCTTTTGTCATTGGATTTAGTGTCCTTTTCATCTATTTGTTTTTAGCTTAAAAAATTATCCTGATGGACGTAACTACTCTATTACTTTTATTACTTATCGGTGCTGTTTGTACCTATTTGGCTGGCGATAAACTGGCTTCCAAAGTGGCTTTACTTTTTAGTACTGCTGCCATGGGGATTACCCTATTTATATTGGCTACCGTAAGTGATTTCAGTACACTTAATGTTTCTTTACCTTGGATTTCTTCACCCAAAGCATATTTTGCCTTAAAGGTTGATGGGTTGGCCTTGGCCATGGTTTTGCTCACCACCGTATTAACGCCACTTATACTACTTAGTTCGTTTGCCAATGCGTTTAAAAATGCAAAAAGTATTTATGCTTTAATTCTGTTCATGGCCTTTGCTATGGCGGGTACATTTTTGGCTGCCGACGGACTTCTTTATTATATTTTCTGGGAATTGGCTTTAATACCCATTTACTTTATCGCTTTATTGTGGGGGAATGATGCTATTGAAACACGTAAAAAAGCGGTACTAAAGTTTTTCATTTACACTTTAGGCGGTTCTTTATTCATGTTGGTTGCCTTCGCCTATCTATATCACAAAGCAGGCAGTTTCTTGCTCACCGATTTGTATGCATTACAACTCAGCACTGAGGAGCAAACGTGGATTTTCTTGGCATTCTTTTTAGCTTATGCGATTAAAATTCCTGTAGTTCCTTTCCATACCTGGCAGGCTGATGTGTATCAAAAAGCGCCTACCGTAGGAACCATGTTGCTCTCGGGTATCATGTTGAAAATGGGATTGTACAGTGTAATCCGCTGGCAACTCCCCATTGCTCCTTTGGCAGCAAAAACGTATATGCCCATCCTTTTGGGACTCAGTATCGCCGGAGTCATTTACGGATCAATTGCCGCTTTACGTCAAAAAGATATCAAACGATTGTTGGCTTACTCTTCTTTGGCGCACGTAGGATTAATCGCAGCAGGCTGTTATAGTCTTACTTTCGATGGTTTAAGTGGTGCCGTATCGCAAATGATTGCCCACGGTTTTGTGATTGTCGGGTTATTTTATGCCGCCGAAATCATTTACCGTCGATTGGAAACACGTAGTATCGAAGCTATGGGTGGCATTCGTATTCAAACGCCAAGGTTCACTTCATTGTTTATGATTTTGGTCCTAGCGTCTGTGGCATTGCCGGGTACGTACAACTTTGTAGGAGAATTTACTGTGCTGTATAGTTTATCGCAAATCAATGTGTGGTATGCTGTACTTGGGGGAACTACAATCATTTTAGGTGCTTATTACATGTTGAAAATGTTTCAAAATGTAATGTTGGGAGAAGCAAATGCCAAAGTATTTGCCGATGTAACCCTCGGTGAAACCTTTGTGATGGTAGTACTCATAGCCTTCTTATTGTTCTTTGGATTGTATCCTAAACCTTTATTGGACTTGGTCAATCCATCGCTACAAGAAATCTTTACATTAATCAACCGTTCTTAATTCTGTCATACGAATGAATACACTAATCGCTGTATCAGGTTTAGGCATCTTCTGTCTTTTAGCTGAAATTATCAATCTGAGAAAAGCCATTGTACCGGTTTCCGTGGTTGCTTTGTTAGCGATCCTTGGACTAACGGTTTCCGAATTCAATCATCCATCATCATGGTACTATAACATGATTGTGGTGTCTAATTTTTCGGTAGCCTTTTCAAGCTTGTTTATCGTTTTGACCGTTTTTCTGATTTTGATGAGCGGGGATTACTACAAAGACAAACCCTCCAAATTCTCCGATTTTATCGCTATTAAAATCTTTTTGTTGGCCGGTGCTATTGCCATGGTTTCTTTTGGAAACTTATCAATGTTTTTCATCGGTATTGAGATTCTTTCTATCGCGTTGTATATCCTTGCAGGTAGCGAACGTCTAAGTCTATTGAGCAATGAGGCCGGTATGAAATATTTCTTATTGGGTTCTTTCGCTTCTGGTTTTATCCTTTTTGGCATTTGTTTAGTATACGGCGCTACGGGTTACTTTGATGTAGCTGAAATTTATGAATTGTCACAAGGAGCCGGACTTCCCATTTGGTTCTATTTTGGAATTACCATGATGCTTATTGGAATGTTGTTCAAAATTGCTGCGGCACCTTTCCATTTCTGGGCCCCTGATGTATATGAGGGTTCCCCTACTTTAGTGACCGCCACCATGAGTACCTTAGCCAAGGTCGTTGCTGTGGCTACGTTATACAAATTGGTTACGGGCTTAAACAAAGAAATGCCTTACTCTTTTGAAATAGCGCTCTTAGCGGTTGCCATTTTGACCATGTTTGTGGGGAATCTTTTGGCTTTACGTCAAGAGAATATAAAACGAATGATGGCTTTTTCTGGGATTTCGCATGCCGGATTTATGCTTTTGGCTTTGTTAAGTCTTACCACCGCCGCTGGCACCCTTTTCTATTATACTGCAGCGTATGCTTTGGCGGGTATTGCTGCCTTTGCGGTCATTACTGCTGTAACCAAAAATAAAGAAACGCAAAACGTTGCTGATTTCAATGGGTTGGGAAAACGCCACCCAATCCTCGCTGCAATTCTCACTATGTCCTTATTGTCTATGGCGGGGATTCCAATTTTTGCGGGCTTTTTTGCAAAATTCTCCCTATTCACGCAAACTATTGAAGCGGGTTATTTAATTGCCGTTATTGTCGGTGTTGTGAATTCAATCATCAGTATTGGCTACTACTTTAAATTGATTTTAGCTATGTACAATAAAGAAGCTGATGATGAAGTAGCCTCCGTATCTTGGGTGTATACCTTAGTCGCTGTTGTGGCTATTGCACTCAATATCGGTATGGGAATTTACCCGAGTTGCATGATGGATTTATTGAAATAATCAGACGATTTTAACCCCACAAAGGCTGTCCCAACGGATGGCCTTTTTTTATGAACAATGGCGAATTTTAACGCTTGTTCTTTCCCTTCATTTTCATCCGATTCGCTACTTTTATACCATGTATGCATTAGTCGATTGCAATAATTTTTATGCCTCCTGCGAACGGGTGTTCCAACCGCAATTGGTGGGGAAACCTATCGTGGTGCTGTCGAATAATGATGGTTGCGTCATTGCGCGGAGTTACGAAGCAAAAGACTTGGGAATTCCCATGGGTGCGCCCGAATTTGAATGCCGTCCACTGATTAAAAAACACGGGATCCATGTATTTTCATCCAACTATGCGCTGTATGGGGACATGAGTAGTCGCGTTATGAAAATCCTGGAAGGTTTTACACCCCATGTTGAAGTCTACAGCATCGACGAAGCCTTCCTGAATTTTGACGGCATGCACGCAATCGAATGGCAGGATTATGGAATTCAAATGCGAAAGCGCGTCCTGAAATGGTTGAGTATTCCAATCTCTGTTGGCTTTGCTCCCTCCAAAGCATTGGCTAAAATTGCTAATAAAATTGCCAAAAAATTTCCCGAACGCACCCAAGGCTCCTATGTCATTGACAGCGAAGAAAAACGAATCAAAGCGTTAAAATGGACAGCGATAGAGGACGTTTGGGGTATCGGCTTTCGGTTGACAAAAAAAATGAAAGCACGCCAGATTCATACAGCTTACGATTTTACACTACCACAACATGAATCGTATATTCAAAAAGAAATGGGCGTGGTTGGGAACCGTTTGCGATTGGAATTGTTGGGTCAGTCGGTGCTAGAACTCGAAGAACCTAAAGATAAAAAACACATCGCCGTCACCCGAAGTTTTGAAGGGCGTATCAACAACCTCGACGAATTGAAAGAGCGGGTGTCAACTTTTGCATCGATTTGTGGTGAAAAATTACGAAAACAGCAATCAGACTGTCAGGTTATTACCGTGTATTTGCGCAAAGATAAATTTCATAATCCCGATAACGGACGGTATAACTTTTATGCCCAAGAAACCTTACCGTTTCCTACCCATTCAAGCATCACGCTGAGTCAAACCGCTACTCGCATGATTGCGCAACTGTTTCGCGAAGGAGAAGAATACAAAAAAACAGGCGTGATTGTCTCATCAATTACCCCACAAAACCAAAAGCAGTTCAATTTGTTTCAGGATGAAAATCCAAAACACGAAGCGCTAATGAAAGTGATGGATGCCTATTTCAAAAAAACAGGAGAGCGGAAGATTCGCCTAGGAATGCACGATTTGAATCGAACGTGGAAGATGAAGCAAAACCATTTGTCTCCCAAATTCACCACCAATATTAACGATATCATTACCGTACAATGTCGCTAAACAACGCTAAACTCACTTTTTTTATCCCCGATTTAAGTCCGAAGGAAGGACTCCCCTATTTCTCAGGCGGCATCAAAGCGGGATTTCCTTCACCAGCGGCCGATTTTGATGAAGCAAAAATAAGTTTGGATCACGTATTGGTCCGCAACCGCGAAGCAACTTTCTACGCAAAAGCTTCGGGAAATTCAATGATTGGCGCCGGAATAGACGATGGGGATATCATGGTCATCGACCGTAGTTTGGAACCCGTTCATAATAAAATTGCGGTGTGCTGTATTGATGGAGAATTTACGGTGAAGCGCATTCGAAAAGAAAAAAATGCCGTGTATTTAATGCCCGAAAATCCCAGCTATCCTCCCATTTTAATCACAGAAGAAAATGAATTGATTATTTGGGGTATCGTAACCTATGTCATAAAAAGTGTGTAAAAAGAGTAAGATGTGGAAAAAGCGTAACTTCTTTATAGGTATTCTTGGGATTTTCATGCTTGCAAAGGGTTGGGCCCAATCGGAAAGGTTTTCGGTAATGACCTACAACATCCGACTCGATATCGCCTCCGATGGTGTCAACCGATGGGACAATCGTAAAACCCCACTTTTGCATCAAATCAACACCATCCATCCCGATGTATTGGGCGTACAAGAAGCGCTTCCCCATCAAATGACTGAATTACACAAAGGCATGCCCGGTTATCAAAAGGTAGGTGTGGGTCGGGAGGAAAATTATACTGGAGAAGCCAGTGGCCTCTTTATAAAAACCAGTCGATTTATCATTAAAGACAGTGGCACATTTTGGTTGTCGCGTACTCCTGAAAAAATTTCACGCGGTTGGGATGCCGCTTGCAATCGCGTTTGTAGCTTTGTACGTCTTGAGGATCGGCGAAATGGTAAACAATGCTGGGTATTTAACACCCATTGGGATCATGTTGGTGAACAGGCACGAACCGAAAGCTTAGCACTTATTTTAACACAAATTGCCGTTCGAAATCCCACAAATGAACCCGTAATCCTTATGGGCGATTTTAACACCACCCCCGAACATCCCCGTTTGAAACTGCTAGAAAACGATTGGGTCAATACCTTTGCCGCTTTAAATCCCGGAAGCACTTTAGGTACGTTCAACGGCTTTCGCACCGACACTCCCAACAATTATATTGATTACATTTGGATTAGCCATCAAGACTTTATAATTCATTCCAGCGAAATTCGTACTGAAAAACCGAATCATCAATGGCTATCTGACCATTATCCCGTACTTAGTGTTGTAGAAATAAAACCGTAGTCGCCTTTATCTTGACACCATAATTACACTCCTTATTTTTTTGCTTAAACCTAAAAACCAAAGGCCAAAGGCTCCATCGCAAAACGCAGATTTGAATTGAAGGTTAATCCCCTATGAAGCTACTGCCGAACAGTAGATTGCAAAACATAAACGTAATATTTCATGGCATATAAAATAAAAAACCTCTCGTAGTGAGAGGTCTTGTACCCGGAGTGGGAATCGAACCCACACTCCTAAGAACACGAGTTTGAGTCGTGCGCGTCTACCAATTCCGCCATCCGGGCATGGATTTTAGTGTTTTTTGTGGGTGCAAATGTACACAAAAATTGAAATAAACAAGAAAAAAATACTGAAAAATATAGGCCTTCAGTCAGATTTTATTTCTAAATTTGCACCTCAATAAACACAACACACACTAACTCACTACTAAACAACCGATTAAAATGTCACATCAAGAACCGGAAGCAAAGATATTTGCGTGTTCCCAAAGTGTCCACCTTGCCGAGCAAATCGCCAAACATTATGGGGTGCCGCTGGGTAAAGTTACGTTCTCAAAATTTAGTGATGGTGAATTTCAACCGTCCTTTGAAGAATCCATTCGTGGATTGCGGGTTTTCATAGTCTGTTCGACATTTCCGTCGGCCGACAATTTAATGGAATTGCTGTTGATGATTGATGCGGCCAAGCGCGCTTCAGCCAGACACATTACGCCTGTAATCCCTTATTTTGGGTATGCTCGCCAAGATCGTAAAGACAAACCTCGCGTTCCCATCGGAGCCAAATTGATTGCCAAATTGTTGGAAACGGCTGGGGCAACGCGAATAATGACGATGGACTTGCATGCCGATCAAATTCAAGGATTTTTTGAAAAACCAGTAGATCACTTGTTTGCCTCTACGATTTTCTTGCCCTACGTAAAAAGTTTGAATCTAGAAAATCTCACTATCGCATCGCCTGATATGGGAGGTTCAAAACGAGCCTATGCGTATTCCAAATTCTTAACCTCAGACGTTGTAGTTTGTTACAAACAACGTAAAGCGGCCAATGTCATTGAAACGATGGAATTGATAGGTGAAGTAAAAGGGCGCAATGTGATTCTTGTGGACGACATGATTGACACTGGAGGCACTTTAGCGAAAGCAGCCGACTTGATGATTGAGCGGGGTGCATTGAGTGTTCGAGCCATTTGTACGCACGCGATTTTGTCGGGTGAGGCCTATGAAAAAATAGAAAAATCACAGCTTAGCGAGCTTATCGTTACCGATTCCATTCCGCTGAAAAAGGAATCGCCAAAAATCAAAGTGGTAAGTTGTGCGCCACTGTTTGCCGAAGTAATGCAGATGGTACAACACAACAACTCCATTAGCGGAAAATTTTTAATGTAAATAATTAATATATCTAAATAATGAAGTCAATTTCAATCAAAGGATCTGAAAGAGAAAGCGTAGGCAAAAAGGCAACGAAGGCCGTACGTGATGCTGGAATGGTTCCTTGCGTAATCTACGGAGGAGAACAACCAGTACACTTTCAAGCAGAAAGCAAAGCTTTCAAAAGTTTAGTTTACACTCCAGATGCGCATACTGTTGCGATTGATTTAGGAGGAAAAGTGTTTAACGCAATCCTACAGGATATTCAATTTCACCCTGTTTCTGATGCTATCTTACACATTGATTTTTATCAATTAAAGGAGGATAAAGAAATCATCATGGAGGTTCCTGTAAAAATCACAGGTACATCGCCTGGGGTGTTATTAGGGGGTGTTTTGAACTTAAACTTACGTCGTTTAAAAGTAAAAGCGTTACCTAAAAACCTTCCTGATTATGTATATGCAGATATTTCTGAATTACAAATGGGGAACAAATTGTATGTAACCAAATTAGGAAGCGACAATTACAAATTGATGCACCCAGACAACACGGTTGTATGTCAAGTGAAGATTTCACGTGCGGCGATGAAAGCAGCTCAAGAAGCAGCCAAAGCCGAAAAAGCAGCAGCCAAAGGAAAGAAAAAATAATCTTTTCCATAAGGATTCTAAAAAGCATCGGAGATTTCCGGTGCTTTTTTTTTGAAGACCCACGGCATTTGAAGTACTTTTGCACTCATGATTCGGTTGCTTTCTATTTTTCGTAAAACACCAAATTCTGAAAACACATCACCTATGAAGAAATATCTTATAGTAGGCCTAGGCAATATTGGCGCTGAATACGTGAATACCCGACACAATATTGGATTTAAAGTTGTCGATTTTTTTGCAAAACAAGAAAACGAGTCTTTTCAAACCGCAAAACTAGGAGAGCTGGCCGAGTGTAAAATTAAAGGGAAAACGGTTTTTTTGTTGAAGCCTAATACATACATGAATTTGAGCGGTAAAGCCGTAAAATATTGGATGGATAAAGAAAACATCCCTATTGAAAATGTACTGGTTATTACTGATGATTTGAATTTACCTTTTGGCACCGTTCGAATCAAAGCCAAAGGAAGTGATGGGGGCCATAATGGTTTAAAAAATATCCAAGCTGTTCTTGCCACCACCGAATACCCTCGGTTTCGATTTGGCATCAGCGATCAATTTAAAAAAGGACAACAAGTGAATTATGTTTTGGGCGAATGGGATGAAACTGAAAAAGGGGCACTCCCTGAACGATTGGCACTTTGCCGAGAAGCAATAACCTCCTTTGTACTCGCCGGTTTGTCCACCACGATGAATACTTTTAACGGAAAATAAATCCATAAAAAAAGCTCCCGAAGGAGCTTTCTATAATTTAGTAAGATAGCTTATCGAATTACGATTTTACGTACTTCTTTATTAGATCCATTCATCACAGTAACTAAATATACTCCAGTTTGAACAGTGCCTAAATCAACAGTTTCGTTAAATGCGCCATTAGCTGTATATTGACGTTGGAAAACAGATCTTCCTTGCATATCGTAAACGCTAATTTCTACATCACTAACCGTAGGATTGAAGTTTACATTGAAAACTCCATTGTTTGGATTTGGTGCTAAATTAAATGAATCCAATCCAAAACTATCCGTAAGTAAAGTAACTTGTTGGGTACAAATTTCGATAGACCAAGAATTCAAAGTTCCATCATCTCCCGCAAATGTATCATATACACGAAGTGTCCATGTTCCTTGCGGATTTTGACCGTTAAATGCCGTTAAACTTTCTCCTGGCGCTACATTTTGAAGGGTAGTTCCTCCAGCGGTACAGTTTATAGCAGCACCTCCATTAGTGAATTTTAAATTCAACGAACCATTTGTATTTCCACAACTTCTGTTAAACATTTTCACAAAAGTGGTTGGGTTGGTTGGACTACTGATATCTGTAATAACATCCGACAAATAAGTGTGGGTAATGTTGTTAAATACATTCACACTGCTAATAGAACCTGTAATCGGTACATTAACAGTACCTATTTGATTTGCAGGGAAACCTGCTGCTGTTACAATAGGCAACGAACTTCCGGTATACGTATTACAAGTTGTAGTAACACTAAATCCTACTGAGAAATTATTACTGTTTACATTAAAGAAAATGTTGTTGCTAGCTTTAACCATTAAACGGCAACTAACCGCGGGTGTCGTTGGCATAACCACATCAGCAGCACCGTCATTAGGTGTTCCAGCCAATAAAGTTGTCCAAGTTGCTCCATTATCAGTAGTAATTAAAATATCAACATTGGCACCTCCTGTAATGGTATTGGTGTTGTTTACAGCCCAAGTTACTGATTGTGTCGAACCTAACGTATACGAAATATCAGCCGTATTTTGCGAGGTAACGGTTAGAGGTCCTTTTGTTGCATCAACCGTAATTGTTGCATTGGCTGTTCCTGTTTGTCCAACTTCAGAATTCGGAACATACGGTGCATTATCACGAACTGTTAAACGGAAATTAAGGTTTCTTCCTACCGAACTTAACGCTTCAACCGCAATACCTGCACTTCCTTGCGTAGTTTGTCCTCCGGCAAAAACCGTTGGCAAAACCGGACAGTAACGAATAGGAGAAGTAGAAGGAGGATATGAAATCCAGTTTGGACCCCCTGTTTTACCAACAGCTGCTACACTATTCGCTCCTGTAAAGGAACCTGCTGTATCCACATTAACTTGTTCCCAGCTATATGTTAAAGGATCTCCATCGTTATCATTACCAGAACCAATCAACATAAAAGGTGTGCTTCTTGGAATCGTAAAGTTTCCACCTGCATTCGCTGTAGGAGTAGCATTAACACCCGCCAATTGGGTTGAAACGGGACAAGTTTTAGTATTCAAATTATTTTGAATTTGAGAAATCGAAAGCACATGATACACATCAATTGAATTGTTTGCGGCATTATAGGCTGTAATCCCAGCATAACCCATAATGGTAATACCAGAACCTACTTCAACATTATATCCTGACCCTTCATTAGCATGAGTAAACGTGTGATTAGCCCCTAATTGGTGCCCTACTTCGTGTACTACATAATCGATATCAAACGTATCTCCTTCTGGAATTCCATCACTTGGAGAGGTATATCCACTTCCTTTATTACGGTCGGTGGTGCTTGCGGTATCATCGGTACAAACACACCCAATACAACCTGCATTTCCTCCTCCACCAGAGGCTCCGAATAAATGTCCGATATCATACGCCGCATTGTTAGCTGCAAGCGTTGTCCCTGTACCTGTCAATCGGGTACTTAAGGTATTTTGAAGTTCAGTATTCCAAGCCCCTGCAGAACCCGTGGCCGCAGCAGAGTACGGATCCGTGGCCGCGTTATAGAAAATTACATTTGTAGATTCAGCAACAATGTTAAGGTGAACGCCCAAATCTTTTTCATAACATCCATTAGCACGCGTCATCGTTTCATTAAACGCAGCTAGTACCAAGTTAACTTGAGCCGCACTTGTCGCTCCAAAATAATTAGAATATTCCGCTGTACACGATTGTGCCAAACGCATCGTTTTTAGAACGCCGTTATTGGCCAATACTACATTTCCACCAGAATTTCTATTGGAAGGATTCGCTAATCCACCAAATTCATCATCCAATACGTCACATTTCCATGCGGGTTTTGGACCGTTATTGGCTTTATTGTAAACCACATAAATTGTTCCGTCGGCAGAAAAAGGTTCCATAAATTCACTCGAAGTTCCTGCTCTAAATACAACTGTCTTTATCCCTCTTGGACTGATACTCAACTTCATGTAAGCTGTTGGGTCTAGTGTACTCTTCCCTGAAAAAGCGCGAATATCAGGGAATTGTGCTTGTAAATCAGCCTCAAAATTAGACGCTTCATTGACCACAAAATCCTCTAATTTTCCTTGTGTATTCGGAAGTGTGATTACACAAGTAGTACCAGGCTGATCGACAATTGTCATCAATCTGTTTTTTAATTGATCGAAATTCAGCGTATACAAATCATACTGCGTAGGAAATGTACTTCTGAATGTTCCTTTAGCTCGTTCTATGTCTTTACCGGGTTGCGCGGCTGACCAATAACGACCAGTCTGCGCATTCATACCCGCCAAGCCAAGGAAAAAAATAGAAAGTAATAAAATTTTTTTCATTTTAATTAGATTGGTTATAATAGCTAACAAATATAAACGAATTTTTACGAATTTGACATTCTAAATGTGAATTCAACGGGGTATAGTTATTAAACGTAAAAATCAACTACCTTTGTGCCGATTTTATTGCACTTGAAAACCTATTCCAACATCGCTGATTTTCCCCAAACAAAAGGCACAGTGCTCACACTGGGTACTTTTGACGGAGTTCATTTGGGCCATACGAAGATTCTGAATAAAATAACAGAAGCTGCTAAAATTATGGGGTTGGAAAGTGTAGTTCTTACTTTTCACCCACATCCCCGATCGGTGTTACAAACAGACACACCCATGTACTTACTCAGTTGCATCGAAGAAAAATCACACTTGATTCAAAAATCAGGAATCGATCATCTGGTAATACATCCGTTTGACAAAGCGTTCTCACAATTAACCGCCGAGGCTTTTGTAACTGATATTTTGGTAAAAAAATTTAATATCAAAAAAATTATCATCGGTTACGACCACCGTTTTGGAAAAAATCGCACGGCAAATATTGAAGATTTAACTCGTTTCGGATTGGAATTTGGTTTTGACGTTGTTCAAATTACCGCAGAAGAAGTTAATGCAATTACGATTAGCTCCACAAAGATTCGCAAAGCATTGGAAGCTGGCGATTGTGGTGTTGCCCAAGACTATTTAGGACATCCGTACACGCTTTCGGGCACCGTTGTTAAAGGACAACAGTTGGGCCGCACTTTAGGATTTCCTACGGCCAATTTACAACCCTGTTGTGAAGAAAAACTTATTCCAAAAAATGGGGTTTATGTAGTTCGCGTTACCTGGAACAACCAAAGCTATTCGGGCGTATTAAATATTGGAAATCGTCCAACCGTTTCGGGCACTTCTCGAACCATAGAAGTACATCTTTTTGATTTTTCCCAAGAAATATACAATGCCAAACTTTCGTTGGAATTCCTAACATTCCTTCGTGAGGAGCAACGATTTGACTCCCTTGACGCTCTTAAAAATCAGATTATCAAGGATAAAGAGCAAGCCATGGCATACTTCCAAAACCTTCCGAAATAACTATTGCCCAATGAAGGGAAATCGTTACTTTTGAATTCTAAATTCGTCACGCTATGAGTGAAATAAGACACAATTGGACCAAAGAAGAAATTTTGGCCATTTACCATAAACCTTTCATGGATTTGATGTATGAGGCGGCCACCGTGCATCGCAAACATCATGATCCCAATGTGGTTCAAGTTTCAACCTTATTGTCCATAAAAACAGGAGGTTGCCCCGAAGATTGTGGCTATTGCCCCCAAGCTGCGCGGTATCATACCGATATTGAAGGAAATGATTTGATGAGTGTAACTCAAGTAAAAGCACAGGCCCTTCGTGCAAAAGCCGCAGGTTCATCCCGTGTTTGTATGGGTGCTGCTTGGCGTAACGTAAAAGACGGTCCAGAATTTGACCAAGTATTAGAAATGGTGCGCACCATCAATAAATTGGACATGGAAGTGTGTTGTACGTTGGGAATGCTTACGGAAAATCAAGCCTTGCGTTTGGCCGAAGCCGGACTCTATGCCTACAACCATAATTTAGACACCTCTGAAGAATATTACAAAGAAGTCATTTCCACACGCGGCTTTGAAGACCGTTTGAAAACAATTGAAAACGTGCGAAAAACCAACGTAACGGTTTGCAGTGGCGGTATTATTGGAATGGGCGAAAGTGTTGAAGACCGCGCGGGTATGTTGGTCGCGCTTGCACGATTGAATCCGCAGCCAGAATCTGTGCCTATCAATGCGCTAGTTGCTGTAGAAGGAACGCCTTTGGAAGATCAAAAACCCGTAGCGATTTGGGAAATGATTCGAATGGTAGCCACTACGCGTATCGTCATGCCTGAAACGCAAGTACGCTTATCGGCCGGACGAACTGAAATGTCACGAGAAGGTCAGGCGATGTGTTTCTTTGCGGGAGCTAACTCAATTTTTGCTGGCGATAAATTATTGACTACGCCCAATCCTGATGTAAATGAGGACATGAAAATGTTTGAAACCTTAGGTTTACAACCTCAAAAACCGTTTATCAAACTTATGCAACCACAGACCGTGGAAGCAGAAGATTCACAGTTTCAACCGCTGGGTGAAAAACCAAAATGGTCACGTCCAGGACATAGTATAGAACGCAACGTTAAAGCTTCTATCAAAGGTAAATAATAAAAAAGTCCCGATAATCTCGGGACTTTTTCGTTTCTATATTTTTAATTTTATAGCACTACTTTTTGCGTCATTACAGCGCCCGTTTCCAAAATAATTTTCACAATCAAGGTTTGTTGTTCTCCCTCAATTGGACTTGTTTGCGCTTTTAGATCATGAACTGCTGTCAAATGCGTAAGTAATCGTCCTTGCAAATCATAAACCATAACCTCTTGAATAGGCTCTTCGGCTTGCACGGAAATAACTCTTTGCTGCGCTACAACCTTTATTGTCGCTTCATACGCTACAGAATCAAGGTTTAGAATGGGATTTCCAGGAATCGAATAACGCAATACAAAGCGTGAATTCAATTCACCTTTGGGTAATGTTACCGTGTAGGGGCTATTTTTCAAATTATGAAATACCCCGGCAACCTTATCTTCCAAATAAATAGGTTGCTGCCCTGCAAACAATCCATCCGTTTTATACAACGCAATCGCATAGGTTCCAGGTGTGTTCACGTAAACTCCAAGAGGAATACGGTCATTTGCTGTAAAAGGCAGCCCTTTTCCTTGAATAGAATAGGGTTCATCTTGCAATAAAGAGTAGATACTTAATTCGCCAGTTATTTTGTGAATACAATCATACAAATGGTCCCGACCATTGGTGGCTTGACTTGCATACCCGACCAAGGTTCGTTCTGAATTTCCATTGGTTGTATTAACGATATCCAACCAAATGCGGTGTTTCTGCTGGGAAAACCATTGCGCATTTCGATAAAAATCGGTATTATCGTGAGGCATTAACAAGGCATCTGCGCGAAGGCTATTCTCGAAAGCAAGCGTATTTGGCGTGGTAGCTGAATGCAACATGTTGACCATAAAACCTTGTCCAGCTCCAATTTTTCCAGCAAAAGAATCGGGCTCGGTCGAACCCAAACCGTTATACTTAATATAATCTGAAGTCCAATAATTGTATTGGAAATTGTTGTAAAACGGACTTGTTGTCGAGGTGGGTGCCAAACCGTGTTTCCAAACCCAAATAGAGCCTTCAATTTTCGTTTGGTTCAATACCAAAAACTCTTCTGCATCAATCGCTGAAGGGTATGGATTTCCAACTAAATTCCAATTGTCATCAAAACGTGTCGTATCAAAATTATCGGGATTCGTTAGATCGGCATCAAAATCAGGCCCGTCATAATTCCCTCGGGAAATAGGTGTTGTAAACTGACCGTTATGGGGTTTCCCCGTAAAAGTGGCGGTCAAAGGAACTGCCGTTGCTGATCCGTTGGAAGCTCGAGCAATGTAACCTTTTCCACGCACCATTGTTCCTGAAGCTATCGCCCAATTTCCGAAGGTTCCATTGGAATTTGCGAAGATTGGATTCCATTCGTAACGCAAGGCATTGGGTAACGAATTGACCGCCACATTTTCTGTGGGAGCACTCCAGTACACATAATCAAAATTGCGGGCTAAAGTGGTACGATCCATACGGAATTTTGTTCCTGAATAATCACCATTGTTGGTATCTGTCTCATTGATTTGAATCAATTGACCCGTGTTGTTGATGTTTAAAATTCCGTCTAACGTTAACGTATTGAAGGCAAAAACATAATCATCAGCACCAATGGTTAAGATTTTATTCAACTTCACTTCAAGATTTCCCTGGGCGAATAAATTATTGGAAACATTTGTGTTAAAATCATTATCCAATACCACATTATAAAACTGTTCTACATTGGTATGCACATTCCCGTTGATAATTTGCGGAGCACTTCCCACAAAATGAACTGTACCGTTTCCTTCTTGGAATTGTGCCGCTGAAGCCGCATTGGTCCAGTTGCCATATAGAATTAAATTCCCATCTGCAGTAGTCGAATTGCTATCATCCATATCCAAAATCCCCGCACCCGAAAGGCTAAGATTTCCATAGACTTCTAATCGATTTAAAGCATTTCCTTGCAGTTGGACACTTCGCCCTGAAATGGTCAAATCTTTACACTTGGCTACATCCGAAAAGGTATCTGAATTAGCTGCCGTATAATCAATCACAGCATCATTTCCAGCAGTAGCATCAATGACTACATCGGTTAACTCATCGGGAACGGTCAATAGCGCCCAATTGTTACAATCAAACCAATTGGTATTCAATGCCCCTGTCCACTTATTGAAGGGATCAGCAACAGTAATGATAAAAGGGGAATTCGTTGGACATGTCCCTAATAAAGTCGTCCAATTGGTGGTATAATTTAAGATAGAACCAATCAAATAGGGTCGGCTTCCCGTGGTAAAGGTTGTTGAAGAAGTGTTGTAACTCACTTCATAAGCACCAGTAGTCGTATTGGCTTGCAGAGAAGCACAAATCAACTGCGGATGCTTTCGTGATCGTCGGAAATTATTGCCGCTAATGGCGGTTAAGTTATCGGTCAATTCATACCATACCCCACCATCTTGTACCCCAGACAATACCGTTCCAGTAAAGGTAGAACCCGTTATGTCGTAGGTGAAAAATCCTTGTAATAAAAACATTGAATCGGGTGCCGAGCTCGAAACATTGACACTTCCGTGGCTGGTTAAGGTCGTACCATCTGCATTTCGTCCCGAAATTGTAAACGAATTGTAAGTTGTTCCTGCAGCATCCACAACAGAAATCGTTGAACCTGTTCCTGCACTAACAGTATTAATACAAAACACAGAAGCCGCCGGAATTGGGGTCGTTCCAGTATAGGTGAACTCTAAAAAGGGTAAATTTCCATCGGGGGCAGCAGTACAACTGTACCATTTATCGGTGCGCACATTGGCGGCGGGCATCCCTCCTGTTTCATAGGTTGTATTAGCCCAAATAAAACTCGTTCCGGGATTAATCTCAACTAAAGATAAAAGTCGGATGGCATCATCGGCCCCTGTTGTCGTATTATCATAAGCGATAAGCAACAAATCTCCCGTTTTCAATACCGTTGGAACAATGTTCAAGGGCGTTAAAGCCACCTCGACTCCCGAACTCCAATCGGTCCCACTACGTACAAATATTTCGATGTAATAAGTAACTCCATTGGTTAATCCTGTAATGTTTACGTTGTTTCCGCTGGAGGCATACACGACTTGATTGAACGCTGCAAAAGCGGGATTGGCTGTATAAGCACTTCCATCGCCGGTAGGAGCAAATGTTATTCCGGGAGCCGCAGTCACCACGACCAAAACTTGATCAAAACAAAGCGCATTGGGATTGGCCCAACCGATTAATCCTGTAGTATTTCCAGGTGTTGCGATAGCGTTAGTGACATTACTCAAAGCGGCGACTTGAGTCAGGGAACGCGGTGTTGTTGAAAAAACGGTATTGGTTGGACCGTTGTTGCGGTACGTATAAATTTCATAAACATAGGTTGCTCCCGCTGTTAACCCTGTAATCGTGGCTGTAGTTCCAGTGCCTATATAAACGACACGCGAAAGAGGTGCTGTGCTACCATAGGTGGGAGCCAACGAAAAATCGGTGTTGAAGGGTTGTGTTGAAGCTACTAAACTCGTCACGGCATGGGGATTTAATCCTCCTTGACGTGCAACAATTATATACCCATCGAAAGGACCGGTTAATGGCGCCGACCAATTCAATACTTGAGTCGTATTGCTAGAGCAACCGCGGGTAAAGGTAGCAGGAAGATTGGGTGCAGAAGGGGCAATGGTTTGCAAACCGCTATTGGTTGTATTTCCACTTCGCGCAACACCTCCGAAGAAAATGAGGTTAGCACCTACATTGCTAAAACCATTCACACCAATCGTATTGCCAAGCGTGGCCGTTGCAGAAAAGTCAGCAGTAATAAATAAATACCCTACCGTTCCTGCGTTGATTACGGTTGACGTAAAGGGTGTAAAGTTCTTATTTCCCGCCACCCCAGGAGCCGTTAGGGTACACAAGGTTGCATCACCTGGATCCAAAACGTTATCTAAGGAGTAGCGAACTTTAAGATTCACAATATCGGTAGCTGCGTATGTCCCTGTAATGGGAATCGCTTGAAGTCCGTTGAGGGTCGCATTGGAACTGGACACGGTAAGTTGAAAACGATGTAAAACGTGATCCACTGTACCTTGTGAAACAAAAGCTGCTGGAACTTGTGCGCCCGTATTGGCTAAGGCAACGATTGGGGTTGCAACTGTGAGTATGGCTACATTAGAATTAACAACTGCACATGGTGTCGTTCCCGTTACAACACAACGATAGCGATACCCATTTAATCCTGATGGGGTTGCGTTGATATTTAGCGTTGGATTGGTCACATTGTTGTAAGGGGCTACATTGGTTAAGTTTGTCCAAGTGGTACCGCCGTCGGTTGAGACTTGCCATTGGTAGGAAACGGCATTAGAGGCCGCAACCGTAAACACCGTATTGGTTAACGATTGAACGGTTTGACTCGCAGGCTGTGTAGTAATATTTACGGCAGGAACTATTGTAATGGCTGAGGAAGCCACGTTCCCTGTGGACCAACAAGAGGTCGCCGAATTAAAAGCACGCACATAATAAGTACCGCTCGTGGTTACATTTAAAGGCGTAGCCGCATTATTTGCTGTGGAAGTGCCTGTTGGTGTTGTTTGCCAATAATTGACTACTGGCGCCGTAGCGGTACCGGTAAAGGTTAGCGTTGTTGAAGTACAGGCCGGGGTTGTTCCCGTAATTGTCCCCGTTGGATTGGCAGGGGGCGTGCAATTTAAAGACACCGTACCGTTGAATGTAAAATCATTAATACTGAATGTGGTTGTTGCAGCACCTAACCCATAGGAGTAGAATCGGAAAGTAATTGAACTAGTTATACCTTGAAAAGGTAATGAAGACAATGAAATGGTTGTTCCCGTTGTAGTAGGTGTACCAATATCTGTAGTAAACCCATCCAAACTTGATCTAAAAGAATGTGATGCTACACCAGAGGATAATTGAGCGGTATACACAAAACTCACAAAATCAATTTTGTAACCAGGAGCAGGAGTTAGTGTAAATTCAAAATAGTCATTTAAATCAATTGCTCCGGTACTCCATCCATTCGCATTATATCGATTGTTCGCGTTTGCTCCAGCTATACCCGTTCCTCTTCCAATTCCGCTAACGGTTATATTTGGATCTATAACTTGCCCGATGGTGTAGGGATTGGTAGTATTTGGATTAGTACCTGTAATTGGATTAGTAAATATAGATTGCCCCCAAGCATTTATACTTAAAAACAACAGAATCACTAAAATTTTAAAGCTCTTTAAAGTCACTTTTTGACAAATCATTTTTTCATCTTTTTCCAGCGTACAAAATTACAGCTAATTCACAGGATTTCAATAGCTTTGTATTACTAAATTATTAACAAATCCATTGTAATTTTACGTAGTTTTGCACTCAAAATCAGGACTTTCCGCTCAAGAAGTATTGGCTAAACTTGAATATTACTGCGCCTACCAAGAACGGTGCCATCTAGAAGTGTGGCAAAAACTGCAAGAATTTAGCCTTTCATCACAGGAAAAGGACGAGATTATCGTTGCGCTCATTCAAAAAAACTTTCTCAATGAAGAACGTTTTGCTTTGGTTTTTGCACAAAGTAAATTTCACCAAAAAAAATGGGGGAAAGTGCGTCTCAAAAACGAATTAAAAGGAAGACAAATCGGCGAAATACTCATACAAAAAGCCCTTAAAACAATTACTACCGAAGCCTACGAAACCACTTTCGAACAATTGGCTACGCAACAATGGGAACAAATTCATGAACCCAACCTTCTGAAAAAAAAGAAAAAATTTTGCGATCACTTACTGCGGAAAGGATGGGAACATTCCCGCATTCTTGATTGGCTTAACGAGCAGAATGTTTAATTTTCTTACAACTTAACTTGTAAGTATTTACTTGACTTCTACGCCTTAACGATTTCTCTTCAAAACATTTATTTTCAATTATTTAATTTCGTTTAAGGAAAGCGAAAACGTTTTCGTTATTTTGGAGCAATTGTGCATTTCGTCGATTTTTTTATGCATTTCATCGATATTTTAGCTAGTTTTGGTCGACTTTTAAAAAAGTACGTCAAAATCAAAAAAATGCCTCAATTACCCATGAAAACAAAAAGATCATCTGTAGACTTACCGCTTTGGTCGCTATTGCTCACTCTTTTTTTTAACCTAACGCTTATTGCACAATGTCCAACGCCTCCCGGAAATCCTGCCATCTATGGTTCTGGTACGTGGAGAGCCTATGTGTACTCGTATACAGATACGGGAAATCCTCCGGCAAACCCGTTTGCTACGTATCGTGGTTTTTTTACCTTACCCGAGACGTTCAATAACGATTTGGCTGGCGGTTCAATTGCTGGACCCAATATTTGCGGAACTTACAGCGATACCTTTGCCATTCGCATGCGCATGCGACGGACTTTTGCTCCGGGCAACTACACCTTCACCGTTGGAGGCGACGATGGATATCGTTTGAGTTTGGATGGGGGCGCAACATTTATTATCAATAACTGGAGTGACCGCTCGTATGGAACAACTACAAGTGCCGTTGTTTATTTGGATGGCCCCGTCAATGTAGTCTTAGAATATTATGAAAAATTTGGACTATCACGAGTAAGTTATTCGTTTAATGCCTGTGCAAGCTCAACATCGCCCACGGCTATTAACGCTCCCACGGCTCTTTGTCAAAATGCAGGCGGAACAACTTTGGTTGCTCAAGGCGGAACGCATGGCACTGGAGCCGTTTTTCAATGGGGAACTGGCGCTGTAGGAACTAACATCATTACTACCACTACTGGAAATTCACTTTATGTAAATCCAACAGCGACTACTACCTATTGGGTTCGTCGCATCGATCCAGCGCCTTGCGCAGTTGTCACCTCTGGCGTGAGTACCACTATTACCGTAAACACTCCTTCAACCATACCCACTACTATCAGTGGCACGACCACCATTTGTGCGGGACAAAGCACTACGCTTACAGTCTCTGGAGGTACGCATGGAACAGGAGCAGTATATGAATGGGGAACAGGATACAACGCGGGGGTTAATATTATTGCAGGCGCCACAGGAAGCTCAATTACCGTTAGTCCAACTTCACAAACGGGCTATTGGGTTCGTCGTGTTGATCCAGCACCTTGTCCAGCAAACAACTCGGGCCATATCACAACAACCGTAAATGTCAATCCAAGTTCGACAGCCCCAACAACCATTACCCCATCGGCAACTGCTATTTGTCCCGGGAATAGTGTAACCTTAACCGCATCGGGAGGTACAGCCCTTTCGGGGTCAACGTTTCAGTGGGGAACGGGGACAACCATCGGGTCGAATGTGATTAGTGGTCAAACAGGTGCGAGTATAACGGTGAGTCCCAACACTACAACAACTTATTGGGTTCGTCGCTTTGATCCTTCGTGTAATGCCTTTACCCCCGGAATTACATTCACACTGCCTACTGCAGTAGCCCCCGGAAATCCAGCTCTTTTTGGATCAAATACGTGGAATGTATATGGATACTCCGGAGCCGATGTTACTTTAGGGTCTACCACCTACCTCGGCTTTTACACGACCAATACTTTAAATTTTGACACCCAAACCGGTACCAACAGCTGGGCAAACAACACCTCACCCTCAAACGCCGCGGGCTGGAACGGCTGTCCTGTTCCTGCTGACAACCACACCTATGTAGCAAAACGTCGTGGTTTCCCTTGTGGCAACTATACGGTGGCCATGCAAAACTGGGATGATGTTGCACAATTATACATCAACAACATACTGGTTTGGTCGGCCAATTCTTGGAGCGGTAATGGAAACTTCAATGTGGTCGTTGGTACGTTCTACTTAGACTCAAGTTCCTCCGTTGAGATTCGTAACCGCGAAAACGGGGGGCTTTCCAACATCAGCGTATCTTTTACCAATACAAATATTCAATCAACAGCTCCAACAGCCATCACAGGAACTACTGTTCTTTGTGAGGGAACGTCCACTACGCTTACCGCCTCTGGGGGAACGATGGGAACTACGGGATCATTTCAATGGGGAACAGGATCTACCGTAGGTGCAAATATCATCGCGGGTGCAACAACCGCCTCGCTTACGGTAACCCCAACAACCACTACCACCTATTGGGTACGAAGAGTCGACAGCATTTGTTGGGTAACGACTGCAGCGGTTACAACTACCGTTACGGTCAACGCCACTACGGTAGCGGGAAATCTTTCGTCTCCCACAACAACGATTTGTAAAAACGCTGCTGTTTCAGAAATTACATTAACCGGAAATACAGGTTCGGTAGTCAAATGGCAATATGCCGCCGATGCTGCCTTTACCTCGGGCGTTACCGATATTGCGGTTACAAATACAAGTTTATCGACAGCTCAAATTGGCACCTTCGCCACCACACGATACTTCCGTGCTGTGGTTCAAAACGGAAATTGCTTGGTTGTGAATACCGCTCCACTTGTCATAATTGTTCCCGATACTGTTGTCTACAATGGCACATGGAGTGGAACCCCAACGGATAAAACACCGGTACTCATTGCCTCAAACTATACGTTGACTTCCGATTTGGAAGCTTGTTCCTGTCAAATAGCCGCCAATGCCACATTGACCATTCCCGCAGGACGAACTCTTCGAACACAACAAGAGATTGAAGTTAGTGCCTCGGGGGGACTTATCGTAGAAAACAATGGTAGCTTGGTACAAGTTAACGATGCCGCTATCAATTCAGGCTCGATTACCTTCAAACGAAACACCACGCCGCTAAAACAATTTGATTACACCTACTTTTCGAGTCCAATTCAAAACCAAACTTTAGGTCAATTGGCACCCCAATCCATGTTTTATTCCTTTAATCCAAACATTAATAATTGGAATTTTGAAAACGTAAATACGGTCATGACGGCGGGAAGAGGGTATATTTTCCGAGCACCCAATACGCTCAATTTCAATACGCCTCAAATTTTTGGGGTATCCCTCAACGGAACACCAACCAATGGAATTGTACCCACGACCATCGTAAAAGGAGCAGGTACAACGTTTAATTTAATTGGAAATCCATACCCCTCGGCAATAGACATTGATGCCTTTTTGATGGATCCTGCCAACGATCCGATTGTAAATGGAACAATATACCTCTGGACACACAACACCGCAATTGCCAATGTGAGTGGCACAAATATTTATGTGTATACCAGTGATGACTATGCCAAATACAACTTAACTGGCGGTGTTCAAACAGCCGATCCAGCAATTACGGGCGGCACAACTCCCAATGGTAGAATTGCTTCTGGACAAGGATTTTTTATCGAAGCTAACGATGCCCTAACAGCGGGAACCTATACTGCGCGCTTTAACAACAGCATGCGTATTGTAGGTGAAAACAATCAGTTTTTTAGAACCTCAGGAGTAACGACCCAAAGTACCGTTTTGGATAAACACCGCGTATGGTTAACCTTAAGCAATGCGCAAGGAGCTTACAGCGAGCTATTGGTTGGGTACATCACGGGAGCAACCCAAGGTATGGACTCCAAATATGATGGAAGAACGCTTCCTGCAGGGAATGTAGTATCATTTTACTCCTTGTTGAATGCTACAGAGTTGGCTATACAAGGACGAGCACTCCCTTTTCAAGAAAATGATCGCGTACCCCTTGGATTCCAATCGACCCTCACAGGAACATTTCAAATTCGTTTGAGCAATTTCGATGGTTTGTTTCAAAATCAAAATGTATACTTGTACGACACAACCACTCAAACCTATCATGATCTAAAAGCGGGCGCCTTTACTTTTACCATCGCCCAAGCGGGAACCACAAACAACCGCTTTGAATTGCGCTTTACCAATGGAAATGCATTACAAACGGGTACATTCTCTCCAGACAATACGGTCATAGCCTTCATAAAAGAAGGGAAGTTACATATTTCAAGTACACGAGAATCCATCGCAAACGTGGAAATGTTTGATTTGTTAGGAAAAAAAGTGTTCAGCCAAAAAGGAAGTAACAGTACTACATTCCAGTCGGAATTTCTTCCCTTATCGAATCAGATTTACATTGTTCGCATCACATTATCAGACGAAAGTGTTGTCACAGAAAAAATAATACGTTAATTAAAAATTGGGCTTTTTGTTAACAAAAAAGAACCGTCTCTCGTTAGGCGGTTTTTTTTATTTTGAAATACGAATCGTCACGGCATTCCCGCCAAATCCTACGGCATTGATTAAAACATGACGCATAGGTTTGTTAAGAGTAAAATGGCTATCAAAAGGGGTGCCCAAAAATGTTTGCTCTTGAAGCATCAACAGCGCCAATTCCAAACTGAAAATACCCGAAGCACCGAAAGTATGCCCCATTTTCCATTTGTTGGTAGTCAGTAACGGCAAATTATCCCCAAATACTTTTTGAATCGCTTTGTATTCCGATAAATCCCCTTTTATGGTTCCTGGTGCATGCATTACAATGGCATCGATTTCAGAGAGAGGCAAATCCCCCATTGCCATTGTCATCGATTTTTGAAAACAAACTGCCTCATCCGAGATAGAAATGTTATGCTCCAATTCATCCGTAGCCCAACCCAAACCTGTGATATAGGCCAACGCATTTTCGGCATTGCGCTCCAAAGCCACTACACCTGCCCCCTCCCCCAACACCATCGTATTGCGTAGTTTATCCAAATCCATGGCCTTGCACGGATAGCCTTCGGTTTCTCGCGAATAAATTTTTAAGGCTTGCATTTGAGCCAAAGTAAAAGCCGTTAATGGTGCTTCACTCCCACCCGCAATAAATCGATCGGCCATTCCCGCTTCCAACCAAGCCACGGCATTTAAAATGGCATGCAAGGCAGTCGAACACGTGATAGAATGGGATATTTCGGGTCCGGCCGACTTTAAATCGTGAGCGACCCAACTCGACAAATTGCCCAAAGTGGTGGTGGGCGAACTTAAAGTTGCCGTTTTGCCTGTCGTTATAAACTCGTAATGAAACTGTTCGAACAACTGCGTAGCCCCGCGCGACGAACCGATATTGATACCAATGGCATCGCCCGCTTGCCAACCGGCTTGTGCTACAGCACGTCGACTCACGTCCAATGCCATAATTACGGAAGGATCCAAATTTTTGTACTTCACCTCCGAAAGTCGTATGGCCGCTAAACGTGCTTGGTCGGTTTCCATTAAAGGAGCCACCCAATACTCATGCGCTCCAAAACGCTTTTTTTGAATCGCGGTGGCTTTAGAAGTATAGGCCTCACGAATAGAATGGGTGTCCGAACCCAAAGGCGAAACGGTTGCTAAAGCAGTAATGGAAATACGATGTTTCAAAGGAAAAATTTAAGGCTGTAAAGTTAGTCGATTTCTACAGCCGCTTCCACTACTTCATACACTTTTTCCAATTGTGCATCGGTCATGATATACGGCGGCAAAATATAGACGATATTCCCTACCGGCCGTAAAATTACTCCGTTTTGAATAAAAAATTGATACAAGCGATTTCGGAAGTTTCCATAATAACTTTCTACCCCTTCACGCGCAATCTCCAACGCAAAAATGACCCCCAAAACCCGCGTCGTTTTTACCCGAGGATGCGCGTTCATTTTTTCGGCGAAAGCCAAATGATGCTTGTGAATCCGTTGAATATTCGCTTGCATTTCCTCTGATTCCAACAATGCAATACTGGCCAACGCCGCTGCACAACCCGTCGGATTCGCCGTAAACGTATGTCCGTGAAATAAGGCTTTATTGACATCCGTGTCCAAAAATCCGTCAAAGATTTCTTGCGTAAACGACGTAATCGCCATCGGAATCGTGCCGCCCGTCAACGCTTTGGATAAGCACAACATATCGGGTTGTTCCGTTAAATAGTCGCAAGCAAAGTTCTTTCCCGTTTTTCCAAAACCCGTCATCACTTCATCGGCAATGGTAAACACGCCGTATTTGCGACATAACAGTATCATTTTATCCAAAACTTCAGCACTATACATCACCATTCCCGCAGCGCCTTGGCATAAGGGTTCGAAGATGAAAGCGGCAAATTCGCCCGTTTGTAATTGCTCTTCCAACACCTGCAACGCATGCGCTTCTTGTCCTTGTACAGGCACCGGAATGCGGTACACATCGACCAACGAACCCTGAAACGCTTCCGTAAAAAAGGTAATGCCGCTCGAAGCCATCGCTCCAAAAGTATCGCCGTGAAAAGCATCGTCAAAGGCAAGAATGCGGCGTCTAACTTCCTTTTTATTGTAAAAAAACTGCATAGCCGCTTTGAGGGCGACTTCAACCGCGGTCGAACCGTTGTCGGAAAAGAATAATTTCTTTTGGTTGGAAGGCAACAATGAAAGTAATTTTTCGGCCAATTCCACCGCAGGTTTATTCGTAAAACCCCCAAACAATACATGTTCGAGCGTGGTCAATTGCTTGTAAATCGCTTCCGCCATCACAGGATTGGAATGCCCATAGGGATTCACCCACCACGATGCAATTGCATCCAAATATTCGTTGCCATTTTCATCCCACAACACCGCGCCTTGCCCTTTGACAATCGCGGGCAACAAACCAACCGTTTGGTGTTGCGTATACGGATGCCAGTTGTACAGCTGGTCTTTTTCAGATAAATTCATATTTTTTAATGTAAAGAAAACAAGACAACTCTTTTTTCTTGCTTCTTTCTTCTTGTTTCTTCTTACCCCAATTTCAACAAGGTTTCACGCAATTGCTCGGCATAATCGCGCACTACATTTTCGTCAAAATAAGGCTCGTTATTGATGCGACCTAAAAAAGGAACGCCTGTTTTTTGTAAAATAATCGATTCGGTCGGTTCATGTTCGTCCCCCGAAAAAATAATCCCTGCAATGTTTATTTTTCGCGTTTGCAAAGCTTCAATCGTCAACAAAGTATGATTGATACTGCCCAAATAATGCCGCGAGACTACAATCACTTTATAGTCGGGGCGAATCAAATCGATGACACAATCCGTTGCATTTAACGGCACAAATACACCGCCTGCCCCTTCAATCACCAAATGATTTTCGGTTGTGGGCTCTTGAATTTGGGTGATATCTATAGAAATCTCATCGATTGCTGCGGCTAGGTGCGGACTCGCCGGCGTATGTAACGCATAGGCATTGGGGTGAAATTGCGTTTTGGTATTGGAAACGCGACGACGAACTTTATGCGTATCGCTATCTTCCAAATCTCCCGCCTGAACGGGTTTCCAATAATCGGCTTCCAACGCTTCTGTAACGATCGCTGCGACTACAGTTTTCCCCACATCGGTTCCAATCCCTGTGATAAATAATTTCATGCCTTCAATTTTTTGGCAAAGTTCGGGAAGTGATTGGAAAATACCATCAATTTTTAACGAAAGCTTATTAATTTGGGCGGTGCCTCCGGCCCGGGCTATCCGCAGTGCCGGCCTTCCTAGCGTCAGGCAGGGCACTTTGCTTCTATCCCTACCGCGGATTCCTGCTCCTATTGAAATATAGTGTTGGCTAGCCGTTCGAGAACTGCAGAAATCGATTCCAACGGCGTGAACGCATGCAAACAAAATCGAAGGCGCTCTTGTCCCTCGGGAACGGTTGGGGAAAGTATGGGTTTGACCTCAAATCCGGCCTCTTGTAACGATTGAGCGATTGCGCGAACTTTATCATTACCCGGAATAATTGCACAATGGATCGCCGACTTGGAATACACGAATAGCGGTTGGAGTCCGAGGCGCTTAATTTCTTGATTCATGTGCACAATGCGGGTTTGTAGCGCTTGCACGGTGGCTTGTTCGCGTTGCAAAAACTGATAAGCCACGTGAATGGTCGCTACGGCATGCGGAGACAAACCGGTAGTATAAATAAAACTTCGGGCAAAATTGACCAAATACGACTGCAATTCTTGAGAACCCAATACCGCAGCGCCGTGGCAGCCCAAGCCTTTGCCAAACGTAACGATACGGGCAAAAATACGAGATTGTAGGTTGAGATACTGCACGACACCTTCACCGTGTTCCCCCATAACTCCCAAAGCATGGGCTTCGTCAACTACAAGATAGGCATTGTACTGTTCGCAAAGTAGGACAATTTCTTCCAGCGGCGGCGTATCACCATCCATGGAATAGACCGTTTCGAGTGCAACATAGATTTCGAAGTGATTTTCAGCCGTGCGTTTGGAATTCCATTTTTCAAGAGATTGTTGCAGCTCTTCGGGATCGTTGTGAGTGAACTTATAGGATTTGGCTTTGCTCATTTGCAAACCATCCCGAATGGAGGCATGGCAGAGTTCGTCATACAAAATAACATCACCGCGTTGGGGCACGGCACTAAAAAAGCCCACATTGGCATCATAACCCGAATTGAAAATCAGAGCCGATTCCGCTTGATGAAATTGAGCAATGGCTGCTTCTGTTTCTGAATATAACGAATGGTTTCCCGAAATTAAACGCGAGCCGGTAGCGCCATTGGTTTTGCTATTTCGGGAGATCAGAAAATCATGTACGGCATCAAACAAGGCGGCATTTTGTGCAAATCCCAAATAATCATTGGAAGCAAAGTCCAACCGATTCCCATAAACGGGTAATTGGCGCAAGGCATTTGCCGCTTGGCGGTGGTGGAGTTTAGATTTTAAATTCGCCGGTAATTTCATCGCGTTCTACCCATTGGTTATTCCCATATTCTGTTGCATCCAACAAATCTATATTTAACTTTTCGGCCACAATTTTCCCAAAATTGAATGCTTCTTTGGAGTTTTCAAAAATAAACATTTGAAAATGCTTATTCCCTTCACACCATAGATTCGTTTCAAAAAGATAACCCTCATTTTTAAAAACAGCTATATATTCAAAGGGCGTCGATTTGACTTTTACAATTTTAGAAAATGGACCAACCGAGTATTGATATACAATCTCGTGAGTATCCGTATTTAGTAAAACATCTTTAGTTTTTAAAAAAAATATTCCGCCAGAAATCCCAATTGAACCAAACTTGACACATTCAACAAGTGAATCCCCAATGGCTTTTGAATCTTTAATCCATAAAGCATAAAGCAACCGAAATAAAGTAAAAGCAGTTATTGTAAAAAAAACAGCGGCAAGAAATTGTTCGTAGAACTTACGATTACCCGAGTTGATTTTTACAATGGGATCTGTTTGGGATTTCATTTTTAGAAAATTGTTACCTCAAATATACGTGATTTAGCCCGGAACTGCCTTATTTCGGCAGTCAGGTCGCAGCAGAGAGCCTGAAATATATACCTGCCAAGGAAGAACTCCTCATAAAAAAACCCGACACAAAGCTGCATCGGGTTTAGAGGATTTGTAAGGGTCGCTATTAGTCGGCCAATACAATAACTTTATTGTCTTTCATTTCGATGGTTCCTGAGTTGATGGACAAGCTGTAGTTTTGGTCGTTAATTTTGGTAAAACGACCTTTTACAGTTTCCTCAAAGTTGAACGAAGTTGCTGTAATTTTCACAGCACCATCTTTCAAAATCGAAACGATGGGAGCGTGGTTGTTTAAGAGTTGGAACGATCCATCTACTCCAGGAAGCGTTACTGAGGTAACTTCTCCTTTGAACAACGTAGCTTCGGGTGATACTATTTCTAAAATCATAACTTGAGTGATTAGTGATTAGTAATTAGTGATTAGTGCAGTACTGTTAACTGCGACTGTACACTGGCTACTCAATTATGCTTCTGCTAACATTTTTTGACCCGCTTCGATCACATCCTCAATCGTTCCTTTCAAGTTGAAAGCTGCTTCAGGTAAGTGGTCTAATTCACCGTCAATAATCATGTTGAATCCTTTTATGGTATCTTTAATATCTACCAATACGCCTGGGATACCTGTAAATTGTTCCGCCACGTGGAAGGGTTGAGACAAGAAACGTTGTACACGACGAGCACGAGATACGGCTAATTTATCTTCTTCAGACAACTCTTCCATACCTAAGATGGCGATGATGTCTTGTAATTGTTTGTATTTCTGAAGAATTTCTTTCACGCGTTGTGCACAGTTGTAGTGCTCATCTCCTAAAATAAGAGGTGTTAAGATACGTGAAGTAGAATCTAGAGGGTCTACCGCAGGATAGATACCTAACTCGGCAATTTTACGAGACAATACCGTAGTTGCATCCAAGTGGGCAAACGTTGTTGCTGGCGCTGGATCCGTTAAGTCATCCGCAGGTACATAAACCGCTTGAACTGAAGTAATCGAACCTTTTTTGGTAGAAGTAATACGCTCTTGCATAGCCCCCATCTCTGTGGCTAAGGTAGGTTGGTAACCTACTGCAGAAGGCATACGTCCTAATAACGCAGATACCTCAGAACCCGCTTGTGTAAAACGGAAGATGTTATCGACGAAGAACAATACGTCTTTCCCTTGATCAGAACCGGCACCATCACGGAAATACTCAGCGATAGAAAGACCGGACAATGCTACACGAGCACGTGCTCCTGGAGGTTCGTTCATCTGACCGAAAACGAATGTCGCTTTGGATTCGCGCATTCCTGCTTTATCTACTTTAGACAAATCCCATCCTCCATTTTCCATAGAGTGCATGAAATCGTCACCATATTTTATAATTCCTGACTCCAACATCTCACGTAACAAGTCGTTTCCTTCACGGGTACGTTCTCCTACCCCAGCGAATACAGAAAGACCACCGTGACCTTTAGCGATGTTGTTGATTAATTCTTGGATCAATACCGTTTTACCTACACCGGCACCACCGAACAAACCGATTTTCCCTCCTTTTGCATAAGGCTCAATCAAGTCGATAACTTTAATTCCAGTGAACAACACTTCAGTTGACGTAGAAAGTTCGTCAAATTTTGGCGCTGCTTTGTGAATAGGCATCCCATTTGCACCTTCTTTGGGTAAATCTCCCAAACCATCGATGGCATCGCCAACTACATTAAACAAACGACCATAAATATCAGAACCAATAGGCATTTGAATCGGTGCTCCCGTAGCTTGAACTGTAGTTCCACGGCTCAATCCATCTGTAGAATCCATAGAGATGGTACGTACGGAATCTTCTCCGATATGTGACTGAACCTCAAGGATTAACTTGGAGCCGTCTTGTTTTACAATTTCTAAAGAATCATAAATTTTAGGTAACTCATGTTCTTTTGTGTTGAACACCACGTCAACAACCGGACCGATGATCTGTGAAACTTTTCCTATTGCGTTTGACATTGCTTATGTATTTATTTAATAGCGAATTAGATTTGAAAAAACGTCGGTTTTTTTTCGAGTGCAAAGATAGGTTTTACAAATAGAAAATCAATACAAAAAACCGATTTTTTTAACCCTTTTTTGATTTTTTCGAAGTGCATTGCCCCAACCATCATGAATTCTATAGAAAACAAAAAACCACCGGGAATACCGATGGTTTTGATGTATTAGGGTGTTGCGACTATAAACTCGCTGGGAACAAAATGCGGAAATCACCGAGGTTATACCCTTTGAAATTAGAGCCGTACGTCGTGTTAATTGCTTTTAAAAATTCGTTGGCAATTAAACCGTATCCTCTTGGGCTTGGATGTACTCCATCTAACGAGAATCCTCCTCCTGTCACATACGTTGAACGAACTGTAAAGCCGTCACGAGAAATTCCTGTTGTTGCTACTTGGTTCAGAAGTGTATTGGCATCTACAAAGGCTAACCCTTTGGAAGAAGCAATAGCTGCAATAGAATTGTTGAAGGCTGTTGTAGCCGTTTTTACTTCAGCCGCTTCAGCCGCTGTCAACGTAGTATTATCTTGCATTGGGAAAGAAACCCCAACCGTGTTGAACGGCGCTGGAGCACTAGTGGTAGTTGTACCAATTACCCCACGTGCCGATAACAAAATATAATCACGAGAACCCGCTGTATTTCGAGCATGACGCGCTCTTCCATATAATCCTCCTACAAAAGTTGCTGTAGTTGGCCCAAGAACTGGAGTCAGTGCATTGGTAATTGCTGCTGACAAATCGACGAGAGTTTCATCTTGAATTAACAACGGATTGTTTTCTACGGTAGCTGCATTTCCATCATCAGCCACTAACGTTTGAAAACGGTTAGGTTGACCGATAGCGGTAGTAATTTGGTTCACTGCTCCAAACAATAAATTCAATTGACCAGCATTAGCCGCTGGCAATCCTGGTATTGGATTAGTGGGAACCGTAGTGAAAAAAGGAACTGCGGTAACATCTGGAATGTTAGCCACTACGCCTTTCGCCCCGTTGGTTGTAAGACCATCTACTAAGGTGGTATAGACACTAGCAAATACATTAGGGTCGGTAATATCGTTGCTTCCATACGTAGCTGGGTTTGTATTTCCAGCTTGATTCACTCCCGAACCTCCTGAAGTGGCGTAGGCAAGCACATCATTGTTTCCTATCCAAAGTGAGAAAAATGTGGGACTTTGCGCCACGGCATCTGCCAAAACATTGGAGGTTGGACTACTTGCAAACCGCACATAATACGGATTGGCTTGACCCGTAAGTACGCCTGCTGCATTCCCATACCCGTTGGCTAACAGGTGGAAACTTTTGGCTCCGGGAATCCCCATATTATTGAAAGGACCTGTTAACACATTGGTCACCTCCGTAGAAGGTACTCCTGACACATTTACTGGAGCTGTTCCGTTGAAGAACAAACGTGTTCCTTGAATTGGGGTTCCACCTAATAAAAGTCCCCCCACATTATCATTCATATAAGGCACCTTAAATTCTCCTCCACCAACTAAAGCAAATTTTTGCGCCATCAAGTTGGGGTAAGAACCTTTTTGTCCTTCAATAAACAAGGCATTATCAGAAAATCCTGCTGTAAGTGAGTTTCCTAAAGCGACAAACTTTGAAAAATTAGCCGTTCCCGCTGTTAATGGAAGTCCATCAGATGAATTGGCATCGGCTACTGGATCATCGTCGCTACTACATGCTGTAAAGGTAAGTGCTACCAAAAACAACCATTTATAATTCTTTATCATGAGATCGAATGTTTTAATTTAAATTAAGGATTGATGGTTAAAGAAGCAAAATATTGACTTCCGATAAATCCGGCTCCTAATACTTGTTGGTATTCGTTACCTAAGATATTAGTAGCTCCGATTTTTAGAACCGATTTCAACTTTGGTATGTTGTAGTTGATTTGCGCATCAAATACAGTTGCTTCATCAATCCACCCGTCTACGAAAGTTGATTCCCAACGGTACCCGGTATTCCAACGGCCGCTGATGCTGAATCCAAAGTTTTTAAACAAATTATCATTGCTGATGCTCGCTTTAACACGGTGTTTAGGGGTGTTAAAACCTGCTTCAAATCCAGGGTCTTGATCTTGATCATAATCAAATTCCGCAAAGTTGTAGTTGGCACTAAACTCGAAGTTTTTAGGCAAACGATAGTTGAATCCAGCCCCAAAACCAAGTGAACGAACTTCAACACCTGTATTTGTATACAATTGGAAAACACGTGTATTTCCTGTTGCCAAAGCATCAATTGACTGAGCTCCTGTATCGGTAGGACCCGCTAATGGGTTGGGAGCATCTTGAGCCACCCCGTATAGTGGAGTTACTACGTTTACGTTTCCAATAAAGTCGTTGTAGATATTATAGTATCCCGTAATGTCATACGATAAATTTTTAATTTGACCACGGTATCCTAATTCAAAAGCTTTCACTGTTTCTGGTTGTACCAAACTTACATTCGCTCTACGCAACAAAGCAGAAGCTGCCACAGGATCGGTTCCCGCTAAAGCTGCAAATTGCGCCGCTGATGCAGCAGTGTACGAATTGAAATAAGCATTGTTACCGTTAATGGTTGTAGAAGTACCACCCACGATGGCTTGCCCTGAAGCAGAAGTAATCGGTAAGGTTTCAGTATAACGGTCTAAGTTATCGGGAGCAGAACCTAATAACACCGCACTTCCTACGTTAAACCCGATATATTGGTCTTGCGTGGTTGGGTTACGGAAACCGGTTTGGAATGAAGCACGGAAATTGTGGTTACGTTGCTCACCTGCCGAGTATACCAACGATAAACGTGGTGAATAATCTCCATCAAAATTTTGTGACTTATCATAACGAATAGACCCGGTAAACTTCAAACGATCATCCATGAATTTCTTTTGGATTTGCGTATAAATTCCGTATTCACGGTATAAGATATCTGTACCTTTATCGGTGTAAATACGACCCAAAGAGTTCAACTCATACATACGGAAAGATCCCCCGACTTGAATTTCTGCAAACTTAACCAGGTCTTTGAAGTTGTAATTCGCATCGGAGTGATACAATTTAGAGTCATCTACCAATCGTGATCCTGTAAGTACATTTGGATCTGCAATAACGCGGTTGAATGCAGCTTGGAATTCAGGTGTGCCTGGAATCAAACGCCCTGTATCCGCTACCCCGCGAGCCGCAGCATGTGCTTGTGCAGGTGTCGCTCCCGCCAATGTAGACTGAACGTACGCTCCAGCGTATTGACCAAACCACTGTGCATCGGATTTCCACTGGCGGTTTACGTTTAATCCCGTAAACAACATGTCGTAAGAGTTTCCACCGTCTTCAGTAGTGAAATATCCACGAACGAAATAGTTTTTCCCTTTAAATTCTAATTTGTGTTGTTGCATGAAGAAACCGTTCAAATAATAACGGTTCGCTCCTTGGTATACCGTATTTCCAAAGCCAAATTTACTTTGCCAAATGATTTCATTATCATCACCCCAAGGTTTGAAATGTAACGAGAAGTCAACTTTAGCATTTTTGACTTTGTTATCGGTCAAATCAACTTCGTTGTATCCTGTACGGCTTACATTATAATTCGGTAAGATTTGTTGGAAAACCGAAAACTGCGCGGGTGTAATTGCGCCTGCATTCAAAAGTCCTGTAGCCACACCACGTAAATTAGTTGAAGCCTCATCACCATAAACATTGATCCCGTTGTAGTTGTGGAAAGAACGATCTAAACCTACATTGTTAACTAAATCTATGTCGCGGTAATCTGTGGCAAACCAATCGGTTCCTGTCATAAATGAAAAGTTGGCTTTCGCTGCAAAATTCTTGTTGAACGCATGCGCCACACGCACACCATAGTCGGCATATTCATTAGTTCCTGCAGCACGCTGACTGGTTTGACCATACTTCACATACGCGGAAACCCCTTGACTTGTAAAAGGACTCTTACTAGTCATGAATAAAATACCGTTGAACGCGTTAGCTCCATACAATGCAGAAGAAGCCCCAGGTAGTAATTCCACGCTTTGCACATCAATTTCAGATATACCAATTAAGTTCCCCAATACGAAGTTCAACAACGGAGAAGAGTTGTCCATTCCATCGACCAACTGCATGAAACGTGTATTGGCCACCGTAGCAAATCCACGGGTGTTTATTGACTTAAACGACATACTACTCGTATTCATGTGCACCTCTTTAAGGTTTTCTAAACCATCATAAAAAGTAGGTGACGCCGAACGCTTGATGTCTTTCACCGTCATACGCTCGATTGTTACAGGAGATTCCCGAATGCGCTCAGGTGTTCTAGACGCTGAAATTACAATTTCATCCAATCGTGTATCCTCATTTTGCAACACAGCATCCACTTTTTGGGAAGCAGACGTTACTTGAACCTTTTGCGTGGCAAAACCAATGCTAGAGATTTCAAGGGTAAAAGGAGGTTTTTTGGACGTTTTCAAGGTAAACTTACCGTCAGCATCTGTTACAGCCGCGGCAGACTCTCCCGCTACTTTAACATTTGCCCCAGGTATGGGTTCGTTTTTACTGTCTTTTACCGAACCTGTAATGGTTGTTTGTGCAAAAGTCACCGCACAGAACAACAGCGTTACAAAAAGATGATAAATCCTCATTTGATTATATTTTGTTGGTTTAAGTAGCCAAAATACGAATAATTTTGATATTATAAATTATGCGCGCATAATTTTTCATTAACTTCAATTTATTGGGATATTTTAACACAAAGTCGTTAAACAATTTTAATTTTTACCAGCCTTAAACGAGCAATGTATGAAGAATCTACAACGTTTTCTTTGATTTATCATGAATACAAAAAAAGCAGGACCTAAATCCTGCTTTTATAAAAAGTATTGTTTTGTAGCAAATTAATTACTCCACAGTCACCGATTTCGCCAAATTACGAGGTTGATCGACATTGCAACCGCGTAAAACAGCGATATGATAGGATAATAACTGCAAAGGAATGGTCGTAATTAAGGGTGATAAAGCATCTGATGTTTCTGGAATTTCAATCACGTGATCGGCCAATTCTTTTACCTGAACATCCCCTTTAGTTACAATAGCAATAATTTTACCGCTTCGGGATTTAATTTCTTGAATGTTACTTACAATTTTGTCATAATGCCCTTGCTTTGGTGCAATAACCACCACAGGCATTTTTTCATCAATCAAAGCGATGGGGCCGTGCTTCATTTCGGCGGCAGGATACCCTTCGGCATGGATGTATGAAATCTCTTTTAACTTGAGTGCCCCTTCCAAAGCTACTGGGAAATTATACCCACGACCTAAATACAAACAGTTAGAAGCATCTTTATAGATTTCAGCGATCTCTTTTGAAATCGTATTCGAATGTAACGCTTCGGCTACTTTTTCGGGAATCAACTCCAACTCTTGCAAATAACGGAAGTAATCGGAATTAGAAAGTGTTCCTTTTGCTTTCGCCAAACGCAACGCAATCATGGTAAGTACAGTGATTTGTGTGGTAAAAGCTTTCGTGGAAGCCACCCCGATTTCAGGTCCCGCATGCGTATAAGCACCGCCATTTGTCTCACGAGAAATAGAGGAACCAACAACATTACAAACCCCAAACACAAATGCTCCTTTTTCTTTAGCCAATTTAATGGCGGCCAAGGTGTCAGCCGTTTCTCCTGATTGTGAAATAGCAATTACGACATCTTTGGGTGTAATGATTGGATTGCGATAGCGGAATTCGGATGCATATTCGACTTCCACAGGAATTCGCGCAAATTCTTCGATAATATATTCTGCAACCAATCCCGCATGCCAAGAAGTTCCACAGGCAATAATCAAAATGCGATCGGCATTCAAAAATTTCTCTAAATTATCTTCCACCCCAGCCATTTGAATCAAACCGGTTGAAGCGTGAAGACGTCCACGGTAGGTATCTTTAATCACATTGGGCTGCTCGTAAATTTCTTTTAGCATAAAGTGATCGTAACCTCCTTTTTCAATTTGCTCCAAATTCATTTGCAACTCTTGAACATAAGGGTCTACCAACGAATCATCTTTAATTTTGCGAATTTTCAACGGCTTATGTAAACGTACAATCGCCATTTCTTCATCCTCAAGATAGATGGCATTGGACGTATATTCGATAAATGGCGAAGCATCAGACGCGATAAAATACTCGCTTTCACCCACTCCAATAGCCAATGGACTTCCCAAACGGGCAACCACAATTTCGTCGGGTTTATTTTTATCAAAAACGCAAATGGCATAGGCTCCAACCACTTGGTTTAAGGCGACTTGCACAGCTTTCCCTAATTTTAGTCCATCTTTTTTCTGAACATCTTCAATCAAATTGACCAAAACTTCAGTATCTGTATCCGAGGTAAAAGTGTAGCCTCGTTTGATAAGCTCTTTTTTTAAAGGCTCATAGTTTTCGATAATTCCATTGTGGATAATAGCCAAATTGCCCGAGTTGGACAAATGGGGGTGTGAGTTGACGTCATTAGGCACTCCATGGGTTGCCCAACGGGTATGGCCCATTCCAATGGTTCCGTTGGTCGTAATTTCCTGTTGGGAACGCGCTTCCAAGTCGGAAACTTTTCCTTTGGTCTTACTAATTTTTAAATCCGTACCATCATACAGCATCACACCGGCACTATCGTACCCTCTGTATTCTAGACGCTTTAAGCCTTTTATTACAATAGGATACGCTTCGCGATGTCCAATGTAGCCTACAATTCCACACATAACTTTGTTTGTTTAATCGGGTTTGGTATAATATACTTGTAAACGAATTCTTTTATTTTCGGGCACATTGGGGTGACCTCCATACAGTATAGTTCCTAATGGATTGACCACAGCCATGGCCGGGATGTATTTATTAATGCGATTGGCAAAAGAAAATGGGGTGCGTAAAAAAGCCCGATTTACATTATTAATGTTCTCGGTTACTACCAATCCAAGCCGCACGTTGGTCGAATCGTTGTAAATAAGATTTTGAATATGACGGGTCAGACGAATCTTGTAAAATTCACCGCGCCCATCACTGTCTTTGGAAATAATCCCACCATGAATAAACTTGTTGTTTTTGACGGAACTACTCGTGGATAAATCGGCAGAATAATCAACCAAAGGACGGTTGTTGTTTAAATCATACAACAATATGCGGTTGGGCTCGGGGGCTTTTTTTCCATTGATATCCGAGGGGAGTTGCATTTGATCTTTATCGATGTGAAAGACAAGATTTGCTTCATTGACCAACCATTTTTTACCATCGGCAGGATTGCGCAATCGATCAAGCTCATCGGAAATTCCATTAGGTGTATTTACTTGATTGCCGTTTGCATCAAAACCAATATTGTCGGTAGGATTGAATAAATTAAGTACCGCCATCGATCCTTGTCCGCCTTTCAAATAGAGGCGTTGATCCCCATTAACCACATCGGGTGTTGAAATAGGGTTGACATAATCGGTTTCAAAAAAGTTGATGGTACGTGGGCCAAAATTGAGCACCATCTTTTTACGAACTTTTTCAGTACCCGTACTGGAGGAAAAATCTTTGTATAAAATCGTAATTGTTCCTCTCGAAAAATTCAAACGTGCCATGGCCCCTTGATTTTCAAAACCAGCGGCAGCCTCGGCTTTAAACAATAACCCTCTGAAGTAATTTCGGAAGGTGTTGTTATTCAAAAGAACTCCTGAGGGGGCATTGATAATTTTATTCTCAAAAAAAGTTTTGTTCAAATTTAAATACATTCCAGGCGCCAATCGTTCTTTGACCGTACCACTTGGACGTAAAATTTTGACCTCATCATCCCGGAAAACAAATTGGTCGTTTTGACTAAAATCAGTGGTTGCTGGGGTGTCAATATTGGTGTTATCGGTATTGATTCGCTGACCTCCATTGGCCAAATTCCCTTCAAACTCTGCCAACTGATCGGAATAATAATATTGCGGTTGTTGCAACCCTGAAGACGGATCAAAATCTTGGATAGCATAACCCGATTCGTAAACACTCAGCTTGATCTTTGGCAAGGCTGTTCCTACTTGATGAGCCGGTAAAATGGAATCCAATCGATAAATTGGGTCGCCTGAAGTTTCATCAACATCCGTCAAGGTTGCAAAGTAAGGCACATGCATGTAGACGGAGTCAATCGTAATGTCATTGGCATAAAAAATGGGGTTATTCGCTGCTAATTCCAACTGAGTCACAATACTCGCTTTGGTTTTTCCAAAAACAGGATTATTGTAATACCCTAAGGAATTTATAGCCATATCATTAGCCTGCACGGCTCCTGTGTTTTGGTTGTAGGCCATCACATCAAAATAGGTTTGATCCAATCCATAATGATCTTCTCCTACTAAATCAATTCCTACATTGGTAAAATCTTTATCACAAGAAACCAAAGTCACTAAAGATACTACACCTAAGAATCGTAAAAATCTTGAAAAATTCATATACTTTATTATAACATTTGCTTGTAAAAAGAAGTATAGGCTTCAGCAAACGCTTCTTTTGGGGTGAAAGGTAAAAAAGGTTTTCCGGATGATGCTATAATTTTTGTTAAACCTCCATCCAAATCTTCCGAGCCCACAATAACGGCATCCGAATGCGCAATGGCTACCTCCATCCAATTCTGATAATTGGGTTCTGCAAGCGGCGCCAACGATGCTGCAGGTACGCCATCAAACTTAATTTTCTCTATCGCTTCTTTATCCAATAAGCCTTCGAAACCTGAATTGTAGACTGAGGTAACAATTTTGGTATCTGAAAACAAAGCCTCATGCTTGTAAAAATGCTTCATATACACTGGTAACATCGAAGCCAACCAACCGTGAACATGAATAATATCGGGGACCCAATTCAGTTTTTTGACGGTTTCTACAACCCCTTTGGCAAAAAATATAGCCCGCTCATCGTTATCAGGATACAAAACACCCTCTTCATCCGTAAACGTTGATTTCCGTTTAAAATATTCATCATTATCAATAAAATAAACCTGAATACGCTCTTTGGGAATCGAAGCTACCTTTATAATCAAAGGCATATCTACATCATTCACCACTAAATTCATCCCCGAAAGACGAATCACTTCATGCAACTGATGTCTTCGTTCATTGATATTCCCGTATCGAGGCATAAATATTCGTATTTGTCCGCCTTGATCGTTAATCATTTTGGGTACGTCATACGACATTAACGAAACCTCATTTTCAGCTAAATAAGGCACCACTTCAGACGACACATATAATATCCTCTTGTCTTCCATAGGTTGATTCTTGATTGGTTTTGGTTTTACTGTTGTTTAAAAAACAGGCAAAATTACAAAAAAATATGGTGTTTTACACGAAACCTACTAAGTTTGTACCGCAAATTTGAAAACAAATTCATGTTGGTTTTTGACAAAAAAGACGCGCTTTCGCATCATTTAGAATCCCTTAGGCAACCGAAAACCTCGGTGGGTTTTGTGCCAACGATGGGCGCGTTACACCAAGGCCATCTTTCGTTATTGGCACAATCGGTGGTTGAAAACGACATCACGGTGATTAGTATTTTTGTCAATCCGACGCAATTTAATAATCCGGAAGATCTAGAAAAATACCCGCGCACTTTGGAAAGCGACATACAAAAAGTAAGGACTATTTCTGAGAAAATTCTAATTTATGCCCCTTCCGTTGCGGATATTTATGAAGGAAAAACCGAATCAAAGTCCTACTCGTTTGAAGGCTTAGAACACCAAATGGAGGGAAAATTTAGACCCGGCCATTTTGATGGAGTAGGCACTGTGGTGAAAAAACTTTTTGAAATTGTAAACCCAACGAGAGCTTATTTTGGAGAAAAAGATTTTCAACAACTCCAAATCGTCAAAAAACTAGTTGCCAAGGAGCAACTTCCCGTAATTATTGTGGGTTGCCCTGTATACCGAGAGGCCAATGGGCTCGCCATGAGTTCGCGCAATGAACGTTTGAGTCCACAAGAGCGTCAAGAAGCCGCGCTAATTTATGCCACCTTACAAAAAACGGCGAATCAATTTGCCCAACAATCCATTGCAAAAACACGACAAATGGTGGCTGAAACCTTTGCCAACCACCCGCTTTTTCAATTGGAATACTTTGAAATTGCCGAAGAGAATACCTTAAAACCTGCTGTGAAAAAACAAAAAAACAGAAAATATCGCGCCTTTATTGCGGTTTTTGCAAACAATGTGCGACTCATTGATACCATTTCATTAAATTAATTTACCTTTGCCCCATGCAAATTCAAGTAGTTAAATCCAAGATTCACCGTGTAAAAGTAACCGGTGCCGATTTGAATTACATCGGTAGTATCACCATCGACGAAGCGTTGATGGAAGCCTCCAACATTATTGAAGGTGAAAAAGTATCCATTGTAAACATCAACAATGGCGAGCGCTTTGAAACTTACGTAATTAAAGGAGCGCGGCAATCGGGTGAAATCACCTTAAACGGTCCCGCAGCACGGAAAGTTCAACCGGGCGATATCATCATCATTATTGCGTATGCCACCCTCGAATTTGAGGCGGCTAAATCCTTCACCCCTTGGTTAGTGTTCCCCGATGAAACGACCAACTTGTTGAAATAAATTTCGTGAACAAGCAAGTCAAAAATGTATTGTTACTCGTTCTTCCATTACTTCTCGGTTGTGGACTAATTTATTATCAATACCAATCGCTCACTCCTGAAGCCCTTCAAAATATAAAAACCAGCTTGTTGAAAGCGGATTATTTCTACGTGGCACTCTCGCTTTTGGTAGCCACCTTAGGGCATTGGTTGCGCGCCTACCGCTGGAAATATGCTTTGAATCACTTGGGCTACTATCCAAAAACACAAAACAACTTTTTGACCGTTTGTGTCTCGTATTTGGTCAATTTGACCATTCCACGATCGGGAGAGGTAACGCGTGCCGTATTGCTTAAAAAATACGAGGACGTTCCCTTTGACAAGGCTTTTGGCACCATCGTTGCCGAACGGATTGTGGACTTAGCCCTATTCTTTCTCTTTGTCATCATTGGATTTGCGCTACAATTTGACACCTTATACGGCTTTTTACAAACCAAAAACATTGGCCTTCAATCTATCGTTTACCTCAGCATCGGTTTTTTGGCACTTATGGTGCTTTTTATTTTTATTTGGATTTATGCTGAATGGCCTATTATTCAAAAGCTTAAACTTAAATTTTCAGGACTTACCGAAGGCTTGTTGAGCGTCTATAAAATGGAAAAAAAATGGCACTACATAGGGCATTCTTTTCTGATTTGGGGATGCTATCTGGTCATGTTTTACATTCCCATTTTTGCCCTAAAAGAAACGCATCAAATAGGTTTTGACGTAATCATTATGGGCTTTATTTTTGGTAGTTTAGCCATCGGATTTACCAACGGAGGTATCGGGGCTTATCCCTTTTCAATTGCCTTAATCTTCGGATTGTATGGCATCCCAAACGAAACTGCCACTGCATTTGGTTGGTTGGTTTGGACTTCTCAAACGCTTCTTACCCTATTTTTAGGTTTGTTATCCTATCTTTTATTACCCCTATTAAATCGAAAATAATTCCTATATTGGTGGTCGCTTACTGCAACCTAACCCAATATAAAACATGAAAAAAACAATCCTGCTTTTAGTACTTGCCCTGAGTCTAAACGGATTTGGACAGGTCATTAAAGACAGTATTTTTTCCAATCGCTTGGACAAATACCGCTACCTTTCCATTTCATTACCTCCCTCCTACGGAAAAGACGCAAAACGTGCCTATCCCCTTCTCTTGGCTTTGGATGGAGATTATTTGTTTGACCCTATACAAGGAACGCTAAAATACGCTTATTACTGGGATGACTTGCCTGAAGTTATTTTAGTCGGATTAAACCATACCACCGATACCGAACGTGATGAAGAGTGTAAAGTCGATGAAACGACGGGACTTCCAGAAGGCATTGGGGAATCGTTTTTTGAATTTATTGGCGGTGAACTCCTTCCGTATTTGCAAAAAAACTTGCGTATCGCCCCGTTCAAAATTGTCGCTGGACACGATGTTACCGCTGGGTTTATGAATTTTTATTTATACAAAGACAATCCCGTTTTTAATGCGTACATATCGCTAAGCCCCGTGATGCCTTTGGACATGGAAACGCGAATTCCCGAGCGTATGGCGACATTTCAAACCAATATGTTTTATTATGTTGCCTCCGCGGATGGCGATATCAAATCGATAAAAGATAAAGTAGTTGCCTTGGACACCCAAATGAAAGCGGCCAACTTAGCCAAAGTAAACTACCGATATGATGAATTCAAAGGGTGTTCCCATTATTCTTTGGTTCCCTTTGCTATTCCCAGTGCTTTGTACCAGTTTTTTTCGGTATACCAACCCATTTCATCCAATGAATTTCAAGAAAAAATTGTGGTCCTTCAATCGGGTTATGTCGAATACTTGAAAAACAAGTACGATATGGTTGAAAAAGCCTTGGGCATGAAAATGAATATTCGTCTCAATGATTTCAAAGCTATCGAAGCAGCCATTATCAAAAACAAAGCCTTTAACGAATTTGAACAACTCGCCCAATTATCCCGAAAAGCGTATCCAAAATCCATGTTGGCCGATTACCACATGGCGCGTTTTTATGAAAATAATGGCGACTTAAAAATGGCGTTGAAACATTATCAAAATGCTTTCCAATTGCAAGAAATTGGCGACTTAACCAAGGAAATGATGATGGATAAAATGGAAGAACTCAAACCTCAAGTCAAGAAAAAATAACCTCTTTTACCCCAAATGGCGAAACTAAAAACAACTTTTTTCTGTCAAAATTGTGGCGCTCAATATGCCAAATGGCAAGGCCAATGCAATGCTTGCAAAGAATGGAATACCATTGTAGAAGAAATCATTCAAAAAGAAGAAAAAGTTGCCTGGAAAGGTACTGTTGAAGTCAAAAAAGCGCCAAAACCTTTAAAGATTAGAGAAATTGATTCCGCGCAAGAAATTCGTTTGAACACCGGTGACGGCGAACTCAATCGGGTCTTGGGAGGCGGTATCGTTCCAGGTTCGGTGATTTTATTGGGCGGCGAACCGGGCATCGGAAAAAGTACGCTTTTATTGCAACTTTCACTGATGCTCCCTTACAAAACGCTTTATGTGTCGGGAGAGGAGAGTCAGAAGCAAATAAAAATGCGTGCCGAGCGCATCAACCCGAATAACGAAAGTTGTTTTGTACTTACGGAAACCAAAACGCAAAATATTTTTCGTCAAATTCAGGAAGTCGATCCCGAAATCCTGATTATTGATTCGATCCAAACACTCCATACCGACTACATCGAATCCACCGCAGGAAGCATTTCACAAATTCGAGAATGCACCGCTGAGTTGATCAAATTTGCCAAAGAAACTAATGTTCCCGTCATTTTAATTGGCCACATTACCAAAGACGGAAATATCGCTGGCCCGAAGATTCTTGAGCATATGGTAGATACGGTATTGCAATTTGAAGGCGACCGGAATCATGTGTACCGCATTTTACGCGCCTTAAAAAACCGCTTTGGGTCGACGGCCGAATTGGGCATTTATGAAATGCAAGGTTCGGGACTACGTGAAGTGACCAACCCGTCTGAAATATTGATTTCCCACCGCGAAGAAGAACTCTCCGGCACGGCCATTGCTTCAACACTGGAAGGGATGCGCCCGTTGATGATTGAAATTCAAGCCCTGGTTTCCACCGCTGTTTATGGAACACCGCAACGCAGTACTACCGGGTATAATGCCAAACGATTAAACATGATTTTGGCGGTTTTAGAAAAACGAGCTGGATTCCGTTTGGGGACCAAAGATGTGTTTTTAAACGTCACAGGAGGTATTTCGGTAGACGATCCTGCCATTGATTTGGCGGTGGTAGGTGCCATTCTCTCTTCCAACGAGGACATTGCTGTGGGGAAAGAAGTTTGTTTTGCGGGAGAAGTGGGGTTATCGGGAGAAATTCGTCCCGTGAACCGTATTGAACAACGCATTCAAGAAGCTGAAAAGTTAGGTTTTACCACTATTTTTGTGTCCAAATACAACAAAGTAACCTTACCGAATCTCAAAATACGCGTCGTTTTGGTCTCCAAAATTGAAGAAGTTGTTAGTGAATTATTTGGATGAAACGATTGAACTTTTCTCGTAAAAAAATCAAAACCATTGGATACTGGATCTTGGGACTCTTGGTCGTGGGTATCGGTATGGGGTTTGCCTTTCGTCAATCTATTTTAGAACAAATTATCGCCAAAGCGGTTGTAAAAATGAAATCCGAGTACCAATGCGAATTGGTCGTAAAAAATCCGCATTTTGAGGGACTCGAACACATTGCCATCGACGGCATGAGTCTCACCCCGCATCAGGCCGACACCCTGGTGCAAATGGGACCTGTTCGAACAGGATTTAACTTCTGGAAATTACTCACAGGAACGCTACAAATTACCGATTTAGAAATCAACGGCGGATATGTACAATGGGTAAAAACCAAAAACGGTTCCAATTTTGACGCCTTTCTTCAAAAAAAAGAAAAAGAAGACACCTTTACAACCGTAGATTATGCCGAGCTCGCCAATCGGTTGACCGCTCGATTTCTCAACTTGATTCCAACGCAAATGAACATCAAAGGATTTGCGTTAAAAATCAACGACCTGGGCCATAAAGTGCAACTCGATTTTACCCAATTCATGTTGCAACAACAGCAACTCACGACAGCAATACGACTAACCGAAGGCGAAATACATCAGCAATGGCAACTCTCGGGTTTTGCCGATCCACGCAACCGAAAAGCCGATTTGATTTTTAAAAACAAAAAGAACGACACGCTAATTTTACCTTATTTGCAACATAAATTTCATTTGAAAACCGCCTTCCAATCCGCGCGCTTTCATTTGGATAATATGGGAATGGACAGCGGCGATTTTCACACCGACGGATTTGCTTCTATTCAGCAATTGGTGCTCAATCATCCCAAAATTGCCTCCAAAGATGTTGAAATTGCACAAGCTCGTGTCGATTTTCATTGGATTATTGGGGAACGCAGCATTGCCTTGGATTCAAGTTCGCTTCTCACCTTAGGCAAGTTACAATGCCGCCCCTATCTTTTTTATGAAAAAGAAGACGGGAAAACCTATGCGCTAAAACTACAAATCCCGAAAACCAAAGCACAAGATTTTATCGATGCCTTACCCAAAGGCTTGTTTTCGCATTTTGAAGGCATGACAGCAACGGGAAATTTCAAGTATCAATTGGATTTTAGCTACCATGATAAAAATCCGAATGCCCTTGTTTTTGAAAGCAAGCTGCAACCCGAAAAGTTACAAATCACCCACTATGGCGCGGCCGATTTGGGAAAAATAAACAGCGAATTCGTATATAGGGCTATTGAAAAAGGGATTCCGCAACGCCCAATTCTCATTGGAAGCAGCAATCCATTGTACACCCCCCTTACTGAGATTTCCCCTTTCCTGCAAAAATGCGTATTGACCAGTGAAGACCCGTCGTTTATGCGGCACCGTGGATTTATCAACGAAGCGTTTAAACAATCGATTGCCAAAAATATTCGCACCAAGAAATTTGCACGTGGGGCAAGTACCATTAGCATGCAATTGGTGAAAAATGTGTTCCTCACGCGAGAGAAAACGCTTTCACGTAAATTGGAAGAAATTCTTTTGGTGTATATTTTAGAAAACCAACGCATCGCCACGAAAGAACGGATGCTGGAAGTCTATTTCAACATCATTGAGTGGGGCCCTGATGTATATGGCATTGGCGAAGCCGCGCAGTATTATTTTCAAAAAAAACCGTCAGAATTGACGTTTAAAGAATGCTTGTTTTTGGCGACCATTATTCCCAAGCCCAAAGGATTTATGTATCGCTTTGATGGGACACAACAACCCAAAACGTTTGCCCAACAACAATTTGATTTTCTCACTCGATTAATGTTGCGCCGTCAACTGATAACCCCAAACGACACGCTAGGCTACGGTCAACCGCTTAAAATTACAGGTCCCGCCAGAGAACGCCTTCAATCCAAAATACGTGATACGGTGGTTCTCGACAGTCTACGGTTGGATGAATTTGAATTCTAAACTATACGATTCCAAGTTCGTTTGCGTTATGAGTATACTAAACTACTTCACGATGAAAACAACTTTTGGACTCCTCACGTTTTTGCTTTTAATCACTGCCGCTTGCCAACAACATACGGGGGCGCGGGAAATGATTGATTTTCCTGAAAGCCGTCAATGGGCGCAAAATGACCCTAAAAAGATAACCCTAACCCTCAAAGAAGGCGGAACGTACCGTGCATTTGTGGAAGGAAGTATCGTTTATGGGTCACAATTTCCAAGTTTGCCTATAACCTGGGAACTTACGGGAACCCCCCAGAGTGAAAATGGCACCCTTTCGCTCGCGCTAAAAAATGAGAAAGGGGAAGAATTGGGCGATTGTACTGGGGATGTTTGCGATGTGAAGCAAACCTTGTTTACAGGAAAAAAAATGGAAGCCGGCACGTATACCTTTACCCTAAAAAACACGTTTGAATTTCCGTATTTTCCCAATATAATTGCACTTGGAATTTCGTTGGAAAAAGAAAAATAACAACATTCCAACCTTTTACTTCAATGGCTCCTCTTTGTAAAAAAGCCATTGTATGAAAAAACTAGTTTTCCTTCCGTTGTGTCTTATCCTTTGGAGTTTTACCCAAAGCGATACTCCTTTGGAGAAATACTTAACCCGTATTACCGATCCTGATATCATCAAACGGGATTTGGCGACAATTGCGGTATGGAACTCCAATCCCAAAAAAGAGAAGGACGAAAAAATTACACCCCAAAGCCAATGGGAACTGCTTTATTACTATCATTCCGGTTGGCACGAACACAGTCCCAACCACCGAATAAATATTTCAGAGGTTTATGTAGGCACACCCGGCAACACTCTAGTGGGGCAAACCCTTTTGGATTTCACAAAATCACCCCATCAAGCGGCGCTAATTTACAGTGACAATCCGCTCATGGTCAACTTACTTTCAGAAGCACGCGGCGCCCCTTATAATGGCAAATGGGTGGTGTTTTCCTTACGCGATAATCGTATCTGTTTACGCTATGTACATAGTTATCCGAACGGTAATCAATCGAGTTGGTACCACCGAAAAGAATATTATTTCCAGTTAAAAAATTAGCCATGAAAACCCTACTACTCCTTATTTTTTGTTCCTATTCATTATGGGCACAGCGTCCCGTTTTTGCGCAAGCCGAACTACAATCAGCTACTGTTTACTTCGCGGGCGCCGAACTTCATCATAAAACAACCGTAACGTTGCCTGAAGGAACTATCGAATTGGTGATTTCAAACATAGCCAACGAATTAGATGAGTCTTCTTTACGCATTAGTGCTCCGAAGTCGGTAACTGTTTTAGCCACTCAATTTACGCAACACTACGCCACCGAATTTGACCCCGAATACGAACGTCCCGAACTCGCCAAAGTCCACGACAGCATTCGCTTTTTCCAATCCAAACTCCAATCCATAATCATTCAAAAAGGAGCTGTAGAAAAAACAATTGCCTTGTTGAACGCTAACACTAAGCTGAGTGGTGACAATATGGGGATTGTGACCCAACAATTGGCAAATTATTCGTTGTATTATCAATCCAAACTCTACGAACTGTCTTGGGATGCCTATATTTTGGGTGAAAAGCAAATCAAGTACCAAAAGCAATTGGATTTTTGGAACCAGCAATTAACCCCCAAACCCAATTCATCCGTTAAATCGAAAGGACAGTTGGTGTTGTATCTCAACACGACACAAGCGGGAACGTATCCGATTCAAATATCCTACACGACAAACTTAGCAGGTTGGGAACCTACGTACGACCTCAAAGCGACTTCTCTCACCCAACCTTTGGCATTGACGATGAAAAGTCAGTTGTGGCAAACCACAGGCATTGATTGGAACAAAATCAAACTTACCCTCTCCAACGGGAATCCGGCTACCCAACATGAAGCGCCGTTACAACAAGCGTGGACGTTGGTTTACCGCAATCCGTATGGAAAGAAAGAAAAAATTACGATGCAACCGAATGCCAATTTGACACAAACTTTACAAGGACAACTAGCCGGTGTGAATATCACAGGGGCAACTGGAAATCCTGGTGCAAAAAGTGCAGTGATAATTCGGGGAGCAAGTACCATTAGTGGAAACACGGATCCTTTGTACATCATCGATGGAAAGCCAACCAGTGCAGAAGATTTCAGGAGTCTTCCGCCTCAAGCTGTAAAAAGTGTGGAAATGTTAAAAGATGCAAGTGCAGTAGCAATTTATGGCAATCGAGGTACTAACGGAGTAATTATTATCACTACCAAACAAAACGTTTCCGATTATACCGAAGTAGTAGAACGGGAACTCAACGTTTCGTTTGACATTGATTTGCCGTATGCTATTTTATCCAATGGAAAGAAACACGGTATCGAAATCAAAAATCTTGAGATTCCGGCCAACTACCAATTTTATTCCGTACCAAAAATGAATAAGGATGTGTTTTTAATGGCGGAGATCACTGATTTCGGAAAATATAATCTGCTGCCAGGAACCACCCAATTGTATTTTGACGATACTGTTGTGGGGACTACCCAACTCAATCCGAATGAAACCCAAGATTCGTTGCGTGTGTGTTTGGGTCGGGATAAAAAAATCAACGTGCTACGCGAAAAAGTGAAAGCAAAATCAGCGACTAAGTTCTTGTCGTCTCAAAAAGAACAGCAATTTACGTATGAAATCACCCTTCGAAACAACAAAAAGGAAGCGGTTACGGTTGACCTTCGCGATCAATATCCGTTGAGCAATGATTCCAGTATTTTGATCGAACTCACCAACGACGGAAAAGCTTCAGTCAACACAGATAAAGGCTTTTTACGGTGGAATATCGCATTGCAACCCAACGAAACCAAAAAGGTGCGGTTTAGCTATACCGTTCGTTACGATAAAAACAAATCGATTGGAAAATTATAATTTCAAAACAATAGAAATCATGAAACCGACGTTAATACCCTTAACCAACCGAAAACCAAACATGAAAAATATTCTTTGGCTGTTGCTCCTTCCTGTGAGTATCTTGGCCCAAAAACCCTTGTTTACCACCGCCAAAACACAAGGTGCCACGGTATACTTTAACGGCGCAGAACTGCAGCATTCCGCCCAACTCAATTTGCCTGTTGGGAATAGCGAAATCGTAATAAAAAATGTAGCCGATTACATCAACGAGAATACGTTGCAAATCAAAGCTCCGAAGTCGGTAACCGTAATGTCGGTGCAGTTTACTAAAAATTACATCTCCGAATACGAAATTGACGAAAGCAATCCCGCGATTAAAAAAGTGCGCGACAGTATTGAAATCGTTAAGAAAGAAATTAAGAAAGTCCAAATTCAAATCTACACCCACCAACAAACCATCGGACTCCTCGACAACAACCAACAAGTGGGCGGCGCCAATTCGGGTTTGAATACCGCCGAGTTGATGAAAATGGTGGAGTATTATAAAGCGAAACGCATCGAACTCGACAACCAAATTGAAGTCTTCAAAGAAAAAGAAACCAAGTGGAATAAGACCTTGGCCAACTTAAATGCGCGTTTGCAATTGAATACCGCCAAGGAAGAAAAAATGTCGAAAGGGAAATTGGTGGTACAAGTCCTAAACGAAATCGCGGGTACTGTCACCTTGAATTTTTCGTACATCACCAACAGTGCGGGTTGGAAACCCATGTATGACTTACGTGCCAACAGCATTAAAGACCCCATTCAATTGCTGTACAAAGCCCAAGTTTGGCAATCGACCGGCATCGATTGGAAAAAAATCAAAATGAGTTTGTCGAGCGGCAACCCCAACCAAAGTAACGAAGCTCCGTTGCAACAAGCGTGGTTTTTGAGGTATCAGGAATCTGGAAGTGGATCTGGAGCAGGCGTAGGGTTTTTTTCAAATATACCTCAAAGTAATATGTATACTCGTGCTAAAAAAAATGAGGAATTGAAAAAGAATTTTGAAAACGATACAACTAATTTCCGAAATGGAGATCAAGATGGTACAATCGACGATTATACCCAAATCTCCGAATCCCAACTGAATGTAACCTTCGACATTGACATTCCGTATGATGTGTTGTCCAATGGAAAAATGCACAGTGTATCATTAAAAGAAATCCAGATTCCGGCCACTTACAAATTCTACAGTGCGCCACGATTGGAGAAAGAAGCGTATTTGCTGGCTAAAATTGACAACTACGGCCAGTACAATTTGTTACCAGGCGAGGCCAATATAGTTTTTGAAGAAATGAATGTGGGCAAAACCTTCATCAATCCGGAGCAAACGGGAGACACTTTGAGTTTGAGCATGGGTCGGGATAAAAAGATTTCCATCAAACGCGAGAAAGTGGTCGATAAATCGGGTACCAAGTTTTTGTCTTCCTACAAAGAGCAAACATTTACGTATGACATCACCATACGCAATAATAAAAAAGAAGAAATTAATCTGACTTTAAAAGACCAGCACCCGTTGAGTTCGGATAAAGACATTACCATAGAATTACTGGAAGACGGCAAAGCATCGGTCAACCCAGAAACAGGTTTCATGACTTGGGATCTCAAATTGGCGCCCAACGAATCCAAAAAAATACGGATCAGTTATAAGGTGCGCTATCCCAAAGACAAAATCATCGACAATTTATAAGCCTAACCTAAACACACATTTTTATGCCAAGAATCCCGGGGAAACTCGGGATTTTTTATTGACAATCAAACCCTTATCATTTTTTTGTATCTTTCGACAAATTAAAGTACGCAATGAAAAAAATACTATTTTCACTACTGATGGGCTGGGGATGCATCACCTCAGCACAGACTATTGCCTTACAAACCGTGGTCACGGGACTTAGTAATGCTGTTGAAATTACCCATTGTGGCGATTCACGCTTGTTTATTGTTCAAAAAGGCGGATTGATTCGTATTGTTCAAAATAATGCCGTGTTAGCGACGCCTTTCTTGAATGTTTCCTCGCTTACTGTGAGCAGTGGGGAACAAGGGTTGTTGGGCTTAGCATTTCATCCGAATTACGCGACCAACGGTCAATTTTTTATCAACTACACAAACACCGTTGGCGATACAGTTATTGCTCGATATACTGTGAGCAGCACCGACCCTAATGTGGCCAATCCAACAGGAACGATACTAATGACCATTGATCAACCCTTTTCCAACCACAATGGCGGTACGTTAAAATTTGGTCCTGATGGCTACTTATACATCGGTATGGGTGATGGCGGTAGTGGTGGCGATCCGCAAAATTTTGCACAAAATCTTCAAGTGAACCTCACCGCGCCTTCGCGAGTATATTTAGGTAAAATGTTGCGCTTGGATGTCAATACCACAGCGGGTTCTTTGAATTATGGGTATCCTCCGACGAATCCTTTTGTGAATGAAAATGGAAAACAAGAAATATGGGCGTTGGGATTACGCAATCCGTGGAAGTTCTCTTTTAATCGATTGAACGGCGATTTATGGATTGCCGATGTGGGTCAAAATGAAGTAGAAGAAATCAATCGTATTCCCTCGCCGCTTCCCAATACGGGATTAAATTTTGGATGGAAATGTTTTGAAGGTTCCGTAGTATACAGTGCCTGCAGCAATACTGCGGGGATGATTGCGCCTTTTGCCGAGTATACCCACGCGGCTACAGGAGGCTGTTCGATTACTGGTGGCTTTGTGTATACGGGCACCTTATACCCCAATATGTTAAACAAGTACTATTTTGCCGACTATTGCCAAAACCGCATGGGGATTCTCAATATCACAACGGGGGCGATTACCTATACCCCCTATTTTAATGGGAACAACTTCTTTACTTCTTTTGGTGAAGATGTGAATGGCGAATTGTACATTACGGGAGGATCGTCGTTGTTCCGCATCATCGACACCTCATTGGGTTCACAGACATTTGCCGCTCTAGGGATCTCTGTGGCTCCCAATCCCTCTCGAGGAACGGTTGTCTTGAATAATCCCAAACATTATGCTTTGCAAACCTTGACGCTTTTGGATGTTTCTGGGAAAATTATACAAACGATTCAACCGGAGCAAAGCACGTTGCAAACCATCGACATGAGCCGTTTAACGCCTGGGCTCTATTTCTTGCAAATAGAAAAAGACGGCCTACGGTATACGGAGAAAATCATTCGCGAATAAAAATCAAAAAGCCCTTTAATGAAAGGGCTTTTTTTATTCTCTTTGAGGATTATCGCTCCCCCATTTTTCGTTCAAGTTCCGCTTGGAATTCCTCCATTACGGGTTTCACCGTACTTTCTGGTAAATCGGCGATGCGGATATACATCAACCCATCGACAGCGTTATTAAACAATGGGTCAACATTAAACGCAATCACGCGTGCATTTTGTTTAATATACTTTTTAATTAAAACGGGTAAACGCAGATTCCCCGGTTCGATTTCATCAATAATTTTATCAAATTTGTTCAAATCGGCTTCGGCTTCATTAAAAACAAAATCCTTGTCGGCATCTTTCAATTTTACCTTATACTCCATCTTGGGATGAATGTACTGCGCCACATACGGATCATAGTAATGCGACTTCATAAACTCAATCATCAACGACTTTGAGAATTCGGTAAACTGATTGCTGATACTGACACCGCCAATCAAATACTTGTGTTCGGGGTGACGCAAAGTGGTATGCACAATCCCTTTCCACAACAAAAATAACGGCATGGGTTTTTGTTGGTATTCTTTGATAATAAACGCGCGACCCATTTCGATGGATTGCGCCATCATGGGATACAATTCGGGTTCAAAGCGAAACAAATCGTTGAGGTAAAACCCATCGATACCGTATTGCGGAAAAATTTCACTTCCCAATCCCATACGATACGCTCCAGCTATGCGTTGGGTTTCTTCATCCCACAAGAACATATGCTGGTAGTACTTGTCAAATTTATCGAGGTCTAAGGATTCATTCGTGCCCTCTCCTACTTCCCGAAACGTAATTTCCCGAAGGCGACCAATTTCATGAAGAATATTGGGAATCTTATCGGCCGAGACCAAAAAGACTTCATAGTTTTTACTTTGCAGCAAGCGGTAATCGCCTTTGCGGACTTCAGCAATATCTTCGAGTATTTTATCGTGATTGGCAGGATGTGCAATCTGTTTGACGTTTTTGGAAGGCTTCAACGCATGCAAGGATTGAAACTTACTTTCGTCGTCAAAGGAATTGGCCAACATATAGGTTTTTCGCCGTAAAAATTCGGAGTATTCCTCTAAGCTTCCGTGTTCGTTTTGTTCGGCTACAGGAATAGGTTTTCCGATACGCACTTTAATCACTCGCCCTTTTTGCGTTAGCAGTTCCGAAGGCAATTTGGCCGTTCGCAAGGTGTCGCTAATTTTGGAAAGCAAATAGAAAAGCTTACTATTTTGAGCGTGAAAATAAATAGGAACAACAGGGACTTGGGCTTTTCGGATGACTTTAATCGCGCCTTCTTCCCATTCTTTATCAACCACTAATTTCCCGTCTTTGTAAGTTGAAACTTCACCTGCGGGGAACATTCCTAAAGGTTTGCCATCGCTTAAATGACGTAATGTTTCTTTAATTCCCACCACGCTCGACTTGGCATCTTTGTGATTCTCAAACGGATTAACCGGCATGATATACGGTTTCATCGGTTCGATACGGTGCAATAAAAAGTTGGCTATGATTTTGAAATTGGGTTCCCGCTCCAGCATCAGTTTCAACAACAATATCCCGTCAATTCCGCCTAATGGATGGTTGGAAATCGTAATATAAGCGCCGTCTTTGGGCAATCGCTTTAAATCTTCTTCGGGAATTTCGAATTTGATTTCAAACTCATCCAAAATCGCATTCAAAAAATCAAGTTCACTGAGATGTTTATTGCGATCGTAGATTTTATTCAGTGTAGAAATTTTCAAAACTTTCATCAACAACCATCCTGCAAATGTCCCCAATACTCCGTATTTGTCGGCATTAATTGCTTTGGCTACTTCTTTCGCTGTAACTAAACCCATGGAGTTGTTTTATTGTATCTGTTTTGTAAAAAAACAAAGATAACAATTCTTCGTAATCCCCATTTTAAAAAATCCCCTTTTCCCCAAAAAGGTTAAACATTTATTATAATTTTTCCACATCGCTCAAAGAGTTTCCTTGAATTACCTATTTTTGAACAACGTACAAAAGGAACGCCTTTCCTAAACGATTTTTGACCCATTCATGAAAATTATCTCTTACAATGTCAATGGAATTCGAGCGGCTATCACCAAAGGATTTCTTGATTGGTTGCAACACGCCAACCCTGATGTAATTTGCCTTCAGGAGATTAAAGCTACTGAGGATCAAATTCCAACCGATGCCATTACAGCGGCAGGTTATCCCTATCAATACTATTTTCCAGCACAAAAAAAGGGCTACAGCGGAGTAGCGATTTTATCCAAAAGTAAACCCGACAATGTCGTGTATGGGACAGGTATTGCGCACATGGATTTTGAAGGACGTAACCTTCGTGCCGATTTTGGTGATCTTTCGATAATGAGTTTGTATCTTCCTTCGGGAACCAATAGCGAACGCTTGGACCATAAGTTCAAATACATGGACGATTTCCAAGCCTATATCAATACGCTCAAACAAACCGTTCCCAACTTGGTGATTGGTGGGGATTACAACATTTGTCACCAAGCCATCGATATCCATGATCCGATTCGCAATGCCACGGTTTCTGGATTTTTGCCCGAAGAACGCGCTTGGTTGGATGCCTTTATGAAGTCGGGATTTATCGATAGTTTCCGTCATTTTAACAAAGAACCGCATCAATATAGTTGGTGGAGTTACCGCGCCAATGCCCGCAATAACAATAAAGGGTGGCGCATTGATTACAACTTGGTCAGTGAATCGTTGCGTGACCGCTTACAACGGGCTGTAATTTTACCCGAAGCGAAACATTCAGACCACTGTCCTATTGTTGTCGAAATTGAACACAAACAAACCCCATAAATAAATGATTATGATAAAAAAAGTGTTTTTAGGTTTTACCTTGGTGGCCTTAACTACCTCATGTGTCTCTAAGAAAATTTATAACGAGTTGGAGAGCAAATACGCCGATTTGAAAAAAGAAAATCGTCAGATTTCAGATGAAAATGAAAAGTTACAAAAAGCGAAGGGACAGTTAGAAACCGATGCGGCCAAACTGAAAGCAGAGTATGACAAACTGAAAGCAGATCGCGATAAACTTCAAACCGAACTCAGCGCTTCTGAAAAAAGCCTAAAGAATTTACAAGCGGCTTATTCGGCCTTGGAAAAAGACAGCAATGAAGCTTTGAGCAACAACATCAACAAAAATCGTGAGCTGTTGGCGCAATTGGAAGCCAAAGAAAAAGCCATGGCTGCTGAGCAAGAACGTTTGAATAAATTACGGGGCGAATTGGAAGCCAGCTCCAAACGACTCAACGAATTGGAAGCTTACATTGCGGCTAAAGATGCCAATATGAAACGTTTGAAAGACAACCTTTCTCGTGCCTTAAATGCTTTTGAAGGAAAAGGATTGACCATTGAACAGAAAAACGGAAAAGTATACGTTTCGATGGAAAACAAATTATTGTTCCAAACCGGAAGCTGGGCTGTCGGTGTTGAAGGAAAAAAAGCCGTAGTCGAATTGGGTAAAGTTTTGGCCCAAAACCCTGAAATTTCGGTATTAATTGAAGGACATACCGATGATGATAAAATCTTAGGAAACATTGGCGGCGGCATCGAAAGTAATTGGGACTTATCGACCAAACGTGCCACCGCGATTGTCAATATTCTTTCGGAAAATAAGGACATTAACCGTCAAAACTTAACCGCTGCAGGACGTGGGGAATACGCGCCTTTGCAACCCAATACCACCGCTGAAGGAAAAGCGAAAAACCGACGTATTGAAATCATCCTGACCCCAAAATTGGATGAAATCTCCAAAATGTTGGAAGAATTATAATAACCATGATGACCTACACCCATCTACCCCATACTGAGCTTGAGGTGAGCACCGTTTGCCTCGGCACCATGACTTTTGGCAATCAAAATACAGAAGCGGAAGCCCACAGTCAGTTGGATTGTGCTATCGCCAATGGAATTAACTTTATTGATACAGCCGAAATGTATCCTATTGGTGGAAATGCGCAAATTTTTGGCAGTACGGAACGCTTTATTGGGACATGGATTAAGAAAATTGGAGCGAGTGAACGGGAAAAGTTGGTCCTTGCCACCAAAATCGCCGGACCCAATCGCGGGATGGAATACATTCGGCAACCCTTAGATTTTTCCAAAAAGAGTCTGCATGAAGCGGTTGATTTAAGTTTGAAGAACCTACAAACCGACTACATTGACCTGTATCAATTGCATTGGCCTGAGCGGATTATGAATATGTTTGGCAAACGGGGATTGACCGAATTTGATACCCAATGGCACGACAGTACGCTAGAAGTTCTACAGGTTTTTGACGGTCTGATTAAAGATGGTAAAATCAAACATATTGGTGTTTCGAATGAAAATCCTTTTGGCGTCGTTCGCTTTTTGCAAGAAAGTGAGCGCCATGGATTGCCGCGCATTGTCACCATTCAAAATCCCTATTCGTTACTTAATCGCCTGTATGAAGTGGGGTTGAGCGAATTATGCTACCGTGAAGGAGTCGGCTTGTTGGCGTATTCACCCTTGGCCTTTGGATTTCTAACGGGCAAATACCTTAACGGTTATCCCGACCAATCGCGGATGAAATTGTTCCCCAATTTTACACGATATACCAACGAAAACTGTTTTACAGCTACGCGTTTGTATAAAGAATTGGCCGAAAAACAGGGGTTAACACTCACACAAATGGCACTTGCTTTTACGCATCAACAACAGTTTGTAACCTCAACCATTATCGGTGCGACAAGTGTCCGTCAGTTGGAAGAAAACCTCGCGGCTTTTTCGGTGGTGTTGTCGAAAGAACTATGCGGTGAAATTGAAAAAATTCAAGAACGGCATCCGAATCCCGCGCCTTAAATACAAAAATACCTGACCAAAAAGTCAGGTATTTTTTTTAATGATTTTCTTCGATTTGTCGTTTGAATGCTTCCCAATCGTTGGGTTTAAGCACCTGGCGATTGCCTAGTTTTTTTCCTTTCACATAATCGAGGATGTAAGCGGCACGATCTTCCGACTCGGGGTGGGTTGAAATCCAACCAAAACCGTCGGGAAGAGAGCGTTCTTGGGCTAACTGGTACATAAAATCAGCCAAAGGTTGCGGATTAATCTTTGCCTTCATCATATAATCTACGGCGGTCAAATCGGCTTCTTTTTCCAGAGCGCGATCATAGGCCGTAGAGGATAAGGTTTTGATGATTTCACGAATGAGTGCGCCATTATTTCCCGTGGCACCTAGCAACACACTCAATCCGATTTCTTTTGACAACTTTTGCATCACATGATTCTTACGAATGTGCGCTACTTCGTGCGCCAATACGCCTTGCACCGACTCTTGTTTGGTACAGGCTTTAATTAAACCCGTATACACCACCAAATGGTTGTTGGGCATGGCAAATGCATTTACAGCATCGTTTTCAATCAAATGCAAACGAATGGAATCCTTCGGAATATCATTGGCTTCCAATAGGGGTTGCATCAATGAATCCAAGGTCTTTTGAAGCGTATCGTTATGAATGATAACTTCGGTTTCTTCGACCTGTTCCCAAAGTAAGTCGCCCAACTTTGATGCGGTATTCAATTGCGTTTGTCGAATATGAAAAACCTTGACAAAATCGATTTGACGCAAGCCAAAAAAGAGACCAAAAAAGAGTGCGAGTAAAACAACGCCTTGTAAAATAACTTTATTTTGTGCCATCGGGTTTACAGATTAAATTGGTTAAAGGGCCAAAAAACCACAATTCGATATGCTTTCCTTTTCGGGTGTTGACCGCCAAGTAAATGGTTGAAATAAACTCGGTGATATTGAAAATAATTACCGTAAATAAATAGGCAAAATAGGTACTACTCACCGGATGATTATAAAAAATAATGTCGATGGTCCACCAGAATCCAAAACTATTCATACACAATAACGCCGCTTGCGAAAATAACGCCTGCGTGCAATGCCAACGCACATAATAAGTGCCTTTTCGATTGGCAATGTAAAAGAAAAATGTGGCAATTAAATTGATGATGGGCAGCGGTAGTCCGGCGACCAAAGCAACCAGAGACATCAAATAACTGTTGGAAGCCTTTTCAGCCTCGTGCTCAGAAGGTTTGTAGGGAAATTGAACGGTTTGTATCATAATGCTTTATAAATATTCCACATCCACAAGGCAAAAATTAAGCCAATTCCCAGGAGCATAGGAATACGCTGGGTAAAAAAAGCTTCAATTTTGCCATAAAAAATAAAAAAATCAGCTTTTTGAGTGAGCACATCACGGAGCACCCAAAGAGGAACGGTAAGAATAACCAAAGCCATCACATAGCCCAAGGGATTTTTGTAAATCGCTTCCGCAAAATTACCGTGAAACAGCGCAATTAGTGACCGCGTAGTCCCACAAGAGGGGCACGGATAGCCAGTTATGTTTTTAAAAATACAAACATGAATTGGGGCATCCGAAGGGCCAAAAAGTGCGTAAACTAGATACAAAAAACCCGAAACGGAGAGCAGTAACACCCAAGTGTATAGCCGGTTTCGGGTCATAACTTTTCAGTACGTATTAGTAAATCGCGTTTTGGAAATTTTCCATGTTTTTCTCACGAGTGACTCCCATGATCAAAAACCAGTCTACGATATTCCAAATACCTAACCCACCACAGGTAAGTAATTTTGCAATCCCTAATCCCGTATCGCCTACATAAAAGCGGTCGATTCCTAATCCACCTGCCAACAATGAAATAATTAAACTGGTGGTTGGATCTTTATATTGTGTGGTTTGCACCATTCCCCATTTAGTTTCATCCAAACTTAACAAACGCTCGCGAATGGCGGGTAAGTGATGGGCTTCAAAGAATTTTGAATTGGCCATCATGAACATGTCTACTTTTTGTGAATCCATAATTTTTGTTTTTTTGTTGATTAGATTTTGAATTATAGGTTTTAAAAATAACTATTTTTCTTGAAATGCCGCATCGATTGGCTCCCAAAGTTCAATCTTATGCCCCTCGGGATCCAAAATCCAGGCAAAGGTTCCATAGTCATAGGTTTCTGGATTCCCAATAATAGTAACGCCTTGTGCGGCTAATTCGGTGAGTAATGGCTTCAAGTGATGCACGCGAAAATTGAGCATAAATTCTTTATCACTGGGTTCAAAATAACGGGTGCTTGCCTCAAATGGAGCCCATTGGGTCATGGCATCGTTTCCTTGAGCATCTTTCCACCAAAACGACCACCCATAGTCGTCTACTGGAATCCCTAAATGCGTGGCATACCAGGATTTCAGCGCTTTTGGGTCTTTTGATTTAAAAAATATCCCTCCTATACCCGTTACACTGGCCTCTTTATTGGGCGCACTTTTATGGGGGATGAATAGACCGTACTGCTGCTTGATTTTATCGACAATGGTTTGGGCTAATTTCTCATGACTTTCATACGTCCATCCTGCAATATGTGGGGTTAACAACACATTTTCGGAATCCAATAAATACTGCAACGCTTCGGGTCGGTGGTCGGTAAACAAGCTTTCAAAGGATAATTTTTCATATTCCAATACATCCAATCCAGCGCCTAACACTTTTCCTTCTTGCAAGGCTTCAACCAAATCGGCCGTATCCACATTTTTTCCTCTGGAGGTATTGATCAACCAAAAGGGTTTGGTAAAGGCTTGTATAAATTCGCGGTTGACCATTTTGTGGGTCTCAGGTGTCCAGGGGATGTGTAAGCTTACTACATCGGCCTCGGCTTGCAGTGTCGCTAAATCAACCTGTCGTGCGCAAGCATCACCCACATTTTCTTGAATATCATAGCAAAGGACATTCACTTCAAAGCCGCGTAATTTTTGAGCGAAAGATTTTCCCATATTACCGTAGCCTATGATTCCTACGGTTTTTCCTTCCAACTCATACCCTCGATTACCCTCGCGCACCCATTGGCCTTGACGGACCATACGATCGGCACGATTTAACTTATTCATGAGCGACAACAGCATGCCTAGGGCTTGTTCGCCTACTGCGTTGCGATTGCCTTCGGGGGCTGCGATTAATTGCACTCCTTTTTGTGTGGCATATTCAACATCAATACTCTCCAAACCTGCCCCTACACGCGCAATAAACTGCAACTGGGTAGCCGCCTCGAGAAACTGCACATCAATGTTAAACCGACTACGGATGACAATCCCATGATACTGATTAATCTTGGCCTCAACGGCAGCTTTATCGGAAGTATAATCGGCTTCGTTGGTAAATCCAGCAGCCTCCAATTGCGCCCAAAGCAACGGATGGTTGGTATCTAAATGAAGGATGCGAATGGCGTTGGTCTTCAAAACAAATGCGATTGGTGAGAAACAAAGATATGAAAAGGGAAACCGAACTAGAAGCCCAAAATCATTCGGGCAATGGAAAAGTAAATCAAAATCCCGCAAATATCATTGCTCGTGGTGATAAACGGGCCCGTTGCTAACGCTGGGTCGATCCCAAACTTATCCAAAATTAACGGAATAGAGGTTCCAATAAGCGAAGCAGTGATAATCACTGAAACTAACGCGATGGTAACAATTACCCCAATTTTCACCTCAACGCCCAAAAGAAAATGACTGCCCAAAAACAAAATCGACGCTAGGATTATGCCGTTGAGCAAACTGAGGGAAATTTCTTTAAGGAGGCGATTTAAAATAGAACCACTGATGGATTGATTGGCCAAACCTTGAACGATAATCGCCGAAGATTGTACGCCTACATTTCCCGCCATCGCTGCAATCAAGGGGGTAAAAAAGAATAATTTGTAATGTTCTTTCATGGCGCCTTCAAACAAACTCAGCATTTCTACAGAGATAAAACCGCCGAACAAAGCCAAAACTAACCAAGGTAAGCGCGCGCGGGTCAAATCCAGAATGCTGTCATCTGCCTCGACGTCTTGCGAGATCCCCGCCGCCAACTGGTAATCTTTATCAGCTTCTTCTTTAATCACGTCGACGATATCATCAATGGTGATACGCCCTACCAAGCGTCCCATTTCATCCACAACGGGAATGGCTTCCAAGTCGTATTTCTGCATGATTCGGGCCACCTCGGTATTGGAAGTGTTCACACGAACGTAATCTACTTTTTTGATGTATACCTCACTGATGGGCGTTTTCGTAGAGGTAGTCAATAAATCTTTCAACGATAAGCGTCCTTTCAACCGATTGTCATCATCGACCACATAAATCGAATGAACGCGGGTGACGTTTTCGGCTTGTAAGCGCATTTCTTTGACGCAGGTCAGTACGTTCCAATTTTCATTGACTTTAACCAACTCTTTCCCCATCAAACCTCCGGCCGTATCTTCGTCGTAGCGCAACAAATCGACAATGTCTTTGGCATGTTCAACGTCTTCAAGCTCAGAGATTACCTCCTCTTTTTTGCTTTGCGGAAGTTCGGCAATAATATCGGCCGCATCATCGGTATCGAGTTCGTCAATTTCTTCGGCAATTTCTTTCGCCGACATGCGTTTGAGAATCTTTTCGCGAAGTTCTTCATCGATTTCCATCAGCACATCGGCTGTTTTTTCAGAATCGAGAATGCTAAAGATGTAGGATGCTTGGGTATCGTCGAGTTCTTCCATGATCTCGGCGATATCGGCATAATGCAGTTCGCTAAGGAGGTCGTGTAACTCACGCTCCTTATTGTGCAGAATCAAATTATTGATTTGATCCAGTAACTCTTTACTGATTTTAAACTGCATATGCCTCGATTTTTTGGGTCAATGCAATAAAATCTTCGGTGGACAATTGTTCTGGACGAAGATCAAATACCGCATCTTCCCGTAAAGGATCGGGCAAATTTAAGGATTTTAAACTGTTTCGTAGCGTTTTTCTGCGTTGATTAAAGGCAGTTTTTACCACATTGAAGAGCATTTTCTCATTACAGGCTAGACGATAATCGGATTTTCGTACCAAACGCAAGACCCCCGATTTGACTTTGGGCGGCGGATTGAACACGTGTTCACCAACGGTAAATAAGTATTCGGCCTCATAAAACGCTTGAACCAAAACCGAGAGAATACCATAGGTTTTACTCCCTTTTTTTTCACAAATCCGTTCGGCCACTTCTTTTTGAAACATCCCTGAGAATTCAGGCACTCGATCGCGCATTTCGAGCATTTTAAAAACAATTTGTGTCGAAATATTGTAGGGGAAATTGCCCGTTATGGCAAAAGGCTTTCCTTCAAACTCGGTATAAAAATCGTGCTTTAAAAAGTCTTTGGATAGAATTTTTCCATGCAATTTGGGATAATGTTGTTCCAAATACGCTACAGATTCGGTATCAATTTCGACCACATGGGTATCGATATCTTTTTCCAACAAATACTTGGTCAACACCCCCATTCCAGGTCCGATTTCTAGTACCGTATCATAGCCTTCCAACGTCAAGGTATCGCCAATACGACGGGCAATCGTTTCGTCGGTTAAAAAATGTTGCCCTAAATGTTTTTTGGCTCTAACTTGGTTCATGAGAAGAAATTATGATTAAAAAAGTTGTCCTTTTTTGGGGAGGAATTTTATTTTACGGGGAAGGATTTCATTCGTCTACACAAGGCAAAAAATGCTAGTACGCGCTCCGTTTTGGAAAGCTTCAAAAAATCCGCTTGTCGACGAGCATTGCTTTCTTCTTTGGTGGTAAAACGAACTTCCATGGCATCAATTATTTTGATAATGTTCTGAAATTAATTGCAATTCCGTTCGAAACGCCAACATTTTATCCCCAAACAATTGATAGCCCTCTTCGCGTAACCGGGAGGCGTCTTCATCGTAATAGCGTTGTAACGTTTCCAAGCTATCGGTGGTATACTGCACGGCATAAGTTACTCCTCCCATTTCCTCCTCGACTAAGACCTTTACCAATCGGGCAGAACAAAACTTACCGGTAGCCAAGACATCGTTTATATGCTTGGTTTGCATCCAACGCATCCATTGATCGTGAACGCTTTCGTGAATATTGATGGTAACATTATATAGTATCATATACCCGCTTCAATTTTTAAATGGAAATTTCCATTTATAATTTATAATTCAATATTTAAATAGCTCCCTATAGTTCTTTATCCCCGCGCAATCGACGAAATTTCTTTTGCGCATCGACATAAAAAATACTGTCTTCTCGGTGGAGAATGATATCTTCATACAGGGATTTGGCCTTATCGACTTCTCCTGTTTTTTGGTATAATTCGGCCGCAAAATAGGTCGTCTCATCCACATAGATACATTCTTTGTGTTGGTCAATGATTTGGCGGTAACTCGCAATGGCTTCGGGAAAATTGTTTTGTTCTTCCCACAATTTACCAATGCGCAAGAGCGTTACGGGTTCGATTTCCTGCCCCTTGTGTTCTTTTAAAATGGTCTGAAAAGCTTGTAAGGCTTCGGCTTTTTTATTTTGGTATAACAAATAATCAGCCCGGGCAAACTTTTTCAAAGCCGTTTGTGTCGAATCGGCTACGGTATTGTCGCTGATAAGCAAATATAAATCCATCGCGTCGTTGGCGATTAATTGGGTAGAAGCTGACTTCAAGACGCCCAATTGGTGTTCGGCCCATTTGAAATCGCCTTTGTAATAACTCGTTTTTGCCACCCGCAAACTTGCTTCTTGTCCCAACGGATTATTCCCGCCCTCATTTTCAACTTGCGCGAAATAGATTAAGGCTTGGTTGAACTTTTCTTCCAACAACAATATGGCAGCTAAATCCATTTTTACCTCAGCAATTTCCTCGCGTTTCAAGGGCATTTCGAGTGCATTTTTTAAAATGACTTTGGCGGTTTCGGTATCTTTTTGCTGAAAAGCCGAAAACTTCGCTTTCAATTGCAATAAGGATAACGAATAGGGACTCACTCCAAACTGTTTGATACGCGTGTCCAATTCGGCTGCAATAGCGGGATACCCTGCAGGTTGCGCTTTCTTGATTTGCAGTTCAATCAAATAGGTGTGGGCTTTGATTTGGAGGTCCAAATCGCGGGTATTTTCAAGAATAAAGTTCAGAATTTCGGTGGCGGCATCTTCGTCGTTTTCACTCATAGCCAATTGGGCCAAATTGACAATATTGGAAAACGACTCGGGGCTGCGTTTATAAATTGCTTTTTGCTGTATAAAGGCCTTGCCGTACTCTTTTTGTTGCACGTAATACCAGCTCAGATAGTCATTCCAAAACAAATCTTGAGTTTTTTGAATGCGACCCAACAAGGCTTTGCGCAAGGCATCGTTGAAGGTTACCGAAGCATCTTCGCTCATAAAACGCGACAATTGGTTTTGAATCATCACTAAGCTTTGGGGATTGTTGTAAGACTCGGTCAAGAACTTCTCGATCATATTATCCATGTCCCCTTTTTGCCCGTAGAGCAACGCCATTTGGTAATTGAAGTTGTATTTGGGTTCGATACTCACTGCCAATTCATAGGCTTGAATAGCGTAATCCGTAAGCCCTTTTTTATCAAAACCATAGGCAATTTGATAGACTTCGTTATGGTTTTTGCGAATTTTATCCAGGGCTTGTTCGTAATACTTTTTGGCTTTGTCAGCCTCTTTTTGTAATTGGAAATTGTACCCTAACTCAACCAAATAACTGCCTTGTTTGTATTGGTCTAAGCGATTTTGAATGAGTTTTTCGGACTTGTCAAATTGTTGCAATTGCTGGTAGCATTCAACCGTTCGCTGGAAAAAATTAAAATTATGGGGTTGCGATTTAAGCAATTCTTCATAGCTCACCAAGGCTTTCTCAAATTCTCCACGGTCAAAGTAATTCTGTGCCAATTGCTCGTTTTGAGCTACAGCATGAATTCCGATGCAGAAGAAAAGTAAAAAGAGTAATCGCTTCATAATAAAAAAACAATGTACTAAAATAACACAAAAGGCGGTTATTTAGTACAATTGTTTAGGGTTTCTTAACGTATGTTAATTGATGATATCAAATCCGGTGTACGGACGTAAAACTTCTGGGATCACAATTCCTTCGGGCGTTTGATAATTTTCCAAGATTCCAGCCATGACACGAGGTAAGGCCAATGAACTACCGTTTAAGGTGTGTGCCAATTGTGTTTTTCCATCTTTACCTTTAAAACGCAATTTTAAGCGATTGGCTTGGAAGGTTTCGAAATTGGACACCGAAGAAATTTCCAACCAACGGTCTTGCGCTGTTGAAAACACTTCAAAATCATAGGTTAGCGCCGAAGCAAAACTCATATCGCCTCCGCACAAGCGAAGAATTCGGTAAGGTAATTTCAATTCCCGCATGATATTTTTCACATGTTCAACCATCCCTTCCAACGCATCATACGACTGCTCGGGATGTTCAATACGAACAATTTCGACTTTATCAAATTGGTGCAAACGATTCAAGCCACGAACATGTGCCCCATACGAACCTGCCTCACGACGGAAACAAGGAGTATAGCCAGTACATAAAATCGGCAAGTCATTTTCACTCAACAATTCATCGCGGAACAAGTTGGTTACCGGTACTTCAGCGGTGGGAATCAAATAAAGGTCATCCAACCCTACATGGTACATTTGTCCTTCCTTGTCAGGCAATTGTCCGGTACCAAACCCCGAAGCCTCATTCACCAAATGCGGCACTTGGTATTCTTGATAGCCCGCCTGTGTATTTTTATCCAGAAAATAGGAAATCAAGGCGCGTTGCAATCGAGCCCCTTTCCCTTTGTAAACGGGGAAACCAGCTCCGGTGATTTTTACGCCCAACTCGAAGTCGATGATATCGTATTTTTTGACCAATTCCCAATGCGGAAGGGCGCCTTCATGCAACACGGGAATAGCGCCTTCTTGAAATACATTTACATTTTCATCGGGCGTTTTGCCATCGGGTACAATCGCGGCGGGAAGGTTGGGTAACAGGTAGAGTTTTTCGGTCAATTGTGAGGCAAAAACCTCCAATTGTTCCGACAAAAGTTTGCTTTCGTCACGAAGATTCGTAGTTTTCTGCTTTAAGAGTTCGGCTTTTGCTTTTTCCCCATTTTTCATCAACATTCCAATATCCTTGGAAAGCTTATTCGATTCGGCCAATACATTATCCAACGCGGCTTGCGAACTACGTCGTTTTTCATCCAATTCAACAATCTCCATCACTATTGCTCGAGCATCAAAATGTTTGCGCTGTAGAGCTGTAATAATTCGTTCGGGATTTTCGCGAATAACCGCAATCTGTAACATGGGTGTAGGGTGTTAAAATTCAGTGGACAAAGGTAGCAAAATGCTTTCGATATTTCTTCATGCCTTTCCGGCAAAATGCCCGTATACAGCCTATTGGAAATCTTTTACTTAAAACACAATTTAGCAATTGATTATCAACAAAATGCCGTAATTTTTTTTACATTCGCAAAAATTTCAACAATTCCCATGAATAAAATCTACCTTCTCTCCTTGTTAGGAATGGCACTTTTGGGTCATGCACAACAAAATGCTGACGAACTTGAATCGATAAGCCAAGCCGAACGAAAAGCGGCGGAGTCTACGATGACCGTGACCGTTAATGCCAACACAACCAATTACGATGTTACGTATCATAAAATAGAACTCACTGTTAATCCCGCCGTGGCCAATGTCAATGGAAAAGTAACTACTACGTTTACTGCTTTGCAAAACATGACGACCGTTACCTTCGATTTAATGAATGAATTGACGGTATCCTCGGTAAAAATGAATGCGCAGAATTTGGCTTTCACACAAAATGCCAATGAGGAGTTGGTCATTACCTTACCCGCTCAAGTGATCGCTGGGACGAGTGCAACCGTTGAAATTACCTATGCAGGCACCCCACCGGTGAGTGGTTTTGATTCTTTTGAAGCGAGTACGCATGCGGGAGTTCCCGTAATGTGGACGTTATCGCAACCCTTTGGTGCGCGCGATTGGTGGCCTTGTAAACAAGATTTAAATGACAAAATCAACAGTGTTGATATTTTTATCACAGCCCCTTCGCAATATGTTTCTGTGGCCAATGGCGTGAAACAATCGGAAACTGTCAATGGAAGCAGCAAAACGACCCATTTTCATCACGGGTACCCCATTCCTGCCTATTTGATTTGTTTTGCCGTTACCAATTACACCGTTTACACCCAAACTGCGGGTACGGCACCCAACACGTTTCCGGTGATTAACTATGTTTATCCCGAAAGTTTCAATGCTACGGTTCAAGCCCAAATGGAAGAAACCTTAAGCATCATGGACTACTTTGAAACGTTGTTTGAACCTTATCCGTATCGAAATGAGCAATACGGCCATGCTCAATTTGGTTGGGGTGGTGGAATGGAACATACAACAATGTCCTTTATGAATAATTTCAGTCGTGGACTTATTGCACACGAGTTGGCGCACCAATGGTTTGGCAACAAAGTAACCTGTGGGTCGTGGAAAGACATTTGGTTGAATGAAGGATTTGCCACGTATTTGTCATCCTTGGTCATCGAACAATTTGATGGTGAAACTGCTTTTATTGCCAACAAAACACAATTAATCAACAACATCACCTCGCAAACGGGAGGAGCTGTTTACCTTACTGATAGTGAAGCGACCAACTCGAGTCGTATTTTCAGCAGTCGATTGAGTTACAACAAAGCCGCAATGGTGTTGCACATGTTGCGTTGGCGAATGGGAGATACCAATTATTTTCAGGCGTTGCGCAACTATTTGGCCGACCCAGCATTGGCCTTTAATTATGCCGTAACAGCGCAATTCAAAAGCCATTTGGAAGCCGTTCATGGTAGTGATTTGACCGAATTTTTCAACGATTGGGTGTACAATCAAGGGTATCCAACCTACAGCGTTATTGCGCAAAATTGGGGTGGCGGTCAGGCTAAAATTACCCTCAACCAGTCGCAATCGCATTCTAGTGTTTCCTTTTTTGAAATGCCCGTGATGGTGCGTTTAACAGGTGCTGGGGGACAAACGCATGACGTAGTTTTGGAACACACCTTTGACGGAGAAGAATTTATAGTACCGGTACCTTTTTTGGTAACAGGAGTTCAATTCGATCCCAAACGGGAAATCATTTCACGCAATAACACGGCTCAATTAGGGAACGACAGCTTTACGCCCGATACGGTTTTGGCGTTGTATCCTAATCCAGCCAAAGAATTGGTTCACCTTCAAATGCCCAATACCCAAACCCTAATCGCCATTGACGTGTACAATCCTTTGGGACAAAAAGTGGCGACTTACGCATCGGTTGATATGAATATTTCTGGATTGGCCACGGGAAGCTATACCGTTCGTATTCGCACTTCGGAAGGCGTTTTTCATAAAAAAATGATAAAAAACGGGAATTAATTTTTAAAGGGACATTCTCCGAATCAAAATGTGCTATTTTTGTGGCGCATTGAATTTTTAGGTAACGCATCCATGGAATTTGTAATTAAACTGAGTCAGTTTTTACTGAGTCTCTCAATATTGATTGTCCTTCACGAACTTGGCCACTTTATACCGGCTAAGTTGTTTAAAACACGAGTAGAAAAATTCTATTTGTTTTTTGACGTTAAATTTTCCCTTTTCAAAAAGAAAGTAGGCGAAACGGTCTATGGTATCGGATGGCTTCCGTTGGGAGGCTATGTGAAAATCGCGGGGATGATTGACGAGTCGATGGACACAGAGCAGATGCAAGGCGAACCCCAACCGTGGGAATTCCGATCGAAACCCGCTTGGCAACGTTTAATCATCATGCTGGGAGGAGTATTGGTCAATTTTATTCTTGCTTTCCTCATTTACATTGGTATGACCTTTTATTATGGCCAGCAATACATTGCCAACAGTGATGTGAAAGATGGCGTTTGGGTGATCAATCCGGTATTGGAAAAAGCGGGACTTCAAAATGGAGACAAAATTGTGCGCATTGACCAAACCAAGATCGAGCGTTTCAACGACATACAACCACAATTGGCATTAGCCAAAGAAGTGGAAGTGAATCGAAAAGGGCAAGACACGGTAATCAAACTTCCTGTTAATTTTATTGATCAACTTCTAAAAACAGACCGTAAGGCATTGATAACCCTTCGGATTCCGTTTATAGTTTCGGATATTCCTGCCGGTTCACACAATGCAAAACAGCTCAAGAAAAAAGATATTTTAAAAGGGTTTAATGGACAACCTATAACCTACGCAGACGAGTTGTTTGCGCAGTTAACTACCCTGAAAGGAAAAACCGTAGCTGCGGTTGTTGAACGCGACGGAAAAGAAGTGCCTGTTCAATTGAACGTGAACAAAGAGGGGAAATTAGGCGTAGCTTATGCTCCCATGTTGCCGCTTGATAATTTAGAAAAACTAGGATTGTACAGCGTTAAATCGGAGGAATTCAGTCTTTGGGAATCGATTCCTATTGGAATTCAAATGGGGATTGACCAACTGACGAGTTATGGCAAACAGTTGAAAGCTATTTTCAATCCCGACACCGGCGCATACAAAGCCGTGGGTGGTTTTGGTGCTATTTTCAACGTGTTTCCGTCTGCTTGGAGCTGGCAAGTGTTTTGGGGAATCACGGCGTTTTTATCAATCATGTTGGGCGTTATGAATTTGTTGCCTATTCCAGCCCTTGACGGTGGTCATGTGATGTTTTTATTGTATGAAATGATTTCGGGTCGTAAACCTAGCGATAAATTCTTGGAACGAGCCCAAATGGTTGGTTTTGTGATTCTTATTGCGTTGTTGGTTTTTGCCAATGGAAACGACCTATATAAGGCGATTTTCAAATAGTATTTTTTTGAAAATTTTTGCCTAAAATGTTTGCATTTGTAAAATTCCGTTTTATCTTTGCAACCGCTTAAAAGATATAACATCTTCCTCCTTAGCTCAGTTGGTTAGAGCATCTGACTGTTAATCAGAGGGTCCTTGGTTCGAGCCCAAGAGGGGGAGCAACTTTAGAGAAGCCATTCGAAAGAGTGGCTTTTTTTATATTATTACCTATCTTAATATTTATATTATTCCTAAATGCTATTATAATCAGAAAAAGTGTAGACTTTTCTGGCTACAAAATGGTGCGCATGTTTTATTTTTTGGTGCGCATTTTGCAAAAAAATTATTTACGGATTTTTTCACCTATCAAAAAAATATTTTTCCTGCAACATATTGGTATTTTTCCCCTTAAAAAATGGGTTTTTTCCTTTTCAAAAAATTAGTTCAAAAAAAAATCAAAACTTATTTTTGGAAAAAAATACTTGTTTTTAACAATTCAGAGCAATTATTAGTACATGGACTTTTAAACAAAGTTTTAATATTGAAAATTTAACAAAATGTACACTTTTTGCTTACCTAGTAGTTAAAGCAGAAGTATACCTTAGCCGCTGGATAGATGTAGTTGTTGATGTAATTGGTATCCGCCTAAAGTAATATGTAATATCTTAACAACTATATTTTATGCGCATTGTAGCTTTATTTTTACTTTTAGTCATTGAGTATATCTTTTCGTTGACTGCACATTCACAAAAAATTTTATGGGAAAAAAGTTTAGGAGGGAAACAATCGGAGGTGTTATCTGATATTGTGCCTTGTCCTGATAATGGTTTTTTAGTGGCAGGATTTTCTGCTTCTGTAAAGTCAGGGAATAAGACTGCTAATCATTTGGGAAATTATGATTATTTCATTTGGAAAATGAATGATAAAGGCGAACCTGAGTGGCAAAAAACATTTGGTGGTTCAGAAAATGAAGTGCTAAACTCGGTGTTACTCACCCGTGAAGGAGGTTTTTTACTTGCCGGCACCTCAAATTCAAGTAAATCAGAAAGTAAGCACTCCTTGAATATTGGTAAAGATGATTTTTGGATTATCAAATTATCACCAAATGGAGCTGAAGAATGGCAACTTGCCCTTGGAGGGTTTGGACAAGAGAAAAATGCCAAAGTATTGCAGACTAGAGATGGCGGTTACGTTATTGCTGGAACCTCTGGAAAGGGGACAGTAATAGATATACCTACGGAGGAAAAGGATAAAAAAGTAAAATACATCTACAAAACGGAGCCATCCTATGGAAACTTAGATTATTGGGTAATAAAAGTAAATTCTGAGGGAAAGATGGAGTGGCAAAAAACTTTCGGTGGAAGTTATGCAGATGAATTGAAAAGTATGGTTCTACATGGTGAAGATATCATACTTGCAGGTATTTCTAATTCTAATGATGATGGCACAAAAACTATCGGAGCCAGGGGAATGGACGATATTTGGCTAATCAGTTTAGATAAAGATGGTGTTGAAAAATGGCAGAAAGCTATCGGTTCAGAAGGTTCTGATGTTATACAAACGTTAATTGTTACTTCTAAAAATGAACTTTTTATTGGAGCGCATTCAAATTCAAATACTGGTCATGATAAAATTAAGAGCAATAAAGAAGGAACGGATTTATGGTTGCTTAAACTCAGTTTTGAAGGTGAGATAATTTGGCAAGAGACCTATAATTATGCTGAAAATGAAACTCTTACTTCCATTGTGGAAAACCAAGACGGTACGTTTTTAATAGGAGCTTATGTGATTGGCACTTCCCATTTTGCTTCAAAATCAAAGCAAGCTACTCGAAAAAATAAGAAACCCCCATTGGAAGATGATTTTCTTGCCTTTAAAATCAATGTTGAAGGCGATGTTATTTGGTCAAAAATTGTGCATGGAGATGGGAAAGATATTTTGAAGAAAGTTATTGAAACACGTGATGGAGGGTATCTTATGGCTGGAAATTCAAATTCATCAATTTCAGGAGATAAAAGTACCGGAATCGGTCAAGATGATTTTTGGATAGTTAAACTAAAAGATAACAAAAAGCCTGATAATCCTACGCTTGAAATTGAGGCTTATCCTAACCCAACAAAACAGTTTACTACAATTATTGTTGGGTATGAATTTGAACGTGGAACGGCCACTGTAGCTGATTTAACTGGGCGACAACTTCAACAATTTGAAATTCAATCAAGAACAGTACCTATTGATTTAAGTGGTTTGCCTGAAGGAATTTATGTTGTAAATATTAAAACTAATGTACAATCAAACGGAGTAAAAATAATCAAAGCCAACTAATACCATGAAAAAAATACTTTCTCTCCTTATATTCTCTATTTCTTTTGTAAACGCACAGATTGATTTACCAAAAGATTTTACTCGCTCAACACCAAGTGCTGCCTCATTTATAACGTATGGTGATATCAAAGTTGATAAATTTACTGGGACACCCAATGTTTCTGTACCTATTTACTCTTTTTCAACTCGTTCTAAAGATTTATCTATTCCGATTGGATTGAGCTATCATGCTCAGAATATTAATTTATTGGATAAAGCTAGTGATGTAGGTCTTGGATGGTCATTGTTTTGTGGAGGTATTGTAACAAGAACAATTGTGTTTCAACCTGATGAAATGTATAAAACAATACTCACTCAAGTTTATGTTGACCCTAGATCTCAATTTAACGATGTCTACTATTTCAATGTAAATGGTTTAATGGGTAATTTTTTAATTGTACCCAATACTAATGATAGTGGGTTTACAGTACAAATGATGAATAGCAATGCCAATGTAATTGTAGAGGCTAACGTTAATCCTCAGAGCTATGATGTTGATAGCTTTAAAATTACAGATGATAAAGGATATCAATATTTTTTCACTATCTATGATGAGTTTGTTGAAAAGTTTGATGTTGCTAGGGCATATCCCTCTCCAGGGAATCCTACAAATTCACAACCAATTTCCTATAGAAGTTCACATCACTTAACTAAGATTACAGATAATAACGGTAAAGATTTAGCTTTATTCACATACAATAGTTATAATACTAATATTAATTTGTCTACCGAATATGATAATAGTATTAAGAAAATTAATCAGGTAACAGTACCAGGGTTAGGCTCTGCCACATTTAGTTATCAACTTATTCCAAGTTTGTATAAGCACAATGACGTACTTCAATTGAATCAAGTTGAGATTAAAAACTACAATAACGAGTTTATTTCTAGGTTTAATATGGAGTATGGATTTTCAATCATACCTAGCCACCAAACGCCAGATAATATATTTAAAAAAAGAAGAATGCTCGCCGTTGTGAGGCAGTTTAGTAGTGATAACCAATCTCAAAATCATAGTTTCGAATACGAAAACAAAATACCAGCTAACCTATCAATAAATGATTATGTTTTTGGAACGGATGTTTTTGGTTTTCTAAATATGCACCTTAATTGTGATGTTTATAATGGTGCTACATATTGGGAAAAAGAAGCTGTAACCCCAAATTATGTAACACATGATGTGTTGAAAAAGATAACCTATCCAACTGGAGGCTGTTCAATTTTTAATTTTGAATCCAATACATTTAGTTTACAAAATATAAATCCAAATTCTGAAGTTACACCAGAATGCTATAAAAAAAATGAAGTCGATAATATTAACCATACACTTTTTGCGTCCGCTTCCTTTAATGCTACAACAAGTGCCAATAGTTTTATATTTACGGTAACTGCTTATGATGAATACTTTTTTAGTTTTACTAGTGACCCTATAACCTATCCCCCAGGATTAACCCCCCCGGGGAATAACCCTCCAAACGCTGGCATTTCTTACAAGTTAAAACATGCTAATCCTGACTTGAATAATTTTGTAATTGCTGATTTCAATAATTTTTATATTGAAAGCACGTTAACAATATCTTGTCTTGGCAAGTTAGTCAAGTTAATGCCCGGAACGTATAGGATTGAGTATTCAACCACCACTGGCACTGCTAATGGAACCATAAACATTTATCGAAAACAGTTGAAACCTCAGATAAATCAGTGGTTGTATGGCGGTGGAGTAAGGGTAAGAAAAATCGCCAGTTTTAAAGAGCAACAATCCGTAGACTATTTTGATAATTTGAATCAGTACTCAACTGTAACTCCTGTTTCGGTTAAGAATTTTAATTATCAGTTTTCAACTACCCCCAATAAATCTAGTGGTTTTAAATCCTACACAACTAGTGGACAAATGACTGTTGGCTATAGAGAGGTTACAGAATTTGAAACCCCATATTTGGGCAAGGTTGTTGTTGAATATGCCTTTCCAAATCCTGCGGAGTATAATCAAACTACCCAGACATGGAATAATATTTTGGGCTATAAAGATGGCCTGCTTTTAACATCAAAAACATATGATAAAAACAATAGGATTTTAAGTCAAGTGAATAATAGCTTTACTTTTTATCAAGTGAGTAACCAGCTATTTAATACCATTTGGGGCTTTGATGTTTCGAATGAATGTGATTACACAGACTATCCACTAGGTTCAGGTAAAACTACAAATGTATGGCCAGCCTTAACCGCTTCATCAACAAAGAATTATTTTTACGAGTCAAATGGAACTCAACGCTTCATTGAATTATTAGAAACAACATCTTACAATCAAACAAATCGTGAAGTAAGTGAAAAAGTAATTCAGAACCTTACCGATTCCACTAGTGCTACATTAAAAACAAAATATTATTATCACACAGGGAATTCTTCCCTATCACAAAATAGAATTAGCGAAATTGAAAAAGTAGAATCGTACCGAAATAACACTTTACTTTCAACCAGCCAGTTGCTTTACTCTAACAATTGGGGTGCGGCAAATGTTTCTTTTTTACCCCATATTCTACAAACCTCAAAATCAACTCTAGCCCTAGAAAATCGTCACCGAATTACAGCCTATGATGAATTCAGTAATCCTACTGAAATCGTAATGGAAAATGGTATGACGACTACTTATCTTTGGGGGTATCAGAAAACCTCACCCATAGCAAAAATTGTAAATGCAACAAATGCACAAGTAGCTAGTGCGCTTGGAGTTTCCAATGTGCATTCACTTACTGAGGCTAATTTAACCGCCATAAATAACTTGCGAACGAATCCAACCTTTGTTAATGCCTTTGTGACTACATATACCTACAAACCGATGGTAGGAATGTTGACTGTGACTGATCCAAAGAATGATAAAATTACCTTTGTATATGATACATTTAATCGTTTAATAGAAACGCGCGACAAGGATAATAATTTGATTGCCGAAAACACTTATGAAATAAATCAAGGTAATGCTATAAACGCAGTTTTATCTAAAGCCTATAAAGTTGCTAGTACAACATCACTTCCTGTTACATCGGATAATGTGGTTGTTTCTAAATCATTTTTTGATGGATTAGGTCGAACGTTACAGAAAATTGATTACCGCCAATCGGCGACTGGAAAAGATATCGTAACACCAATTGCTTATGATGACGAAACAAAAATCCATCCCAAAACCTATCTACCTTATGCCACTTCAGGGAATAGCTTGAATTATAATCCCAATGCCATTTCTGAACAAGCTCTATTTAGTAAATACGTAGGACAAGTAGCCTTTAGTGAGCAATTGCTTGAGGAATCTCCACTAGGAACGCTTATAAAAGAGTCCGCACCCGGAACAACTTGGGCCATGGGAAGCGGTAAAGAAATTAAAAAGGAGCAACTTCTAAACAATGCCAATGATCAAGTAAAACGATTCACAGCTACCCTTTTTAGTTCTTCAACGCATAGTTTTGATACACAATTTGGTCAAACAGGAACTCAGTTTTATCCTGAAAACTCATTATTTAAGACAGTAACTAAAAACGAGCATTGGACCTCTGGGAATTTAAATACAATTATAGAGTTCAAGGACTTTGAAGGTAGATTGATTTTAAAACGATCGTTTAATCAAACCTCACCCACCAATCCTACAGTTACCACGTTAGACACTTATTATGTATATGATGATTACGGTAATTTGACTTATGTACTTCCTCCATTGGCAGAGGGAACAATAGGCGGTTCGGTGCTTCAAGAACTTGCTTATCAGTATAAATATGATTACAGAAACCGACTCATTGAAAAGAAATTACCCGGTAAACATTGGGAGTATATTGTTTACGATAAAATTGATCGCGTTGTTGCAACTGGACCCCATTTATCTCCTTTTAGTGATAATAGTTCTTCCAATGGGTGGATGGTTTCAAAGTATGATGTATTGAATCGTGTTGTTTATACCGCTTGGTCAGCAGCTACCGTGGATAGTAATTCGCGTTTTTCGCTCCAAAGCACACAAAATAGCGCAACCGTTATTAATGAAAGTAAAACCACATCCAACACCACAATTGATAATGTTACCGCTCGGTATACCAATGTAGTAAGTCCAACCAGTAATTTTAAACTTTTAACTATCAATTATTATGATGATTATAGTTTTCCTGGGGCGCCAACAACATTTACAACCGTATTGAATGATAACTCACAAGCGGTATATTTTAACAATTCGACGATTAAACCTAAGGGAATGGTCACGGGAGTTTGGTCTAGGGTGAATGAACTTACAACTACTGCTCCTGTTAAAAATTTGACTTCCTATTTGTTGTATGACCGTTATAGTCGTGTGGTGCGTAACTATAAAACCAATCATTTAGGGGGGTATACCCAAGTTGATCAAAAGTTGGATTTTACGGGTAAAGTTGTTTTTTCTGAAACGAAGCATAAACGATTAAGCACAAGTGCCGAAATTCTTGTTCGTGAGGATTTTGATTATACCCCACAGAGTCGTTTACTTCGCCACAAGCACAAAATCAATAATGAACCAACGCAATTGTTGGTGAAGTATGAATATGATGAACTTGGTGAAGTAAAGACCAAGCGCGTTGGGGGTACCGATATGAATAATGGCCTACAGGTTGTCGATTATCAATACAATATTCGTGGTTGGTTAACCCAAATTAATGACATTACTAATTTATCGAAGGGAACCGACCCAAGGGATTTGTTTGCCTTTAAATTGAATTACGATACTGTTGAAAACAATGTGAATGGTAAAGTAACCCCTTTGTTCAATGGTAATATCTCTGAAGTCTACTGGAGAACCGATGGTGATGGCGCTATACGAAAATATGGTTATCAGTATGATGCAATCAATCGTTTGAATGAAGCTATTTACCAACGACCAGGAACTACTCCCGAAATCAGAAATAGTTATAATGAAAAGATAACTTATGACAAGAATGGTAATATTTTGAGTCTAGAGCGTAATGGAGAAATGGATGACGATATCAATGTGATAAAAATAGACCAGCTCAACTACATCTACAAAGACAATGGAATTTCAAACAAATTAATGAAAGTAACCGATATTACGAATTTATCGAGTGGGTTTAAAGATGATAGTAATGGAACTAATGATACCAGTGATGATTTTAGTTATGATAGTTATGGTAATCAAACAAAAGATGAGAATAAAGGCATCACATTGATTAAGTATAACCACTTAAATTTACCCGTTGAAATAACCTTTACAGGAACCAACCGAAAAATTACGTATCTTTACGATGCTTCGGGCATTAAACAACAAAAGGTGGTCACCAATGGAACTAGTGTTACTACTACCGACTATTTGGATGGTTTTCAGTATTTAAAAACAGGCAGTGCAGGAGCCATAGTGTTGCAATTTTTCCCTCATGCTGAGGGCTATGTAAGTAACACTGTGGTCAATAATGCCAATGTTTACAATTACGTTTTTAATTATCAAGACCATCTGGGGAACAACCGTTTGAGTTATGCTTGGAATGCACAAACAAGTTCCTTGACAATTCTTGAAGAAAACCATTACTATCCTTATGGTTTAAAACATAATAATTACAATCTTGACCAAGAGTATTTTGATGCTTTGGGCACAGGAGTAAGTATTAAACCAAAGGCAACGCCGTACAAGTATCGTTTTAACGGACAAGAGTACCAGGATGAATTGGGATTGAATAGTTACATGATGGATTTGCGTCAATACGACCCAGCTCTAGCCCGTTGGACAGTAATTGACCCCGTTGATCATTTAAGTTTGTCACCTTACAATGCCTTTGACAACAACCCTGTTTATTGGGCTGATCCGAGTGGGGGGGATAGTCAAAGTTTAAATGCTGAATTTGAATCCCATTGGGGTAAACGCTTTGATGAGTATGGTAATTACATACCCTCTTCGGATAGAGGAAATGTAAATATTGGATTTTCAAACGCTAATAACAGTGAACCTAGAAGTGTTGGAGGTTGGTTAACAAGAAAAATTGATGGAGTAACAAGTCATACATATGTTGAAAATATTTATGATATTGTGACAAGCGAAGTTGAAGGATTTGTATCAATTGCTATAAGCATTACAGTTAGCAATGAGACTCATGGATACTGTTATAATCTAAATAGTGACGGTACAATAACAGATTCTGATGGTAATTTTTTTCGATACCATAAAGTTTATTTTGATGATTTATCTAAATCTACATCTTTCGGTTACCAAACACTAGGGGGTACTAAGTTCTATACTTCTAATCCTGGAGATTATTCAAAAACATATCCATTAGTTAATGGAGCGATTAGTGACGATAACACCATTGCAAATCTATTTATTGGTTCTGCTTTGTTTAAAGGAATTGGTGCGTTTTGGGAGTCTTTAACAGGATGGGGTGCAGCTAAGGGGGTAACCACAGCTGATGGATTCTTATTTAGAGGGTTTACAGTAAATACACCTTTCAACATCCCAGTGCAAAGATTCGGCAATATGAGCCTTGGAAAACCTGATTTTTGGGGAGCAAGGATAGGGACTAGTCAGTTTGCTAACAGAACATTTGGAGCTATAAAACCAGCATGGAATCCCCTAACTCAGTATACGACCGGTGTAATTCCTAAAGGCACACCAATTAAGTTCGGAATCATAGGTCCACAAGGATGGAGATACCCTGGTGGTTCATTCCAATTTATTGTTCCGTCTAGAAGTGTAATTAATCAATCCTCTAAACTAATCCGATGATGAGTAGGTTCGAAGATCCAATCCAATTTGTTATAAAAAAGAAGATCGGAGATGTTGACATAGCATATTCCGATTTAATAGAAATTTCCCAAGGAGGTCCAGAAGTTGGAAGTCTGTCAATTAATGGAAAAATAGTAGAAGGTCGTTATGGAGGCCCGGCTATTTGCAAAGATGAATTTGTATACGTACCAGCTCATGTCAAAAAGTTTTTAGGAACGGGGTTCAAGTTGGCAAGGATAAATGCAAATACACTTGAAGTGGAATATTTGAGTAAAATAAAAGATTTGATTTTTCTTGATAAAATAGAAGGGAATCGAATTTACTTCTTTGAAGATATGAGTAAAACAATTTATAGTCATTATGAGCTTTGAAATGATCAAATTGATCGCGAGAATATTAATCATTCTATTAACATTTTTTCAGGTTAGCATCATACCTGTTTCGGCAAATCCAATCATTTTTGGTCAAGATCATCATAGTGGCATTTCAGAAGTCTATACTTATGATGGAATTGAAAATTCATTTTGGGAAAAAGCCGATCTTACTGATGGGCTAAGTCAATTTCTTTCAGCTAAAGTGGTACGACTGGATCATGAAGTTTTTGCAGGTGTGGTGAGTGTTGCCGCTAAGGGGGGACAGACAATTATTGGAGAAGGAATGAAGCGTGTTAGCATGGAAGCTGCTAAACGTGAGGGGTCGGTGATTTTAAATGATATGCCAAAATTTACGGGCACTGCTTACCAAGTTACAAGTCAAATGATGACTTATAACCGACAATGGATTTTGCAGCAAATGAGAAGTGGTAGGCCAATTTTAGATATTGGACTTGATGCTACGAGAGCCAATCCGAGTATCTTCTATCAGATGGAGCAAAATATGATGAGAAATTATTTAAAGCTTCATCCTAACGTATTTCAAGTTATAAAACCATGATAGAACGAAAGGAATATACAGAAGCCGTAAAGTTGTTTTACTCTTTTCTTGAAACCGAATTTGGTTTTAGTAAAGTAAATGAAACTATTAACGGAAATGCTTTTTACGATGTTGAATTTAAGGATAGAGATAGGGTTGTTTCTGTTTCTTACGAAAACATAGAAGACCATTTGGAGGTCATTGTTTTTGTGTTGCAGAATGGAAAATTGCCGGACTATGACGATAAAACAAAATCGCTGCATTTAAAGCAGCTTAATCGGCTGGTAATAGCAAAAGCAAGTAAGGAGGAAATCAATTTGAACGCTGAATATTTTGCCAAGTACAATCCAAAGAATGAAATAGAGCGGAAATTATTGAAAGAGGCAAAAGAGCTTCGATTATGTTTGAAGCATTTTAACGAACTACAATTTGAATAAAACAGAAGCCCGGCAAGTCCGGGCTTTTGCTTTATAGAGCTGCAATATTGTTGTTAAAAAAATCCTTGAACTTCTTTTTGGTGAGCCCAGCTCCCGCGCGAAATGAAATTCGACGAAGTCAATCCTTTCGGGTGGTAGTAGATAATTAAGTCATAACTGCAATACAAAACCACCCGAAGGTGGTTTTTTCATTTAAATCAAAATCTATGAACTACAAGCCAATAAAAATCAATTTCATTCCCATGTTCTATAGATTGAACAAAAATGGGAAATGTGTCATTAAATGTCGATTACGATATAATGATGAAAAAATAGAATTTTCCACAGGAATTTTTATTATTCCAGAATCATGGAATCGCAAGAATCAAAATGTACATCCTCCCAATCAAGAAAATGATTTCATTAATAGTGAATTAAGCCTGATCAAAAACAAATTGAATCAGGCTTTTTTATTGCTTAAAGTACAAGAAAAGTCATTTACGTTGGAAGATGTCATCTTAATTTTCAAAGGAGAAACTCCAAAAAAAGAAAAAGGATTAATCTCGTATTTTGAATCCTATTTAGAAAAGAAAAAAAAGTTAATAGACATCGAAATCAAAGATTCAACTTGGAAAAAGTTTAATTATGTTTTAAATGATGTCAAAAGTTTTATTGAATGGAAGTTTCAAAAAAAAGACATTGAACTTAACAAAGTTGACAAGTTCTTTTTGGATGATTTTGAGTACTTTTTAAAGACTGAAAAAAGACAATCACAAGTTACTATTAACAAAGTAATTCAACGTCTTAAAGGCATATTTAAATTAGCATATGATGAAAAATTCATTGACTCTCTAATGTTTCAAGGACACAAAGCAAAAAGAGTAAACAAAACTATAGTGTATCTTTCACATGAGGAGCTTAATAAAATAGAAAGTCACATATTCCATCAAGAGCGTCTTGAAAAGATTCGAGATTTATTCATATTCTGTTGTTACACCGGACTTCCTTACAATGAAATGGCTAACTTAAAAAAAGAAAATATTTCTGTAAGTTTTGACAATAACCTATGGATAAAAATTAAAAGAGAAAAAACCCAAGGAAACTTATCCATTCCTATGCTTCCTAAAGCAATTGAAATAATGGAAAAATACCAGAATGAAAACTCTGAACTTGTTTTTAATCTTATTTCGAATCAAAAGTTCAATTCTTACTTAAAAGAAATTGCTTTTATTATTGGAATTAACAAAAACCTTACGCATCACGTAGCTCGCAAAACATTTGCGTCAACAATACTATTGTACAACGATGTTTCTATAGAGGTAGTTTCCAAATTGCTCGGCCATTCTAAAATAAGTATTACACAAGAATATTATGCAGAAGTAGCAGATAAAAAGATAAGTTCTGTGATAAATGAGTTGTCTAAAAAACTCTAATGGTAAGACTCATTCAACACTTCGATAGGAGTTACTTCAAGTGCATTACAAATTCTCAAAAACAAATTTAAGGTCACACCTTGCTTGCCACTAAATACTCTTCTAATGGTAGTTTCTGAACAATCTGATGCTTTGGCTAATTTTGAATTATTCCCTTGATACCTGAGAATAAATAACCTGTAGAGTCTTTCAATCACTTCAGATTCTATGTTATTTATTCTCTGCTGCATAAAGCAAAGAAAATAAACGGGAATTTCAATAAGTAAATATCAACTCGACTTATATGTCGAATTTTATACCTTTGGATTTTCAATTTAAATTCTGAGCCATAAAAAATAATAACTATAATTCTAAAATATATGATAAGTTTTTTAAGATTCTTCGGTGGTATAACCGTCTTTGGATGCGTCCTCATTTTCATTGATGGTGAAGCAGGGGATAGCGAAATGAAAGCCATCTACACCTTTTGGCTAATTGTTGGACTGATTTTATTATTTGGTCCTATCGATAAAATATTCAAGAAAAAAAACCAGATTAAGGAAGATAGTGAAGAATTGAATTCTAAACCTTTCCATAAGAAAGTCAAAAAAAAGAAAAAGGATAAAACAAAAAATAAATCAAAAGATAAAATAGAATTGGATGATTTGGATACTGCTATGGTAGAAGTGGGAACAAAAGTTCTCCCTAAAATTTTAGAGGATGAAATGAATCAGTCAAAATTTGCTTTTGAAATGGTTCGTGTAAAATTCAATACAAAAACAAATATTACCAATTTATTCATTTTAGATTTTCTAAAGATTAAATATCAAAGTGAACCCATTGAAATTGAAAATAATACTTTTAGAACAATTGTTGGAAAAATAACCCTTCAACCTCATTTTATTGGATTTGATGCGACCAACTCTTTAAGTTATTCAAAAATAAGTTATGAAAATGAAGCAAAATCATTTTTAAGAGTAGCTGGGATATTCCAATTAAATATTGAAATGAAACTTTGCTTCCATTATGTACTTTATGAAAATGTAGGCTTCAATACATTTACTCTAAGAAGCTATGATCACACGGGAATTTCATTAAACATGGGTACATTCAAAAAGTTCTATGAAGTGATTGAATTCATAAGCAATAAACACTTTAATTCCACAGAAAATGATTAGTACAGAACAAATAAATTATTTAAAAGCAGTTAGTGTATTTACGGATGGTTATGGTGGAAGTTTAGGTAAGGACGGAAATTCTCTTTGCTCCTACATGGTACCACTTGCTAGTAGCAAATTAGGTTATGATTATTATGAACTTTATAGAACCAACTCTAATCGATATGGGTTTCGAATTGTCACTATGAATGGCATAAAAACAATTTGTAGAACTGAAAGTTATCATTTTGATGAAAAACTAAATTTTAACCAATGGTATGAGCTAATTGGTATAACAGCAAGAGAGCATTTTATGAAAGAAGAGTATTCTGCATTCAAATTAGGCTATACTAAATCAAATTCAGGTTGTTTAGGAAGTGTAATCACAATTGCAATACTTATATCATTCACAATAATATTCTCGTAAAAAAAATTTTTCTATTTTTTTTAAAGCTTATCTATTGAGGTGAATGCACTGTAATCTAAACTCAACCCCCACCCTCTTTAAGTAATGGGGATATACCCCGCCCTGTAATTCTTTTACAGGGTTTTTTGTATCATTTAATTTTTAGAACTATGGTTAAAATCAAAGATTACAAAGTACATCAAAATGAACTTGGTGTTGATTTCTGTGTACTTATTGTTGAAGGAGGAATTGAAGCAGTAAGAAGTAAAATTAGTGGTCGGACTTACCTGACTACCCGGACTGCAAGACTCAATTGCACATTTGATGAAAAGACTTGTCAATCATTAATTGGGTCTGAAATCCCTGGCAAAGTGTTAAAGGTTCAAGTTGAGCCTTATGAATTTACTATTGAAGAAACTGGAGAAATTATTTCTCGTGATTTTCAATACATGTATATGTCGGAAGAAGATGCTATTCTACATCAGAATACGCTAGCAGAGGAAACTGTATTGTAATCAAGTATTAATTATACGCCATACAGAACGGGAGCTACTATGTGTAGCTCCTTTTTTTTAATTATTAGAATTTAAAAACTTATATTTTATGAAATTACAAAAAGCACAAAGACATCAAGTCAAATTAAGACTTGGATTATCTGGAGCTAGTGGCTTTGGAAAAACTTACAGCGCATTGATCCTAGCTTATGGAATTACTAACGATTGGTCAAAAATTGCATTAATTGACACAGAAAATGGGAGCGCAAGTCTTTATTCTCATCTTGGAGACTTTAATGTTCTCAATCTTGAGGAACCTTTCACTCCTGAACGTTACATAGAAGCAATAGCAATTTGTGAACAAGCTATGGTTGAAGTAATTATTGTGGATTCAATTAGCCATGAATGGTCAGGAAAAGGAGGTTGTCTTGAAATGCACGAACAATTAGGGGGCAGATTTCAGGATTGGGCCAAAATTTCACCCAGACATCAAGCTTTCATTGATAAAATTTTACAATCTAACGCACATATTATTACTTCTGTGAGACGTAAAATTGACTATGCTATGGACGCCGATATGAATGGCAAAAGTAAAGTAGTAAAACATGGTACTAAAGAAATTACGCGTGAAGGTTTTGAATATGAACTTACAGTGAATTTTGAACTTATTAATGACAAACATTTAGTGAGAGCTTCAAAAGATAGAACAGGATTATTTATGGATAAACCTGAATTTATTATTAATTCAAATACAGGTAAAAAACTAATTGAATGGTGCAACCAAGGAATTGCATTGAGTGATATTGTAGAGGAAATTAATCAAGCAAATACACTTGATGAACTTCGTAAACTTTATAATAAATACCCTTCTGTTAGGACTAAAATTCATCCAAAAATTATTGAAAGAAAATCACAAATTGAAGCCCTTTTAAATGTAGTCACAGAGAGCATTGTTGAATCAAATATAACGGAACAAAAATGAATACGCTAGTACAACTCCAAAACAATCAATTAATCAATGAAACAGAGATAATTCAATCGCCTAATTCTCCATTCATTGGAGGAAACTCTTTTGATGTAACTTTAGAACACTTGAAAAATGATTGCATTATTCCTGTATTTTCAAAAGATAATGAAAGTACTATTTCACATTTCCAATTCATCAATGAAACTTTTTCAAAAGTAAAAGAACTATTCCCTAATGAATCAATAGCAGCGCCTGAAATCAGAGTTTCGCATATGATCAAAGGAAGAGTACCAAGTGCAATAGGAAAACCTGCTAATCAATTACTAGAAGATGAAAAAACCATTTATTATGAACGATGTGCTTTTATTATAAAAGTCCAGTCCATAAAAAGGAATATCAACAATAATGAACTTTCACTTTGTATTGGCGGGGTAAGAAGTTATAATCAAGAAAATCTGTACAGTAAAAAAACAGTTGAAAAATTCAAGCTATTCATTGGATTCCAGAATAAAGTTTGTACAAATCTTTGCATTTCAAGTGATGGTTTTACAAATGAAATTCGAGTTACTTCATCTGGAGAAATCGCAGAAAATTTTCATCATCTTGTTGAAAGTTATAATCATGATGAGCATTTTTCAAACATGGAGTTGTTTAATGATTATTTCATTTCAGAAACTCAATTTGCGCATTTAATTGGTAAAATTAGAATGTATTACCACATGGGGAAAGAAAATCAAAAACAACACTTCCCTATCCTTTTGAATGATGGACAAATCAACAATGTAGTTAAAGATTATTTTGAGTGTCCAAACTTCAAAAAAAATAGTGATGGATCTATTTCTCTTTGGAATCTTTACAATTTATTCACCGAGGCCAATAAAAGCAGCTATATAGACAATAATCTCGAACGAAATGTAAATGTGTATGCCTTTATAAAAAACCTAGCAAAAACAATCAATTCTAGCAACAACGATTGGTATACTATCATTTAATATATATAGCTTTTTCATAGTATGAATAGTAAAATTTTATAAGCCAAATACCATCAATAATGAATCAAAATCAATTAGCAGAACTACTAAAATATAGCTCTCCAAGGGTTATTTATGTAGTTACATGGAATAATTTACTTAAAAAAGTAATTTGTCCGTTCAAAGTAAGGGTTATTAAAGCAGTAGGAACTCATAAAAAAGGCAAAATAATTTGGGTGGAAGAAGTAAAGGTAACTTTAGAATTAAAAACCGTATTCATTATTGAAGGTAAGGCTTATTATTATTTTTATTTTGAAATTATTACATAACTGTTTAACTCTATTGATATGTACTATATTTTAAATTTTAAACTTTTGATATAATTTCAAAATAAATTAAAATAGCAAAAAAAGTATTTTCTATTTAGTTGCACTATCTGCATTGATTACATTAACAAGTCAATTAATTCTGTTTTTTGACATTTTTTATTACTTTTAAACAGTTCTAAATTGAGAAATAAGAATTATCCATGAACGAATCGATTGGATAATAAATACTTAAACTCAAGATTTAGAACACAAGTTCTTTTATATTTTGATTTAAGTGTTCATACCCTATTATCTTTAATTTAATTTTTAAATACAATTTGGGTATGGTTGTTTCATTTTTATATGCAAACAATTAAATTTTCTCTTGCTAGAGAAATGTACAGGAGTATGCCTGAAAAAACAATGCTATGGAACGGTGTAGTAGAAAAATCTTTTGGTTTAGTTTTTGGTCCAGCTAAGTCCGGAAAAACAATTTTCTGTGAAAACTTAGCTATATCAATAGCAATTGGTAGAGACAATTATTTTGGTTATGCTTTAGATGGAAATCCTAAAAAAGTTTTGTTTATTGGATTGGAAGAAACCTTTCAAAATCGAATAAATAGAAATATTTCTCAATTTGAAATACTTTCAGAACAAGAACAAGCTTTAATGGATGAAAATTATGATGTTCAAGAAATTGAATTTCCAAAATTTATCGTCAAAAAAGATGACTGGAATATTCTTTATGATACCATTTCAAATTCTGGCGCTGAAGTTGTCTTTATAGATAGCATTACCAGAATGAATCATGGAAAGTTAGAAGATGGAAAAACAGCAGAAGAAATTATGTCACGATTGAGAGATTTATCCAATGAATTGAACATAACTCTATTTGCAATACACCACACTCCAAAACTACATGGCAATGCTATTACTATGGATAGCATTAAAGGTAGTTCCATTTTTGCTCAAGAATCCGATTTTGCAATTGGAATTAGTAGAACTGAAAAGAAACATCGATACATGAAAAATGTCTTTTTTAGATATGCTAATGATGATGATGAATTTGTAAAAGAATTTGAAATAAATCATAATGCATGGCTTGATTATTCTGGAGAAGTCGATGAAGATGAAATTCTTCAAAGAAATGACAGAAGAAGAGCTTTAGATAAAAGAGAATTAGTTCAAGATTTTTTCGATTCTAATCCAGGGATAATATATTCTTATGTAGAAGCTGTAGATCAATTAAAACCTAAAACTGGTTTAAAAGACAGACAAATTAAATCTTATTTGTCTGAACTAACAAAGGCTAATAAAATTGACGGTTCTGAGAAAGGGTATTACCGCTCTATTAATTATCATTTTAATGGAGTTAACAATGAGTAATTATATTGTATACTTGGTTGAAAATACTTTTACGAGTGAAGTATATATTGGGGCTACAACTAAAACATTAGTTGAACGAAAAATTGACCATTTAACAAAAACAAAAAATGGTTCTAATGTATGTTTTCATCAAGCAATCCAATCTTATGGTCCTGAATCATTTGTTTGGTCTGTGATTGATACTGCTGATTCAATTGATGAGTTAGCTCAAAAAGAAACCAAATATATCATTAACTACAATAGTGTTGAAAATGGTTATAATTCTGATTGTGGAGGTGGTTTCAAAAAGAAAGTTTATCAATTTAATATTGAAACTGGAAAATTAATCAATTCCTATGAGGATTTAATTAGTGCAGCTAATGCAGTCAATGCAACTAAAACTAGTATAAGTAATGCCTGTTTACTTTATAATAAAACTTGTAAAGGCTTTTTATGGAGTTATTCTAGTACTTTTGAGTTAAGTTCAACTCTAGATTTGAGAAAAAAAACAGTTAATCAAATTTCTTTAGATGGCAATTTTATAGCTTGCTATGATTCGGCATCAGAGGCATCAAGAAAAACAGGAATATCCAAATCCTGTATTACAAGATGCTGTCGCGAAGAAAGAGAACATTCTGGTGGTTTCCTTTGGAAATACACCTAAAAAAAGGGCGGTGTAACAACCGCCTCTTTTATTCTAATTCTATTCTTTAATAGTTTGTTGCAATTGCAATTATGTCTTAATGTATATTGATTCAATTCTCTTAGACAAAGGCATTAAAGCTTCATGACAAACCCTCATTATTCCATTCATTGAATAAAAAACACTATCAAAATTTAAAAGTGAAAAAAATTGAATTTAATCTATTAAGAAGTTGTTCACGTTCATCTTTAATTTCTTAAAATGTATTCCGCCATATTTGTTGTCGTAAATTTTGATTACCTCTAAAACAGAAAAATCATATTCTATAAAACTTGAAATTTTATATTTTTTAAAATTCATCTTTCTTTAATAACTCAGTATTTTTCTTGTCTTTGCCGGGATAAGTAAAAGTTGCACCAAACCATTTTTTTAAAACGCTACCATTATCATCTACGCTCTCACTCAAAATATATGGTCCTGCTGTACCCTAAATAGAATCTTTTCTTTATATTCTCTATTAACTTGATCAAGTAATGAATTGTTGTCAATTAATAACTTTCTAATAATTCCTGATGCTCTGAAAATAGTATGTGTACTTGCATTTCAAACTTTTCTTCAAGATCAGAATGGTATGTAAAAACATTTTTTCGCCTAGTTTCAAATGGGAATAAACTAGTAATATTAATATGATAACGCCCTTCCTTTTTCAAAAATAATCGGGCCATAATTTTTGCTTAAAACAGCTGTAAAAAGAACATTTGGCAAAAAAGACCCATAAAGTGCCGTTCTGTATCTACTCCCATACTTTTTTTCAATTTTTATCTTTTCAATTATTGGAGTTGAAAAATAATTTGAAATATGTGTTAACTGAAATTCTTTTGAAATTAAATGGAATCCATCGTGAAATTCATTATGACAATTGGAAATTTTCAATAGCGTGTCAACAATAACACTAAAGTCTTTGATTGGAAGTCTAATACATTTTTCATCATTGAAAGGAATAATAGGTAAATTCACAAAATCTTTGTAAACAATTAATCCTAATCCTTCAAAATTATTATCACTTTTTGATTTAACTTCTGAAAGTAGTTTTTTAAGTAGTTTTAATATTTCTTTATTTTCCATATTAAAGCCTTCCAAGTAGTTTTTTCTGTTGAAACACAACTTCTATAGTACCATTATTTTTTCTTTGATTGTAATAGTCTCCTTTTAAAGTTTTTATATCTTCATAATATCTGAATTTTGAAGTTCCAATGTGATTGTTTAGTTGTGTTTGAAGTATTTCTGTTTCATTTGTAAAGATATAATACAACTTAAAAATACCATCATTTTCTTCACATAGGTGTTCAGATAAACTATAAGAAGATGAAGTGTTTTCAGAACTTTCAATACCACCAAAATAACTATGGATGTGTATTGAAGACGCATTTTGTTTAATTTCCATTACACATTTCTTTCTCACTTTTGTTCCATCTGGATTTTCAAAACTTGAAATTAATATTCCCTCATATCTTCCATTTAAGTTAGGAATGTTAATTAACCATTTAAAAACAATAAATTTCCATCCGATGTAATTGATGAACAAGAAAATTATAGTTATTAATCCTAAAGTTGAAAATGTGTCTAAATAATTATTGATTTGACTTAAAAGAACATTTTTTGAAATCAATGTCAAAAGATATTTGGATAAAGGATTGACTAATATTGGCAGTATTAATAAAAATGTTACTAAACTACTAGTTTTATAGTATTTAAAGTTCATAAATTAATTTTTTATTTAATCAAAATTAGTTAATCTATTATGAATTCTTTTATTGTCAAAATGTAATTATTTTAGAGGCAATGTTTTTGAAATAATCTCTTTACCAGTATAAATACCGATATAAAAATCTTGAGTTCCAAGAATAAATAGGATTAGGAATTTTTCATTTAATTTGTTTTTCTTGTACTGTTCTTTTATCATTTTTAAATCTTGATTTGATGGAGTTGGTAACTTTTCAGGATGTGTATGCCATTCACCCAGATAAATAGTTTTTCCACTACTTTCCGCAAATTCATGATTGATTATTTTTTGAGCATTTTTTTTATCCCTTTCAAATGAATATCTAGTTGATTTATCAGACTTACATGGGTCTGAATATTTCAAGACATAAATATTTTGATTTAAAACTTGCCCAAGTAATATGCCGCCAGATTCGTTTTTCTCTTTTGTATCTTGTTTATAAATCTTGATATCATTTAATACTTTTTTTGAAAAAAAGATATTATAAACTCCAACTTCTATATTAATCATTATTTTCAATAATTTTTCCAAAAGAACTTGTACTAGCAAAATCAGATATGTCAATATTATTTGATATCAAAAAATCTAAATCACCTATCCAAGTGAAAACTTTACTATCAAGTTTTGAATTTATAATTGTTGATGTAATAAATGGAAATACACTTGCCAAAAAAAGCATTAGATTTTGAGATGAGTAAGGTATATAAGTCGTTTGACATCCTGCCTCTTTTAGAGCTATAGTGTTTTCTGGTGAGTTATAGTACTTATTGTCAATAATGTTATATTTATAGTTGTTGTCTTTAAATAAATTTTCGTAATCTATCAAATTTTTAGGATTTAAATATATAATGTGCCCACCTGCAAGATATGGTTCAACCCAAATGATAAACATAGGTTTAAGTATCTCACCTTTTTTTAAAGAATTAAATAACCATTCATCTATGTTATCTTTTCCTGTTGCCACAAATATATAATCAGTTTCATTTATAAATGAAATTTCATTAACAACTACATCTATTATTGATTTTTCAATTGTTTTGATTTCTTGTATAGGATTTAATTGATTTAGATAATCTTTCATCCCCTTAGTTTTGTATTTTTTTAAACTATTGAACCCTAAAAGGTGTCTGCCAATATTTTCAACAGCTAATATGTCATTATCAACTAATCTAAATTCAGGCATATTTAGTGAATTTAAAAAACTTATCAAATGAGATCCGACGCTACCAACACCAGCTATTGAAAATTTATATTCAGGTTGAGTTACTAAACCCGAAGTTCTAATGCTCAATCTTCTCTGTGTATAAGTTTCTGGAAGAACTCTAATAACTTTATCTTTTCGTTGATATTTAGAAATGGCTTCAAATGGCTTCATTATATTTGGACGAAATCCTTTTTTATTATTAAATGTTAAAGGACTATTCACCCAACCAATCAAAACTTTATTATCTTTTGTTTTAAAATTTACCAGTACTAACCCTGTTTCAGTTTTTGGGTTATTTAGGTATGATTCATATAGCCTTATTAGATTACTGTCTATTGAATTTAATAATACAAGAACCTCTTCATTATTGAAATCAAATGGTGGGATAAAGTTTTTATTCTCTAATTCAAAATAAAAAACATTTTGCTCAGTGTAATCTATTTTCTGTTGATTTAAATAACTTTTAAACTTTTCAGAAATTTTATTATTATTATGAATAATGTATTTAAAACCAACGATTTGTGTTTTTAAATTTATTAATAATGGAGAGCTTATGCTTTCATGTGGATTTATCAAACTCAAAAAATTATTTAAAACCAAATCACTCTTAGAATAGTTACATTCCCAATAAGATATAAACTCCTCTTCAAATTCTTCAAAATTCTCTTTTTTTATTCCTTCACTAATTATCTTTTTAGCTCTTTTGATACATTCTAATACAACTTTAGCAGGTTGAGAAACGTCAGTTTTTGTAACTTCTGAATCAAATGTGCATATTAATCTATTTGTGTCGATATGTGGTATATATTTCAATTTTTCATAATCTGCAGAGGAAAGGAAAAGAATTGGAACAGATAAAGGGAAATCAAACTTGAAACATAAATGTATTGTGACTTCTATAATTTGATTATTCTTATCGAGAATATCAATCTTAAGTTTCCAAGCTTCAACAAAACGATCAAGTTTATAATATCTTAATTGTTCAGCATTAAATTTGTCAACTGATTCAAAAGACTTTATAAAGTCAAATGCCTTTAACCTTGCCTCTTCAAATTGATCCATCTATGCACTTTTTGCTGTTGAACCAATAATTGCAGGTCTTTCGTATGTGTTAGCTCCATCAATAGTATCTTTTGCAATTGAACAAGGAAATCTAGGTCCTAAGTGTTTTTGCCATTTATAACAAGCATCTTTCTGATTAGGATGATTAACTGCTTGCTCAGCTGATTCTATAAATGTATCTAGTCTATCCAAAAAATATTGTTTTTTTGTTTGAGAATAATTTTTAAATAAATCTTCTCCCACAGGGACTGTTGGTCTCAAGCACTTACAATTATTACTCTTTAAGTATTGTCTTATTTTAATTAAAGTTTCCTTTAATGCAATATCATCTCTATCGTTTTTAACATAATTCTCGGCAGCAAGTATTGTCATAACTATACCAGGTGGCATCTCTCCTCTTAAATCATCTCCCCATGCTTTCAAATATCTTACGATTCTTCTTAATTGAACATCTTTTTTTCTAATATCATCTAACCAAGTCTTATATTCCTCAGAAAACAAATTCTTTTCTAAGATTAGCTCTTCTCTAAAACTTGATTCTGCTATTTTTTCAAACCAAGCTATAAATTTAATAGGGTTACTTAAAATCCAATCTTCTTTTGTGTGAGCTAACTCAGGGTTAATTTTATTTGCATAGTAGATAGGAAGGTCAATATGGAATTTTTCTTTTTCATAACTTACCCTGACACATGTTTCTTTGTCAGTAATTGTTGCATAATTCTCATCAGTCCCAACCGCTATAATAACAGCATCATGAAACTGTTGAGTTGTTGGTCTCTTTTCTTGAGTTAAAGAACCTATAAAATAAACTCCATCGTCTAAATCATAATCATCATCTTTTGGTTTTATAATTGTGTCCATAATAAATGACCCTTGGCTTTGAAATTCAAGCGTATGATTATCAATGTCTTTAATTTGTTTAAACCTTGAATTCATTTTTTCTCTTAAAGAATTTCTAACAGATTTTAGAATTTCTCTACTTTCTTCGTTCAATCTAATTGTTGAATTGAAAGTTTTAAAAAGTTCATTACAGTTTGCCATGTTTTTTTATTTTATATGTTTTTTTGGTTGTAAATATTTTTTTTATGTCCTCATTTTTCTCAAATTGTAGTGCTTGGTCATTTGCTTTAATTTTCATGAGGTCAAAGGCTTCTTTTGTTGCGACATCTAGTTGAATTAAGCTTTCTTGTTCCTTGGCAATTGCTACACTTGGAATTCTAATGTATTTTATTTTAACATCATATATTTCAGTAATTTTTGATAAAAAAAAGTCTGTAAAAAAACTTTGACCATTCATTGATGTTTCAAATAAATCAGCTCCCCAGTCTTTAAATGAACGTTCTCTTTTTAACCCTGATTTTTTACCACCAGTAATTGAAAGACTGCTTAATGATAGTATTTCAATCGAATCGTATTCTTTCTGTTTTCCAACAAAATAATTTAGGGCCTCTAAAAGTCCAACTAATGTAGGATTGTTAGCCCAAACTCCCCCATCAATGAATTGCTCATTATTGAAATATTCTAATTCAGCTAACGGAAAGTATGTTGGAGCTGCAGATGTTGCCAATGCGATTCCTACGATTGGAGCCATATTGTCTCTTGATAAATCCCCTTGAATATGATCGTATTTAAAGACTTTTGGCTTTGCTTCTGTTATTGAATAACTTGGAATACATAATAAATTATGACAGTCTCTAATTTTTTTATCCCCAAATATTTCAGATAAAGACTCTTTTAAACCTACATCAGAATACTTTCCTCCTTTGATAATCTGTTTGTAAAGCCCATAATCAAATGTTCGAATAAAGGGAATATTTATTTTCTTATGACGAGGAAATATATGTTCTCCTTTTTTTTCGTAAAACTCACATATATCTTTAGCAGAAATTTTCAAGGATAGGGCTAAAGCGATTAATCCACCTGTAGATGTTCCACAAATCATATCAAAGTGATTACTAGTCTTGCATTGAAATTTATCTTCAAATTTTTTTAAAATACTTGCAGAATACAAGCCTTTTATCCCTCCTCCATCTATTGATAATATTTTAAAAACCTTTCCCATGTGACGCGAATATTGTTAAAAATTTACAAAAATCGTTCCAGATTTACAAAAATTATGACAACATATACAAATAAAACAACTTCTGACATTTTGTCATTTTTTATTGAATGAAACAGTTGAAATTCAATTATTTAAAACTATAAAGATTAAAAATTTTGCTAATGAAATTGCCAGAAATAAAAGTTTCTTATTCCAATAGGAATAATATAAAAGTAGAAGCGACAAATTGTCAAATAATATACAACTTAATTATGAATCATTGGAATCTTGATATAATTGAGTATCAAGAAGAAGTCAAAATCATATTGCTTAACAGAGCTAACATTGTACTTGGTATATTTGAAATGTCAAAAGGCGGTATCTCAGGAACAGTAGTTGATGTTAGAATTATTTTAGGGGTTGCTCTAAAATGTAATGCCTCAAGTATTATTATGGTTCATAATCATCCGAGTGGAAAATTAACACCTAGTGATAATGATAAAACAATTACTAAAAGATTAAAACAAGCATGTGGTTTATTAGACATCAGTTTACTTGACCATTTAATCATAACAAAAGAAGGTTACTATAGTTTTACAAATGAAGGAATATTATAGTCGAAAGGCCTATTATTAGAGATAAAATTTGACACCATAAAAAGGCTCCTTTTGTTGAGTCACTCTACTACTGACTTTACATTCCTTGGTTCGAGCCCAAGAGGGGGAGCAACTTTAGAAAAGCCTTCACAGCAATGTGAGGGCTTTTTTTATTAATTTAAATCTATCCGCCTATGTTTTTTGTCTACATTCTTTTTTCGAAAAAGCTAAACCGTTATTATATTGGTTTCACGTCTAATCTTAGCCAACGATTAGATTTTCATCACAACGATACGCAATCTAGAAAATTCACTTACAAGGCTGAGGATTGGATTCTTCATTTTACTTTAGAGTGCAAATCTAAAGAACAAGCCATGGCTATTGAAAAGCATATTAAGGCAATGAAAAGCAAAACCTATATTCAAAATCTTGTTAAGTATCCCGAAATAAAGCATAAACTTCTTTCAAAATACAACGTCTGACTGTGAATCAGAGCCCCGATAGCTATCGGGGTTGGTTCGAGCCTTATGGCGAGAAGTTTATCCCGATCACTATCGGGAAGCCCAGGGGGAGCAACTTTAGAAAAGCCTTCACAGCAATGTGAGGGCTTTTTTTATTAATTTAAATCTATCCGCCTATGTTTTTTGTCTACATTCTTTTTTCGAAAAAGCTAAACCGTTATTACATCGGTTTCACGTCTAATCTTAACCAACGATTAGATTTTCATCACAACGATACGCAATCTAGAAAATTCACATATAATGCTGATGATTGGATTCTTCATTTCACTTTAGAGTGCAAATCTAAAGAACAAGCCATAGAAATTGAAAAGCATATTAAAGCAATGAAAAGCAAAACCTATATTCAAAATCTTGTTAAGTATCCCGAAATAAAGCATAAACTTCTTTCAAAATACAACGTCTGACTGTGAATCAGAGCCCCGATAGCTATCGGGATTGGTTCGAGCCTTATGGCGAGAAGTTTATCCCGATCACTATCGGGAAGCCCAGGGGGAGCAACTTTAGAAAAGCCTTCACAGCAATGTGAGGGCTTTTTTTATTAATTTAATCTATCCGCCAATGTTTTTTGTCTACATTCTTTTTTCGAAAAAGCTAAACCGTTATTATATCGGTTTCTCCGCTAATCTTTACCCGCAACCCGATCAATAATCTTGGCCAAGGCAATATCTTTTTCTGTAACCCCTGAGTGGGAATGGGTTGATAATTTAATATGTACCCGATGGTAACAGTTGGTCCATTCGGGATGGTGATCGTGAACTTCGGCGTGAAAAGCGATTTCGGTCATAAAACTAAATGCTTTTTTGAAATCGGAAAACTCAAATGTTTTTTCGATTGCCTCATCTGTAAACGTCCATGTGGGGACCTCCAAAGCCAAAGCTGATGCCGTCCAAAGTTTCATGCGCCTTTCTTTTTAATAAAAAACTGATTTTGCGTGATTAAAAACACCGCTGCTTCAAAAGTAGCATTTTCTGTTTGTTTCTCAAGGAAAAGAACCCACCTTACGCCAACAATTCTTTGATGTCAATCGCTTCGGGCAAGCGCCCCACATTTTGCAACTTGATCGCCGCCAACCGCTGGGCTACCGTCAAACGTTGCTCCCATCCAAAACCTTGCAATCCGGCATACAAAAATCCGGTCCAAAAGGCATCACCCGCTCCAGTGGTATCTTTGATATCCTCTAAAGGCATGGCTTTTTGCGTGATCAATCCTTCTTGCGAATCCGAAAGCACTACCCCTTTTTTTCCTTTGGTCAAACACACGGTTTCCGCCCCAAAATCATGAAAAAAATCAAAAATGTAATCCTCCGATTTAGACGCCGCAAACAACCGATAGCAATCGTCTTCGCTCACTTTCACCAAAGGATTATTCGACAAATAGGCTTTAATGACCATCATAGCTTCTTCGCGGTTGGGCCAAATGCGTTCAGAAAAATTCAAATCTATACTCAATTGCAACCCTTTGGCAGCCGCACGTTGGGCACCGTCCAAAATTGTATCCCGAGCAGGTTGTTTACTTAGAGCAAAACAAGTGGTATGAAAAATACGCGCCGTCTCCAACAAAGCATCGGGCAATTGCGCCAATTCAATTTCTCCATCGGCTTGACGGTACGGAATAAAATCGGGGGTATCGGTCGATTTTGAAACCACAATCACCGAGGTGGGCGTGTGCTCCAAACGCCGTATAAATGAAGTATCTACTTGATTGGCTTTGAGTTTTCGCAAGGCATAATCCCCAAAACCATCTTGCCCACAGGAAGCCACCAATACCGACCGTAAACCCAAGCGCGCCGCATTGACGGCTACATTCGTAGGTGAACCCCCTAAAAATCGGTGGAAATCTTTGGTTTGATTGATCGACGTATTGACTTCATGACCGATTAAATCAATCAGTAATTCGCCAACACAAATAATATCTAAAGTAGTCGTTTTCATAAGGAATCCGCAACAAATAAACGGGTGGTTGAATGAGTATAGTGGTGAACCAAAACAGAAGCCGCTGCACTCCAAGTACACCTAGGCACTCCATTGGGCGCTTCCGTTTGGGAATTAAAATTTTCGTAAAAGGCAAAATCCGCGCGTGCATTGGCAGCATCCAGAGCCGATTGCAATGCTTCGGCTGCTCCAAGGTCACCCCGTTGCGCCAAAACCATTCCATAAAACCCATTGACCATAGGCCAACTGCCGCCGTTATGGAATTCAAATGGATAATTGCGAAATTCATACTTGCAATTGTTACGCAGTAATTGCCAATCGGACTCTCCCTCGGTTACCGGGGGCCAAAAGGCAGGTAAAAGTTTCATCGGTAACTTGTGGGCTTGTTCTTTCATATACCCCACCAAGGCGTTTTGTAAATCAGGCGAACCCAAATCCAAGAGTAAAAACAAAGCATGGGCAAAGGCATCAAAACGGTTTTTGTACCCCGCCGGATTTAAGGTACAGGGCAAATATCCTTGCCATTCCCACTCTTGATAGGCCCGCTCGTGGTAATGCTCTCCTACGGTACCGGGGGTGAAATTATGAAGTACCTGGTGGGTAATTGCATTGATTTTGTCTGCATATTGAGTACTAGAATCACAAGCCTGTACCCCGCGCAACGCCCAAATGCGCAGTAATTGGTCATACAACACATAGCCGTCGGTGATGTACTCATCGGCCCAATTTCCCGACAACGGCACATACATCAAATGGCGGTGATTGAACTCCCAATGCTCCATGACGTGCAAGGCTTTTTGAACGGCCTGTTTTTTTTCATGATAAAATGCATGATCGCCCGTAAGAAGCGCATATTGGGTAACACCAATCACAAACCAAGTGGTTGCATCTACGCGTCCTGCCAACCCGCCATAACTTACTGCTTCATGGCCCTCCTCGGCTATGGCAACATTGGAGGGAATGGTGCCCAACTCATGTTGGTGTTGTGCTAAGGTGTTCAGCGTATTGCGAAAAGCTTTGATCAAATGGGTTTCTCCCGACACCAATGCTGCCAAGCCACAAATGACACCATCCCGTGCCCACACCCGATGGTAATTCGTAATGGGTTGCACAGAGGCCAAAAAGCCCTGTGGTGAAGCGGCTTTCTGCAACAAATCCAAAGCTTTAAGATAAACGGCTTCCATCATCTTTGAGTTTTGCTTGGGGTTTCATTCGCAACGTGAGCAATGCGCTACACAACAATAACACGCCCGCCAACGTAATGGCATGCCGCGCATCGTTGTGGAGTACTTCTTTTAAAATATAACCAAACGTGAGGTTTTGAATAATCATGGGAATTACAATCATCATATTGATAATTCCCATGTAAACTCCGTAGCGTTCTTTGGGAATATCGCTCACAACAATCAAATACGGTATACCCATCATACTCGCCCATCCGATGCCAAACCCGGTGATGGCAAAAAAGAAAAGACTTTTATCGGTAAGATGCGGGAAAGCTAGAAAACCCAAAGCGGCTGCCGTTAAGCAAATCGCGTGGGTAATGCGGGGACTGTATTTTTTGGCAAAACCTACCAAGGCAAAGGCCACTAGAAAAGTCACCACATTGTACCAGCCGTTGACCAATCCCGTCCAACGCACCGCCTGTTCATAGGCCTCAGGATTGCTTTGTGGCGTTGCATTCCAAAGGGAAAGGGCAATACTTTTGGAAGAATTTTGCCAATAGCAAAAGAGGGCATACCATTGAAAGAGGTAGACCAATGCCAACTGCCACATGATTTTGGGCATCACTCGAATGGCCGAGACAATTTCTAAAAGCGGCTCCAAAAACCCTTTTGAGGCTGCTTTCATGTGCGCCAGTTCCTCGTCAGTAGGAGGAATTTCGGGTGTGGTACGCATACTCCACCAAATGGATCCAATAGAACAAATAGCGCCCAAGAAGAACGAGGCAAACACCCATGAGGGAAGCGAACCCGTTTTACCCACTATGATTAACGGAAAGATAAAAAGGGAAAGGTTGGCCAAGGTTTGACCAAATCCTGTAAAAAAACTTTGCATTTGGAACCCTAAAGGCCGTTGTTCGTCATTTAATTTATCGGCAACAAACGCACGGTAAGGCTCCATGGCCATGTTGTTTCCGGCGTCTAGAATCCAAAGTAAACCGGCGGCCATCCACAACGAACTGCTGAAAGGAAAAGCAATCAAGGCCAAACTGCACAGTAGCGCCCCGATTAAAAAATAAGGTTTACGGCGACCCCAACGCGGATGCCAGGTTTTGTCGCTTAATGCCCCAATGATGGGTTGCACCACTAGGCCTGTTACGGGTCCCGCCAGATTTAGTAGGGGAATCTCATCGGGACTAGCGCCCAAAAAATCGTAAATAGGGTTCACCGCACTTTGCTGCAAGCCAAAACTGTACTGTATGCCGAAAAACCCCACATTCATGTGGAGAATTTGCCAAAAGCGTAACGTTGGTTTCTGCACCATGGATTAATCCAATTTTTTTAAAAAATCTTCAAACGGAATGTTATTCATAAACAGCTCCCCTTTTTTTTCTACCACAGGAATGGCAATCCCATAGGTGGGCATTCCCGCTTGTTTTAACTTGGCCAACATTTCACGTAAAGCCTCGGGATCACGGTCAATGTCAAAAAAAAGGTAGGGAATTTTACGTTGGTCCAAATACGCCTTGGCATCAATACAATAATGACAATCGGCACTGCCGTAAATACGAATTACTTGCTCTTGAGCAGGCTGCGTTGGAGTCGCTTGAACAGGTGTTTGTGCCCCTACATAACCGCTCAACAACAAGCTAAGACATACAAAAAGAATACGATAGTTCATACAAGTGTTTTTGGACTAATTTACGTAAAAACAATTCCTACGCCAGCTCGTGACGCAGGAATTGCTAACAAAAATAAACATGAATAGAGTCTTAGAATCGGTACGCCAAGGTCAACGATGTTGTACGACCGTTGATAGCGCGTGCGCGAACAATATTGTCTTGGTTTTCAATAATGCTTCCTTCTTCTACTTCGGTAATTCCGATGGTATCAAAAACGTTATTGATATTTACTGTAGCCGAAAGGCCTTGTGTCAATTCGAAGCTCAAGAAAGGATTCACATACGCATAACCTGGCATAACTAATTTGTTGTCATCTTGTGCATAGGCTTTGGTTGTACCAATTACAGAGAATCCTACCAAGTGCTGACGTTTTCCTCCAAATTTGTAAGATGGTACAATGTTGTAAATGAAATCTGCTTGACGACGAGGACGATTACCTTCTACTGCTGGATTTAAAGCATCGGAAGCAATCTCTGCTTTGGTATAGGTAACATTACCCATGATGTTGAAATCTTTCATACGGTAGCTTCCTTCCAATTCAAGACCCATGGCGTTGTATTCGCGTTGAATCTGACGAATTCCACCAGCTCCGCCCCCGAAATCCCAGTTTTGCTCTGAAACTTTAGAGTAGAAAGCCGTAGCATAAAACGTGTGGTTAGTACCGCGACGTTTGTACCCAATCTCTGCTTGATCCACCATATCAGCACTCAATCCACCCACAGCAGCACCCGAGTTAAGTACGTTTGGACCAAACAACAAACGGTCAGCGTTGGCTCTACCCCCACGGCTGTAACGTCCGAATAGCGATTGGTTTTCATTCAATAAATAGTTCAAACCTAACGAGTATGAGGTGTAATCATAGTCGTAGTTGATAGGTTTACGGTTGGCATTGTCTACCACTGAAACGCTTGCTTCGGGGCCGTCAATCACACCGTTATTGTTTACATCCAAATTAACCGCTTGGGTTGCGCCAGCATAGGTTCCGCGGGCTTTCCCTGAGTCAAAACGCACACTCGCATCAACCGTTAATTTTTCATTGGCTTTCCATTGCGCAGCAGCGTAAGGCGCCGTGATGTCGTAATTCGCATCGTAGTTTCGGGTACAACAGTTACCCCAAAAAGGTACACCATACGCATACAAACCATTGCTTGTAGCCGTTCCGGCATTCAACAAAGCGGCATTATCGCCTTTTACTTCCATCAAATAAGAATTCCATAACCATGACATGCCAATGTTTTGGAAAGCACGGTAGTACCCTAACGTAAGGTCAACATCACCAAATTTTTTGGACAATTTCAAGTCATTGGTAAAATTATTGAAGTTGTTGATTTCGGTATCAAAGGTGTGGATACGCATTGCCAAACTGTTGGTTCCAAAGTTGGTTCCAGCCAAAGGACCGTTGGCATACGTTAAATTTGACACTCCAAAAGCAGTAGCTAAAGCGCCCCCTGTAGTAACTTCGGCAGGGAATAACGATACGAAACGCCCTTTGATGTAGTTTTGACGGAAACGGTTTTCTACTTTCCAATCATCGCCTAGGTCAAATGACATTTCGGCTCCAAAAGACGTATTGATAGGGTGCATTCCATCGCCAATATTGCTACGACGACGTTCGCCATCGGCACCGATCGTTAAATTGTCTAAAAATAAAGCGCTGTGCGGCGTATCTTGTAAAATGTCAAATCCATTTACCGAACTCCAGTTGGGGTTGGCATTGGTTCCCGACACTTTTACAGGCATGGGCAAGTACCCAATCGACTTGTCATTTAAGTATTTTACATACAAACGTACGTAGCCATTTTTGAATTCTTTGGTCAAGTTGGCTTTAAACTGACCTCCTAAATTGGCGGTATAACCCGCATTACGAGGACCTTCTCCTTGGCGGTAGAAACCACCCACATGAAAACGCAACGACTCTGAAAGTGGTGATCCGTATTCAAAATCCGTACGCGTTTGACCGAAATCAACCCCAACTTGTTGCATTAATGTTCCGCCTTCTTTTTTACCATCTTTAGAAATAAAGTTGATAATCCCCGCAGGTGAGTTACTAGCTAACGTTGACGCCGAACCTCCACGGATGGCTTCCACGCGGGCTAACGTTTGGTCGTTACGCACAAAAATATCAGCGTTACCGAAAGCAACGTCACCAAACTGCATTACAGGCAAACCGTCTTCATGCAATTGCAAGAACTTGGCCCCACCAGAAGCAATCGGAATACCGCGTACCGTAATGTTGGCATTTCCTTCTCCCCCAGTTGGCTCAGCTTTGATCCCCGCAATCGAACGGAAAATCTCGGCTGTTGAACGAGGTGCAGCCTGCTCAATTTGTGCGGTATTCACCGAACTCACAGAAACACTCGACTGTAATTTAGTGCGTTGGCGTACTACCCCAGTCACAACAACCTCATCCAAACTTTTGGATTCATCCTCCATTTGAATGTTGGCCGTGGTAGCTCCTTTGATAGCCACTTCTTGCACTACGGTTTTGTATCCGATAAAGGTAACGGTCACCGTAGTTTTGCCTTCCGCTAGTCCGCTCAAGGTATACGACCCGTTTTCGTTTGTGGTGGCCGATTTGGACCCTGCCGAAACATTCGCACCGATCAAGGCATTCCCCTTGGTATCGGTAATCGTTCCCGACAATACACCACTTTGTGCAAAAGCCTGACTTACGAGCAAAAGCATCGTAAAGCATAGCGTTTTCTGCAAAAGATTCGTAATTTTTTTCATTTTTACGTTTTTAATAGATTAATAATTTTTGTTGATTAGCTTTTCGAAATTAGTTTTTTGATTCCCATAATTTTGTGAAATAAAAATCGAAAACGTTTTCGAAAATACCGAAAACGTTTTCGATTTTAGAAATGAATTTTTTTCACCATATTTGTTTCAATGAAAGAAGCGACGTTAAAACAAATAGCCGAAACTTTAGGTATTTCAATTACTACGGTATCCAAGGCGTTAAAAAACTATCCCGATGTAAGTGACAAAACGCGAAAAGCGGTTCACGAGCTTGCGGATTCGCTTCAATACAAACCCAATTCGTTTGCGGTCAATTTGCGCATGCAAGAATCCCGCACCATTGGAGTGATTATCCCCGAATTGGTCCATCATTTCTTTTCCAGCGTTATAGACGGTATCGTTGCCGAGGCCGAAAAACATGGCTATTTGGTAATCATACAACAATCAAACGAATCGGTGGTGATGGAAAAAAGTCAGGTGGAACTGTTGTTGAACAAACGCGTAGATGGTATCGTGATGTCGCTTTCCAACGAATCCAACGACGACGAACACCTCAAAGAACTCTTACGCCGCAACGTGCCTTTTGTACAATTTGACAAAATCTCCAAACTCCTCAACAGCTCCAAAGTCATCATCGACGACCAAAAAGCAGCCTGCGAGGCAACAACCCATTTGATTCATAAAGGGTGTAAAAAAATTGCACACATTCGCGGTCCCGTCAATCCTCAAAACGCCATCGATCGCTTTTTAGGGTATAAAAAAGGACTCGAAAAACACGATATTCCTTTTGACCCTTCCTTAGTATACACTTGCAGTCGGGTGTCGTTTGAGGAAGGAAAAGCATTTGCCGCACAAATTCTCAAAGAACATCCCGATGTTGATGGCATTTTTTGCATCACCGACCTGGTCGCCGTAGGAGTTTTGGCCTATTTCAACGAACAGAAGATTCCGGTTCCACAGCAAGTTAAAGTCATCGGCTTTAGCAACTGGTTCATGTCGCAAGTCATCACACCCTCACTCAGCACGGTGGAACAGCCCAGTTACGAAATGGGCACGGCCGCCTTCAACGTGCTCCTCGAAGAAATTAACGCCCGTAAAGAAAACCGGGTACGCGAACCCAAAACGGTGCGCCTCGAAACCCAGATTATTGAACGGGAGTCGACGCGGGGGTAGTTGTAGTGATCAGTATACAGTGTACAGTATACAGTATACAGTATACAGTATACAGTAAACAGTATACAGTGTTCAGTGGCTCAGCAGCTCAGCCTCTCAGAAGCTTAGAAGCTTTCTGTAACATTTCCCAACAAATCCCTACTTATTTAGTCATTCCCACTAAAACAACTATTATGAGAAAAATCACTTTCCCGGTTTTAGCTTTAGCGGCCTTGGTCACTTCATGCCAGAAAAGCGAACCCTTACACTCGGGAATTACCAAAGCCAATATGGATACATTGGTGAAACCTGGCGACAATTTTGACGCGTATGTCAACGGAAATTGGAATCGAAAAACCAAAATTCCTGCTGATAAATCTTCGTATGGCGCTTTTGATATCTTGTTGGACAAATCGGAAAAAGACGTCAAAGAAATTATTCAAGCTGCAGCCAAAAGCAACAGCGCTGAAGGTTCGGAAGAACAAAAAATTGGCGATTTTTACGCCTCATACATGGACCGTAAAGGGCGTGATGCCAAAGGATTAAGTCCGATTCAACCCGAATGGAAGAAAATCGATGCGCTTCAAGACCATGCCGCGCTCGCTGCGTATTTGGGTGAAGCCAACCGCCAAGGAATTGCAGCGCCTTTTGGGGTATTTGTCAGCACAGATTTTGAAGATCCCAACAAAAATGTCATCATGACTTGGCAAGGAGGATTGAGTTTGCCCGATCGCGATTATTACCTTTCGACGGCACCTGAAATGATGCAAATTCGCCAAGCCTACACCGAGCATGTTCAAAAAATGCTCACCTTGGCGCAGTTTACCAATGCCCAAGCCGAGGCCGCAACTATTGTAGCCTTGGAAACCGAGATTGCCAAAATCCACATTACCAAAGAAGAAAACCGCGATACAAAAAAACTAAACAATCCATTTAAGGTGGCCGACTTGGCGGGATTGATGCCTGGTTTTGATTTTAAAACCTACCTTACCAAAGCGGGAATGGCAAAAGAAAAGTCGATTATCATTGCCCAACCGGCGTACATGAAAAAATTGGCGCAATTGTACACGTCGACCCCGATCGCTACATGGAAAACCTATTTGAAATGGTCGGTGTTGAACGGTGCAGCCACATCGTTGACCACTGCATTGGACAAACAAAATTTTGAGTTTTTTGGTAAAGTATTGAGCGGAACCGAAAAACAACGCGACGATTGGAAGCGCGCGGTTCAAACCGTAAGTGGTGGTTTGGGTGAAATGATTGGCAAATTGTATGTCGAAAAACACTTCTCTCCCGAAGCCAAAGAGCGCATGACGGTGATGGTAAAAAACCTGTTGAAAGCCTATGCCGAAAGTATCAAAAAATTGGATTGGATGAGTGAAGCCACCAAGAAAGAAGCTTTGAAAAAGGTCGATAAATTTGTGATTAAAATTGGCTACCCCGACAAATGGCGTGATTATTCCTCGTTGACCATTGCCAAAAACGATTTGTATGGCAACTTACAGCGTTGTGCTGCTTATGAGTACAACCGAAATTTGGCCAAATTAGGAAAACCCGTAGACCGCACCGAGTGGGGCATGACGCCACAAACGGTCAATGCGTATTACAATCCTTCGGTGAATGAAATTGTGTTCCCAGCGGCAATTTTACAACCGCCCTTCTTTGACATGAATGCCGATGATGCGGTAAATTATGGCGGAATTGGAGCGGTGATTGGCCACGAAATCGGACACGGATTTGACGATCAAGGCAGCACGTTTGACGGTGATGGTAAATTGCGCAACTGGTGGAAGCCAAGCGATTTGGAAGCCTTCAGCAAACGTACAAAAGCCTTGGTCGAACAGTACAATGCGTTCCAAGCGTTGCCTGGATTGAATGTGAATGGCGACTTTACTTTGGGTGAAAACATTGGGGATTTAGGCGGATTGAGCATTGCCTTGAAAGCCTACAAAATGAGTTTGAACGGCAAAGAAGCCCCAAAAATGGATGGTTTTACAGGCATCCAACGCGTATTCTTAGGATGGGGTCAAGTTTGGTTGGACAAATCCCGTCCCGAAGCCTTACGTACGCAAATTGCTGCCGACCCGCACTCCCCTGCCAAGTTCCGAATTAATGGGGTGGTGCGCAACATCCCCGAATTCTATGAAGCCTTCAACGTTAAACCCGGCGATTCCTTATACCTCGCTCCTGAAAAACGCGTGAAGATTTGGTAAGGGAAGTCGTAAGTCAGAAAGTCGTAAGTCAGAAAGTCGTAAGTCATAAGTCGTAAGTCGTGAAAGACTGAAACCTGAAACTTGAAACTTGAAACTTGACACGAGGCTTTAGCCGACTGATGGAGCGGAGCGGAATAAACCTGAAACCTGAAACTTGAAACTTGAAACTTGAAACTCAAAAAAATCCCCTGCAGGTTGTAGGGGATTTTTTTGTAAAGCTACGGTAAAGAAACTATTGCTAAAAAGTGTATTGTAGCCACACAAAAAGGATTTTCCTTAACATAACTGCACAGAATAGACAGGATTCATAATCTAGTTATAGCATTGGCTTCATTTTCACCTAAAACAAACGCATGACTTTTGTGGCATCTAACACAAAACCTCATGAGAAAAAACGACTTTTTGCAATTACTAGTTTTGAGCCTCTTTTTGTATGTCGCTCCCAATGCGTCGGGACAAACATTGGTTCACTATTGGAACTTTAACGACAATAGTTCTTTGGCGGCTTTGACCACGCCTTCGCAAACATTGGGCGGAGCGTCTTTGGTTGCACTTCCAGGTGGAATCAGTACGATTGATGTCTCGGGTGGAACGGGGCAAAACTTTAACGTCCAAAATTTAAATGCCCAAAACGGGGATTCCTCGGGAACACATTTACGTTTCAATGATCCCATCGGTGGTGCATTGGTATTCAGCCTTCCCACAACAGGATACGAAGCTATTGTGATGCGAATGGCAACCCGTCGGTCCAATTCGGGAGCAGGTACGCAAATCTGGTCGTATTCCACCGACGGAACTACCTATACTTTTTTGACCAATATCGCACCCAATAACGGTGACCCTGCATTGGCTACCCTTGATTTTTCGTCGATTCCCGGGGTGACTAATAATCCTAATTTTAAAGTCAAAGTTGAGTTTGCTCAAGGCAGTGGTGGAACTGTTGGCAACAACCGTTTTGATAATGTCACCCTACAAGGAACGCCCTTTTCAGGCGCAGACATACTGCCTCCCACTGTAACTTTTTTTCCACAAAATAATGCGACTAACGTAGCACTTACGGCGCAACCTACACTCACATTCAACGAACCTATTCGCTTTGTTAACGACACTCCCATCGACAATACCTCGGTAGATGCGCTTCTCGAACTACGTCTAAATTCGGCTACGGGGACTGCCGTTCCTTTTGATGCTACCATCAACGGTTCTGTCATCACGGTCAATCCACTAACTCCTTTTACCGTTAATCAATCGTATTACTTGGCCTTACTTCCCAACACTGTCGAGGATGCTGCCAACAATGCAATCACAACCCTTCAAAGCATCACATTTACCACAGGACAACCTACTCTTAGTTTTGCCAATTCTTTTGTAACGGTTAATGAAAATGCGGGAAGTGTTACGCTCAATTTAACCGTGACCAACCCCGCTGCAGCTTCTGTTGACTGGGTTGTAAAAACAGCGCCATTCAGTACGGCCGATGCCAATGATTTTACGGCTACATCACAAACCATTACACTTTCCGCTTCTTCGCCTGCCACGATTGCGATTACGGTTCCCATTATTGACGATGCAATAGCCGAACAACAAGCCGAATATGTCGTATTTCGTTTAGAAAATCCACAGGGGGTAACCTTGGGTGCCAATGCTTGGGTGACGCTTTACATCCTCGATAATGACACGCCTACGCCCAGTCTTTCCCAAGAGATAGAACTCAATTATTTGGGTAGTTTTGATCCTTCGGGCACGGCCAACAATCGCACTTGCGAAATTGTAGTTCACGATCCTGTGACGCAACGTTTATTTACCACCAGTGCCGCTAGTGGCGTTTTGGATATCATTGACTTTAGCAATCCAACGCAATTGTCGGTGATTCAAACCCTTGATTTGAATACTTATGGAGGTGTGACTAGTGTTGCCGTCAAAAACGGTTTGGTTGCAGTGGCGTGTCCCAATGCCAACGAAGCGCTTAATGGGTCGGTAGTAGTATTTGATACGCAAGGGGTGTTTCAAAAACAATTCACAGTGGGCGCTTTACCCGATATGATTACGTTTACCCCCGATGGCACCAAAATTCTCACCGCCAATGAAGGACAACCCGATAGCGACTACACCGTTGATCCGCTGGGGAGTGTGAGTATTATTGATATTTCTGGAGGCATAGCTCAGGCTACTCAAGCCCAGGTAACAACCCTTGATTTTACGGCTTTCAATGCACAAGAAGCGGCGTTACTTAATGCTGGTGTTCGCAAAGGAAAAGCAACAAGTACCTTGGCGCAAGATTTGGAGCCCGAATATCTAGCGGTTCATCCCGACGGTACAAAGGCTTGGGTAACCCTACAAGAAAACAATGCCATTGCCGAAATCAATCTTACCACACCCAGCATCACTTCGATATGGCCCTTAGGCACTAAAAACATTGCGCTCCCAGGGAATGGATTTGATGTTTCGGACAACAATGGACAGATTTTAATTGCCAACTGGCCCCTTCAAGCCTATTACATTCCCGATGCCATGGCCCATTATACGGTGAATGGCGTTTCGTATTTGGTAACCGCCAACGAAGGCGATGAACGCGAATACAATGCCTTAAACGAACGAACAACGGTAGGCGCAGCGGCTTTGGATGCTACCGCGTTTCCGAATGCTGCCGTTTTAAAACAAAACAGCAATATGGGGCGTTTCCGTATTACCAATTTGAATGGAAATACCGACGCTGATGCCGAATTGGAACAATTGTACTGTGTCGGGTCGCGATCGTTTTCGATTTTCAATGCCGAAACACAAGCGTTGGTATATGATAGTGGCGATCAATTTGAACGGTTTACCGCGGCCAATTTACCGACCCTATTCAATGCCGACCACGAAAACAACACTCCCAAAGGACGTAGTCGTGCGAAAGGGCCTGAACCCGAAGGAGTAACGATAGCAACCTTGGGAACAGAAACCTTTGCCTTTGTATCGTTGGAGCGTATTGGAGGGGTGATGGTCTACAACATTACCAATCCCGCGCAACCCGTATTGACCGATTACAAAAACAGTCGCAGTACTTCGGCTTATGCAGGCGACCATGGTCCAGAGGGCATTACGTATATTCAGCCTGAGAACACCACGACGGGCAAACCTTATATTTTGGTCGCCAATGAAATTAGTGGAACCCTTACCGTTTTTGAAATTGACACCAACGGTTTAGGACGCCCAGAATGGGACACAACAGTCCTTCCCTTTGCGGTATTCCCTAATCCCGTTGGACAAGACGGCGTATTATACTGCAACCGCGCCGCCGATTGTACGATCTATACGATAACGGGACAAAAAGTTGGGTATTACCCCCAAGCGTTGGTGATTCCTACACAAGATTTAGCCCCTGGTGTATATATTGTTCAGACCGAAACGGGACAATCCCAAAAGTTTATTGTGAAGTAGTCTTTTTTTTCAGTTGTTGTGTAATCCCCGGGGCTTCGGTTTCGGGGATTTTTTTTGATAATACAATAACCCACGCACAACATGGGCTTAACACGTCCCTACGACCTTTGGGGCATTCGATTATACGCCGCTCGGTTGGGGTTCTCCCACAACACCTACTCCCTCCGTTTGCCTTCGGGGGGATTTTTTTGTACTTTTAAAAAAGAAATAAACAACATATGACACGACTTAGCGCCGCACATTGGGAAATTGTAGAAAAATACTATCCTCACTATTACTCCAGCCCCACCATCACATGGATTGATATTTTAACACGCGTACTAGACGGTGAAGCCATCTCCCCAGATGACGAAAAATTTATTCAAGGGTGGAACGTCGCCAAAGAACTGTATCGTTTGGAAAGAGAGGTTTGGAAGGTGGCGGTGAGATGTTACTTTTTGAATCAGCAATGTTTGTCTTGAAATTATTTTGCAAAATTCAATTAATTAATTGTAAACGGCTTTTGATTACTTTTGAGTAATTATTAAATAAAATGAAAACAGTAGAAGTAGTTGCCGCTGTAATTATACATGAAAACAAAATCCTTTGTGTTCAAAGGAATGATAGTAAGTTCGATTATATCGCTTTTAAGTATGAATTTCCAGGGGGAAAAGTTGAAGAAAATGAAACTTCTGAGGAAGCACTCGTTAGAGAAATTTCAGAAGAATTAAATTTAAATATTCACATTCAAACCCACTTCCTAACTGTAGACCATAGCTACCCTGATTTCAGAATCATCATGCATAGTTATTTGTGCAGTTGTGATTCGATTAAGCCAAAACTTAATGAGCACGTAGATTTTAAATGGTTAACAAAAGATGAGCTATACCAATTGGATTGGGCAGCTGCTGACATCCCTATAGTAGATAAATTAAGTACAAGCCAATAATGGATTTACACCAAATATTATTTGAGAGTTTAAAAACAGGTTTTGTAGATCGTGGAGTACATTCACAATACGAATACCTTCCGCAGTTATTATTAAATGACAAAATTCAAGGTAGAAAAGTACTTTCTTCTTTATTAAAAGAACTTAAAGAGCTTAAAGATAGTGATGAGTTTTGGTTTTCAGTTGCCTTTGTAACTACAAGTGGAGTTGCGGTAATAAAAAATAGTTTGTTAGAACTTGAACGAAAAAAGATTAAGGGAAAAATCCTTGTCTCTCAATATTTAAACTTCACTCAACCAGAAGCACTTCGTCAATTAATGCAATTCAAAAATATTGAGTTGCGTATTGTTACTCAAGGCAATTTTCATTCAAAAGGATATTTATTCAAAAAAGGTTCTATTTATAATTTAATTGTAGGCAGTAGTAATTTAACTGCAAATGCGCTTTGTTCAAATAAAGAATGGAATCTTAAAATATCTGCTACACCAATCAGCCAAATTATCCATGACACCATTCAAGAGTTTACGAGGGATTTTAATGATGCAACGATAGTTGATTTAAACTTCCTAAAACTGTATGAACCAATTTATATTAAAGGAAAAGAGCGACAAAAACATTTTGAAGATGCAAACGTTGATTCGATACAAATTGTTCCTAATTCAATGCAAAAAGAAGCGCTAGGCAACTTAAAAAGATTACGCGCTGCAGGCAAAAAGAAAGCCATTTTGATTTCTGCTACAGGAACAGGTAAAACTTTTCTATCAGCTTTTGATGTTCAAGAGGTGAATCCTAAAAAGTTTTTATTTATTGTTCACAGAGAAAACATTGCCAAAGCCGCAATGCGAACCTTTAAAAAGGTTTTTGGAACAACAAAAAAAATGGGAATGTTTACTGGCAATAATAAAGATGAAGCCGATTATTTGTTTGCAACAGTTCAAACAATATCAAAACAATCCTATTTAGATAATTTTGAACCCAATCACTTTGATTACATTGTAATTGATGAAACACATCGAGCTGGGGCTAACACATACCAACGAATCTTAACTCACTTTACTCCTGATTTTCTTTTAGGGATGACTGCAACACCTGAACGAGGAGATAATTTTGACATATTTAAATCTTTTGATTACAATATTGCTTATGAGATTCGTCTAAACAGAGCTTTAGACGAAGATATGTTAAGTCCCTTCCATTACTATGGCGTTACCGATATTAGTGTTAATGGCAACGTTTTAGAGGAAAATGCTGATTTCAGACTTTTGACTTCAAATGAACGTATTAATCACATTATTGAAAAATCTAAAATTTATGGATGTGACTCTGGGATAATTCGAGGATTGGTTTTCTGCTCTCGAGTTGATGAATGCCGAGAACTTGCTGAAGCATTCAATAAACGTGGTTTAAAGTCAATTGCATTAACTGGAGATGACTCTGAAGAGAAAAGAAATGAAGCTATTTCTCGATTAGAATCAAATGATCCTTTACAGAAAATAGATTATATATTTACTCGTGATATTTTTAATGAAGGTATTGACATTCCAAGTATTAATCAAGTAATTATGCTTCGACCCACACAATCTGCAATCATTTTTGTTCAGCAATTAGGTCGTGGATTACGAAAAGCAGAGGATAAAGAATATTTAACCGTTATAGATTTTATTGGCAATTATTCCAACTCATTTCTAATACCAATTGCTTTATATGGCGATTCATCGTACAATAAAGACACGCTTCGAAAATTAATGTCAGGCGGAAGCAACATGATCCCTGGCGCTTCCACGATTAATTTTGAGGAAATTACTAAAAAAAGAATCTTTGAAGCAATTGACTCAGCCAATATGCAAATGAAAAAAGATTTGGAAAGTGATTTTATTGTTCTTAAAAACAAATTAGGCCATTATCCAATGATGATGGACTTTATTGAACACGGCTCAAGAGATCCTTTTTTATATGTAAAATACGCTAAATCGTTCTTCAATTTTGTATTACTAGTTGAAAAGAATTTTGATCATAACTTGACGGAAAAAGAGATAAAATTATTAGAGTTTTTTGCCAATGATGTAAATAATGCAAAACGAATCGAAGAAGTAATAATTTTAGATTTAATAATACACAATGGATCAACTTCAATAACAGAAATTCAAAAAACCATTAGCAATCTATATGATTACAAGCCGACACAAGAAACGATTGAATCTGCAATTCGAAATATAAATTTTGATTTCATCACAGAAAACAAGGATAAAAAGTTACAGCCGGTAAGCAAAATATATGACATCAAAAATGTTTTGTTGAATGACACAAAAATTTCAAGTACAACAGAATTTAAAAAGAGTTTAAACAACCATGTTTTTAATACATTTTTAAAAGACAATATTGAATTTGCTAAGTACAACTATAATCAACATTTTAGTAGAAAGAACTTTTTTGATGGTTTTATTCTTTATCAGAAATATTCTAGAAAAGACGTTTTCAGAATTTTGAATTGGGAAACAAATCCTGTTGGATTAAATGTTGGTGGATATATGATAAGTAATGACAATAAAGATTGTGCGCTTTTTGTAAATTATCATAAATCAGATGATATTGCTGGAAGTACTAAATATCTTGATAAATTCTTAAATAAATTTGAATTTCAATGGATGTCAAAAAATCAAAGATATTTACATAGTAACGATGTTGTTTTAATAAGAGAGAATAAAATAAGACTCCCATTATTCATCAAAAAAAGTAACGATGAGGGAACTGATTTTTACTATATGGGTGATGTCCAACCCATAGATTCCTCATTCAAAAACGACACATTAAAAGATGATAAAGGAAATAATGTCAATGTAGTAACCCTTATATTCAAAATGAATGTTCCTGTAGAAGATAATTTATACAATTACCTGACAGAATCAAATCTATAAAAGCTTAAAGGTAATCAAAATGTCATCTAACTTTAAGATACAGAACTGTTTAGCAAAGTCAACAGTCAACAGTCAGCAGTGTTCAGTGAGCAGTAATCACTAGTCTGCCTGCCGGCATAGGCAGGTCACTAATCACTAACCACTAGTCACCAAAAATCGTTTTCGTATTTACAACCCCGTAAAAAAACACCTTCTTTTTTAATAAACTCACAAAAATTAAAACATACCCCCTAATTTTTTACTTTGTTTTACTTAAAATATAGTGTAATTTGTAATTTTACCCTATCAAAATTAGGGTTGAAGTATGAAATTAGAAAAACGTTGGGTGTCGGCTTTTGTCATTATTACCCTTGTGGCTGTGGTGGGACTGGTGTGGCCGCATACCGATCCCGTGGCGAGTACTACTTTTGGTACACTCGACCAACTCAACACCGCCGATATCGCTTGGATTCTTACTTCTTCGTGTTTGGTGCTGCTCATGACCCCTGGGCTTTCGTTTTTCTACGGCGGGATGGTCGGCAAAAAAAACGTGATCTCGACCATGCTTAAGAGTTTTATCTGCCTAGGCGTCATCAGTTTGCTGTGGGTCGTGGTTGGGTTTAGTCTATCGTTTGGCGACCCTATCGGCATCACCCTCAACGGAAAACACTATGGGCTTATCGGTAATCCCACCGACTTTGCTTTTTTTGATCAGGTCTCCTTTTTGCCCCACAAATCCCTCGGAAGTACACTTCCTTTTATCTTGTATGCGTTGTTTCAAATGAAGTTTGCGGTGATCACCCCCGCAATCATTACTGGCGCATTGGCCGAACGCATCCGTTTTATTTCGTTTTTATTGTTTATTAGTTTGTTTACCCTACTCATCTACGCACCGTTATGCCACATGATTTGGCACCCTCACGGCCTACTCGGCGGGTATTTCGGTGTGAAGGATTTTGCCGGCGGCACCGTCGTTCACATGAGCGCCGGGTTTGCCGCACTGGCAGGGGTTATCGTGCTCGGAAAACGACAAAACAACGAACATATCCCCACCAATATTCCGTTTGTGCTCCTCGGCACCGGACTCCTCTGGTTTGGCTGGTTTGGATTCAATGCAGGCTCTGCACTCGCCGCCAACGCTACCGCCGCACTCGCCTTTGCAACCACCACCATTGCTTCGGCAGCCGCGATGCTGACTTGGGTGTTCTTTGACCGATTGAACGGACGCAAAGTTTCGGCCCTCGGGGCATGCATTGGCGCGGTGGTCGGACTCGTAGCCATAACCCCTTCCGCGGGCTATGTGACCGTGCCGCAAAGCATCTTCTTTGGTTTTATTACCGCTTTGGTGTCCAACACCATGGTGTACTGGAAACGCTTACAACAAATTGACGATACCCTAGATGTGTTTGCCTGTCACGGAGTGGGCGGAATTATGGGAATGATTCTCACCGCCCTTTTCGCGCAGGGGGAAAACGCCAGCCTCGTCCACGGGGGTTGGTCGGTTTTTGGTCACCACATGGCCGCACTCGTCTTGGTCTCCGCGTTTACCTTTGGCGGGGCTTACCTCCTCTTTAAATTCACCAACTTCCTTATCCCAATTCGCGTAAGCCAAGAATCGGAACAACTGGGACTGGACCTGTCGCAGCATGGGGAGAAGGTTTAATGTGGCAATGTGTCGATGTGGCAACCTGCCTGCCGGCATAGGCAGGTGTGTCGATGTGGCAATGTGTCAATGTGTCGATGAGACAATGAGTCGATGTGTTGATGTGGCAATGTAATGATTTGAAGATTTCAAAATGAATCTTTCTATTGACGCGTTAGCTTAATACCCTTCCATTCCTATTCGTTTCTTTCTAATGACTAATGTCTAAACCTGAAACTTGAAACTTGAAACTTGAAACATTAATCCCCTATCTTTGCCCTACAAACAAACCACTACATGACTACTAAAATTTTAATCATCGGGGCCTGTGGGCAAATAGGCACCGAGTTAACCACACAACTCCGATTGCAGTATGGGGTTGAGAATGTGGTCGCTTCTGATATTCGCAAACTCAACAACGACATTGTCAATACGGGGATTTTTGAAGTCGTCAATGCACTCGACTACAATCAGATTGAACATTTGATTGAAAAATACCAAATTACCGACGTGTATTTGATGGCGGCTCTTTTGTCGGCTACGGCAGAGAAGAATCCTGCTTTTGCCTGGGATTTGAACATGAATTCCTTGTTTCACGTGTTGAATTTGGCGAAAGCCGGAAAAATCAAGAAAATCTTCTGGCCCTCCAGTATTGCGGTATTTGGCCCCACGACACCGAGAGAAAACACGCCTCAGTACACCATTATGGAACCGACCACGGTGTATGGCATTTCGAAGCAAACGGGCGAACGTTGGTGCGAATACTACCACCACCAATATGGCGTTGATGTGCGCAGTATTCGGTATCCGGGGTTGATTAGTTGGACTTCTGAACCGGGCGGCGGTACCACCGATTATGCCGTAGACATTTACCACAAAGCTTTGGAAGACGGGAAGTACGAATGTTTCTTACGCGACGATTCCAAATTGCCGATGATGTACATGGAAGATGCCATTCGCGCGACGATAGAAATCATGCAAGCCGACGCGGAGGCAATCAAAATTCGTTCCTCCTACAATCTCGCTGGGACTAGTTTTACCCCCGCCGAAATTGCCGCCGAAATTGCCAAGCATATTCCCGATTTTACGATTTCGTACAAGCCCGACTTCCGGCAAAAGATTGCCGATTCGTGGCCAGCGTCGATTGACGACTCGCATGCACGCACCGATTGGGGTTGGAACCACCGTTACGACCTTGCAAGCATGACGCAAGTGATGTTGGAGAATTTACGGAAATAAAAAAACGGCTGTCTACTTACAAGACAGCCGTTTTCTTTAAAATCGTAACGATTTAAGGTTGCAACAATAAAATAAAGTCCCTCGCTGGGAGCGGATTTGGCGGAAGCACCGTTCCTGCGGGTTTCCATCGAAGTCTCCACCCCATACTCGCTTGTAAAGCGGGTTGTCCGTTTACAATTATACGTTTAAGAAGAAGACGACCAATAGATTCACTTTCATCATGAATAATCCCAGTAGCGAGGGTTTTTTCACCCACTTCACACCCAAAACACAACGGACTATCATGTAAAACGACTAAATTTCCGTTAATACTGTAAAATCCGCAATCACTAAAGTTCTCATTCAATTGTGAAAGTGTATTCACTTTCTCTATACCATTTTCTATGTACTGGTATTCGCCATAAATCATATCTTGAAAGAAAACATTGTTTCTGTTTGACATTTTTTTCTGCAAAACAAGTTTTAACTGGGTTGTCCCGTCGGTAAACACCCATGTGCCCACATAAGGATCTAACACATGATACATATCTTTAAAGTAATACCCAATGGGTGTTTTTTCAACACTTAAAAGATCCCCCTGAAGCGCTAAATCTACGGTTTGAGTTTGGGAAAAGGCGTTTACACTCACCCACAACCCTACAAAAAGTTGAACTATTTTTTTCATACTACTATTTTATTTAAATACACGGCACCCCTGCTACGCTAAGTTGTTGCCCGGGCAGTGCATTGGGGTTGGTGTTGAGTTCTAATTTTTCCCATTGGTTAAGGTCGTTGTTTGTGGCTCTGACAGATAATTAAATTACAACCTGTGATGTAACTACAAAATACAAAAATGATATTCATAAATTTAAAAAAATCCTATCAAAAGACAGGATTTACATTTTTAAGGTTGCAACAATAAAATAAAGTCCCTCGCTGGGAGCGGATTTGGCGGAAGCACCGTTCCTGCGGGTTTCCATCGAAGTCTCCACCCCATACTAGCTTGTAAAGCGGGTTGTCCATTGACCGTTATTCTTTTAAGCAATAATTGCCCTGAAGATTCACTCTCACTATGACTTATGCTCGTTGCGAGGGTTTTTTCACCCACTTGACATTCATCACACAACGGACTGTCATGGAGAACTACCAAGTTGCCATAAATAGTGTAAAATCCGCAATCACTAAAATTTTCATTCAATTGTGAAAGTGTATTCACTTTCTCAACACCATTTTCTATGTACTGGTATTCGCCATAGATAATGTCTTCAAAATAAATATTGTTTCTGTTAGACATTTTTTTCTGTAAAACAAGTTTTAACTGGGTTGTTCCGTCGGTAAAGACCCATGTACCCACATAGGGGTCTAACACATGATATAGGTCTTTAAAGTAATACCCATAAGGTAAATCATTAGATCCGTTTAAATGCTCATCAGTGATGTCAACAATCTGTGTTTGTGCTTGGATTTTACCAAATACAAATAATATCAGTAGTAATTTATTTATATATTTCATACAATTCAAATTTAATTACATGGCACCCCTGCTACGCTAAGTTGTTGCCCAGGCAGTGCATTGGGGTTGGTGTTGAGTTCTAATTTTTCCCATTGGGTAAGGTCGTTGTTTGCGGCTTTGACAGATAAAAAATAAATTGGCGCTCAAACACATACATGTAAAGTTCGTAAAAAAATGACATACGAACTACAATTTTAAGCGCCAAATTACAAAGCAACCTAAAAATACAAAAAGGCCTCCCATGGGAGGCCTCTTCACTCTAAACAAAAACTACTATTGTTGAACAATAGGCGCTCTTAGGGATTCCAATACCGCAACGATATCGGTATACAATTCGGTGTTGGCTGCTACGCCGTTTTGTTGTGCGGCAGCGCCTACATACCCGACAAATTTGGTGTAATCGGCATTGGTTGATTTTACGCCCATACGGGGGTTAGTCGCAGGATTGTGCGCATCGACCATATTGAGTCCCGTGTAGGTATTGACCGCATTGGTTCCTCCCGTGTTGAACGAGAAAAAGTCGGTGAGGTTGTCAACAAGAATTGCCAAGTTGGTGGTGTTCCCTGCGCCTACCTCGGCCAAAACAGGTGCAAAATGGGCACTCAAATTCCCTGAAGCCCCCGCTTGAATATCGGCGACGATCAATCCAACCGTGGTATTAACCACTTTGCGGTAACTCAGACGCCCTTGTTCGATCATCTGTCCTGGGTTATCGGGGTCATTGACCATCGTAGTGCCGCCCAAGCGCGCATAGATGGAGGGTTTGGCTGGTGCGCTGTTGTCATCATCGTTGTTGCACGACGTGAAAGCGGCGGCTAGAAGCATTACCGCTACGAATGCGGTTCGTTTTAACATTTTCATAGGTACGAATATTAGATTAATTAAAGATTCCTTGCACAAAAGAAGAGAAGCGGTAACTCCAACTATCTTTCTTGATCACGGGACAAGCTTGGGCATTGGCCAATTCGGCGGGGACCACAAACCGTTGGGCGTTGTAGGTTCCTTTTTGCATCAATTGGTCAAAAACCTGTTGGCTGTTGGCGACCGTATTGTCGTGAAAGTAGACCACCACATTGTTTTTTACAATGACATCGCTTTTGACGCCCGGTATCGCACGAAGCTGTTGCGTCACGGTGGTGGATAGCGCGCTGTCTAAGGGCTGTTCAAAATCGATGCGGCTCACTTGAATGTGCGCATTTTCGACAGGCTTGGCGGTGGCAATATGGGCCACCAAAATGATAAAGAAGAGTAAGAAGGTGCCGAATAGCGAACCTAAAATCACTTTTACTTTTTTCCGTTTCATGGGGTTTTGTTTTTGTTTACCCTTTCATATACGGAGAAAAATAATCCTTGGATGTATACCCCTAAAAAAAAGTTCCCGAAGGAACTCTTATTTTTTAGAAAGCTGCTGGATCAGGGGGTCTTCCAGAGGCGCTTTTATTTTGATCACGGCATCGGTGGTATCGTTGGGAATGGTCATAGACAAGACGTAGTGCTTGATTTTCCAACCTTGCGGAGTTAAAATCAGCACACCACTTCCGCGACAAATCTTCATTTGGGTGTTGAGCAATTCATCAAACCAGGCCATTTTTCCATCGGCAGAAAAATAGATATGGCGTTCCAAAGCGGTAAAGTTCCAGGCTTTCCCCCGATCGAAATAGGGTTTGGCAAACGCTTGAAAGGCTTGCTTATCCCAATTTTCAGTAGCGTCGGTGCCGATAAAAACTGACGATTCATCCATTGCAGCAAAATAAGCGTTGAAATTGGCCGTAGCCGCATCTTTGTGCCATTGATCGAGCAATTGATTGACCGCTTCTTTGGGCGTTTGCGCGAAGGCGATGGTGGTGAGGAAGAGGAGGAGGTGTTTCATGGGTGGTGATTAGTGACTAGTGACTAGTGACTAGTGATTAGTGACTAGTGACTAGTGATTAGTGATTAGTGACTAGTGATTAGTGACTAGTGATTAGTGACTAGTGATTAGACATTTGAAAGATACAAAAAAAGTTGGCTTATATAAAACACATTGCCTCATCGACACACCTACCTAACGGCAGGCAGGTTGCCTCATTGACACATTGACACATAGCCCCATTGACACATCGACACATAGCCTCATTGACACATTACCCCATCTTTCCAGCCCCGGTAGAGCCGGCATCCTCCCGACCTTCGGAAGGGAGATATAGGCGAAAACGGGAGGGGGCGTGTTGAGGAATGGGGGCGTGTGCTGCCAAAAAATAAAAGAGACTGCCTGTGGGAAGTCGGAAGCGGGTATAAAACTTACCGTTTCTTTAACGATAAAACTCCAAACTACTTTCTTATTTTTGCAAGGCTTAATGGCAGTATATGAGAATCGGTTGGTTTATCGTGGTGTGTTTGGGTTTGTTTTCGTGTCAAAACGACAATGCGTCGTTGAAAGCGGAGCAGGCGAAGGAAGCACAGAAAAAAGAGGTGGTGTTTGAGACCATTACTTCGGGTTGGTCGTTTGACATCGCGCCGATTGAGCCCACGACGCAAGCGCGATTGAACGGCTGGATGGAGTGGCGCAATTTTTTGCGGGAGGTAAACCAAAAACCGAAAAGTACGTTGAATGCTTTTCAGAAAAAAGCTTCGGTTTTGGTGACCCAATCGGAGGCGTTGGTCAATACCTTGCCGATGGAATTTAACCAACCTGCGGTACGTGCCCGACTGAAAGTAATCAATACCAAGTTGAAAAGTTTGGATTTATTTATTCACCTCAATCAAACGCCCGCGGCCAAAGTGGTGAAGCTGATTGGCGAAATCAATACTGAAATCGAGTATTTGCAATTGCAATTTGAAGAAATTGTGCAGCGCAGTTTGATTCCCCGCGAACCGGGAGAGCCTGATTTTGTGAAGATGAAAGACACTACGCGTGCCATACCGAATACGCCTATAATTCCCTAAGTTTTGAGTAAAAGTACCCTGCTCTCGGTGTACCAAGCGTCACCCAAAGTTGAACAACTGGCTGTAGCGCTCCGCCAACCGGAGGCTAAAATCAATGTTCGCGGTCTTTTGGGATCGGGTTTGTCGTTTGCGTTGGCGGCTTTATTTGAAAAAATGGATCGTCCTTTTTTGGTGGTTTTCAACGACAAAGAAGAGGCAGCGTATTACCTCAACGACTGGGAGCAACTCTTGAACGAACAAGACGTGTTGTTTTATCCGGGTTCGTACCGCAGGCCTTACCAACTGGAAGAAACCGATAATGCCAATATTTTATTGCGTGCGGAAGTCTTAAACCGCCTCAATTCGCGCAAAAAACCTCCTTTTTTGGTGACCTATGCCGAGGCCTTGTTTGAAAAAGTGGTCACCAAGAAAGAGCTGGAGAAAAACACCTTAAAAATTGCGGTCAACGACCAAACGAGCATTGATTTTATCAACGAAGTCTTATTTGAATACCACTTCAAACGGGTTGATTTTGTTACTGAACCTGGTGAATTTTCGGTGCGCGGGGGGATTGTGGATGTATTTTCATTTTCGAATGATCATCCTTACCGTATTGAGTTTTTTGGCAATGAAGTGGATTCCATCCGCAGTTTTGATGTAGAAACGCAATTGTCGATTGAAAAGCTGAAAAAGATTGCTATTATTCCGAATGTGGAGCATAAGTTTTTTGAGGAAAACCGCGAGCGTTTCTTGGATTATATTGATCCTTCGACGGTGTTGTTTTTTCAACATTCAGAAATCTTAGGCCAACAGTTGGATAAGTTATTTGCCAAAGCGACCGAGGCTTTTCAAACGTTGGACAACGGCATTCGGCATGTATCGCCGGAGGAGTTGTTTGTACATGGAACCGATTTATTACAACGTGCCGAGCGGTTTACGGTGGTCGAATTGGGTAATCAGGTGCATTATCCCTGTACGATGACGCTTCCGTTTTTGATGCAACCGCAGCCTTCGTTCAACAAGCAATTTGATTTGTTGTTGCAAAATTTGGGCGAAAATCATTTTCACGGGTACAAGAACTATCTGTTTTGTGGAAATGCCAACCAAGCCCAACGTTTTCATGATATTTTTGAGGATATCGACGAACAAAATCACGAGAGTATTCGCAAGCAATACCATACGGTGGTTATGCCTTTGTACCAGGGATTTATCGACGAGGAGAATCAGTTGGTGTGCTATACCGACCACCAGATTTTTGAGCGGTACCATCGTTTTAACTTGAAAAACGGGTATTCCAAAAAACAAACCCTAACGCTAAAAGAGCTGACTTCCTTGACGGTGGGTGATTATGTTACCCACATCGATCATGGGATTGGAAAATTTGGCGGGTTGCAAAAAATTCAAGTCGAAGGAAAAACGCAAGAGGCGATAAAACTGGTATATGCCGACAATGATATTGTTTATGTGAGCATTCATTCGTTGCATAAAATATCAAAATACAACGGTAAAGACGGGACACCTCCGAAGATTTATAAGTTGGGATCGAATGCGTGGAAAGCGTTGAAACAAAAAACGAAAGCCCGCGTCAAGCACATTGCATTCAACCTGATTCAGTTGTATGCCAAACGGCGTACCGAACGGGGGTTTGCCTGTGCTCCGGACAGTTATTTGCAGAAAGAATTGGAAAGCTCGTTTATTTACGAGGATACGCCCGATCAATATAAAGCCACGCAGGATGTAAAAACCGATATGGAAAGTGAGCGTCCGATGGACCGTTTGGTTTGTGGGGATGTTGGCTTTGGTAAAACGGAAGTAGCCATTCGCGCGGCATTTAAAGCGGTAGACAATGGCAAGCAAGTAGCGGTTTTGGTGCCGACAACCATTTTGGCCTACCAACATTACCGAACGTTTTCGGAGCGTTTGAAAGATTTGCCTGTAACGATACACTATTTGAACCGTTTTCGAACAGCAAAACAGAAAAATGAAACGTTGAAACTGCTAGAAGAAGGGAAGGTTGATATTATCATCGGCACCCATCAGTTGGTGAGTAAAGACGTGAAATTTAAAGACTTGGGCTTGCTGATTATTGACGAGGAGCAAAAGTTTGGCGTAAATGTAAAAGACAAACTCAAAACTATTTCCCATACCGTTGACACCTTGACGTTGACCGCGACACCGATTCCGCGCACCTTGCAATTTTCGTTGATGGCGGCGCGTGACTTGTCGGTGATTACAACGCCACCACCCAACCGATATCCGATTGAAACGCAGGTTGTACGGTTTCATGAGGAATTGATTCGCGATGCTGTTTCGTATGAGATTCAGCGCAACGGTCAAGTCTTTTTCATTCACAACCGCATTGAGAATATCAAGGAGGTTGCGGGAATGATTCAGCGGTTGGTTCCGGATGCGCGCATTGGCATTGGACACGGGCAAATGGACGGCAAAAAGTTGGAAGAACTCATGTTGGCCTTTATGAATGGGGAGTTTGATGTGCTGGTGTCGACCTCGATCATTGAAAGTGGCTTGGATGTTCCAAATGCGAATACCATTTTTATCAATAATGCCAATAATTTTGGGTTATCCGATTTGCATCAGATGCGCGGACGGGTGGGACGCAGCAACAAAAAGGCGTTTTGTTACTTTATTACGCCGCCGTATTCGGCGATGACCGATGATGCGCGGAAACGAATTCATGCCTTGGAACAGTTTAGTGAATTGGGCAGTGGATTTAACATTGCTATGAAGGATTTGGAGATTCGTGGGGCCGGTGATTTATTGGGAGGCGAACAGAGTGGGTTTATCAATGAGATTGGGTTTGAAACCTATCAAAAAATCATGAATGAAGCCATTGAAGAATTGAAGGAAAACGAATTTAAAGAACTTTATCCGCAAGACAATGACCCTGAAACGAAGGAATATGTCAAGGATTTACAAATCGATACTGACTTTGAGTTGCTGTTTCCCGATGATTATATCAACAACATTACGGAGCGTTTGAACCTGTACAATGAGTTGAGCGCCATTAAAGATGAAAAATCCTTAGCCGAGTATGAGCAACGGGTTGTGGATCGTTTTGGTCCCTTACCGAAACCTGCCAAAGCGTTGATCAACAGCATTCGCATCAAATGGAAAGCGACGCAATTGGGAATTGAAAAACTCCTTTTGAAACAAGACAAAATGGTGGGGTATTTTATTGGAGACCAACAGAGTGACTTCTACCAAACCCAGCGTTTTATGCAAATCCTAGAATTTGTGCAACGCCATGGGAACCTTTGCAAGATTAAAGAAAAGCAAACCAAAAATGGCTTACGCTTGTTGATTACTTTTGAACACGTCAAATCGATTCACAAAGCCTTGGAATTGATTGAACAGTTATAAAAAAATGCCATCGTGAGGATGGCATTTTATTTTTTTACTTCTTCACCACTTTAAAATGGGCCAATCGACCTTCCTCAAATTGTAAGGTAACGAAATAAGTCCCTTGTGCAAAAGCTGTAATGTCAATCGAAAAGTTGGAATCCCTTGGGATTTCACGAAGCAACAATTGTCCCATAACATTATGTACTACCACTGACTGCACGTTGGTTTTGGACGTTACAAATACCTGTCCGTTGGACGGATTGGGGTAATAGGTAAAATCAATTCCTTGGAAATCGCCCGTGTTTAAATTGGGGGTACATCCGATGTTGGCAACCCAACCGGCATCGGTGACAAACGCATCCGACTTGAATTGTAGCGTTAGTGAACCGTCGGTAGCTGAGGACACAAAAGGACCTGGGATTTGATTGCCCGTAAATCCTAATCCACCATTAAATTCAGGCGCTGCAGTTGAATTTCCATCATAAATGTATAAATAATCGTAATCTTGCTCCAAGCTAAATTGCGAAAAGGTGAGGGTAATGCTATTGGCGGGAACGTTCGGAATCAAGGTACGAATCATCGTTTGTTCATCATCATAATCGCCTGTTGCCCCTCCCGTATCGGTAAATACCGAACCAGCACAAAAAACATCATCGGTCATAAAAATTAGTTGACGCCCCCCGATTTCTAATCCGCTGGGGCATTCTGGCGCAACTTCAATCACATAATAGCTGTTGGGTGTTAAATTTGTAGCCGTCAACGTATTGGTTGTCATGGTCGTCCAACTTCCCGGGGTTGTGCCGAACAAATAATAGCGAACGCGCCATGCGGTAGCTCCAGTTACATCGATCCAATTGAAGGTCGCTGATGTTTGTGTTGTTGTTTCCAAAACGATACGTTCCACGGTATTGATACACGTATTGACACAATCGGAGCTGAGGCAAGAGCGCAGAGCAAACGTATCCAAAATACGTTGGGCAGGCTGCGGTCCAAACCCGTTGGCTAAATCTATGCCCACATTGCTCACCAAATGGCAATAACTCATGATGGTACCTGAGGAAGGAATCGTCAACGGATCAGTACTACACGAAGCTCCCTCCGCTGTGGGTCCGATTCCTGCTGTGGCACAATTATCTATAGCCGTATTGTTCCCATTCCAAATACAAGCATGTGTGTGAGGCGCCCCCAAAATATGTCCAAATTCATGCGTAAGCACAAGCACCGTCCATGAATAGGTAGGAACCGTTTGAAAATCAAATTCAACATCAGAATAACAGAAATTTTGAGAAGAACACAAACCGTCAATAGTTACGGCTACACCGCCCAATCCGCCAGCGTCAATGCCCAACAACTGTCCCACATCTCCATCAAAAACGGGACGAACTTGATTGAATTTAAACAGGTAATCTACAGAAGACGTGCCAATACCTTCATACGGATCGGGTTCGGTCCAAATCAAGAGCGTACGAAAAGCGATGGTAATTCCGTCATTTTCAAAAAGGGTTTGAACATTATTGTACACGGCAGTCATCCAATTGGTTGCCGTAGTTGTATCACTGCCGTTTTCTTGGTAGAGGTTATAGTCCATTTCAAAATAGGTCGTTGCACATTTTGCCGATTGCGTCGTATTAGGCACACTGCGTGCTTGGCGCATCATTGCGGGTCCGTCGTCGGTGAGACACTGAAACGGATGCGGAACTTTCATTTTTGCATCGGAGTAAACGATGTAATCGCTGCTGTTTTTGAGGGGTCCGACCACAAGGTTTTGAAACGTACTGCCAGAGATAAGGCCACTCAATGAATTTTCAAAAAAAGTAAGTGACGCGACCGAGCGGTAATCGTTCTTGATGATACCACGGTAATACACGCCAGGCGTATAGGATACCGTTTCACCGCGATGGGTAAGTATCTTAAACCCTTCGGCAAAGGGATTAACGCGGTACAACCGAAGCACAACGGACGCTCCTTGATAGGGAATTAGTACTTCAAGTGTTTGCGGACGTTGATTGTAAATTTGTTGAATAGCCGCGGTTTGTAAAGTAGCTATTGTGGACGCTTCGACCACATTTTCAATAGTTGGATTGGGCACCTCTGACTTCGGTTGGAGCACCGTAACCGTTTGAAATGACGCTCGACGGTCTTCAAAGGACTTTACTTGCTGACCCACACGGAATTGGGCGAAACTTGTCCAAACAGACAATGCCGCTAAAAAAGTAAAAAAACGAACCATAGCAATTTCTTTTTTTGTAAAAATACAAAATAGATAGCTTTTTTCTAACTAAAATAATAGAACGCATCTTCAAGGTGTTCCAACACGGTTTGTCCCTCCAACTGATGGATTGCAATAATGTCGAAACGCACCTTCACCTCCCACGCTTGCTCTTGTACATAGGCATTTACGGCTTTTACCAACAATCGGATTTTCTTGGGTTTAACAAAATCCTGCGGCAATCCCATTGCGATACTGGAACGAGTTTTTACTTCAATAACCGCCAGAAGATCATCTTTACGGGCCAAAATATCGACTTCTGCCTTTTGATATATCCAATTGGTTTCTAGGATAGAGTATCCGTTACGCCGCAGAAAATCAACCGCTAAGGACTCCCCTTCCTTTCCTAAATCATTATGTGCAGCCATAACTTAGGTCCACAAAATCGTCCTCTTCGACCGTGGAGCCCGGCCTGTTTGTACCCGCTCCCGCAATAGATTGATGCTGGCAATCAGGATATTGATCTTGTGGATGAGCGGACGATTGGGCGATATCTCTTCAAAATCCAACAGCACATTAAACATGAGTAAGGTCCTTAATTCATAGGCGGCACCCAAGGTAAAATCCAAATGTCTTATGAATACATCAGGTTTTGGGGCTTGATAAGCCAACATAATGTGGGTGGGAACAAGTACCGCAATTTGCCGCAAAATCGGCGTGTAATAAAACGTTTGATAATAACTATCCGTCGCCGTGAGCTGGTACAAGTCGCTGCAAAACTGACGGGATCGCTCCCAAATCTCTGGGTCATGATACATATTCATAGGGTATGGCGTTTAAATGATACCCAAAAATATAAAACGAATACCAATCTACTCGTTTACAAACACTTATTACCAAAAAAAAATCGTGCTAAGGATGAAACACCACATGACTTTCGGTTTCCGTCACATCAAGCGTTACGGTGCGACCAAAAATCAGCGCGCGATTATCGGCGATATGTCCTGCAGGAAAATTGTAAATGATAGGAATATGGTAATTCTTGGTGATATCTTCAATAATTTCGAGGGCATTTTTCCCCCAAGGAATTTCGTTATCGTGCATTTTGGTCATGCTTCCCACGATAATCCCTTTTAGTGATTCAAGGCAACCGTTGCGTTTTAAGTTCATTAACATACGGTCGATGTGGTAAAGGTATTCGTCTAAATCTTCTAAAAACAAAATTTTATCCGTACAATCTATCGCCGAAGGAGAACCAAACAAGCTGTACAAAATCGAAAGGTTTCCGCCCACAAGTTGCCCGGTAGCCGTTCCTGTGCGGTTAAGGGCATCGCAAGGCAAATGGTATTCCAACGTTTCCCCAAACAAGGCTTGGCGAAGCGATTCTTTGGCAGCCGCACTTGATTTGGCATTGACCGGCATAATCCCGTGGATAGATTGCACGCCCAACGTATTCAAATGACTGTGCAAAACCGTAACATCACTAAATCCCACCACCCATTTAGGATGCTTCAAAAATTGGGTAAAATCTAATAAGTCGATCATCCGAACCGTTCCGTAACCGCCCCGCACGCACCAAATCATTTTGATGTTGGGATTGTCCATCGCGGCTTGAAAATCGGCGGCACGTTCAGCGTCTGTTCCCGCCAATTGATAATGGTCTAGTCCGATGGTCTTCCCGATAACCACTTCGAGTCCAAGACTTTTCAACCACGTAATGGCTGGACCAAGATTATCGTCAAGATTTTTACGGGCAGTAGCCACAATCGCTACGGTATCGCCTTTTTGTAGGGAAGGAGGTGTTATCATTTTTCGTTGCGCCAATAGGTTGGATGAACAAATCGTCACCCACAAAAATAGAATTAATGGTTTCATTCGCCAGAATGCTTCGGGCAAATATAAGAAACTATATGTTCGTGATTTTGGGCAAATGCCGTACTTTTGCAAAAATTTAGTACCTCATCACAATGTCTGATTTTCCAAAACGCTACACCGTTACGGCGGCTTTACCCTACACAAACGGTCCTATTCACATTGGTCACTTGGCTGGCGTTTATGTGCCTGCCGATATTTATGCGCGTTACCTTCGATTGCAAGGGCGCGATGTGGCGTTTATGTGTGGAAGCGACGAGCATGGGGTGGCTATTTCGATGAAAGCCAAAAAAGAAGGCATTTCTCCCCAAGAAGTTATCGATAAATACGACGGTATCATCAAGCAATCATTTGCTGATTTTGGAATTTCCTTTGATAATTATTCGCGTACTTCCGCAAAAATTCACCATGAAACTGCGGCTGCATTTTTTAAAAAACTGTACGAACAAGGCGATTTTATTGAAGAAACCACGGAACAACTGTATGATGAACAGGCCAACCAATTTTTAGCAGACCGTTTTGTCACAGGTACCTGTCCCAAATGCGGCCATACCGAGGCTTACGGCGATCAATGTGAAAAATGCGGGTCTTCGTTGAACGCTACCGATTTGATCCATCCCAAATCGACAATCACAGGAAGCACACCGATTTTGAAAGCAACAAAACACTGGTTTTTACCCCTAGATCGCTATGAAAATTTCTTGAAAGAATGGATTTTAGAGGGGCATAAAAACGATTGGAAACCGAACGTTTACGGTCAGGTCAAATCTTGGATTGACGACGGTTTAAAACCCCGTGCGGTCACCCGCGATTTGGATTGGGGCATTGATGTTCCTGTTCCCGGAGCGGAGGGAAAAAAATTATACGTATGGTTTGATGCTCCCATTGGTTACATCTCAGCGACCAAAGAATGGGCGCAAAAAACAGGTAAAGATTGGGAACCCTATTGGAAAGATCACGACACTAAATTGGTGCATTTTATAGGTAAGGATAACATTGTTTTTCATTGCATTATTTTCCCCGCAATGTTGAAAGCGGAAGGTAGTTTTATCCTTCCCGACAATGTACCTGCCAATGAATTTTTAAACCTAGAAGGCAACAAACTTTCGACTTCCAAAAACTGGGCGGTTTGGTTGCATGAATACCTTTTGGAGTTTCCGGGCAAACAAGATGCTTTGCGCTATGCCTTGACTGCAAATGCGCCGGAAACCAAAGACAATGATTTTACTTGGAAAGATTTTCAAGCACGAAACAACAATGAGTTGGTCGCCATTTTTGGAAATTTTATCAATCGTGTGGTCGTGTTGACGCAAAAATACTATCAAGGTATTGTTCCAACACCCCATGCCTTTACGGAAGTGGACACCCAAGTGTTGACCGAATTAAAGGCTTATCCGGCAGTTATCGCCAGTTCGATTGAACGGTACCGCTTTCGGGAAGCTCAAGGGGAATTGATGAATGTGGCGCGTTTAGGAAATAAATATTTAGCCGAGGAAGAGCCTTGGAAAATGATCAAAACCGATCCCGAGCGCGTGCAAACACAGCTTTACATTGCCTTACAAGTAGCTTCTGCATTAGGGTATTTATCGGAACCCTTTTTACCCTTCACCGCCCAAAAACTTCGCTCGATGTTGCGTATTGAAGCCGAGGGTTGGGACACCATATTTACTCAGGAAACGCTATTACCTGCGGGACATGAAATTGGGCAGGCTGAGCTGTTATTCGCCCAAATCGAAGACGAAGCTATTCAACAACAAATCGATAAATTAGAAGCGACCAAAAAATCAAATACCATGACAAATCCGGAAGTTACCCCTCAGAAAGAAACTGCTACTTTTGATGATTTTTCCAAAATGGATTTGCGTGTGGGTACGATTATTGAAGCAGAAAAAATGCCTAAAGCCGACAAACTTTTGGTGTTGAAAGTAGATACTGGCCTGGATGTTCGAACCATTGTGTCGGGTATTGCCGAACATTTTACTCCTGAACAAGTCGTTGGAAAACGAGTGACGGTATTGGTCAATTTGGCCCCAAGAGCATTACGTGGTGTAGAAAGTCAGGGCATGTTGCTACTCACCCAAAACACCGAAGGTCAATTGGTATTTGTGAATCCCGATGCAGAAGGGGTAGCGAATGGAGCGACGATTAGTTAAAAGAAAATTTATTCATTTTTAATTTTATATAAGCCATGGTAAAAAAAATTTGGTTCATTGTATTGTTTTTATGTGCGCTCAGCACTCTAGCGCAAAATTTGGTGGGAACTATTCCTCTGCATTTTTATTCGAAAACGAATTGTTTTGAGATTGTTGATGATACGAAGTCGCAATTAGCCCTTTGTTTACAAGATGCAGAGCGTATTCGTATTTTTCGTATGACACCACAATTTCAACTGCGCGATTCTTTAACACAGGAGCGTCCGAGCAAAGAGTTTAAATGGATTATGGGGTATACTGTACAAGATAACCAGTATGCTTTGTATTGGATTTCGGGCGAAAAAGACAAACTGGGTTGTCAGATTTTTGACTTTAACACAGGGAAAACTGGATTCAGCACGCTTCCTTACGTTTTGGGAAAAGAAAAGGAAGTTGCCAAAATCAACGCCCATGGTAAACTCTATGTGGTAAGTTGTTTGAAAAACGAAAGTGTACTTACCATTCGAACTTTGGAGGGACCAAAAATTACGCAAAACAAGATTGATCTTACAGGCAAAACTTTTTTAAACTACGAAGGCAAACGGGTTACCTTTTGGGAAATGATGGACGATACCAATACGTTACAAAAGGTTCCTTATTTTCAATTTATCGATGATGAAACTCCGCCCTCGCTTGTTCTTGCGGCGATGTTGAGAAAAAGTTATATTGATGGAGATACGTTAATTTTTACATTTGACAATAACGATTCGGGAACGCAGCTACTGGCCATTCAACTCACGGACTTTAGTTACATCCAAAAACTGTATCCGCAACCCTATGTAGAGCGTCCTGCGGAGGCTACCTATTACCCAATACCGGCTACTTCATTTTATTTTGAAAAACAAATCATTCAGCTCAAAGGCAAATCCGATCGTTTAATGATTACGCACCGAGCCTTTGATGGAACAATTTTAAAATCTTGGGAAATCGTTCAAGACCAAGAGATTGGATTCAAAAACACTGAAATCATTCAAGAAAACGGTTCAATAAACAGTACTCGTGTTTTGGATAAATCCAATCAGCTTATCCGAAAAATAAATAATTTATACCCTTCCATTTCATGTTTCAGACATGGCGAACGGATTGTATTAACCATAGGAGGTGTTTCGGAAGTTAAAGAAAGTCACATGTTTGGTCCTATGTTTGGTCTAATTGGAGCGGCTATTGACTTGGCTATAAACAGCTATTCAAATGACAATTTCAATTCGTATGTCAACCGAAAAATAGTCTATGTTTCAGGCGTTTTTGACAATGAATTCAATGCGCTCAACGAACCCCGTGTCCATTCCTCCTTTGATCGTTTTCGGGAATTTATAGAGGGGAAAAGAATTGACAAAGCCGTCATGTTTACCTTAGGTTCATCGTTATATCTGGGGGCACAAGTTAAAGGAATGGATGGATATTCTTTTTATGAATTTAAAAACTAACTGATGCAGTCTCCCCTCCTAGCCTTTGACGCCGACGATACCTTATGGCATAACGAACCTTTTTTTGATGAGGCACAAGATCGCTTTTGTGAACTCTTTCAGGATTATACTTCCAAACAAGAATTGCTGCAACTAATTTTACAGCATCAAGTCAAAAACCTTCCTTTGTATGGCTTTGGCATCAAGGCATTTATACTTTCAATGATGGAATCGGCACTTGAGCTAACCCACCAGCAGTTGTCGGGAGCAGCCACAGCGAGTATTATTCAGATTGGAAAAGATTTGTTGCAGCAGCCTGTAGAACTCTTACCTGAAGTAGAAGCCGTTTTGCAACAGTTGAAAGCGGCCGACTATCGATTGGTTGTGGCGACCAAAGGAGATTTGAAAGACCAACACCGAAAACTTCACGATTCGGGATTGGGTCACTATTTTCACCATATCGAAGTGATGAGTGACAAAACCGTTTTGGACTATCAAAAAATGTTAGGGCGTTTGGATATAGACGCAGCCCATTTTGTGATGATTGGAAACTCACTAAAATCTGATGTTTTACCCGTATTAGAACTCGGGGGAACCGCCTTTCATATCCCTTATCACACGACTTGGGCGTATGAAAAAATTGATTTTGAAGTGCAACATCCCAATTTTCGAGCCTTGTCGTCCATAACCGAAATACTCCCCTTTTATGTATGATGACCAAAACTAAAATAGCCCTTGCTACTTGGAATCGTCGGGAGCATTTTGAATTCTTTTCACAAATGGAAGAGCCTTTTTATGGCCTGACGAGTCGTGTAGATTGCACAAAAGCTTATGAAAATGCGAAAGCGCTGGGCATCTCTTTTTTTATCTATTATTTGCACAAAACCTTGGCGGCGGTCAATGCTTGTGAACCCTTTCGATGGCGTATCATCGATAAGGAACCGTGGTGTTTTGATCGCATTGATGCTTCGGCTACCATTATGCGCAAAGACGAAACTTTTGGTTTTTCGTGGATGGAATATCATCCAGATATACGGGTGTTTGAAAAAAAAGCCCAAGCCGAAATCGACCGAATTCAAGGCACAACAGGCTTGCTTACACGTAGCTTCCCTGATGAAAATTTAATCCATTTTTCAAGTATCCCTTGGGTGGATTTTGAAGGACTATCGCATGCCCGTGGGTTTCGTTATCCCGATAGTTGTCCGAAGATTTCGTTTGGAAAAATGACCGAAAAAGAGGGGTGTAAAACGATGCCTGTTGCAGTGCATGTGCATCATGGGTTAGTCGACGGTATTCATGTAGGCCGCTTCCTAGATACGCTACAAGCGTTGTTAAATGGCTAATTGATAAAGGTCCAATTCAGTCCGTCGCTAATCACGATCACCGTGCGATTGCTTCCTTCGAACATGTACACTTGATTGGTTCCAACCGTTGAATTTTTTGGAAAAAACATTCCTGCTGTGGTCGTTAACTGCGCCGTAACACTGTTTTGAATGTTTCGAATCACATACACCCGTCCTGGAAAAGCTATAGGACTAGGCAATTGAAATTTATCATCGGTGGCTTGAGGAACTACAGAAATATAAACGCCGTCATTAATGGGAATCGCCGCACCTCCATTGCCCGAACCGTTCCCCGTTAAGGTTACAGTTTTTACCGAAAGATTCCCGTTAATATCGAGTGTACTTAGGGGATTGGTCGTGTTGATGCCTACTTGTGCCTGCAACTGCAAGCTAGCAAACCCCAACAATAATCCGCTAATGATGACTCGAAACAAACGCATGAGTTGCCTTTTACACTATTATTCAAAATAAAAGTATTAAAATTATTTTGACCTGCTAATTTTAATTTGACCGAAAACGTTTTCGTGTTAAAAAAAAATTGGATAATATCCTGAAAAACAAAACGACAGCTCCGAGGAACTGCCGTTTCTATCGAACCTTTGCAAGGTCTATTTCCCGAGGAGAAGAAGTTCATTGGCCACCACCTCTGTGATGTACCGCTTCTCGCCGTTCTTATCGTCATACGAGCGATGTGTCAATTTGCCCTCCACTGCAATTTCTTTTCCCTTGACGACATACTTTTCGACGATCTCGGCCAACTTCCCCCAGGCGGTTACACGATGCCATTCGGTTTGCTCAACCTTTTCACCCCCATCTTTGTAATACACATCGCGGGTGGCCAAGGTGAGGTTTGCCACTTTTTTCCCTTTATCCATAGTTTTGACTTCAGGTTCTTGTCCAACGTGGCCAATTAACTGGACTTTATTTCGTAATGCACTCATACGTTTTCATTTTAAAAATTAATGACTTTTTCTTTCTTACATAAACAAGACTTCTTCCGCGACAATTTCTGTAATGGATCGCTTGTTGCCCTCTTTGTCTTCATAATTACGATAGGTGATTTTACCCGTAACGCCCAGCTCCTTGCCTTTGGTTACGTATTGTTCGATTAGTGAGGCTAATTTCCCCCAAGCGACAACGCGATGCCATTCGGTTTGGGTTACTTTCTCTCCTTCTTCTTTGTAATAGACATCATTTGTTGCTAAGTTAAGATTCGCAACTTTCTTTCCCCCTTCAAAAGACTTGACTTCGGGATCTTGGCCCACATGGCCGATTAATTGAACTCGATTTTTCATGGCTTCAATACTTGGTTAAAACTTAATTTGGCTTACATCAACAGGACAAAATTAGGAAGTGTTGAAAGCGATAGTCGGTAGTATACCATTTACTACCGAATGTAATCGTTTGTAAATAAGTATTTTGCTGTTTTTCAGAGGCGGTTACTGTGAAAGTAGTCGTTTTACAATTTATTCGTTATATTTGACTTGAAAATTGGCTTCCACTCCGTGTAAGGATAGGACCCAGTTTATGTAAAACGCCATATAACCTTTTTATAAACCACGAAAATGAAACGAAATTGCCACGAATGCGGGACACCCTTGATGGGCCGCGAAGACAAAAAATTTTGCAACGATGGATGCCGCAACACATTCAACAACCGAATGAACCGCGACTGTAACAACCTCATGCGAACCGTTCACAATGCCTTGCGCCGAAATTACCGCATCTTGCGTGAACTCCATGACGAAGGAATCCCATCGATGGCCCTAGAGAAATTAGCACAACGAGGTTTTGATTTTAACTACCTCACCCAAATAGTAATGACCAAATCCGGCGAAACCTATCGCTACGTGTACGATCAAGGCTACGTGCTTACGGAAAATTACCGTTTGCAACTCCTGCCTCCGGAGGAATAGGTTGGCCTACATACCATGAAAAAGAAGTTTACCTACCTCTACGAAGCGTTATTTCTGATACTCCTCATCGGGTTGGTTTTTTATCGTCAAATGCCACAAACCTACGACGATCAAGAGCCTGCGCCCTTGGCTGAATTTTCTACGCAACGGGCCTTAGAAAAAGTACAGTACCTCTCCAAACGCCCTCATTATGTAGGTTCCGACGATCATCCGCGGATTCAAAAATACCTGCAACAAGAACTTAAAGCCCTCGGTCTAGAACCGCAATTGCAACGTGGATTTACCCTTACGGAAAAAGGAACGCTGGTAGAAGCCACCAATATCATGGCACGGATCAAAGGGCAAAAATCCACAAAAGCCTTGGTGCTCCTCTCGCATTACGATAGTGCCCCTCACTCCAAATCACTTGGCGCCAGCGATGATGCCTCGGGGGTAGCCACCCTTCTCGAAAGCGTTCGGGCCTTACTTTACAACAAAACGCCGCTACAAAACGATTTGATTCTCCTCTTTACAGATGCCGAAGAATTGGGACTCAATGGCGCAGCACTCTTTGTAACCCAACACGATTGGGCCAAAGACGTAGGACTAGTCATCAACTTTGAAGCACGTGGCACCTCGGGACCAAGCATGATGCTCATGGAAACCACCCATGGGAATCGCGCCATGGTAGAGGCATTTGCCGCCGCCCAAACGCCTTATCCCGTGAGTAATTCGCTGATGTATAGCATCTACAAAATGCTACCCAACGATACCGATCTCACTGTTTTTCGAGAAGCGGGAAAAATTCAAGGCTACAACTTTGCCTTTATCGACAGCCATTATAACTACCATACCGCACAAGATCATTATGCCAATCTATCGCCACTATCGCTTGCCCACCAAGGAAGTTATGTCATGGCGCTATTGACGCATTTTACACAACGGGATTTACGTACGCTTGAACATCCCGAGGAAGACGTGTATTTCTCCATTCCGTTTGGATTTGTGCATTATCCTTTTGCGTGGAATTGGCCGTTGGTCCTCCTTACAGCCATTCTTTTGTTTACCTTCACGTTTATCGGACTCGGGAAACACGTTTTACGCATTGATGAAGTCGTTAAAGGATTTATTCCCTTGGTGCTTACGCTTTTGGTTGCGGGATTGGTCGCGTGGGGTATCGCTACCCTTTTACCCTGGATCTATCCCGATGCCACCACAATACTGCAAGGGTTTACCTATAACGGCCACGACTATATCCATGCGTGTATTGCCTTGACCCTTGGAATTTGTTTCTGGATTTACCGCAAAGAAACCAGTCGTTTTGCCGAAATGAACCGCCTTTTTGCTGGACTTTTTCTTTGGATTATCCTCGGAATGGGACTCGCTTGGAAATTACCCGGCGCCTCGTTTTTACTACTTCCCGTTTTGGGATCAACGCTTATGTTGGGCGCTTTTGTACTCACCCAACAATCCAAAGGACTGTGGAATTTAATTATGGCACTGCCAGCTTTGTTTTTGTTGGTGCCTTTAATTCCTTTATTCCCTGTAGGATTAGGATTGAAAATACTTCCCGGCGCGGCGGTACTTACCGTACTTACTTTTGTGCTTCTTCTGCCTATTTTGGGCGCTTTTCCGTATAAATCCCGTTGGGCTTTTGTTTGCCTCCTCATTGGTATTGCTTTTTTGGGAAAAGCCCATTGGAACGCTTCGTTTACCTCGGCCAAAGCCCGACCCAATAGCTTGTTGTATGTTTTCGACGCCTCGCAAAAAAAGGCCTATTGGACAACCTATGACGAGCGCCCCGATGCCTGGAATCAAGCCTTTTTATCGAAACAACCTCAATCGGCAGCGCCATTAAACCGCAATGCATTGTACAGCAAGTATGGAACGGCCTTCCGATGGATGCATCCGGCGCCTGTTTATGCTTTGAAAGGACCCTCCATTGTATTTGAACGAGATACGGTAAAAGGCAATCGTCGTTTTTATCAAATTCGAATTACCCCCCAACGTCGGGTAAACCGCTATGATATTTTCCTCAAAAATCAAGTGCCCCTTGCGCATGTGAAAGCCAATGGGGTTCGACCGCTAACCTATACCTCCAAAATTGGCGGACAAGCCTCCCATAAACTGCTCAGTTATTATGTTACCCGAAATCAACCCTTGGTGTTCTCGTTTGATGTTCCCGTGGGCGTTGAACCCCAATTGGAATTGATGGAAAGTTCGTTTGACTTGCTTGAGCAACCCCGTATGGGCGTACCACCGCGGCCGAAAAACACACTTCCTATGCCTTTTGTGTTGAATGATGCTGTCGTGCTCATACAACCCGTGCGACCCACTCCACCTGCAATTCTGGCGCAACCATGAAACCCACTATAGGCATTTTAGGCTGTGGATGGCTGGGAAAACCCTTGGCGGAACATTTATTGGCCGAAGGGTATCGCGTGAAAGGCAGTACAACCACTCCCGAAAAGAAGGAAATTTTACACCACTTGGGCATCGAGGCATTCACGGTTACTTTGACCTCAACAGGATGCGAGGGAGAATGGGCCGATTTTATCGCCGATGTTTCCCATCTAGTCGTGGCATTCCCGCCAAAACTTCGGCAATCGCAGGAAGATTCGTATGTGGAAAAAGTGCAACAACTCCTGCAGCAATTACAAAAGACAGCGATTGAAAAACTACTATGGGTAGGATCAACTGGCGTTTTTGGAGAGCAACAAGATTGGGTTGATGACACCACGGTGCCCGAACCCGACACACCCTCGGGAAGAGGACTTTGGGCAGCCGAGCAAGCGATTCATCAGGCGGGGCTTCCGTACACGGGCATTCGGTTGGGCGGCTTGGTAGGCCCCGATCGGCATCCGGTGCAGTATTTATCGGGGCGTCAAAATTTAGAACGGCCTAAAGCGCCGGTGCATTTGATTGCCTTACCCGACTGCATAGGCATTTTGACCCTGTGTTTGCAACAGGAAGCGCGCCAAGGCTTTATCAATGCGGTACACCCCGAGCGCCAGACCCGCGAAGTTTTTTATACCCAAGCGGCACATCACCGTCAACTCCCACCTCCGCACTTTGATCCCCACGACACCCGTGTTGGCAAGCGGATTGCCTGCACTTGGCTTTCGCAACAGCACTATATTTTCGAGCCCCATCTGCCACGCTAACCCAATGAGGTATTTTTCCGGAGAACTTTAGGTATTTTTCCGGAGAAGAAATAGGGTTTTTCCCCTTTATTTGGCTTGGTTATTGAGAATTAATTTCTAAATTTAACATTATAAAAAAGCCGTGATGCATTATTTAGCAACAGGACAAATTTGGTTAGGCGGGTTAATTCCAGTCATAGACAATCCTTTATACACCTCTATCCTAGACGAGTTAAAAGAACAAGAATACGTGATTGAAGAAAGTTGGAACACTACTTTGCCCACCTCATTAATTGCTTTACAAAAAAGTGGAGTCGCAGTTGATGCCGAAGGTTTACCCACCTTAGACCAATGTGAGGCCAATACGGAAGTGCCTTTTCTTGAGAATGAAACCTATTTGAACAAAAAAACAACAACTTAATTTTTTTGGGGTGTGGTATACACACCCCAATACTTTTTAAATCATTATACACCATGAACAGCAAAAAATTAGCATGGCACCGCGAAAACGGGAGATTACAACACCCTAAATTTACAAGACTAGCAACGATTGGGGATAAGAGGGAGGAGTAAACACCGAGAATAACAACAATTGAAATAATAGAAGAAGTACAAAAATCAGCTACTCTACAAAATTTTAAAGTAAAAATTAATTTAGATAATTTCATAGGGCTTAATAAACTTCTAGTTGAATTAGATAATAGAATTTTTCCAACCTATCAAAAAGTTGACATTTATGGTTTAAACACATATTATGCAGATGTTTTTGTTGAATTATCAATACCAAGAGCTGAAGAAAACTTTACTCTAACAACAAAATTATTCAGCAATACTAATTCGTTTATTGACTCAAAAAGAATCTTTGTAAAGGTACAAAATGATGGAAAAGTTAAAGAAACTAATGAGCAAGTTGAAGAACAAATAGTATATAAAAATACAAAAATAGATATTGAATTTTTCTTTAAAGAATATGAGTTAGCTTTCCAAAAAATCAGTGAAGTGCAAAAGAAAAGTTTAATTAAAATTTTTAACGGCGTTGAAAAATATTATGACAATGAAAATAAAATAATAGATTTGAATCAATTGGCTTACATTATAGCTACTACAAAACATGAAACAAATAACACCTTCAATCCCATTGAAGAAGCATACTATTTAAATTGGAAAAATCGAAAGAAATACTTTGAGGATATGTATGATCCTATTTTAGGAAAAAATGAAAAAAGAAGAAAAATGGCAAAGGATAATGGGAATGAATCAGGTGACGGAGTTAAGTATTTTGGTCGAGGATATGCTCAATTAACTTGGAAAAATAATTATATAAAAATGAAAGATAAATTTAAAATTGATTTAGTAAACTATCCTGATTTGGCACTAGACCATGAATTAGCAATAAGTATTCTAATTTATGGCTCAGAAAGTGGAAGTTTTACAGGGTTGAAGTTAAGCAAATATATAAACTCAAAAAGTGTTGACTATTATAATGCTAGACGAGTAATAAATGGATTAGATAAAGCTAAAAAAATCGAAACTTATGCAAAAAAAATTGAAAAGTGTATTAAAATTAAATAAAATCAAAATTCTTATGTTTTTTTTTACAACACATCTAAACTATTCTCAAAACACTACCTTTCATTTTGAGAATAATTCATTTGAGATTGTAAAAGATAATGTTGTAATCTATAAAGATAGTACGAATTTTATTAAAGGGATTTGTAATGACTTTCAAATAATAAAAAGTGATTTCAACAACCAGTTTTACTTATATACTGAAAATGAATGTGTTCAAACAAAAGTAAAAAAATTATATAAAGTGAATTGGATTAAAAACAAGTTTTTGATCGTAAGTAAAGAAATTATAAAAATTAATCAAAAAGCAATTTTTTGTAAAAAGATTTATTTTGATAATTACATTGTTGATTCTTTAATTATAGAAAAGTTAGATTTTGATGATGAAGATATGGTAGCAAATATCAATAAAAAAAATAATAATGAACCTGTTTATTACAAAGGGAAGTTAATAGGAAATAGAGATATTTCGACTGATGAAGTTTTGTATGGTTATCCAATTATCGAAAAATATGATAAAATAGAAAACACTACATATTACAATGATATCGCTTTAATTCTCTATCAAAATCAAATTTATGACGAAGCAATTTTTTTATTAAATAAAATTATTAAAAAAGATCCAAATAATATAGTTGCCTATCTCAACTTAGCCGACTGCTACTGGAATATTAATGAAAAAATAAAGGCAATTGAAAATTATAGATTTTACTCTCATTTAATGAAAAAACAAAAAAAGAGATCTGCAAAAATTCCAAAATATGTAAATGATAGAATAACACAAGTTATTAACTAATATTATAAACTTTACCATTTTAGTAAAGTTCGAAATTACAAATATTATATATAAAGAAATTTTTATAAAACAGCCAAAATTAAATTTTAACCTGTAAAACATCAACACCATGGACACTCACACCCAAAACCGCATTGGCAATGGAACAGTAAGAAGTAGTCTTTTCATTATTCTTATCTTAACTCTTCCTTTAAAAAGTTGTGATAAAAAAAAGAGCACAGGTCTAAAAAAAGTAAGCAATGCAAATACTACCGCAACGACAAACTTTGACACACTTCTCATTAAGAATGACTCGATTACTATTAGAAATAAAAAGAGCTTGGGTAGTATATACTTTAAATCATCTGCTGAAAAAAGCTACGTGTTGTCTCCTACAAATTGCATAGACGAAGAATCAAATTGGGGTTGGAATGTTGCTTTTTCAGCGATGAATGAAAAAGAAAGAGATAAGGCAATATCAAATCTCTCAAATAAATATAGAGACGTTGATTTTGATTTTGTGTTGTATGAAAGCAGATATGATGAATTTTTCTTCAAAATAAAAGAAGAAAATTTATATTTAGTTGGTTATCGGTATACTACTAACAATAAAAGATCTAAAGTTGAAATAAAACAAGGGGAATTTATAGAAAAAGAAGTGAAAAGTGAAAAATTTATAAAGACGAATATACTTGTTACAAAAATGTTTACCAGTGATTTTATTTGTGAATACAGAAATAATAATTTAAAGTATCCATTTACAAATTCTTCTTTGGAAGAATAATATGTTTCTTAACTGTCTGCTTCTGTAACCTTCCCCGTTTTTAGTACAGCCTCATAGAATAAATAACTTTTAGTTCGAAATTTTAACCTGTAAAACATCAACACCATGGACACTCCCACCCAAAACCGCATTGCCCAACTCCATCCGTCGGTACGCGCTGAAGTTAACCAAATCATTCAAGCCTGTGATCAAGCGCTCACCGGGCGGGCCAAAGTGCGAATCACACAAGGATTGCGCACCTTCAAAGAACAAGATGATTTATTTGCGCTCGGGCGAACCCGCGTCAATCCCCAAGGAAAAACCGCCAAAAAACCGCTCGGCAATCGTGTAACTCAAGCCAAAGGCGGACAATCGGTGCACAATTATGGCTTTGCCGTAGATATTTGCCTCATCATCGACGGAAAAACAGCCTCCTGGGATACCGCCAAAGACTGGGACAATGACACCGTTGCCGACTGGTATGAATGCGTGAAAATTTTTGCAAAATTCGGCTGGGAATGGGGCGGCAATTGGAAAAATTTTAAAGATTTCCCCCATTTTGAAAAGAAAGGTTTCAACAACTGGCGCCAATTGATCAAACGCCAACGCGACGCACAAGGTTATGTCATTCTGTAAATAGAAAACGCATGAATAGCTAAATCTATCAAATTAGCATGTCAGAGTTCTGCTTGGTACTGGAATAAATTAAAAATAAGTGAATATGCGGATATTGATGATGAAATAAAAGTATCTGCAGCAATTAATTATCCTGAAGCATTAAATGGATTAGAAAATAATATTGCTAGTATTAACCATTTATCAGAAAGAAAGCTTTATACATACAAACTGAAAGAAATTTTTAATTATGAAAAATGGCATGCTATTGAACGTTAATGGCTATTTGGGATTAATACTAATTTTCCTCATTGTTGTTTCCTGTAAAAAAGACACTTCAATTTCATGTAGCTATTTAGATATAATCGGTGATCAAAAATGGGATACAATAACATTAGAAAGCAATATAAATAAACAGTGTATGCAAGATATTTTTTTTCTAAAAAATGGAAAAAAAGAGAGAATACTTAGCATTTTACCTAGAGTCGATTGTGCTTATGTTTTAACAAAACCAAAGATTGAAATGATTTATTTCGAAGCAAATGAAATTCAATCTAAAGATAAAGGGTTGAGAGTAATGATCCGAAATACTGACTTAGTGCCTGATTACTTCTTTATTGATTTGTTCTATGAAAAGGAATGGATAATTAAAAAATATGGAGTAATGAATACTAATCCAATGGATTCACTTTTTGTCAAATCAAAAAATATAAATAAATCATTAACCTCTGAATTGGGTAATGAGCGTATTTGCAACCCAAAAACACTTTATTCGATTCATTTAAAGAAATAACTACTTCGTATTTTATTCTAAAATCAAACGATTTGATTCCAAAAAAATCCGAAAAAATCATTAGAAACCTTTTTAAAAAACATCCCATTATTATGACCCGTAAAATCACCCTACTCTCCCTTGATGGTGGAGGAATTCGAGGCATTATCTCCTGTATTATCCTAAAATACATCGAAGAACAACTCCAACAACACGATCAACCAGAAGCCAAACTAGGGGATTATTTTGACCTTATCGCGGGAACCAGTACCGGCGGACTCATAACGGCGTTGCTGCTTTGCCCCGATGAACACCAAAAGGCCAAGTTCTCGGTGACTGAAGCGCTACAACTTTATACCGAAAAAGGAGCCTCCATTTTTGACGTATCGTTTTGGGACAAACTCCTCAACCCGTTTGGGCTATTCAAAGAAAAAATCGACGACACGCCTTTAGAACAAGAATTGGCGCGTGTGTTTGGTTCACTCGAACTGCGGCACCTTATCAAACCCTGTCTCATTACCGCCTACGACATCTCCGCACGAAAGGCCACCTTTTTTACAAGCCACAACGCCCAAAATCCTATTCGCAACTTTCGCGTAACCGACGTCTGCCGCGCTACCGCCGCCGCGCCTTCTTATTTTGAACCGGCGCAAGTGGTTTCACTCTCGGGCGAACAGTTTACCCTTATCGATGGCGGAGTCTATGCCAACAATCCCGCTTTGTGTGCTTATGCTGAAGCGCGAAAAATTCCCTTCTCCAAAGTACTCAATCACCCCGATAAACCCGATTATCCCACGGCCAATGACATGATAGTCGTTTCGGTGGGAACAGGAACGGTGTTGAAATCCTATGCCTTTGACGATTTTAAAAATGCGGGAAAAGTCGAATGGATCACACCGCTTATCGACATCTTGTTGTCCTCCAACGTCGAGACGGTCAATTACCAAATGCAAAAAATGTATGAATCCCTTGGAAATGAAAACACACAGCACTATTTCCGGTTAATGCCCGAACTCCTGAAAGCGTCCTCCGAAATGGATGATACTTCTCCCGAGAATATTCAAAACCTCATTCAAGACGGACTGACCTTCGTTCGAAAAAATCAAGCCCAACTCGATCGCATTGTCCAAAAACTTCTCGACAACCGCTAAGAAACCTAATCCCTATCCAAACAAAAGGCCGCTCTTTGGGAACGGCCTTTTACCTAAATATACGTTGGATTTACCATATTTTTACCCGCTTCTCAGGCGCTAAGTACAATTTGTCATTTTCCTTAATATTGAACGCTTGGTAAAACGCATCAACATTGAGTAACGGTACATAAGCCCGGTACATTCCAGGGGAATGCGGATCGGTTTTCACCTGATTCTTAATCGCTTCGTCGCGCATTTTGGAGCGCCAAATCGTAGCCCACGAAATAAAGAAACGCTGTTCGGGGGTAAATCCATCAATCAACCCCGGATTTCCATGGTCTTTCAAATACAATTGTAACCCGTCGTAGGCTGCGTTCACCCCGCCCAAATCGCCAATATTTTCCCCTAAGGTAAATTTACCATCCACAAAAGTTCCCGGCAAGGGTTGCAACGCACTGTATTGATCGGCCAAAGCCGTTCCCAATGCGGTAAACTGTTTTAAATCCTCATCCTTCCACCAATTGATCAAATTCCCGTCGGCATTGTAGCGCGCCCCTGAATCGTCGAACCCGTGCGATATTTCATGCCCAATAACAGCCCCTATACCCCCAAAATTCACCGCATCATCGGCCTTATAATCGTAAAAAGGCGGTTGTAAAATAGCCGCTGGAAACACAATTTCATTATACGACGGATTATAATACGCATTCACCGTTTGCGGCGTCATCCCCCAACGGGTTTTATCGACGGGCTTGCTTAAATCGTCGATGTTGTTTTGGAAATTCCAGCGGGACACATTCTCCATATTTTCAAAATATGAACCTCCGTCGGCCAAGGCTTTGATTTCCAATTTGGAATAATCTTTCCATTGATCGGGGTATCCAATTTTTACGGTCGACTTGCGCAATTTTTCAATGGCACCCACACGGGTTTCAGGAGCCATCCAAGGCAAGTTATTGATGCGGTTTTCAAAAGCACGGAAGACGTATTTGATCATTTTTGCCGCTTTCTCTTTGGCTTCAGCTGGGAATTTTTGCGCTACATACAATTTGCCTAAGGCTTCCCCCACCGTACTGTTGACGACTTGAAGCGCACGCTCCTCGCGGGGACGTTGTTTTTTGGCGCCTTGTAAAGTTTGACTGTAAAACTCCCAGTTGGCCCGTTCGATATCGGTCGTCAATTGATCGGCATAACGGTTCAAAAGGGTCCAACGCAAATACGCTTTCCAAGCATCGACTTCATTGGCCTGAAAAAGGGTTTCCAAAGCGGCCATGTATTTGGGCTGCGATACAATCACAGTGTCGATACGCTTGATGCCCGCACCCATGATGTAATTGCGCCAATTGACCGATGGCGTGAGGTTTTGCAATTGCAAAATATCCATGGGATTATACGATTTTCTGCGGTCGCGGCGTTCAACACGGTCAAAACGCGGTTGCGCCATGGCCGTTTCCAAAGCCAAAACACGGGCAGCATCGGCTTGCGCTTTGGCCTCTGACAAACCGAGGTATTGCAACATACGGGCAACGTGAGCCACATATTTTTGGCGTTTTTCTTTCGAATCTGCATCTTCCGATACGTAGTAATCCCGGTCGGGCAATCCCAAACTTCCGGGTCCAATACTCAACACATTTTTGTTGCTATTTTTGGCATCTGCACCCACAAACATGCTGTAAAATCCAACGCCGCCAAACGGCAAACGATCTATCATTAACTTGTTTAAATCGTTGACATTTTTTACCGCATCGATTTGCGCTAAGGTCGCTTTCAAAGGTTGAATGCCGCGTTTGTTGCGCGCCAAAGTATCCATATAGGTTTTGTATACGTTGACGGCTTTCGCTTGATCCGATTTAGGGTCCAACTTCTTGTCTTTGGCCGCTTGTTTAAGAATAGCCAAAGCGTCTTTGTCGGTATTCTGACGCAACTCATCAAAACTTCCCCAGCGGGTTCGGTCGGCGGGAATCTCGGTTTTGTCAAACCAAGTGCCGTTTACATACCGAAAGAAATCGTCGCCGGGTTTGACCGACTTGTCCATCAAGTCCAAATGAAGACCTGGCTTATTTTGTGCTGCTGCTGTATCCAAAGCCAAACAAGCGGCTACGGTGGCAGCAAAAGTGAGTAGATTGTGTTTTTTCATACCGTGTTTCGTTTAGTTTTCCCAACAAAGCTATCAAAATATTGATTGAATAGTTGTTAAATTCAGTATAATCCTCTGGGGAAATCGGTTGAATTCGGCAGGGGTTTGTACTTTTGCCAAAATTTTCAGCATGGGCACCTTTTTCCAAAAATACCGCTTTTTTATCCTCTTTTTTGTGCTGTTCTCCATCATCACCGTGAGTGCTTTTTATTCGGTTTTAAAACCCAAAAAAAACCTCCCCATTTACACTCCAAGCGATGTCAATCCAGAGTTGGTCGACACCACAGTGCAACATGTGGCATTAGAACACCGCATCGGATCGTTTGCCTTTACCAATCAAAACGGGAAAACGATTACTGATAAAGACTATGAAGGGAAAATTTATGTAGCCGACTTTTTCTTTACCACATGTCCAACCATTTGTCCCAAAATGACCAATAACATGGCTTGGTTACAGGAAAAAATCAAAAACAACCCCAAAGTTCAATTGCTCTCTTTTTCGGTGACTCCCGATATCGACAGTGTTCCCGTTTTGAAAGCCTATGCGCAAAAAAAAGGAGTATTGGACCACAAATGGAACCTGCTCACAGGCGATAAAAAAGCAATTTACTACTTGGCACGCAAATCATTTTTGGCCGTAAAAACAGGCAATCCCAAGGAATTATACGATATGGTGCACACCGAAAATTTTGTGCTCGTCGATGCCCAACAACGCATCCGCGGCTTTTATGACGGCACCAACCTCGACGGCCCTACCGAACCGGGGGTAAAAAATGTACAGCAATTGTGGGAAGATATTCAGTTTTTATGCGAACCCCAAGAATGAATGTCAAACAAAACATAATTTTTTGGCAGAAACCCCATTTTCCGTTCGATTTGCGTATTTTTGTATTTTAATTCAATCTAAATAAAGTGAGTGAGACCTTAGCCGACATGAAAATCGGGCAGCAAGCGACCATCGTCGAGTTTAACATCGATACCATTCCCTTGAAATTACTTGAAATGGGTTGTCTTCCGGGCAATCGCGTTGAATTGTTGCAAATCGCTCCTTTGGGAGATCCGCTTTATTTTACCATCAACGATTCGCACGTGGCCATTCGTATCGAGACGGCTCGGCAAATAGAAGTGACATTCTAACGACTTACCATGGCGGAAAAAACGATAAAAGTAGCTTTAATTGGGAATCCCAACACCGGTAAAACATCGGTTTTTAATCAACTTACAGGGTTAAAACAACAAGTGGGAAACTACCCCGGAATTACCGTTGAAAAGAAAATAGGGTATTGCCGATTGAATGAAACTACCCGCGCTACCATACTCGATTTACCCGGTACGTATAGCTTGAATGCGAGTTCAATCGACGAAAATGTGGTGATCGAACTTTTATTGAACCGCAAAGACGAGAATTTTCCCGATGTCGTGGTCGTGGTTTCTGAAGTAGAAAACCTCAAGCGAAATCTACTCCTTTTTACCCAAATCAAAGACCTAGAAATTCCTACCATTTTGGTCATCAACATGAGCGACCGAATGAAATTGAAAGGCATCGAATTGGACATTCCGTATTTGGAAGCCCAATTAAAAACCAAAATCGCCTTGACGAGTTCCCGAAAAAATATTGGTATCGAAGAAATCAAGCAACGCATCCTTGAGTATCAATCCTTACCCACTGAACCGTGTTTGAATGCCTCCTCCATTGACCCCGAATACTTTGATAAATTGCGCAAAGCCTTTCCCAATCAATTGGTGTACAAACTGTGGTTGGTGATTACGCAGGACGTTAATTTCTTGAATTTGGAGCGGAACGAAATGAAAAGCTCGTTCACCAAATCGCATACGGAACTCCGACGGTTGCAACAAAAAGAAACCATCAAACGGTATCAGTTTATCAACGATACCCTAAAAGTGGGACAAACTATCGACCGATCCAAAGCGGGCAACATCAGCGCACGCCTCGATCGCATACTTACCCACAAAATCTTTGGCTACCTCATTTTCTTTGTGATTCTCTTTGGCATCTTCCAATCGATTTTCGACTGGTCAAGTGTTCCCATGGATTTTATCGACGAAAAATTTGCCCAACTCGCTACCTACACCGCCACCCATTTGCCCCCCGGCGAATTCACCAATTTGATTACCGAAGGGATTATCCCGGGTATCGGTGGGATTCTTATTTTTATTCCACAAATCGCCTTTTTATTCCTCTTTATTTCCGTCTTGGAAGAAAGTGGTTATATGAGTCGCGTGGTGTTTTTAATGGACAAAATCATGCGGCGCTTTGGCCTCTCTGGGAAAAGTGTAGTGCCGTTAATTTCAGGAACCGCCTGTGCTATACCCGCTATCATGGGAGCGCGCAATATTGAAAATTGGAAAGAACGCTTGATTACCATTTTGGTCACGCCCTTTATTACTTGCTCTGCCCGATTGCCCGTATATGCCATTCTGATTGCCCTCATTATTCCCGAGAAACATGTTTTGGGATTCATCAGCCTTCAAGGACTTACCCTGATGGTATTGTACCTGTTGGGCTTCGGTATAGCGTTGTTGTGTGCCTTTATTTTGCATAAGGTTTTGGACCTGAAAACGAAGTCCTACTTTGTGGTGGAAATGCCCGGGTACAAAATTCCAATGGCCAAAAACGTGGGCATCAATGTGGTCGAAAAAACCAAATCATTCGTCTTTGGAGCCGGAAAAATTATTTTAGCCCTATCGGTCATTCTCTGGTTTCTTGGCTCTCACGGCCCCGGTGACGAATTTAAAAATGCCGAAAAAATCATCGAACAAAAGGTTTATAATTCCCCCGTGCCTGTCAATCCCGCTGTGATTCCCAATTGGACCGCCGAATACAAATTGGAACACTCCTATATGGGTATCGCAGGGAAAATGATCGAACCCGTGATTGAACCGCTCGGCTACGACTGGAAAATTGGCATTGCCGTAGTCAGCTCATTTGCCGCACGGGAAGTCTTTGTGGGCACCTTAGCCACCATTTACAAAGTGGGCGATCAAAGCGAAGAAGAAACCACCATCAAAGAACAAATGCGCCACGAAATTCACGAAGACGGCAGTCCGGTGTTTAACTTGGCAAGCGGCATCTCTCTGTTGCTGTTTTATGCCTTTGCTATGCAGTGTATCAGTACCCTCGCCATCGTAAAAAAAGAAACCAATTCGTGGAAATGGCCCATGATTCAATTGGTTTTTATGAGCGGTATCGCCTACGTTTCGGCCTTGGTTGCCTATCAGTTTTTAAAGTAATTCGCTATGGGTATACAAGAAATTTTTGTCTACTTGGCCTTGGGCATCGCACTCGCTTATCTCTTTGAGCGCTTTAAAAAACGACCCAAGAAAAAAGATAAAGACTGCGGCGATGGAAATTGTGGCTGTTAATTTTTAGGGCAATCCCCCGAGATAGCGCCTTTCGTAGCCAACCCATTCCTGCACCTCGGGGTCGGGTCTTCCGTTGCAATGCCGCCGCTTTGTTCCGCCGCGGACGGGATTTCCACTCCACCCCCTATTGCAATAGCTGCCTCGAAATCAGCTTGTTATTCGCCAAAAAAAAACACATTGTAAAACACCGCTTTTTCCACTGACTTTAAACAAGAATTAAATTTAATATTATTTTTATTTAAACTTTGTCTAAATAAGAATAAGGATGTATCTTTGCCGAAAATTTTCAAAAACATGCGTATTATTGCCCCCATATTGGCTGGACTTTTACTTACCGCAGCGGCAACACAGGCCCAAGAAGTGAAAAAAGATACAGCGACTGTTACCCTCGATCAAGTCATCATTTTCATCAAAGAACAAACCCCCGATCGCATGCCTGCTGTACAGCAACAAACCATCTATTCGGGTAAAAAAAATGATGTTTTACGTCTCAACGAAATCAATGCCAACCGCACCACCAACAATGCCCGAGAACTGTTCTCACGCATGGCAGGGGTTTCGGTTTGGGAAAACGACGGTTCCGGAATTCAAGTCAACGTGGCTGTACGTGGATTAAGTCCCAACCGCAGCTGGGAACTCAACACACGTCAAAATGGTTACGACATTTCCTCCGACGTTTTCGGATACCCTGAAGCCTATTACAATCCGCCAATGGAAGCGGTAGAACGTATCGAATTCATTCGTGGCGGGGCTTCGTTGCAGTTTGGACCCCAATTTGGAGGAATGATTAACTATGTATTGAAAAAAGCACCGGAGAAAAAATTTAGCTACGAAACCCAAAATACAGTGGGAAGTTTTGGCCTAGTCAGCAGCTTCAATGCGATTGGTGGAAAACACGGAAAATTCACGTATTACGCCTACCACCATGCCCGTAGAGCCGATGGCTGGCGCGACAATACAGGATATCAAATTCGCAATTCCTTTGTCAACTTGGGCTACGAATTTGCACCGCATTGGAAAGCACAAGTAGAATTTACCACCATGGATTATGAATTGCAACAACCTGGCGGTTTAACCGATGCGCAATTTGCAGCCGATCACCGTCAATCGTTACGCGATCGCAACTGGATGGGTACGCCTTGGAACTTGGCTACCATTACGATTACAGGACGCTGGAGTCCAAAAATTACTACCGATTTTAAATTATTCGGACTCTATGGCGAGCGCAATAGTGTGGGATTCACTGCAGCACCCAACGTAGTAGATGCCATAAACCCCACTACTTTAGCCTATGCCAACCGTCAAGTAGACCGTGATCGTTATGTTAACTTCGGGTTGGAAAACCGTTCGCTTTGGAACTATGCTCTGGGGAAAACACAACATCATTTGGCTTTTGGTTTCCGTTTGTATCAAGCCGACACCAACCGCAGACAGCGCGGTACAGGAACTAATGTTAGCGATTTTGACCTCACCGTTAGCGATCGTTATCCGAGAAACTTAGACTTTACCACGCGTAATATTGCCCTTTTTGCCGAAAATATGTTCCAAATCACCCCGGCTTGGACTGTAACCCCAGGCGCGCGTTTGGAAATCATTGAATCGGTAGGTTCAGGATTGTTCAACCGTGTGAGCGGTAACGACGTATTGATGCCCAATCAAGAGTTAAACCGCACCCAACTCTTGTTAGGTTTAGGTACCGAATACCGTATCGGAACGACAAATGTGTACGCAAACATTTCCCAAGCCTATCGCCCGGTTTTATTCTCTGATCAAACACCACCAGCCACGACCGATGTGATCGATCCTAACCTACAAGATGCCAACGGATACACCCTCGATTTGGGATACCGTGGTACGTATAAAAACTGGATTAACTTTGATGTTTCCTACTTTTACATGGTGTACAACAACCGCATTGGTACGTTAAACCGCTTTATCAACGACGACCCCACGCAGGCTGCTTTTGCCTTCCGAACCAACTTGGGTAAAAGTATCCACAAAGGAGCCGAACTGTACGGAGATATCAGTTGGTTTGATGTATTTGGAGCCCCAAAAACATGGGGTAAATTGAAAACCTTTGCCAGCAGTGCCTTCATCAGTGCCCGTTACGATGATTTTGCCGTAACGAGTGTCAGCGGGACTGCTCCTAACGTAACCATTACAACGACCAATTTAGCTGGTAAACGCGTTGAAAACGCCCCCGAATTCATTCACAACTTTGGTATCAGTTGGGAATACAAAAAAATCTCCATCAGTGCACAACAACGTCAAAACGGCGCAGTATATACCGATGCGCAAAATACCGTAACACCCACAGCCAACGGGGTAAACGGCCGTATCGGTGGATACAAAGTAATCGACTTAGGAATGGAATACCGATTCCGTAATTACAACCTTCGTGGAGGAATCAACAACCTTACAAATGAGAAATACGCGACACGACGCGCAGGTGGCTATCCCGGACCAGGATTGTTGCCAGGAGAGGGACAAAGTTTTTACGTTTCGATTGGGGCTAAATTTTAATCCCAACTATTCATAAAAAAAGGCAGCGATAAAGCTGCCTTTTTTATTATCCCAAAGCGACGTCGAGCATCATCATGACGATAAAACCTCCGATGAACCCTAAAGTGGCAATATCTGTATTTTTATCTTGTTGCGTTTCGGGAATCACTTCTTCCACTACGACAAATATCATTGCACCCGCTGCAAATGCTAAAGCATAGGGCAACAATGGGGTAAAGAAAGTAACTGCCACCGCACCCAAAACCCCCGCTATGGGTTCGACCAACGCCGACGATTGACCGTACATAAAACTCTTCCATCGGCTCATTCCCATTCGACGAAGCGGCATCGAAACCGCAATACCCTCAGGAAAATTTTGAATTCCAATTCCAATCGCCAAAGTCACCGCTCCAGCAATCGAGGCTTCAGGAATACCTGCTGCAACACCCCCAAAAAGAACGCCCACGGCCAACCCTTCTGGGATATTGTGCAAAGTGATCGCCAAGACCAACAAAGTCGTACGTTGCCAAGGCGATTTCATCCCTTCGGTTTCTTGAAAATTAAGATGCAAGTGCGGTAGAATTTTGTCTAATCCGAAAATGAAAAAGGCGCCAAGCAAAAACCCAAGTGCGGCGGGAATTACTTTTACAAAACCGTCGCCTTCACTCATTTCGATGGCCGGCGCTAACAAACTCCAAAAACTGGCAGCCACCATAACACCGCCTGTAAAACCGAGCATTCCATCAAGAACAACCCGGTTCATTGTTTTAAAGAAAAATACAAAAGAAGCACCCAAAGCGGTCAAACCCCAGGTAAATAAAGTCGCCAGTAAAGCGGCCACTACGGGGTCAATTTGTTCAAAAAAATGGAGTACTGAATCAAACATGTTTTAAGACATAAAGGTTATCTGCAATTTTTTGTGAAAGCACCAATTCTTGTTCGTTGATACGAATACATATCGAATGATCAAACGGTTCTATTTCCAGCAATTCAATGGGAGCGCCCAAGGCTATTTTTTGTTTATCCAAATATTGAAGAAATCCCGGAGACGAATCTTTTACACCAATAAAGCGATACGTGTGATTGCGCTGGGCTTCCGAAAGGAGAATCCGTTCCTCTTTGACCATTTCGCCTTTGGCATTCGGAATAGGATCGCCGTGCGGATCAAAAGAAGGGTAGCCCAAAAACTCATCGAGTCGTCCGATCAACGCATCCGATTGAATATGTTCCAACTCTTCGGCAATATCATGCACCTCATCCCAGGCAAAGCCCAATTTTTCGACCAAAAAAACTTCCCACAAGCGGTGTTTGCGCACCACCATTTTGGCTTTTAGCAAGCCCGATTCGGTCAACGAAACGCCTTGGTATTTTTGGTAGGAAACCCAGTTTTTATCGGCCAATTTTTTCAGCATATCCGTTACAGAAGATGCTTTGGTATCCAAGGTTCCCGCAATTGCGTTGGTGGTTACCCCTTTGGGTGAAACTTGTGATAAATGGTAGATGACTTTAATGTAGTTCTCTTCAGAAATAGTCATTTGAATTTTTATTTATTCAAAAATAATACTTTGTTTTGAATAAAACTATTTTTAGTTTTGCCTAAATATTTTTTTATGAAATATAAAATTACAGTTTTTATCGTATTTCTTGGGCTGACGTTACACAGTCAAACCCCTCAGGACAGCCTTCCCAAAGGAACGACACAATTGGATGAAATTGTAGTCTCTGGCACTTTAAAACCTGTAAAACGACTCGAAAATGCAGTGCCTGTAGAAATCATTACGTCGACTTTTTTGAAACAAAATCCAACCTCCAATTTAGTTGACGCCTTGCAAAACGCCAACGGATTACGTCCGCAAAATAATTGCAATGTTTGCAACACTTTTGACATTCGTATCAATGGAATGGAAGGCGCCTACACCATGGTCACCATTGACGGAATGCCCATCGTTAGTGCACTAGGAACGGTTTACGGACTCTCAGGAATTCCCACCTCCATGATTGAACGTATCGAAGTAGTTAAAGGGCCCGCTTCTTCTTTATATGGCAGTGAGGCCGTAGCGGGTTTGCTCAACATTATCACCAAAAAACCGGAAAACCATAAACGTTTTACGGGAAATTTTTTTACCACTTCTTGGTGGGAACATAATGTCGATTTGGGCTACCGCTTGGGGTCAAAAAAATCGGGCAACGGACTGCTCGGCGTGAATTATGTACATGCTCAAAATCGAGTTGATGAAAACCGAGATAATTTTACCGATGTGGCACTCCAACACCGGATTGCTCTTTTTGGGAAATGGAACTTTAAGCGGAAAAGCGGAAAGGCATTTCAATGGGTTTCGCGGTATTTGTATGAAGACCGATGGGGCGGGCAAATGCAATGGAACTCTTCCTTTCGCGGAGGTGACCAAGTCTATGGCGAAAGCATTTACACCTCACGGTATGAATTCCTCGGTTTGTATGAACTGCCCACCACAGAAAAAATCAAACTGCAATACTCGTGGATCGGCCACAACCAAAATTCGGTGTACGGAAATTCGGTATACATCGCGCAACAAAACATTGGATTTGTACAAGCGCTATGGGACAAACAAATAGGAAACCACTCCCTCTTGACTGGATCGGCCTACCGTTATCAATTCTATAATGACAACACGCCTGCCACTGCACAATCCAATCACATGCACATTGGAAGTTTTTTCGTGCAAGATGACTGGACATGGAGTGCCAAAACAGGAGCACTTCTCGGTATGCGTTATGATTACAACTCGGCGCACGGTTCCATCCTCACGCCGCGTATCGCATTCAAATGGAAGCCCGCTTCAAATGCCGTAATGCGATTTAACTTGGGTACGGGATTTCGTGTAGTGAATCTTTTTACGGAAGACCATCAAGCCTTGTCGGGAGCTCGTGACGTAATTTTGGCCGAATCTTTACGGCCTGAAACGTCATACAATGCCAATTGGAACTACCTTCACAAATGGTCGACAACCGAGGCTGGAACCTTTGTGATCGAGGCTTCTACGTGGCTAACCTATTTCACCAACCGCATTTTACCCGATTACGACACCAACCCCAATGCTATTATTTATAAAAATTTGGACGGCGACATGCGAATGTGGGGCAGTGGATTGCAAGGGGATTGGATCAGTCCGTTTGGAATTACAGCCTCGCTTGGATTTAACCTCTATCGCCCAACGGTTCGGCAAGAAGGACGTGAATTTCAACCGCTATTTGCCGAACGTTATGGGGCCAATTGGTCGATTGCCTTTACCCCGAGAAACAGCAAGTGGACCCTCGATTACACCGGAAACCTCACTGGACCCATGCGCTTGCCCTTATTAGGACCCTTGGACCCGCGTCGGGAATACTCCTTGCCGTTCAGTATCCAAAACATTCAATTGACGTACAAAGGTGGGCATCATTTTGAAATCTATGGTGGGGTAAAAAACCTACTCAATTGGACGCCCAATCGCGGAAATCCATTTTTGATTGCACGCGCCAACGATCCATTTGACCAAAACGTGCAATTTGACAGTAATGGGATGGCTTTGCCTACGCCCGACAACCCGTTTGGTCTAACCTTTGACCCTACCTATGCCTACGGTCCTAATCAAGGGATTCGCGGATTTATTGGGATTCGCTTTCATTGGGATTAACAAATGTTTGGGCAAAAGGGCAACGGTTTTTGTTACCTTTGAATCGTGCAACATTACCATTACATCTTCACCGGAACCGGACTCGCGGCCTTATTGACCGTACGAGAAATGGTGCAGCATCCCTTTTATCGAGACAAAAAAATACTCTTACTCGATACCGACGCCAAAAAAACCAACGATCGTACCTGGTGTTTTTGGGATGAAAAAAAGCAATTTGAAAACATACAACACAAAGCGTGGGAGGCAGCCGTATTTGCTGATACAGGTTTTGAACGCCGTTTTGCCATGGCGCCCTACACCTATCGCATGATGCGCGGATTGGATTTTTATCAACGCACTTTTCAAGAACTTGAAAACCATTCGAATATCACAATAGTCCAAGAAAAAGTAGTTGATTTTCAAGAATTGGGCAATCATTGTTTAGTGAAAACGGAAAACCAAAGTTTTACTTGTAACTTTATTTTCAATTCCATTTTCAATCCCGAACGGTTAATGGCGCAAAAAAAGTTTCCCTTAGTACACCAACATTTTATAGGTTGGTTTGTGCAAACGGAAACTCCTGTTTTTACCCCCGATTGTGCCACTTTTATGGATTTTTCGGTACCTCAAAAAGGCAATACCCGATTCATGTATGTGCTTCCTACCAGTGAAAAAGAGGCTTTAATGGAGTACACGCTGTTTTCGGCCAACCTATTGCCACGCGAGGAATACGAATCGGAAATCAAAGCCTATTTAGAGCGTCTCGGTATAACGGCCTATACGATTACCGAAACCGAACAAGGGAATATTCCGATGACCTGTTATCCGTTTTGGAAACACAATTCGGAACGCATTTTACACATCGGTTCGGCGGGCGGGTGGACCAAAGCGAGTACGGGTTATACCTTTAAAAATGCCCTCAAAAAATCCAAAGCCTTAGTTAATTTTTTACCCCAAAATAATGACCTGCGAAAATTTCACAAAATCAATCGTTTTTGGTTTTATGACTTACTGCTTATTGACATTCTATATCAAAAAAATGAAGTCGGAAGTTCGATCTTTGCGAGCATGTTTCGCCAAGGAAAAGTGGCTACCATCTTTAAATTTTTGGATGAAGAAACCACATTTTTAGAAGATTTGAATATAATTTTACGTTGCCCTAAAACCTTGTTCATCAAGGCTTTAATTCGTAGATTGTTCTAAAAAACATCTTCTAACGAATGTTAAATTTTTAAAAAGGCGCTTTTTTTTCCAAACACTGTCGCTACCTTTGTCCCACAAAATTACCGCATGAAAACTTTATTTACAGCATTACATCATCATACACATTCTGGCCCTCAGGCGAGCTGATGTTGTATGTTGTAAAAACAAAAATATGTCGAACCGTCTGAGTATATCAGGCGGTTTTTTTATTTCCTTTCCTCCCGGTATACTCAGTCATTTTTAATCAAAATGAAAAGTATCAAAATTGCCCTTCAAAAATCAGGACGCCTCAGTGAGAAGTCCATTCAATTACTCGAATCTTGCGGGATTCAACTCAGTAACGGCGAACGTAAATTAAAAGCGGTGGCTTCCAATTACCCCATCGAAATCCTCTTCTTGCGCGATGATGATATTCCGCAATATGTTGAACAAGGTGTTGCCGATTTGGGTATTTTGGGTGAAAACGAAGTCTGGGAACAAAATAAAAATGTCACCATTCTCAAGCCGCTTGGTTTTGCCAAATGCCGTATGGCGCTTGCTATTCCTAAAGAAGAAAACTACACGGACTTATCCTATTTCGCTTCCAAAAAAATTGCAACGAGTTACCCCGGTGTGCTAAGTCGTTTTTTTGCTAAAAAAAATATTCCAATAATTCTCGAACCCATCAGCGGAAGTGTTGAAATCGCTCCCGGAATTGGTCTAGCTGATGCCGTTTTTGATATTGTAAGCACGGGAAGTACTTTGTTGATGAACGGATTGAAAGAAGTCGCCACCGTTTGTTCCAGCCAAGCGGTACTCATCGCCAATCCCAATTTGTCTGCAGAACAACAGGAATTAGTTGACAATTTACTCTTTCGAATTGACGCCTGCCAACAAGCCAAAGCGAACAAGTACATTCTTTTGAATGCGCCCAACGAACAGCTGGATACCATCATTCAACTTTTACCTGGAATCAAATCGCCAACCGTAATGCCACTTGCGCTTTCAGGTTGGAGCAGCATCCATGCCGTACTTTCAGAAAAAGAATCATGGAGCATTATTGAACAATTAAAAAAGGCCGGAGCCGAAGGAATTCTAGTCATTCCGATGGATCAAATGGTCGCTTAAAACGTACAACTATGAACTACATCCTTTTTCCAAACAGCGAAGCGCAACAAAAAATCACCTCACGTCAGGTTCCAACGGGTTTGAATCTGGAAGAAACCGTTCGCACCATTTTTACAGATGTTCAAAAAAAAGGCGACCAAGCCATTGCAAAATACACCCAACTTTTTGATGGTTTTGAAGGAGAAAATCTTCGTGTTTCGCCTGAAGAGATGCAAAAAGCGGCATCGCAAATCGCTCCTGAACTAAAACAAGCCATTGATCGTGCGGCCCATCAAATTCGCCGTTTTCATGAAAGTCAGCGGGAACCCATCCTACGCATCACCACGTCGCCGGGAGTCACCTGCTGGAGAGAAAGTCGCCCAATTGAAACCGTGGGATTGTACATTCCGGGTGGAACCGCGCCCCTATTTTCTACCGTATTGATGTTGGGAATTCCAGCTCAAATTGCGGGTTGCCCCAATCGCATTCTCTGTACGCCTCCAAATGCACTAGGAGAAATTAATCCTGCCATTCTGTATGCTGCCCAAGTGGCTGGAATTACAGAATTGTACAAAGTGGGTGGCATTCAAGCCATTGCAGGAATGACTTTTGGCAGCCAGACACTCCCCAAAGTCGATAAGATTTTTGGTCCAGGTAACAAATACGTGACGGCTGCCAAAGCCTATGCACAGCAACTGCAAGTAGCCATTGATTTACCTGCCGGACCTAGTGAAGTGTTGATTATTGCTGATGCAAATAGTAATCCCGAATTTGTCGCAGCCGATTTATTGGCGCAAGCCGAACACGATGCCGACAGTCAAGTCGTCGTGCTGAGCGATGCCCCTGAACAACTCCAGTGCATCCTAGCAGCAGTTGAGCGGCAGTTGGAAAAATTACCGCGAAAAAAAATCGCGCAACAAGCCTTGCTAAGCAGTTATGCTATCGCACTTCCAAGCTTGGACGATTGTTTTGCCTTTAGCAATGCCTATGCCCCTGAACACTTGATTGTGGCCTTGGAAAATGCCTCAGATTGGTCGTCAAAAATCACCGCTGCGGGATCGGTCTTTTTAGGAACCTACAGTTGTGAAACCGCAGGCGATTACGCTAGCGGCACCAATCACACGTTACCTACCAGCGGCTATGCCAAAGCCTACAGTGGTGTGTCTTTGGATAGTTTTATCAAAAAAATAACCTTTCAAGAAATCACTGAAGAAGGATTGCTTGATTTGGGTCCGACCCTCGAAATACTCGCCGAAGCCGAAGGACTTTTCGCCCACAAAAATGCCGTTTCGCTCCGAATTAAAAAGAACAACTCATGAATCCATTAGCCCTTATTCGTCCCAATATTGCCCAACTCACCCCGTATTCCAGTGCACGTGAAGAATATACGGGTACGACAGGAATTTTCTTGGATGCCAATGAATTTCCAGAAGGAAAGTACAATCGTTATCCCGACCCTGAGGCAAAAGCAGTGCAATCCGTTCTTGCTGCGCAAATTGGATGTGCTGAAAATCAATTGATTCTTGGCAATGGCAGCGATGAAATTATTGATTTAGTACAACGTGCTTTTGGAATCCCTGGAACCGATAGCATCATCGTTTGTCCACCCACTTACGGCATGTACGAGGTGTACGCCAAAATCAATAATTTGGAATGTATTCGCATTCCGTTGACTGGGGACTTTCAATTGGATATTCCCCAAATTTTAGCCCAAAAAGCGAAAATTTTGTATTTGTGTTCGCCCAACAATCCAACAGGAAATGAATTGGAAAACATTGAAATTCTTCTTCAAAATTTTCAAGGAATTGTCTTTTTGGACGAAGCCTATATTGATTTTAGTCCCAGCAACTCCAAAAATGAACTCCTTCAAAACTACCCCAACCTCATCATCGCCCAAACCTTAAGCAAAGCCAAAGGTCTTGCGGGTTTACGAATGGGAATGGGTATCGCACATCCTGAGATTATTGCGGTTTTAAAAAAAATCAAACCCCCATACAATATAAGTCAAACCAACCAAGAACTCGCGCTTCAAGCCCTTCAAAATTGGGATGCGACAGCTATTGAAACCCTAGTGAAAGAACGAGATAAGTTGGTTGAAGGCTTAAAAAAGAATCCATCGGTTCGTCGCATTTTTCCGTCCGTAACCAATTTTATTTTGGTGGAAATGACCGAAGCCGACCGAATCTATGCTTTTTTAACCGGCCGAAACCTCATCGTTCGCAACCGAAGCAAGGACGTTCCAAACACCTTACGAATTACCGTGGGAACCCCACAAGAAAATGAATTACTCCTTAAAACATTAGCCGAATTCCAATGAAAAAAATACTCTTTATCGACCGTGATGGGACCTTAATTCAAGAACCTCCCCTCGATTTCCAAGTGGATAGTTTAGAAAAACTGGAATTTCTTCCGGGTGTTTTCACCTACTTAGGAAAAATTGTTCGCGAAATGGATTATGAATTGGTACTGGTGACCAATCAAGACGGTTTAGGAACCGCTTCTTTTCCCGAAGAAACCTTTTGGCCTGCCCAAAACAAAATGGTTCAAGCTTTTGAAAATGAAGGCATCCGCTTTCGCGAAATTTGCATCGACCGCTCCTTTCCCGAAGACAATGCTCCCACCCGAAAACCTGGGATTGGCATGCTCAAATCCTACCTCAACGGCACCTTTGACCTTATAAATTCATGGGTCATTGGCGATCGATTGACCGATGTCCAATTGGCACAAAACCTCGGCTGTCAGTCTATTTTGCTTCAAACGGAATCCAATGATGCAGCCACATTCACAGCGCCGAATTGGGAATCGATATATACCTATTTGTCCCAACAAAAAAGAAGCACGCTTGTAAAACGAACCACCAAGGAAACCCAAATTGAAGTGGAACTCACCTTGGAAGGTTCAGGGAAAGCGGAAATTCAGACGGGCTTGCGATTTTTTGACCACATGCTCGAACAAATTGCACGTCACGGCGGACTCGACTTACGGATTTCGGTACAAGGTGATTTGGACGTCGATGAACACCACACCATTGAAGATGTTGGTATTGTACTAGGAACTGCTATCGATAAAGCTTTGGGAACCAAACGCGGCATTGAACGCTATGGTTTTATGCTTCCCATGGACGATTGTATAGCGGTTACTGCCCTTGATTTTGGCGGAAGAAGTGCTTTAAATTGGAATGCAAAATTCAAGCGAGAAACCATAGGCGATATGCCCACAGAAATGTTTGACCACTTTTTCAAATCCTTTTGTGATGGAGCCCGTTGCAATCTTTATGTGAAAGCCAAAGGCAAAAATGAACACCACAAGATTGAATCCATTTTTAAATCGTTTGCCCGATCACTAAAAAGCGCGGTGCAAAAAAACGCACAAAATCAATTACCTAGTACCAAAGGACTCCTATGATTACCTTACTCGACTACCAAGCAGGCAATTTGCATTCGTTGCAAAACGCTATTGAACGATTGGGCTATACGGTACTATGTACAGCCGACCCTGCGTTGTTGCGCCAAGCGGAAAAAGTGATTATTCCGGGTGTGGGTCATGCCGCTCCCGCGATGGCATTTCTCAAAGAAAACGGATTAGATACGGTGATTCGCGAACTTACATGTCCCGTGTTGGGCATTTGTTTGGGAATGCAACTGTTAACGGAATTCACAGAAGAAGGTCAGGTGAGCGGTTTAGGTGTTTTTGATGTAACCGTAAAAAAACTTAGTGGGCATTTGAAAATTCCGCACATGGGTTGGAATAGTGTGCAGTACAAACCCTCAAAGCTGTTTGAAGAAATTCCCCAAGAAGCCGATTTCTACTTTGTACACAGCTATGCCGCTACATTGGGAGAAAGTACGTTGGCGACTTGTGAATACGGTGCCTCGTTTAGTGTGGCTTTGGCCAAAAACAACTTTTATGGGGTACAATTTCACCCCGAAAAATCAGGAAAATGGGGGCAACAGCTCCTTCAAAACTTTTTAGCATTATGAAAATTATACCCGCTATTGATTTACAAGGAGGCTGCTGTGTGCGGTTAGCACAAGGGGATTATCACCAAAAAACGGTCTATGCTTCCGATCCTTTAGAACAAGCACTCATTTTTGAACGTTGTGGCGCTACCCATTTGCATCTTGTCGATTTGGATGGGGCTAAGTCGCAATCGGTGGTGCATCTTGAGGTTTTGGAAAAAATTGCGAAACACACACAGCTCATCCTTGATTTTGGTGGAGGAATTAAAACCGAAACCGATTTGAAAAAAGTGTTGGATGCGGGTGCACAGCAAGTCACTTTAGGAAGTATTGCAGTCAACCAACCCGAATGGGTACAAGAATGGGGCGCAACGTATGGCTACGAACGATTTATTTTAGGCGCGGATGTTCGAGGAGAACAAATTGCCACTCATGGATGGCTTACCCAAACCGACCATTCGGTGTTCAATTTTATTGCATCGTACAGCGCTTGTGGTTTTCGACAATTTATGGTGACCGATATTGCCAAAGACGGGATGCTTAGCGGACCATCTGTGGCGTTGTATCAAAAAATTTTGGCCGAATATCCCATCGAACTTATTGCTAGTGGTGGGGTAAGTTCGTATGCAGATGTGGAAACGCTTCGTGAAATCGGTTGTGCGGGAACCATCATCGGAAAGGCCTTGTATGAAGGATTAATGGATTTACATAAACTGCTCCAATCATGTTAAAAAAACGAATTATTCCCTGCCTAGATATCCAAGGCGGTCGCGTGGTAAAAGGCATTGGTTTTGAAGGGTTGCGTGACATGGGCGACCCGATTGCCTTGGCACAACGCTATGATGCAGAAGGCGCTGATGAATTGGTTTTTTTGGACATCAGTGCTACGCTTGAAGAGCGCGCTACACTGTCGGAATTAGTTCGGAATATTGCCGCTACAATTCAAATACCCTTCACTGTAGGCGGTGGTATTCGTTCAGTAAATGATGCCAAAAAACTCTTGCGATCGGGCGCTGATAAAATCAGTATCAATTCGGCAGCATTGGAACGCCCCGAATTAATCACGGAATTGGCAGCAGCCTTTGGCAACCAATGTGTCGTAGTGGCCATTGATGTGAAAACGGTAAACGGTGTCGATTGTGTTTTTTCACATGGAGGCAAAAAAGCAACCCATCACGAAGCGCTCAACTGGGCCTTGGAAGCGGAACGCTTGGGTGCGGGAGAAATTTTACTCACCTCCATGAACCAAGATGGCGCACAAACTGGATTTGCAATTTCACTAACACAGAAAATTAGTCAGGCGCTTTCCATTCCTGTAATTGGTTCTGGTGGTGCGGGAACGGTGGAAGATTTTAGTCATCTTTTTAAAGAAACCGAAGCCACAGGAGCCTTGGCTGCCGGAATTTTTCACACGGAAAAAGTAGCGATAGCAGCCATTAAAAACGAATTATACACTCAAAAAATACCGGTACGATGGAACCCCAATTTATAAATGATACCCAACTCCTTCCCGCCATTATTCAAAATGCGCTGACGGGAAAAGTACTGATGCTCGGCTACATGAACCGAGAAGCTTTTACGTTGACCAAACAATCCCAAACGATTACCTTTTTTAGTCGGAGCCGAAATGAACTCTGGACGAAAGGCGCGACTTCGGGCAACTATTTGCGTTGGACGTCCTATGCCGTCGATTGTGATCAAGATGCTATTTTATTTCAAGTCATCCCCGACGGCCCCACTTGCCACACTGGCGCTGCCTCTTGCTTTGAAAATGCCCCTGAACTTGGTTTTTTAGGTGGTTTAGAAAATCTAATTCAAGAACGCTTAACTTCTGCTAATGAAGATTCATATGTATGGCGATTGACTCAAAAAGGAACCGCAAAAATTGCCCAAAAAGTGGGAGAAGAAGCGGTTGAAACCGTGATTGAAGCGTTGCAAAACAATTCCGATCGTTTCAAAGAAGAAACGGCCGATTTGCTCTTCCATTTGCTGCTTTTATTGAACAATCAAAACGTAACGTTGAAAGAAATTACGGCTGTTTTACACCAAAGAAACCAATCTAAAGCGCAATAAAACAACTAATTATAACTTTTTGAATTTTTTTAAGAGAAAAATAAAATCAACTTTTATACTTTTGTCAACATGAATTGCAACAATCAAAATACTAATTGGTGGCACAACCCGTACTCCGTTTCTGGATTGCGATGGTAATGCTATTGGTGTATTTTCTTCAATAACAGCTTAACCCGCCTTTCCAGGCGGGTTTTTTTATTCCCTAACTTTTCCTTTTTTATGGCTTATAATTTAACCACCGAAGTCCGAACGGCGCCGGGTGATTTACATACACCGGTAGCCTTATACCTAAAATTACGTGACCGTTTTCCCAACAGTTTGTTGCTGGAAAGTTCGGAATACCAACGTCGTGAAAACAGTTTATCGTACTTGTGTTTGCTACCCATGGCGCAATTTGAAGCGGATTTAAACGAAATCAACATCCAATTCCCCGACGGCGCAACACAGTGTTTTACCACGCAAAACACATCCGTAAGTGACGCGTTACATGATTTTTGTGCCCAATTTGTCGTAGAACCCAATACCTATGCATTTACCACCCAAGGGTTATTTGGCTACACGGCGTATGATGCGATTCCTCTTTTTGAACCCATACAATTTCAACATCCCCCGATGGATGTTCCGCTTATTCACTACCAACTGTTCCGTTTCCTTTTGGTTTTTGACCATTTCAAAAATGTGTTGTACTTCGTTGAAAATCGTTTAGAAAACAGTCCCTCCGAATTGGATGCTTTACAAGAATTATTGGTTAATCCCACGGTGGCCACTTTTCCCTTTCGAACAGTCGGCGAAGAACAGTCCAATGGAACCGACGAAGCCTTTTTAACCACTATCGAAAAAGGAAAAGCGCATTGTTACCGCGGTGATGTTTTTCAGATTGTGCTTTCACGTCAGTTTGAACAAGCGTTTCAAGGCGATGATTTTAATGTCTACCGCGCATTACGATCGGTAAATCCCTCGCCGTATTTGTTCTACTTTGATTACGGTTCGTTTAAAATAATGGGATCCTCACCTGAAGCCCAATTGACCATTCAACAGCAAAAAGCAACCGTATTTCCTATTGCGGGAACGTTTCGTCGAACAGGTAATCCTGAGGAAGACCAAAAATTAGCAAGTGCCTTACGAGAAGATCCGAAGGAAAATGCGGAACATACCATGCTGGTCGATTTGGCGCGAAACGATTTACATAAACAGTGCTCCAACGTACAAGTCGACCGGTATAAATCCATTGAATTCTATTCTCATGTGATTCACATGACCTCAGAAGTTAGTGGTCAATTAGCCCCCGATTACCAACCCTTAGCAGTTTTGGGAGCCACCTATCCTGCGGGAACATTATCGGGAGCACCCAAACACCGTGCTATGGAACTTATCGACGAATTAGAACCCAATTCCCGCGGATTTTATGGCGGAACGGTAGGTGTACTTGGACTCGACGGGACCTTAAATCACGCCATTTTTATTCGATCGATCGTGAGTCGGAACAACACGCTAACCTATCAAGCGGGCTGTGGTGTGGTCATTCATTCCGATCCCCAAATGGAATTACAAGAAGTTAATCATAAACTGAATGCGGTGCGTACTGCCATTCAAAAAGCTACCCAATTTGCCCTATGAAACTATTAGTCATCGACAATTACGATTCGTTTGTATACAACCTTGTAGCGCTTATTCGCGAAACGACCAAAGCACCCCTTACGGTAGTCAAAAATGATCAGGTCGACTTGGAAACGTTGCACCAGTACAGTCATATTTTACTTTCTCCAGGCCCAGGTATTCCCTCCGAAGCGGGAAAAATGATGGAAGTTTTGGAACGTGTTGCCCCCCACACATCGGTATTGGGTGTTTGTTTAGGACATCAGGCGATTGCTGAATTTTCGGGAGCGCGACTCCAGCAATTAACCGCCCCGTTGCATGGCGTTAGCTCAGCATTGGTTCAAACACAAACCGATTCCCTTTTTGAAACTACACCCAAAACATTCCAAATTGGCCATTACCATTCTTGGGTGGTCGCTGAAGATAGTGTCCCCAATTCCCTTGACGTATTGGCTTTTGATGAACAACACAACATTATGGCAATCAAACATAAAGGGTTCCCTTGGCGGGGCGTTCAATTTCATCCCGAATCCATTCTCACCGAACACGGTAAAACCCTTATTTCCAATTGGATTAAAAATTAAACTTATGAAAACGTTACTGGATTATTTATTTACGCACCAAACCCTAAGTCGCGAAGCCGCTAAAGAAGCCATGCTTACCCTTACTTCTGGAACAGTCAATCCGACACAAATTGCAGCCTTCATGACTGTTTTTAATATGCGTGCGATTACGTTGCCCGAACTCATTGGATTTCGCGAAGCATTGATCTCCCAATGTGACCGCATTGACCTTTCGGCCTACCACCCTATGGATGTTTGTGGTACAGGCGGTGATGGCAAAAACACCTTTAATATTTCTACCTTAACTGCATTTGTTGTCGCTGGCGCTGGCGTACCCGTAGCCAAACATGGAAACTATGGGGTGTCTTCCATCTCGGGATCTTCCAATGTTTTGGAGGAATTGGGTGTGACTTTCCCCACGGATCCTAAAATCATTGAGGAGCAATTGGCTACTACCAACTTAACCTTTCTGCATGCGCCCTTATTTCATCCGGCTTTAAAAAATGTTGGCGCCATTCGAAAAGAACTTGGCCTTAAAACCTTATTTAACAAACTTGGCCCTTTGGTTAATCCGGCGCAGCCCAAAGTACAAATGACAGGTGTTTTTAATTTAGAATTGGCGCGAATGTACCATTACATTTTACAAGAAGAAGGCGTGCAATACCGCATTCTTTATGGATTAAGCGGTTGTGATGAAATTACCTTAACCGATACGGTGAAAGTCATTCATCCAAAAGGCGAGTCCTTTATTACGGCTGAAAACTTGCACCTGGAACCCGTTGCCTTAGACGCGTTGGATGGTGGAAAAACAGTCGCCGAAGCGGCCCATATTTTTACCCAAATTTTGAAAGGCAAAGGCACCCCTGAACAAAATCGTGTGGTTTGTTCCAATGCGGCGATGGCCTTACTCACCTATTATCCCGAATATACTTTTGAAACGGCTTATCAAATCGCAAACGAATCCCTCCTGAATTTGAAAGCAGCCAATGTACTCAACCAGTTAAAATCAATCGCATGAACCTACTAGATACCATTGTACAAAGTAAAAAGCAAGAAATTGCCTATTTGAAAACCCATTTTTCAAACCGTTTTTTTGAAGAACAACCGTTGTTCAATAGTGCCACGCGATCTTTGAAAAAGAGCATTGAAAACTCAGTTACCGGCGGGATTATTGCCGAATTTAAACGCCAATCCCCCTCAAAAGGTGTCATCCATGCCCATGCCGATGTGGAAGCGATCACTACAGGCTATACTGCTGGACTCGTTGCAGGAATTTCCGTATTGACGGATGCGCCTTTTTTTGGAGCGCAGCCCAACGATTTTGCTGTAGCACGTGCAAACAACCCCATTCCGCTGTTGCGTAAAGATTTCATTTTGGACGAAATCCAACTTTGGGAATCCAAAGCCATGGGGGCCGATGCCATCCTGTTAATTGCCAGAATTTTATCGGGAGAAGCCTTGGAACGTTTAACAGCGGAAGCACATCAATTGGGTCTCGAAGTATTGCTCGAACTGCATCAGGAAGAAGAACTTGAAAAAATCAATCCAGAGTTGGTCGATATGGTGGGGATTAATAACCGCAATCTCAATTCGTTTGAAGTTGCCCTCCATCACAGCATCGCTCTTGGAAAAAAAATTCCCGAAAAATGCCTCAAAATTGCAGAAAGTGGTATTGATGCTGAAGAAACCCTTCGCTATTTACAACAACACGGATTCCATGGTTTTTTAATCGGGGAACAGTTTATGAAACAGGAAAATCCAGCAGAATATTGCCAACAATTTATACACAACTTACGATGAAAATTAAAATATGTGGGCTGTTTGACCCCGCAAATATAGCCGCAGTAGTTACTGAGCAACCAGACCTTGTGGGATTTATTTTTTATCCCAAATCAAAACGGTATGTCGGAACGAATTTCGATCCCAAAGGAATTGCCAATCTCCCAAAATCGACCCAAAAAGTAGGGGTTTTTGTCAATGAAGATCGGGACCACATTATATCTATTCAAACCCAATTCGCCTTCGACTACATTCAGTTGCACGGAGAGGAAACCCCTGAAGATTGCGCCTTTTTGAAAGCAAAAGGAATGCGAATCATCAAAGCGTTTGGTGTAGATGATGGTTTTGATTTTTCACAATTAAGCGATTATCTTCCTTATTGTGACTACTTTTTGTTTGACACGGCAACGCCCAACTATGGGGGAAGCGGACAATCGTTTCCATGGGAAATACTCAACGATTATCCCTTTGACACACCTCTAATATTAAGTGGTGGTTTGGGTGTGGTCGAAGTAAAAACCTTTTTAAATTCTCCAATTCCCAAGGTAGAAATCCTGGATTGTAATAGTAAATTGGAAAAGGAAAATCACCACAAAAATTTGGATTTAGTGGCTGAAGTATTGGCATTAACACGAAAAACAAACTCGGGTATCCAACCCGATGCAGCGGGTTATTATGGCGAATTTGGGGGCGCTTTTGTTCCAGAAATGTTGTATCCCAATGTCAAGGAATTGCAAGATCAGTATTTGTTTCATTTGCACGATCCAGAATTTCAGCGGGAATTTCAAGACTTGTTAAAATCCTATGTAGGTCGTCCTACGCCGCTGTTTTTCTCCAAAAATTTATCAGCGCACTTCGGAGGGAAAATTTACCTGAAACGGGAGGATTTGAATCATACAGGCGCGCACAAAATCAACAATGCTATTGGCCAAGTATTGTTGGCCAAACGATTACAAAAAAAACGCATTATTGCCGAAACCGGTGCGGGACAACACGGTGTTGCTACGGCTACAGCCTGTGCACTATTGGGTATGGAATGTACAATTTATATGGGCGAAATCGACATCCAGCGGCAACAGCCCAATGTGGAACGTATGCGTTTGATGGGAGCAAAAATCGTCCCTGCAACGAGTGGCAGTCGGACCCTCAAAGATGCCACTAACGAAGCCATTCGCGCTTGGATTAACAATCCTGTGGACACCTATTATGTCATTGGTTCGGCCGTAGGACCGCATCCCTATCCCGACATGGTGGCTCGATTTCAATCGGTGATTAGTGAAGAAATTCAGGTGCAATTGAAACAAGAAACCGGTCAAGCAGCACCCGATTATTTAATCGCCTGTTTAGGCGGCGGAAGCAATGCCATTGGTGCTTTTTATCATTTTATTGGAAATCCCAAGACCCAATTGATTGCGGTAGAAGCGGGCGGATTGGGTGTTGATTCAGGAAAAACTGCCGCTACAATTGCTTTAGGGAAAAAAGGGATTATTCATGGGAGTAAGACCTTTTTAATTCAAACCGATGATGGACAAATTGTCGAACCCCATTCCATTTCGGCGGGATTGGATTATCCGGGAATTGGTCCTGTACATGCGCATTTGAGTGCCACGGGACTAGCCAAAGTGGTTTCTGTCACCGATGAAGAAGCCGTGGCAGCAGCCTTGCAATTGGCACGGTTGGATGGTATTTTACCGGCCCTTGAATCGGCGCATGCATTGGCTTACTTACCGAAGATGCAATTACAACCCGACGAAATTGTAGTCGTGAATTTATCCGGTCGCGGCGATAAAGATTTAGCCACATTAATACCCTTTCTAGCACATGAAAAATAGACTTCAAACCCTGATGGAAAAGGGATCAAAACCCTTACTTTCCATTTATTATACGGCAGGCTTTCCAACGCTTGACGCGACTATCCCTTTGGCCGAATTTTTGGAACAACAAGGCGTGGACAGTCTCGAGATTGGCTTCCCGTTTTCTGATCCCCTGGCGGACGGCCCTTTAATTCAAGCGAGCAGCTCGCAAGCCATTGAAAATGGAATGACACTCTCCGTTTTATTTGAGCAATTAAAGAACTTACGCGATCGAGTAACGATTCCTGTGGTGTTGATGGGGTATTTGAATCCGGTATTGCAAATGGGAGAAATTGCTTTTTTGGAAGCATGTGCCCAAGTAGGTGTCGATGGTGTATTGCTCCCCGATTTGCCCTTAGATTATTTTGAAAAAAACTTGAAAATTCACTACGAGCGCTTGGGTATCGCTCCGATTTTCCTGATTACACCCGAAACCGCTGAAGCGCGCATTCGCGAGATCGATCGGTTGAGTGAAGGATTTATGTATCAAGTTGCCTCCAATAGCATTACGGGAAGTGAAGCAAGTTTGACTGCACAAACAGCCTATTTTGAACGAATTGCTGCGATGCAGTTGCGAAATCCATGTTTAATCGGATTTGGTATTCACAATCGGGAAACTTTTGAGTTGGCCACAACCTACAGTCGGGGTGCCATAGTGGGGAGTGCTTTCATCAAACAGTTGCAAGCGCAAGAAGGGGATTGGGAAAAACTCGTTCCTTTTTTGAATCAATTTCGAAATAAAGAACTGATTCTTTAGGATTTCCTTTTCATTTGTGTTGTAAATTTTGATTTATCTTTGTACTGCTGAAAAGCCAATTACATTAATTTCAAATTAAACGATTATGTATCCAGAAGAAATGGTAAACCCCATGCGTGCGGAATTGACAGACGCTGGTTTTCAAAACTTATATACTGCCGATGCGGTAGAAAATGCAATTAAACAAAACGGAACCACGTTGGTGGTGGTGAACTCTGTTTGTGGTTGTGCGGCTCGTAATGCCCGTCCAGGAGCAAAAATGAGTTTGGATGGCGACAAAAAACCCGATCATTTGATTACGGTTTTTGCAGGTGTTGATCGCGAAGCGGTGGATGCGGCACGTCAACACATGTTCCCATTCCCTCCTTCTTCGCCAAGTATGGCATTGTTCAAAGACGGGGAATTGGTTCACATGTTGGAACGTCACCACATTGAAGGGCGTCCGGCTGAGATGATTGCTGAAAACTTAAAAGATGCTTACAGCGAATTCTGCTAAGCGACTAAAAAATTAAAAACAACCCTCAATGCTTCACCGTTGGGGGTTTTTTTATGGAAAATAAGGAGCTATATCTAAACAATTTGTACTTTTGATACTATCAAATGATACTATGGAAAACGGATTTCCATTTTCAAAAAGGGCTTCTTTATAGCACTTCGCGCAAGGGATAGGAGCGAAAATCCTTTTGGGTTTCCCAAAAGATTGTAGCGGATAGCCCGACCCTTTAGGGATGCGCCCAAAGTTGGAAAATTCAAATAAAACAATACCTTTGCCCTCGAATTCCGCCATTGTGAATTCGTTTAACTCCCTTAATACGTTTATAGCATGCAACTGTACAACACATTAAGCGCAGAGGAAAGAGCTCAATTAATCGAAGAAGCGGGTCAACAACGGTTGACATTATCTTTCTATGCGTACGCCAAAATCGAAAACCCTCAACAATTTCGCGACGATTTATTTTTAGCCTGGAATGCCCTTGATGCGCTCGGTCGTATTTATGTGGCTCACGAAGGAATTAATGCGCAGATGAGTGTTCCTGCCGAACATTTTGAGGCCTTTCGGGAAACCTTAGAAGCTTATGATTTTATGCGTGGGATTCGGTTGAATGTGGCCGTGGAGCACGATGATTTCTCGTTTTTGAAGTTGACGATAAAAGTGAGACACAAAATTGTAGCCGACGGACTCAACGACGCTACTTTTGATGTAACCAATAAAGGTGTGCACTTGAATGCCCGTGAATTCAATGCGATTTTGGACGATCCGAATACGATAGTGGTCGATTTCCGCAATCATTATGAGAGTGAAGTGGGCCATTTTAAAGGTGCGATTACGCCTGATGTGGAAACCTTTCGCGAATCGTTGCCGATTATCAACGAGCAATTAAAAGATTTTAAAGAAAGTAAAAACCTGGTGATGTATTGCACGGGCGGTATTCGTTGTGAAAAAGCGAGTGCGTACTACAAGCATCAAGGTTTTAAAAATGTATTCCAGTTGGAAGGCGGCATTATTAACTACGCCAAACAAATCAAAGAAGAAGGACTGGAAAGTAAATTCATCGGAAAGAACTTTGTGTTTGACCATCGTTTGGGCGAGCGCATCACCGATGATATTATCGCACAATGTCACCAATGCGGGAAACCGTGTGACGATCATACTAATTGCGTAAACGACGGCTGTCACTTGTTATTTATTCAATGTGAAGAATGCAAGGCTGCGATGGAAAATTGTTGTTCGCAAGAATGCCTGGACATCATTCACCTTCCTTTGGCAGAGCAAGTAAAATTGCGCAAAGGAATCCAAGTGGGCAACAAAGTCTTCCGCAAAGGGAAATCGGAAAAACTAAAATTCAAGCATTCGGGGGAATTACCGGAAGTACCGCTCGCTAAAGCGACAACGGACATTCGCCAAAAAATTAGCCCGAAACGTCGGGTGAAAAAAACACTTTTGGGCAAAGTGGCGCATTACTACGTAAAAGCCGGTATCGGTTTGGTAGAAATGCAAAATGGCGCACTGCAAAAAGGTGATCGCCTCCTTATTGTAGGACCGACCACGGGCGAAATGGAACTCACGCTGGAAACCCTTCACGTCAATGGAGTGTTGGGCGACAAAGCGCAGGCGGGCGACAAAGTCACGTTTGCAGTTCCGTCACGGGTACGCTTATCCGACAAAGTGTATTTGATTTTAAATTAAAAAAATAGCTTACTTTTTCGCCTGATTTCGCTGGAAGTCAGGCGATTTTGTTTTCCACAGCTTCCCCCTTTTTTGCATTTTCCATAATTGAAAAAATACTATCTTTACCAACAAATCGTTTAGGGTAAACGTAGTCGATGGATTACTGTCGACGATCAATATATATTTTCTTATGGCATGTACAAACTGTTCCTGTGGTTCGTCAAAAAGTGACGGAGCCAAAGGATGTGGAAATAATGGCACTTGCGGCGCCAATAGCTGCAACAAACTTACAGTATTTGATTGGTTAGCCAACATGAGTTTGCCTTCTGGGGAAGCTCCATTTGACTGTGTGGAAGTTCGTTTCAAAAACGGGCGTAAAGAATTTTACCGCAACACAGAAAAACTAACGTTAAGCATCGGCGACATTGTAGCTACGGAGGCGTCTCCGGGGCATGATGTAGGTATTGTGACCTTGACGGGGGAGTTGGTTAAAATTCAAATGAAAAAAAAGGGGGTCGATCACCATTCGGCAGAGGTGCTAAAAGTGTACCGAAAAGCATCCCAAAAAGACATTGATATTTGGAGTGCCGCCCGCGATCGCGAGGAGCCGATGAAGGTTCGCGCGCGTGAATTGGCGATTCGTCTGAATTTGGAAATGAAAATTTCGGATATTGAATTCCAAGGCGACGGTTCCAAAGCAACATTTTACTATACCGCTAGTGATCGCGTGGATTTCCGTCAATTGATTAAGGATTACGCTTCGGAGTTTAAGATTCGTATCGAAATGAAGCAAGTCGGTTTTCGTCAAGAGGCTTCGCGCTTGGGGGGCATTGGCTCTTGTGGACGCGAATTATGTTGTTCGACCTGGTTGACCGATTTCCGCAGTGTGAATACTTCGGCGGCACGCTACCAACAATTGTCGTTGAACCCGCAGAAATTGGCTGGACAGTGTGGTAAATTGAAATGTTGTCTTAATTTTGAATTGGACACCTACATGGATGCTTTGCGTGACTTCCCTGATTACGAAACCAAATTGAAAACGGAAAAAGGCGATGCGGTTTGTCAAAAACAAGATATTTTCAAAGGGTTGATGTGGTATGCCTATACCGATAATTTTGCGGCTTGGCATGTGTTGAGTACCGAACAAGTGAAAGAAATTATTGCCTTGAATAAAGAGGGCGGGCTCGCAACATCCTTAGAAGATTACACCGTTGAAGTAGAGCAAGAAGTTGAAAAAACATACAATAATGTGGTCGGTCAAGAAAGCATCACCCGATTTGACCAACCCAAAAAGAAAAATCGTAGCAAGAGCAAAAATCGAAATAAAGGAAAAGGCCGAGAAGGTGCTGTAGTAGAAGGCCAACCCCGTGCGGTGAGTCCGGATAAAAACGCAGGGCAACGCAACACGCAGCCGCAACGCAACCCCCAAAACCGTCCGGCGCAACAACAGGGCCAGCCTAAAGACAGTTCTGCACCTCAAACACAAGGGCAACCCAATACTGGCGAACAACGCGCAAACAATCGGAACAAACGGAACAAAAAACGTCCCGGAAACAGAAATCGTGGCAATTCGAATGAGAGCAAAAACAATGAAGGTACGAACTAGTTTACTCTTTTTAGGGCTATTGATATGTTGCGCGTCGTGCGACAAAAACGGTGTATTTGACGAATACAAATCGGTGGGCAATGCATGGCACAAAGACAGTATTGTGCATTTCAATTTACCGAAGTTGGAGGCAGATAAAAAATACAACTTGTTTTTAAATATCCGCGACAACAAAGACTATCCGTTTGACAATCTTTTTGTGATTGTTTCACTCGAACAACCCAATCGAAAAGTGTTGGTAGACACCCTAGAATACAAAATGGCACATCCCGATGGAAGTTTGATGGGCGATGGTTTTAGCGATGTCAAAGAAAATAAGCTTTTTTACAAAGAGAAGTTCACTTTTGATCAAAAAGGAAACTATAAAGTACATATTCAACATGCCTTACGAGAAACGGGAAAAGTCCCCGGCGTTGAGCGTTTAAACGGCATTACGGAAGTTGGATTTAGAATAGAAACGACCGAATAATTATGGCAAATCAATCCCCGAAACCCCAGCCTGTCACAAAAGACATCAAGTACTACCAAAAAAAGTTTTGGCGTTTGTTTTTTTACACACTAGGGAGTGTATTCTTGTTTTTTCTTTTTGCCTCGTGGGGCCTTTTTGGTGCCATGCCTTCTTTTGAAGACTTGGAGAATCCAAACTCCAACTTAGCCACAGAAATCATTTCAAGCGATGGCGTGGTGTTGGGGAAATTTTACAATGAAAACCGAACGGCTGTAAAATACAAAGACCTCCCAAAACATTTAGTAGATGCCTTGGTGTCCACAGAAGATGAACGTTTTTACGAGCATTCGGGTATCGATGCCAAGCGAACTTTTGGCGCAGCGGCACGATTGGGAGCCAACGGAGGAGCCAGTACGATTACCCAACAGTTGGCCAAGTTATTGTTTCATGGTGAAGGGTCTAAATTTTTACCATTCCGTGTGGTTCAAAAAGCCAAAGAATGGATCATTGCTGTACGTTTAGAGCGCCAGTATACCAAAGATGAAATCATCGCTTTGTACTTTAATCAAGTCGATTTTGTGAACGGTGCCGTGGGTATTCGTTCGGCTGCAAAAGTCTATTTTAACAAAGAACCCAAAGACCTTACCATCAACGAAAGTGCTACACTGGTAGGGATGCTTACCAATCCGTCGCGATTCAACCCAAAACGTTTTCCTGAGCGCTCTTTAAAACGAAGAAATGTGGTATTGGGGCAAATGGTTCGCAATAAAAAACTCGAAACTGCGGCGAAAAATCTATTGGAAAAACAGCCCATCAAACTCGATTTTCGTCCCGAAAGTCACTACGAAGGCTTAGCTACCTATTTTCGTGAATACCTTCGGGATTATATGAAAAATTGGGTGAAAGAACACAAACGTGACGATGAAGAATATGACATTTACGGCGACGGGTTAAAAATCTACACCACACTCGACTCCAAAATGCAGGAACATGCCGAAGAGGCCGTTCGGGAGCACATGAAAAATTTACAAGAGGAATTCTTTTTACAACAAAAAGAAAACAAAAATGCGCCATTTGTGAACATCACTCCCGCCGAAACCGACAAAATCATCAACCAAGCCATGCGTAATTCCGAACGTTGGCGTATCCTGAAAGCTGATGAAAAAACGGATGAGGAAATTATAGCTTCGTTCAAGAAAAAAACCAAAATGACCATCTTTACCTGGCAGGGAGAACGTGATACCCTAATGACACCTTTGGATTCTATTCGGTATTACAAACATTTCTTGCAAGCCGGTATGATGGCGATGGAACCCCAAACAGGGCACATCAAAGCTTGGGTGGGCGGTATCAATTACAAATATTTTCAATACGACCACGTAGGGCAAGGCGCCCGCCAAGTGGGTTCGACCTTCAAGCCCTTTGTCTATGCTACAGCCATCGAACAATTGGGCATGTCGCCTTGTGATACCATCATCGACGGGCCGTTTATGATTCGAAAAGGAAAACACAATGTGACCGAGGATTGGGAACCGCGCAACTCCGACCACCAATACCGAGGCATGGTGACCTTGAAGAAAGCGCTGGCCTATTCCATCAATACCGTATCGGCGAAGTTGATTGACAAAACCGGTCCCGAACCTGTAGTTGAACTCACCAAAAAACTAGGCGTAACCACCGAAATCCCCATGCAACCCTCGATTGCGCTGGGGGCAGTAGATATTACCGTACAAGATATGGTGGCGGCCTATTCAACCTTTGCCAATCAAGGGGTTTACATCAAACCGCAATTTATCCAACGTATCGAAGATAAAAATGGGGCTGTAATTTACGAACCCGTCCCTGAATCACACGATGTGTTAAATAAAGACATTGCATTTGCGGTAATCAAATTATTAGAAGGCGTAACCGATGAAGGTTCGGGTGTGCGTTTACGAACCCAATCCGGCGGTAGTGGCGACACGCGTTGGACGGGATATCCCTACATGTTTACGAACCCTATTGCGGGGAAAACAGGAACTTCACAAAATCAATCCGATGGTTGGTTTATTGGAATGGTACCCAACTTAGCCACCGGCGTTTGGGTAGGTTGTGAAGACCGATCGGCCCGTTTCAAAAGCATCACCTACGGTCAAGGAGCAACAGCAGCCTTACCGATTTGGGGGTACTTTATGGAAAAATGCTACGAAGATCCCGACTTACAAGTCTCCAAAGACGAATTCATAAAACCCGAAGGATTCAATATCAAAGTGGACTGTTGGAGTCCGCGTAGTTCTTCAACACCCGATGATTCCACCGCTGTGGATCCTGTTGACGATCAAAACTTGGATGAATTTAATGGGATTTAATTAGGAGCTATTTCCTGCTGTCCGCTGTATCCCTCCACTTCGTTACGGGGATGCCGCTTCCATCAGGGCTAAATACCAAATCCTGCTCAAAATTGGGCAGGATTTTTTTATGGCGCTTTCCCCCATTCTTGGGCTTTATTTCCTAAATTTACGCCACAAACCAACGATTTTTCTTCATGATTAATAAAAAAGTAAACTCGGTTACCGAAGCCCTTCAAGGCATCGAAGACGGCATGACGATCATGTTGGGCGGCTTCGGACTTTGTGGTATTCCCGAGAATAGTATTGCCGAATTGGTACAAAAAGGAACAACCAACCTGACTTGTATTTCCAACAATGCGGGCGTGGACGATTTTGGCCTTGGACTGTTGCTTCAAAAACGCCAAATCAAAAAAATGATTTCGTCCTATGTAGGTGAAAATGCCGAATTTGAACGTCAAATGTTGTCGGGCGAACTCGAAGTCGAACTCACTCCTCAAGGTACTCTTGCCGAAAAATGCCGTGCCGCACAAGCCGGAATTCCAGCCTTCTTCACGCCAGCAGGCTACGGTACGGAAGTGGCAGAAGGTAAAGAAACCCGTGAATTCAACGGGAAAATGCACGTTATGGAATTGGCCTACAAAGCCGATTTTTCCATCGTAAAGGCTTGGAAGGGCGACGAAGCGGGGAACCTTATTTTCAAAGGAACCGCCCGAAACTTTAATGCCGTCATGGCTGGAGGGGCCAAAATCACCATCGCAGAAGTGGAAGAATTAGTCCCCGCGGGAACCCTTGACCCCAACGAAATTCATATTCCAGGCATCATGGTACAACGTATTTTCCAAGGTGAAAAATTTGAAAAACGAATTGAACAACGAACGGTTAGGCAGAAATAATTAGCCAATGTGACAATACGGCAATGAGACAATACTAGTGAAATTGACTCATTGACACATCGACTCATCGACTCATTGACACATTGACACATCGACACATCAACTATGGCTTTAGATAAAAACCAAATTGCAAAACGCATTGCAAAAGAAGTACAAGACGGCTATTACGTGAATCTCGGCATTGGGATTCCAACCCTAGTCGCAAACTATGTTCGCACCGATATTTCGGTCGAATTTCAATCGGAGAACGGCGTACTCGGTATGGGTCCGTTTCCCTTTGAAGGCGAAGAAGATGCCGACATCATCAACGCAGGTAAACAAACCATCACGACCTTACCGGGGGCGAGTTTCTTTGACTCGGCTTTCAGTTTCGGAATGATTCGCGCACAAAAAGTGGACTTAACCATTTTGGGTGCCATGGAAGTAGCCGAAAACGGAGATATTGCCAACTGGAAAATCCCAGGTAAAATGGTAAAAGGAATGGGGGGCGCGATGGACTTGGTGGCCTCTGCCGAAAACATCATTGTCGCTATGATGCACGTGAACAAGGCAGGGGAAAGTAAGATTTTGAAAAAATGTACCTTACCCCTAACCGGTGTCGGCTGTGTGAAAAAAGTCGTAACTGAATTGGCTGTACTGGAAGTCACTCCCAACGGTTTCAAATTGTTGGAACGCGCTCCCGGCGTAAGCGTAGATGAAATCATTCAAGCGACCGAAGCGGAATTAATCATTGATGGCGAAGTGCCGGAGATGGTTTTTTAATTAGTCAATATGCCGATGAGTCAATGTACCAATTAGTTTATTGACACATCGGCACATTGCCTCATTGCCTCATTGACACATTGCCTCATTGACACATTGACACATTAAACATATAAGCCATGATAACATTTCAAGAGAAATACAAAGAGAATTTAATTCTTCTTAAATCATTTGGATTTGCAAAAAAAATAGTCCAATACTGTACCATTTTAGAAGAAAATAAAAAATATGTAATTGCCAACCAATTGCTAAAATCAGGAACTTCTATTGGTGCTAATATTAAAGAGGCCCAAAATTCTGAAAGTAAAGCAGATTTTATCCATAAAATGAAAATTGCAATGAAAGAAGCAGATGAAACTGAATTTTGGTTATTTCTTTGCAACGAATTGGAGAACTATCCAAATACAGAGGAATTATTGTCTGAAGTATTTGATATTTTAAAAATCACAAATAAAATAATTTCAACTAGCAAAAAGATGAGCCAATGAGGCAATTAGCTAGTATGCCAATTAATAATTGAAGGAATTGGCACATCGACAGATTTTCACATTGACAAATTAAATTGACACATTGTCTCATTGCCTAATTGACACATTACTATGCTTCCAAAAGTTATTTTAAAAAAAGGAAAAGAAAAATCCATTCAACGCCGCCATCCTTGGGTGTTTAGCGGGGCGATTTATGGTGTAACCCAAGAATTGAACGACGGCGAACTCGTGGATGTAGTCGATGCGCACAACGAACATTTAGGCACGGGTTATTTCAGTGATAAAGGCAGTATCTCGGTGCGCTTACTCACGTTTGGTGCCGAACCTTTTACTCCGGATTTTTGGAAAGAAAAACTCCAAGCTGCATGGGCAATGCGATTACAGATTTTGGATTTCACCCAAACCAATGCCTTTCGTGTGATTCACGGCGAAGGCGATGGAATTCCCGGACTCATCATCGATTTTTACCACAACCATTGGGTTATTCAAGCGCATTCCACCGGAATTTTCCAAGCGATGGAAGCCATTGCACAGGCCATCCAACAGGCATTTCCCGAACATTGTGAAACCATCTATTGCAAAAGTAGCGGTACCTTACCCCAAACGGGAACGGATTATTTCCTATTCGGGAATACCCCCGAAACTATCGCTCAAGAAAACGGCATTTCCTTTCATGTAAACTGGGTCGAAGGACAGAAAACCGGATTTTTCTTGGACCAACGCGACAACCGTAAATTATTGGGTTCTTTTTCCAAAGACAAAAAAGTACTCAATACCTTTTGCTATACGGGCGGTTTCTCTATCTATGCGATGGAAGCCGGCGCTGAATTGGTTACTTCTGTCGATATTTCCCAAAAAGCGGTGGATCTCGCTTCCCGAAATATGGAATTGAATTTTCCGGGAGCCAACCATACCGCAGTTGCATCTGATGTTTTTGAGTTTATGCGCAGTCACCACCAACATTACGACGTAATTGTCTTGGATCCGCCGGCCTTTGCTAAAAGTATTAAAAGTAAACACACCGCGACGCAAGCCTACAAACGCTTGAATGTGGCCGGACTCAAAGCGCTAGCACCCAAAGGCATTTTGTTTACCTTCTCTTGCTCGCAAGTGATTGACGATGTGTTGTTTTACAATACCGTTGCCGCCGCCGCTATCGAGTCGGGACGCACCATTCGCGTGTTGCACAAACTCACCCAAGGTCCTGATCACCCCACCAACATTTACCATCCCGAAGGGCATTATTTAAAAGGATTGGTACTATATGTCGAATAGACAACCCAACTACTTAGGCACAACTACGATTCGATTTTAAAGATAAAAATATATGATTTTAGGGTTGCGCTAGCAATATTTTATAATTTTTTAGGGTTTAAAGCATAATTTACTACATTTGTAGTATGATATCAAGAACGCTAACTCAAAATATAGTAGCCGATTACAATTATAAAAAAGTGATTGTTGTTGTTGGCCCTCGACAAGTTGGAAAAACGACGCTGATTGAAAAAATCGTTACTGGGAAAAAAACACTTTTTTTAAATGGTGATGACCCACAAACACGATTACAATTTGCACAAGCTAATTTCCAATTTTTACTTCAATGGGTAAACGATTATGATACCATTGTCATTGATGAAGCGCAACGAATTGAGAATGTCGGTTTGGCCATAAAAATGTTAGTTGATGCGAAATTAAACAAGCAATTTATACTTACAGGGTCGTCTTCATTGGATTTGGGCAATCAAATAAATGAACCCCTTACGGGAAGAAAATGGGAACATCAACTGTTTCCATTATCGTGGAATGAAGTTAGAAATCATTATACATTTGCCAATGCTTATGCCCGATTAGAAGAATTTCTAATCTACGGAATGTATCCTGAAGTAGTTACAGAGCAAAACAAACAAAAGATATTACTGCAACTTTCGAGCAGTTATTTGTATCAAGACATCTTGGAATTGGTTAACATCAAAAAGCCTGATTTACTATTAAAATTATTAAATGCATTGGCTTTACAACTCGGAAGTGAGGTTTCCTACAACGAATTGGCAAAAATCTTGGGCGTAGATCGCATGACTGTTGTGAATTATATTGATTTGTTAGAAAAAGTATATGTCATCTTTAGATTGCATCCTTTTTCGACAAACCAACGGAATGAAATCACTGCAAAACCAAAAATATATTTTTATGATAATGGCATACGAAATGCTATCATCGGTCAATTTAATCCATTGCAAAGCAGGCAAGACGTTGGCGCTTTGTTTGAAAACTTTTTTATTAGTGAAAAAATGAAGCAGCTAAAATACAATGGATTTTATGGTAAAACACATTATTGGAGAAACGCACAGCAAGCAGAGATTGATTTTATCGAAATTATTGAAAATGAGATTTCCGCCTATGAAATAAAATTCAATCCCCTAAAAAAAGTAAAATTCACAAAGTCTTTTACTGAAAAATATCACCCAAAAAATACACATGTCGTGCATCGCGACAATTTTTGGGAATACTTGCTGTAAAAGTTATTACGCTGTCTGCAAAACATTTACACCAAAAAAAACCTGTACATCTTTTCAATATACAGGCTTCTTTCTTCTTGTTTCTTTTCTCTTTTTTCTAAAATCAATGGCTCAATGCCGCAAAGAAATCGTTTCCTTTATCATCGGTAATGATGAATGCTGGGAAGTCTTTGACCTCGATTTTGCGTACGGCTTCCATGCCCAATTCTTCGAAATCAACTACCTCAACGGATAGGATATTTTCTTTGGCAAGAATCGCCGCCGGACCACCAATGGAGCCCAAATAGAAGCCGCCGTAGGTTTTGCAAGCGTTCATGACTTCTTTGCCGCGGTTTCCTTTGGCCAACATGATCATGCTGCCGCCGTGTTTTTGGAATTCTTCCACATACACATCCATGCGCCCTGCGGTTGTCGGACCAAAACTTCCCGATGGCATACCTTGTGGGGTTTTCGCCGGACCCGCATAATAAACAGGATGGTTTTTGAAATATTCGGGCATCGGCTGACCGGCATCCAACAATTCTTTGATTTTAGCGTGGGCGATGTCGCGGGCCACAATCAAGGTTCCGTTTAATTTCAAGCGGGTTTTGATGGGGTATTGCGACAACTCGGCCAAAACTTCTTTCATGGGTCGGTTCAAATTCACTACCACCGGTTCTTCCAAATGCGGTGCTGTTGCAGGTAAATATTGCGCGGGATTGCTTTCTAATTGCTCTAGGTAAATCCCGTCTTTGGTAATTTTTCCTTTGATATTTCGGTCGGCCGAACACGAAACGCCCATGCCCACAGGACACGAAGCAGCGTGGCGCGGTAAACGAATCACACGCACATCATGGGTTAAGTATTTTCCACCAAATTGAGCACCGATGGAACTCTCTTGACAGATTTGTTGCACGCGGGCTTCCCACTCCAAATCACGGAAGGCTTGACCGGCCATGTTCCCCGAAGTTGGTAAATTATCGTAATAGCCGGCAGAGGCTTTTTTCACGGCGGCTAAATTGGCTTCAGCCGAAGTTCCGCCAATGACAATGGCCAAGTGGTAAGGTGGACAAGCGGAAGTTCCCAGATCCATGATTTTTTCTCGGATAAACTCTTCCAGCGACTTTTCATTCAATAACGATTTAGTCTTTTGATATAAAAAGGTTTTGTTGGCCGAACCACCCCCTTTTGCTAAAAATAAAAACTCGTACGAACTTCCTTTTTTCGCATAAATATCGATTTGCGCGGGCAAGTTGGAACCTGAATTTTTCTCCTCAAACATCGTTATTGGCACAATTTGAGAGTAGCGTAAGTTGCGGTTTTGGTAGGTGTTGAAAATGCCACGGGAAAGCCATTCAGCGTCATCGGCACCGGTGTAGACATTTTCCCCTTTTTTGGCCATAACAATCGCGGTTCCTGTATCTTGACACGAAGGCAATTCGCCGCTTACGGCCACTACTGCATTTTGCAATAAGTTATAAGCTACGAAACGGTCGTTGTCGGTAGCTTCGGGATCGTCGATAATGTTGCGTAATTTTTGCAAATGCGACGAACGCAACATAAACGATACGTCTTTCATCGCTTCTTCTGCCAATAATTCTAAGCCTTTGGGATCGACGGAAAGAATTTCACGGTCGCCCAATTTTTCGACGTTCACATAATCGGAAGTCAATTTTTTATAAGGTGTATCGTCTTTTAAAATCGGATACGGATCTTGGTATAAAAAGTCCATTTTGTGTTGGTGTTTTAGAAAGGTAAAAGTACGAAAATGCGCTGAAGCTTCCTATTGAATCCCGGGATTATGTTCAATTTAACATGGTTCTAAATTTGACGTATTCCGCTTTGGAACTGGAATTATCGTACGAAAAACCAACTCGCCACCATAATCGCGGTAACCACACAAATCAAATCTACCAATAACATGGTTGCCAAGGTGTAGCGGGTGTTTTTAATATTGACCGAGCCAAAGTACACCGCAATCACGTAAAAGGTAGTTTCGGCGCTGCATTGGAAAATACATACCAAGCGACCGGTGAACGAATCGGGACCGAAGTTTTGCATCGCATCAATCATAAATCCGCGGGAACCGCCCGAACTGAACGGACGCAGCATGGCCACGGGAAGCGAATCGGTAATGTCTTTGGCAATCCCGATTTGTGAAAATCCGATAGCAATCCAACGGCTTATGATTTCAAACAAACCGCTATTTCGGAAGAAGGAAATAGCCACCAACATCGCAAGGACATAAGGAAAAATTTTCACCCCCGTTTGGATTCCATTTCGTGAACCCTCGACAAAGGCGTCAAAAATGGTGGTCTCTTTTTCGGTGAATTTTTTTTCATGAATAAACGAAAAGATAAGCGTGGCTCCAATAATGGCAACCAACATAAGTCCGGACAAATTGGCGGTAAAGAAACTTTTTCCAATCAAATCCAAACCGTTGATATAGAATAAAAGTCCGACAATCGCCGCCACCACAGACATAATGGCAACGAGTAGCGTCGCACTGAAAAAGTTGATGCGCTGGCGAATCCCCACAATAATGAGCGCCGCAATAGTACCGATAAAAGAGGTGATGATACACGGCAACATCACATCGGCGGGATTGGTTGCGTTTTGAGCGGCACGATAGCCAATAATCGAGGTAGGAATCAGGGTAAGTCCGGCCGCATGCAAACACATAAACATGATTTGAGCGTCACTGGCTTTGTCTTTTTCGGGATTAATTTCTTGCAAGGATTGCATGGCTTTCAACCCAAAAGGTGTGGCAGCCGAATCGAGTCCGAGGAAATTGGCGGCAAAATTCAAGGTCATATAAGATATCGACTCGTGGTTTTTGGGAACGGAAGGGAAAACTTTGGCAAAAACAGGAGAGAGCCATTTTGCTATTTTCTCGGAGGCTCCAGAAACAATGAGCAATTCCATAAGACCGCAGAAAAAAGCCAAATAGGCAATCAACGGCAGAATAATATCCATCAACGTGTTTTTGCACGTGGGTAGCAATCCATCCGATTTTTGTACTCCTGAATAGAGTTTAACGGTTTTACTTTTGTACACATAGGTTGTATCTGGATTCAAAGTATCTCGGTCAATCACTATGGTTTTTTCGGGAGCTTTTTCGATGCTATCGCGAATGAACGAAGGCGTGTCGTTCAAGTACCGCTCAGAAATCAATATCGGATCGTCTTTTTTACCATTCAAAATGGAATCAATAGTATAGGTGTCTCCCGAAAAAAGAGCAAAAACAGTAAAGGCTATGGAAGCTATAAAAATGGTCAACCAAAATCTACTAAGTACCATGTGTTGTAATTTTTTTCAAAATACGGATAAATCTTTGATGTAAAAAAATATCTGTACAATGGATTCCTTTTTGCTAAAAAAATCATATATATAATTAAATAATACAACTTGTTTAATGTTAAAACACTAGCAGGTTTGTTATATTTGCCGAAATTAACCAACAAACTGAAATGCTTCTAGCTATGAAAAAAACCTTCATTGCTCTGGTTGTCCTCCTTGGTGGACTTAATGTATATGGTCAAACGCCCCAGGATGTAGCTGCGATTACGGCTACTTACAACATGGATAAGTTAAAAGAGCGACAAGAATATTACCGCCGTCTTCAAGCTTCTGAAAAAGAGAAAGCGATTACTGTAGCAAAAATTAATGGTTGGCCTTTAACAATTGAAGGGCCCAACGGATCGTTTTCCGAATTAATGAAACTTACGCCAGATGGATATCCGATGTATTTCAGCACGGATAATGTGGCAGCGGCTCGTGCTACACGTGCAAATTTCTTACACACTGGAGGCGCCATGGGCTTAAACTTAAATGGTGAAACTATGGTAGCCCGTGTATGGGATGGGGGTGGTGTTCGCACGACTCACAATGCTTTTGGGAACCGAGTAACTGTGGTTGATGATCCTGCAGGAAGTACGATTCTTCATGCTACACACGTGACAGGAACCATGGTCGCTTCGGCCAATCCAGCAAGTGTGAAAGGGATGGCGCCCGCAGCAACAGCGCGAACCTTCAACTGGACCGATGATATTAGTGAAGCAATTTCTGAGATTCAATTGGGTATGTTGGTTTCCAATCATTCTTATGGTGTTCCTATTTCCTCTGGAGGGAACGCAATTCCGGGATGGATTGTGGGTGCATACATTACCGATTCATTTGCATGGGATGAAGTGGCCTACAATGCGCCCTACTACCTTCAAGTAGCCTCCGCTGGAAATGAAGGTACTTCAAACGCAAATTCTGATCCTTTGTTTTTTGGTTTTGATAAATTAACCACAAACAAAACTTGTAAAAATAATTTAGTCGTAGCGAATTGCGAGGATGTAACAGTTAATGCTACTACAGGAGCTGCGGGCACTATCACAATTAACAGCTCAAGTAGTCAAGGGCCTACAGATGATTTCCGTATTAAACCGGATATAACTGGAAATGGTTCAGGTTTAACCTCTACGAGTAATGCAAGTAATGGTGCTGTTTCAACATTATCGGGCACCTCTATGGCGTCTCCAAATGTGGCAGGAACTCTTTTGCTTTTACAACAACACTATAAAAATTTATACAACACCTTTATGCGTGCGTCTACCTTGAAAGGGTTGGCTTGTCATACGGCCGATGATGCGGGTAATGTAGGTCCTGATGCTGTTTTCGGTTGGGGGTTACTCAATGCTAAACGCGCGGTTGAAACCTTAAACGGCAATGGCTTAACCGCTTGGGTGTCGGAAGAAAATCTAAACCAAGGCCAAACGTTTTCGATGACTGTAAATGCGAGTGGAACAACGCCTTTGGTCGCTTCTATAACATGGACCGATTTGCCCGGAAATATGAATACAAGTACTACGCCCAATGAATTCATCAAAGCTTTAGTCAACGACTTGGATATTCGTATCACGCGTAATGAAACAACATTCTTTCCTTGGAAATTGACCCCAAATCCTAACAATCCTGCGGTAAGAACGGGTGACAATGATGTGGATAATGTGGAGTTGGTTCGCATTGATACACCTGCTGCAGGACAATACACCATTACCATTTCGCACAAAGGAACTTTAGTAACAGGAAGTCAAAAATATTCGCTAATCATCACAGGATTAAGTTCAACATTTGCCCTCAATTCAACCAGTGGTGACCAATTGTTGTGTGCCAATGAAAATGCGACGTATACCTTCAATTACACGCAGTCTGGCGGAGGAACAACCTCGTTTTCAGCTAGTGGATTGCCCGCAGGTGCATCAGCCTCTTTTAATCCCCCAAGCCGAAATACTTCTGGAACAGTTACAATGACCGTAACGGGCCTAGCCAATGTAACCCCAGGGGAATACTTTGTGGGAATTACAGGAAACAATGGAACAGAGACTGAAACACGTTTTAAAACCTTACGTATTTTTAATGCGAGTTTACAACCCTTAACGTTAAATAGCCCTTCCAACGGACAAACGGGATTATCGACTTCAGCGGTATTGCGTTGGAACGCCAACAGCAATGCTGAAACGTATACCGTACAAGCTTCTACGGACAGCAGTTTTAGCACATTAGCCGTAAATGAAACAACCACATTAAACCGATTTACGGTGACCGGTTTACAGCAATCAACGCGTTATTTTTGGCGAATTATTCCCTCCAACCGTTGTGGCACAGGCGTAGCGGCAACTGCAACTGTATTCAGTTTTGATACAGGTGTTATTAGTTGTGATCAATCCTTTGAAGCAACTGATTACTCTAACGCCTTTATCGATTCGGTGGCTAATTCAAGTGCTAGTGTACCCTTGACCATTACAGGAGGCTACACCATTGGCGACATAAATGTGAACGTAAATATTACCCATACGTACATTCAAGACATGACGCTTACCTTACAAGGTCCTGCTTCTATTGGTAGTCCAAGTATTGTATTGATGCGCGAGGCATGTGGCGATAATGACAATATGGATTGTACCTATGATGACGATGGAAATGACCCCGTGTGTAGTGGAAATCCATCACTCACCGGTTTGGTGGCTCCGTTTGACAGTTTGAGCGCTCTTAACTCCTTACCCGCCGACGGTGAATGGGTATTAAACATTAGTGACCCATGGAATGGTGATGGGGGAACAGTAAACAATTTCAGTATCGACCTTTGTCGTGTTTCACCAGCATTGTCTACTCCTGAAGTTAGTTTAGCTCAAGTTCGCGTATTCCCCAACCCGACCAACGACCTGATCAACGTATTGATTCCAAACAGTGTGGAACGCACGCAAGTTCGTCTCTACGATTTACAAGGACGCGAAGTGGGACAAAAAGAAACCCATGATGAATTGGCGCGCTTGAATGTGCAACATTTGTCGGAAGGCGTTTACTTAGTACGTATCGAAAATAGTTTAGGAACTATTTCACAACGTGTTGTCATTAAACGATAATTTGAAAAAAACCGATCATAGAAGGATGTCTAAATTGTAGACATCCTTTTTTTATACATGTAATATTTCTTCAGGAATGAGTAAATCCTCATTGCGAAAACGAAGTAAGACTTGGGCTACTGCCACGACGTCTTTTTCACAATAGGTAACGATGCGATCGATGTCTTTTTCTTTGTAGAACACTTCGCCCACCTGACTTCCATCGATGTCGTCTTTGGAGGTGGGAATGCCTAAAATTTTGGACAATAACTTTAATGACGTATAATGCTTATAATCGCCAAACTTCCATAATTCCATAGTGTCCAAATGCGGAATTTCCCATGGTTTTTTTCCAAATAAATTCAATTTACCCGAAAGCGAAACCCCATTAATAATCATGCGACGGGCAATAAAAGGAATGTCAAATTCTTTGCTATTATGCCCACATAATACATACTGCGGTCCACTAAAATGGTTGTTCAGCAAATTATTAAAGGCGTGCAGTAATTCTTTTTCTTCTCCAAAAAATGAAGTCACCCTAAAATTCCGAATGTCGCCTTTGATTTGAAAATACCCGACAGAAATACACACGATTTTTCCAAATTCGGCCCAAATACCTGCCCGATCATAAAATGCTTCTGGGGAAAATTCATCCCTGCGCTGGTACTGGGTTTTTTGCTCCCAAAGCGTTTGCATTTCGGGATCCATTTGGGTAAAAAATTCTTCTTGTGGAACGGTCTCGATGTCGAGAAACAGTACGTGTTCTAATTTAATTTTGTCTAACATGGCTTATAAATTTTAACCGAAGATACATTATTTTTTGCATTTTTAAAACAAACTTTGTTGAGATTCCCCTTGCTCATGGGTCAGCAACCATTTCTTTCGCCATAATCCTCCTGCATAACCCGTTAAAGTGCCATTGGAACCAATGACGCGATGACATGGAATGATAATCCAAAGTGGATTTTTCCCGTTGGCTGAAGCTACGGCACGAATCGCTTTGGGATCGCCCAACTGCAACGATAATTGTTGGTAGGAAATGGACTTACCAAAGGGAATTTGAAGTAAAGCATTCCAAACTTTTTGCTGAAATTCGGTTCCTTTCGGATTCAGTTTTAATTGAAACTCGGTTCGATTCCCTTCAAAATACTCCGAAAGTTGTTGCACCACCTCCAAAAGTATTGTGGGAATTTCAGCTGTCGCTTCACCTTCTTCCATGATACAAACGGATTGAATACCTTCGGAGTTTCCTGAAATTTTGGCAAATCCTAATGGAGTAGGCATTGTAACGGTTTCAATTGCGCTCATGGCCACAAAATACGGAAAAACGAAGAAGGAATTCTCGCTTTTGTTACGTTTATTACCTCATTTTAGGGTGCCAAACTCATCATGTATTGCTCCAACGCCAACCGTTGCTCGGGTTTCATGTTTTTGGTTATGGCAAAATTAGCTTTCATGATGCTGTACTGCGAAGGGTCGACTATAGGTTCGGATGCTTCGTTCAAAAAAGTAGCAATGCTGGCATTTTTAGCTTTATAAATGGCTACAATTTCCTGAATACTCGGACCTACCACTTTGGTATCTAACTTATGACAGGCTACACAAGTCCCTTCTCCTTCAAACAACGCTTTGCCTTGTTCCGCTAGGGGAAAATCAGCCTTTGTTTTGGTTTCTTCAACCGTCGTTTCTGGATTGACCTCAGGGCTATTGTTGTCGGTTTTCTTTGGATCACTACCGCAAGAAATAATACTGCTGGCAAGCGTTAGCATGCAAAACACATAAATTTTTTTCATGGTTATTTTTTTACACTGAAAAGCTATTTCATTTTTGTAATTTGAAAAAAATGGATTCGCTATTGCCGATGCAACAATAGCGCTGCTTCTTTGGCAAAATAGGTCGAAATCAAACTCGCTCCTGCCCGTTTGATACACATCAATTGCTCCATCATAATCTTGTCGTGATCCAACCAGCCGCGTTCGGCAGCCGCTTTAATCATGGCATATTCCCCAGAAACGTGGAAAACCGTTACGGGAACATTTACTGCATTTTTGACTTCACGCACGATATCCAAGTAGGCAATTCCGGGTTTGACCATCACCATATCCGCGCCTTCTTCTACATCCCAAAGGGCCTCTTTGACGGCTTCAATGCGATTGGCATAATCCATTTGGTAGGTTTTTTTGTCTTTGGGAACTACTACATCGGCTTCTTTGGGAGCGCTATCCAAGGCATCGCGGAAAGGTCCGTAAAACGCTGAAGCGTATTTGGCGGAATAACTCATAATACCCACATGATGAAAACCAGCAGCATCCAACCCTTGTCGAAGACGCAACACTCGACCGTCCATCATATCGCTGGGGGCCACAAAATCGGCGCCCGCTTCGGCATGTGAAACGGCCATTTTCACCAAAGCATCGTTGGTTTCGTCGTTGGCGATATCTCCGTTTTTGATAATTCCATCGTGACCATAGATTGAATACGGATCCAAAGCCACATCGGGCATGACAATCATCTCGGGACAAGCCGCTTTTATGGCACGAATGGCGCGTTGCATCAAACCTTCCGGGTTCCAAGCTTCTTTTCCCGTATTATCTTTCAAGCTTTCATCAACTTTTACATAGATATTTACGGCACGAATTCCCAAAGCAAACAATTCTTTGACTTCTTCCACGGTTAAATCTAACGAACGGCGAAAAATTCCCGGCATGGAGGGAATTTCCGAACGGTAGTTTTCTCCTTCGGCAATAAACATGGGGAACATGAAGTCGGCCGGACTTAATGTCGTTTCGCGAACTAAGGAGCGAATGCTCTCGTTAACACGTAATCTTCTACCTCTTTGTAATGGAAACATAATTTTTTTGTATTTAGCGGTTAGCAATTAGCTTTCAGTAATTAGCAATTAGCTTTCAGCAATTAGTAACTAACCTTTTACTTTGTTCGTCTATAAATTCTTTAAATATAAATAATTACTAGTCACTAATCACTAATCACTAATCACTAATCACTAGTCACTAATCACTAATCACTAGTCACTTCAAACCCACTCCACCGGTTGCGCCAAAACTTCCAACAATCGTGCTTCTTCGCTGCCTGGCTCGGGATGATGATCATACACCCACTGAACATGGGGAGGTAAACTCATTAAAATGGATTCTATCCGCCCGTTGGTTTTGAGTCCGAACAACGTGCCTTTATCGTGTACCAAATTGAATTCGACGTAACGGCCGCGGCGAATTTCCTGCCATGTACGTTGTGCCGCTGAATAGGACAAGTCTTTTCTACGTTCAACGATAGGAACATACGCTTGCAAGAAACTGTTCCCGACTTCGGTAACAAAATCATACCAATCGTTCATGGTATGCTGTTCGTCAGCTTTTAAATAATCAAAAAACAAACCGCCGACGCCACGGGCTTCTTTGCGATGTGTATTCCAAAAATAGGCATCACATTGTTTTTTGTATTTGGGATAAAATGAAGGGTCGTGCGCATCACAGGCGGTTTTACACGTTTGATGAAAATGAATCGCATCTTCATCAAACAAATAATAGGGTGTTAAATCTTGTCCGCCGCCGAACCAACTCTGCATGACTTCTCCTTGGGCATCATACATTTCAAAATAGCGCCAGTTGGCATGTACGGTTGGCACCATTGGATTTTTGGGGTGAATCACCAAACTCAAGCCACAAGCAAAAAAATCGGCTTCACCTACCTTGAATAGTTGCTGCATGGAATCGGGTAATTTGCCATGAACCGCCGAAATATTCACGCCGCCTTTTTCAAAAACCTGACCGTTCTCGATTACGCGTGTTCGACCGCCGCCACCTTCGGGTCGGTCCCAAAGATCTTCTCGAAATTTGGCAGCACCGTCAATGGCTTCGAGACCCGAACAAATCTGATCTTGTAGATTATGGATATAGGATAGAAATTTTTCCTTCATAAAATTTTTAGTTTTCAGTCGCTGTTCACACTGTGTACTGTTCACCGAACACTGCCCACTGATTACTGATTATACTCCTTCACCGCTTCAATAAAGGCTTTGGCATGATCAACCGGAATATTGGGTAGAATGCCGTGGCCAAGATTCACGATGTAATTGTCTTTGCCAAACGCGTCAATCATTTCGTGGACCATTTTTTTGATGGTCGGAATAGGTGACAACAGGCGACTAGGATCGAAATTTCCTTGTAGGGTAATGTTCCCACCGGTTAAATAACGGGCATTTCGCGCCGAGCACGTCCAATCTACTCCTAACGCCGAAGCTTTGGATTTGGCCATCTCGCCTAGGGCAAACCAGCAACCTTTTCCGAATACGATAACTTTAGTTTCTTCGGCCAACGCCTCGACGATTTGGTTGATGTATTTCCATGAAAACTCTTGATAATCGGCTGGAGACAACATGCCGCCCCAAGAATCAAAAATTTGTACTGCATTCACGCCCGCTTTTACTTTTTCTTTTAAGTATAAAATGGTGGTGTCAGTGATTTTTTGTAATAAAGTATGTGCAGCCACGGGATTAGAGAAACAAAATCCTTTGGCGGTATCAAAACTTTTCGACCCTTTTCCTTCTACGGCATAGCAGAAAATCGTCCAGGGCGAACCGGCGAAACCGATTAAAGGCACCTCATCGTTCAACATTTCTTTGGTTAATTTCACGGCATCCATCACGTAGCCTAGAGTTTCCTGAATATTAGGCACAAAAACTTGGTCTACTTGCTCCATCGTACGGATAGGATTCGGGATAATCGGCCCCAAATTGTCTTTGAGTTCGACGTGAATACCCATAGCGCGTGGCACAACCAAAATATCCGAAAACAAAATAGCGGCATCGGGCTGTACAATACGAATCGGTTGTACGGTGATTTCGGCTGCTAATTCAGGTGTTTCGCAACGGGTGAAAAAATCATATTTATCGCGAAGTGCACGGAATTCAGGCAAATAGCGTCCGGCTTGACGCATCATCCACACGGGCGGACGTTCTACTTTTTCGTTATTTAAAGCACTTAAAAAAAGGTCGTTTTTAATCATAATTTATCGTTTAGCCGAATAGTAATTCAGCGTTTAAAATAGTCTATACTGAGTTGTAGCGTGGCCTCCACGGTGGGAGTTGGCGCAATGTGAATATTTTGAGTGACCCCGTGTAATGCGTTAGCTGTTGTGGAGCCAATGCAAAAACAAGGTAGTGTTTCAAGTGTGTTTTTTTCCAAGAAACTTTCTACACCCGACGGACTAAAAAAGAGTACACCATCGATAGGAGTTTCTATTTTTAGGGCTTGATTTTCGGTGGAATACACCACGATTTCACGCAAGTTTTTCCCTTTTTGGATTAAACTTGTAGGCAGTGTATCCATTCGACGGTTTCCGCAAAAGAAATCGAAGTGATCCTCATTAGAATGGATGAGAAAATGAGCCATCGTTTCAGCCGATTCAAAAGTAGCTTTCACAATAAATCCCGCTGTTTCCAGGGCTGCTTTTGTTTTTTCACCCACACAAAAAACAGTATGGTTTTCGGGATGGGCGATTGACTTTTGGGCCACCACACTTTTTACCGCTTGCTGACTCGTGAACAACAGATTGTGTTGCCATTCGGATGTGGGCACGGGTAACAGCTGTACACGAATAAACTCCTGTTCCACCACCGACAGACCTGCTTCCGCCAGCAGTTGGCGTTGGGATTCAGTCAGGGATTTTGTGGACAGTAGGGTAATCATTTTTTCTAAGAACGTTGGAACTTAACTTACTTTTTCAACTGGGCTTTGATGCGTTCCATTAAGGCAGCACCGCCGTTGTCAAGGATTTCTTTGGCACAATGAAACCCTAATTTTTTCCATTCATTGATTGGAAAATTACGTTGAATTTCCAATTTTTCTTTCCCATCGAGGGATAACAAAACGCCGTGGAATTGAATTTCATCTTGGGCTTCATCATATTTTGCTATAGCGCCGATGGGTGCGGAACAACCTCCTTCAAGCGTACGTAAAAATTGACGTTCGATGGCAGTACACACTTCGGTTTCTATATCATTGAGTTGGGCTAAGGCTTCGAGTGCATGATGATCATTTTCCATAGCGACTACCACCATGGCGCCTTGTGCGGGTGCGGGTATCATCCAATCCAAGTTAAGATACGTTTGCGGTTTCAAATTGATACGCTCCAAACCAGCGGCGGCAAAAACGGCACCACTCCAATCGTTATCGTTTAATTTTTGCATTCGGGTGTTGACATTTCCGCGCAGATCCACCACAGTATGTTGGGGATAACGATTGAGCCATTGCGCTTGACGGCGTAAACTTCCCGTGGCAATGGTCGCGGAAGTTTCAAGGAATTCTGTCGACCCTTTATGCACCAAGATATCCAGCACATTGGCACGAGGTAAAACGGCCGCTTGAACAATACCTTGTGGTAAAGCCGTGGGAACATCTTTCATGGAATGCACCGCGATATCCACTTCGCCTTTGATCATGGCGATGTCTAAAGTTTTGGTAAAAATTCCGGTGATCCCAAGTTCGTACAAGGGTTTGTCCAGGACCAAGTCACCTTGGGATTTCACGGCAATAATTTCGGTGCGGTACCCCAGATCGTTCAGCTGTTTTTCTACCGTTTTGGCTTGCCAAAGGGCGAGTTCGCTGTCGCGGGTTCCGATGCGTATGGTTTTACTCATCTTATTTTTCAGAGGATGCCAATTGGAACACTTTTTCTATCCATTCGATACTTTCATCGACGGGCGTGTTTTCATCTTTAAGGTGATTGGCAAAATGGTTGGTAATTTTTTGTATGATGCGAGCGGTAATGATTTCCGCTTGTTCTTCGTCGAAATTGGACATTTTTTTGCGTTGCACGTTCAATTCGCCTTCCTTAATCGCATTTAATTTTGCTTTCAAGGCATGAATGGTTGGTGCAAATTTACGCTGCTTAGTCCAAGCGATGAACTCTTCTTTAATTTCTTCAATAATCGCTTCGGCTGCCGGAATGTGTTGCTTGCGGTTTTCCAAGGTCTCGTCGGTGATTTGCGATAATTGATCCATGTGCACCAAGGTAACTCCCGGAATTTCCATCACATTTTCATGTACATTTTTGGGAATGGACAAATCCAAAATGGTCAACGGTTTTTTCAAATTCAAAATCGCTTTGTCCACAGTTGGATTTTGCGCTCCCGTGGCCACCACCAATACATCGGCATTTTGAATTTCCAATTGGAGGTCGGCGTAATCTTTCACGATAACATTTAATTTACGTGCTAAGCGTTCGGCTTTGTCTTTGGTGCGATTAATTAAAGTGATATGACTGTGTTTGGTGTGTTTGACCAAATTTTCACAGGTATTGCGACCGATTTTACCGGTTCCAAAAAGTAAAATGTTTTTATTTGAAATGTCCTCTACGTTTTTGAAAATGTATTGCACTGCCGCAAATGAAACGGAAGTAGCGCCGGTAGAAATCTCGGTTTCTGTTTTTATTTTTTTGCTGGCTTGAATCACCGAATTGACCAAACGCTCCAAAAAAGCATTGACCAATTGTTCTTCTTTGCTTTGCGCAAAAGCAATTTTCAATTGACTGATAATCTCAAAGTCGCCTAAAATTTGACTATCCAAACCGGTTCCTACACGGAACATGTGATTAATGGCATCAGCCCCTTTGTACACATAGGCCACTTTTTGAAACTCTTCGACCGTTCCGCGGCTGTTCTCACACAACAATTTAATCAATTGAAAAGGATGTTGGGCAAAACCATAAATCTCGGTACGGTTACAGGTAGACGTCACAATTAACGACTCAATATTTTCTTCTTGTGCCTGTTGTAATAGCTTCGCTTGAGCCACGGCATCCAAACTAAAACGACCACGCGTTTCAGCATCGGCTTTCTTGTAGCTCAATCCAATTGCATAAAAGGAGGAATGTTTAATCTTAATTCCGTTTTCCATGTAGGGGCTCTTTCCTAAAAGTTGAACAAAGTTACGGGGTTACTAATTTTAAAAAATAACGCTCTAAGGACTTTTTGTGTCGCTTGATGTAATTTCTAACGCGATTCGAACTTTTTCCGTTATTTATTTTAAATTTGTACCAAACACGGGGCTTTACAACGATATTATGTAGATTCATTCTAAATAAGAAAGTCGCCTTCCGTTGGGTATCATATACGAAAAAATATCGCTATGGGTTCTTTTGAAGAAATAAAAATTGAAGAAGACTTTTTGTTGATCCGTTTTCAAAATGATGGAACAGAGAATTATCCTGTAAAACGCGGGGTATCGCAAGGACTGATTCAGTTTCATTTTGGCTTAAAAGGAAAAGCCAAATTTGTCTTTAACGATGGGAATTATGCCTTGGAGTTAAAGGAAGAAAAGTCATTACTTTTTTACAATCCGCAAAAGGAATTGCCGATTCAATTGGAGGTTTCGCCCAACACCTGGTTGATTTCGATTTTGATTTCCATCAAAAAACTACACAAATTGTTTTCTTCCGATACCGAAAACATTCCGTTTTTGAGCGAAGAAAATATCGATAAGAAGTATTATAAGGAACACAACATCAGTCCGTCGATGGCTATCGTGTTGAGTCAACTATTTCATTACAACCTCAATCCTTCCATCAAAAATCTCTATTATAAAGGTAAAGGATATGAATTGTTGAGTTTGTACTTTAACCGCTCGGAAGATCCGAATGCCGAACAATGTCCGTTTTTGATTGATGAAGAAAATGTATTAAAAATCCGCAAGGCCAAAGAACTCGTAATTGCTAACATGGCCGAACCGCCTGGCTTACAGGAATTGGCCGATCAAGTGGGTTTGAATTTAAAAAAATTAAAAATGGGTTTCAAACAAATCTATGGTGACACGGTGTACGGTTTTTTGTTTGATTACAAAATGGATTATGCCCGAAAACTCTTGGATAGCGGCTCGTACAATGTGAATGAAGTGGGACTCAAAGTAGGCTACAGCACTGGCAGTCATTTTATTGCGGCCTTCAAGAAAAAATTTGGCACCACACCCAAAAAATACTTGATGAGTTTGCAAGTCAACACATAACCAAACAGGGTTGCCAATGTCACCCTTTTTACCACTATCAAAAAAATAAATTTCAATCGTTTAAAAAAATAAATTGCTACACATGAAAGGAGTATTATTAGTCAATCTTGGTTCGCCTGAAAGTCCGACCCCCAAAGATGTTAAGCCGTATTTGGACGAATTTTTAATGGATAAATACGTTATTGACGTTCCTTATTTATTACGCGCTTTGTTGGTACGCGGAATTATTTTGCAAACGCGACCTAAAAAATCAGCTGAGGCGTACAGTCAGATATGGACGGATGAAGGGTCGCCTTTGATTGTGATTTCCAAAAAAATGCACCAAAAGGTGGAAAAACTTGTGGATGTTCCTGTGGCTTTGGCGATGCGTTATGGCACCATGACGATTCAAAAAGGCTTGCAAGAATTGAAAGATAAAGGCGTAACCGATGTCATGTTATTGGCCTTGTACCCACAATATGCTATGGCATCCACCACGACCATTTGGGCTTTGGCCGATGAATTGCAACAAAAGCATTTCCCAGAAATGAAAATCACCAAAGTGCCCGCTTTTTACAATAAGCCCGATTTTATCCAAGCCTTGGCAAATTCGATCAAAAAACATTTGGAAGGTTTTGCATACGATCATTTATTGTTTTCGTACCACGGCATTCCCAAACGCCATATTCGCAAAACGGATGTTACCAAGTCGCATTGTACGATTGACAACAAATGCTGTGTCACGGCTTCACCAGCTCATGAGTTTTGCTACCGTCACCAATGTTATGAAACCACGCGTCAAGTCGTAGAATTATTGGGCATCCCAGAAGGAAAATACAGTCAGACCTTCCAATCGCGTTTGGCCGGTGACAAATGGTTAACACCCTACACCGATGTTGAAATCAACAAAATGCCGAAGAAAGGAATCAAAAAATTAGCCGTAGTTACACCCGCATTTGTGTCGGATTGTTTGGAAACTTTGGAAGAAATTGCCATGCGTGCTAACGAAGAATTTATCGAAAACGGAGGCGAGGAATTTTTTGCCGTACCTTGTTTAAACGATGAAGACGAATGGTGTCAAGTGGTGGCCAATTGGGTCAACGATTGGAAAAACTAAATCTTGTTTTAAGTTACAAGTTAAATAACTTGAAACCTGAAACCTGAAACTTGAAACCTGAAACCTGAAACTTGAAACCTGAAACCCATCCATGGAACTCTACAATAACATTAAGGCCTTGCACTTGATCTTTGTGATCACTTGGTTTGCCGGACTCTTTTACATTGTTCGGTTGTTTGTGTATCAAATAGAAGCACAATCCAAACCTACGCCTGAAAAGGAAATTCTCGGGGCGCAATACAAAATCATGACCTATCGGTTGTGGTATATCATCACGTGGCCTAGTGCAGTGTTGGCGACATTGTTTGCCCTGGTCTTACTGCATTTAAATCCGGAGTGGTTGTACATGCCGTGGATGCAAGTGAAATTAGGATTTGTTGCGCTTCTTTTGGCGTATCATTTAAAATGCCATCAAATTTACAAGCAGTTGCAAAACGACGACACCCGCTATTCCTCCAATTTCATGCGCTTATGGAACGAAGGCGCCACGATTATCTTATTTGCGGTAGTCTTTTTGGTCATTCTAAAAAATGCCATCGACTGGATTTACGGCGTCGTAGGGATAATTGGATTCTCTATACTCATCATGCTCGGTTTCAAGTTTTACAAGAATATTAGAAAGAAAAATAATTCGTGATTTCAGTGAACAGTAAGCAGTAAGCAGTATACAGTAATCAGTATACAGTAATCAGTATACAGTAATCAGTATACAGTAATCAGTATACAGTAATTAGTATACAGTAATCAGTATACAATAATAAAGCAGAAAGCACTATTCAAAAAAATGCATTTTCTACTGCAAAGAATGATAATAAATTAAAATACACACTTTTTTTAACCGCCAAAAAAATACTTATATGCACAGATTTCAAGATTTATTAGCCTATCAAAAAGGCTTTGAACTAGCTATGGAGATATTTGAAATTAGCCGTACGTTTCCGAAAGAGGAAATGTATTCGTTAACGGATCAAATAAGAAGAAGTTCGCGAAGTACCTGTTCAAATATCGCCGAAGCGTATCGAAAAAGAGGTTATCCAAAACATTTTATCAGTAAACTTTCGGATGCAGATACCGAAAATACCGAGACACAATGTTGGTTTGAATTTGCCTTAGAATGCCATTACATTGATCAAAAAACATTTACTTTGTTAGTTGCTAAAAGCAATGAAATTGGGAAGTTGATTGGCTACATGATCATTCACCCAGAAAAATTCGGAGCGAAAAAACTACCTTAGTAAAATTTTACACTGAACACTGAACACTGAACACTGAACACTGAACACTGAACACTGAACACTGAACACTGAACACTGAACACTGAACACTGAACACTGAACACTGAACACTGAACACTGAACACTGAACACTGATGCTAAACTTCAAAATATCCATGCTTTCCCTTCGTATCCGGATTTTCCTGGCGATGATTGTATTGATTTTGATTGCATCGATCTTAATGGCCTCGATTTCGTTGTTTCAGTTCAAAAGTGAGGCGCGAAATTACCATCAAGAGCGTTTGGAGCGCAAGGAAGATGCAGTTCGGGAACACATCAACTATATTTTATCCAACACGACTTACCCGTTAACGGAGAAAAATTTACCGTTAATATTTAAAGATAAAATTCACGAGCTTTCCGATATTCACAGTGTCGAAATTAATATTTACAGTTTAAAAGGAAATTTGTTAAAATCGTCCAAAGCTTCCTTTGCCGTCGATAGCATTTCACCGCCTATTCCAAAATATATATTGAAACTGGTCCAGTCTTCGATTGAGAAACGGTATGTTGACATTAAAAACATGGATGGGTTGAAAATTCGTTCATCGTTTACCCAAATCAAAGACGATCGGTTCAAACCGCTTGGAATCCTTAATCTTCCCTATGTTGAAGACGACAGTATTTACGAGAATGAAATCCAGAATTTCTTGGTACGGTTGAGTCAGGTGTATTTTTTCATGCTAATTATTGCCTTTGCCTTGGCGTATTTCCTTTCCTCTTACATCACCCAATCGCTAAAAACGATTTCGGACAAAATCAATGAAACGAGCTTGAATCAAAAAAATGAGAAAATCATGATTGAAGACAACAGTCGTGAGATAAACTCCTTGATTAAAGCGTACAATGCGATGGTGGACAAACTGGAAGAAAGTGCCTCGATGTTGGCCCAATCCGAACGGGAACAAGCGTGGCGCGAAATGGCGAAACAGGTTGCTCATGAAATCAAAAATCCGTTGACCCCGATGCGTTTAACGGTACAAAGTTTTCAACGAAAATTTGATGAAAACGATCCGAATTTACGACAGAAACTCAACGATTACACCAAAACCTTAATTCAACAAATCGATACGATGACGGCAGTGGCTTCGGCGTTTTCTAACTTTGCCTCGATGCCTGCACAGCAAAATGAAACACTCAATGTGGTTGAAGTTGTAGAGTTTTCCCTAGATATTTTTAATGAAGAATTTATTGAGTTTCAGTCTGCCGAACCAGAAATCATCACGGTCATGGACCGCACGCAACTCATTCGTATTATTACCAATTTGGTCAAAAATGCCATTCAAGCCATTCCAGAAATTCAAGAGGAAAAACGAATTCAAGTTAGCGTATACCAAAATTGGGAAGGGGTGGTTATTTTGGTCAAAGACAATGGCGTTGGAATTGACCCTGATTATCAAGAGCGAATCTTTGAACCTAAGTTCACTACCAAAACGAGCGGCATGGGACTCGGGTTGGGGATTATTAAAAATATTATTGAAAATTATAAAGGAACCATTACTTTTGAGTCCGAATCCCATAAAGGCACTACCTTTAAAGTAACATTACCGCGCATAAATCCTTAAAAAAATATACCTATGACATTTGAAAATATTCTCGTAGCCACGGAAGGTCATTTGGCTACCCTCACCATCAACCGTCCGAGCAAACTTAATGCATTGAACAAAGCAACGATTCAAGAATTGCACGATGCCTTAGCCCAATTGGATGCCGAAGCGACGATCAAAGCGATTATTTTGACTGGATCGGGTGAAAAAGCCTTTGTTGCAGGTGCTGATATCTCTGAATTTGCCCATTTCTCTATTGAAGAGGGCGCGCAATTGGCGGCTTTAGGACAAGAAATCCTATTTGATTTTGTCGAAAACATGAAAACGCCCGTCATTGCAGCAGTGAATGGTTTTGCTTTGGGTGGCGGATTGGAATTGGCGATGGCTTGCCATTTTCGAATTGCTTCCGACAATGCCAAAATGGGCTTACCCGAAGTGACTTTAGGGGTGATTCCAGGCTATGGCGGAACACAACGTTTACCCCAATTGGTGGGTAAAGGGCGCGCCATGGAAATGATTATGACGGCGGGAATGATTGATGCCGAAACGGCAAAAAGTTATGGTTTAGTCAATCATGTTGTTCCCCAAGCCGAATTGTTAGAATTCACTAAAGACATTGCAAGCAAAATCACAAAAAATTCACCTGTAGCCATTAGTTATGCCATCAAAGCGGTGAATGCAGGGTTGATAGATACCAAAGAAGGATTCAAAACCGAAATCAAGTCGTTTGGAAAATGTTTTGGAACCGAAGATTTTAAAGAGGGAACAACAGCGTTCTTAGAAAAACGCAAAGCTACTTTCCCAGGAAAATAATACCTAATTTAAACTATATGAAAAAAATTCTATGCATTGCCTTTCTGGCATTTACTGTTTTAAGCTGCAGTAAAAATGACAATGATGAAGCCCAAGCACCGTCCATTGTGGGCAAATGGCAATTTACGCAAGAAGGCAGTATCGTTAACAATCAAGAAATTTTAGAACCTTATGAGCATTCTCCGGGTTGTGTGAAAGACTTTTCAGAAATTGCAGCTAATGGAGCACTTCGGGATCATTATTATGATTTGGATTGTGAGGAAACAATTGATATTGGCGTTTGGACCAAAAACAACAATACCTTTACCATTACGTATGCCGACAACAGCTCGGTAACAGGGGAAATCCTACTACTCAATGCGACTACATTAAAAGTACGATTTGATATTGGGGGAGTTCCTTACCTCTCGGTGTTGACCCGAATCCCTTAAACAAATAAAAAGAGAACCTCATCGGTTCTCTTTTTTTATCCTTTTTATTATTTTCGCCAATATTCGTTTTTGAATAAACGCCGAAATTTAATCCACGTAAATCAAAAAACTTTAATTTATGAAAAAACTAATCAACCTTTTTTCTTTACTTTTTCTTACTTATTCCAGTGTAGCACAAGATCTTAAATTTAAATGGAATAAAAGTGACATTTTTAAAGATAGCTTCAAAAACTCCGAATTGTATTTTGCTGAAAATGATAGAAAAGGAGGAGTAATTATGATTCGTTCTTATGATGGTGGTCCATTTAGCAATGGTTATGGTTATTATTTTGAACACTATGACACCAACATGAAATTAGTAAAAGAGTATGACTTTAATCCAAAAGCAGAAAAAAACATAAAGCAATGTAATGTACTGGGCATGATAAGTAGTGGTGATAAAATCCATATTATTATGTTTCAATATAATAAACAGGAAGGGGTATATCAATGTATGGCCATGACTACTCCTTTTAATGAATTTAATTTTGAATCGCGTGAATTGTTTCGCGTTGAATCGGAACAAATAAAAGGGTTTGAAGTTTTAAGTTTATCGAATTTTGATGAAGATTCTGGGGCAAGTATGATTGTAAACCAAGATAAAACTGCTTTTGCTATAACGGTTGACATCAACAACACTGGAATGGAGACGCATAAAATAGTGATGTTTGATAACAACTTAAATAAAAAAATTGACCATGTGTTTAAAAAAGAAATTAAAGACCGCAAATTTGAGTACGAAAACATCGATGTTTCCAAGGATGGGAAAACATTATATATCTTAGGAAAAGTACATACTAAGGATGCCAAAAAGAAGAAAGAAGGAGGTAAATATGAATATGAAATCACGCGAATTACCAACGATTCCGAAATCTCTCAAACCATTGAAACTAATACCTATTTTGCTCCAAGCTTAAAAGCTATTGCATTTGAGGATCGAATTGCTTGTGTCGGTTTTTACTCCGAACGAAAAGACACCCGTTTCAAAGGAATTTGCTACTTCGATTTAGATCCATTGAATTTGACGGTAAAAAAATCAAAGTTCAATCCCTTTACAGAACAATTTATGATTGACAAGTATGGTGAAAATAGAGATAAAGAATTAAAAAACTTAATCTTTAAAAATATCACGATTACCGCTACAAATGATATTATTTTCAATGCGGAAGAGTATTATTTAACCCCCTACACTGTATTTACAGCAAATGGGGGCACTGCTGTTAGATCATTAGCACACTACGATGACATTGTTTGTGCCCGAATCAATACTTCAGGCGAAATGGTCTGGGCTAGAAATATAAACAAACGGGAAGTTACAAATTACAGATCATCATTTATTTCGTATTGCACTACGGTCCTCGGAAATGATGCTTATTTTTATATTAACGCAGGTGAAAACATTTACAATCTTGGTCAAGACCGCATTCAATTTGTACAAACGAAAGCTCAAAAATCAAACCTCTTTGTAATTAAACTTAACGAAAATGGGGGTATTAGTTATAGTAAAGTTTTAGACAATGAAAACATTGAAGTCCCATTAATGGTTTCTAATGGTGTATTCTCTAATCGTTCCGTTTTCATTTTGGGACAAAAAGGAAAAAAGAAACAACTTTTAAAAGTAGAAATAGAGAACTAAAAAAGAGAACCTCATCGGTTCTCTTTTTTATTTTTCTCCGTCCCATTCGGCATAAAATTGGGCTAAAAAAACTTCCATAAATCGATGGCGGTCTTCGGCCATTTTTTTTCCTGTAGCGGTATTCATTCGGTCTTTCAATAAGAGGAGTTTTTCATAAAAATGATTAAGCGTCGGAGCCTGACTCGCCTTATATTCTTCTTTAGTCATGTGCAGGTTGGGCGCAATGGCGGGATCATACAACGGTCGGTTTTTGAACCCCCCATAATTGAACGTTCGGGCAATCCCAATGGCGCCAATGGCATCCAAACGGTCGGCATCTTGCACGATATCCAATTCTAAAGAAGAAAACGTCCTGTCGGTTTTTCCGCCTTTGAATGAAATATTTTCGATGATTTTTACCACATGATCAATGGTAGCTTCATCGGAGTGCTGACTTTCTAAAAAAGTTCGCGCCGTTTTGGGGCCAATGCTTTCATCACCACCGTGGAATTTACTATCGGCAATGTCATGCAGTAAAGCGGCCAATTGTACTACTTCCCGATGGCAATTTTCGTGTTCGGCGATACGAAGGGCATTTCGATAAACCCGTTCAATATGAAACCAATCGTGCCCTGCTTCGGCACCTTCTAGCTGTTGTTTTACAAAAATAATCGTCGCGTCAACAATCCCCATTTTATATCGCTAAAGCCGGTTGTACCCACTTGAATTTTTTGGTTTCATCTGGCAAAACCAATCGTTCAGAAATACGCGCCATACGATCGGGTAATTTCATCAAATAATCACGAGCGCGTTCGGCTTCATCGGTTAGACTGGTTATTTTGTCAATTTCCCAAGTCGCAATTAATTTGCGTAAAATATCCACATAATCGTTGGCGGTGTATACTCCGATTTTTTGCGCTGAATTTGAAAACTCCTCAAAAGCAGAACTAATTTTCTCTCCCGATTCCCGCAAGAAGTGAGCAGGCATCGTGATTTTTTGTTTCATCATGTATTGAAACGCCAACATCATTTCGCTGGGGTCTACTTTAAAAATACGGCTTACAAATTCGCTATACGCCAAATGGTGACGCATTTCATCTCCAGCGACCATTTTACACAAACGCGATAACTTTTTATCGCCAAACTCTTTGGCCAATTGCGATACCCGGTTGTGCGAAATATAAGTAGCCAGTTCTTGAAAACTGGTGTAGACAAAGTTCTTGTAGGGATCTTTCCCGGTTCCGATATCAAAGCCGTCATTGATTAAATGCTGGGTGGTTACTTCCACTTCACGCATATTAACACGACCCGAGAGGTATAAATATTTATTCAAAGCATCACCATGACGGTTCTCTTCCCCTGTCCAATGCCGTACCCATTTGGACCAGCCATTTCGCCCTTCATTGTCAACACCTTCTACTTCCATTAACCACGATTCATAAGTGGGTAAAGCTTCTTCGGTGATGGTATCGCCCACCATGACAACCCAGAAATCATAAGGTAAATCATTGGCAATTTCACGCAATTCACGCACTTCTTCAATAAAATTCTCTTTTTGAGAATCGGGCAACAAATCGGTAGGTTGCCAAATTTTTTCAACAGGAACAAGGTATTCGTCAACAAAGTTATCGATGCTTTTTTCAAGGAATTGCATCACTTCCAATCGGATGTTTTTAATAGACATTATAGGTAATTGTGAATTATGAATTATGAGTTATGAATTATGAGTTATGAGTTATGAATTGAACCGGTAACGGCTTGTTGTGTTTTTTCAAATAAAGTAGGAAAGTCGTACGCACTTACCGCTAAAGGTTCATGAATAATGAACTTTAAATGATTGCCCAAGCCCATGGGGAACGCACCAAACTTGGTCATTTTCCACGAATTGTTAATAGTGATGGGGACTATATACGCATGGGGAGCAAACTTGCATAGTATTTTTAAGCCGTTTTCTGAAAATGGTTTGGGTGCGCCCGTTTTGCTTCGCGTTCCTTCGGGAAAAATAACGGCAGATCGGTGGTGCTTTTCAATGTATTCGCTCAATCCTTTGATTGTTGGTAAGGCTTGTTTGGGGTCTTTACGGTCAATTAAAACCGAGCCGCCATGACGTAAATTGTAGGAAACCGAAGGGATTCCTTTTCCGAGTTCCTTCTTGCTGACAAACTTGGCATGATGCGCTCGTAGGTACCAAATAATTCCAATAATATCAAACAAACTTTGATGGTTGGCTACAAAGATAATCGGGGCATTTTGGGGAACTTGAGATCGGTTATAAAATGTCCAACGTGTGCCTAAAATTCGGGTGCAACCGATCAAAACCCAATTTAAATAATCGACACTTTTTTTATGGGCCTGGTAACCAAAAACGTTAAAGCAAATCCACTGTATCGGATGGAAAATCACCAGCGTTAGTCCAAAACAAAGGTAATAGACTACAGAGATGGGATACGAAATCAGTTTTTCCATGTGAAAAAAAATTGATTGTAAAAGTACGGGTTCTCGTTGTTTAAAACTACTTTTGAGAAAACTAATTTAGTCCTGAAAAAATAGTTACTTTTACGGCTTTAACAGCCTTTAATTTTTATGTAAAATGAGTTCAGAAAAAGAAGCAAAATTGAAAGCGTTACAGCTGACGTTAGACAAGCTGGACAAGACCTACGGTAAAGGTACCGTAATGAAAATGGGAGACAAAGCGGTGGAAGAAGTCGAAGTGATTCCATCCGGTTCGTTGGGATTGGACCTTGCCTTAGGGGTAAATGGGTATCCAAAGGGTCGTATTATTGAAATCTATGGACCAGAGTCGTCGGGTAAAACTACGCTGACTTTGCATGCCATTGCCGAAGCACAAAAAGCAGGGGGCATTGCCGCGTTTATTGATGCGGAACATGCGTTTGACCGTCATTACGCGGCCAATTTGGGGGTAGATATTGAAAACTTGATTATTTCGCAACCCGATAATGGGGAACAAGCATTGGAAATCGCCGAGAACTTAATTCGTTCGGGAGCCATCGACATCGTGGTGATCGACTCGGTCGCTGCCTTGACTCCAAAAAGTGAAATCGAAGGAGAAATGGGTGATTCCAAGATGGGATTACATGCTCGATTGATGTCGCAAGCTTTGCGTAAATTGACAGCAACCATCAGCAAAACCCATTGTACGGTTTTCTTCATCAACCAGTTGCGTGAAAAAATCGGGGTAATGTTTGGAAATCCCGAAACGACAACAGGAGGAAATGCCTTGAAGTTTTATGCTTCAGTGCGTTTGGACATCCGTCGTTCTTCACAAATTAAGGATGGTGAAAATGTATTGGGGAACCGTACCAAAGTAAAAGTGGTAAAAAACAAAGTAGCGCCTCCGTTCAAAACGGCTGAATTTGACATTATGTATGGCGAGGGCGTTTCCAAAACGGGTGAAATCTTAGATTTAGCCGTCGAGTTTGAAATTATCAAAAAATCAGGCTCTTGGTTCAGTTATGGTGACACCAAATTGGGACAAGGTCGCGATGCGGTGAAATTGTTGATTAAAGACAATCCCGAATTGGCCGAGGAATTGGAACAAAAAATCAAAGACCTCATCAAAGAACAAGCCGATTAATTTGGCCTAAGAGTCCCGGTTTGAAAAAATCGGGATTTTTTTTGATCTTCACGCAACCTTTTGACTATTAAAGCATCCTATTAAAAAAATAATACCCATGATTAAAAAAATTTTGTTAACCGTAGTATTCCTTGTTGGATTGGGATTTACCGGTTGCGACCTTTCTGAAGATGAACCCATTTACATCCAGGTTTCAGCGGTTTCAGAAGTAACCAACCCAGACCAATATGCCAAAGACAGCATCACAGAAATTCCGGTGAAATTTAAGTTGCCCAGTCAATGTCATGTTTTCCGTAAATTTTACTACGAATCCCATGATTTTGATCGAGTCGTTGCCATTGAAAGTCTTAAAAGTGGTAACAACGCGTGTCCTGCAGATGAAGAATTGTACACGGCTACTTTGCGATTTAAACCAACCACTTTGGGTACCTATCACTTTAAATTTTGGTTGGGCGAAGATGCACAAGGGGTAGACCAGTACATAGAATTTGATGCTGTAGTGGATCACTAAAATGAAACCGATTGGAGTTAGAACAAATCATACAAGGATGTCAAAAAAAAGACATTCAAGCGCAAGAACAATTGTACCGGCGGTATGCGGGTAAAATGTTTGCGGTTTGTTTGAAATATGTTCCCAATCGTGATGAAGCCCAAGACTATTTTCAAGAAGGGTTTTTGTTGGTCTTTGATAAAATTGCGCAATACGAATTCAAAGGTTCCTTCGACGGATGGTTGCATCGGGTTTTTGTAAACTACTTGTTGCAACAATTTCGAAAAAAAAACTACTTAAATGTAGTGGATGAAAATATCCCCGACGAAGTCGAAGTGGAAATTGATGAGGGAATCCCGCCCGAGTTTTTATTTCGTATCGTGCAAGAGCTCCCCGAACGCTATCGACTGGTTTTTAACCTGTATGTGTTTGAAGAGTATAGTCACCAAGAGATTGCAGATGCGCTTGGCATTACCGTTGGCACTTCCAAATCCAATTTATCCCGAGCGAAATTAATTTTAAAACAAAAAATCGAACTCCTTACCGGAAGTTCAAAAATGCCCAAACTACAATGAAACATCCACACGAATTCAAAAAGCGATTTCAAGAGTCCCTCGAGGACTTCGAGGTGCAGCCCGACGAAGCGTTGTGGTTGAACATCAAAGATAAACTGCAGGAGAAAAAGAAACGCCGCGTGATTCCCATTTGGTGGTTCTATAGCGGTGTTGCTGCTGCTTTTTTGGTCGGACTCTTTCTCCGTGCACCATTTTGGAATACCGTTGCTCCTAGCGTTCCCGCTACGAACCCAACCGTTGTTAAGGAAACTTCCAAAGGGAATGCTACTTCACACACAGAATCAAATGGCGCTACGTCTTCGAAAAGTGCAAGAGACAACGAAGCGGTAGCTACCCTACCCGGTGCGGCTACAACGTCCGGCTATTCTACTGAGGTCCCTCCTTATGTTTCCGTAAATAGCAAGGGAAATACAACGAAAAAAGCGGTTGCATTGTCTTCAAAAAAAGAACAAAAAAACAACGGATTTAGCGGGCAAGTAAATACCCCGTTGGGAAGTCCGCAAGACGCTGTTGGGACCCGCAATGCCATTACCCCAAACAATAACAACAGTACCGTTATCCCTGAAAAGCAAGAACTTCCTCAAACCGTTCCTGCTTCGGATACTGAACGATTGGCATTGCATACGGAGAAGACATTGCTTCCCGACACTACCAACCCTGTGACCCCCGCTGTCACTCCCTCACCTATTGTTTCCAATACCCCTTTACATACGGCCAAAGACAGCACTGCTGTTGCCGAAAAATCGAAAAATGCGTTGGAAGAATTGCTACATGAAAAAGAAAAGAAAACCTTTTCCGAACCGAAACTAAATAGGTGGCTAGTTGGCACACAGCTCGCCCCTATTTACTTCAGTTCGTTATCGCAAGGCTCTCCTCTAGATCCATCCTTAACGGAGAATGAAAAGCGATATACCGCAGAGAATTTCAGTTATGGTGTGGGTGTTGGCTATGCTTTAAACAACAAACTCACCCTTCGCTCGGGTGTCAACATGGTTCGTTTAGGGTATGAAACCGATGGTATTATGTACTATATGCGTCCCGAAGTTAGCAGTCGCATTCAAAACATATCGTTAAATCCTGTTGGTGCAACTATTGTTATTGAAAGTCTTAACAACGTTCGACAATACAACCGAATGATGGAAATGTTTGAAGGGTCGATCGTACAACGCACGGGGTATTTAGAAATCCCTGTGGAATTGGCGTACCAATTTGGATCCAAAAAATGGGGATTGCAAGTCTTAGGCGGTATGAGTACGTTTGTTTTGAATCAAAACGAAATCTATTTACAATCTAATACGCTGAATCTCCTTATTGGAGAAGCGACCAACCTCAACCCAGTTCACTTTAGTGGTAACCTAGGTTTGGGCATGCATTACCGCTTTTTCAAAAATTGGCAAGCACGGATTGAACCCACATTCAAATACCAATTTAATCCCTACCGTAGTGATGCTGGAAATTTCAGACCTTACCTCATGGGATTGTATACGGGTGTGATGTATACCTTCTAAGGGCATCGTAGTTATTAATTTAGTTAAGTGGTGTTACTCCTCTCCGGAGGGTAACAAAAAAGAGTGTCTCGGCCGGACACTCTTTTTGTTTGCGTTAAGGATTGCAGTGGAAATCCCGGCGCCGTAGTTTACGGAGGTGCCGGATTGCAACGGAAAGCCTGACCCCAGAAGTATGGAGGGGGAACGCCCTATTGATGAGCTTGCAAATCGCTTAAAATGAGTTGTCGCGCTCGATCTTTGAGCTCTTTTTTTGCCTCTAAAGGCAGCCCTTTTGTTTCTATAAAAGGATGGATTTTAACCCGCATTTTCCCGGGGCTACCGCTAAAAAAGGTATAGGAAAAACGCTCTTTATTGTCAAAAAATGTAATCGGAACAATGGGAATTTGGTGTTCAATAGCCAAACGGAAAGCACCGTCTTTAAATTCGTCCAATAGCACGCTTTCATCGGGGACGCCGCCTTCGGGAAATATACAAATACTCAAGCCCATATTCAAACGGCGTTGCGCGCGTTCGTAGACCGCCATCCGACTCTTTTGGTTGCCGCGATCGACCAAAATACTGGTTCGCTTGTAAAAAAAGCCAAACAAAGGAATCTTTGCCAACTCTTTTTTTCCTACAAAAACGAAAGGATTACGAACCGTGGCTAACATCAGCATAATGTCGGTCATTGAGGTGTGGTTGGCAATAAACATATAACTTTTACCTGGTTCAGGCTCTTGCATGCTTGTAACTTTATAGCGAAATCCCATGCCCAATAAAATGCATCGGGCCCAAATTTGAGCCAACCTAAAAAAATAGGGGTACCAACGTTCTTTTAAAATAGAAACCACTAAAAACGGGAATAATACCAAAATCGGTATCGCGACAAGAAGGTAAAACCAAATCCGATAAAGGGTCCAAAAAATTATTTTAAACGCACGCATAGCCCCAAAAATAAAGCAATTTTAGTTTACATTTGCGACACAATTGAAAAACTATGGCAAAAATTCTAACGGGCATACAAAGTACGGGCACGCCTCATTTGGGCAATCTTTTGGGCGCTATACTTCCAGCCATTGAAATGTCGCAAACCCCGGGTAATGAAACGTTTTTGTTTATCGCCGACTTGCATTCGGTTACCCAAATCAAAGACGGGGAAACCTTGCGGGCAAATACCTACAGCACCGCGGCCGTGTGGTTGGCGTGTGGATTGGACACCGACAAAGTGATTTTTTACCGCCAAAGCGATGTGCCACAAACGGCAGAATTGTCGTGGTATTTGAGTTGTTTTTTTCCTTTTCAACGCCTTACTTTGGCGCATTCGTTCAAGGATAAAGCCGATCGTTTGGAAGATGTCAATGCGGGATTGTTTACCTATCCTATGTTGATGGCTGCCGATATTTTATTGTATGATGCCGAATTTGTGCCGGTGGGAAAAGATCAATTGCAACATCTAGAAATTACGCGTGATGTGGCGGCACGTTTTAACCACCAAATGGGAGAAACCTTTGTGCTCCCCGAAGCGACCATAAACGAAGAAACGCAATACATTCCGGGTACCGACGGTCATAAAATGAGTAAATCTCGCGACAATACCATTACCATTTTTGTAGACGACAAAGCGTTGCGCAAGCAAATCATGCGTATCGAAACCGATAGTACACCGCTTGAAGAACCGAAGAATCCCGATACTTGCAAAGTATTTGCCTTATACAAATTATTGGGTGATGCCGCTCAAGTGGCTCAAATGCGGCAAAATTATGAAGGAGGCAATTATGGGTACGGCCATGCGAAGCAAGCCTTGTTTGAATTGATTTGTGAAAAATTCAAAACCGAACGCGAGCGCTACGAATACTATATGAATCATTTGGAAGAAGTCGATGCCTTTTTAGCAAAAGGAGCCAGCAAAGCAAGCGCCATTGCTGAGGGTGTTTTGCAACGAGTTCGCCAAAAACTTGGATTTGAATAACACCAAAGACCTGAATTTTAAAACTTCAGGTCTTTTTTTATTTTATCGTAGCTGCATCTTTAATTTCCTCCAAAGTGGCATTGGACTCTTGGGTAATAACCTCAACTTGGCCCTTTTCTTCTCGTATCACAATAGGTCCTTCAAAACGACAATCTTCCTTTATTAACGCTTTTGCATTGGGTGCCAAGATGCTAAATCGGAATTCTACTTCTGAATGATTTCCAATAAAATAATGCCGTGAAGGATCTTGAAAAGAGGCTAAATTGCGCCCTACATAAAAATTTAAAATGCGCTTGTTATAATCACTAGTATTCAATTCAAAAGATTCTTTGGCCTTGATATAATAGGCTTTTGCAGGCATTTTGATGCTATCGTAAACAATGACATTTTCCAAGACGATGACATCATAGTTGGATTTGTTTTTAATCCGTTGAAAACGCTCATTTCCTGATGAACTCACTTGATCATTGTAAAAGGTAGTAAACGGATTACTCCCCGTAACCAAACGATCTTTGGGTTTGACCTGCGTAATTTTTGACGGATCAAATTGGGTTAAAAACACTTGAAAACTGTCAATTTTAAAGCGCATTTGCGTGTAATACCGATCGAGCTTTACCCCCGAAGAATCTACGGTTAACCCTTCCAGTTCGATGGGAGGCACATTGGAATCACGGTCACATCGATTGGATACAACGGCTATTTTAAATAAGATGAAAACAATGACAAAAAAAACGCGCCAATTAAACCCGGAGGTCGATTGAGAAGTGGTGTTTGGATTTCCAAAAACAACATCACGATTGTTTAGCAAGGTTTCCTCCAGCTCCTCATCAAAAGGTTTATACGACGCCATGGCCACCATCACCGTATCGGCAGACGAATGCGTTTTGTTGTTGAAGGCATCGACAACGATATTTAAAAGCGTCTGAATTTTATCATCCAATTCTGGCGTGGTGAAAAAATTAAGAAATCGGTAAAAACTACTCGTTTTTATATAGGCAATCCGTGCGGTATCGGTGCGTGAATTTTGAAATTGACTTATTGCAAAATCGATTTTCTGGGTACATTTTCGCAAAATCCGTTGCTGAAGCTCCTCGGGAAAAAAAGCGTGATAAGCCATTAATTTTAGGAGGTCTTCAAACTTGTTTTCGGCCATTTTTTGCTCTATCGCCAAGGCCAAATCATCCAACAAATAGGCTTGAATTAAAGCCTGAATTGCCTCAAAATCTGTGGGGGTTTCGACAGCTGTAAAATGAGTGTTTGGATAAGAGGTTCCCGCCCATAAATTATACAATTCGGGCTGTTGGGTGAGGATGTAAAAAGCCTCTGGATAACGGCGAAGCGCTTCGATCAAATAAGCCGCTACATTGGCATCAATAGACGCATCCAGTCGCTTGGCGATATTGATTTGCTTTTCGATACGAATGATGTCGTTTTCCGAAATAGTTCGTAATGACGCGGAATCGAGAGCGAGAGTTTCATACAAACGAATAATATTCATTGCGGCTGGAATTAAATGCGAAAAGCAAAAATAGGATAATCGTGGATTTATCAGAATTGATAGTCGACAAAAAAACAATAAATTGTATCTTGCTGACTGAAAATAGTACGCTATGGAAGCCTTAATCAATCAATTTTTTGAAATCGAAAAAAAATCTTTAGAGCATCAACTCCCCCACTTTGAGCGCAACTTTAATCGTATCCATCATGAATTCACCGAAATGGGTTACAAAATCGTAAATCCCTTGGGGCAACCGTATGATGAACGCGACACGGCGCTGGAAGCCAATTTAATGCATCCCGGAGCCAAAAAAATTACCAAAGTCCTCAAACCCATCATCTATCGCGAAGAGGCCAACGGGTATGTATTGATTCAAAAAGGGGTGGTAATCGTAGAATAAATCAACATGAGTAATATCAATTTTGGAATCGACTTGGGCACAACCAACTCGGCCATAGCCCGGTATGAAAACGGGAAAATAACCTTGTATAAAAATCCAGTAGGGTTCAAAGATACCCTGCCCTCGGTGGTATCCTTTCGAAAAGGCCGCATTCAAATTGGCGACAAAGCCCGCGAATTGATGCTCACCCAATCGGACAATGTCTTTGCCTCCTTCAAAAGAAAAATGGGCTCCGACAGTACATTCACAGTACCCGATTGGGAAAACCCGTTGACACCTGTCGATCTATCTTCTATGGTGTTGAAAGAGTTGGTCAATTTTACCCAACCCGAACAACCCAAGGCAGCCGTAATTACCATTCCTGCTTCCTTTGATACCATTCAAACCAACGCTACCAAAAAAGCGGGGTACTTGGCGGGCTTTGACGAAGTGGTTTTATTGCAAGAACCTATCGCTGCTTGTTTGGCCTATTCCAACAGTCAATCGTTGGATTTGACCGAGGTGCAACATTGGTTGGTGTACGATTTTGGAGGCGGTACTTTTGATGTCGCCTTGGTACGTATCGACCATCGGGAATTGAAAGTATTGGACCACAAAGGCAATAATTTTTTGGGAGGTGTTGATTTGGATAATCTTTTGGTTGAAAAAATTATTTGCCCCAAAATAGAACAGGCAACAGGACAAACCCAACTGTGGAGAAGAATGCTCTCGGGTGAAGAGGCCGATTGCAAAAAACTCTATTTCGAGTTGTTGTTTAAAGCAGAAGAAGCCAAAAAAGAACTTTCGATAAAAACGCAAACCGCGATAGAATTGGACATTCCTTTTTGGGATGCTTTTCTCGATATTGACCTGAGTCGCGTAGAATTGGAGTCAGTGCTTCGGGATAAATTTGAAGAATCCTATCAACTCACCGAAGGCTTGCTGGCAGATAATGCGATGCCTTTTTCGGCGATCAACCGAATTATCTTGGTGGGCGGTACTACCTATATTCCGTATATCCGAGAGCAATTGGGTTTGCGCAGCGGTATTCCTGTTGATACCCATGTCGACCCAACAACAGCCGTGGTCATTGGAGCAGCTTATTATGCTGGTGCCAAACCGATGGAGCGTAAAGAAGTTACCGCAGCTCCTAGCACAACTCCGCAAAATGAACCCGCTGTTGAAATCGTTTTTGAACCCCACTCCAAAGACGCCGAGGAGCTGATTGCTGTTTTGATTCAATCGCCTTTTCAGGGCTTTTATCGTCTTACAAGGGCCGACGGCGGATTTGACACGGGCGTACTTCGAGCGAGTTCAAAAATTACCGAATTTGTACCGTTGTTGGAAAAAGCCACCAACCAATTTACGCTCTATCTGTTGGATGAACACCAAAATATAGTGTATCAAAATACATCCATTGCTATCACCAACGGACTCTATAACATCATGGGGCAACCGTTACCCAATGACATTTGTTTGGAAGTGGATGAAGAAGCTGGAAAAACATTTATGGAACGGATTTTTAAAAAAAATGACATCCTGCCCTTAAAAAAAACCGTGTACAAAACCACGTCCAAAAATATTCTAAAAAACTCCGACGAAAAGTTAATCATCAATATCGTCGAAGGCAATGCCGGAGGGATGATTGGAAGCAACCTCAGTATTGGATACATTGAAATTACAGGTAAAAACCTTCCCATGGATTTGATTAAAGGAATGGATATCGAACTTCATTTCAAAATCTCTGAATCCCGTGATTTAAGCGTTAGTGTTTACATTGGCGCTTTGGATTTAGAAATCAATGAAGTCTTCAACCCACATCAACGACACGTCGCATTGGATAAAGTGGCCCTTGAAATCAATGCGGTAATACAAGAAATTGAAGCTGAAATGAACGACTCCGAAGATGAGGAAAACTTTACCTATTTGGCGCAACTCAAGCGTATCAAAGACCATCTCATCGTGCTACACCAAGAAGCGCTAGAGGGAGCCTTTGACCAATCGACCGATCGGAAATACCAACTCGATGAAATGAAACGGTTGACCATTCAAGCCTATGATGATTTGGTACGTCACAAACATGTTTTGCTAGAAATCGAAGAATACCATAGGACGCGAGAAGCGTTAGAAAGCTATTTGGAAGTGGCCACACCCAAACAAAAGGAAGAATTTGAAAAAATTATCCGTAATGAAAAGGAGGTTTTACAATCGAACAATAAATACATGATTCGTCAAAAAACAAAAGCTTTGGATGATTTGTACGACAGTATTTATATGAAGCAAGACCAGCGTTTCTACAATGCTTTTTATTACTACCGCTTCTTGGATGAAAACGAGTACACGGATACCCATAAATTCATGAAACTGGTCGCTTTGGGCGAAACGGCGATTGAACGCGAGAATATTCCAGAACTGAAAGCTATTTGTTATCAATTGTGGGATTTGTTACGCGTAAAACCGAAATCGCGGGACGAATGGGAAAACTTCGATGGCGATTTGGGATTAAAATAATTACACCGCTTCAAACCATTTGCCCGGTAAAGGACGCACTACGCCTTTGAGTTCCATGTTCAACAAAAGCATCGACACTTTGGAAACAGGAAATTGACCGTGTAAGGCCAATTCATCCAAAAGCATTTTGCCCTGCTGTTGTAACATCGTGTACAGCTGCTGTTCTTCGGTTGTTAATTCAACAAACAATTGTTTTTGAACCCCACGCGAGTTGGATTTTGGTTCCAACTCCCAGTTCAAATGGTACATTAAATCGGCAGCACTATTGAGCAAATGGGCACGCTGAGTTTTGATCAAGGTGTTACAGCCTTGACTAAATCGATCGGTACAACGCCCCGGAACCGCAAACACCTCCCGATTGTATTCGTTGGCCCAATGCGCGGTTATTAGCGAACCTCCTTTTTCGGCGCTTTCGATAACAATAGTGGCCTCCGACATCCCTGCAACGATACGATTTCGGCGTACAAAATTTTCCCGATCGGGATTGGCATCACTGCGAAACTCTGTCAAGAATCCGCCGCACGCTTCCATTCGTGAACGATACTTCTTGTGGGGCTTGGGATACATTTGATTGAGTCCATGCGCCAGTACACCAATCGTTTGAAGCCCCAACTCCATAGCCGTTCGATGCGCCACAATATCCACACCATAAGCAAAACCACTAACAATAACGGGGTTAAGAGGCGCCAAATCCTCCAATAATTTTCGGGTAAAATCAATACCATACGGTGTAATTTCTCGGGTTCCCACGATGCTAATCATCCGTTGGGGATTCAAATCCATTTGACCGGATCCAAACAATAAGACAGGACCATCGTAACAATGCTTAAGTCGTTCGGGATAATCCGTATCCATAAAATAATGCGCCGTATAGCCTTTTTGTTCCAAAAAAAGAAACTCATTTTCGGCTTTTACAAACAAATCGGGATGCTTAAACTGGCGCGCTACTTGAGAACTAAGTCCCTCTATGGCAGCAATGTGACGTGGTTTTGCATGAAAAACTTCGGCAGCCGAACCGAAACGTTGAATGAGTTTTTTGGCTAAAACGGAACCGATTCCGTCGACCTGAAGCAAGGCCAAGGTGGCAATTAAATCTGTATGGCGCATAAATTAAATTTGAACGACAAAAGTATAAAAAGGATTTGAAAAATGTTAACAAAGTTTGTTGATAAAATTTTGTTAGCGTTCCGAATTCTTTAAATTTGCCTTTATGAAGATTGAACCATATATCGCGCAGTTGCTGTACCGTTACCAATGTGTTACGGTGCCGGGATTGGGTGCCTTTCTTACGGAAACCCAGTCCGCTCAATGGCATGGGGCCGCTCAAACCTTTTTTCCGCCCAAAAAAGTAATTTCTTTTAATGCGTATTTAAAAAATAACGATGGCCTGTTGGCAAATCATATTGCGCAAACCGAGAAAATTCCCTACGAAGTGGCTGTAAACGGAATTGAACACGCCGTACACGAGTGGAAAATGCGCCTTCAAGACGTGGGAACTATTGCGTTACGTAATATTGGTGAACTTCGCTACACATCCGATAAAAATGTGGTCTTCACGCCCCAAGAACAAGTCAATTATTTAACCGAAGCTTTCGGACTCAGTCCGGTAATTTCACCCGCTGTACAACGGGAAGTCCTTGTGCATTTGGATGCTGTAGCGCCAGAAACCGCTGCAGAGGAAATACCCGTGATTCCATTGGGCACTGAAAAAACAAGCGCGCCGTGGTTAAAATATGCCGCCATCTTTGTTTTCGGCGCGGGACTTTTAGGCTCGGGAGGTTATTTTGGTAACCAATACTACGAAAAACAAGTGCAAGAAGCTACTTTGGCCGTACAACAAAAAGTACAAAGCCAAGTGCAGCAAAAAATTGCAAACGCTACATTTTTATTAGACAACCCTATAGAAACGCTTCCCGCTGTATCCTTGACGGTGCAGCAAGAAAAACTTCCCTACCATGTTGTGGCTGGCGCTTTTCGTTTGGAAGCCAATGCCGATCGGGTGTTGTATGAATTAAAGAAATTAGGTTTCCCCGCACGAAAAATAGGGCCTAATAAACACGGACTTTATCCTGTTTTGTATGGCAGTTATGCCCGATACAGTGACGCCCGAAATCAAATGGAAACGGTACAAAAATCCCATAACCCAGAAGCTTGGGTACTGATTGAAGAATTGTAATAAATCCCATTTTTTGGGATTTTTTTTGCTTTTTACCCTACCTCAGACCTTGGTGGTTTTAGTACCTTTGCGGCAAAATTCATCCTATGACACCAAAATATCCTGCCGATTCGTTAACCGTTTTAACCGATTTAGTGCTTCCCAGTGAAACCAATCCGTTGAATAACTTATTTGGAGGCGAACTCTTGGCGCGTATGGATCGAGCGGCAAGTATTGCTGCCCGGCGACACTCCCGTCGTATCGTGGTGACGGCCTCGGTTAACCATGTGGCCTTTAATCGCTCGATTCCTTTGGGCAGTGTGGTCACCATCGAAGCCAAGGTATCGCGTGCCTTTACTTCATCGATGGAGATTTACCTTGATGTGTGGATTGAAGATCGAGAGTCTGGAATTCGCACCAAAGCCAACGAAGCGATTTATACCTTTGTGGCCGTAGACGAAATGGGAAATCCCGTACCCGTACCGCCTTTGGAACCTCAAACTGAGGAAGAACAAGCCCGCTTTGCTGCCGCATTACGCCGAAAACAATTGAGCTTAGTCTTGGCCGGAAAAATGAAAGCCAATGATGCAACCGAATTAAAAGCGTTATTCACTGAAAATTAATTTTTTGTGTTTGCTTAGAATTTACTATTTTTCGCAAAAAGTAACTTTGTGAAAAATCGTATTGCACTCCTATTCGCCCTATGCACCCTTACTTCCTTTGCGCAAAAAAATCTTGACCCTACTCCGGAAGAAGTTAGCAAAGCCAAAGTTTTACGTGAAAAATACAACAAAGACGATATTGCCGTGTTGAGCAGTGTTGATGAAGTGCGTTTTGATTTCAATAATCGGGAGGAAAAAGTGACGGTACAAATTGACACCAAGGAACAGCTCATGAATATCAACCATCGCGCGGTAATTCAGAAATACGAGTTTTACGACAGCGAATCGTCTATCAATGATTTTTCATTTAAATTTAGAAATGATAAAAAAGCGCTTTTCTATGTCAATGATGAACTCTATAAAGATTCCGATTTATTTTACAATGATGCCCGAGTAAAATACAGCACGTTAGATTTCCCCGTTCAAGGCTACACCTATTTTTATGAATTGACCAAAAATTACCGCGATGTCAAATACTGCACCACGTTTTATTTTCAAGATGAATTTCCTGTAGTTTACAAAAAAATCATATTTACGGTTCCCAATTGGCTTGACGTTGAATTGAAAGAATTTAATTTCAACGGATTTGCCATCCAAAAAAGTGTGGTCAAACAAGACGACGAAACCATCTATACGTACCGGTTAGAAAATGCCCCCGCTTTATTCAAAGAAGAAGACAGTCCGGGACGAACCTACTTGTATCCTCATATCATGGTCATTGCCAAAGGCTACCAAAAAAACAATAAAAAAACAACGTTGTTTCAATCGCATGAAGACCTTTACCGCTGGTATGCCTCGCTGGTGGGACTGATGAAAAATGACCCCGCGGCTTTAAAAGCTAAGGTGACCGAATTGACCCAAAAAGCCACCACCGATGAAGCCAAAATCAAAGCCATTTACTATTGGGTTCAAGACAACATTCGATACATTGCTTTTGAAGACGGTATAGCGGGTTTTAAACCCGATGAAGCCCAAAATGTATTTGAAAAAAGGTATGGCGATTGTAAAGGAATGGCCAATTTGATCAAAGAAATGTTGGTGCTGGCTGGATTTGATGCCCGACTTACATGGATTGGCACCAAACATATCGCCTATGATTATAATACGCCCTCCTTGGCCGTGGACAACCACATGATTTGTACGGTTTTTTACAAAGGGAAACGACTCTTTTTGGATGGCACCGAAAAATACAATGCCTTGGGAGAGTATGCCGAACGCATTCAAAACAAAGAAGTAATGATTGAAGACGGCGCCAAGTGCATTATCGATAAGGTTCCTTTGGGTTCGGCCGCAGCCAATAAAGAACTTTTTACAGCGCATCTCACCTTGGACGGTGACCGCATGAAAGGGGCCGCAAATCGTTCGTATTTGGGAGAAAGTAGGGTGTACTTTCAAAACGTATATAATCATTTTGAAAGCAATAAAAAGAAGGAATTACTCGACAATTATCTGGCGCGCCAAAACAAAAACATCAAAGTGGATGGCGTGAAAACATCTAATTTAGAAGCGCGTGAAGAAAAACTCACCATCGATTACACGCTGGATATTGCCAATAAAGTTTCTTCATTTGACAATGAGATTTACATTGACTTGGATTTTTTGAATGAATACAAAGGGTTTCAGTTAACCGACCGAAAAACCGATTATGAATTTGATTATAAAACCCATTATGAATCGCATATTCACCTCACCCTCCCTGCCGGGTACAAAGTGACAAAGATGCCCGAAAACATCATAGAAAACACCCCCAACTATGAGGTTAGTCTTACCTATACCTTGGAAGGCAATGTTTTGGTCTATAAAAAGAAATTTTCATTTAAAAATGCCGTACTAAAAACAAGTGATTTTGAGCCCTGGCGTGCCCTTCAAAAACGTATCGTCGAAGCCTATAATACCCAAGTAATATTAACCCAATAACAATTCCATGAAATTAAAATGCATTGGCTGGTTGCTGTTATGCTGCACCGCCTTAAGTTGGGGACAAACCGCCGACGAAGTTCGTCAAATGATGTGGGGTCCTGGAGACAAACACCAAAAAGCAACTACTTTTCCCGAAAAATGGAACAATGAATCGGCCGTGATTTTGTACAAAAACGAAGTGTACGATTACCATAAATTTGGAACGAATGTTACTTACACCCGTTCGATTCGCAAACGCATTAAGCTCTTGGATGCTGCTGCGGTAAAGGAATTTTCGGAATTCTCGTATAGCACCAAATTTTACTCCAACAAAGCCATGGGGTCTTTTTGGCGCAGAGGGTCTAATTTTATTGGTGTTCGCATCATCAAACCCGACGGAAAAACGCTGGACATCGATGCCGATAAAGAAGCTAAAGAGGTCAATAATGAGAAAAAACTTGCTATTCCTAACTTGGAAATCGGCGACATTATCGATTTTTATTTTTACTCTGTAGAACCTTTTAAATCGGTATACGATTATACCTTTGAGGCGGTAGAAACCCCGTTGGGCGATGTGTATCCAACCGTTGATTTAAAAATAACATTACGCACCGAAAACGACTTTTTTGTCAACTTCAACACCTATAACGGCGCACCCGATTTAAAGGAAATTCCCACCGGAAAAAGCAATGATCGGTTGTATGAATTAACGGCTAGTGATCTCGCCAAAAACGAATTCCCCCGCTGGTTTTACCCGCTAAACGAACTCCCTTGTTACAAATTTCAAGTGATTTTCGCCCGCTCTGGAAAATTCGAACGGTTGTCGGATGGCTTTTTGTCGGAAAAAGAAAGTATCATTAAAAAAACGGTCGCCAAAGAGGATATTTTTAACTACTACAATGAAAAATTCTATCCCGAAGGCGATATGGGACCCATCAATAAATTCCTGAAAGACAAAACTTTTGCCTCCGATGAAGAAAAAATACGAGCCGTATATTACTTCTGTCGTCATGAATTTTTTACCCGATACTTTGAAGGATTCGCCGTCAACGATGCCAATATCATGTATCCTTGGGGCCTCTATAGTAATGTCATTTTCTTTCGCAATGAAGTGCCTTTCGTAAATTACTTTATGCAGTTTTTGAAGCGCCAAGAAATCAGTTTCGACATTATCATTGCCACCCCGCGCTACAACGGATCTATCGACGATTTACTAATTCAAGAAAACGTGCGCAAACTGATTCGCGTAAACACCAAAACTCCGGTGTATTTAGAATATTTTAATCCCTACACCGGAGCCGATCAAATTAGTTACACCATCGAAAACTCAAAAGCGTATGTGTTGGAAATTGTAAAAGGCAAACGAGTGACCGATGCTTCTACCGTTACCTTACCGTCAAGTACCTACAAAGACAACCTTTCCAAAATCAAAACGCAAGTATCTTTGGTCGATTTCAACGGCTATAAGGTTACACGCGATGCCGCTTATTATGGCCATTTGAAAGAGTCGGAACAAGAAGACAAATTGCGCTTTTACGATTTTGTATACGAAGATTACGAAAAATACGGAACGCCCAAACTCATGGAATTGGTGCGCAACAATCGCCAACGAACCCAATACACAAAAGAATTGGAATCGCTGATTTTGAAAATGAAGGAAAAACAAAAGGAAAATTTTGAAGCCAATGTCGAAGGCGAATACGATGTTAAGGTTGACGACTATGCTTTCTCCCTCAAAAATACGGGGCGTTTTGGTAAAGACAACCCTTTGGAAGTAAACGAAACCTTTACCATCAATGCCAACTACGTCAAAAAAGCAGGAGACAAATACCTCCTAGAATTAGGGCGTTTCCTCACCTCTCAGATTGAAATTGACAAAAAAGAAATCGAGCGCAAAAACAATATTTATATGGGATTCCCCCGCTCGTTTGAAAACGAAATTATTTTCACCATTCCCGAAGGGTACAGCGTTTCGGGCTTAGATAAATTGAATAAAAAGGTTGAAAACGAAACCGGAGGATTTACGTCCACCGCCGAAGTACAAGGCAATCAATTGGTGATTAAAACCTTGAAATACTATAAAAATTACTACGAACCCAACAGCAACTGGAACAAAATGATTCAGTTTCTCGACGCCGCGTACCAGTTCACTCAAGAAAAGGTCTTGTTGAAAAAGAATTAAACCCAGATTGCGTAGTAAAATTTCGTTATGAGGGTTAAACATCTTTAAATCAGCTTATTAATTTTAAAAAAGCATAGCCTTAGCTAGGGTTGAAAAAAGAAATAAATAGCTGATTTGAAAAGATATAGCTCGGAATAGATTTTTTACTGCGTAATCTGGGTTAAAGCAAAGCGCTCTTCGGGGCGCTTTTTTTATACGGCAGCAAGAACGTTTTGCCCCGATACACACGCGGTCCCGTCATCCGTTTCAATCTGCTCCGCTACGCTCCACAGGATTTCCACTGCTACCGGGGCTGTATCGCCGTTTCTACTTTCAATAGAAGAATAAAAGAAAGCTTTCTTTACCGCCGCAACCTATCGTTTTAACCACGGCGAAGGATTGACATAACTCGCGTTCTGTGAAATCATAAACCGCAATACCGCCTTGCCGTCAGCGTCGGTTTTTACACGACCCAACGATTGCTTGGCACTTACATTTTCACCTTCGGTAACCGATACCGAACTCAAGTTGTGGTAGATGGTAAAATAATCCCCGTGCTTGATCAAAACGGCAAATTTATTTCCAATCTTCTGAATTTGAGCTACCTCACCCTTGAAAACAGCGCGAACATTAGCGTTGGCATCCGTTGTAATATCAATACCACTGTTATGCACCACAAGCGATTTGTACACGGGATGCGGTTGGTCGCCAAACCCGAGACTAATTACCCCGCGCTCCACAGGCCAGGGCAGACTTCCGCGGTTGGCCTTGAAATTGTCGGAAATAATTTTTCCTTCGGGCGTCAACACGATTTTGGTTGACGACTCAATTTTTTTGGTTTCCGCAGCGGTGGTGGTTTTCGGATTGGCTTTGGCTTTGGCCGCCGCCGCTTTCCGGTTGGCTTCGGCAATGGCTTCCCGAATTAATTTTTGAATTTGAGCGTCAATCTTGCGCGACTCTTGCTCTTTTTTGCGAATTTCAGCAGCCAATTGTTTTTTGTTCTTCTTGAGACTGTTGGCTAATTTCTCTTGCTCTTGGCGTTCTTTTTCTAAATCTTCGCGTTGTTTTTGTTGCTCAGCCAAAAGAACTTCTTTTTCCTCTTTTTGTTTGTTGAGTTCCGTATAATGGTTGGCCAATTTATCGGTTTTGTCTTTGATTTCTTGTCCTTGCATTTTCCGATACCCCGCATATTGCTTCATATATTGCAAGCGTTTGTAAGCCTGAGTAAAATTTTCTGAAGACAATAAAAACATGGCTCGGCTGTGCTGGGAGCGGCTTTTATAGGATTTGAGAATCATTTCGGCATAATCCTTTTTCAAAACGTCCAACTCTTTTTTCAAGCGATTAATTTCAAGCTGATTCAGGTAAATATTGTCGTTGAGAATCTTGGTCTGCTTGGTCGTCGTGTTAATCAACTTTTCTTTCAGCCCTATCTTTTCCTTTTGGATGTCCAATAACTTGGTCACCGATTTTTCTTTAGAACGCACTTCTTGCAATTGGCGTTCTTTTTCGATGATCTCTTGTTGCAATTTGGCTTTGCGCTGTTCAAGCTCTTCTTGAGTGAGCTGAGCCGTTGCCAAAACCGTGCATAACAACGCGATAAGAGTACTAAACTTGTGCGACATGGGCTTACTTCTTTTCAATTTCTATACGTTCAAATCCTTCAGGTACTTGATACGGAAACGTGAGCTCCTCGTTGAAGTTAACGTTTTTATATTCCACATCAATGAGGGTTTTTTGCTCTTGCAAACGAGCTTCCAACAGCATTTGCAAGGGTAAAAACTTTTCATTGGTTTTGCTGTAATCGGGATACGTGACTTGTAAGGCGCGATCCAATTGAGGCTGGTTAATTTCTTGCTTTTTGATCAAATAATTATCGCCTTCCAAATAGAACGATTTATCGATACCATCGGTTTCAAGCGCTTGCAATCGGTACCATTTATCCGCAATAGACACCTTGTATTTGCCTTTGGAAAAATCATCGATGGATTTGCCCAAAAACAGACTTTGTATTTTGAAAAAATCCAAATCAGTGCCCAACCAACGGCTGAGTGAAGAGTAATCCCCTTCAAAATACTTGTTCCCAATTTTATCGTAATACCGCACCGACTCGGGAGTAATCAAGGCTTTGGCCATAGTAATTCCAAGCACACGAATGATAACCATGATTTTTTCATTCTTTTTCATTCGAATTTCGGCCATCACATTTTGCGACTGGTTGGCGTCTTCAAACTTGGCAGACGCTTTGATGTTTAGGGTCGTAAAATCAAGGGCGTTGACATTGTACTTATCAATGATTTGTATCGCTGGAATCTCATTGGTCACTGCAGCACTTTCGGCGATAGCCACAGCTTTGGATTTACACGAGGTCAATCCGAGCAACAAACTCGCGCTGAGAAAATAAAAAGGATATAAAATCGAACGTTGCATTAGCGTCTTTTGGTTTTTTCTAAAAGCTGATTGGCTTTTTCAAAGTATTCATTTTTCTTTTTTGTATCACCCAAACCGGCACAAGCCTCTCCCAATTGTAGCGTAAAATTGATTTCCAAAACCACATCATCGACAATAAAATCAAGACCTGCTTCGAGTATTTCTTTTGCTTTTTTAAACTGCTGTTGTTGGTTAAAGGCCAACCCCCGGAAATAGTACAGCTGTGGCTGCGTTGGAAAAAGCTCTAATTGTTCTTCCGACAACCGCCCTACTTGATCAAACTGTAAATGATCGGTGTAGGCTTGAAGCAAAAGCAAAATACCTTCCATATCATCTGGATGCGCGCGGTGGTGCATTTCGTAATACTTTATGGCTTTGGGCGCGTTTTTCTTCGCTTGGTAAAACTTTCCAATTTCTTTGGCGACAAGGACGGTTTTGTCGTTATCAAAATAAGCAATGGCTCGATCCAGCTCGTTTTCGTAGTGGGGATTATTTTTGGTAAAAATCAAAAACTCGTTAAGGATACGATGCTTGATTTTTTTATCAATTTTATCCGAAGCCAAAACGATATGCATCGATTTTACCGCTTTATCGCCTTCGTTAGCGTTCAAATGGTATTTAAACAAACTCACTTGGGCCCACTCCGAGGTAGGAATCTCCTTCTCCAATTGACGAGCCACCTCAAGCGCTTTTTCTTCTTGGTTACTTTGTGAATAGAGGTAAATCAAAGCGATATAGTTGGCTTCATCTTTGGGGAACTTTTTGATTTTTTCAACCAAATCGTTCTTCTCCGGCCCTTGGAATTTGGCGTCTTGAAGAATTTGCGCTTTATACAACTCGCGTTTTTCTGATTTCCCTACTGTTGCATTTAAGCGGTTGATTAAGTCCAAGGCTTTGTCGTATTGCTGTGTCAACATATACAGCGAACACAAGTCCTCACGGTAATCGGCTTTGAATTCAATCAGTTTCTCTACGATGCCAATGGCGCGGTTATAGTCTTTGGTATCGTAACACACATCATACATTCCCGCCCAAGCCCAACGGTTATTGGGATCCATTTCGGTGACTTTTTTAAACATATCAAAAGCCTCCGGATAGCGTTTCATAAAATAGAGGTTCTTGCCTTTTTCAAAATACACGACGGCATTGTCGGGTTGAATTTTTTCACATTGATTCAACGCTTCGATAGCCTTGTCGTAATTCTCAATTCCTTTTTGTTTCAACGCTTCATAATAATGGTTTTGAAACGCATCGGGGACCAATGCGGTATCCTCAGGCTCTTGTGCCCAAAGCGCGCTGGAAACCAAAAGTGTCCATAAACCACTATAAAGAAATCGTTGTCTCATAGGTTATTCTAAAACGGAATAATCGCCAATACTTATGCTGGTGAAATTCCCATCAAAGGCGGCATGATTGCCAATCATTGCATTATCCAATTGCGCGTTTTTGATGTGCGCATGAGTTTGCACCAAACTGTTTTTAATCGTGCTGTTCACCACGTGAGTTCCTTTCCCAAGAGAGACATTGGGACCCACAGTGGAATTTACCAAAATCACATCTTCTGCAATGTGACAAGGAGGAATAAGGGTACTGTTTTCCAATTTTACATTGGCAGCCACCAAAGCTTCTACCCCATCTTGATGCAAAAAGTTCAGCATTCGAGAATTGGTTTCTACGGTTACATTTTTATTCCCGCAATCCATCCACTCATCGACTTTACCGGGAACAAATTTCATGCCTTTCTGCTTCATGTTTTCCAACGCATCGGTCAATTGGTATTCACCGCCTTTTACAACGTTGTTATCGAGTAGGTATTGCAATTCCGAGCGTAAAGTTTCTCCCGACTGGAAATAATAAATCCCAATAATGGCTAAATCAGAAACAAACTCTTTGGGTTTTTCGACAAAATCCACAATTTGGTTTTGGTCGTTTAATTGTACCACGCCGAAAGCACTTGGATCGTCTACTTGTTTAACCCAAATCACGGCATCGGCCGACGTGTCTAAGGAAAAGTCCGCGCGAAACAAAGTATCGGCATAGGCTACAACAATCGGTCCCGTCATGCTTTCTTTGGCGCATAAAATCGCATGGGCCGTCCCTAACGCTTCATTTTGATAACAAATAGTACCGCGTGCGCCTAGTTTTTCTGCAATAGCAATTAAGTCTTCTTCCACTTTTTTGCCAAAATCTTTATGAATGATAAAGGCAATTTCCTCAATTTTTTGGTTGATGACTTGCGCAATATCTTCTACCAATCGATGAACGATGGGTTTTCCAGCGATAGGAATTAAAGGTTTGGGTACCGTAAGCGTATGAGGTCGAAGGCGTGATCCGCGTCCGGCCATAGGGACGATAATCTTCATAGTTGTTTTTGTTTAAAGGGTTTCAATCTGAAAAAATTCGATTAGAAGGGTATTATGTAATTTTGATTATTTAACTCCAGTACTTCCAAATCCGCCAGCCCCTCGGGAAGTTTCCGACAATGCGTCGACCTCAATCCATTCGGCGCGTTCGTGTTTGGCAATCACCAATTGGGCAATTCGTTCCCCGTTTTCAACCACAAAAGGTTCTTGGGATAAATTTACTAAAATGACCCCTATTTCACCCCGATAATCGGCATCGACGGTACCTGGCGAATTCAATACGGTAATCCCTTTTTTGGCGGCCAAACCGCTGCGGGGACGCACTTGGGCTTCGTAACCGATGGGTAATTCTATAAACAATCCAGTTTTGATGAGGGCACGCCCTAACGGCTGTAGCGTAACGGGTTCAGACAATTGCGCCCGTAAATCCATTCCCGCAGAAGCCAAAGTTTCATACGCAGGTAAGTCGTGCTCGGAGGTATTGATAATTTTAATTTGCATAGCTTGTTATTTACGGCGAAGAATACGCAAAAGCGTCTCTTTTTCACTTCTATAAATAAAGAACAAAAATACGAGTAATAAAAGTACTTTAAGAGGATAATTATCACGAATATAATCCACATAAAATGCCAATACAGAAAACCCGATGGAAAGTCCGAGGTAACTAAAAATCCGATTAAAATCATAGGGAATGGGATACTTCTTTTTCCCCCATTGATAGGAAATAATCATCATGCTTCCATAAGCCGCGATGGTCGCCAAGGCCGATCCGTAATAGCTGTATTTTGGAATCAACAAATAATTCAGCGCCAGCGTTACCAAAGCTCCAACCAAGGAAATATAAGCCCCAAATAAGGTTTTGTCAATCAGTTTGTACCATACGGATAAATTGGTATAGATACCCAAAAAGAAATTAGCAAATACAATCAAGGGAACCACTTTAATCGCATCCCAATAAGCGGCATTGGGCACCAATAGTTGTTTTAGTAAATCAATAAAGGCAATGACCGCCAAGGAAATAAAGGACCCGAAAATGACAAAATACTTGGTGATGGTGGCATAGGTTTGCGGCGCATTTTCATTCCCAGCATGGGAGAAAAAGAAGGGTTCGATGCCCAAGGAATAGGCCGTTCGAAACAACACCATAAACATCCCAATCTTGTAACAAGCCGAATAGGCCCCGATATCGGCTAAGGGAACGTGAAACCAATCCAATAAAATTTTATCAAAATGTTCGTTAATGGCAAAGGCAACCCCTGCAAAAAGGATAGGATAACCATAGCGCATCATTTGTTTCCAAAGGGCAAAATCAAAGTGCCAACGAATTTGCGTGTAATTGGGAATTAACACCAAAAAAGTCGCCAAACTAGCCATTAAATTGGCAATAAAAATATAGCCAATCTGAAAGTTAGGGTAGTAAAGCGTTGCTAAAAAACCACTTGGATCACTCTTGGCCCATTGGGGAAGAAAGGCCAAAAAGAAAACGCTTAAAAGGATTTGAAGGCTAACATTTCCAATTTTGATCACCGCATATTGCATGGGTTTCCGTTCGGCGCGGAGCTTTGAAAAGGGAATAATCGCCAAGGCATCAAATGCTACGATCCAAAGCGCATAGGTAATATATTCTACGGCAAAACCAGTGGCATTGGCAAGCGTATTTCGAAACAAAAGTGCAAGTGCTAAAAACCCTAGTGTGGACCAAAACAGTGAAATTGTACTGGTAGATATGACCTTATTTTTATCGGTTTCTTTGTTGAAAAACCGGAAAAAAGCCGTTTCCATACCATACGAGAGAAACACATTGCAAAAAACGAGGTAGGAAAAAAGTACCGAAACAATTCCCATCTGACTTTTATCCTCAAGATAATAGATATAAAGTGGATTGAGTAAAAAGCTAATAATCCGCGGCAAGACGGTAGCTACACCGTAGATGAGGGTTTGTTTAAAGAGGTTCTTGTACAGACTCAAGGGTAGGAATTTTTAACAAAAATAACGATTATATACATGCAAAAAAAAAGAGCCGACAATGCCGACTCTTATTTATATCGCTGAGGATAATTAGCCTTTTAATGCTTCGGCACCTCCAACAATCTCAAGGATTTCGTTGGTAATGGCAGCCTGACGCGCTTTGTTGTACGTTAACTTCAATTGATTGCGCAAGGCCGTAGCGTTGTCGGTCGCTTTATGCATCGCGGTCATACGTGCCCCGTGCTCTGCGGCAAAAGAATCACGAATGGCTTTGTACAACTGGGTTTTCAATGATTTTGGAATCAATGTCAACACAATTTCTTCTTTTGTTGGTTCGAAGATGTAATCCGCACTGGCAGATTGTACCGATTCACCCGAAGCCAAAGGAAGGAATTGCTCGGTTTTGATAATTTGGGTGGCTGCATTTTTAAATTGATTGTATACCAATTCAATTTTATCAAATTCGCCAGCTGCAAATTTATCCATCAAATCTTGGGCAATGGTTGCGGCATTCTCAAAGGTAAGTTGATCAAAAATAGCCGTGTTTTCACCTGCAAGCGTATTGGTCTTACGGAAAGCATCGCCTGATTTTTTACCGATTGTATAAATCGTTACTTCTTTTCCTTTGTAGCTTTCTTCCAACGCGCGAACTTGTTTGATTACATTGGCGTTAAACGCACCACACAATCCACGATTGGAGGTAATGGCTACAATCAATACCTTTTTTACTTCCCGTTGTTCGGTAAAGCTTCCGCCTAAATCACCTTCAATGGTAGCGCTAAGGTTTTGAAGTAATTCCGTTAACTTCTCGGCATAAGGACGCATGGCTGTAATAGCATCTTGCGCTTTTTTTAGCTTAGCAGCAGAAACCATTTTCATCGCCGATGTAATTTGCATCGTTGATTGTACCGAGGTGATTCTACTGCGAATTTCCTTTAAGTTTGCCATTATTATGTAGTAATTAGTAATTAGTGACTAGTGATTAGCTAATTACTAATCACTAGTTACTGTTCACTTTTTATTAATATTTTGCTGCGATTTCTTTGGCTGCTTTTTCCAATACATCTGTGATGGTATCGTCAAATTTACCCGCTTTCAAAGCGTTTAAGGTATCGCGGTGTTTGTTGTTCAAATAGTCTAAGAAATCTCTCTCGAATTCTTTTACCTTATTCACAGGAACATTACGCAACAAGTTTTTAGACCCCGCATAGATAATCGCTACTTGGTCCTCCACTGTAAACGGATCGTTCACCGATTGCTTCAAGATTTCAACGTTGCGTTTTCCTTTTTCAATTACATTCAACGTGGCCGCATCCAAATCGGAACCGAATTTGGCAAACGCTTCCAATTCACGGTATTGCGCTTGGTCTAATTTTAAGGTACCCGCTACTTTTTTCATGGATTTGATTTGCGCGTTACCTCCTACACGAGATACGGAGATACCTACGTTAATCGCTGGACGAACCCCAGAGTTGAACAAGTCAGATTCCAAGAAAATCTGTCCGTCAGTAATCGAAATTACGTTGGTAGGAATATACGCCGAAACGTCACCGGCTTGGGTTTCGATAATGGGTAGCGCTGTTAATGAGCCGCCTCCTTTAACGATAGGTTTCAAGGATTCGGGTAAGTCATTCATGTTTTTAGCGATATCGTCATCAGCGATTACTTTGGCCGCTCTTTCTAACAAACGAGAGTGCAAGTAGAAAACGTCTCCGGGATACGCTTCACGTCCTGGTGGACGACGTAACAACAACGACACCTCACGGTAAGCTACCGCTTGTTTAGACAAATCATCATATACAATCAAAGCAGGACGTCCTGTATCACGGAAGTACTCCCCGATAGCTGCACCAGCCATAGGAGCATATACTTGCATTGGAGCTGGGTCAGAGGCATTAGCGGCTACAATTGTAGTATACGCCAAAGCACCTTTTTCTTCTAAAGTTTTAGCGATAGCTGCCACGGTAGAAGCTTTTTGACCTACAGCCACGTAGATACAATATACAGGTTGACCTGCGTCAAAAAATTCTTTTTGGTTCAAAATGGTATCGATACAAACGGTAGTTTTTCCGGTTTGACGGTCACCGATAACCAACTCACGCTGACCACGACCTACTGGAATCATAGCATCAACCGCTTTGATACCCGTTTGAAGAGGTTCGTTTACAGGCTGACGGAAAATTACCCCCGGCGCTTTGCGTTCCAATGGCATTTCATACAACTCACCGCTGATCGGTCCTTTTCCATCGATAGGATTTCCTAGCGTATCCACAACACGTCCTACGATTCCCTCACCGACTTTCAAAGAAGCGATACGTTGGGTACGTTTTACGGTTGAACCTTCTTTGATTCCGGTTGAGGGTCCTAAAAGTACCACCCCAACATTATCTTCCTCAAGGTTTAATACAATCGCCTCGAGTCCGTTATCAAACTGCACTAACTCGCCGTATTGTGCATTGGATAACCCGTAAACGCGTGCGATACCATCCCCTACTTCAAGTACGGTTCCTACTTCTTCCAAAGAAGCTCCCGATTCAAAACCGGTTAGTTGTTTTTTAAGGATTGCTGAAATTTCAGCAGCTTTAATTTCTGCCATTGTAATATATCTTTAATGATGTATTAGTTACTAAACTCTCTTTTTAACTCATTTAAACGACCGGATACAGAGGCATTGTATTGCATATCGCCGATGCGTAAGATAAAACCACCTATAATGGATGGATCTATCGTATTTTCTATAGTAATTTTCTTGGATGACATTTCTGCAATTTTGGCGCTTATGGTTTTTTCCATTTCGGCTGTCATGGGAATTGCAGTGGTCACTTTGGCAATTTCAACCCCGATACTTTCATCATACAAATGACCGTATTGTTTGGCAATTGCTCCTAAAATTTCAAAACGTTTGTTGGTAAACAACAATTGAAACAAACTTTGCGTTTCTTGTTGAACGCCAGCGAAAATTTCAAGTAACGCATTTTTCTTGGCTTCCAAACGAACCACAGGGCTCGATAAAAACACGTGTAATTCGTGACTTTCCGCTAAGGCGGCTGTAATCGACTTCATATCGGCATTTACTGCTTCTGATTTTCCAGAAGCCGTGGCAATATCTAAAATCGCTTTCGCGTATCGAATCGCTGCTCTTGACATACGTTATTAGTTTAATTTGGAATCACCCAACATTTTTTCTACCAATTTAGATTGCGCTTCTTTGTTGGATAATTCATCACGCAATAATTTTTCAGCAATTTCCAAGGAAAGCGCCGAAACTTGGCTTTTCAATTCAGCCATAGCTGCATTTTTCTCACCTTCGATAGCCGCTTTTGCTTGGGCAATCATTTTCTCGCCTTGCGCTTGAGCGTCTGCCTTCGCATCGTTGATCATTTTTTCTTTGATCTCACGCGCCTCCTTCAATAGTGTATCGCGTTCTGCACGGGCATCTGCCAATAATTTCTCATTATCAGATTTTAAATTGGCCATTTCTTGACGCGCTTGTTCCGCTGATTGCAACGCATTTTTAATCCCTTCTTCGCGCTCATTCACCGCATCTAAGATAGGTTTCCATGCAAATTTTTTCAACAACAAAACAAGTCCAACGAAAATTACTGCCTGTAATATAAATAAGCCTAAAGAAAATTGACCTAATAATTGTTCCATTATATTATGTTTTTATTAATGTTAATTTGAAAACAATTGTTGCAACCAACCGTTACAACAATTGTTTAGAATTATTATTTCCCTACGAAGAACGCAGCGAAACCAATACCTTCAATCAACGCAGCAGCGATCAACATTGCTGTTTGAATTTTTCCAGAAGCTTCAGGCTGACGCGCAATAGCTTCCATAGCTGATCCACCGATTTTACCGATACCTAAACCAGCACCGATAACGATCAAACCTGCTCCTACTAAATTTGGAATTGTCATAATGTATATATTAAATTAAACATTCAAAAAATTAATGATGGTCATCGTGATGATGTTCCTCTTTTGCCGCACCAAAATAAAGAGCGGTCAACATTGTAAATATATAGGCCTGTAGACCCGCAACTAAAACCTCTAAAATTGACAAAGCAAAAGCCAACACAAAGGACAAACTACTTCCAATCATATTGTTGAAAGTATACATCATAGCAATAATACTCATCAAAACAACGTGTCCAGCGAGCATATTTGCATAAAGACGAACCGTTAATGAAAAAGGCTTAATCAAAGTACCTAATAGCTCAATTGGTGCCAAAATAATTTTCATTGGAACAGGCACACCTGGCATCCAAAAAATATGACCCCAGTAGTTTTTGTTAGCAGTAAACGTGGTAATCAAATACGTTAAAATAGCCAAAGCAGCTGTAATTGCAATATTATTCGTCACGTTAACTCCAAGCGGCGTCAATCCAAACATGTTTAAAAACCATATAAAAAAGAAAACAGTCAATAAATGACTCATGTACTTTTTATAATGTTTTTCACCTATATTAGGAATAGCGATATCGTCACGAATGAAAAGTATAATTGGTTCAAAAAAACGACCAACGCCTGATGCAATACCATTATTCTTTTTATACGAGTTAGCTAGACTTCTAAACAACACAAACATTAAAAAGGCAACAACTAAAATCATAAAAACATTTTTAGTTATTGACAAATCTAAAGGTTTCTTGTTGGTAGGGTGATGTCCTTCATATTCAATAGTACCTTTAGCATCCGTTTTGAATATTTGACCATGTACGATTTTATAAAAATTCCCATTGCTTTCGGCTACGGCCGTTTCATGTTCAAATTTTGAAGAAGAAAAGATATGTAATCCATTATCCCAAAGTATTACAGGTAATGAAAAACCTACGTGGTGACCGTTACCATAAGAAAACAATGTAAAATCGTGAGAATCTAGTAAATGGTGTTGAATAAATTCTTCTCTTTCTTTTACTTTTTTCTCCTCTTCTGTTAAAGTTTGATCTCCTTCACTGGAGTGATCTCCCTCATGTCCTTTCCCCATAGCAGTCGTTGCTTCTTGTGAAGCCGTCGTTTGCGTATGTGCTCCGTGATTGTCATTCGCGAATGAAAGTAAGGGCATAAAAGCCAGTAGGGCAGCTACAATGAAGTGGCTTGGTTTTCTAGAAATCACCATTTTTATTCACGTAATTTTAAGGTTTCCAAAATTTGGTGCAAAGGTACATCTTTTAGAAAAAAAACAATGGGATTACCGTTCTTTTTTGAATTTTTCGTTAAAAGTGGGCTTTTGAGTCGTATTATTCAATAGTTGAATGGTTAAAACCGTCTCCACCACAAGAAAAAATGCAAAAATGCTGTAAAAATTAATTTTTTCCTGAGCGCTTGAAAAACCGTAGATTATTTCTTTTCCGAACGCAAAAGCGAGGGCCATTTTTATCGTAGTCACCACCAAAAAAGTCATGCCGACTTGATCGAAGTTTTTGTGTTTTACGCCTACTAAAAAAGTTAGAATGGCTAAAGATAAAATTGCAAAAATGAAAAATAAAGATTCCACCGACCAGTAATAACGTTGGGCCGAACTGGAAAAAGGTTCGTGTAAGGCAAAAACCAAGCGATTTATGCCGTAGCCCAGCCACGCACAAAGCAATGCTTTGAAGCAAACGTTTTGGCACTCACGAATCATGTTTATCGATTTCTTGAACTTGTCGGTATACATTATAGAGCGCCACAAAAACACCAAACACGGTGACTCCCTCGGTATACCATTGATTAGAATTGGGATATTTGCTGTCTAACCATTGTCCCAACAACGAAAATAAAAAAATGATTATTCCCATTTGAAGGGGAATATTCAACAACGCAATCCAACGGTTAGGCTGTTTTTTCGGTGACGGGCTCATGGGATTGCGAAATGGGTTTCACCTGAGGCTTCATCACACAGGTAGCCGAAAACTCTGCACCGGGTTCTACCGCCAATTTTCCACAGACCACTTCTCCTTTGATTACGGCCTTCGATTTAACACTTAATAGGTCTGAAATTTGAAGTTTCCCCTCCACACGACCTTCAATGTCGCAATTTTTGCAAATTATATCACCTTGAACACTACCCGCCGGACCAATGACTAGTTTTCCTTTGGTTTCAAAATTTCCCACCAACTGTCCGTCCAAACGAAAATCGGCCGGAGAAACAATGTTTCCTTGTATAGTGGTACCTTCCACAATTCGGTTGGTCTTTCCTAATAAATCGGTATACGATTTGGTTTTTTTCTCAAACATATTACTTCTTGTTAGGATTAAAGCCTGGCGCTGGCGGTAACGCATTCATAGGTGCGTCTTCTGCCGCGTTTGATTTGGTAGCAGGAACCGAGTTGGAAGGATTGCCCGTGGGAGTGGGTTTCGATCCTTGGGTGCCTTTGGGGGTATCGCCCGCGGGAGCTGCTGGATCTTCACCAAACAATTCTTCTTTGGTTACGGTGCCTGAGTTTTTCCCTTTAGGAACAACTTTTGGAATTTCTTTTTCAATTTCAAGGGTACGTTGCACCGGCACGATGGGTTTATTCAGCCAATCGCCCGACACATAATCCTCAAAATTTTTCATCACCTGTACCACCTTATAATTCTCGTTGGAAATAATGGCATAGGGTTCGGCAATTTTGTAGTCCTTGAACTCTTTCAACACTTGAGCAATTCCCTTAGCGTTGTCTAAATTTTTAATTCCATGAAGCACCACAAAATTTTTATCCAACATATAAATGTCTTCCGATAAAGTCATCGTTTCGATGGTACGCTCCTGTATAAATTTTTTCAATTTATCCACCAACTTTTGCGTAGCTGCTGTCGTTGGAAATGCCACTGGATAGACAATATTCCACGAAGTGACAGGTTCTGAATTAAAAGACAACGATTCTAAATAGGGAATTTTTTTCTGAATAAAGAGCTCCGTTTTCTTCCCCTCTTCCGAATTTGGGTAGGTCAAGGCCACATAATTCAGGGCCTTTTTATATTCTGATAATCCTTTGAGTTTCCCTAACAATTGGGCTTTCAACAACTCGTATTTGGGCACCAATTCTTCGCCTGTAAATTGCTCGATAGCCTGTTCCGTTTGCGGTAAAACTTCGCGGTACTTCCCCGAATCATAAGCGCGGTAAAGCGCATCATACGTTGCCTCAGGTGTTGTGGCTATAGCCGCTGCCGAAGTGTTTCCGCCAACAATTTGCGCATAACGCGTATCGGGATATTCGTTGAGAATTCGACTTTTAATGGCCGCCGCTTTGGTAGGGTCGATGATTTGATAGACTTTGTATAAGTTGTACAAACTTGGCAAGACCAATCGCTCTTCGGGTTTGTTTTTGAGCAACTGTTCAAACTTGCTCGCAGAACGGGTGTACTCTTTGAATTTTTCTTTGTAAATAACCCCCAACTGATAATACGCGAAGTTGCGTTCTTTGGCGAGGGAATCCAATACTTTTGCGTTTGTAGGCAACTGTTTAAGATAAAATTCGGTGGTGTGCATCGGATTGACCGTTTTCACCTCCTCTTCTTTTTCAGCATTTGCATTTTCATCTTCTTTGTCGGGATTTGCCCCTTTGCTTACTGTTGAAGACCAACGCCAATTTTCACCATAGGTTCGTTTCCCCCATTTTTTGCCAAATTCAACTTTCCCTATTTCAACGGTATTGGGATTGTAAAAGTAGAAATTGCTGACTTCATTGCTGGACGCCACGGGAGTAATCACGTTTTTCTTTCCACCTCCCAACTTATCGGCGCCCAAAGCGTCTTTCCCTTGGTTGGCATTCGCCTCGGCAGCCGCTTTCTCTTGGGCCAATTTTTCAGCCATGAGTTTTAACGCCGCTTCTTCTTTTTTCAAACGCTCAATATGTTTTTGAAAAAAAGCTTCTCGATCGGCCAATGACATGCCTGTGAGGTTGAGAATACTATCATTGCGTTGGGCAATGCCTTCAAACTTGATAACGTCTTGAAGATTTTCTCGTTTTTTGGTGATCAATCGGAATTCTCGTGTCCGCGGATTCAATACGGTCAACGTACTGTCAAAATATTTTCCCGCCACCACATATTTCGCTTCGTTGAAATGGAGCTCGGCCAAATTTCGGTAATTGGAAGCAACTAAATATTGATCTTGCGGCTTGGCTTTAAGCGAGGCATTGTAAGACAATTTGGCCTGTTTGGGTCGGTTTACTTTTTCATAATACAAGGCCATTTGATGGTGTAACACATCCATAAAAGGACGGTTTTCGCGATCTTCCATCAAGTCTTTGTATTTTTTTAAAAAAGCTACGGTATCGCCTGTTTTGGGATTAAACTGACGGGCTTGTCGCGCATGGGCTTGGATCACATACTGACGAGCCGCTTTGCGATTCATGTCGATAACCCGTTGATACTCGATAAAAGCACTGTCTTTTTGACCGCGATCTTCATACAATTGCGCCGTAATAAAACGGTACCGTGACTTTTCCTCGTCGAGTTTGGTAAATTCGGTAGCCAAACGCAACTTGGCAATCGCACTGTCGATCTCTTTTAAATTGATAAACGCTTGAGCAAGTGTAGCGTTGGCATCGGCATACACTTGGTCTTTAAACTTGATCTCTTTCAACAACTTACGAAGATTATTGACGGCTAATTCGTCATTTTCCAATCGCATATTGGTTTTTTCCCGCCAAATTTTAACCAAATTAATTTTATCGCTTTGCGGGTATTTATACAAAACATAGTTGAACGCTTCCAATGCAGGGACAAAACGTTGCTCATAATACCGCGCCTGTCCGAGCATTAAGTGGGCTTCGTCCATTTGGGGATTGCGTTCCACTCCATCAATATTCATCGAATGCTTTTGAATCGCTTTGATCGCTTTGGTTTCAGCCCGATCAAAATTGGGATTCTTTGTGTCGCCGGGCAATGCTTTTTCCTCTGTAACTTGCATACGCTCCACGGGCAGTACCTCCCAAAAATTGTCTTTATACTGGTTGCGTAAATCCACGACCCCTTGGTCCATCGCTACTTCACCATTGTATAAAATATTGTATTTGGTATTTAATGCGTGAAATTTTCGATTGACAAAGGCATCTTTTTTCGTAGAACAAGCCACGAGTACGGCAGCAAATCCGAAAAAAAGGAAATATTTTGGGGTTGAGTTTTTCAAGTCAAAAACGTTTATTTAACTAACTGCAATTTGGCGCTTTTAGTATATCTAACGGGTAAAAATACATTTCTTTTTGTAAAGTGAAAAAAAATAGGGGGAAAATTGAAAATAGTACACCCCAACAGCCGAAACCATTGGGGTGTACCTGAGAAGATATAGCAACCTTATACCGCAAAAAAGGCTTCCAACTCTTGAAGCGTCTCTGGGCTGGTTTGAATGTCTTTGACTACCTGACCCAAATGCAGTGCCACAATACGATTACAAACCTCAACGGTATGCACCAAATCGTGGCTCGATACCAACAAAGTTACGTTGGGATCTTCGGCCAATTCTTTTAAAATCTTTTTTAAACGATTCACTGTCGTTGGATCTAAATTCGCAAAGGGTTCGTCCAAAATAATCACTTCAGGATTGCCAATCAACGTTGCGATGATTCCCACTTTTTTCTGATTCCCTTTCGACAAATCGCGCAAATACTTTTTCTTGGTCAAAATCTCTCCGTTGAAAAAATCTTCATGCTTGGCCAACAAGGCGTCTACATCGGCTTTGTTCTGGCCTCGAAGTTCCCCGATAAAATAAAAGTACTCTTCCGCCGTCAAGTAACCGATTAAAAAACTCTCGTCCAAAAACGCCGCGGTAAACGGTTTCCAAGCCTCGCTCGAACTCACCGCAACCCCATTGTTAATCACTTTTCCTGTAGTGGGCTGAATCAAATCTAACAGCAAACTAAACAAGGTGGTTTTCCCTGCACCGTTGTTGCCTACCAATCCAAAACTCTGTCCCTTAGGAATTTCCAATTCGTTAATATCTAAAACTTTGACGCCATTAGCGTACATCTTACTTAATTGTTGTACTTGTATCATGAGGAAGGAAGTTTATCGTTATGCTTTTTGTTTGTAAGCCGCCAACGTGGCATACTTTTCTACTTTATAAATTTTTTCAATTTGCGAAAACACGCGATCGCGGAAGGCAAAGCCCAATACGCCAGCACCCGCTACCAAAAGCGCTCCTAAGTCGGAAGAATGGGTATAGTAGCCCAACGAATACAATCCCATAGGAAGCAACATTTTGGGTAAAGAAATCAACATCGTCTTGGCATTAAAAGCCTGTTTGTTCCCAAAGGCTTGTTTGCTCGTTGTCAAATCAATGGGGGTTTTTACATACGCACCACCCAACATGACCAAATGCGAATTGAATCCCATATTAAAAACCGCACCCACAATGATCATTTTGTAGACGTCCCAGCCGAAATACAAATAAAAAGAAGCAATCAACGTAGAGACAAACGTAGCCAACACCATCAACCACCATTTCGACATTAAATAATCGCGGTACTGAATGTTTTGACTCATCATCAATGGGTAGTAGGCGCTATCCCAACTCGGAATAAATTGGCCAAACACAAACAAAAATCCACCCGTACAAAAAATCGCCGCAAACATTTGCATCGGCGCCGATTGATAGGCTTCAATCGAATTGGTATAAAACAACAACCCATAAGCAATAAACAACACACTCATCACCAAAGTTGTTTTGGAACGCTTATTTCGCTTGAGCAAGCGAATGTCATTTTTCAAAAACGTTCCCAAAGTGCCAAACTGATTCAACCATGTTAAATTCTCGGTTTGTGCGATTTCAGCTTTCGAAGCCAATTTCTCATCCAAATGCATATGACCCACAAAATAGCGGTAGGTTGCATAGTACAAAAGCCCCAAGAGCACAACAGGCACTAGCGCCATAACTGGGGTGTCAAATACAGCTTGAAACAACGGATACGTATACGCGGTAATATCAAACCAACCATAGTATTGCGAAGCGGCCAAAAGCAACACCAATCCCGCCATCGGATAAAAAACAGCATCCTTGTTGTTGAGTAAAATATTGGTGAAATTACAGCAGTAAATCAATGCGCTTATGCCCAACCACCAGGCCAAGGTCGACCCCACAGGCTCCCCTTTGTAAAGCATCATTGCCGTAAAAGGAACCAGAAAAAAAGCATGGATGATGTTGAAAAAGGAAAACCATGTTTTTCCCAACAAAAAGTGAATCACCGTACTTTTTTTGAGCGGCGTCACCAACAGCGGACGAATATTCATAACGGGCATTTTTTGCATAAAATACCGTATAATCAAATCGGCCGTCAAATAATAAATCATGATGCGATTGATGGTTTGCACCGGATTGTACCCTTGCTCTTTCAAAATCGGATAGACCGCCAATCCAAGGATCAAAAAACAAACAATAAAGTACAATGCTCCCAAAGCCATCAAAATCTTTAAGGCGAGGTTGGTTTGAAACGAGGCCGAACGGGCAAACGATTTCCATTCCAACGAAAGAAAACGACGTATCATAGGTTTTAGGTTTTTCAATTAGTGAACAAGATAACAAATTTGTTACAATTTGGGCGGTCCGGCAAATGAACTTTTTTCATCTATCCACCCATCTCTTGCCGTCGGGTGTTCCGCTACAAGTCCGCACTCATACTTCGCTTGCGGGCTTTCCACTTCACCCCCTACCGCAAATTCCTGCCAGAAACCCCACCCCATAAACATCGGCAATTTCTACTCCAAACATTTAAGAGAGTCTTCGTACCTTTGCCAAAAATTTATAGCTATGTCTACTTTTTATAAACTCTTGATAAAAGATGTGCGTCGCGAAACCGAACAGTCGGTCTCCTTGGCGTTTCAAATTCCCGCCGAATTACAAGCCGCTTACACGTTTGTAGCCGGACAATATGTTACTTTAAAACTCACCTTAGACGGACAAGAAATTCGTCGCGCCTATTCGATTTGTGCTTCACCCAAAAGCGGGGAACTGCGCATTGCTGTAAAGGCGGTTAAATTTGGACTTTTTTCTTCTTTTGCTAATAAAAATTTAAGACCCGGTGATGTGCTTGAAGTGAGCGTTCCTGAGGGAAAATTTACCTTCGAACCCCAAATCGATCGACAACGCAACTATGCTGGATTTGCGGCCGGTAGCGGCATTACTCCCGTGCTCTCTATTCTTAAATCGGTGTTAGAAAGCGAACCCCAAAGTACCTTCGTGTTGGTCTATGGGAATAAATCGGTAGCCGAAACTATTTTTCACCACGAATTGCACGAATTGCAACAACAGTATGTGGGCCGTTTTTTCGTACACTATGTCTTTAGCCAAACCCAAGAAAGCGAATTGTTTGGCCGTATTGATAAATCCATTGTCAATTTTGTAATAAACAACAAACACAAGGAAAAAGAATTTGATAAATTCTATTTGTGTGGTCCCGAGGAAATGATTACTACTGTTACCAACACTCTGAAAGAGCACAATATTCCTGAAAAAGCAATAAAATTTGAATTGTTTACATCTTCCAGTCAAAGTGGTGCCGCGCCTACAGGAGAAGGACATACAGCGATTACACTCCAAGTCGATGGCGAGGAAACAGCCTTTGAAATGAGCCAAAAACAAACCATTTTGGAAGCCGCTTTAAAACAAGGAATCGACGCCCCATATTCCTGTCAAGGGGGTATTTGCAGCAGTTGTCTCGCCCGAGTGACCAGCGGTGCCGCAACCATGAAGAAAAATGCTATTCTCACCGACAGTGAAATCGCCGAGGGATTAATCCTTACCTGCCAAGCGCATCCTACAACCCCCGAAATTTATGTCGACTTTGATGATGTATAAACAAGGAGATAAAGCGTTCTAACGCTCCTCCGATAGAATACTGTAAATCTTTTGAAGAATTTGTTGCGGTGTTATGGTACGCATGGCTTGCTCATAACCCGCAACTTTTTTATTGCCATAAATAGAGGTAGGCAAAAACGGATATTGCGAACGATCGGCTGTAAGACAATAGTCCAACGGTTGTCCATACGGCGCAAATCCCGCATACGGATGGGTGGCGCCCCAAAGTGTAATCGTTTTTACACCATATAATGCTGCCAAATGCGCATTTCCGCTGTCCATCGAAACCATCAAGTCTAAGTTGGCTATGAGTTCCAACTCGTGTTCAAAGGAAATTTTATTGGCCATATTCTTGATGCGCTCCCCCAAAGGTGTAAGCGTATCCAAAAGTTCCGATTCGCGACGACCGCCACCCAATAAGAAAATGCGATAGGGTCCTTGGGCCAACTCAGCAACGACATTTTGCAATAAATCTATCGGATACACCTTGGCCGAATGCTGGGCAAAAGGAGCTATGCCAATCCACAATTGCTGCTTGGGGCCGGTTTGCTCCAGAACATTGGGCGAAAGCGCCTCTTTGGGCAGGTAATATAGCGTGTCAAAAGGAACGGTATACCCCAACTTTTGGAGGGTTTCGATATGTCTAAGCGTCATCGGCTTAAGCGGGGCAATGGTTTTTTCCTCCAGTCGGGTCAACTGCTTTTTTTCCAAACGTCCTTTGTCGGTATACGCGGTTTTTTGACCCCTTAATGCAAAAAGAACGCGTAGTATTTTGGATCGCAACACATTGTGAAAATCGGCGATTTCAGTGACACCCAGCGCTTTCAATTCGCGGTACAACCGAAAAATACCCCACAACCCTTTGTGTTGATGATGGGTATGAACCGAAACAAATTGAATTTGAGGAATCTGTAAAAAAATAGGTTTAAAAAAGGCACGGGAAACGACCGTCACCTTTACTTCAGGATGGTGTTGCATGAAGGCCAAAATAACCGGCACCGTCATCGCAACATCGCCCATGGCTGAAAGGCGAATAAAAGCAATATGTCGTGTTTTTTGCGCCAATTATTTTTTCTGCTGGTACAACACCGGATTCAAATCCTCGTCATTATACATTTTCATCTGTTTGTAGACTTTCATGTACTTGTCACCATTTTCAATATCGGTCAACAACTCACTGATAGAGGTAAACATATCGTTCTTTTGGTCCAAAAGTACATTTAGTTTTTCTTGGCATTTGGCACGGTGCTCATCGGAGGCATCGGGACGCGTTGCTTCTTCATGCATGTGATAAATTTTCAACGCCAAAATAGACAAGCGGTCAATGGCCCACGCAGGACTCTCGGTATTAATTTTAGCATTGGCCTTCACTTGAACACCGCTATATTTTTGAAGAAAATAACTATCAATATACTCCACCATGTCAGTGCGTACTTGGTTGGACGCATCAATTTTACGCTTTAAATCCAAAGCAGCTACCGGGTCAATTTGCGGATCCCGTATAATGTCTTCATAATGCCACTGCACCGTATCGACCCAATTTTTGGCGTACAATAAATACTCTATACTACCCTTTTCGTATGGATTCAAAGTCGGTTGATATACGTCGTTGATCACATGATACTCACGAATACAGCGTTCAAAAATGGGAAAAGCAAATTCAGCAAACATAGGTGTAGTTTTTTTGCAAAGATAGTTTTTATCCCGTTACTTTGACAGACAAAATCCGCGCACATGCACATCCACTACATCTCCGAACAAAACAGTATTTTGAATCATTTTTTGGCTCAAATACGAGATATTTCCATTCAAAAAGACAGCATGCGTTTTCGAAAAAATATCGAGCGTATCGGTGAAATTATGGCGTATGAATTGAGCAAAACGCTCGAGTATAAACCGGTGACAGTACAAACACCGCTGGGTCTCAAACCCACGACTACACTAGCCGACCATGTGGTTTTATGTTCGATTTTGCGTGCGGGGCTGGCGCTTCATCAAGGGTTTATGAACTTTTTTGATGAGGCTGAAAACGGATTTGTGTCGGCATATCGTCATCATTACAATCAAGATGATGCTTTTGAAATTTTGGTCGAATACCAAGCGGCCCCGTCATTTCAAGACAAGAATTTGATTTTAATCGACCCCATGTTGGCCACAGGGCAATCCATTGTGGCTGTGTTAAACCAACTGCATTTGGAACAAAAACCAAAAGAAATTCATATCGCTGTAGTGATTGCAGCGCCCGAGGGAATTGCCTACTTAGAGGAACATTTGCCAAAAGAATGTCATTTGTGGGTAGCGGCCTTGGACGAGCGATTGAATGAAAAAAACTACATCATCCCCGGATTGGGCGACGCAGGTGATTTGGCTTACGGGAGTAAATTATAACTGACTAAAAAACGCAAACAATCCGCAGGCTAACGTGATCCAAAGGATTAACTCTTGCTGCACTTTGTTGGTGCTATTTTCAATCATCAAAGTAGCTGAAACCGCCAAAGGAAAAAACATAAACACCAACAACTCATTGCTTTTTGGAATAGAAATTGCAAAAAGAACGCCTCCCAAGACCAAAGCAAATAGTAATTTTTTATAGGAAGCTTGCAAGTTCAACGGGCGATTGGTCACTGTTAATGCCGCAGGAATAAAAAAGAAAATGATGGCCACAACAAACATCGAAAAAGCAATGTGTGCGTTTTGTCCCGAAAAATAATCCAGCGAATAGCCCACTTTCTCTTGAGCAAGATACTGACTTAACGCATCTAAATCAAAAAATAAGGAGCAAGCAATACCAATGATGCCAAAAATAAAAAACGCAACAAACGGAATCAACCAATTGCGGTAATCGCGGGAAACGTGAAAAATAATGGAAACATAAACCAATACAACGAAAAGTAACGCCCAAAATTGGAATAAACTCGCGATAAAAATCCACAAACAAGCATCAAATATTTTCTCCTTAGGCGCTTTTAGGGTTTGCAAGGAAATCAACCGCCGCAATGCCAACAGTACAAAAAAGTTGGCCAACATCAATCGGACATTGTTCCACAATTCAGGAAAAAAAAGGAGAAAAAGGAGAAAAAAGTACAAGGTGTAGGAACTGTCTTTGGTCAGCACATTCTTTTTAACAATAAAATTGACCAAAAATAAAGAGGCAAAAAGTAAGAATAGAATTAGCCCTTTTTGCAGGTATTCAATCCAACCCAACCCTTGAAACCCAACATGAATTTGATATAAAAAATAAAACCCTAATGTAGCCAAAACAATCAAGCTATAATTTATGGGTGTAGATTTCTTAAAAATTGTTGTTATCATGCGGATATTTTATACTTTTGTGCTTGTAAATATAACACTTGATTTAAAAATGAAAGCATTTTTTGAAGCTATACAGTCGCTATTTGTCGATTTCCTTTTTTTACCCCTTGATGCTTTGCGTCAATTGGAATTGGAAGGCTATTGGGGTTGGTGGGGTGCCAATTTCCTAAATTGGATTGGTATCATCATCTGTGGATACTATGTAGTTTACTGGTGTAAACAATTGAATTTACACAAAGAAAACAACGAAGACAACCAAGATACAACGGCTCACTCGTTTTTAAAATAAATCAAAACCGATATCGGTTCGATAATACATCTTATCAAAATGTAGCTTCGCTATGTTTTGGTAAGATTTTTTTATGGCCTCTTGGTACGTCTCACCATACGAGGTAACCGCCAAAACACGTCCACCATGGGAAACAACTTGACCCTCTTGCAATTTTGTTCCGGCATGAAACACGATTGAATCCTTGACTGCTTCTAAACCACTAATCGTTTTTCCTTTTTCATACCCTTCAGGGTAACCGCCCGATACCACCATAATGGTCGTAGCGCTTCGCGGATCGATCTCAAGGGTAATTGTGTCCAGCTGCTGTTCGGCAACCGCTTTAAAAATCGCTACCAAATCCGACTGTAAGAGCGGCATCACCACTTCGGTTTCGGGGTCGCCCATGCGGACATTATATTCGATTACGAAAGGATCGTCGCCCACTTTAATTAATCCAATAAACACAAATCCTTTGTATTCAATATTTTCTTGCTGTAATCCTGCAATCGTAGGTTTTACAATGCGCGTTTCAACTTTTTCCATAAAAGCGGCATCGGCAAAAGGTACTGGAGAAACGGCACCCATTCCGCCGGTATTCAAACCCGTATCGCCTTCTCCGATACGTTTGTAATCTTTGGCCGTGGGAAGTATTTTATAACTTTTTCCATCCGTCAATACAAAACAACTCAGCTCAATCCCGCTTAAAAACTCTTCAATAACCACTTTTGCACTGGCCGAACCAAACTTGGCGTGTACCAACATATTCCGCAATTCCGTTTTAGCTTCTTCCAAATCGGTAAGAATTAAAACGCCTTTCCCCGCGGCCAATCCATCAGCTTTCAAGACATACGGAGCGGTTAAGCTTTCCAAAAAAGCACAACCTTGTTCAACTGTTTCGGGGGTAAAACTTTCATAGCGCGCCGTGGGAATGTGGTGACGCACCAAAAACTGTTTGGCGTATTCTTTACTGCCTTCCAATTGTGCCCCTTCTTTTGAAGGACCAATAACTGGAATCGCCGTTAGTTCCACATCATTTTTAAAAAAATCATAAATCCCATTCACCAAAGGATCCTCGGGACCAACGACTACCATACCTACTTGGTGCGCCAAGCAAAATTGTTTCACCGCTTGAAAATCATTCGGGTTTATATCAACATTGGTAGCAATCGCAGCCGTTCCTGCATTTCCAGGGGCCACAAATAATTGAGTACAGTGCAAACTTTGAAGCATTTTCCAAGCTAGAGCATGTTCTCTCCCGCCCGATCCAAGAAGTAAAATTGTCATGTGGTGTTGTGTTATTTCGAATGTAAAAATCGAAAGTCGTTGTGGTGCAAAAATAGGGTGTTTTTGACGTTTGTAAAAGGCAATCTTTTAAAAAGTTTCACACAGACCTGCCTTGAATTTATTACTTTTGAAAAAAAATGAATCGGGTGTTTCGACTGTTTGATTTTTCATTGCAAATGCAAGGCTTTCCCATGAAGAAGGCTAAAAAGCAGTATGCACAAATTCGAAATCTTTCCTCAGAAAAATTTGCCGACTACCTGCTGCCGCAGCGAGAAGCTATCGTAGCGCACCATGTGCAACACAATCCGTTGTACCAACAATTGGTGTCCCAAAAAAACAGTGCCGATTGGTTGTCACTGCCGATTATGACCAAAAAACATTTTCAGCAACCTTTGGCCCAGCGCCTTTCGGAAGGTTACACCGTTAAGAATGTATATGTTAACAAAACCTCGGGGTCGAGTGGCGATCCGTTTATTTTTGCCAAAGATAAATTTTCCCACGCGCTCACTTGGGCCAACATCATTACCCAATTTGGGCAATTTGGCATTGATTTTAACACCTCTTATCAAGCGCGATTTTACGGTATTCCCTTGGACACCATGGGGTATGCCAAAGAACGGCTTAAGGATTTTTTAAGCGGTCGGTTTCGCTTTCCTATTTTTGATTTATCGGATAAAGTCCTGGAGGAAGTGTTGGCTACCTTTCGCCGAAAAAAATTTGACAACATCAATGGATACACGAGTTCGATTGTCTTGTTTGCTAAATTTTTGCAGCAAAAAAACATCGTTTTAAAAGACGTTTGTCCAACCCTAAAATGTTGTGTCGTAACCTCAGAAATGTTGTTCCCTGAAGATAAAATCCTTTTAGAAAATCAATTTGGGATTCCGATTATCAACGAATACGGCGCCTCTGAATTGGATTTGATAGCCTTTCAAAATCCTAAAGGCGAATGGCAAGTGAATGCGGAAACCTTGTTTGTGGAGATTTTGGATGCACAGGATAATCCAGTGCCAAACGGTCAAGAAGGGCGTATTGTGATTACTTCGTTATACAACAAAGCCCATCCGTTTATTCGGTATGACATCGGTGATTTGGGCATTTTGGATGAAAAAAGCACATTACAAAAACCCATTCTCCATAAACTCATTGGACGCACCAATGATATTGCGGTATTGCCAAGCGGTAAAAAATCGCCGGGACTCACCTTTTACTATGTGACCAAAAGTATCATTGAAGACGATGGAAATGTGCAAGAATTTGTGATAAAACAAACCAAAATAGATACTTTTGAAATCGAATATGTGAGTCGAATTGCTTTGACTTTACCTCAAATAAAAGCGATTGAGCAGGCCATCGAAACCTATTTGGAATCGGGATTGACTTTTCATTTTTCCCGAAAAGAGACCTTAGTACGTAGCAAAAGTGGGAAATTGAAGCAATTTGTTTCCTTGATATAAACCAAAATAATTTTTAAATACAACGCCTATGCAAAATTCTATGCGCCCTAATGAAAAGGTATTGGATAAAATTTATGTTATCCGAAGCCAAAAAGTACTCTTGGATCGCGATTTGGCCCAATTGTACGGAATTGAAACAAAACGGTTAAAAGAAGCAGTAAAACGAAATTTATCTCGTTTTCCTGAAGATTTTATGTTTGTTTTGACTGAGGATGAATTACATAATTGGAGGTCGCAATTTGCGTCTTCCAAATCGTTAAAAATGGGATTACGACACGCGCCTATGGCCTTTACCGAACATGGCATTCTCATGCTTTCGAGTGTGATTCATTCGGAACTGGCTATTTCGGTGAATATTCAAATCATGCGACTATTCACCCAAATGCGACAAAGGATTATGGAGCATTCCGAAGTACAGGAAAAAATCCATTTGTTGGAACAAAAAGTGGAGAACCATGATAAAAATATTGAGTTAGTGTTTTCGTATTTAGACGAATTAAACGAAGTCAAACCGGCCGAAAATCGAAAACCCATTGGGTATAAAAATTAGATTATGAAAATAACTATCGTTGCGGGTGCACGACCTAATTTTATTAAAATTGCTCCTATTATTCGAGCAATAGAACAAAAACAGCAGGAGGGTATTCCACTCTCCTATCGTTTGGTACATACGGGTCAACATTATGATAAAAACCTCAGTGATACGTTTTTTGAAGAGCTGAATATCCCCAAACCCGATGCCAATCTTGAGGTAAAAAGCGGTTCCCAATCGGTGCAAACGGCCAATATTATGGTGGCTTTTGAACAAGAATTATTGGAAAATCCTACCGATATGGTTTTGGTGGTTGGCGATGTCAATTCAACCATGGCCTGTGCACTTGTAGCCAAAAAAATGAACCTAAAAGTAACGCATGTCGAAGCGGGAATTCGTTCGGGAGATATGACTATGCCTGAAGAAATCAACCGAATCGTAACCGATAGCATTACCGATTATTTCTTTACCACCTCTCCCTTGGCTACTGAAAATTTAATTCGATATGGTGCGCAACCCGATGCTGTGCATTTTGTGGGGAACGTAATGATTGACACCTTATATCAAAATCAACACCGCTTTCAGCGACCTTTGTTTTGGGAGGATTTCGCCCTTGAAAAAGGAAACTATATCGTACTTACCTTACACCGACCGGCCAACGTTGATGAAGAGGATTCGTTATTGCATTTACTGCAAGGTATTGATGCGTTGGCACAAGGAAAAAAAATCATCTTCCCCATTCACCCCCGAACTAAAGCAATTTTGGGCGAGCGGCAATTGGATACCCAAAATATTGTTTTTATCGAACCGCAAGGGTATTTAAATTTCATGTATTTGGTAGCACATAGCTTTGCCGTAATTACCGATAGCGGTGGAATTTCGGAAGAAACTACGGTTCTTGGAATTCCTTGTTTTACCTTGCGTAACAATACCGAACGTCCCGAAACGATTACTATAGGGACCAATCACTTGGTAGGAACACAAGTAGAAAAGTTGGTAGAAACGTATACTTCTTTTCTTCAAAACGGAATGAAAAAGGCGGGGATTCCTGAATTATGGGACGGAAAAGCTTCTGAACGTATTGTCGATATTTTGTGGCAAAAAAGGAACTAATGCAAGACATACTCATAATCTCTAACTATTATCCGCCAGAAAAAGGGGCCGCTGCCAATCGAATTGAGCAAATGGCCCTACAATTACATAAAAACAACTATGAAGTCACTTTGCTTTGCCCCTTGGGAAATTATCCCAAAGGTGAATTGTTTCCAGAATACCGTGGAAAATTTTCGGTGACAGAACTCCAAAAAGGAATTCGGATAAAACGGCTTTGGATTTATCCGAGTAACAGTAAGAATATTGCCAAACGTTTGCTGTCCATCCTTTCGTTTTCAAGTGTTTTGGTACTGTTTTTACTGTTTAAAAAAACACCCAAAAAAGTAATCGTGCAATCGCCTCCTTTATTGTTGTCTTTTCTTTCGGTGGCTATTTTAACGCTAAAACGAAAGAAAATTATCCTTAATGTCTCCGATTTATGGCCTTTGGCAGCCTTGGAACTTAATGCATTGAAAAAAGGGTCATTTTCGCATAACGTTTCCCTTTTCATGGAACGCTTTATCTATCAAAAGGCTTCTATACTGTTGGGACAATCGAAAGAAATTTTGGATCATGTTCATTCGATTTTCCCCAATAAGCAAGGGTATTTGTATCGAAATTATCCCGATCATGCAGAGAAACAATGTGAACTGCAAACCTCAGCGGAGCCTACCATAAAAGTATTCTACGCAGGATTGTTGGGGGTTGCGCAAGGCGTGTATGAATTATGTCGGCAACTTGACTTGGTGGGAACGCGAATTGAATTGCACATTTTCGGGGATGGCGCTGAGAAGAAAGAAATCGAAGCCTATTTACAAAACCATCCACAACAACCGATATTTTTCCATGGCATGATGGATCGCAAGGCACTTCATGAAATGCTAAAAACCTTTGACATCGCCATTGTGCCCTTAACCACACGGATTTACGGTTCGGTTCCTTCCAAAATTTTTGAGTATGGAAGTTTAGGGTTTCCTATTTTGTATTTTGGCGGTGGTGAGGGCGAAAATATAGTGACAAATCACGGATTGGGTTGGGTGGTTCCTGTGGGCGATTTTAGCACCATGCAACACCAACTTCTGGAGATAAATGCCTTGGATAAATCCGAATTAGCGGCCTTAAAAACAAAAGTTTTTGAACAGGCGCAAGCGGATTTTGATATCGAAAAACAGGTAAAAGATTTAATTGAACAAGGAGTATTCTAGTATGCTTTTTCTTCGCCCTTAAAAATATTGATGACGGTTTGAACGATAATTTTAATATCTAATACAAACGACCAGTTTTCTATATAAAACACATCGTATTTGATGCGATTAATCATGTCTTCATCCGTTTCAATTTCTCCACGGAAACCTTTTACTTGGGCCAATCCGGTGATGCCTGGTTTTACATAAAGGCGAACCATGTACTTCTTGATTTTGTTGGCATACGCTTTATTTTGAGACCAAAGGTGTGGTCGCGGCCCTACTACCGACATATCGCCAAGGAATACATTGAAAAATTGGGGTAGTTCATCAATACTCGTTTTTCGCATAAACCGACCCATACGCGTCACTCGTGGATCGTTGCGAGAAGCTTCTTGCTCGGTGTTGACATTTTGATGCATGGATCGAAACTTGTAGCAAAAGAATTCTTTCTCATCCAATCCGGGGCGCCCTTGTTTGAAAAAAATAGGGCCGCGAGATTCAAGCAAAATCAAAAGTCCAATAATTGGCGTCAACCAAGAGAGTATACATACGATAACAATTAATGAAAAGAGAATGTCGAAAGCGCGCTTAAAACCTTTTATAAGCGGATCGTGTAACTGTGTTTTTTGAAGCGATAATACTGGGAAGAGTTCGTAATAATCAATTTTCAAATTCTTGGAAAGAATCTCCTTTGTATCAGGAATAAATTTGATAGTCTTACGGAATTCATCGGCAAATTGAACCAATTCTTTGATTTTCTCATTAGAAATTTCGTTCAAGGAACAGTAGATTTCATCGATTCTTTTTTCCAAAACAAAAGCTTTTAGCTCATCGGTTTTTCCAACAATTTCAGGTCCTTGCTTTTTATCGGAAAAAAAACCATGAAAACGATACCCGTAATCTTGTCGCGTTTCAAAAACTTTTTTCAAATTCAACGCTTCCGGAGTATACCCAATAATCACTGCAGAACGGTAATTATTGTGTGTTAACAATCGGTATTTCTTCAGGTAATAAAAGAAAAAATATTTAAATCCTGTGATAATAACAAAACTCACCGAAAGCAGCCAAGCTATAGCTTTACCACTAAAAATTGTGGTTTTTACAAAGGGGAAAAAAGCAATTACCAACAATAAAAACAAAGTGGATTGCTTGAATAATTTGGAAATAATTTCAACAGGCGTAGTAAACCGATACACTTCGTAAAACCGAACCAATAACGCAATCAGAGACCAAGCTAAAATTTGGTACGGAATGTAGACCAAAAAATCAACGCGTAGCTCTCTAAAAAAATATAAACTAAGTGCATTGACTACTAGCAAATCTAGTAGAATACTTATGGGACGTATGTATTTGGAATACCGACCTGTATGATGCACTTGAAGGTGGGTTTAGTGAATATAATTTTTAAAATCTTTATGCTCCTCACGCAACAATTCCTCGGAGGTCAAGGATTTGAAATAGTCATAGGTTAGCTTCATCCCTTCGGAACGACTTACTTTGGGTTCCCAGCCTAAAATTTCCTTTGCTTTGGTGATGTCTGGTTGTCTTTGTAACGGATCATTAACCGGAAGAGGATGGTAAATAATTTTCTGCTCGGTACCTGTAAGTTTAATGATTTCCTCAGCAAAATCGCGAATCGTAATTTCGTCAGGATTACCAATATTTACGGGCATATTGTAATCGGATAATAACAAACGGTAAATACCTTCCACTTGATCGGTCACATAACAAAAGGATCGCGTTTGACTTCCATCTCCAAACACCGTTAAATCTTCACCTCGTAAAGCTTGCCCGATAAAAGCAGGAATTACGCGGCCATCATTCAGTCGCATACGGGGTCCATAAGTGTTAAAAATACGCACAATACGTGTTTCTACTCCATGGAAGGTATGATATGCCATCGTAATCGATTCCTGAAAACGCTTGGCTTCGTCATACACACCACGTGGACCAATGGTATTTACATTGCCATAGTAATCTTCAGTTTGCGGATGCACCAAAGGATCACCATAAACTTCTGAGGTAGAAGCAATAAGAATTCTTGCTTTTTTTACCCGTGCCAAGCCCAATAAGTTGTGCGTTCCCAATGAACCTACTTTTAAGGTTTGAATTGGAATTTTCAAATAATCAATGGGGCTCGCCGGTGAGGCAAAATGTAAAATATAATCCAAATGTCCTGGAACATGAACAAATTTGGTGACATCATGATGATAAAACTCAAAATGTTCTTCTTTGAATAAGTGTTCAATGTTTTTTAAATCGCCAGTGATTAGGTTATCCATTCCAATAACATGGTATCCCTCAGCTAAGAAACGATCGCATAAATGTGAGCCCAAAAATCCTGCTGCACCAGTGATTAAAATTCTTTTCATAGTAACTTCTTAATATTCCCTTTGGGTGAAAAGGACATGAATAAACAATACATGAGGGTAAAATAAATTACTCCACGTTGGCGTGCCAAAAATGACTCTGTCAAAAATAAACTTATAATCAAAATTGCAAAAGAAAAATGAACGAAATCTTTTCGATTTATGGCAATTTTCAAATTTACAAACACCATTATGATGCAAATAATAAAACCAATGATTCCAATTTCTGCAAAAAATTGAATATACTGGTTATGGAAGTTGAATACATCATAACCTTGATAAAGTTGGTGTTCTATACGTTTTTGCCGAATTTTTTCGTCGGTTGCATTCGCTCCATAGCCTGTAAGCCATTGTCCATCTTCGCCCATCATTTCAAGAAATATTCGAATTTGATACACGCGTAAAGCTGTCCCTGGAAAAAAATCATTGGCTTTAAAAGTGGGTTGATTCCACGCTTGGTGCACTGTAACATTATAGACCTTATTTGTTGCATCTCCAATCGTACGATTAACCGTTTCATGACCCGTATTTGAAGCTACCTCTAGTCGAAATCGGTCCATAATTTTACCCGAAAAAAGAAGTAACAAACCGATAGAAATTCCTCCAAGCAACATTTTAACACGAAAGGGTACCCGATGGCGGTACTGCTGTATCCATCGAATAACAAATAATCCTAAAAAGATAATGATGACGTTTTTGGAGGAAAGCAAGACCATAACCAACCCTAAAACGCCCATAAAAATCCATTCCAAAATTGTGCGAACCTGCTTTTCAAGCACTATAAAAAAAGCTACGGCAACGTACAATGAAACATGAATTGCGTTGACATCATGGGTCACTAAATCATGATAAAAAAACACATTTTGATCTCCGGTAAGACAATACCGTATGAGCGCTTTGAGCAACCAAAAAAGAGCGAAAACTGAATACCCGTAGGCTAAACCGTTTTTAATCTTTGTTTCAGCCTCGGGAGACCATTGGCTATGGATAAAAAACACCAAAGGGAACAAAAGCAACGGGATTTGCTTTGTAAGTGCTGAAAGGGTAAGTGACGGGGCTATGGACCAACAATAAGAAAGCGCCAAACCCACATACAATAACAACGGCCATATCAAGGCGGGATTCCATTTTGGTGTTCCTTTTTTGCGTAAAAATAAGGCCAAAACAACCCAAAGAATAGCAGCAATACTACTGAAAATATGGGGTAAAGGAATCGTTAAAACGACAAGTAAAACAAAATACGGTAGTGGATTTTGACGAAAATCATGGCTTTCCTTTTGCCATGCAAGCTTCAAATAATTGTAAATATTCCCCATTAATTTTACTCCAATTGAACTGTGTTACAATGGCCTCGTAATTGTTTTTTATGAAGTGCAAGGTATCACTTTTTTTGGCAGTTTTGAGGATGTGCACGACTTCTTTAGGGGTAGAAAAGAAAAAGGCGTTCTCTTGAAGCACTCCTTTATTGAAATCATTATCATGGGCTGCAATTAAGGCTTGCGATGCCATGGCCTCCAACAAGGAAGGATTGGTCCCTCCCACAGAATGTCCGTGAAAATATAAATTGCAGTGGTACCGCAAATTATTCAAGTGCGAAAGATTGTAAATTCCGCCCATAAATCGGATATATGGATACTGAGCATACCGATTTTTTAAATACGCACCATACTTCGTTTGATGGTTGCCAACCACCAAAATAGGTGTCGTTTCGCCGCTTTCTACCACTCCATCAAGAACCAATTGGAAATTATTTTCGGGTTCGAAACGCGCCATAATCATATTATAGCCCCCTGCTTCTACTCCGTATTCCGTTAAAATGGAAGGATCTGGATTGGAAAAAGGATACGCCCCGTAAGCAATGTAGGTTGATTTTTTTCCATAGCGTCGCTCCAAAAACTTTTGAATCCCTAACGAATCTGAAACCAAATAGTCGCTACTCATCGCTGCCAAACGTTCGGCAAATTTTAAAAACTGCTGTACCGCTTTGTTATACTTTGACCTTTTCCACTCAATACCATCCATATTGGTAATGATGATGGGCTTTTTGGGAAGTAGAAAAAACCAAATAGAATTGCTGGTATACCCTAATTGTAGAATGATGTCAAAATTTCGTTTTCGGGCATCGCGAATACAATTGTAGTCGTAAATAAATTGGCCGAAGGTACCCAACTTATATTCGGGATCGTATTGATGAATAATATGTACGCCGTGAAATGTTTTTTCTTGAAATTTATGATCGTGCGAATTATAGCAGTATACCTCATGCCCTTTTTCGGCCAAATAAACGGCAAAGAATTCGGCAAACTGCTCAAATCCTCCGTAATGGTTTGGAATACCTCGGGTTCCAAGTATAGCTATTTTCATGCAAAAAAAATTACCGAGCAAAAATAGGCGTTTTGTGGAATGAAAAAAATAAAATTATCCCCTTAAAAACGTTCGAAGAGGGTTTCAAAGGCGCGGGTATAACTTTGCACTGAAAAATGGGTACGCGCACGCTCTTTGCCAGTTTCTCCCATACGTGCCGCGGCTTCTTGATGGGTGATAAAAAAGGACATCGCCTCGCGCAAAGTGGTCACATCACCAGGTTTAACCAAGAATCCTGTTGCTTCGTGGTCAACAATTTCGGTCAATCCTCCATGATTGGCTCCAATAACGGGTTTGCCCGCCAGCATAGCTTCAACAGCTACCAAACCAAAAGGCTCGGGTTCGGTAGAAGGTACCAACGCCACATCAATGGAAGCCCAATACGATTGAATATCCTCTTGAAAAGGCAAATGAACAACTTGATGTTGTATCCCGAGACGATTAATTTCAGCGTGTAAATTTTCTTCAAAATGCTCCTGATTTGGGGGAGCCGATCCGATAAACACCAAACGCGTGTGTGGATACTGTTGCGCAATACCCGCAAAAGCTTCAAGGGCAAGTAACTGCCCTTTCCATCGGCTTATTCGACCCACCAATGCAAAAACCAAATCAGTCGCTGTGGCTTTAAATGCAGTTTCTCGCACCCTATCGCGCTGGGATTCAGAAACGGATTTAGGTAAGGGCAATCCATTGGGAATGACTTGACTTTTTGGCCCTACAGGAGCTGTTTTAGTCCAAAAATGACCGGTAGCCTCCGAATTATAGACCACCCATGACGTTGACCGTAAGGCCAGTAATTTCCCGTAGGCTTTTTTAAAAATACCCGGCGACTCAATGATTTCATGGACATGCCAAAGGTGTGGAATACGCAATTTTTGAGCGGCAAAAACACCCAATAAAACGGCTAACGTATTGGAATAAATCAATGAAAAATGATGTTTGCGATGCAATGCTTTGACCGTCTGCAACCCCGATTGGATGTCTTTAAAAAAACGAAAAAGATTGGCAGGCGTAAACATTTTGCGATACACTTTCAACACAGGGGCAATATGTACCTCCGCGTGAGCCATTTCCAAAGCTTCCTGAAGCGGGCCCTCAAACGGAAGTAAAACTACCGCTTTGAAGCGTTTTCGATCCAAGTTTTGAATCAACCAAAGCAAGGTTTTATCAGAACCGTACAACTCCGCCGATTGATGAATAAACAGTAGCGTTTTCATGGTTTGCGTTGTACTAATTGATTTTTATAGGCAAACAAAAAACCGATCAAAAGGGATTTGGAATCCAATAAATTGTAAACCCCCATAAACACCCAATTGGAGAGCACCAAAAAGACGCCCGTACCTATAAACAAAAGTTTGAGGGTCATTAACTCCTGGTTTTGAGGTCGTCCGTTGAAAAAGAAAAATAAAATAGACAACACATAAACACCTAAACCGAGAAGCCCCGTTTTGAGTAAAACCGTCATAAAACCGTTGTGTAGAATCGAAATCAAGCGCAATTCCATATCCCCCAAATACACTTTTTGTTTTAAATCAACTTGTGAGCCGATACCCTCACCAAACCACCAGGTTTCATTATGGTTGAGTTGTTGGATCGTACGGATATTTTCATACGATCGATAGTTGTCGTTAAAATCCTTCCAGTCGTCTCGGTTAATTTTAGTACTAAAGGCTTCCCCAGGCGCCATTTTAATTTTATATAAAAACTCGTCCAACCCCTCTCCGTTGCGAACGGGATTGTAGTAGTAAATAGCGGTGTAGGCTAAAACGATAGCTACTAAAGACGAAAAAATAATTTTTAAGGCGCGCTTGTTCAACAACAAATAGCCTTTCATTCCCATATACAAAATGGCAAACTGCAAGAAGTTGGTGCGTGCTAAATAGAAAAAACTTGAAGCCCCTAAAAGAATTAAAAAATTACGCCGTTGTCGTGCGGTAAGTCCTAAATCAAATTGCTTGTTGAACAGCAAAAACAAAAGCGCATATACTTCATAATCATTGAAATACCCCCCATATTCTCTGATCTCTCGCACATTGGCTGCGCCTTGTAAAAAAATACCATAAGCCACCATAACCAAGTGAATTGCCGCCATCGCCACCCCAGAATACACCAGAAAACGGAACGGTTTTTCGATTCCTTTATGAAAGAGCTGGTAGCCAATCATTAAGCCTAAAACGGGTTTTAACATATAGGTGACATCCCTGACAATAAAGTAAAGGGAATACTCAAAAAAACAGCCTACCAAAAAGGCAAAAAGCAACAGAAAAACAAAAATCGCCCAATAGGTAAGAAAGGTTCGGGAATACTGTTTTCGTAACGAAATAACAGCCACGACCAACCAAATTAAAAAGGACAATTCGTAATTATTGAAATACGGTACAATTACACACAGTGTAAATAAAAACGAATGCAACGAAATGGACTTAAGGGATAGCGTCATGGTTGCAACATTTTAAGCACTTTGGCCGGTACGCCTCCAATAACGCAATGATCGGGGTATTCGCCGTTGACTACCGCTCCTGCAGCTACAACACAATGATTTCCAACACGACAACCGTCTAAAAAAGTAACTTTTGCGCCAACCCAAACATTGTCTCCGATAGTAATTCCTTTAGAAGTAACGCCTTGAAGACGAATTGGAATATCGGGGTCGGCGAAATTATGGTTTTCCGAATGAAAGCTCACGTAGGAACCCATAATTACATTGGAGCCAATGACTATCCCTCCGGCGGCTCCAAATTCGGTAAACATACCCACCGCAGAATGATTTCCCATTTTCAATCCGATGCCTAATTTAGACAGGTGACTGGTCGAACTTACCGTGGAAAAGGCGCCGATTTTTACACAATCGCCCAATTGAATGGGTTCACTCGCATAGCCATCAATCACACAATGACGGTCGATGGTTACGCTTTGTCCAAAATGAATATTTTTAACATGGTGCAAGGAAGTGCCCGCCCCGATAAAAACTTTTCGTCGGGTTTTCCAAAGTCCACGCAGCAACATCACAAAACGTTGGTATAAAGTAAGGTAAAACAACCCCGAAGGGATGCGGGAATCGATTTGATATTCCTTTCCAGATTTGTGGAGTAATTTTTGAAAAATGGATTTAATCATTCGTCGTGTTAACCTTTTTTACAACATTCAAAGGTACACTTTTTAACCATATAGTTTGGACTATATCCTTTTCAGGCGTTCTTTGAGGAAAAGGTAAAACAAAATTGCCGTGAGTAACTCCGCTAGTAAAAGAACATACAACACTCCTTTGACTTGATAAAACGGGATAACAATCGCCAAAATGATCAAGGTTAAGAGCACAACAAACAACGTAATTCGGGTGTACTCGCGTTGACGGCCAAAGCCCAAGACCAATTGTTTTAAGGGCACCGAGACCGCCATCAGTAGTGGGATTCCAATGCCGATTTGCAATAACTCAGCTATGGTATCGCGATGCGTTGGTGTAAAAAAACCGACAACCCATGACGCACAAGTAAACAAGACGACCATGGCCCCAGCGATAAATACAAAATTTAACCCGTTAAAGTTGCGCCAATACCGAAATGCCTCTGGTCGATTGGTTTCTACCAAATAGCAAATGCGCGGGTATACAAAGTTGAAGAAAAGCAAGAGATAGGTTTTAAAAATCACCAAAATCTGCTCCACGATACGGTACTGTCCCGCCCAAAAATTGGAACCGAAATAGCCCAAAAATACGACTGGAGCATACATTTGAAGGGAGACAAAAAGCTGCGAGGAAAAAAGAGAAAAATTAGAATGCAAAAGATGTTTAATTGCACTCATTTGAAAATCGCTGCGCACAATTTGGTGTTTTTTCAAGGAGTATACCAAAAGGATACTGTAGGCAACCGTATTGGCTATTCCCCAAAACAAATTGACATAAATATAGTCGGAAGTAGATTGAATACAGGTAAAAATTAGCAATACGTAAAGCAATTTGGAAACGATTGTCATCACGGTAATTGATGTAAAATGCTCCAAACCCTGCAATATCCCCGTAGGATTGACGAGCTGTCCGAGAAGAATGGGAATTCCTAAATAAAACAGGAGGTACTCTTGATGGAAAAAGGGAACCGCAGCGATAAAGCCTGAAAAAAGAGCGGTGGTCACCAAAAAAAGGATGGCTTTGGCTCCTAGGGTCGTGGCGATAATGGACTTTAATTGGCTTGGATTGTTGCGCTGTACCGAAATATCTTTGACTGCAGAAATATCGGTACCATAGTCGATAAAAACCATCAAGAAAAAGGAAACCGCCATGCCAATGCTGATTTTCCCATAATTTTCAACCCCACAAACAAGAACCAAATAAGGCACAACAATCAGTGGGGTGACCAAATTAAAGACTTGGCCGACTCCGTAGATGGAAAAATTTCGTACCGCTGGACTAAAAATCAATTTACTTATTCGTAACTGCATAAAAAAGAAAAGCTACAAAAGATAATTCATTTGTAGCTTACGTGTATAAAGTTAATAAAATTATTGACGTATTAACTTTTTCAATTCATCTGTCAATGGAGTATGCGGATACAAGCAAGGTGCTGTTTCTTGATCTTGCTTTAATCGCTTTAATGTGGCTGTTTTGTTATCTAAAAGCGTATTATCTTTATTTGGATAAAAATAATTGAAGATTAATGAATCTTTTGCTTCAAAAGTTTTATCGTAATATTTTAAACGAAAACTTTTTAAAACAATATCCGATTGCTCAGGATTTTTACCATGTCCAAAATCAACTCTCAAGTTAGTCGGCGCAGCTTCTTCAGGCAAAACAAAGGTAACTTCTTGAACCGTTTCTTTCCCTTTATAGGGCAACCAAATCGATTTTTCTTCCGTAAAATTTACTGATTCATCTTCAGTATAATACAAATGAAAATTATCATCTTTTTTGGCAACTAAATCAAATGTTACTTGCAACCCTTTTACCTCTTTAGGTTCGTTAGTAGGGGCTACAGTTTCTTTTTTTTCGTCTTTACAAGAAACTAATGATAAAACAATTAATGTCGATGATACAAGTTTTATAATATTCATAATGCAGTATATTTTTTGGCAAAAATATTAATATTTACAATGATTTCTTTTATTGTTTTATAAAGATTTTATCTGTAATTGACATCCCTTTCTTTTTGTTTTTTAAATCTTCAAGGATCAGCGCTAATTTATATTGACCTTGCGGCAATTCATCAAATGAATAACTAACCTCAAAACCTGATTGATCCAAATTAAATCCATTGTTTATATAACTAGTCACATCTTCTCTTTGAATGGCGTTGGTTGGCAAGGCAAAAGCTTTATTTTCATTATTCAATGCAACTACTTGAATTTTAGTATTGGCCATATCTTGATTTTCAAAAACAGCCCATCCTTTTAGCTGAATTTTTAAATTCTCTGATGAAAATGATTCAATATTAAATCGCAAAGCATCACCGCTGAACGGTGAATTAACATTTAAACCCTTTAAATCTACAGTAATTTTAAAGTCTTTTTTAACTGTGAAATGTTTTACATAACAATCGTACAAATCAACTGACTTGTCTACAATAAAGTTTTGCTCAAGAAACTGCTTGGTCTGATCATTGGGCGAATAGGGTCGTATGTGACCGTCAAAATACCAAAATGACTTTATTGAACTCTGATTGTTAATCATAGCTAACACATAATCATCGAGGGGTTTGTTTTCAATTTCTACTTTTTGATTTTGAAAAAAATAAGGTAAATACCATCCTAAACTAGAGACAACTTTTTCGTTTTTGGGATTGTTTTGTTTTACAAATTCCGTTGCTTCTCGAAACTGTGTTTTGTTAGGAACAGAATAATATTGTTTGACAAAAACTAGGTCTGTAATCGATAAAAATAGTATGGCAACAAGTACTATGATTTGAATTGATTTATTTTTTATAAGAGACAGTCCAGTCGCTACCATTAAGATTATTGCAGGTAAAATGATAATAAAATACCTACTAACTATCATGGGTAACTTCACAAATGAAGCAACATAAGGAATCAGTAAAGTAACAAATATCCAAACCATAAGGACAATAAAACTCGAAGTGCCTTTATCATTGAAAACATTTAAAAGAGTACTTTTTTCATTTTTCACGCTATAAACCCTTAAAAAATACAACAGAATTAAAGGGACCACAAAAAACAGTACCATCTCCGATTTTCCGAAAAACTCTTTAATAATTTGTGTATATACATCTTGTTCAGGATATTGAATCCACATCGATGTTTTATTATTTGCAGCATTAAAAAAGGGTAATACCGGTAAATAAAAAATAAATATCATCACGGTTGAAATCAAGCTAAATTTCAGTTTAGATTTCAACTCATTAATTGTTTCATTGCTAATTGTCCAGAGCAAAAGGATTAATAATTGAGCCGCTAAAGCAAATAGTGCAAAAAAGTGAGTGTAGAGCATTAAAGCGGCAAAAACGGCATAGAGTAGCGATGTTCTATAGGTGGGGCCTTTGATAAATCGTAACAAAAAATAAAAAGACATTACCGATGTAAAAAACAACATGGCATACATTCGGGCCTCTTGAGAATAATAAATTTGGAAATGATTTACAGCAATTAATAGAGCCGCGTAATATGCGATTCGTTTGTTGAACATTTCTTTGGCTAAAAGATATGTGCCCGCAATTCCTGCAACCCCAAACAAAACCGATACAAACCGTAATGTCCAAACTGTGTAGCCGAATACTTTGAACAATAGATGAAGTAAAATAAAATAAAGTGGTGGGTGAGGGTCAGAGACGAGTAATGAATCGAAAACTTGTGACCATGTATACTTCGGATTCGACTCATTAAGACTGTGGATCTCATCCAACCAAACGCTTTGAAAATCGAGTTTGTAAATCCGAAGAATAAACCCTAAAAGTAAAATGACAATTATAATCCAATTTTTCTTCAACATATAGGCTATTGTTTTGTTAATTGCACTTCTTCAACAAATTCTTTATAGATCGTTGCGCTTGGGGGAATAACATTTTTACGACTACTCAATTGTAGGAGTAACACAATTAAAGTCATCGAAAATAATTGTAAAATAATGCCTGAGATGATTAATATCAAACTGCTTGCCCAGCCGGGAATAGCGTAGTTGGTAAACAATTTTTCACCCAATACATAGAGTACCGCCAAAGAACACCAACCAATACCTTTTAACGATAAGCGTAAAATTTTAACTGATATTTGATCAAAATAGATGGAAATCGAACTTAATCCGTGAATAACCAAGCTATTAAAATTCATTTTTGATACACCTTTGTAGCGCTTTCCTCGGTTTAAGGCCACGGTTGTCATAGGCAATCGCGACTGGATTATACTTCCTGAATAATGATTCCAAAGCGCCCCTAAATTCACAATACGACCCAACAGACCGGTGGGAATTACACTGAAATTACCAAAGCTGATTTCATTGCCTGTTAGGTATTTAAAGAGTCGCTTGTAAAAGAAATAACCCGTTTTAAACCAAAACGATTCTTGCCTTTTATTGCGTTTGGCAAAAACTATTTTTTGCCCTTGTTGGGCTTGCGCTTGAGCCAAAAGAGGAATAATATCTTCAGGGCGGTCTTCGCCATCGCTGTCCAAAACCACAACAAAATCTTTGGAAGGCACTTCGTTATAAACATATTGAAGTCCGATTGCAATCGCCCGCTGATGACCAACATTAATTTTCAATCGAATACGAGTAATTGGAATCGAAAAGGCAAAGGTGTAATCGGGTGATTCTAGTGAACCATCATCCACGACGACAACATGAAACTGGTACTCTTGATGCAATTGTTGTAACTCTTCAAGATGCGTCACCAATACATGAAAACTCTCCCAATCGTTGTAGACTGGTGTTAAACAATGAATTTGAATTGGATCTTGCATGTTGAAAAAGGGTATATTTTTCTTTCGTGAAAAAACGTGTAATTTACAATGGACTGGATAATAATTGACTTAGCCGTTGCTCCCAATCCAGAATTTCGATACCCAAAAGGCGCTTTATCTTTTCTTTACGTAACACGCTATATGCTGGTCGTTTTGCGGGTGTCGGAAAATCAGTGGTAGGAATAGGAAATACGGGGGTTGTCCGTTGACTGTATTTCAAAATAGCCGTAGCAAAATCATACCAACTACACTGTCCTTCGTTGCTAAAATGATAGATCCCAAAGGCAGGGTGATCATGTTGTGAGGCATAACGAACCATCGCTACCAGTACTTCGGCCAAATCAACGGCATTCGTAGGCGAACCCACTTGATCGCTCACCACACGCAGCGCATCCCGTTCGTCGGCCAAACGCAACATGGTTTTCATAAAATTTGCGCCAAATTGCGAATACACCCAGGCGGTTCTAACAATAAAATAGCGTGAGGTGGCTCGAGCAATCGCCTGCTCTCCCTCCCATTTGGTTTGTCCATATACCCCCGTAGGATTCGGTAAGTCGTCTTCGGTGTAGGGCGTTTTTTGGGTGCCGTCAAAAACAAAATCGGTGGAAACATGAAGTAAAACTGTCCCTTTTTCTTGACAAACTTCGGCTAGATTTTGGGCTCCAACGACGTTTATAGCATGCGCTTTTTCAGGTTCACTTTCTGCTTTATCAACAGCAGTATACGCAGCTGTATTGATGCAAAACTCTGGTTGATATTGGTTAAATACCGATTCGATTTGAGCGCGTTGGGTGATGTTCAATTGCAACGAATCACAAAAAACAAACTCAATATCGGGATAGTGTGGAGCAATATTTCGTAAAGACTGACCCAGTTGACCGTTGGCTCCTGTAACCAAAACTACCATACGTTGCGCGCATTTTTAAAAGTGGGAAGGTTTTTGTCTTTTTCAGAAACCAAAACCGTATCTAATGGAAATTGCCAATCAATTCCTAAATCGGGATCATTAAACAAAATCCCGCCTTCACTTTCTTTATCGTAAAAATTATCACATTTATAAAAAAAGGTGGCTGTTGCACTCAACACCAAAAATCCATGAGCGAACCCTCTTGGAATAAATAATTGCCGCTGATTTTCAGCCGATAAATGCACGGCTACATGTTTGCCGAAGGTAGGCGACTCGGGACGAATATCAACCGCTACATCCAACACCTCCCCGTGAATAACACGTACTAATTTGGCTTGCGCATGTGCACCACATTGGTAATGCAAACCCCGCAACACGCCTTGAGTAGAATGCGATTGATTATCTTGTACAAAATGAACCTCTTGACCCGATACCGCAGCAAAGGTTTTTTCATTAAAACTCTCCATAAAATACCCTCGCTCATCACGAATAATCTTAGGTTCCAGGATAACGCACCCGGAAAGGCCGGTCTCGATACACTGCATATTATTGAGATAAAATAGAAATTAAATGGGTTCCGTAGCCGCTTTTCAAAAGCGGTTGTGCGATTGTTCGTAATTCCTCGGCATTGATAAAGCCCATTTTATAAGCAGCTTCCTCGATGGCGCCTATTTTTAACCCTTGGCGTTCTTCAATCACCTGCACAAATTGTCCCGCTTGCATTAGGGAAGGAAAAGTTCCGGTATCCAACCAAGCGGTGCCACGATCAAGTATGCTTACTTTCAGCTTGCCGCGTTTAAGATATTCTTTATTTACATCGGTAATTTCAAGTTCGCCTCGTGGACTCGGTTGAATGTTGGCCGCAATATCCAATACTGAATTATCGTAAAAATAAATCCCCGGCACAGCATAATTGGATTTCGGGTGTTCAGGCTTCTCTTCTATCGAGAGCACGTTCCCGTTTTTATCAAAATCAACAACACCATATCGCTCAGGATCATGCACGTGATAGGCATAAATAATCCCGCCGTCGGGGTCGTTGTTGGACTGTAATAATTCGGCCAAACCCGTACCATAGAAGATATTGTCTCCCAAAATCAGAGCGACTTTATCATTGCCCACAAACTCTTTTCCAATAATAAAAGCCTCAGCCAACCCGTTGGGGTGTTCTTGAACCGCGTATTCAAAACGACAACCTAAACGTTTTCCATCGCCTAAAAGTTGCTGAAATAAAGGCAAATCATGAGGGGTAGAAATAATTAATATCTCGCGTATTCCCGCCCACATTAAGGTCGACAACGGATAATAAATCATCGGTTTATCGTAAATGGGCATCAATTGTTTTGATACTGCTAAAGTAAGAGGATGTAAACGGGTTCCAGAACCTCCAGCTAAGATGATACCTTTCATGATAATAGGGTTTTACGTTTTTTATAAGAGCGAATGACCAATGCACCAAATCCGAAAAGGAAAAAGAACAACAAGGGTAAAACAAGTTTCATTTTACCGTTGATGCCTTCCTTGTTAAGGATATTTAAAACTACGGAATTATCTTTAACTATCTTGTCTAAAGTAACCAAGTCGATGCGAAGTTTTCCTTGCTCATTAATCAATTCGTCCTTGGTTTTAATCACATCATTCAACTGGGTGTTTTCATTGTAATAAACCAATTTGTCACTTTTTTGTGACCCGTTAATCGACTTTGAAACCCCATTTAAAAACCCATTAATTTGATGAATTAACGAGTCGTTTTCGACCATTTTTACCGTAATATTTTGCAAGTATTCTTTTTGAATCTTTTTAAAATAGTCCGAATCATTAAGGAAAGTTAATATAGGTTCAACCGTTTCTTCACGAGTTGTGGCACCCTTAGTAGTAAGCATGATTTGGTGAAAAGGGTAGTTTTTGCTTGTCATGTTCTCTTGCACAATTTTTTTCAAATCACCATCTTCGGCAAATAAGCGCAACAATTCAAAATTCTGGGTGTTGTTTTCAATAAACTTATAGACATCTGTTATCGGTTGAATTTCAATATTTGTGACCGACTTCGGCTTTTTTATACCGATAATGTTTTTAAGAAAAACCGTGTCGCCCTCCAAAATACGTGAGTTCAATAATTCCACTTTGGCATACAAATAATCGGTGGAAGAATAATTGGGACTCACAATAATGCGGTGGTTGTACAGCTTGATTTTGGTGTCCAAATAATAGCCTAACCCCCCTCCTACTACCGCTAAAACAATAAAAACAAGAATGTTTCGACGGATAAAAAAGAGGATGTTGAACAGTGAAACGGCCAATTGTTCAAAAAAGGAACCGATTTTCTTGGAAATCATTCCTAAGTCGATTTCATTACTCTCTACGGGTTGTGGCGTAGTACTCATGCGGTTATTGGTTAAAAAGTTGTTCTAAAATTTTAATGGTAATCAAATACGTAGGCTTCACTCCTGTGGTTCCTAATCCTCCAGAAGCCAGCGTGCTTCCTGTCTCCAATGGATTATCGGAAGCGTAGTAAGCGTATCGAACTTTGACCTTAGGATTAATGCTTTTGCGTATACGCGATGCCGACTGAATGGCTTTTTGGTAATACGCGCCTTCCATCTCCAAACCGATTGCGCCCCAAGTCGACTCGTGGAAAAATTTCAATAAATCTTTATTCTGTAAGGAAGTTCCCAAAACCGTAATCATCGGTCCCGCATACACAGGTATTCCGTGGCCCTCAAACAGTTCTTTGGTCAACTCATTGTCAAAAGGATAGTTGTCTGCCGTACCCTCGTTGATGTGGGCATTCGGAATCATAATATCGCCTTTGCCGCCTTCCAAGATTCCAGCTTTACCCATAATTGAAACCGATTCTACATTCAAGAAAAGCTTCTCTTTCCCCGATTTATAGGGTTTCAACAATTCGTCAATAGTTTCAAAAGCTTGCTCCCCAAAGGCATAATCCATAACAATAATGACAGGCGCCTCCCCTTTAAATTTTACGTTCGGGAAATTGGATTTTTTCCAATCTATTTTTGCAGTATCAAAGACTTGAACATCAATATTGGTTCCTGAGGTATCGGGTAGCGAAATCATACCATTTTTCAAGGCATATTCTTCCACTTTTTTACGGAGTTCCTTGTTTTCGGAAGCACTCAAATCTTCATAAATCGCATATTCCGATTGCTCTTTGTACTTACTTCCGATAACCGTTTGCGCATAAATCGAATTCATGACACTGTGCATGTTGGCACTGATAATATGGATAGGCCGCTGAATCAAACCGTTGTCATCCAAGGTTTGTTTGATGGTATTGGCCCAAATTTCTCCGTGAATGTGGTGTCCCAATCGTTCCCGCAAAATGGGACTAAACGTAATCGTACGCTTGTTGTTATCTACTGCTTCTTCGATGGCCAATTTTCCCAGCCAATAAATCACATGTAAAAAACGATCGGGTTTTTCAGGAATGGCAAAGGCATCGTAAATGGCCAATACTTCTGAAAAACTTCGTCCTAATATATTCGCCGCATGAGAAATGGCAACTTCTTTTTCAATCTGAGTTAACTTTTTTCCCTGAAGTACCGCTTGTTCCAATTTCTTCCAATCGCGGGTAACCTCAACTTCAAACTCATCCAACAATACCCGATCTTTGATTTTATGCGATTCAATAAAAATAAAAGTCAAATGGGTTAAAATATCATAAATATCGGAACGTCCGCGGGTGATTTCCACATTCATCTGTTCGGCGTCAATGCGGTAACAATTGCGACGACGTTTGGGAGGAATGATCGCTTTGAAATGCGATTTGGAATACCCTTCATCGGAAGTTAAATTGATGTACCGGCACTCTTCAATGCCAATCGGCAAACGCTCAATTACATACAATAATCCGTTTAATTCTACTTTTTCTTCGGCAATACTGCCATAAATCTCGGGGCGAAGTTGAAGCAATGCTTCTCGTAAGGTGTCACCCGATACTCCCATCGGTTTATAAAAACCCCGGTTGAAAAGGTGACGCATGGTAATGTACAGTCGCTCGATAGCTGCCGAGGACTCTTGCGCTCTGGAGCGCGAAATGTTTTTAATTTCTTTCATTCAATAGGTTTTACTAACCCGCAAAGGTAATGATTTTGGATTTAGTTGGACAGAATAAGGGAAATGGAAGGTTCGAGTATCATCAGTGTTGCCGACGGATCGTTCGTATCGCTTGGAACCTTTTTCTGCCACTCGCCCTCTTGGTATGTCCATTGAAATGGGGCTTCAATGTATGCATACAACAAAAAAGGGTAATATTTTCGCTGGATACGGGTTGTTCCTGAATTGGGGTCGACAATGGTTTTTTCCTCTTTATTCCGTTCGATTAACAACTTTTCAAATCCCACAAAGAGTCCGTTTTTGGGCATCACCATATTCCAATCCGACAGATCGACCGTGGTGTACATGACTCCCTTTTTTACCGTAACCAAAAGGTCTTTCTTGAGCAGCTCCGCTCCGGGCGCTCCCTTTTCATCCACGGCAAAAAAATGAAGTTTAACCAACGCATCTTCGATACGGCAATCGGTTTGAAGGCGAACTTTTTTAATGTATTTTGTTTTGGTATAGGCTTGCAAATACGGGAAAAACTTGGTCTCAATTTTGGGACCATTATCAAACGCTTGATAAATCGATTTTTTACGAATGCCTATTTCGAGCAACTTCGTGTTTTTTTGACCCGCAATCACTACTTCCTCCAAAAGGTATTCCTCGGGCGATAAAAGAACCGTTTGGGCGTGTTCGGCGGTCACTCGTTTTTTGGTATAACCCACCGAGGAAAACACAATGGTTTTTCCCAAACTAAGGGAAGGTAATTCGTAGGTGCCGTCAAATTCAGTGGTAGCAGCCATTTGTTCGCCTTCTACCCAAAGGGTTACATACGGAATAGGCTGCCCCGAAAGGCTATCTTTGACCACACCTTTAACTTGGGCCAGGGCAACTACAGGAATTACAAGTAGGAATAGTATTTTTTTCATAACAAGGGCAATTGATCAGCAATCGTGCGATCATTACTTAAGCGCGGAAGTTTGTTTTGGCCTCCCAATTTCCCGATGGACTTCATATAGGCTTGAAAACCGTTGGGCGCTACTGGCGTGATAACCACAGTTCGCAATACATTGCCAGCAATTAAATCGTCATAGTACACATTTTGTTGGCGCATGGCGTGGTCGATTTTTAACGCAAATTCATTCAAATTATCGGGAAGTTGTTCAAATTCTATCAACCACTCGTGATACGGCAATCCTTCCTGAGGCGTAATTTGCGGGGCTACAGTAAATTCATTGATTCGAACCGAAGTTCCCTCCACCGCTTGACGCAAAGCCTCCTCTACTTCTTTCCCAATAACGTGTTCCCCAAAAGCCGAAATGAAATGTTTCAACCTACCCGAGACAATCACACGATAGGGTTGTAAACTGGTAAATTGAACCGTGTCGCCAATATTGTAGGCCCATAACCCTGCATTGGTAGAAAGTAAAAGCACATAATTTACACCCAATTCGACCTCGCCAATGGTGTAGCGAATGGGATTTGGAGTGAAAAATTCATCCGCCTTCACAAACTCATAAAAGATTCCCGAATTCAACAGCAACAACATGCCTTTTTCGGTTTGTGAATCTTGGTAGGCAAAAAACCCTTCAGAAGCGGGAAAAAGTTCAATGGAATCTACTTCTCGTCCCATCAATTGTTCAAATTTCGCACGGTACGGTTCGTAATTGACACCGCCATAAATAAACAGATTAAAATGGGGAAACAGCGTGCCTACAGGTTTTCCTGACACTTGAACGAGTTTTTCAAAATACATTTGAACCCAACTCGGAATCCCAGAAATTACCGTCATGTTTTGGGTCATCGTTTCCTGAACAATCGCATCTACTTTGGTTTCCCAATCGTCAATGCAGTTGGTTTCCCAGCTAGGCAAGCGGTTGCGTTGTAAATACTTAGGTACATAATGCGCTACTATACCCGAAAGTCGGCCCAGTTGAATGCCGTTTTTGGACTCCAACTCCGGACTTCCTTGCAGAAAAATCATTTTTCCATCAACAAAATCGGCTTTACCTGTTTCGTGGATATAACTCAAAATGGCATTTCGGGCCGCTTGGATATGAAACGGCATGGATTCCTTGGTTAGAGGAATGTACTTGGCCCCCGATGTTGTCCCCGACGTTTTAGCAAAATAAAGAGGCTTTCCTTTCCAAAGAACGTGCTCTTCCCCTTGCACCACGCGGTCAACATAGGGTTTTAATTGTTCATAGTCGCGAATGGGAACCTGTTTGACAAAGTCGGCATGGGAATGTATGGTGTCAAAATGGTGGTCTTTTCCAAAAGCGGTCTGTTGCGCTTGAGCAATCAATTGACGGAAAACGTTTTGCTGGGTTGCTACCGGATTTTGCGCCCATTTTTGGGTGTCTCGATGCACTTTGTAGGCCAAAAGTCGGGCGGCAAATGATTTTAACGACATTATTTTTTTCCTTTTTGAGACGGTTTGACAGGTGATTTTTGCTCCTCCTGTTCCACTTCACGGCGCAGTTCCATTTCTTTTTCGGAAGGTGTCAATTCTAAATCAGGGAGGGTATCCACTGCAATGGCTAAAATAGAATCCTTATTGACTTTGGCATATTCTAAATTCCCGTTCAGCACTTTCTGAATTGACTGCAAGTACGCTTCGTTTTTTTTGATAGCAAATTCCAACGAGTCTGATTTTAACGCTAATTCGGTAGCGTTACGTTTTAATTCGGTAGAAGGATACCCAGGAATATATTCGCGAAGCGGCGTAAAGGCAATGATAAACGTAGTCACAAAAATGATCAAAATGGCACCAACACCCGCGACCACAAACACATTCATCAACGTAAGTCGAAGTGAAAAAATCTCCTCAAACGTATCGTCATTTAAGATCACAAGCCTGTTTTTGGTAAACAGGTGCTTTTTGAGCCGTTCTTTTTTTAATTTTTTGGCTGACATACGGAGCGTTTGATGCAACAAATATAACCAAATTCAGCGGTGAAAAGCGGATACTTTAACGTGAAATCTTTGTTAGAAAACCTTCATCGTTTTATTTTTTACGTACCTTTGTAACCTAAACAAATATGAATAACTGCGAAAGCACTAATTAAATACGTTATGGGAAGATTAGGAATGCCCGAAATTATTGTCATCCTTGTGATTGTTTTGTTATTATTCGGAGGTCGAAAAATTCCGGAATTAATGAAAGGATTGGGCGCTGGTGTTAAAGAATTTAAAGACGCTGCCAAAGGAGAAGATAAAACAAAAGCTGAAACCAAGACAGAAGAAAATAAATAGTCTCCTGACGCTACATCACAACGACTTGTTCTTTATAAAAAATCACTGTTTTCATCAGCAGTGATTTTTTTTTCACTTTTTTTATTTTTTCACGCAACCCTTTTCTTTGGTTTGCATCTTATTATTGCTTGCTATGAAGAAGAACATACTATTTTGTTCCCAATTGCAGTTTTAATCCTATAGAACTGCAAAAAAAATAATCCCAAGTTCGGTTTCGAATTTGGGATTATTGCTTTTATAACACCATGGTCAGTTGAATGCGTTTTCGAACCTCATCAACCTCCAAGACTTTTACCTGAACATGTTGGTGCATTTTGACGACTTCATTGACATCGGAGACAAAGCCGTCTTTTAATTGGGAAATATGCACCAAACCACTTTCTTTAATTCCCAGGTCAACAAAGCAACCAAAGGCAGTAATGTTATTTACAATCCCAGGTAAAATCATTCCCGAACGCAAATCGTGCAGCGTTTTTACGTTGGGGTCAAATTCAAATACCTTCGCGGCTTTTCGCGGATCCAATCCGGGTTTTTCCAATTCTTTTAAAATATCTTTTACCCCAAGAATTCCCACCGTGTCGTTGACATATTGCTCGGGCTTAATTTGGGCAATCTTGGCTTTGTTGGCAATCAACTCGCCTACTTGAATTCCTAAGTCGTTGGCCATTTTCTCGACTACTTTATACGACTCGGGATGTACCGCCGAATTATCCAAAGGATTTTTCCCGTCTTTAATGCGAATAAAAGCCGCGGCTTGTTGAAAGGCTTTATCGCCCAAACGAGGGACTTTTTTTAATTGATTACGATCTTGAAAGGGTCCGTTTTCGGAGCGAAATTTCACGATATTCTCGGCCATTTTTTCCCCGATACCGCTCACATAACTCAGCAGCGATTTGCTCGCCGTATTGATATTGATTCCCACGGCATTCACACATCGAATTACGGTATTATCGAGCTCTTCCTTTAACTTCACTTGATCGACATCGTGTTGGTATTGTCCCACGCCAATCGACTTAGGATCGATTTTGACCAATTCGGCCAAGGGATCGCACAACCGGCGTCCGATGGAGACCGAACCCCGCACGGTGACATCGTAATTGGGAAACTCTTCTCGGGCGATTTTACTTGCTGAGTAGACCGATGCCCCAGCTTCGGAGACCACAAAAACCTGAACGGGTTTATCGAAAGCGATTTTTTTGATAAAAAACTCCGTTTCCCGACTCGCTGTTCCGTTGCCAATAGAAATCGCTTCAATGTTGTAAGCATTGACCATGGATTTTATTTTTTTCATCGCCATGGCTGTTTCGTGTTGGGGCGCATGCGGATAAATCGTTTCGTTATACAACAAATCGCCTTTCTCATCCAAACAAACCACTTTACATCCGGTTCGGAAGCCTGGATCGATCGCCAAAACGCGCTTTTCACCCAATGGCGAGGCGAGTAACAACTGCCGTAAATTTTCAGCAAAAACGGCAATCGCTTTGGCATCGGCTTTTTGTTTGGCCTCTTGTAAGGTTTCGTTGGAAATCGCGGGTTCTAACAACCGTTTGTAACTGTCTTTGATGGCTAATTTTAAATGGGGCGTGGTATCGTTGTCGCGTTTGATGATGGCTTCCTCTACCCTTTGGAGGGCTTCGTCTTTGTCGAGGGTGACGGAAAACTTGATATAGCCTTCGGCTTCGGCGCGTAACATGGCCAATAAACGATGGGAAGGTGCTTTGGATAAGGGTTCAGACCAATCAAAATACTGGGTAAATTTTTGGGCGTTTTCATCGGTATCTTTGCCTTTTACCACCTTGGTTGTAATCACCGCTTGCCGTTGAAATTGACGCCGCAGTTGTTTACGAACAAACAGGTTTTCGTTGATCCATTCGGCAATAATGTCGCGCGCACCTTGTAGGGCCTCGTCTTCGTTGACCACATTTTTATTCAAATATTTGGAAGCCAAATACTCAATGTCGTCGGTGTTTTGTGCCATGATAATTTTGGCGAGCGGTTCCAACCCGTTTTCGCGAGCGATATCGGCTTTGGTTTTCTTCTTTTTTTTGTAGGGCAAATACAAATCCTCAAGCTCACTACTGTCAAAACTGTTTTCAATTTTGGCTTTCAGTTCGGGATGTAACTGCCCTTGTTCGGCGATACTAGCCAAAATACTCTCCTTGCGCTTCATAAGTTCGTCGTACTGCTTTTTGAATTTGGCAATTTTTTCGAGCACGACCTCATCCAGGTTGCCGGTTTTGTCTTTTCGATAGCGGGCAATAAACGGAATGGTACAATCTTCGGCGAGCAATTGTAGCGCTGCTTCAATGTTTTTGGCTGCGACTTCAGGAAGCTGTAAATGAGTTTGAATAAAAGAAATATTGTTCATACAAATGCGAACAAACGCCTTTCTACGTTTGAAAAAAAGAATACTAATTTAGGGGCTAAATGTACATAAAAAAGCGGGCGAGAAAAACGAAAATCCAAAGGATAAAATAGGTTTCATTGTAGACAGGCTGCGTTAGGGGGTGAGGGATTGTTGGAGCTCTCCCGAAGATACGCTGCTTTTGAAAAACGAAAAAAATATCGGGAAGCGACTCCCGAACACCCGGCCCCGAAGAAGGGAGCTGGATACGAAAAGCCCACATTCATTGAGGGGAAACGCCTAAAAATTATACAGGAGAAGACCTTTGATAAATCTGTAATCCCAATTGAATGTAAAAATATCCGACGGGAATATTAGTGAGTAGCAGCACTATGGCGCCGGCTACAGACTGACGGTGATCAGGTTCGGTAAACAAAAGTTGCAACAATCGAATGCCGAAGTAACTGTTTAAAAACAGCATGCTGATGATGTAAAACAAACTGAGGTAAATAACCTGTCCACAAGGGTTGTAATAATACCATACCATCAAACCCGTGCCCAACAATAAAGTGAGTAACACCACAAATCGGGTAGCTCGGATGATGTCGGGAGTGGTTTTGAGGGAATTGAACATGGTTTAGGAACAGGCTATTTTTTGTACGCGGTTTTGATGTCGTCCGCCTTCAAAAGGGGTTTCTAGAAAGGTAGCCACCATTTCAACGGCTTGGGGAACAGCGGTGAATCGGGCGGGAATACTGATGATATTGGCATCATTGTGTTGCCGGGCTAAGGCTGCAATTTCTTTGGTCCAACACAAGGCTGAGCGAATGGCTTGGTGCTTATTAACCGTCATGTTGATCCCATTACCCGAACCACAAATAACGATTCCGAAATCGGCGCGGCCTTCAGCAACATCGAGTGCCACGGGATGACCAAAATCGGGATAATCTACACTGGCTTCGGTATCGGTACCGTGATTGATTACTTCATGGCCTTGGTTTTGTAACCAATGAACAATCGCTTTTTTGTAATCGGGTCCGGCGTGGTCGTTTCCTATTGAAATGCGCATGAGGGAATCGTTGTATTTAGGTCTTATAAATCGTTGAACAAAGTTAGGAAATAAATGCGCGCTACGGGTTATATTTGTTAAAAACTTTACGACATGGAATTCGAAACAATTTTGGAAACGTTTAAGGATCACGCCATTGGCTATGGCCCTCACGTTAAAATCCCAGAGGAAGTATATCAAAACATGCTCAACATAAGTAAAGACAAACGAGTGATTTGTACTATAAATCAGACGGTAAGGTTGCATTCGGCCTTGTTACAAAAATCGGGTATGTATTTTATCTTATTCAACCAACCTTTGGTGAAAAAACAAAAGTGGTCTATTGGGGAAGTATTGACTGTCCATTTAGCGCCCGATGATTCGACGTATGGCATGCCGATTTCGGAGGAATTTCAAGAAGTTTTAGCCAGTGATCCGGAGGGAAGTGATTGGTTTCATCAGTTAACGCCTGGGAAACAACGTTCGCTGCTTCATGTAATAAACAAAATAAAAAGTTCGCAGCTAAAAATTGAGCGGAGTTTTGTGATTTTGGAGCATTTAAAAAAGCAACAAGGAAAGTTGGATTATCAAATTCTAAATCAAGACATTAAAGCCTTTCATGAAAAAATGAAATTTTAGTATTTCATTGATTATCAATGTTTTAAAAATTATTTTTTTAACAATGTTGATATCATTTTACAATAGCCTGATTTTCAGTTAACTTTAAATTAACATTTGTTGTTGATAATTTTGAATAGAAAATCAGAAGTTTTTTGAAACGGAAACTTAATTTTTATAAGCAAAAATTTCGAGGAGAAATCCAATGAAAGTTTTGCCTTTTTTTTGGAAAATTATTGACATCAAAAAATAGGTTTTCAACAGTTTTTAGGATAAAAAGTTATGCGAAAAAAAGCTAGGAATTGAATTGTTGACAGCTGTTAATAAAATCTAAAAATTTCATCATTTTGAGCCGATTAGGTTTTTGAAAAGTTGTTCATAAAGCGGTATAATTTTCCATAACTTTTTGAAAAAATAAAAAGGCAAAAAGTTTTACCCCTTATCAACACCCTATAATAACCATCATAAATTTTAAAAAATTTAAAAAATGATTTTTGTTGTTTTTAAAAGGTGTTGAAAACTTGACTGTTTTTAAAAAACGTTAAACGATATGAAGCGGATTGTTTAAATGGTCGATAAGGGCTTGAACGCGTGCAGTATCGTTGGGATGTACTTTGAGTCGAATGCCTCCTAAAGCTATACTGGCAAAGGGATCAACGGAAACAATCGTTTCGTTTTCAAAAAAATGAGGAATGTTTTCTCGGTCCAAGAGGGTTTTTAAAATATAGGTTTCTTGCGGTAAATGAAAGATGGCAACGGTAATAAAATCTTTCATAAGTGACTGATTTTGGGTACTCAAAGGTAGTTGTTTTTCAATCTGAATATGTTATTTTCCTATTAAATGTTGGCTTTTTCCCCAGCAACTGAATTGGATTTCGTAATTTTCAACCGTAAAAGAAAAATGAAGTATGCCAAGAAACCGAAAAAATCTTGGGAAAAAGAATAAAACTTTTTCCGAGAAAATCTTTAAAATCCTGTCGAAAAGTCCGAATAAACCTTTTAACTACAAACAAATTGCCGCTATTTTAGAGCTTGATGACACCAAAAGTCGCAATGAAATTATAAAGGACTTAAAAATTTTAGCTTCGCAAAAGGTAATCACTGAAGTCGAACCTGGAAAATACCTGATTCCCTCCGACCATCAGGAATACTACGAAGGGACTATCGATATGACCACGCGAAAAACAGCGTATTTTATTTGCGATGAATTAGAAGACGATGTATTTATTCCGTTTATCAACTTAAATCACGCATTGCACGGCGATCGGGTAAAAGTGTATGTCTACAACAAACGGGCTTCGCGAAAGCCTGAAGCAGAAGTGGTAGAAATACTCGAACGCGCTAAAATGGAATTTGTGGGCGTAGTTGATGTGCAAAAGAATTTTGGTTTTGTCACCACGGCCAATCCAAAAATGTATACCGATATTTTTATTCCAAAAAATAAATTAAACGAAGCGCAACACGGTGACGTAGTGTTAGTTCGTCTAGAAGATTGGCCCAAAAAAGCCGATTCCCCTTTTGGTTCGGTAATCAAAGTTTTGGGTAAACCTGGGGAACACGATACTGAGATTCATGCTATTTTAGCCGAATACGGGTTACCCTACGATTTTCCCATTGAAGTAGAAGCTTTTGCGAATAAAATTGATACTTCAATCACCGCCGATGAAATTGCAAAACGCCGTGATATGCGCGGTATACTTACCTTTACCATTGACCCGCGCGATGCTAAAGACTTTGATGACGCGTTGTCGTTTCAAGTACTTGACAATGGAAATTATGAAATTGGAATTCATATTGCCGATGTTTCCCATTATGTAAAAGAAGGAACGATTTTGGACGAAGAAGCCTATAAACGAGCTACTTCAGTCTATTTAGTCGATCGTGTGGTTCCGATGTTGCCCGAAGTGTTATCCAATTTTGCTTGTTCGTTGCGTCCCCATGAGGAAAAATATACGTTTTCGGCAGTGTTTGAATTAAATACCAAAGCCGAATTGGTGAATCAATGGTTTGGTCGAACGGTGATTTACTCTGATCAGCGCTTTGCCTACGAAGAAGCCCAACATATTATTGAGACAAAATCGGATATTATTCCCGCGAAAACTTCGTTAACAGGAAAGGATTATCAAGTACCGGCTCCTATAGTTGATGCGGTTTTAACCTTGCATGAGTTGGCAAAAATTTTACGTCAAAAACGCATGGCAGCAGGGGCGATTTCCTTTGATAAAGTAGAAGTTAAGTTTAATTTGGATGAAAATGATGAACCGACAGGGGTGTATTTCAAAGTTTCCAAAGAAGCCAACTTTTTGATTGAAGAGTTCATGTTATTGGCCAATCGAAAAGTCGCTGAATTTATTGGCAAACAAAAGAAAACCTTTATTTACAGGATTCACGACGAACCTAATGAAGATAAATTAATCGGACTTCAATCGGTGATTTCAAAGTTTGGCTATTCGATTAATTTCAAAACCAAGCAAACCATTTCTAAATCGTTGAATGATTTATTGGCCGAAGTCAACGGAAGAAAAGAACAAAATTTAGTCGATACCTTAGCCATTCGAGCGATGAGTAAGGCCCGTTATTCAACCGAAAATATTGGGCATTACGGACTTGCGTTTGATTATTACAGTCATTTTACATCGCCCATTCGGCGTTATCCTGATGTGATGGCGCATCGTTTATTGCAGCATTATTTAGACGGCGGAAAAAGTGCCGATGAAGAAGCTTTCGAAGAAAAATGTGAGCATTCGACCGATATGGAAATTTTAGCGGCCAATGCTGAACGCGATTCGGTGAAATATATGCAGGTCAAATACATGAAAGACCACATGGATCAAGAGTTTTTGGGTGTTATTTCAGGGGTAACCGAATGGGGAATTTACGTTGAAATCATTGAAAACAAATGTGAAGGTATGGTTCGAATTCGCGATATCAAAGAGGATTACTATGTATTTGATGAAAAACAATATGCTTATATCGGCGAGCAATACAAAGGGATGCTGCAATTGGGTGATGAAGTTTTTGTGAAAGTTAAAAACGCTGATTTAGTTAAAAAACAATTAGATTTTACCTATTTACGGAAAAAGGAATAATTCTTGTAAAGCTTCGTTTTATTATAAATGTTTACAGTAATGAAAAAATGGATTCTTTTCGTTTTCGTTTGTGTATCGATTGCGAATGCACAGATCGAAAAAAAAGTCGGTGATTTTACCAAAGTGACCGCATTTGATCAAATTGATGTTTTATTAATTCCCGGAAAAGAGGATAAAGTGGTACTCACCGGTAAAGAAGCTTCTTCGGTAGAAGTTGTCAATCGCAATGGGGAATTAAAAATTAGAATGCCTTTAACCAAAATGTTGTCGGGTGAATCGGTTTCAGCGACTGTGTATTATACCCAATTAGAAGCCGTAGAAGCCAATGAAGGTTCGCATATTGGTGGTGAAACAGTTATAAAATCTACGTTTTTTGAAGTCATTGCTAAAGAAGGTTCACAGGTAAAATTAAAGTTAGAAGTTTCCAAATTAACAGCCCGCACCGCCAATGGATCGATCGTAGAACTACAGGGATCTGCCAAAACCCAGGAGGTGATTGTTAATTCAGGAGGACAGTATGAAGCAAAAGATTTACGTACTGAGCAAACCACAATTACAGGTAATGCCGGTGGAGAGGCTGAAATTTATGCTTCTGAATGGGTAGATGCTAAAATTCGGGCTGGCGGGACTATTGTTGTTTATGGCAATCCAAAGCAAATTAATGAGAAAACCATCGCTGGTGGGACCATTCGTCAAGCGAAATAGGTAAGGGAATTTGCTTTTTCTGGGAAAAAGAATACCTTTACTTTTTAAGTGAATTAAGCCATGCTCAACGATATTTTAGCGGCCATACCCTGGGGATTTTTACTTGCCTTTACCATTGGGCCAGTTTTTTTTGTTTTACTAGAAACGAGTATTACCAAGGGTTTTCGTGCGGCGATGGTGTTTGATGCTGGAGTGGTTTTTGGTGATTTAGTTTTTATTTTAATCGCTTACTTTAGTACCAATCAAATTCTTGAACGCCTAAAAGATGATCCTGCCTTGTTTATTTTTGGTGGAGTTATCATGCTTACGTACGGTATAATTTCTTTTATCAAAGAGAAAAAAGATTTCTTAAAAAAACGGGATGAAGAACAAGTAGAGGAAGATAATATTCCTAAAAACAATTATTTAGGATTATTCTTTAAAGGGTTCTTTTTGAATTTTATCAATATTGGGGTTCTTGCTTTTTGGATGGGAATTATCATCGTATTTGGCCCTAAATTGAATATGGAAACCGATCGAATTGTTTTATTTATCGCAGTTATTATTCTGACCTATTTTGCGGTAGATATTTTAAAAATAATGGTAGCCAAACAATTGAAATCCAGACTAACTCCCAATAATATTTATAAGATTAAGCGGGTAATTAGCGTTATCCTAATGATATTCGGTAGTTTTTTAATCGTTCAAGGGTTTTTCCCCAACGAAAAAAAGATGATCGAACAACAATTAGGAATTGGTAAAACGCTTGAAAATGCCACGAATTCTAAATAGTTTCTTTCTTTTTATATCCTTTTTTAGTTTCGCACAAAAGGATACTTTGTCGGTCATTAAACACACTTCGGAATGGATCGTAAACCAAGATTGTCGTGTTGTTTATCGTGGATTGTCTAATAAATTTAGTATCGAAGTACCCAATTCGTTGTCATTTTCTGTTTCAGGATTAGGCCTAAAATCAACTTCAAAAAATACATTTGAAATTAACCCTGGTGCCGGTACAGAACTCAATGTTTCTGTTCAAATAGTTTTAAAAAATAAAACCAAAAAAGTAGAAGTTTTTGTATATAAAATTAAAAATATTCCTCTCCAACTGACTTCATTAAACTTTAATAAAGACCCTATTTTACGGATGAGTAAGAACAATTTGAAAGATGCAGTAGTTCGTGTATTTTTTGAAGATAAAAATCTTGATTTTAAGTTTATTGTTCTCGAATTTACTATTAGAATACCCGGTCAAAAAGCCATTGTCGTTCAAGGAAATACAATTACAAAAGCTGCATTTGAACAAATCAATAGATATGCTAGAAAAGGAGATGACTTATTGATTACTGATTTAAAAGTAAGATTAGGTATAAGTTTAAATGGTTTTTTTTGTAAATTCACTCCAGTCTTAATAACCATTTTATAGTAAAAATTTGTTTACTAAAATCAATTCTTTTTTATTTAGAAATTGCTTGCCTTACGTTTTAAATACACTAAATCTACTTTTTTGTCATTTATTTTCATAAAAAAAAACCTCCCAATACTGAGAGGTTTTTAAGGTAGAGGCATCGCCCGGATTCGAACCGGGGTACGCGGTTTTGCAGACCGATGCCTAGCCACTCGGCCACGACGCCTTTTTAATAAGGGTAGCAAAGATAAAGTAAAAAAAAATCAATATCCAAATTCCCGCCTTCAATTTGTAGTGCAAATCAAACTTATTTACTCCTAACTTCGGTATTCTTCCATGATAATGGTGACCGCTTCAACATCGCCACCAATGGGAGGATTCAGTTTGGAAACCGCCAAAAGGATTCGAGACACCGAGGGAATTTCTCTAAAAATACGTTCAATAATCCGTTGCGCTACATGTTCTAATAATTTTGAACGAATCGCCATTTCTTCCACAACGATGCGATTAAGTAACACATAATCAACAGTATCGGCTAAATCGTCGGTTTGAGCTGATTTTCGTAAATCGGTTTTTACTTCCAAATCTACCCGATAATCACTACCAATTTTTGCTTCTTCTGGTAAACAACCGTGAAAGGAAAATGTGCGGATGTTTTGTAATTTAATTGTTCCCATTTTATTTCGGTGCCAATTTTCAAATTGACGAATTAAACATATCTTTGCTAAAATTAAGAAATTTCTATGTCTACCGAGGAAAAATCACTCAATTTTATCGAGCAAATCATTGAAGACGATTTAAACAACGGGTTATCAAAAGATAAACTTCGCTTTCGTTTTCCACCCGAACCCAATGGCTATTTGCATGTGGGTCATGCCAGTGCGATTTGTTTGAATTTTGGCTTAGGTTTGGACTATAATGCGCCCGTTAATTTGCGTTTTGATGATACCAATCCTTCCAAAGAGGAACAAGAATATGTTGATGCCATTAAACGCGATGTGCAATGGCTTGGATTCCAATGGGATCGCGAGTGTTATGCCTCTGATTATTTCCAACAATTGTATGATTGGGCGGTAGCATTGATCCAAAAAGGGAAAGCCTATGTTGATAGCCAAACTTCGGAAGAAATGGCCAAACAAAAAGGAACTCCCACACAACCCGGTACAGATTCTCCTTTTCGAAACCGTTCAATCGAAGAGAATTTGGACTTGTTTACACGCATGAAACAAGGTGAATTTCCAAAAGGAACCCATGTGCTTCGTGCTAAAATCGATATGACTTCCTCCAATATGTTGATGCGCGATCCGATTATTTACCGCATTATGCATGAACATCACCACCGTACAGGTAACGATTGGTGTATTTACCCAATGTATGATTGGGCCCATGGGGAAAGCGATTATTTAGAACAAATTTCTCATTCGTTATGCACCTTAGAATTTTTGCCGCATCGCGAATTATACGATTGGTTTTTGGACCAAATTTATGATGAAACCAAAGTGCGTCCGAAGCAACGTGAATTTGCGCGAAGAAACTTGTCGCATACCGTAGTTTCTAAACGGAAGTTACTTCAATTGGTGGAAGAAAAACATGTTTCAGGCTGGGATGATCCCCGTATGAGTACCATTTCTGGGATGCGTCGTCGCGGGTATCCACCCATGGCGATTCGAAACTTTGCGAAAACGATTGGAATTGCCAAACGTACCAATTTGATTGATGTTTCGTTGTTGGAGTTTTGTGTGCGTGAAGAATTGAATAAAACTTCCGATCGCGTAATGGCTGTCCTTAATCCTGTTAAGTTGGTAATTACGAACTATCCTGAAGGTCAAGAAGAATGGTTGGATGCCGAAAACAATCCCGAAGCTGATCCAATGACCTATCGAAAAGTTCCTTTTACCAAAGAGTTATATATTGAAAGAGAGGACTTTAAAGAAGAAGCCGATAAAAAGTTTTTCCGACTCACCTTAGGAACAGAAGTACGTTTAAAAAATGCATACATCATTAAAGGTGAAAAAGTGATTAAAGATGCCCAAGGTGAAATAACAGAAATTCACTGTACGTATGATGCCGATAGTAAATCGGGAAGCGGAACCGAAGCAAGTATGCGTAAAGTAAAAGGAACCATCCATTGGGTGTCTATTCAGCACGCTTTACCCGCAGAAGTTCGCATTTACGATCGTCTTTTTACGCATGAAAACCCCGATGGCGACAAGGAAGTGGATTTTAAAACCTATATCAATCCCAATTCGTTGCAAGTGATCACCGGATATTTGGAACCGAGTCTTCATCAAGCGCAACCCGGAACGTCGTATCAATTTCAGCGCTTAGGGTATTTTTGTGTCGATACCGATTCAACCCCTGAAAAGTTAATTTTTAACAAAACGGTCGGCCTTCGGGACACCTGGGCTAAAATTGAAAGCAAAGAATAAATTATATATGTAAAAACAATACAAAACCCGATATAACATCGGGTTTTCTTATTATTGGTAATTCTTATTCTTTTTTAAAATCAAATCAAATATAGTTATTAAAAACCAGCGCAATACATTTGATTTCCGCTTGTTTTTTAAAAAGGGAATGACATAGATTAACGATAGAAGAGAAAGTCTTGTAAAACGTTTAAATTAAAGTTTTCACTCAAAAAACCCCTTTTTTTACTACGATTAACCCTGTCAAAAAAAAAGAGGCCTGTAAAAGCCTCTTTTCATTTAAAATTTTATTCCGGTTGCGATGTATCGTTCGGATTGTAATCCAAGGATGTTTTATCATCACTATTTTTCAACCGTTTGTTTTGTCTTTTCATTTGCTCTCCAATTTGGTTGCTGGCAGCAAAACTCGCTACCATGTTATTCAACATATCGGTTGCTGCTTGTGGAGAATTGGGTAAAAGAATTAAATTAGAATTTGAATCGGCCCCTATAGCTTGCAAAGTATCGTAATGTTGTGTCACCACAATCAAAGAAGATGCTTCTTGCGAATTAATACCCACGCTGTTCAACACTTCTACACTTTCTACCAAACCTTTGGCAATTTCACGTCGTTGGTCGGCAATACCTTGTCCTTGTAAACGCTTACTTTCGGCTTCGGCTTTGGCTTTGGCAACAATGCGAATACGTTGTGCTTCACTTTCAAATTCGGCAGCTACTTTTTCGCGTTCAGCGGCATTGATTCGGTTCATCGCATTTTTCACTTGGATATCAGGATCGATATCGGTAACCAACGTATTGATAATGTCGTATCCGTAGGCCATCATCGCTTCGTTTAATTCGCGTTTTACCGCAATGGCAATATCGTCTTTTCGCACAAATACATCGTCCAAAATAAGCTTCGGTACTTCGGCACGAACCACGTCAAAAACATAGGCCGTAATTTGGTCGTGCGGATATTCGAGTTTGTAAAAAGCTTCGTACACATTTTCCTGAATCACTTTAAATTGAACAGAAACTTTCATTTTCACAAACACATTGTCTTTGGTTTGTGTTTCAATAATAACATCCAATTGTTGAATACGCAGATTTACTCGACCTGCAATACGATCAATCACCGGAATCTTCAATTGAAGTCCTGAATTACGAATACTTTGGAATTTTCCAAAACGTTCGATTACGACAGAGGTTTGTTGTTTTACCGTAAAAAAACAAGCCAAGAATAAAAATAGTCCGAAGACCAAGACAATAATTAAAATAGGGTCCATGAATAAATTTTTTGGATTAGACAGTTGTTATACGGGAATAGTGTATGTTTGTTACATAATTCCCTTTTTCATGAAAAAATTAGTAGTGTTAGGCGCCGTTTTGTTTAGTTGTTTCACTTTTGCTCAGTATGGGTATCGCGATGGAAATCGCATTGGTATTGCTGCAGGTGTTTCCCATTGTTCGCTTTTTACCTCAAGTTTTGATGCCAAACCAGGCATAGGTTTTGCCGGTGGACTATCTGTTCGTGGTAATTATTACAACGATTGGAGTATGATTTATGGCATGCAGTTTTTTAACAGCCAATTTTCATTAGGGAAAAGTAGTCTCACTACACGTGAAACCGAATTTAGTTTGCAAGGTGTGCAAATTCGATTGTTGTTTAGTTATAATATTGTCCAAGATCATGTTTCGCTCGATTTTGGTCCCGTTCTTCAAGTCAATGGAAAATTGGCAGTGAACGCTTCCTCCAAAACAAATGTGATCAAATACGACGAAGCCTCCAAACAAGCGATTCGTGCCGAAGATATTCTGGATGTATCCAATATAGGTGGCGCTTTTTATTTGGGTTTTTCGGCGGGGAGTAAAACGGTGCGTGCTCAAGTATTTTACCAGTATGGATTTACCAATCTTTTCAACAAACTCAACAAAAATACCGATCTAACCGCTTTAAATTCCAATGAAAATTTCAAAGGAAATTTAGGCACCCTCAACGGTCAAATTGTATTTAATTTATAAAAGAAAGCCCCGATAAAATGTCGGGGCTTTTTTTATAAACTTGCTATCGCTTTTTGGATTCGTTTTTCAACTTCTTCTTTGCCCAAAAGTTCGATAATATCAAACAAATGAGGACCTTTCAAGGCGCCCACCAGAGATAACCGCAAGGGTTGCATAATTTTACCCATACCTATTTCATTGGCGGTCATCCATGCTTTTAATTCGTTTTCAATGGCAACCGATTCAAAAGGTTGTACTTGTGACATCACTTCAAACGCTTGAGTTAAAAGTGAAGGTGTATCTTCTTTCCAATTTTTGGATGCTTTTTCATCATACGTCTTGGGGGCTTCAAAGAAATAATCAGCCAATTCCCAAAACTCCGACACAAAGTGAGCGCGTTCTTTGATTAGCGCGACGATTCGTTCTAAATCGAATGTATACGAAACATTTCTGTGGGCCAACTCTTTAGCAAATAAATCTGCTAAATCCGAATTGGATTGGTGCTGCAAATACTGATGGTTAAACCATTTATTTTTTTCAGGATCAAATTTAGCTCCCGATTTATGTACGCGGTTTAAATCAAATTTTTGGCATAATTCGTCCAAAGAAAACAATTCTTGTTCTGTGCCGTCATTCCAACCCAATAAAGCTAAAAAGTTAACAACCGCTTCAGGAAAGAAGCCTTTTTCACGGTAGCCAGAAGAAACTTCCCCTGTTGACGGATCAGTCCAATCCAATGGAAAAACAGGAAAGCCCATTTTATCCCCATCGCGTTTTGATAACTTACCATTTCCAATAGGTTTTAAAATCAAGGGCAAATGGGCAAATTCTGGCGCTTCCCAGCCAAAAGCTTTGTACAATAAATGATGTAATGGAAGCGATGGCAGCCATTCCTCTCCGCGAATGACATGCGACGTTTCCATCAAATGGTCATCCACAATATTGGCCAAATGATAGGTAGGCATCCCATCACTTTTAAACAATACTTTATCATCAAGGAGGTTGGTATCAAACTTTAAATCCCCACGAATAATGTCATGCAATTCCAAAATTTGATCCACAGGCGTTTTAAAACGAATCACATAGGCTTCTCCCGCGGCAATCCGTTTTTCAGTAGCCTCTGGAGTTAGGACAAGGGAGGTATCTAATTTTTCGCGATTATGCCAATTGTAGATAAATGTTTTCCCTTGTGCTTCGTGGTTTTTACGATGTTGGTCCAAGGATTCGGCAGTGTCAAAGGCATAGTAAGCCCATCCCGATTGAATCAATTGGTCGGCATATTGTTTGTACAATGCTTTGCGCTCACTTTGGCGGTAGGGTCCAAATTTTTCATTTTTTCCTACGGTTTCGTCAGGGGCAATCCCCAACCATTCCAACGCCTCAAAAATATAGGCTTCCGCACCAGGCACAAAACGATTTTGGTCGGTATCTTCAATACGAAGGTAGAATGTACCTTGGTATTTTTTGGCAAATAAATAGTTGAATAAAGCCGTTCGAACACCGCCAATATGAAGCGGTCCGGTGGGACTAGGGGCAAAGCGCACACGTACTGGTCGAGCCATGGTTAAAATTTTTGGCAAAGATAACGCAGTTTTTCAATTCTTGACTTGGCAATTATTTAACTTTTGATGTAGCCCATTTTTTGTATTTTTAGCGGTTATTAACCTTAGATTCACTATGACCGACGCATCGGCACTCATTTATCAGAAGCTGGAAGATTTTATTCGCAAGTATTACACCAATGCTTTAGTACGTGGTATGTTACTATTTACGGGTCTTGGATTGCTTTATTTTTTATTCACGCTTTTTGTGGAGTACTTTTTATGGTTGCAACCCGGTGCTCGAACTGTTTTATTTTGGGTGTTTGTTGGGGTTGAAATTTTTCTTCTTTCGCGCTACATTCTTTTTCCGTTGTTTAAATTGTTTAAACTACAGAAAGGAATTGATTATGCGCAAGCCTCCCAAATTATCGGAAACCATTTTCACGAAGTAGGCGATAAGTTGACTAATTTTTTACAATTGGCCAACGATTCTAAAACCTCTGAGTTACTATTGGCTTCTATCGAACAAAAAGCAGCCAATCTTCAGCCGATTCCTTTTTCCAAAGCCATTGATTTTTCGGCCAATAAAAAGTACATTCCGTTGGCGCTTATTCCTGTTTTATTGGTATTGTTCTTCATGGTAAGCGGTAGAAGCGAGGTTTTGACACAGAGCCTAAACCGAGTCGTGCATTATCAAGAACAATTCGCACCACCAGCTCCTTTTGCTTTTTTTGTGACCAACAATTCCTTGCAAACGGAACAAAACAAAGATTTTATCCTTCAGGTTGAAACCAAAGGAAAGGTTGTTCCTGAAAATGTCATGATTTTTTGGGACGATGAAAGTTATTTCATGGAAGCCACAGCTCCAGGGAAATTCCAATTTGTTATTCCGAAACCCAAAGAAAATATCGAATTTCACCTAGAAGCCAATGCGGTGCGTTCTAAAACGTATACCCTCGATGTTGTCACCGTTCCGACGATTGCCAATTTCCAAATGGTCTTGAAGTTTCCTTCGTATTTGAAAAAACCATCAACGATAATAAAAGGCACAGGAAACGCCATCGTTCCCGAAGGAACCACTGTCGTTTGGCAAATGCAAACCGTGGCTACGCAACAAGTGGTTTGGACCAATGGGTCTCAAAAATCCAATTTTGCCCGGGACAATAATTCCTTTAGTTGGGCCAAATCAATAACACAAAATACCGATTATCAGATACTTACTTCAAATGAAAAAATTCCCAATTACGAAAAGCTAACGTATCGTATTGCAGTGGTATCTGATCAATATCCTACGATTTCAGTAGGTAACGCTCCTGATAGTTTAAAAGTTGAAAAAAATTTCTTGTTGGGTCAAGTTAGTGATGATTACGGACTTACTAAGTTGCAGGTGGTGTATTATCCCAAAAACAAACCTGAAGCGGCCAAAAAGGCAATTCTTCCTGTGAAAAAGGATGTTTACGACCGTTTCATTTTCGCGTTTCCCGGCAATTTAAATATTGAAGCAGGAGTACCCTACGAGTATTATTTTGAAGTATTTGATAACGACGCGTTACATAATTTTAAATCGGCCAAATCTTCTGTTTTCAGTCATCGTGAAAGCACTGAAACAGAGAAGGTGGATCAGTTGTTGCAAGAACAAAATAGTACCATCAACTCGTTAGAAAAGTCTTTGAAAACTCAAGAAAAGCAATTTAACGAAATGGATAAGCTGCAAAAACTGGGTAAAGAAAAAGAAAGCCTAGAATTTAAAGAACAGCAAAAAGTAAATGATTTTCTTCAACGTCAGAAGAAGCAAGATGAGTTGATGAAGTCCTTTGCAGAAAAAATGAAAGAGAATTTGGAAAAAGTCAAAACCGATAAGAAAGACGAAACCAAAGAACTCTTGAAAGACCGCTTGGAAAAGGCCGACAAGGAATTTGATAAGAATAAAAAATTATTGGAAGAATTGGAACGCCTGAATGAAAAAATTCAAAAAGAGGAGTTGTTTGAAAAGATGGACCAATTAAAACAACAGTCCAAAAACCAATCCAAAAATTTGCAACAATTGGTTGAATTAACCAAGAAGTATTATGTGGAAAAAAAGGCGGAACAGATTGCTGATAAACTCGACAAATTGAGTGAAAAACAAGAAAAGTTAGCCGAAAACGAGAAGGAAAACACTACAGATAAACAAGAGGAGATTAACAAAGAATTTGACGAACTTCAAAAAGAATTAGATGAATTACAAAAAGATAACAAAGAGCTCAAATCTCCTTTAGAATTACCCAATACCGATGCCAGTGAGAAAAATATTGAAAAAGATTTGCAACAGGCCAAAGAACAATTAGAAAAAAATTCCAAAGCGGGCGCTAAACCCAAACAAAAAAGTGCGGCCCAAAAAATGAAGCAAATGAGCATGGATATGGGGGCTTCTATGGAATCGGGTGAAATGGAGCAAATGGATGAGGATGTTGCGATGCTTCGTCAAATCATCGACAATCTGGTAGCCTATTCTTTTTCGCAAGAAGATGTAATGAAACAATTCAAAGGAATGAAACGTGGCTCTCCATCGTATAATAAATACCTCAAACAGCAACAAGATTTGAAACTTCAATTCAAGCACGTGGATGATAGTTTATTTGCCTTGTCTTTGCGCAATCCGAAAATCGCAGAAGACATCACCAAAGAGGTAGGTAATGTTCAATACAACATTGAAAAAGCACTGGCAACACTCGCCGATGCCAATGTGATGAAAGGGGCATCGCACCAACAATTTGCTGTTTCTTCCTCCAACAAATTAGCCGATATGTTGGCCAGTATACTCAACGGTATGCAAATGTCAATGTCAATGTCGGGTGCTGGGAAAGGAAAACCTAAACCCGGGCAAGGCTCTGGAATGCAACTGCCCGATATTATTCAAAAGCAAGAAGGTTTAGGTGAAAAAATGAAGCAGGGCATGAAGAAAGGGCAAAAACCAGGCGAAGGAAAAGAAGGCGGTCAAGGCGAGAAAGAAGGGGGTAAAGACGGACAGCCCAAGTCGGGTCAACAAGGCAATAAACCGGGACAAGGCAAACAAGGTTCTTCTGGCAAACCAAATGGGTCGGGTCAGAACGGTCAAGGGGAAGGAGAGGAAGGTGAAGATGGCGAAGGAAATGCGCGTGCCATTATGGAAATATACAAAGAGCAACAGCAATTACGAGATGCTTTAGAAAAAGAATTAAATAAACAAGGGTTCGGCTCACAAGGTCAAAACACCCTCAACCAAATGAAAGCAATAGAAAAACAGTTGCTCAATAAAGGCTTTGATAACGAGGTGTTGCAACGCATTTTGAATGTCAAGTACGAGATGCTTAAATTACAAAAAGCTATTCAACAACAAGGCGAAGAAAAGAAACGGCAATCTGAAACCAATACTAAAGAGTATACTAATCCTTCAACGCCGCTACCCAAGCGCTTACAAGAATATTTGAATAGTATTGAAATTTTAAATCGCCAAACCTTACCTTTGCGCGCTAATTATAACCGTAAGGTGCAAGAATATTTAAAGAGCAATGATTAGTTTTAATTATGAATCCGACTTTACCCTCGAGAACGAGTCACAATTTGAGGCTTGGATTCAACAAATTATTCGTTCTGAACACAAATCAGAAGGGGAAATAAATTATATATTTTGTGATGACGCGTATTTATTGGAGATCAACCAAAAATACCTTGATCACGATTATTATACGGACATCATTAGCTTTGATTATTCTGTAGCAAACGAACTACATGGAGATATATTCATTTCTATAGAACGAGTGACTGAAAATGCACAAACCTTCGAGGTCTCTTTTCAGCATGAATTGCTTCGTGTTATGGCGCATGGCATTCTTCATTATTGCGGATATAAAGATAAATCCGATACAGATACGCAGTTAATGCGACAGAAAGAGGATGAAAAAATTTCAATGTTCCACGTGGAACATTGAAACACATAAATAATAAAACAACAATTAACGTTCCACGTGGAACATTGTGACTTATGTTTTCAACGTATGATGTAATCGTGGTGGGTGCAGGGCATGCCGGTTGTGAAGCCGCCGCTGCCGCCGCCAACTTAGGGTCAAAAACACTGCTTGTGACCATGAGCCTTCAAAACATTGCACAAATGTCTTGTAATCCCGCAATGGGAGGTATTGCCAAAGGACAGATTGTGCGTGAGATTGACGCGCTAGGCGGGTATTCAGGAATAGTTTCTGATAAAACAGCTATTCAATTCAAAATGTTGAATAAGTCAAAAGGTCCAGCGATGTGGTCGCCCCGTGTGCAATCCGATCGAATGCGTTTCTCGGAAGAGTGGCGCTTAATGTTGGAGAACACTCCCAATTTGGACTTTTACCAAGAAATGATTCGCGGACTTATCGTAAAGAATGGGAAAGTTGTAGGGGTACGAACCGCTTTGGGTATTGAAATCCATGCAAAAGCAGTTGTGTTAACCAACGGAACTTTTTTGAATGGATTAATTCATATTGGAGAAAAACAATACGGTGGAGGCAGAGCAGGGGAGAGTGCCGCTACAGGTATTACAGAAGAGTTAGTTCAGCTAGGATTTGAAGCGGGTCGTATGAAAACTGGAACACCTCCACGAGTTGACGGCCGTTCGTTGGATTATTCTAAAATGCGTGAAGAACCCGGCGACGATCATCCTGACAAATTTTCGTATGCTGCCGTAACGCGTCCTTTAACACATCAAAAACTCTGTCATGTAACCTACACGTCACCTGAAGTACATAATATTTTGCGTGAAGGATTTGATCGTTCTCCCATGTTCAACGGGCGTATTCAAAGTATAGGACCCCGTTATTGTCCCTCTATTGAAGATAAAATTAACCGTTTTGCCGATAAGGATCGGCACCAATTGTTTGTGGAACCCGAGGGATGGAATACTGTTGAAGTGTATGTAAATGGTTTCTCTACATCGCTGCCCGAAGATGTTCAATTTAAAGCCTTGCGAACCGTCGAGGGATTTGAAAACGTAAAATTCTTCCGTCCGGGGTATGCAATCGAATACGATTATTTCCCCCCCACTCAATTAAAACACACCCTTGAAACGAAGTTGGTTGAGAATTTATATTTTGCCGGTCAAATCAACGGTACAACTGGGTATGAAGAAGCGGCTTCCCAAGGTATTATGGCGGGAATAAATGCGCATTTGAAAATTCATGATCAAGACCCCATGATTTTGAAACGCGATGAAGCGTATATTGGTGTGCTAATTGATGATTTAATTACCAAAGGTACGGAAGAGCCTTATCGTATGTTTACCTCCAGAGCGGAGTATCGTACATTGCTGCGTCAAGACAATGCCGATTTTCGTCTAACACCCAAAGCCTACGCCATCGGTTTGGCAGATGAAAGCCGTTATGTGCGAATGCAAGAAAAGTATTCGAAAAGCGACGCGTTGTTAGATTACTTCAAAGAAACGAGTGTGACCCCCGAGGAAGCCAATCCGATTTTGATTGAAAAAGGAAGCTCGCCGATGACCCAAACCGATCGAATGTTTAAAGTTTTCTCACGACCACAAATCGATTTGAGTGATATTGTGCGTTTTGAGAAAGTGAAAACCTATATTGAAACCCACCAGTTGGACCCTGAAATTGTAGAACAAGCCGAAATTCAATTGAAATATTCGGGCTATATTGAAAAAGAACGAAACAATGCCGAAAAACTTACCCGTTTGGAAGAAATGAAAATCCCAGACGATTTTGATTTTTATAAGGTTCATTCCTTGTCCATAGAAGCCAAACAGAAATTAACGGCCATTCGTCCCGTGACAATTTCTCAAGCTTCGCGAATTAGTGGGGTATCACCCGCCGATATTTCAATCTTATTAATTTATATGGGGCGCTAATGTTTCACGTGAAACAAAAGTCCTCAACCCCTATCAATACTCGTTTTACATGAATTTTTCAAAAGATAAATTTATATTTAAAGTTAAAGATCATTCTGTTTCTGGAGAGGAATTTGAATTATGGATGGATAATCAATGGGAGCTCTTAGTAACCTATCCCCAACCCACACCAGAACAATTGCCTGCTTATTATGAAAGTGCTGATTATATTTCTCACACCGACGGAAAACGAACGCTTTTTGAAAAAGCCTATCAATTTGTCAAGGGCATTGCTTTGGCGAATAAGTTGCAATTGATTAATTCGTTGCATTCAAAGGGAGCTATTTTGGATATTGGTGCGGGCACAGGAGATTTTTTATTGACATGTAAAAATGACGGTTGGCAGGTCACCGGAATCGAACCCAGTGCAAAAGCACAATCGATTGCTAAAGCAAAAGGAATCACCATGTCGGCATCACAAAACGATTTGCCCGATCATTCCTTTGATGTGATTACAATGTGGCATGTGTTGGAACACGTTCCTGATTTGGAAACACAACTCCAATCGTTAAAGCGTTTGCTCAAACCCGAAGGTACGGTGATTGTTGCAGTGCCTAATTTTAAATCCTATGACGCCCAACATTACCAATCGTTTTGGGCCGCCTTCGATGTGCCGATCCATTTATGGCATTTTTCAAAAACGGCTATCGAAAAGTTATTTGCAAAGCAAGCCATGGAACTTGTGAAGGTGCTTCCTATGAAATTTGATTCCTATTATGTGAGTTTACTTTCTGAAAAGTACAAAACCGGAAAAATGAATTATGTGAAGGCTTTATGGGTCGGTTGGCTTTCAAATTGGAAAGCGAAAGGTTCTAAACAATATTCTTCGCACATTTATGTCCTTAAAAACAGTAAAAACGCCAAATAAAAGCGTCTCTTTGGCTATTATTATTGTTGTCATAGCAGAAGGTGGGTGGTTTGTAAAACACGCTTAAATCGGCTAAAACAAAGCCGTTTTTTATCAAATAACTTTATAAGCGCGCTATTAGCTATAAGTTTTACTTATATTTTAATCTCAAGGCAATAATGTACAATATATCGAACGAAATATTTACTTTTGAGGCCAAATAAAAAAACCAAGATTATGAAAAAATTGTTAGTAGGAGTTGTTTTGGTGTTAGCCATGATTTCTTGTGAAAAAGCAACCGAAGCGAAAGAATTTAAAACGGCGTACATTGATACCAGTAAATTATTAGACGAATCAACAGAAGCCAATGATATCAAAGCTAAATATGAAGGAATAGCAAAAGAAAAAGGTTCGCGTATTAAAGTCGAAGTTGATCGTCTTGAAGCCGAACAAAAAAGCTTTTCTATGAATGCTCAAAAAAATGGTCAAGCTTGGGCCCAACAGAAATATGGCGAACTTCAACAACGCGGGCAAGAAATCCAATATGCCGAGCAAATGTTGACGCGTCAATTGCAAGGGGAAATGGGAATTGAAATGGATTCTTTGGTCAATAACTATCGTAAAACCATCAAAGACTACGGAAAAGAAAAAGGATACGATTATATTTATGGAACGGGCGAGTCGGCTACTGTACTATACGCTAAAGACGCCTATGACATAACCAAAGAAGTCGTAAAACTTGTTAATGATAAATACAAGTCGGGAGCGAAAACAGATAAAAAAGCTACGACGACCGAAAAAACAGATAAAAAGTAATGCACGCATACTTTAAAGATAAAGCCCTATTTTTCAGGGCTTTTTTTGTTTGTACTCAGAAGATTTCTATCTTTGTCTTTTAGTTTATAAGCCATGGAATCATTATCTACCGAAGCACACTACGTGCTCCAATTCATCAACCAAACCAATCGATCTGTATTTTTAACGGGCAAAGCAGGGACCGGAAAGACCACTTTATTGCGTGAAATCATTTCCAAAACCTATAAAAACACTGTCGTTGTTGCCCCAACTGGAATTGCTGCGCTAAACGCTGGAGGCGTTACTATTCATTCATTTTTTCAATTGCCTTTCTCGGCTTTTATTCCCGACTTTTCCACCCCATCAACCCAGCCCTTTTTAAAATTAGAATCCCGATCAAGCTTAAAACGTCATTTTAAATGGAATGGCACACGATTAGCACTCCTTCGTAATCTCGAATTGTTGATTATCGATGAAGTTAGTATGCTTCGCCCTGATATTTTAGACGCTATTGATTTTGTATTGCAATCGGTTCGGCGAAATAAAAACCCATTTGGAGGTGTACAAGTACTCTTTATTGGCGATTTAATGCAGCTGCCCCCCATCGTAAAAGAAGAAGAATGGACGTATTTGAAAAAGTATTATAATGGAAAATACTTTTTTCATGCCCAAGTTTTAAAGCATTTTCCACCCCTGTATATAGAGTTGCCTAAAATTTTCAGACAATCGGATACAACTTTTATCAACCTGCTTAACCAACTGAGGAACAACACAATAACCCAAAACGATCTCTCGGTTTTGGCCCCATACATTCAACCTAATTTTGAACCTGAAAACCACTTAGGCTACATTACCTTAACCACACACAATGCCAAAGCTGATCGTATGAATGCGCAAGCCTTGGCAAAAATAACCACCGAACCGCAGGTATATCCCGCTGAAATCATTGGAGATTTTCCTGAAAAAGCCTATCCTTTAGACCCCAATTTGACGCTAAAAGTTGGCGCACAAGTGATGTTTGTAAAAAATGATTTGTCGCTCGAAAAGCGGTTTTTCAATGGTAAAATGGGTGTGGTTAAGGCCCTGTCTACGCACGAAATTATCGTTGAATTTCCTGAGGAAAAAAGAACCATTGAAGTTGAAAAATACGAATGGCAAAACATCCGTTATACGCTCAATGAAAGCACCAAAGATATTGAAGAAGAAGTACTGGGAACATTTACCCATTATCCCCTAAAATTAGCTTGGGCCATAACCGTACACAAAAGCCAAGGATTAACTTTTGACAAAGCGGTATTGGATGTTTCCGATGTATTTTTACCCGGGCAAGCTTACGTAGCCTTTTCGCGATTACGCAGTTTAAAAGGTTTGGTTTTAAAAGCACCCATCCAGTTGCAAGGCATTCAAAATGACCCCGACGTTATTGATTACGCCAGTCAAAAGTCGGAGCCCGATCAACTTCAATTGGTATTTACTCAAGAAAAGCAAACCTATCTCAAAAATTATGTGCTGCACGCTTTTGATTGGGACGAATGGCACCGTACCGTGAAAGCCCACCAATTGTCGTATTTGGAGTTGACCGATAAATCCCCAAAGGCGGCTTTTAAATCGTGGGCTCACGAATTTGAAAGTTCCTTGTCGGCTATAAGCGTGCAAGCTCAAAAGTTTCAGCTCCAATTACAGCGAATTTTCGATGGCCAATTAGATTATCCGTTTCTCAAAGAGCGCCTCGATGCTGCGGTTGACTATTTTTATCCTACCTGGGAATCCATGGTTTATGGACTTCTTATGAAAATAGAAGAAGTTAAAACCCTCAAAAAAGTAAAAGAATTTTACGAAGAATTACTCCATTTAGAAACGATTACCCTTCAAACCATACTAAAAGCATTCAAAGTGCAACAGTTCGTTACTTTAACCCTTCAAAACCAACCCATAACTAAGGAAAACTTGGTGACCGAACGGCAAAAAGAATTTAAAAGTACCTTGCGCAAACGTGTCTTGGAGGATATCAAATCGATAGGTATTCAACCGGCCGAATTCGAAGAGGATGAACCGATTTACACCCGAAAAAAATCATCTAAAGTTGCAAAAAAATCAACCTATCTGATCACTTTTGAGCTTTGGAAACAATCGCTGTCATTGGAACAAATAGCGGCCGAACGAAAACTTACCCTCAATACCATTCAAGGCCATATCGCGAAGTTGATTGAGCAAAATGAAATTCAAGTGGAGGACGTTTTACCCAAAGAGCGTTATCTAGGAATTATTGATTTATTTCGACAACACCCCAATAGCACGTTATCTGAATTAAAAGAAATAGCGGGCGAAACAATCGGCTGGGAAGAATTGAAGTGGGCCAAAGCGGCTTGGATTAGCTAAGCCAGTACACGCCTATAACCGCGGGAATAAAATACAGCGTAATGTTTCTGGCTCCGTCATAATCTTTCGCCAAACGCTGTCCGACAAGCATTTCTAATAAGGCAATGCAACTAAATACAGCGCCCCAAAAACCAAAAGTGCGTTCGCCATTAATATACAATTGCAAACAACCAATTGCAGCGAGTATGCCCGCAATTAATTCTGTAAGAAGTAAAATCCCCGTTAACAAGGCGACTTGATTTTTTACAGGACTGTTGGCAAAGTAACTTTGCATCCCTTGAAGGGTGGTTTTCCAATGAAAAACTTTTTCATGAGACGACATTAAAAAGGTAATCGCCAAAAACAACAAAACAAAAAATGAAGCAGTATTGGTCATAGTTACGAATGTTTGTGAATAAGACGCGTTAGTTTTATCGACAAATCGGTAAGCACGATTTTGGCATTTCCATTCCGTTCGATCAAATACGTCGCTTGTTCGAGTTCTTGTGCTATTTCAACAATATTATTGCCCGTAACAAAGGGTGCAAATTTTTCTAAAGCAAATCCTTGAACGTCGGGTTCCATATATACTAACTCCTTGGCTTGGTAATTGAGTACCAAGGCTTGACGAAACATTTCCAGGCAAAACAGTAAAAACCGTTTTTGGGTTTCGCGTCCTAAACCTGCAATTTCCTCACTCCAAGCAATCAAATCATGTATGGCCGTAGCATTTCCTTTGGCTCGAAAAGCAGCTCTAACCCATTGTACAAACCATTGTTCAAAAGGCAGCTCTTCGTCTTCTTTTCGCATTAATTTCAATGCCTTTGCATAGTTTCCCTGTGATTGATGGGCAATTTTTTTGGCGGTTGATTCGTCGCAGGATTCTTTAGAAATCAATGCTTCTTGGATCACAGCATCGGGAAGGGCATTAAAATGTAAAACTTGACAGCGCGAACGAATGGTTTGTAATACATCTTCTTCATGTTCGGCAATCAAAAGAAACACGGTTTTATCGGTAGGTTCTTCTAATAATTTTAAAAGCTTGTTGGACGCTTCAATATTCATTTTATCGGCACACCATATCAGCATTACTTTGTATCCTCCTTCATGTGATTTTAACGACAACAAACGCACAATTTCATGCGCGTCTTCCACACGAATAACTCCTTGCTTGTTTTTTACATCCAAAACCGCATACCAATCAAATAAAGTTCCGTAAGGGTTTTCTGTGAGAAACTGCCGCCATTCACGTAAAAAATCTAAACTTTTGGGTTTTGATTTAACATCATCGGTGGTTACAGTGGGATAGATAAAATGCAAATCAGGATGCCCTAATTGATCAAATTTTAGTTGACAAGCCGCGCGATTGGTTTCATTCGAAGTGGATTGTGGATGACAAATAAGGTGTCGTGCATACGCAATCGCCATAGGTAATATGCCACAACCTTCGGGTCCAATGAAAAGTTGCGCATGGGGAATACGACCCGAGTCGGCACTTTTAAGTAAATGATTTTTAAGGTGTTCGTGCCCTAAAATTTCTGAAAACAACATAAGCAAATATAACTCAAATCTCGTTTTCTACTCCTTTTGTTGTCTAAAAAATACGGAAAATGGTAAGAAACAATCATTAAAAACGTAAGAAATAACTTAAAAAACAAAACAAAAAGTTAATTTTAACGATAAAAAAGTACACTTTATCGATTTTTGTATATAATTTTGTCTTGTTGTTTTTCACGTTTTAAAAAGCAATGCAAAAGTAAGTAGTCATGAATCAATTGTCAACATCCTTAAAAAAAATATTCCTACTGGGCATTTTGAGCTCCGGGAGTATAGGCTTTGCACAATTGATGGTGCCGTTTAAATCGCGCTTTGAAAAACATTTGAAAGGTGATTTGGTAGTCATTGCCAATAACTCTGTAAACCGCAGTGATTTTAATAACCATGCCAACGATGCGTACTACAACCACACCAATCAAGCGTTGTTGAACGATGAGTTTTACATGGATTACATTGACATCGACAAAGACGAAGCAACGTTTTCGTCCAGTAGTGCCGAATTGTATGTAGAAAATCCGTCAGGGAAGAAAATTGTTTTTGCAGGCTTGTATTGGGCCGCTACCTACAAATATGAAGAAGGGGCGCAAAAAGGATCCGAAAAGTATATCCCTTTGAATCCGCAGCGCAAGGCTTTTACCGCTGTGTTGTTGAAACTTCCGGGATCATCGCAATATACTTCCATTCAAGGGCAATTGTTGTTTGACGGCATCAACGCCAAAGCAACCCAAGACATGGCGCCCTATGCCGTTTTTGCTGATGTTACAAGTTTGGTTCAATCGCTAGCCAATCCGTTTGGGGTGTATACCGTAGCCAATGTGAGGGCTACTTTAGGTACACTTTCGGGAGGTTCAGCGGCTGGATGGTCACTGTTTGTCGTCTATGAAGATGCTTCCATGTCTGAAAAATTCATTTCTCTCAATGATGGATTTCTTTCGTTGAGTCAACAACCGGTTGATTTTACCTACATGGGATTTCATACCCCGACTTCTGGGGAGGTTCGGGTGAAATTAGCTTTTGCCAATTTGGAAGGTGATAACAATTTAATTGGCGACCAAGTGCTGCTCGGTAATGCCAAAACAGGAAGTTTTTTCCCAATTACCGATTCCCGTCGGAAACCCAACAATTTTTTCAACAGTAGTATCACTCAAGACGGGCAATACATGATGAACCGATTTCCTGATAGTAAAAATACATTGGGATACGACACGTGCTTGTTTTCAATTTTTAATTCCAACAATCAATTGGTGTCCAACGATGCGCGTGAGGCCACCCTGCGATTAATGTCGACGGGCGATCAAAGCTTTGTCTATGTCACCGGCATGGTCGTCGATTCAGACAATCAACCCAAAGTACTGGAGAAAAAGGGACTTACCCAAATTCCAAATAAAAACGAATACAAACTTACGGGAACCCAAAGAACCTTAAAATTTATCCCCGCCAATATTGATTTGCTGTCCGAAAACAACGCCAAAACTACCTCTTCGTTCAATCGTTTTTGCCGTGATCAAGCGGTAGAAAATCAGAAGTCAACGGATATTCAAATGCTGAAAATCACGGGAGCCGAAGCTGCGTACTATTTGGTTACAGGAATTTTCAAAACGGAAGGCGCTGCCAACGAGTACTATCGTTTTTTAAAATCCAAAGGATTTGAACCGGTCGAGTTTACTAATCCGCTCAACCAATACCGGTATATCGCTATTTTAAAAACCTCAAGTCAAGAACAAGCCGTGATTAAGTTGCTCAACAAAATGGATGGAACGTTTAAAGAGTGTATCCAAATTGTGGCAGTGAATAAAAATATTACCCAACTTTATGCCGATGCCGCTTGGAACATCAAACGCTTGGAAACCTCAAGAGTAACACAGCAAGAAGAAGATAAGGTAAAGATTCAGTGGGCTACGATTCCCAATGAAGACCAAGGCTATTATATTATCGCCAATGTATTTGCCCTTTCAGAGAACACCGACAATTTCATGAACGTCCTGAAGAAGAAAGGATTTAAACCGCAAAAAATGGTCAACGCTCAAAACAAGTTTCAATACGTTTACCTCAAAAAAGTAGCTACCCAAGAAGAAGCTCAAGTTTGGGTACAATCGCAAATGAATGGCCAATACCACGACAAGCTCTGGGTGCTTTCTGTCAATAATAGTAACGAAACCATTACCGACAATGATCATTAACTTCATTCTTTTCGGCACCGTACTTTCGATTAAAAATCGCCGCAATATGTTTCCCGAAATGTTCAAAAAAGTGCGGGAAAAAGTCCGATTTTAAGTACATCCTATCCACTCTTTTTGTCCGATGAAAAGCGTTAAAAAACCGACCAATGCTTTTTGTCCTTTCCCCAACGCGTTTATTTCGTTATATTTGCCACAAAATTTCTAAGTGTAGCATAAGCGAATGAAAACAATTAACGACTTCAATTTTCAGGGAAAAAAAGCCTTAATTCGGGTAGATTTTAACGTTCCTCTAGACGAACAATTCAACGTTACCGACACCAATCGTATCGAGGCGGCACAGCCCACCATTGCCAAAATTTTAGCCGATGGCGGCAGTGTAATTTTAATGTCGCATTTGGGACGACCCAAAGGGAAAGAAGCAAAATATTCTCTCGAACACATTGTAGCCACAACGGCAAACGTATTAGGTGTGCCTGTTCAATTTGCTTCCGATTGTCGTGGACCTGTTGCACAAGAGGCGGCCGCTCAACTTCAACCGGGTCAAGTTTTACTCCTAGAAAATTTACGTTTTTACCCTGAAGAAGAAGCAGGCGATGTGGCTTTTGCACAAGAATTGGCTTCCCTTGGCGACATCTATGTCAATGATGCCTTCGGAACGGCTCACCGTGCCCACGCGTCTACAACCCTTATCGCACAGTTTTTTCCTGAAGCCAAATGTTTCGGAAGTTTGCTCGCTAAAGAAATTGACAGTTTAAACCGCGTGTTAAAACAATCGGTCAAACCCGTAACGGCTGTTTTAGGAGGTTCCAAAGTTTCCTCAAAAATTACCGTTATTGAAAATATTTTAGACAAAGTCGACCACATGATCATTGGCGGCGGGATGACCTTTACCTTCATCAAAGCACTTGGTGGAAATGTTGGGGATTCTATTTGTGAAATGGATAAACTCGATTTAGCGCTCGAAATTTTACATCAAGCGAAACTCAAAAATGTACACATTCACCTTCCTGTAGATGTGGTAGCAGCCAATGCTTTTGCCAATGATGCGGCCACTCAAATTGTCGATGTTCGTCACATTCCTGATGGCTGGCAAGGGTTGGACGCCGGACCCCAATCGTTGGAGAATTTTAAATCCATTATCATGCAATCCAAAACGATTTTATGGAATGGACCTTTGGGCGTTTTTGAAATGGAACGTTTTGCCAAAGGAACGATTACTTTGGGTGAATTTATTGCCGAATCGACTGCTCAAGGCGCATTCTCACTCGTGGGAGGCGGTGATTCAGTAGCGGCTGTGAAGCAGTTTGGATTGGAGCCCAAAATGAGTTACGTATCTACTGGCGGCGGGGCTATGTTGGAAATGTTGGAGGGAAGAACCCTTCCTGGAATTCAAGCGATTTTGGACTAATTCCCTGATTTTAACAATAAATAAGTAAATTTTAACGTTATAGGGTTTAGTTTTGCAAAACCTTAAGAGGTTGATAAATACACTATTAAAATTGATTTCATGACTTTAAAAAACCGAATAGCAACGCTTTTCTTTTGTGCTTCTGCCAGCATTTTTGCGCAAGAAACACAGGCGCCTCAAGCCAAACAAGATAGCGTTGTCAAACAAGAAATTAAAGTTTCCTTTCTCGATTCGATCAAAGCAACCTTTGTTCATGACGAAATGGCTTCCTGCATCGATAGCATGTGGATGAAAGAATTAACGTCATTGGATTTATACAACACTATGTTGGAAGACATCAAAAACGTTGATATTGACCAGCCGGTGGACTATGAATTGCCCACGGAGTTGCTCAAAGAGCGTCTGCGTCTTTTGGATGAAAAATCACCCTTTAACATTGAGTATAATCCTGGTCTTGAAAACATCATCAAGTCTTTTTTGAAAAATAGAAAAAAGCACTTCGAACGGTTGATGGGCGTTTCCCAATTTTACTTCCCCATTTTTGAAGAAGAATTGGCCAAAAACAATATTCCACTTGAAATTAAGTACTTAGCCATTGTTGAGTCTGCGTTAAATCCTTTGGCCGTCTCTCGTGTTGGGGCTACAGGATTGTGGCAGTTTATGTACCAAACGGGAAAACAATACGGTTTGTCAATTACCTCGTATGTAGACGAACGTAGCGATTCAATGAAGGCCAGTAAAGCCGCCTCGCAATACATGAAAAACATGTATCAAATTTTTGGCGATTGGGATTTGGTATTGGCGTCCTACAATTCGGGCCCTGGAAATGTTGCCAAAGCCATCCGCCGCTCGGGAGGACAGCAAAATTATTGGAACATTCGCAAACATTTACCCAAAGAAACGCAAGGCTATGTTCCGGCATTTTTGGCGACCATGTATATTTTTGAATACCACAAAGAACATGGCATCACACCCAATAAAGCCATTGCCAATCACTTTGCTACCGACACTATCCAGATTAAGCGCCACATGACGTTTAAGCAAATCTCCGATTTGTTGGATATTCCTGTTAATGAAATTTCGTTTTACAATCCTTCTTACAAACGCAAAGAAGTACCCGCAATTACGGGAGAAACGCATTACTTACGTTTGCCAAAAGATAAAATTGCGCTTTTTACTTCCAATGAAGAAAAAGTGTATGCCTATGTAAAATATGAAGAGAGCAGACGCGAGAAACCGTTTGATCGTGTACAACCCCAGCGTGCCAAAGACACCAGTGCTATTGCCGCTTTGAACCGCGAATTTATTGCCCGAACACGCTACCATAAAGTACGTCGTGGGGACAATCTTACCGAAATTGCAGCCAAGTACGACGTGACTGTCACCGACATCAAACGATGGAACCATTTAAAAAGTGATCGTGCACCTTTGGGACGTCGATTGAAAATCAAAATGCCAGAGGAAATTATCGTGAAGAATGTGAAAAACGAGGCGGTGAAAGATTCAACCCAAAAAGCCGTTGCCGTTCAAAATAATACCGCTGAGCCTAAGTACACTCTGACCTACAAAACCGAAAAAGTGGTCGTCAACAAAGACGTTGTCAAGTATCACAAAGTGAAAAGTGGTGATGTTTTGGGAGAAATTGCTTCCAAATACGATGTTTCAGTTGCCGAACTTAAAAAGTGGAATAAACTACGCGGGACCAACATTGGCATTGGCGATCAGTTGAAAATTGTTAAAAACGAGCGTGTTGTGACTACCGTTCGTAAAGAAGTCAAAGTGCCTGTAACAGAGCGTACAGAAGATATTGCAGCACAAGAAAAAGCGGCCAAAATCGAGAAAATGCGCACTACAGGAATCAAGGATTCTACCCAATTGGTGAACTATTATGTAGTAGCAAAAGGAGATAATCTTTTTAGCATTGCCAAGAAAAATAATGTCTCTATCGACAACTTAAAGGCTTGGAATAATTTGAAAGACAACGCGGTAAAAGTGGGAAGTCAATTGATTGTTTCAGGAGAAGTAGCCGAAGTGCCTGCAGAAGAATCACCCAAAAAAGAATACCGTACAGAAGAATACGTTGTTGCACGTGGTGATAATTTGGGCGCTATCGCCAAAAAATACCATACGACCGTGGATCAACTGAAAGCTTGGAACGGAATTACCGATAACGGAATTCAAGCGGGAATGAAATTGGTGGTGCAGAAAACAGAAATCAATGGCGAAGAAACCTCAACACGTGTGGCGACTTCAAAATCAAAATCAAAAGAGAAATTGTACCACGTTCGCAAAGGGGATTCACTATTCAGTATTTCTCAAAAATTCCCCGGTGTAACGATTGCCGATATCAAACGTTGGAATAACATCAAAGGCGAAAATTTACGTCCCGGAATGAAGTTAAAAATCAACGGATAATTTAAAAACTTACTACCTTTGGGGCTTTATTTCACACTATGAATAAAGCCCTTTTTTTTGGTTTTTTGATTTCCTTATTTGGCGTGTCCTGTACTGGAAAACAATCCAAAAATGTCGCTGCAACGGTCACCAAGCCCAATCAAGTTTCGGTGTTAATTGACGACCAACTTTGGAATGGCGAAGTGGGCGATACCTTGCGCAACAAACTCGCGACCCCATTTTTGGGATTGCCCCAAGAGGAGCCGGTACTCACCTTGAACCAGTATCCTGTCAAACTATTGGAAGGATTTACCTCCAACAGCCGCAATATCATCATTATCAAACGCGAGCCAAAAAGTCAGTTTCGAATTGAAGAAAATGAATACGTCAACCCGCAAATGGTGGTCCATATTTCTGGCCGAACGGTGCAAGAGCTCCTGGATTCCATTCAAAAAAATGATTCCTTAATCATTCAACGCATTAAAGCCTCCGAAGTTCGCGTCTACCAACAAGCCTTAAAAAACGATACACTTCAAAATTTAACGCCGTTGCAAGAACGCTTTGGGCTTACCATGGATGTGCCCGCGCGCTACAAAATGGTGATGAGTGGCAAACGTTTTTTTTGGTTAAAAAAAGAAATTACTAGCGGCAATTTAAGTTTGATTGTTTACCAATTGCCTTTATCCAAATTCAAATCGTCCAAAATCAGTACCCGTCGTATCATTAAAATTCGCGATTCTATCGGGCGAATCTATATCCACGGTGCCGTGCCGCGAACGTATATGATGACTGAAAAAGCGTTTACCCCCTATCAATTTGAAACCGAAGTAGCTGGGGTAAAAGCGATTGAAACCCGAGGAAGTTGGGAATTATCACGTGAATTTATGGGCGGTCCGTTTTTGAATTATGCGCTTATCGATACAGCCAACAACCGTGTGGTGTTTATCGAAGGGTTTTGTTATGCACCCTCCAAGAAAAAACGCGACTTAATGTTTGAACTCGAAGCCATCATTCGTTCCACCCGTTTTGTAAAAAAGTAGTATGGCATTAGTATTTAAAATAAAGCGATTTAACGAACTTTCTTTAGACGAACTATATGAATCCCTAAAACTCCGCTCCATTGTCTTTGTCGTCGAGCAAAATTGCGTCTATTTGGACATTGACAGCAAAGATCAAAAGGCTTGGCACGTTTTAGGCTACGAAGGAGACACGTTGGTCGCTTATGCACGGTTGTTTGCAGCAGGCGACTATTTTACCGAAATCTCAATTGGTCGTGTTGTAGTGCATCCTGATTTTCGGGGTATTCAAGCCGGACATGCTTTGATGAAAGCAGCTATGGCGGGGCTATACGATTTGATGGGGCCACAACCCATTACGATTTCGGCCCAGTGTTATCTCGAAAAATTTTATGAATCACACGGATTTGAAAGCATCAGCGAGCCGTACCTCGAAGATGATATTCCCCATGTGCGTATGCGCAAAAACTAAATTTTGGTAATCACGAGTTCCACCCGACGATCATACTGCGGGTCTTTCCCCAACGGTTTGGTATTTCCATAGCCTTTGAAGGTCATTCGATTTTTGGGCACGCGCCGAAAAACCAAGTATTTGTATACTGCCATGGCCCGATTTTCCGAGAGTTTTCGTTTGCGGGTATCTTTGTCAATAGCTTCTTTTTGATTGGGCGGTGTACAGCATACGTGGCCTTGAATTTCAAACTGTAAATTGCTATACCGTAACGTCAACAAAGCCACTTTATCCAATTCTTGTTTGGCTTTCGAAGTCAATCGGCTGCTTCCCTTTTCAAACAAAATATTATCCAAAATGATGTGATCACCTACCACATGGTTTTTTTGCAACATATTGTAATATCCGGGCAATACGAGTTTGGGCAACTCTCGCAGGTTGATGACGATGTCGACCCGTCGGTTTTTGGAACGTTTTTCGGGTAAATTATCGACAATATCATCATCGATTAAAACTTTTCCTTTTCCTTCAATGGTTACAATGATCTTGTTGGTGATTCCGTTTTCAATCAATTTGGTTTGAATCGTTCCCGCGCGTTTGGTGGAGAGTTTAAAATTGTAATCTTCTTTTCCCACATCGTCCGTATATCCAAAGATTTGAATAGATTCAATGCGTGTCGAATCGGTTCCTTTAACAAAAGCGACCATATCTTTTACTTGTTTTTCATTGACGTCGGCTTTGTCAAAATCAAAATAAACCGAATGCACAATTTCTTCTTGAGCCATTCCTTTTCCCCAAGAAAACAAGAGAAATAAGACTAAAAAACGATTCATCATTGTAGAATTTTTTGGTATTCCGAAGGGTTTGCGAGCAATTGGGTCGCGCGTGCAATTTCACTGTTGTTTTTCACATAGTATTGGTACAACCCTTCTTTGTATTGGTAACGGCGAATCAATTCGTCTAAAATCAACCGTTTGATTTCTTTTTGGTGTTTATCAAGCAAGGCTTCTTCACTTTTTTGCAAAGCAGCAAATAAGGCATCGTATTGTGTTTTGATGGATTCGTCGATTTTTTCTTTTTTAGCTTTCTCCAAAGTAGCTTTTAAAGCCAACTCGGTTTCGGTGTCAAAGCTAATTTTCTCTTTTTTCAAAAACGCTTTAAAGTCGGCATAATCGGCATCTGTGAGGGTAGGAATCGCATTCCCCACATTGGGATTACGATAATAATAGGCCGTGGCATAGTTGAAAATAGCATCATTTTTTTGCAAAACTTCGGCAATGGTGCTCATTTTGGTTTCCTCCATTTCAATATCGGGTTGAATTCCCCCGCCATCATATACGGTGCGTCCCTTTTTGGTTTTAAACGCATTGAATTTCTCCGCTTTTTGCGCTTTTCCGTCTTTGTCTTTACGACCGTAATCCAACGCTTGAATACAGCGTCCAGAAGGCGTGTAATAGCGCGAAATGGTTACTTTCACTTGGGTTCCATAGGTCATATCCAACGGACGTTGCACCAATCCTTTTCCAAAACTACGACTGCCAATAACCACTGCTCGGTCTAAATCTTGTAGCGCACCCGAAACAATTTCAGAAGCCGAGGCACTTTTTCCATCGACAATAATGGCCAACGGAATGTTGAGATCAACGGGTTCTCGCGTGGTTTTGTAAGTCGCGTTGTATTTCTCGTTTTTCGATTTGGTGGTCACAATGGTTTCGCCTTTGGGGACAAACAAACTGCAAATATTGACCGCTTCATTTAACAAGCCCCCAGGGTTGCCACGCAAGTCTAGAATGATACGCTCGGCGCCTTGGGATTTCAATTTCTCTAGGGCCTCTTTGGTTTCTGTTGTGGTTTTGCGGTTAAAAGCCGACAACACAATGTAGCCCGTTTTGGCATCGACCATCCCAAAGTAGGGCACGGCGTTGATTTCGACTTCATCCAACACAATCGTGGTTTCCATGGTTTTTCCCTGGCGCAAATATTTGACAGCTACTTTGGTGTTTTTGGCGCCTTTCAACAACTGGGAAGCATCGTCTTTAAAGTCGGCCAAAAGCACATCGCCAATTTGTATAATAGCATCCCCTGCTTTGAGTCCCGCTTTATCGGCAGGATATCCTTTGTAGGGCTCCTTGATGATTAACTTGTCTTCTTTGCGCGAAATCATTGCTCCAATACCCGTATATTCTCCGGTATTGTTGATTTTGAATTTCACCACATCTTGTTCGTTGAAGTAATTGGTATACGGGTCCAAATCGGCCAACATGCTTTTGATCGCTTTGTCCATTAACTCGGCAGGATTGACTTCATCCACATAATTTTGGTTGACTGTTTTAAACAAAGTGGTAAAGATTTCAATCTGTTTGGCAATTTCAAAAAAATCGTCTTTAAAACTGCTGCCTACAAACAACATACCGGCAGCAAGGACGGGTAGTACATAGCGTTTTTTATATTTTCTAAACATCTTCTTCAGTTTTTTGGGTGCTTTGGACTTTCGCCCATTTAGCAAATAAAAGTTGTGTTTTAGCTTCAATTTCGGCAAACGACAAGCGGTCGCGGGTTTGGTAAAAAAACAGCATCACTTGGGGTTCCGCGAGCTGTTCTTTGATTTGGTGTTGGTGTTTACGATAACATTCGCGCAATACCCGTTTGAAATAGTTGCGATCGACGGCTTTTTTGAAATATTTTTTGGAAACCGAAACAGCTATTTGCAGCGGCACTTTATTTTCGGGCACAGAGAGAAACACCAAGCGCAACGGATATTGTCCCACGCTTTGTCCCTCTGTAAAAAGCCGTTCAATGAGTTTTTGCCGCTTTAATTTTTCAGTTTTGGGATAGCCAGCTTTTTTTGGGGTTTCCAAACCTACTTCGAATTATAGACGTTATACACCATTTTCAAATCACGGTAATTGATGTAAAATTGCATGCGACCTCCTTCGTCTTTGCGGGTCACCAACAAAATTACACACATTTCCCCGTTATTATCCAAACATTCAAATCCTAAGGTTTCTTCTCTGTCGTTGGCAATTTTGTCATAATAGGCGGTGATGCGATACAATTGCAAGTCTTTCGAATGCACTACAATCCGGTCTTTGTCACCATCGAGCGTTATGACCACATCGGCGGGCTTAAACTCCGACCAATCCGACCATTGCCCTTTTTTATCCCGATCCATAATACTTAAACTACTGGCTTTAAAGCGGTATTTCTGCGCTGAAACGGGTTGCGCACCTACCACCAAAACCCCTAAAAGTAAGAGAAGTCGTAAATATTTCATCCTGAAAAAATTATACGGTGTAAAACTACAAATTCTAATTCATAAAAACACCTTCCCTGCAAACGTGGAATTTTTGGAAATATTTGACGGAGTTTTAGGTTTCAAGTTTTAGGTTTCAGGTTTCAGGTTTATTTCGCTACGCTACATCAGTCGGCTGAAGCCTCTTGTCAAGTTTCAGGTTTCAAGTTTCAGGTTTCAGGTTTCAAGTTTCAAGTTTCAGGTTGAAGAGAGTGCTTTTATGTGGAGAAGTTTAAAAAGTGTAAAAGTGTAAGAATTCACAATCACAGACATCGTTTCGTGACGATTAATAAAGAATTACTCTGTTGCAAAGTAGCTCAGCATTTTAGCGGCTCTGGAATTCAAAAGCTTTTTTTACCGCAAAGGCGCAAAGGTTACGCAAAGTCCGCGATGTTTTACCAAGTATTACAAAGATTTTAAGTCCACCAAGTTCACGGCCTTTGGCCGTTTTAGTTTTTCTTAACCTATATTCGGCACTTTGGGAAACTTTAAATACCTTAATGGTAAAACCTTTGGAGCACAAAGTCTCACTAAGTTTTTCACGAAGTCTCACGATGTATTTTACCGCAAAGGCGCAAAGGTTACGCAAAGTCCGCGATGTTTTACCAAGTATTACGAAGATTTTAAGTCCAACAATTTCACGGCCTAAGGCCGTTTTTGTTTTTCTTAACCTATATTCGGCACTTCGGGAAACTTTAAATACCTTAATGGTAAAACTTCTGGAGCACAAAGTCTCACTAAGTTTTTCACGAAGTCTCACGATGTATTTTACCGCAAAGGCGCAAAGGTTACGCAAAGTCCGCGATGTTTTACCAAGTATTACGAAGATTTTAAGTCCAACAAGTTCACGGCCTAAGGCCGTTTTTGTTTTTCTTAACCTATATTCGGCACTTCGGGAAACTTTAAATACCTTAATGGTAAAACTTCTGGAGCACAAAGTCTCACTAAGTTTTTCACGAAGTCTCACGATGTATTTTACCGCAAAGGCGCTAAGGTTCCGAAAAGGCCAAGAAGTTTTACATCAAGATTTACGAAGAGTTTAAGTCCACTAAGTTCACGGCCTTAGGCCGTCTTAATTATTCTTAACCTATATTCTGCACTTCGGGAAACTTTAAATACCTTAATGGTAAAACCTTTGGAGCACAAAGTCTCACTAAGTTTTTCACGAAGTTTCACGATGTATTTTACCGCAAAGGCGCTAAGGTTCCGAAAAGGCCAAGAAGTTTTACATCAAGATTTACGAAGAGTTTAAGTCCACTAAGTTCACGGCCTTAGGCCGTCTTAATTATTCTTAACCTATATTCTGCACTTCGGGAAACTTTAAATACCTTAATGGTAAAACCTTTGGAGCACAAAGTCTCACTAAGTTTTTCACGAAGTTTCACTATGTTTTGTAAACAGCTAATGCCTGATATATGCCGAAATGTATTGGCACATCAACACATCAACACATCGACACATTGGCTCATCGGCATATTGACACATCGACACATTGGCACATTGACCTACCTTTCAAACTTATTATTATTCCCCTTCACATCCGCCATCAACCCAGCGGGATCAATCACTATGCTTTTAATGTTGGCCAACGGTTTCTCGATGCGGAATTGATAGCGGGGATTGCCCCAAGCCCAGTCGGTCAAGACTTTACGTGGCAATTCAGGATCGGGATTGGGTTTGATATAATGCATCATCCGCAGTGGAATGTAGAAATTCTCTTTTGAACCGTCGGTGTAGGTTACTTGCAAATCGATAGGCATCGGCATGCGACCCAAGCGCTCCAAGTTGACCACCGAGCCGCCCTCTTTTTCCTCTACTGAGGTAATGCTATAGTCAATCGTATTGGTGGTTTGGGTAAAATCGATTAAATACCAATCCAAAACTGCGCCCGAAACTCGTTCGGCTGTGCGTTTAATGTCGTTGGGCGTTGGATGTTTGAACTTGAAGTCTTGGTAATATCGGCGTAAGATTTTGTCTACCGCCACTCGACCCAAAAGGTATTCGAATTGCGCCAAAAATACTTCCCCTTTGCTATAGGAAGCTATGCTATAACTGCGGTTTTCATCGTAACGGTCGGCATGTGTCGACAAAGGCTGTTCTTTTCCGCTGTTGGCCAAATTGATATAGGCTTTGTACGCTCCAGCATACGGATTGGCCACGGGTTGTGGAGAAAGCGTGTTCATCGCACGGTCTTCAATATACGAGGTAAATCCTTCATCCATCCAAGGGTGTTTACTTTCGTTGGTGGCCAAAATGTGTTGAAACCAAGAGTGGCCCATTTCGTGGGCGATCAATCCCGTTAAGCCATTCAATTCGCCTTCGCCCAAAATCAAGGTACACATTGCATATTCCATACCGCCATCGCCGCCTTGAATCACGCTATATTGTTTGTACGGATAAGGTCCCACCCAATAATTAAACAAATCCATGATTGTGACCACTTTGGGTTGTACCGCTTTCCAAGTAAGCGCAATTTCAGGTTTGTTTTTGTATAAAAAATGCAACGCGACTCCGTTCGGACCCTGTACTACGTCATGTACATAGTTGGGGTCGGCAGCCCAAGTAAAATCGTGTACCTGCGGCGCTACAAAATGCCAAGTCAGTGTTTTTTGCTTTTTAGGGATACTCACTTTTACCCCCGGATCTTGGTAGTTGTAGCCGATTTCATTTCCGTTTTGCAAATACCCAGTACCGCCAAGAATATACGATTTATCAATAGTAATTTTCACATCAAAATTACCCCAAACACCTTGAAACTCACGGGCGATGTAAGGATCCACATGCCAGCCTTCAAAATCAAATTCGGCCATTTTAGGATACCACTGACTCATTGAAAGGGCAACTCCTTCGCGATTGTTTCGCCCAGAGCGTCGAATTTGCATGGGAACTTGACCTTCAAAATTCAAGGTAAGTACGGTTGATTTACCCGGAAGCAAAGACACGGCCAATGGCACTTTGAGTAAGGTGCCACTCACGGTGGTTTCGAGTAGCGCGCCCGCTTGACGGACATTGCTTACGTTCAAATACCCAATTTCGTCGGGTTTGAGTTGGGCTATGCGACTCTGTTTGATTTCTTTATCGCCTTCTTTGATTTTGTTCACCATGCGGCTGTCAGGATCTTTGACGTGTTGAAGGCGCATGTCCATCTCACTACCCGGTTGAAATGCGTTGTTGTACAAATGGTAATACACCGTTTGCAAGGTATCGGGAGAATGGTTGGTGTAGATGAGTTCTTGCGTTCCTGTGTAGCGATAGGTGGTGACGTCCATGGTGACGTCCATTTTGTAATCAACATGTTGTTGCCAATACCCGTTTTGGGCTTGACCCCAAAGGGAACAAAATACAGTTACAATAATCAAAAGTGGTTTCATAGTTTAAGAAACAAGGGGTTAATTATAGTCAAAAATGCCACAAACTACGGGGTAACTTGTGGCATGTTTTGTGTTTTTATTTTTAAACGGGGCAAAGAAAACCGAGTGTTTGCATCGGTTGAGTGTTACACGCGCTTAGTTTTTTGCTGCACGTACCATTTGATCGGCCATAAGCAACGCATTGTAAGCATTTACAATTTTGCCCGATACGCAGGTGGCACTAAATGGAATTTGTACTTTTTCTTCGCCAACACCCACATTGGTTGCAATAGCAATTCCTGAATCCATCAAAATGTGTTTCACTTGTGAAGCGGTCAAGGAAGGGTAATACGAACGGATTAATGCGGCAACGCCTGCTGCATTGGGAGCGGCCATCGAAGTACCTTGTTCGTATTTGTATTTGTTGTTGGGATAAGTAGCGTAAATTTTTACTCCAGGAGCAAAAACATCGACATTTTTCTGTCCATAGTTGGAGAAATCAGCCACCATTTTAGCGCCTGTCGCGGTATTTAAAGCTCCGATGGTAATGAGATTGTCGGCAATTTCCTTCCCGTTGACTTCATCGGTGGGGAAATTCGGCTCAACGTCAATGTCTTTGCTGTCGTTTCCTGCCGCGTGCACGATAAGTACATCTTTACTTTCGGCATATTTGATGGCATCCCACACCCATTCTTTGTGCGGAGAATAATCTTTCCCAAAGCTCCCGTTGATGACTTTGGCGCCATTATCTACAGCATAACGAATCGCCAAGGCAATGTCTTTATCGTACTCATCGCCATTGGGCACGGCACGAATCGCCATGATTTCAACATTTTTAGCCATTACGCCATCGCCACCGATACCGTTGCCTCTTACCTGGGCAATGATTCCAGCTACGTGTGTTCCGTGTGAAGCATCGGCCACATCGGGCCCTTTTACATTTCCGTTCCCGTAGTTGCGATCATTGAAATCTTCAGGATTATCCCCAACTACTTTTCGACCGTCAAATTCTACGTTGAGGTTGTAATTAAGTTGGTCATAGATATAATCCACATACGATTTGATTTCTTCTTGAAATTCGTCTCCAGCTTGTGCCGCAATACTCATCATAATCATTTTACTACGGTTGATCGTGGCATCAGAAGTGCTTATTCCTTTGAGATCTTCTTTCGTGTATGTTTCTTTTTTCAGGAAGGTCCGAATGTCTTTATCGGCCTTGGCAATCATGTCTACCTGTGGCTTTTGCTGTTTCATTTCCTGCAACTTTTGGTCGAGTTCCGCTTTAGCCCGTTTGTACGTTTCTGAACCATCGTCGCCTTTTTTTACAATCCGGGTAAGCTCCAAATTCATGGCCGTAGCTTCTCCCAAAAAGTTCCACCCATTGACATCATCGACATATCCATTTTTGTCGTCATCGATCTTGTTGTTGGGAATTTCTTTCGTATTGGTCCAAATCCGTCCTTTCAAATCCGGATGATCAATGTCCACTCCCGAATCGATAACGCCAACGATAACTTTTGTTCCTTTTCGTTTTTTCAACAATTCGGCATACGCTCGATCGACACTCATGCCTGGAACCGTGTCTTTGATCAAGTCCAAATGGCTCCATCGTTTTAAGTCGGATTCCTTAATCGGGGTAGTTTTTAAAACAGTTTTGTCAATTTTTGCAGGATCGGTGCTTACAAACGGCGCATTAGACGATCCACAACTGGTGAGTAAGGACGCAGCAACTAGCGCCACCCCTACTGATTTTTCAAAATTCAAGTGCAACATAATTTTCATTTCAAGGCAATTTGCCATAATTGGGTTTAAAAATATTCGCTTTTACATGAAAAGCCTTAGCGATTAACATTAGATTAAGATATCTTCCAAACGATATACCTGATCGAGTCGAATGCCTTTTTCGGTGTGCTTCACGGTCACAATGGGGTTGTGCGCATCGTGTTCCAACCATAAATAGTATCCGTGGTCGGCAGCTGCAGTCAGGAATTTTGTTTTTTCATCCAAAGTCAACAGCGGTCGCGTATCATAACCCATCACATAAGGAATGGGGATATGCCCCGCGGTTGCCAATAAATCGGCACAAAAAACAATGGTTTTATCGCCGTAGGAAAGGTGAGGTAACATTTGCTTTTCGGTATGACCGTCGGCGTAAAAGATGTTGAATCCCATTTCGTTGGAAAAACCAAAATCACTTTCGGGGCGGTTGATAAAACGCAATTGACCACTCTCTTGCATTGGAATGATGTTTTCGTGTAAAAACGACGCTTTTTCCCGTGCATTCGGTTGGGTAGCCCACTGCCAGTGGTTTTCGTTGGTCCAAAACGAAGCCTTTTTAAACGCCACTTCATAGCCTTCCCCCGATGCTTTACGGTTCACACTTCCGCCACAATGGTCAAAATGCAAGTGCGTCATAAACACATCGGTCACATCATCGCGGTGAAAGCCGTGCTGAGCCAACGAAGCATCGAGCGAATGATTGCCCCAGAGGGAGTAATAACTGAAGAATTTTTCCGACTGTTTATTACCCATTCCCGTGTCAATTAAAATCAAGCGATTTCCCTCTTCGATCAATAGACAACGCGCTGCGATATCGATGAGGTTGTTGGCATCTGCCGGATTGGTTTTGTGCCAGATGGTTTTGGGAACGACCCCAAACATAGCGCCGCCGTCCAACTTAAAGTTACCGGCTTCAATTGCATAGAGTTTCTTCATATAAATCCGTGTAAACGTTCACTATTTCGGGTGGACAAGGTACAAAATCCAAACGGGAACTTTTGATAAACTTTATTTATAAGAATTCGACTAAAAAATATGTTAAATCGACGAGTGAAAAGCTTTAAGGTGTATCTTTGCAACAATTTAGACAAAATTAAAATAAGCTATGATTAAAGTGTCCGAATCAGCCAGTAAAAAAATTGTCGAAATGATGCATGACGACGGTTTTGATGCCGCTCACGACTTTGTTCGTGTTGGGGTGAAAAGCGGTGGGTGTTCCGGTTTGTCTTATGAGTTGAAATTTGATAAGTCGATCGGGGAAAACGATAAAGTTTTTGAAGACAACAACGTTCGCATTGCTGTTGAGAAAAAGTCCTTTTTGTATTTAGCGGGAACTGTTTTGGAATATTCAGGCGGGTTGAATGGGAAAGGCTTTGTATTTAATAATCCCAATGCAAGTCGCACCTGTGGATGTGGGGAGAGTTTTTCACTCTAATTCCAATTTTTAATTTTACAACAAACCCATGGCAAAATATACCGAAGACGACTTAAAAGTCGAATTGGAAAATAAAGAGTACGAGTATGGATTTTATACCGATATCGAAAGCGAAACCTTTCCAGCCGGTTTAAATGAAGATATTGTTCGTGCCATTTCCAAGAAAAAAAACGAGCCCGAATGGATGACCGAGTGGCGTTTGGAAGCGTTCCGAGCTTGGCGCGAAATGGTAGAACCCGAGTGGGCCAATGTGCATTACGAAAAGCCCGATTTTCAGGCGATTTCCTATTATTCGGCACCCAAGAAAAAAGATAAATACGCTTCCCTTGATGAGGTTGATCCCGAGTTGTTGGACACCTTCAAAAAGTTGGGAATTTCTTTAGACGAACAAAAAAAATTGGCTGGTGTAGCCGTTGATATTGTGATGGATTCAGTTTCAGTGGCCACCACATTCAAAAAAACTTTAGCAGAGAAAGGCATTATTTTCTGCTCGATTTCGGAAGCGATTCAAGAGCATCCCGAGTTGGTTCAAAAGTATATCGGTTCCGTCGTACCCCAAAAAGATAACTTTTATGCCGCGTTGAATTCAGCCGTATTCTCCGACGGTAGTTTTTGTTACATTCCCAAAGGCGTGCGTTGCCCCATGGAATTGTCAACCTACTTCCGTATCAATCAGGGAGGAACAGGACAGTTTGAGCGTACGCTCGTCATCGCCGATGAAGGCAGTTATGTATCGTATTTAGAAGGGTGTACCGCACCGAGTCGCGATGAAAATCAATTGCATGCGGCGGTGGTCGAATTGATTGCGTTGGACAATGCTGAAATCAAGTATTCTACCGTTCAAAACTGGTATCCTGGAAATAAAGAGGGGAAAGGCGGGGTGTACAACTTTGTGACCAAACGCGGATTGTGTGAAACCAATGCCAAAATCTCGTGGACGCAGGTAGAAACCGGTTCGGCTGTAACCTGGAAGTATCCAAGCTGTGTGTTGAAAGGCGATAATTCTATTGGAGAATTTTATTCTATCGCGGTTACCAACAACTTCCAACAAGCTGATACGGGAACGAAGATGATACATTTAGGGAAAAACACCCGCTCAACCATTATTTCCAAAGGAATCTCGGCGGGGAAATCGCAAAACAGCTACCGAGGGTTGGTTCAAATTGGAGCGCGTGCCGAAAATGCGCGTAACTTCTCGCAATGCGATTCGTTATTGATGGGGAACCAATGTGGGGCGCATACCTTTCCTTATATCGAAAGTAAGAACGCCACGGCTCGTATTGAGCACGAAGCCACTACCTCCAAGATTGGTGAAGATCAAGTATTTTATTGCAACCAACGCGGAATTCCCACCGAAAAGGCAATTGCTTTAATTGTAAATGGTTTTAGCAAAGAAGTCCTAAACAAATTACCGATGGAATTCGCCGTTGAAGCCCAGAAATTATTGGAGATTTCATTGGAAGGCAGCGTGGGGTAATTTGAAAATTCTAAATTTTGAATTTTAAATGAATTCTGGTTGACGTAAACTAAATAGAAAAATTACACGATTTAAATAAAAGTTTTAAGTGCGCAACAAGCCAACCTGAAACTTTAAACTTTAAACCTGAAACAAAAATAAAATGTTAAGTATAAAAAATTTACACGCTTCCGTTGAAGATAAAGATATCTTAAAAGGCATTAATTTAGAAATTAAAGCAGGTGAAGTACACGCAATTATGGGTCCAAATGGAGCGGGAAAAAGTACTCTGTCATCGATCATTGCGGGCAATGAAAATTATGAAGTTTCCGAAGGAGAAATCATTTTGGATGGGGAAGACATTTCAGAATTAGCTCCCGAAGAGCGCGCTCATAAAGGGGTATTTCTTTCGTTTCAATATCCGGTAGAAATTCCAGGGGTTTCGGTGACCAATTTCATCAAAACTGCCATCAACGAAAAGCGTAAAGCCAACGGTGAAGAGGAAATGCCAGCCAATGAAATGTTGAAGAAAATCCGTGAGAAATCGGAATTGTTGGAAATGGACCGCAAGTTTTTGTCACGTTCGTTAAACGAAGGTTTTTCAGGCGGGGAGAAAAAGCGTAATGAGATTTTTCAAATGGCAATGTTAGAACCCAAATTGGCCATTCTCGATGAGACCGATTCAGGTTTGGATATCGACGCTTTACGAATCGTAGCCAACGGTGTGAACAAGTTGAAAAATGAAAACAATGCGGTGTTGGTGATTACCCACTACCAACGTTTGTTGGATTATATTATCCCCGATTATGTGCACGTCTTGATGGACGGTAAAATCGTAAAAACCGGTGGCGCAGATCTTGCCTTGGCTCTAGAAGAAAAAGGGTATGATTGGATTAAGAGTGAGTTGAATTAGGTTTCAAGTTTCAAGTTTCAAGTTTCAGGTTTCAGGTTTCAGGTTTCAGGTTTCAGGTTTCAGGTTTCCGATAAAAGATATAAATTAGTGGTTTTAACCCTTTAATTTATAAGCCATGGCAACCATCAAACGATTTGAAGACCTCGAAATTTGGCAAGAAGCAAGAAAACTAGCTAAAGAAATTCACCAAATTACGGTTAACACTCCTCTGAAATCAGATTTTAGATTTCAACAACAAATAAAAGCTTCTTCAGGCTCCATAATGGACAATATTGCAGAAGGTTTTGAACGTGATGGCAATGCTGAATTTAAACAATATTTAGCGATTGCAAAGGGGTCTTCTGGAGAGACACGATCACAACTCTATCGGTTGTTGGATTATGGATACATTTCAGAAAAACAGTTCTTTGAACTGAAGATACAATATGAAAGTCTAAGTGGTAAGATTCATAGTTTTATCACCTATTTAAATAAACAAGAATTCAAGGGTAACAAGTTTCGTTAACGTTAAACTTGAAACCTTAAACTTGAAACTTTATACAATGGAATTGAAAGAAAAGCTTATTTCCTCATTCATGGCCTTTGAAGGGCAAATCGATGTGAATTCCGATTTGTACGATGTGCGCACTTCGGCGATTAAGAATTTTGAGCTCAAAGGGTTTCCCTCCAAAAAGGAAGAGGCCTGGAAATATACCTCGCTGAATGCTGTGTTGAAACATGATTTTACCGTGTTTCCAAAGCATGATTCGGCGATTGAGTTTAAAGATGTCAAAAAGTATTTTTTGCATGAAATTGACACCTACAAAGTCATATTCATCGATGGAAAATACAGTTCATTTTTATCGCAAACCACCCACGAAGGGTTGGATGTCTGTTTAATGTCATCAGCATTTACCAAGCCGAAGTACAAAATGGTGATGGATACCTACTTCAATCAAATCGCCAACAAAGACGAAACCTTAACGTCCTTAAACACGGCATTTGCAGCAGAAGGAGCGTATATCAATGTGCCCAAAAGTAAAGTTGTAGACAAACCGATTGAAATCATTTACTTTTCCACGGGTCAAGAAAATGCCTTAATGGTTCAACCGCGTAATTTGATTGTAGTGGGTGAAAATGCCCATGTGCAAATCATTGAGCGTCATCAAAGTTTGAATGAAAATCCTGTGTTGACCAATGCCGTAACGGAGGTGTTTGCCCAAAAACGTGCGATAGTGGATTATTATAAAATTCAAAACGATTTAGGATCTGCCAATTTGATTGACAACACCTACATCGCTCAAAAGCAAGAAAGCCACGTTTCGGTGCATACATTCTCTTTTGGAGGGAATGTAACGCGTAATAATTTGAATTTCTACCACCAAGGCGAGCGCATTGACTCCACTTTAAAGGGAATTACCATTATCGGGGGAAAACAGCATGTGGATCATTATACTTTGGTGCACCATGCACAACCCAACTGCGAAAGCCATCAAAACTATAAATGCATTGTCAATGACAGCGCAACTGGGGTTTTCAACGGGAAGATTTTTGTAGAAAAAGAAGCGCAAAAAACAGATGCTTTTCAGCAAAATAACAACATCTTATTGAGTGAGAAAGCGGTGATTAATGCCAAACCTCAATTGGAAATTTTTGCCGATGATGTCAAATGTTCCCACGGCTGTACGATTGGCCAATTGGACGAAAGCGCCATGTTTTATATGCAACAACGCGGTATTCCCAAAAAAGAAGCCAAGGCCTTATTGATGTATGCTTTTTCGAATGAGGTAATCGAAAGTATCAAAATCCCCGAATTGAAACAGCGCATCACTCAAATCATTGCCAATAAATTGGGTGTGAATCTGGGATTTGATTTGTAATTTTTATAAAAGATATAGATGGCGCAGGTTTTTACAACCTGCGTTATTTTTTTATACTCTTTACAATCCCGCTCAACAACGCGTTAAAGTCAAAGCCAGGATCTTCTTTCAATCCCATGCGTACTACTACCAAATCGTGGCTAGGAAAAATAGCAATCATTTGCCCTTGATAGCCACTGCAATAAAACATATCGCGCGGGACATCGGGAAATTTCCCACCTGCATTCAACCAAAATTGAGCCCCGTACCGATTGGCTGAGGTGGGGGTAGGCGTAGCCACATATTTTGCCCAATCTTCGGCAAAGATTTGCGTTCCATTCCACCACCCTTTTTGTAAATACAATTGCCCAAATCTGGCCCAATCTCTGGGTGTGGCCCACCCGTAGGACGAACCTACGAAATTGCCCGCCATGTCGATTTCTACGAGTGCCGAATGCATGCCAATTTTATCCAACAAACTATTGTACCAAAAATCAAGGTATTCTTGGTGCGATGCAAACTGTTGCCGTAAAATTCCGCTCAGTAAATTGGTCGTTCCCGAGGAGTAGTTCCAATGTGCATTGGGTTTTCCTACCAAGGGTTTATCGCGTTGTACGACTGGCATATCCCGTGCTTTAAAGAGCATATTTGTAGCATCACAAATTTTATCGTATTGCTCTTCCCATTCCAACCCCGAATTCATTTGCAATAAATTGTGAAGGGTAATTTTTTTACGCGCATCATTCTGCCATGCTGCGATAGGAGCAGGTTGTTGAACATTAAGCTTGCCTTGGTATTGTAAAATGCCAAAGTAAGTCCCCGTTAAACTCTTCGTCATCGACCATCCCAACAACCGCGAATCTTTTGTAAATCCGTCTGCATACTGTTCATACACCAAATGGCCTTTATACAAAACCACGACCGCACGAGTACGTTTGTTTTTTTCTCCCTTAGCATCAAAAGCTTGGGCTACCGTCTTTTGAAGTAAGGTATAATCGATGTTGGCAAACGTGCTGTCCTTGGGCGCTCCAGCTCCAAAAGGATACGGAATCGACGTATTGGGTTTTATGGTTCGCCGCGGCACTTGATAGGGTTGCGAGATATCAAATTCATCATCAATTAAAGTGGCACCCAATCCGGGACGGTATATGGCTTTGCGTTCTTTGATTCCATAGACACTGGAAAGGGCAAATTGTTCCGTTTTATGCACCGAATTTCGGGCCAAATCAACCAACGGAATGTCATTATCCCCCGATTCAATCACCTCCAACGAGCGGTTGTCGATGAATGTTCCCGAGGCAACACTTTTGGCTGAAAACCCTGAGATTAAATCCAGTTTTGGGTACACGGTGAGGTAAAAAACAACGATAAGCAGTGCAAGGAATATCGCAAGGTATTTCAGGATTTTTTTCATGGAAAAAGTTTGGTTTTGGATGTTCTAAAGTACAGAAAAATTAGATTCAAAAAACAGCGCAAAATGGACAAGTGATAAGGAAAAGTTAATTGACCAAAATGCCCGTAGAAAGGCGAAAGTTTTAATATCTTTGTATTTAGAAAAATTCTAAATAAAATGCTAGACCTACATAAAATACGCGCGGATTTTCCCATTTTAACACAGCAAGTGAATGGTAAGCCGCTGGTCTATTTTGATAACGGCGCTACAGCCCAAAAACCCCAAGTAGTGCTCGATGCCATCACGAAGTATTATAGCGAAATCAACGCCAATATTCATCGCGGGGTGCATACCTTGAGTCAGCTTGCCACCGATGCTTACGAAGTATCCCGCGGTAAGATTCAGCGTCATTTGAATGCCAAACACGCGCATGAAATTATATTTACCTCCGGTACCACTCATGGGATTAATGCGGTAGCTAACGGTTTTGCCTCTTTATTACGAGCGGGTGACGAAATATTGGTCTCGGCGATGGAGCACCACAGCAATATAGTTCCTTGGCAAATGTTGTGCGAACGTACAGGAGCCGTGTTGAAAGTTATCCCTATGAATGAAAAAGGGGAATTAATTCTATCGGAATACGAAGTGTTAGTATCGGAGAAAACAAAAATCGTGACGGTGAATCATATTTCCAATGCGTTGGGTACGATCAATCCGGTAGAATATATTATTCAAAAAGCGCACGAGGTTGGCGCAGCAGTTTTAATTGATGGAGCACAAGCAACGCCACATTTAAAACCCGATGTGCAAGCCATGGACTGTGATTTTTATGTGTTTTCAGGACATAAAGTATGTGGCCCAACGGGAACCGGAATCTTGTATGGAAAAGAAGCGTGGTTGAACAAGTTGCCACCCTATCAAGGCGGGGGCGAAATGATTGCCACGGTGAGTTTTGAAAAAACAACCTATGCCGATTTACCGCATAAATTTGAAGCCGGTACGCCCCATATTGCAGGCGGGATTGTGTTGGGAACGGCGATTGATTATTTGAACGAAATCGGTTTTGACGCTATCGCAGCCTATGAACACGAGTTGTTGGAGTACGCCACCCAAAAGTTGCTACAAATAGAAGGGTTGCGCATATACGGTACTGCCGCCCAAAAGACTTCCGTTATCTCTTTTAACATTGGAACCATTCACCCCTACGACATTGGCACGATTGTAGATAAGTTAGGAATAGCAGTGCGCACGGGACACCACTGTGCTCAACCCGTCATGGATTTCTTCGGAATTCCCGGAACGGTTCGCGCTAGTTTTGCTTTTTACAATACCAAAGAAGAAATTGATACTTTTGTAGAAGCACTGCACAAAGCCGTGATGATGTTATCTTAAAAGTTTCGTTTATGAAAGCACTAGTTCTCGTTTTATTTACCCTATTGATGGGAAAAGGTTGTTCCCAAAGCAATGCTGATTTAGCTTCGGCCAAACTCACCTACACGGCACACAGTCGCGGCATACACAAAGTGATTGTGCTAGAAAATAAAGAGTTGACTTATGAAAATGGCCGCGGAAAAGACGCAACCTTAACGGCTTCAACGCTATCTGATTCGGAATGGGAGGCTTTGGTAGGACAGTTCAAAACCATTTCTTTGGAACAATTGAATACCTATGCCGACCCAACGCAAGCACGCTTTTACGATGGGGCAGCTATTGCCAATTTGACTATAGAATACAAAGGCAACACCTACCGTACTAAAGATTTTGATCACGGAACACCTCCTGTAGAGATACAACCGTTGATTACCTCTTTGTTGGCCTTAATCAAAGAATAAATGACTATGACAACGCAAGCAATACAAGAAGCGATTGTAGATGAGTTTTCAATGTTTGACGACTGGATGCAGCGCTATGAATACATTATAGAATTGGGGAAATCGTTGCCGATTATCGCTGACCAATATAAAACCGATGCTAATATCATTAAAGGCTGTCAATCGAAAGTGTGGGTTCATGCGGAGGAAGAAGGCGGAAAAATTTGGTTTACAGCCGACAGTGACGCCATTTTGACCAAAGGAATTATCGCGTTATTAATTCGGGTGTTTTCAGGGCAAGAACCCAAGGTGATTTTGGAAACCGATACCACTTTTGTAGATGAAATTGGACTAAAAGAACATCTGTCCCCTACACGGGCCAACGGTTTGGTGTCGATGATCAAACAAATTAAGATGTACGCGTTGGCATTTGAATCAAAAAATACAAACTAACGATAGTTTTATGGAAGAATTTAACGATACCATCAATTTAGGAGAGAATGTTGTGAAAGTGCTCAAAGGCATTTACGACCCCGAGATTCCTGTGGATATTTATGAATTAGGATTAATTTATGACGTTATGATTAATGAAGATCATGAGGTTAAAGTGTTGATGACCTTGACATCGCCCAATTGTCCCGTAGCGGAAACTTTACCCGCGGAAGTGGAAGAAAAAATCAGAAAAATTGAGCATGTGAAATCCTGTGAGGTCGAGATTACTTTTGATCCGCCTTGGAGCAAGGATTTGATGAGTGAAGAAGCCAAGTTAGAACTAGGAATGCTGTAACGACGCTATGGACGAAATTGTAAATCGCGTTGCCCAGTCGGCTTTGATGGTTTTTGATTTGGAGGATTACTATCCAAAACAAGTCAAGTCGGGTGTAGATATCGCGCAATGGCTTGAAGAAGGGTTTTTATTGAAAGAAAAAGACTTTCGAGAGGCGCTAAAGAACCACGATTGGACACAATACCACGACCACCTTTGCGCAGTGTATTGTAGTACAGACGCTATTTTACCCGCATGGGCACCTATTTTAGTGAGTTCCTACCTCGCTTCCGAGGCCTACTGGGTTGTTTTGGGTTCACCTGAAACTTTGGATACCCAGTATTATCAAAATATTTTAGAGCATTTGGATTATTCATCCTACACCGATAAGCCGGTGATTTTAAAAGGGTGTTCCAAAAAGCCCGTACCGGATAGTGCTTATGTGGCCGCAATTCAAAAATTGCAAAAAGTAGCCAAAAGTATCATGTACGGGGAAGCCTGTTCAGCTGTACCCCTATTTAAAAAAAGCACTACAAAATTGTAGAAGACTCTCGTCATTTTCAGTTTGGAAATCACAGAAGTATCGCTATTTTTGCGCCGAATTTATAACCCGAAATTCCGTGAAAAAACATATAATTTTCCTTGCCTTGTGCAGTGTGAGTCTTGTTCAAGCCCAATTGAGCGAGCGTGATCTTTTGAATAAAACTGAAGAAGTGGTCAAAAATATCACGCAAGAAAAACCCAATGGATGGTCGCGCAAGGGCTTGGCGACATTTATTGCTAACCAGGCAATTTTCAATAACTGGTTGGCAGGGGGACAAACCAGTTTTTCGGGAAACATTTCGTTGAGTTATGATTTTAATTACAAAAGCGATACCTGGAACTGGGATAACAAATTGACCGCGGGCTATGGTATCACGAAGATTAAAAAACAAGAACTTCAAAAAACCGACGACCGGGTTCAATTCAATTCGTTATTAGGGAAAAAATTTACCGAGGTTTGGTATTATTCGATGTTTTTCAATTTTCGCTCACAATTTGATGCGGGATTTGAAAAAGGAATAAAAACCTCCAAATTGCTTTCTCCCGTTTTCCTACAGTTTGGTCCCGGGGTGCTTTGGAAACGAAGTGATAGTTTTAAAATAAACGTGGCGCCTGCGACTTCCAAAGTAGTGCTGGTTGATGCCGATTTTACACGTACAAGTGGTTCTTTTGGTGTCTTGCAAGGCGAAACCATGCGGTATGAGTTTGGTGCCGCTGTGAGTGGGTATTACAAATGTTTATTGATGGAAAATGTAACTATGGAGAATATTTTGAACCTTTACTCCAATTACAACGAAGACGCTCAAAATGTCGATGTGGATTATACTTTAAATGTTAATATGAAGGTAAACAAGTATTTAACCACCACTTTTGCTTTTCAAACCATTTATGACGATAATGCTTTTGCAGGCTTTCAAACGCGCCAAATCATCGGTTTAGGGGTGAACTACAATTTTTAATTCTTCAGTTAATTTTTCAAAAGCTCTCGAGAAGTTACGCATTCTCAACCGCGTCTTTGTAGTCGGGAAATAAGAATTTATTATAAGGAAAACGGGTGATGTGGATTTTCCGAACCGCTTCATATACTTTTTCTCTAAACTCTTCAAAATTAGCTTTCTCCGTGGCAGAGATAAAAATAGTGTGATCTTCTCCCAAATGACTCATCCAGGTTTGCTTCCATTCCTCCAACGTATAGTGTTTTCGGGTTCGTTCGGTGGTTAAATCATCTTCAGCAATGCTATCGTGTTGGTACGCATCAATTTTATTAAAAATCATCAAAGTAGGTTTGTCACTACTTTTAATGTCGGTTAAAATTTGATTTACCGACTCAATATGTTCTTCAAAATCAGGGTGCGAAATATCGACCACATGAAGGAGCAAATCGGCTTCTCTAACTTCATCCAAGGTACTTTTGAAAGATTCGATCAGCTGTGTAGGGAGTTTTCGGATAAATCCTACGGTATCAGAAAGCAAGAAAGGTAGATTTTTCACGACAACTTTTCGAACAGTCGTGTCAAGCGTCGCAAAAAGTTTATTTTCAACAAAAACATCACTTTTCCCAACAGCATTCATTAAGGTGGATTTCCCTACATTGGTGTACCCGACCAAGGCAACACGAACCATTGCGCCACGGTTGCTTCGTTGCACAGCCATTTGTTTGTCAATGGTACGAATTTTATCTTTCAATAAAGCGATTCGATCCCTTACAATTCGGCGGTCGGTTTCAATTTCGGTCTCCCCCGGACCGCGTAAACCAATTCCTCCCTTTTGACGTTCCAAGTGCGTCCACATCCCAGAAAGACGCGGTAACAAATACTGGCATTGGGCTAATTCAACTTGGGTTCGCGCATACGATGTTTCGGCCCGTTGTGCAAAAATATCGAGGATAAGGTTGGTTCGGTCTAAAACCTTGCAATCAAGTATTTTGGAAATGTTTTTTTGTTGGGAAGGAGAAAGTTCGTCGTCAAAAATAACGGTTGATATTCCATGCTCTTTGACAAACAAGTGAATTTCATCCATTTTTCCTGTACCCAAAAAGGTCTTGGGGTTGGGCCGGTCTAATTTTTGCCAAAACCGTTTAACCACTTCTCCACCCGCTGTAAACGTTAGAAATGCTAATTCGTCTAAATATTCTTTTAATTTATCTTCATTTTGAAATTGTGTAACAATACCGACGAGTACCGTTCTTTCAAAATTTATTTTTTCCTTTTCCAGCATAACTTCAAAAACAGACTACAAAAATAGGCAATAATGTTTACTTTTTTTTTCAAATACCCAATCAAACCCATCGAATACGTCTTAAAATTGAGTTTTTCCGCTGAGATTCAGATTTTTTTTTAAATTTGGAGATTAAATCATTCGAACACTATACTTTAATTAACTTAATCTCCATTGTAAATGAAGAAAATTACTTTCGTTCTTGCTTTACTGTGTACTTTTTTTGGGTTTGCCCAATTTCCGACTCCAGGAGTTGAGGGATTTGAGAATACGACCGGTCCGGACGTAGCTACAAATCCATCGCCTTGGACTTTGGGAACGGGAGCCACGGGTAACCAGTGGGCTGTTTTTGATAACGGTGTGGGTACTACCCGTCGTTGGACCATCAATACCTCAGCGGCCAATGTGTATGCAGGTACCAATGTGGCTTTCATGAATAATGAAAACATTGGTCAAGGTAACACTTCTGAAGACTATTTAGCAACGCCAAGAATAACGGTTCCCGCCAATGGAGAATTACGTTTTTGGACACGCTCAACACTATTGGGTGCCCAAGGTACCGAGTATTTTGTATTGGTAAATCCAACCCCGAATGCACCCGGAGCGCAAACCAATATCGCAGGCTATACCCAAACAGCGGCTTCCTATACAGAAGCAACCTTGTCCGCTACGTTTAACGTGTATGAAGAGAAGGTAATTGATTTATCGGCGTTTGCAGGACAGCAAGTCTACATTGCTTTCATGATGCGTTTTACCCAGCCTTCTACTGCTTTGGGTGGAGACCGTTGGTTGATTGATGCGGTGAGTTTGGTTGAACGTTGTGTAGTTCCTACGAATTTAACGATTAATAATATCACGCAAACTTCTGCGCTTTTAGGTTGGAACGGTACCGCTCCTCAATATGAAGTGGAAGTTGTACCTGCTACAGGTACTCCCACAGGTTCTGGCGTATTGGTTACCGGAAATAATTATACAGCCACAGGCTTAACACCTTCTACCGCTTATGTTTACTTTGTTCGCGCCGTTTGTGCACAGAGCAATAGTGCTTGGGTAGGTCCGTTTAACTTTACGACGGCTACGCCAGGTCTTACCTGTAACTCGGCCATCGCGGTTCCAAGTTTACCCTACAGCACCAATGATACTACGGCCAATTACGCCGACAATAC
>NZ_FQVQ01000002.1 GCF_900129405.1 Flavobacterium fontis | reverse complement strand
CCTGAGCCGGTGATTGTTACCGATACCAATTCGAATGTGATTTGTGTGGACTTTATCACGGATCAGGTGGTGCGCCCCTTGACCTTGGAGGTGGATAATGACGTACCGGGAAGTTATACCTATGCTTGGTATTTGAGTACCGATTTAGTCAATGCGATTGCCACAGGGCCAAGTTATACGGTTGATACCGCCGATCCCAATGGAGCTACACGCACCTATGTGGTGGTGATGACCAGCACGAGTGATTTGCTTTGTAGCCAAGCTTCGGCGAGTTTTGATGTGATTCAGTCGGGGCAAGCGGTAGTGCCTGCGGGGCAGATTGGCTACACGGTTTCTAATGCGTTCTCTGACTTACAAACGATAACGGTAACTGTGGATGGCTACGGCACCTACCAATACAGTTTGGATGACGGACCGCGTCAGGATTCTCCGGTATTTACCGATGTTCCGATGGGTGAGCATACCATCACCGTATGGGATACCGAGGGGGGGCTGGCCAACAGTTGTGACCCGCTGATTTTAAGTGGGGTGTCTATTATTGACTATCCGCATTATTTCACGCCCAACGGCGATGGCATCAACGAAACGTGGAATATTGTAGGATTAAGTAATCAAATAAACGCAAAAATTTATATATTTGACCGCCAAGGTAAACTCTTAAAGCAAATCAGTCCCACGGCAGCAGGATGGGATGGTACCTACAACGGTGCCTTGATGCCTGCCACCGACTACTGGTTCTTGGTGGAGTACTTTGAGGGGAATACTGCGAAAGAATTTAAAGCCCATTTCTCATTAAAACGATAATACAATGAAATTGAGACAATTGTTCCTTGTAATAGGACTATTAATTGCAAAATCTACTAGTGCTCAGGAAATTTTACCGGTGTATTCCGATTACCTCTCTGACAATTACTTTTTGTTGCACCCATCTATGGCGGGGGCTGCAAACTGTGCTAAATTACGTATGACAGGTCGCCAACAATGGTTTGGACAGGAAGATGCTCCTGCACTTCAAACTTTAAGTTTCAACGGAAGTTTGTCTGATCGTGACGGTATGGGGATTATTTTAATCAATGATCGTAACGGGTACCATTCACAAAAAGGGTTTCGTGTAGCTTATGCGCACCATATTATGTTTTCGAGAGATAATGTGGATTTGAATCAGTTGTCTTTCGGTATCAATGCCGGTTTTGCGCAAAGTTTGTTGGATGAGACCTCATTTTTGGAAAACAATCCCACGTATGACCCTATAATTGATGGAACTATTGTACAAAAAGCTTCTTATTTCAATGTAGATATTGGAGCTTCTTACAATTTCTTGGATTTTTACGCTCATTTAACCGTTAAGAATGCAGTAGCCAGTAACCGAAGATTGTATACTGACCGTGAGCCTACCAACTTACGTCGATTAATCTTCAATATGGGATACACCTTTGGCGATTCAGAGACGATTCAGTGGGAGCCTTCATTTATGTTGCAACACGTATTTCAAACCAAAGAAACTACGTTAGATTTAAACATCAAAGCCTACAAGAATTTGGAATTTGGTAAACTATGGGGAGGACTTTCTTACCGTAGAAGTTTGGATGGTGCTGAATACATTGAAGGAATCAATTCTAGTTTAGTGGTAAATGATCAGCAGTTGCAATATATTACTCCGATTGTAGGCGTTAATTATAAAAACTTTATGTTGTCCTATACCTACTCGCATTTATTGGGCAACATTCGCTTTGACAACGGTGGTTTTCACCAAATAACTTTAGGTGTTAATTTGTTCTGTAAACCTGAAAAATACCACTGTAACTGTCCAGCAGTTAACTAATTATTTTACCCTAAACATCCCGATTCGTCGGGATTCTTTTTTTATGAAAATTATAAAAGCGGTTCGTGGGAAATACCCCGTCATTCCAGAGGATTGTTATATTGCAGAAAATGCAACAATCGTTGGAGAAGTCACTTTAGGAGCTTCATGCAGCGTATGGTTTAATGCCGTAATACGTGGCGATGTGCATTCGATTAACATCGGAAATAAAGTAAATATTCAAGATGGTGCGGTTATTCATGCTACCTATGAAAAACACAAAATGACCATAGGAAATAACGTTTCGATTGGACATAACGCGATTGTACACGGTTGCACAATTGAAGATAATGTGCTGATAGGAATGGGTGCCATTGTCATGGATGGATGCGTAGTAAAGTCCAATTCGATTATTGCTGCCGGGTCGGTTCTCACTCAGAATACCATAGTCGAATCGGGTACAATTTATGCAGGAGTCCCCGCCAAAAAGGTCAAAGAACTCAACGCCTCTGAGTTTGCAGGTGAGATTGAACGCATATCCAATAATTACGTGATGTATTCGGGATGGTTTAACAACGCAGAAGAGCTTTAGTTGGGCAGCAGTAATCGTGCATTTTCAAGTACCCGAGGGTTGATGAGTACGATACTGAATACGCCCAATACAATCAAAAACTTTAATATAAGATGTAAAATTAAATAGTCTTGTTTTCGTTGGGACAGCGGTAAACGTAAAGCAAAAGCAATAAGCGCCAATGCAGCACCATAAAAGTAAAAGTCCATAAACCCCACGTCATAGACATCAATTAAAAAAAATAACGGAATTACGGTTGATACTACGAGTCCCATAACAACTTGATGGGCAATTTTCTCCCCATATTTTACGGGTATCGTTTGATATCCATTGGCTAAGTCCCCTTGGATGTTTTCCAAATCTTTAATTATCTCTCGGATTAAAATGAGTATTCCTAGAAATGAGGCATGGGCGACTATTTCGGGATAGAAATTTTTATAATAGAGTAAAATGGCAAAAAAGGGTAGAATGGCCAATATAGCCGCCGTTAAATTTCCAATGATTGCCAACCGCTTGAGTTTGTGCGAATACAACCAGATAAGAAAAATATACCCCGAAAAGAAGAGTACCGCTCGAAACGAGACAAAAAAAGCAATGAGCGCCACAAAAAAGTTTAAGCTAAAATATACATTCAGCTTTGTTTTTTGACTCACCAAGCGGTCTAGCTTTGATTTTTGTGGTCGGTTGATTAAATCTTTATTGCTGTCGTAAAAATTATTAATGATATAACCCGAAGCAATCGTTAGCGCAGAGGCCAAAATAATAACAAACAAATTGGCATCCAACAGCACATGCAAGGCACGTTTTTCGGGGGCAAAAATGAAAATGGCTGAAAGGTATTGTGCTAAAACAACAACAGGTATATTGTATCCGCGAACTACAGAAAACATACTGATGATTTTCATCATCGTAAGTTTAGTTTGTCGACGGACCATATTTCTTAAAATTGATACACTACTTCAATTTTGTAATCTTTGAGGGACTGTTGTGCTTTTTCTAAATCTTGTGTAAAGCCCAAAATATAGCCGCCACCGCCCGAACCGCAAAGTTTTAAATAGTAATCATCTGTTTCTAAACCTTTGCGCCAAACACCATGAAATTCTTCTGGAATCATGGGTTTGAAATGGTCTAGAACGACATTAGAAAGTTTCTTCGTATTGGTAAACAACGATTTGAAATCGCCGCCTAAAAAGTTTTCTACACAAGCATCCGTGTATTTCACGAACTGATTTTTTAGCATTTTACGAAAACCTTGGTCTTTTAAGCTTTCCATAAAAATATTGACCATTGGAGCCGTTTCACCTACAATTCCAGAATCTAAAAGGAAAACAGCACCTTTGCCTTCTGTGCTTTGTGAAGGAATACCTGTCGCTTCAATATGATCTTTGGAATTGATTAAAATAGGGATGCTTAAATAGCTGTTCAAAGGGTCTAATCCCGAACTCTTCCCGTGGAAAAAAGATTCCATTTGTGAAAAGATTGTCTTGAGTTGCAACAACTTTTCCCGGGTAAGATTTTCTAGAACTGTAATTTTTTCTTTGGCGTATTTGTCGTAAATCGCAGCTACTAATGCTCCGCTACTGCCTACTCCGTAGCCTTGTGGGATACTGGAATCAAAATACATTCCAGCCGCAATATCAGCTTGTAAGGCTTCGATTTGAAAATGTACTAATTCAGGTTGCTCTAGTTGCAATTGCTTTAAATAGTCTGCAAATTTTTGAAGACTCGCATTTGATTGCTGGGCCTCTTGTGAAGGGTTGTCCTCAATCTTTAAGGCACCATTGTAAAAATTGTAGGGAATCGATAAACCTTTGGAGTCTTTGATGATTCCATATTCACCGAACAATAAAATTTTAGAATAGAATAAGGGTCCTTTCATAGCTTTACAATTCAGTTACGGAGTTAAATTTTGCGCACCGTTTCCAATAGCGTCACAAATATACTGTTCCTTTTGACAATAGCCAACTAATTCGTTCTTAATAAATTGTAAAACAGTAGCTTTATCGTTTTCGGGATATAAAACATGCACATTAGCGCCTGCATCCAATGTGAAACACACCGGAATTGAGGTGCCTTGGCGAAACCTCCAAATGCGATTAATGATTTCCAAGGTATTGGGCTTCATTAAAATAAAGTAAGGCGTTGACGTCATCATCATAGCGTGTAACGTTAAGGCTTCACTTTCGGTAATACGAATGAAGGCCTCCATATCTCCCGTTTTTAGGGCTTCGACAAGAAGACTCAAATTTTGTGGCGCTTGCGCAAATCGTTCAGCGGCAAAGGGATGTCCGTGCATTAAATCGTGACCGACGGTGCTGGATACCTGCTTTTCACCCTTGTCTACAAGCAATATAGTGTCTTGGTAATTTTGAAAAATAGGATGAACGGGATCTTCAAACGCAACCCCATACGCAGGTGTACTTCCTTTGATTTGTTCATGTTCGCCCCAAACGACTATCGACCCTTTTAAACTTCGACACGCACTTCCCGAACCGAGTCGCGCCAAAAAAGAGGCTTTTTCCCAAAAATAATTGTCTTCCATTTCAGGCTGAAGTAGCCGTTCCAAACTCATAATATTGACGGCCAACGCAGCCATACCCGAAGCGGATGAAGCAATACCCGAGCTATGTGGAAACGTGTTTTGGGTGTCTATTGTAAAATGAAAATCGGTGATATAATTGCAATAGGGGAGAATTCGTTCAAAAAACTGCTGTATCTTAGGATGAAACGACGGTTTGGGTTCTCCTTCAAACTTGAATTCAAAAGTGATAGCCCCCTTTGTTGCTTTGGGGTCAAAATCCAATTGGGTTATCGTTTTACACTGATTCAAGGTGAAACTTAGGGAAGGGTTGGCGGGGATTTGATTTTCTTTTTTCCCCCAGTATTTCACTAAAGCGATGTTGCTGGGTGCCGACCATCGAAAAGAACCGCTACCTAATTCGAGAGTACTTCCTTTAAACGTAAAATCAGTGGTAGTGTGCATGCGCTATTTTTTCACAAAGATAAAAAGAAATTCAGGGGTACATTCGGCTTTAGTATCTTTGTAACAAAAAAGAATATGCAACGATTTTTACGCATCAGTGTCGCCGTGATGACTTGTTTGGTAGTGGGTTACCTTTCGGGAATGGCCACAAAACAAGGAATTACCGACTGGTATCCCACGTTAAACAAGCCTTTCTTTAATCCTCCCAATTGGGTTTTTGCTCCTGTATGGACTCTTTTATACCTTGGAATGGGTGTTGCAGCTGGTTTAGTTTGGTCACAAATGGAGAAAAATGAGGCTCTAGTCAAACGAGCTCTTTTCTTTTTTACGGTACAATTAGCATTAAATGCCCTTTGGTCGTTTTTGTTTTTTTCGTTGTGGAATCCCCTTGTGGCTTTGCTCGAAATCATCCTATTGGAGTTGATGATTTATGAAACGTATATTCAATTTAAAAAGATAAACCGCTGGGCTGGATTTTTACTTATTCCTTATCTAGCTTGGGTTGGATTTGCGACGCTACTCAACGGAGCAATTTGGTGGTTAAATAGATAAAAAAAGCCGTTCTCATCGAACGGCTTTTTATCAGTCAAAATAAGTTGATTATTTTTTTATCAGTTTTTGGGTAAAATGTTGCCCATTTACCGATTCAATTTCTACAAAATAAACGCCTTGCGGTAAGGAAGCAATATCCATATTGTATTCTATAGCATTGATGTGTTGGGATGACAACATTGTTTTGCCCAATACATCATAGATTCGAATAGCCTCCAGAGCAGTTCCATTGGCGTTTGCTTCAAAAGTTAGCGTATTCGAAGCGGGATTTGGATACATCACAAAGGCCACCCATTCCTGTTCGTTTACCCCTAACGGAGCGGTAAATTTAGTCGTCCAAGTATTGGTAACAATAGCGGGATTGGAGTCAAAGTAAATCGAAGCGGTGTTCGGTACTATGGTTCCCACTTGGAAGCCTGGATGCAACTTGATGCGGAAGGTTACATAACCTTGGCTTTGTTGCGGACTCACAATTTCGGGAACAAGTTGGATATTCGTAAATAACCATTCCACATGCGTGCCCTCGCGAGTCATCACATAATTGTGACTTGAGCTAACCATTCGAATACTTTCAGCATCTAATAGAGCATCTAAATCGTCTTCTATGCGAACATCAATCGCATTGGCGGTTCCCATATTTTGGAAACGAATAGTGTAAAACAAATAGTCGTCAGCAGTAAAGGCACTGAACGGAATTTTATCCCCATGCGATTCCATTTTGTCATTAGGGTCCCAAGAATTTACCACAATTTGCGATAAGCTGGCCGTATTGTTTGCCGCATTGATATCATTTCCAGAAACTACGGTCGCTGTCGCTGTTAGTATGTCATTCATGTTGACTGTGGGGGTTGTAGGGACACTCAACGTAACCATAAAGGCTAGGGTTTGGTTGGGTGCAAGATTGGTGTATGCATACGTAAAACCATTGGCGTTGGCCGTTGTTCCCGCAGGGGAAACATTGGTTACCGTTACAGCTGACGGTTTGTTGTAGGTCAACGTTCCGCTCGCTGGTGCAATGCCTAAATTTCTTATTATCACGCGCTGCATGTAGGAAAGTCCGGGTCGAGGAGGTGCGCCTATAGGCGAAATACTAACTTCTACATCGCTAAAAGGTTGCGTATTTGTGATGGGGAAATAAAAGACTTGAGTACCTCCGTTGGCGGGTATGTTTACATCATTTACAGTAAAGCCGTTCCCCGAGAAATAAGGCAACGCTTCGGGTAAAATTTGATAGCTCACATCATATGTGTTTGTTGGATTCGCGTCATAAATGGAATACATTCCTGTGGGCGCATACACCAGCATATCTGTTCCTGAATTGTTTTGCTGAACCACAAAGTTTCCACTTGGGAAGTTTGGTTCGCCCTGGTCTTGCACGCCATTTGAATTGGTATCGACAAAAGCAACAACCACAATTTTTGGAAGGTCAGGAGCACAACTTACATTGGCTACCCATCCAGCCGCATTCACCGAGGCGTCACTTACAAAACGGAAGGTCAAACACCCATCAGGACTACTGGAGGTGAAAGGGCCCGGGATTGCTGTTCCCCAATATCCTCCTGCGACACCACCGGGTACATTAGCGGCTCCATTGGTGCTAGGTATCATAGGGGCTGCTGTTGAGTTTCCATTGAAAACATACAAAGCATCCCAATTGGCTTCTGTATTAAAAGCGGTGAAGGTAACGGTAACTAGATCTCCGGCATTGGTTGGGCAGATGGTATAGGTTTCATTCGAATTATTGGGGTAATTTCCGTTTGCTCCGCCGTTGTCAGTAAATGAACCACCACAAGCAGGAGGGGCAACAAGAGTAGTGCTGTTTGGTGTAAAGTCACAAATACTTACATCATTGGCACTACATACGGTACGAACGTAAATGCGGTAACAGGTGTTGGGACTAAGGCCTGTGGCAACAAATGCAGGTGTGGAAACCAAAATGCCGCCTGTAGTTGAAGTCGTTGGCGCGGGAGCTGTACAAGGTAAAACAAACACTTCCCATTGGGTATCAGAGGCCAAAGCAGGGGTCCAACTAACGCTCATAGATGTTTGTGTTACATTGGAAACAATTGTATTGGTGGGTTTCAAACAAGTGGGCGCGGGACCGCAAGTTACATTCGCTACCCAACCTGGCGCCGTGACTGAGGCATCACTCACAAAACGGAAGGTAAGACAACCATCAGGCGAGGATGAAGTAAATGAAGGAAGGCCTGTTCCCGTTAATGTTCCCCAATATCCACCCGCAAGGCCTCCGGGCACATTTCCTGCTCCATTGGTGCTTGGAATTTGTGGCGCGTTTACTGAACTTCCATTGTACACATACATGGCATCATAGGTTGCTTCCAGTGCGAAGGTTGTAAAAGTGACAGTTACGATTTCTCCGGGATTTGTGGGGCAAATCGTTGTAGTCGTATTGGTGGAGTTGGCATAATTTGCGTTAGGTCCGCCAGCGTCTGTAAAGACTCCTCCACATGAAGCGGGCGCTTGAAGCGTTGTGATAGAAGCTGTAGAGACTGTCCAAGCACTACTATCGCTTGGGCTACAAACGGCACGAACAAATAGATTGTAACATGTACTCGGAGTAAGTCCTGTCAAGGTAAACGGGTTACTTGTTACCAGCGTTGCAGGAAAATTAGGTGTTGGCGCGGTGATTCCACAAGGAACAGCAACCACTTCCCATTGGGTGGCACTTTGAGCGGTATTGGCCCAATTTACGACAACACTAGTAGTGGTCATGTTTGAACCCACCACTGCGGTTGGAGCACTACAGCTAGAAGGAGCAGCGCAAGTTACATTGGCTACCCAGCCTGCTTGATTGACCACATTATCACTTACAAATCGGAAGGTCAAACAACCATCGCTTGCACTAGATGTAAATGGACCGGGAATTGTTGTTCCCCAAAAGGCTCCGGGCAATCCACCGGGGATGCTGTTTCCATTATTTCCACTTGAAATTTGTGGCGCCGAAGTACTGTTTCCATTGAAAACATATAAACCGTCCCAACCCGTTTCTATACTAAAACTGGTAAAGGCAACGGTAACTACTTGTCCGGGCGTTGTGGGACAAATCACATAGGTATTGTTGGAATTGTTGGCGTAATTGGCATTCGCTCCCCCGTTGTCAACAAATAACTCACCACAGTTGGGTGAAACTACTGGCGATTGGGAGGTTTGAAAGTACGTTCCTGCAGACCAAGCCGAGGTGCTATTGCTGCACAATGAACGGATGAAAAAGTTGTATTGGGTGTTGGGGGTTAACCCTGAAGCCAAAAAGGGACTTAAAGAAATTACGGTTCCTGTAGTATTGGCTGTTGGTAATCCCGCTGTTTGAGGTAAAACAACCACTTCCCATTGTAAGGCACTCCCTTGTGCTGTCCAAGCAAAAGCGGCTCCTGTTGACGTTATGGTTGACACGCTAAAATTGGTAGGCAATGCACAGGGTTGTGTCGCATTGATAACCAATGTCATTGGAATAGACCAGTCGCTCATAGCACCCAAACAAATTGTTCGAATAAAAGCATTGTATGTTCCGGGTTGTAACGTTGTCATGTACGTGGGTGAAGTCACCAGAACGCCTTGGGAACTCGGGTTGGGAGCCGAACCTGCGGGAAGAATTAATACCTCCCAAGGCCCCGCGTTGTTGTTGGGGTCTGTCCAAGATAAGGTGACTTGTCCAGCTACACTGGTGTTGGGCGTAATTTGTGTGGGGGGTAAACAATTGGGTTGCATACATTCCACCAATCCAACCCATCCTGAAGCCGTACCGGTCGCATCGGAAACTAATTGCATACTTAATGTTCCCGATGGATCACTGGCAATAAATGTAAATTGCTCATTGGTGACATCCGAAATTTCTCCTAGAATAGGATAATTTGGCGAGGGGCCATCGTAAATAGTAAGCACATCTCCAGGCGCAATGGTGATGGAGGAAAGCGACAAGATTACGGTTTGCCCAAGTGAGGTAGGGGCAATAATCGTAATATTGTTTTCATTCGATCCATAGTCGCCATTGGGGCCACCAGAATCATAAAAAGTCTCGCCGCAGGTGTAGGTATTTTGTGCGATTAATGCAATTGGGGCTACCAGTAAGGCGAAGAACGCCCATAGTAGTTGTTTTTTCATATTTGGTTAGGTTTTAACTAATCAAATATACATTGATTTTTAAATAATTAACTATTGTAAATGATTAAATTAACGGATTAAAAGAGAATTTTTAAAATTAAACCCTAAAAAAATAAAAATAATTGAAAGAAAAAATAGTTGCTCTACAAGTGATTTAGCTGTATTTATAGGCGTTCGTTCCTAATTTTTAACCAACTTTTCATAGAAAATAAGTCCGTCGCGGGTATTAATTTCGACAACATAAATTCCTGTTTGTAGTTCCTCTATTTCAATCGATGGTGCTGTAGGGTCTAACGAATTTATTTCTTTAATTCGTTTGCCTGAAAAATCATACACCCGAACTTTTTGAATTGATTGGTCCTGCAACGGTTTTAGGTAAACTATAGTTTGCGCGGGATTGGGATACAATAAAAAAGCGGAAGCATTAAACGATTCAATAGTCAACGGAGCCACAAATTGGGTAACCCAAGTATTGGTAAATACCGCTGGATTGGTATCAAAATAAATTTCAGCTGTATTTAAAATTTGTGTTCCCGCTTGAAATCCGGGGTACAATTTTGCTTTAAATTGTAAACTTCCCTGACTTAAGGGTTCGCTCACGGTTTTTGGGGGTAAATGAATTTGATCCAACTTCCAAACCAATTGATTTCCTGTGCGTTCCAAAACATAAGGATGCGTTGCATTGACCATTTGAATGCTCTCTGGAATGATTCCGCTTTCTAACGTGTCTTCAACACGAATGTTAATCGCATTTGACGTGCCTTCATTTTGAAAGCGCAATGTGTAATACAAATCATCTGTATCATTGAAGGTGTTGAGAGGAATCTGTGGGCCATGTTGTTCTGTTTTTACATTGGGATCCCATGCTCCCACCACCTGTTCAGTAAGTGAAAAATCGTTGTTGGAAAGGTTGTTGTCGTTTGTGGCAACTGTGCTTGCGGATGCCGTCAAAATAGCATTGATGGTTAACGCGGGGGATGTCGGTAGGTTGAGGACAACTTCTATCACAATGTTTTGAAACGGCGCAAGGGCATACGGATACGTAAATCCACTGGCTGTAGTCGTTGCGCCTTGGGGTGATACCGTAAACGAGGTAACTGGGCTCGGTTTGGTATACGTTAAAATTCCCGTAGTTGCTTGGGTGCTGTTGTTTTTTAAAACTATCCGATGGCGGTGCTGAAAACCTGGAACGGGAGATTTATAGGGGTAAATGGTAACTTCAACATCACTAAAAGGTTGCAAAGCCGTCACGGGAAAATAGACAAATTGGGTAGTGGTATTGATTGTAGTATCATTTACAGCAAAACCATTTCCTGCAAAATAAGCTGCTGCATCCGCATTGATTTGATAGCTGATATCATAGGTATTATTTGCGTTGGAATCTACCAATCTATAAAAACCGCTAGATGTACTTACTAGGGTTTGGATTCCCGAATTGTTTTGTTGAATAATAAATTGACCACGGTTAAAATACGGCTCGCCTACGTCTTGAATTCCATTGGCATTCCTATCCAAAAATGCAATGGCAACGAGCTTCGGTTGTATTGGATTGCAGGTTGCCTGAGCTTCCCAACCGTTGAAAGTAACCGAGTCATCAGTGATAAATTGAAACGTCAAACAACCATCGGGACTGGTTGAGGTAAATGGACCCGGGATCGTGGATCCCCAATACCCCCCAGCCGGAACATAATTATGAAAACCTGGCCCATTATTGCTAGAGAGCATAGGGGCTTGCGTTGAATTTCCATTAAACACAAACAAGGCATCAAAGTTGACTTCTGTGTTAAATGAAGTAAAGGTCACGGTAACACTTTCGCTCGAGGTATCGGGACAAATGGTTGTAATTTCATTGGTATTATTACTGTAGCCGCTGCCAAAATTCCCGGGATAATCCGTGAATATAGCGCCACAACTAAGGTCTGGGTAATGACTTGTAAAAGTTGTGCCAATGGCCCAAAGAGAATACCCCCCGGGCGGAAATGGACATAGACTTCGAACATACGGTGTGTAACAAGTATTTGGATTTAAGTTTGTAAAGGTATAGGAGTTGGTATTGACAAGAATTCCATTTGTGCCGGCTGAAGGAGGAGCACTGGCGCACGGTACATAAAGTACCTCCCATTGGGTAATACCACTTGGTGGTGTCCATGTTACGGTTACTGAAGTGTCTGTTATTTGAGTAGCCGTTATAGCCGTATTGAGTTCGTAACAATTTGGATCAGGAATGCAATCTACTTGGGCATTCCACCCACTATTTTCCGACGAACCGTTACTTCGAAAGCGAAATGTTAAACAGCCACTACCATTTACAGCCAGAAAGGGTCCGGGTAATGTCGTTCCCCAATATCCCCCTGCCAAACCACCCGGAACATTGCCCGCTCCGTTTGTACTTGCGATTAGAGGCGAATTAATATCAGGACCGTTGTAAACATACAAGGCATCCCCTTGTGGCATGACATCAAACGAACTAAATACTACACTTGCAAATTCCCCGGGAAAAGCGGGGCAAATGGTCCAAATACGGTCTTCATTAGGAGGATAATTGTTGTTCAATCCGCCCGCATCTGTAAATGTGGAGCCACAACTTGGAGGATTGGCAGGATTGAGTACGTTTAATCCCGTACTCCACGGACTCAACTCACCGTTGGGACAATGGCTACGTACGAAAAATCGGTAGAAGGTGCCTGGGGTTAAATTGTTTAAGGTATATTGTGGGGTGGATACGAGCGTTCCAGTACTATTTGCGGGCGGTATCCCTGTGTTGGAATTGATAAAAAAGACTTCCCATTGTGTTACAACCGTATTGCTGTCACTCCAAGAAAAAGTTACCGAATTTGAACTTTGATTGAGTAGCGTCAACTGTGTCGGCGCGGCACAAACCACCATGACCGACTTGGCTTTTACAGTCAAAAAAGAGAGGAAAAAGAAACAAAATGAAACGTAACAGACCCTTTTTTTCATGGCTAATAGGTTTATAGTTAGGTTTAAATTTAAAAATATAATTCCAATACTCGCACGTAAAACTAGAAAAGAGTGTGTTTTGCCGAGAATTGAAGTTAATTTTGAGCTTTCAGCTTTCAGCTTTTAGCCCTCAGCTTTCAGCAATTAGCAATTAGCTTTTTGATTCCCAAAGTAAGTCTTTACTCTTGCTTCTTTGCTCTTTTTTCTTGACGAAGGTTAGTCGTAAGTCATTTTAGCAGTCAGCAATCAGCCATTAGCCATTAGCTTCTATTCTTTCTAAAGCCAGTCTTTGCTCTTGCCTCTTTGCTCTTTTTTCTTGACGGAGGTTAGTCGTAAGTCGTAAGTCATTTTAGCAGTCATCGATCAGCCATTAGCCATAAGCTTCTATACTTCCCAAAGTAAGTCTTTGCTCTTGCTTCTTTGCTCTTTTTTCTACAAAACCGGGGCGTTCTAAGGGGCTTTACCTTGTTTTTTTAACTATAATGAAATTCGATTAAATCACTTATCACTTTCTCTAGTACTTTTGAGTAGCACTTTACAACTGCGCCTACAGATTGTTGGCAATGATAAATCCGCCTGTCCATGCATTTTGAAAATTAAATCCTCCGGTTATGGCGTCAACATTCAAAATTTCTCCTGCAAAATAAAGGTTGGGCAACAATTTACTTTCCATGGTTTTGAAATTCACTTCTTTCAAATCAATGCCTCCTGCCGTTACAAATTCTTCTTTAAAAGTACTTTTACCATTCACTTGGAATTGACCGTGCGTGAGTTGATCGGCCAATTGTTGGAGTTGTTTGTTGGTTACATCGGCCCATTTTTGTTCGTCTGCAATTCCGGCGGCTTGCACCAAATTGTCCCAAAGTCGGTTGGGTAGGTCTACAGGAGCTTTTCGGGCCACCTTTTTTTTGGATTGTTCCCCTCGAATCGTTTTCAACAAAGCCATACAAGATTCCCGATCTTCCTCGGGGAGCCAATTGATTACAACCGTACATTGGTATTTTTTTTCAGCTAAAATGCGCGCCCCCCAGGCGGATAATCGTAAAATTCCCGGGCCACTCATGCCCCAGTGGGTAATGAGCAACGGTCCTGTGGCGCTGAGTTTTGTGCCTGCAACCGATACGGTAGCCGGTGTCGATAACCCCATGAGGTCTTTGATGCGACTGTCTTTGCAATTGAACGTAAAAAGCGACGGCACTGCCTCAACGATGGTGTGCCCTAATTGCGCCAGTAGTTCCCAAATTTTGGGGTTGCTTCCTGTGGTCATCACCACTTTTTCTGCCGAATAGTGTTCGTTTTGGGTTTCAATTTTCCAATAATTTTCCCCGCGGAATAACGATTGGACACTTTGTTGGGTGAGCACTTGAATGCCCAATTGCCGGGTGGCTTTTAGAAAACAATCTATAATCGTTTCTGAAGAATCGGTGGTGGGAAACATGCGTCCGTCTTCTTCAATTTTTAAGCTAACGCCATGTTGTTCAAACCATGCTATCGTGTCGCCCGAACAGAATTGGTTGAAAGGCCCCAACAATTCTTTTTCCCCGCGAGGATAATTTTTTACCAAATCGCTAGGTACAAAGCAAGCATGGGTAACATTGCAGCGCCCGCCTCCGGAAATACGAACTTTAGACAAGACCTCCTTGCCGCGTTCTAAAATCGCCACTTTCAAATGCGGATGTTTCTCCACCAAATTAATGGCGGTAAAAAATCCAGCAGCGCCACCTCCCACCAAGATCACATCATAGTGCTTCATAAACGATCGGGGAAATCTGAAATGATACCGTCTACTTGCCACGCTTTTAACGTATGTATCCTCTCGGGGTCGTTTACGGTCCAAGGAATAATTTTAATGCCGTGCTGTTGTATCGATTTCACCGCTTCAAAAGTAAGTAATTTATGGTCGGGATGCAGACTGAATGCGCCAATCTTTTGGGCAAATTGAATTGCTGCCTCCAGACTTTCTTCGGTCAAAACGCCCAATCGATAGGGGGGATGTAGGTCTCTAAGGGTTTCCAATATGTGCCAATCAAATGCCGAAAGTATACACTTGGCATTCGCAAACGTATGGGCCTTTACACCTTGTTCAAGGAAATGAAGAACGGGTTGTAATGCCGCTTTTTCTTTGATTTCAATATTGAGCAAACAACGGTGGGCCACAAGGTTGTAGACCGCTTCGAGGGTGGGAATGCCCATTTGTTGTAAATCTGCGCTGTGGTAGTCTTTTACCCAACCCGATGCAGCAGTCGTTCGGTCTAGGGTAGCATCGTGGATCACCATAGCTTGTTGATCAAGGCTTACACGAACATCGAGTTCGATACCTTCCACCCCAAGGGCCAACGCTTTTTCAAACGAAATTAGGGTGTTTTCTGGGGCGTATCCACTTGCCCCGCGATGTCCAATGCGCCACATTAACGAACGAGCGCGTTGGTGCGACGGAAAGCTTCTTCGTCTTTATAATCCAACCAGGCTTGTCCTTTCCGTTTGCGCATCCAGTTGTCGTAATTACGGCGAAGAAATACATTGGTAAACGCTTCCGCAAGATTGCCCGGTTTGTGTGCCAATGAGCGAAGACTCAAAGAGAACCCCGGCGTGAGGTATTTCATATAGTGCCACCACCCTTCGGGCATGTACAACATTTCTCCGTGTTTGAGATGAGTGATGTAGGGTTTTACTTTTTGTAACGCGGGGAATCTTTCGAAATCGGGCCGATCAAAATCAATATCTTCATTGCAAATCCAAGAATAGGGGAGTCGGTACATGTATTTGGATTCCCGCGGATCGACCAGCACGCATTGTTTTTCACCATTGAAATGAAAATGAAAAATGTTGGCCAAGTCAATGTCATAATGCATAAACACTTTCGAATCTTCACCCCCAAAAAAGACTAGGGGAAATCCTTTGAAGAGCCGAACCCCAAAGTCAGGCCATTTGATATCGGCTTTCAATTGGGGCGCATCTTTGAATAAATTGTATAAAAATATACGCAAATCGGTTGGCCCTTTTTCCATGATGTCCAAGTATTCGTTCATGGTCATCGTAAAATCGGGCTCGTTGACTTTTTTGGTATAATCGGTTTTTCGGCTGTCATACAAGGGAACGGTCGTATGTCCCGCTTCTTGACGGATGTACGCTAAATTCCATTTTGAAAAGGCAGGCCAGTCCTCAATTTGGTTGGTGATGACTACGGGTTTTTGTTTGGCGTAGTAATTTTTTAAAAACTCTTCTTTGGTTAACTTTTCAACCCGTTCTATTTCAATATATTCAAATCCCATAGGCGTTCGGATTATAATACAACGCAAAGTTATCGAAATGTTAAATCGAAACTCTTAACGAAATGTGAATTTTACCCACAAAAAAACCGACTAAAAAGTCGGCTTTCTTTACATCTTTTCCAAAAGGACAATCATGTAATCGGTGGTCAAGGTGATTTTTCCCTCGGTTACGGTCGCTATTTTCCCCGAATAGGCATCGCGTAAACGGGTTCCATTGGGGAAGTGTGGTCCCACAGGAATAGTTTTGGTTCCTGTATTGAGTTGTAAACCTACAACCACATGGTCTTCGAACGCTTCTTTTTGAAAACTTCGGCTGAACACATAAGGCGTAGCTGAAATTTGTTGATGCACTCCAGCCCCAATGGCGGGATGGTTTCGTCGGAAGCGGCCGAGTTTTTGCCAATGCTCCAACACCGCCTGACGGTAAATATCGGTACCCATTTCTTTCCAATTCATAAAGGATCGTAAGGTAGCGTCTCCTTGAGTGCCGGGAATGTCGAGCGGACGAACGCTTTCATCCCCATAATAGACTTGAGCGATACCAGGAGCTAGCAGAAGTTTTGTTCCACTTTCAAACGGACGAACTCGTTTTTTGTCAAAAGGCCAACTGTCATCGTGTGAGGAAACGTAGTTCATGACGGTGTATCCTTTTAAATCATTTTGTAAAAGTGAATTGTACTTCGAAAAGAGCGGCTCAAAATCCATATTGGCTTCATTGCGAAAATCAAAGTTTATTAAACCGTCAAAACCATGTTCAAAGTAATTTACTTTTTTATCGCCATAGTCATAATACTGCTTGCCGCCGATGTAATAGCCATAGACTTCACCCACCATAAAGAAGGGATTGTTGTCTAGGACTTTTTTGGGGTTATTTTTTTTATAAGTGGCAAAGGCTTGGTCGCAAACTTTTTTGAAATCGGCCCAAACATCCTCGGTCGTATGCTTGGCTGTATCCACGCGGTAGCCGTCAATTCCAAAATCGGTGATGTAATCGGCGAGCCATTTCATGATGTAATACCGAGGTGCTCGGGGATAGCCCGTTTGTTTGAAAAAAGTATCTAATTCTTTCATCTCTTGTTCGTAACGGCCTTCTTTTTTCCATTTTTCAACCAAAAAAGGAGGAAGTTCGACATTGGCTTTGCTTTCTGTTTTAACATCGGGAAGATTTTCTACCAAGGTACAGTTGATGTTGGAATCATACGAATTGTATTGGCATTTGGGACTCGTACGCACCCAATCGTTGGGATAAACGGAATCCTCAGCCGTAACCGGTCCGGTGTGGTTAATGACGGCGTCCAAAATAATTCGAATACCGCGCGCATGGGCTTTGCTTACCAATTCGGCCAAGTCTTTTCGCGTACCAAAATTGGGGTCAAGTGCCGTCCAATCTCGTGTCCAATACCCATGAAATCCATAGGTGAATCCAGTGCCTTCGTCGACTCCATCATGGATTTGCTCTACAATAGGGGTCATCCAAATGGCATTGATGCCGAGTTTGTCAAAATACCCTTCGTCAATTTTTTGGATTACGCCTCGTAAATCACCGCCTTCAAAACCTCGTAATTTCCCTGTTGGTTTTGTGCGGTTGTACTGTTTGTCATTGGTGCGATCGCCATTGTTGAAACGGTCGGTCAGCAGAAAATAAACATTGGCACTTTCCCAATAAAAAGGGGTTTTCGGTGCGGCGGGTTTGGTTCGGTTTTGCGCCGATGATAATGCGTTGGCCCCAACCAAAAGGGCAAGAGTAAAAAGGATCTTTTTCATAGTTATCGGACAATCGTTAGGCTCGTTTTACTTTGGTTATGTTGGTACAAGAATGTGAGTTTTTTGGTTTTTGCTTCCCATTGAAAAGGGATCGCAAGGCCGTTTTGAGTTATTTTTTTGGGTTTGATGGCCACATTATATAGTGTTATGGTCCCTTTTTTTTCAGAAACGTTTGGCACAGAAGTGATTTCGTTTTGCGAAAAGGTGAGTACAATTTTTTTGTCGTCAGCCATCCAATTGGCGCGAAGCAATTCATGATTTTGGGCGGCTGTATTGGCGTTGGGCGTTGTGCCATCGTCAAAATAGAAGGTGCGTTCAGACACTCCATTTCCGTCTACATAAGCGATAAAATCAAGTGCGTTGTTTTGGTATAAAGTCGTGTTTTGCACCACTGCTGTCATGGGTAGTACCGTGTTTGCGCGAACGAAGGTTGGAATGTACGCTTCGGTTACTTTTACCGTTGTTTTTTTACCGCCAGTAAACTTTTTATGGGTATAAAAATCAAACCAATTTGCCGTTTTAGGGAAGTACACTTCGGTTTGTGTTACGCCAGGATTTACAATGGGTTTGATCAAAAAATCTTTACCCCATAGGTAAGTGTCTGCAACGGTTTGCAGTGATTCATTTTGGGGTTCTTCAAAAAACAACGGACGCATCAAGGGCAATCCCGTGGTGCTGTTTTCGTAAGCTAAGGTATAATTGTAGGGTAATAACTGGTAGCGTAGCTCGACCGATTTTTTGGCTTTGGCTTTGGTAACAATATCTTTTCGCGCCACTTCAGAAGCTACATCATCTTGGGCATGGGGTCGGAAAATGGGATTGAAAACACCATATTGCAACCAGCGGAGATACAATTCGTTATCAAAATAATCGCCAGCAAATCCCCCAAGGTCGCTGTGCATATAGCCTAAACCTTGCATTCCCATTTGAAGGGCAATTTCCATCTGACTCTGTAAACCACCCCACGTACGATTCACATCGCCACTCCACGGAATCATGCCAAAGCGCTGTGAACCCGAATAACCGGCGCGCATGAGGATAAACGGGCGTTGGGATGGAAAATCGTTTTGGTATCCTTCAGCGATGAGTTGCGCCCATCGGTGGCCATAAATGTTGTGTACTTCATCGGCTTTTCCTGCGGCGGTCATCACTTTAGAAGGGAACACTTCGGGTTCGCCCAAATCGCCCCAAATCCCGCCCATACCTTGGTTGATCAGGCGTTTGTAAATTGCCCAAAACCACTCTTTTCCTTCGGGTTTGAAGACATCGACAATGCCTGTATTTCCAAAATAAAAGTCCCAAACCGCTGGGGTTCCATTTTTAAATGTAGCCAATGCTTTTTTATCGACAGTTTCTTGCCATTTTTGGGAGGTCGTTAAAATGAAGGGTTCGGTGATCAATACGGTTTTTACGCCTTTGGCTTTAAGGTCAGCCATCATTTTCTCGGGTTCGGGAAAAGTCTCTTTGTCCCAATCCAAATTACCCATCGTGCCTTTAATGGTTTTACCAAACCAATACAAGTCGAGAATAATTGCATCGACGGGAATTTTATCGGTTTCAAATTTTTGAATCGTTTTTTCTACTTCTTCTTGGGAGCGGTAGCCAAAACGTGAGGCAAAATTTCCCAAAGCCCAGCGCGGGGGCAGGGGTTGACGGCCGGTGAGTTCGGTATAGTTTTGAATCAATTTGGGCCAACTTTCTCCGACGACCACTTGATACGTTTTACGTCCGGAGATGGTTTCGTATTGTAAGGTATTATTTTTTTGGCTGTCCAAATCCAAATGCCCAATGGCGGGATTGTCAAAATGCACTAAATATTGTTTGGAAGAAATGACAATAGGTATACAGAAATTCATCAACTCAGCACGCGTTTCATAACCATAATGGGCACGATTGTAGAGAGCCAAACGATTGCCGCGGCGGTTCATACCCAATGCACGTGCGCCGCCTCCGTATAATTTTTCATCGGCAGTTAGGTTGAAATCCAAGACCTCTGTGGAATCTTTTTTGATATAACCCAAGCGCTCAGAAAGAATTAATTCGTTTTTGGGGGTCAAATATCGGATTTGAAACGGTTGTTTGGTGACCACTACTTTAATTTGAGGGGTGTTGAGGTAGAGTTCATTCCCCGATTCGGTCGCGGTATACGTTGGATTGTGCGCTGACAAAAGCGTGGCATGCGAGATAGGATTAAACGTTTCCCCTGAAGGAATGAACGAGGTCTCAACAATTTGGTCGCTGAGCACCTTGATTTGATAATATCCGTCTGTTACTCCAATTTCTACACCCGAGGTTGTGGACTTGAGGTGTGTAAATTTTCGGTTGGGATTTTGTGCCCATGTCAGACTTACGGTCAAAAAGAAAATAAGTGTCTTTTTCATAGTACGTTTTTTAGCCCCGACCTGCCTAAAACGGCAGGCAAGTAAAGCGGGAAATAGCTCCCCATTATTTTAGTTCCAAAATGAATCCTGATTTGGGTTCGATTTCGATGGGTTTACGAATATCGAATGATTTTTGGGTTAAAATATCTTTTCCTTGCGCATATTTTGCTAGGTTTTCGGCAAATCGCTCCGGACTCACCGTTTGTTTTTCGTTGCTGTTGTTGATGAGCACCATCACGCTTTCGTTTTCGTTATGACGGAAGTAAACATAGACATTGTTTTCGGGAACATAGTGCGTTGTTTTTCCGGTGTGGATTACTTTTTTAGCCTTCCGCCATTGGAATAACTGTGATGTAATTTCAAAATACTTTTGTTGTTCAGGTGTCCGTCCCGCTTGGGTGAAAGCATTTTGTGAATCTCCAGGCCAACCGCCAGGGAAATCTCTTCGGATGTCGCCATCGCCTTTGTTTTTATCGCCTGCCATCCCGATTTCGGACCCATAATACAGTTGCGGTATCCCGCGCATGGTGGCAAGGAGCATCATGGTAAGTTTGTATTTTTCAAATTCAGGGTAGAATTGATTGAGTCGCTGGGTATCGTGATTTTCAGCGAAAATGAGAAGATTGTTGATGTCGGGATACAAAAAGTCGCTGGCAAGACTGTTGTACACCCGAACGATCCCTTTTTGCCACTCGCTTTTGTCTTCGTGGAGTACTCCTTCGTTGAGAATGCTTTGAAGCATAAAATCCATGACGGAGGGCAGGTGCGAATTGTAGCTCTGAATCGCGGCCACTTTACTATCTTTTTGCCAGTAGGCGATTTGTGCCGTGCTGTACAACCACGCTTCCCCTACGATGTTAAAATTGGGGTATTCATCCATAATGGCTTTGGTCCAGGTTGCAATTGCATTTTTATCGGCATAAGGATAGGTGTCCACACGGAAACCATCAAGGTCGGCGTATTCAATCCACCACAGCGCGTTTTGAATCAAATAATTTAGCACCAAAGGATTTGATTGATTGAGGTCGGGCATCGATTTAACAAACCATCCGTCCATACAGATTTTGGCATCCAAAGCCGAAGCATTGGGGTCAAATTGCGTCGTCATGCGGTAGGTTGTTTGTTTGTAACCTGGAAATTGGTGGATCCAATCGTAGGTAGGTAGATCGTCCATCATCCAATGTTTGTAGCCCCAATGGTTGGTGACATAATCTTTGATAAGTTTCATGTTGCGTTTGTGCAATTCGTTACTCAAGCGTACATAATCTTCGTTGGTGCCGAAACGTTCATCAATTTTATATACATCGGATTGGCCGTAGGTATGATAAGAACCCTTCTCGTCATTGTCTTCACAAAGCGGCGTGGGCCAAATGGCTGTTGCACCTAGCTCTTGCAAGTAATCTAAATGTTGGATCATACCTTCGATATCACCTCCATGACGTCCGTCTTTGTTGGTGCGATCGGCTTTTTCGATGAGGTTGGGCGAAGAATCGTTGTTGGGATTCCCATTGGCAAAACGATCAGACATGATGAGGTAAATCATATCGGAGCTATCAAAACCTTTTCGCAATGCGGAATCCTTTTTACGGGCTTTGAGGGTGTAGTTTTGGGTAAATGATTTTTTCCCGTTTTTGAAAGTGAAAACGAAAGTTCCGGGCGCTACATTTTTGGTGTCGATGGTCACAAAAAGGTAATTCGGATTTTCGGTTTTTTGTACGTTTTTGATGATGAGGTTGGTTGCACTCACTTCATTTTGGGCGATGTTTTTGCCATAGAACATAATTTGCACATCAGCATGGTTCATGTCGCTGTACCAAAATGGGGGTTCGATGCGTGTGATCTGTGCAATGCTTGAAATGGAGAGGAACAAGAAAAAAATAAGCTTTTTCATTTTTAAACATTAAGAGTTTTAGATGTATTTAAGATTCATTAAGCGCATGAAAATGTTCATTAACGAATGGTTTAGTTGACTTTGTTATATTTTTTGTAAAAAAATTAATTAATAAACCTTGGGGTTTCTTCATTAATCTCATATAAGTTAACAGTTGCGCTTCATGAATTGGCAAAATGCTTTCAACACTTTTAACTTCAACAATAACGGTGTCGTTAACAAGTAGGTCCAGTCTTAATTCACTATTTATGATGCAATTTCTGTATTCAATTTGAAACGTTTTTTGCGTCTCTACTTGATACCCTTTGAAGCTTAACTCTTCCCTGAGGCACTTTTCATAAACACTTTCCAGTAAACCTGGTCCTAATACTTTGTGGACAGTAATTGCACAACCCACAATTGCATAACTTAGCTGAGTAACCTCTTTTTTTGTCATTCTTTGGCGTTTAAATGATGTGAATGGAATTGATGTAAAAAAGAAGTTAAGGTAATAAATTGCTCATAAATTCCTTAACTTCTTAATTGTCTTAATGGTTCAAAATTTTATACAGTCACTAACCCATTAGGTTCCACGAGTATTTCTTTTCCAAAGACATACACGCGAATGGGTTCGTTGCCTTCTAATGCAAATTGGGTTTCGTTTTGACCAATGCTCACTTTCAAAATTTGATTTCTGAAATTGATTTTGAACGAATAGGCTTCCCATTGTGCAGGAATGCGTGGTTCGAAATGTAAGGCGTTGTCGCGCACACGCATACCGCCGAATCCTTCTACAATACTCATCCAAGTTCCTGCCATGGAAGTAATGTGTAACCCTTCTTCCACTTCTTTATTGTAATCGTCCAAGTCCAAACGCGAAGTGCGCAAGTAGAACGTATAGGCTTGTTCCATACGACCTAATACAGCGGCTTGAATGGAGTGCACGCAAGGGGAAAGCGAACTTTCATGAACCGTAAAGGGTTCGTAAAAGTCAAAATGTTTGGCCAATTCCTCTTTGGTAAAATGATCTTCAAAGAAATAAAACCCTTGTAGCGTATCGGCTTGTTTGATATAGGGCGAACGTAAGATGCGATCCCAAGACCATTTCTGATTGATAGGGCGCTGACTCTTGTCGAGGTCGGCTACGGTGATGAGTTCTTTATCTAAGAAACCGTCTTGTTGCAAGTAAACGCCATGCTCTTCCGAATAGGGGAAGTACATGTTGTCGGCTACCTTTTGCATAGCGGCACGTTCTTCGTCACTCAATTGAACTTTGGCCATGATACGGTTGTAATCCGCAGGGTACTCCGCTTTTACACGGTCGGTTTGTTCTAGCGCATAATCGATACACCATTTGGCAATATAGTTGGTGTACCAGTTATTGTTGACATTATTTTCATATTCATTCGGACCCGTAACTCCCAAAATCACGTATTGGTTGCGGTAGGTAGAGAAAGTTGAACGTTGATGCCAGAAGCGGGCGATGCCTAAAAGCACTTCCAAACCTTTTTCGGGAATGTAACTGTAATCCCCGGTAAAACGGTAGTAGTTGAAAATGGCGAAAGCGATGGCGCCGTTGCGGTGAATTTCTTCAAACGTAATTTCCCACTCGTTGTGGCACTCTTCCCCGTTCATGGTGACCATTGGGTAGAGGGCAGCTCCGTTAGTGAAACCGAGTTTACCTGCATTTTCAATGGCGCGGTCGAGTTGGTTGTAGCGGTAGGCTAATAAATTTCGGGCGACTTGTTGGTCTTTGGTCGCCATGTAAAACGGAATACAATACGCTTCCGTATCCCAATAGGTGGAACCCCCGTATTTTTCACCGGTAAATCCTTTGGGGCCAATATTCAAACGAGAATCTTTTCCTAGATAGGTTTGATTCAATTGGAAAATGTTGAAGCGAATACCTTGTTGGGCTTTCACGTCGCCGTCAATGGTGATGTCGCTCATTTCCCAGATACGCGCCCAAGCTTCTTTTTGCAGGGATTCGTAAGCTTCAAATCCGTGTGCCAAGGCTTGATCGATTACATTTTCAGCGGCAACTTGAGTATTGTCATGATTCATAGACACGGTGTACCCTCCAATTTTCTGGATGGCAGCGGTTTGACCTTGCGGGCAAGTGATCGCATAGGAAAAAGCGACATGATCTTCAGTTTTTGTAGCTTGTGGTGTGCTATTTTGTGGTGTGCCTTCAAGCAAAATAGTGTTGTGCATGAAGGTTGTTGCTGTAAAATGCGTTTTAAACGTACGCGCGGTTACAAATCCACGGTTATTGTGATGGTGAACATCCAAAGGTTCCCAGAATTTTTCTTCCCAGTTGGCATCTTCATTGTGAACACCCGCATCCAAATAGGGTTTGAATACGATAGCGGCGTCTTTGTTTAGCGGTTTGATTTGGTAGTTGATGAATCCGGCTTCGTCAAGATCAAGCGAAAGGAAGCGACGAACGTTGACTTCGATCTCGGTTCCATTTTGTAGCGTCGCTTGAAATGTACGGGAATAGATGCCTTCCTTCATGTTGAGTTCACGACGGAAATGCGAAACTTGAGTACATTTTGCCAAGTCCAATTCTTCCCCATTTATTTCGATATTGATACCGATCCAATTGGGGGCGTTTAATACTTTAGCAAAGTATTCGGGATAGCCGTTTTTCCACCAACCCACTTTGGTTTTGTCGGGGTAATAAACTCCAGCAATATAACTTCCTTGAAATGTTTTTCCAGAATAGTACTCTTCAAAATTAGCCCGTTGGCCCATAGCACCATTCCCGATGCTAAACAAACTTTCCGATGATTTTACGCGTTCGGCATCAAATCCTTCTTCAATAATACACCAGTTGTCTGGTTTGATATAATCCTGATTCATTGTATTGGTTTTTGATTAAGGTTTTGGGTAGAAACCCTAATAATCTTCTATTTTCTAGTTGAGGAGCGATTCAATAAAAGAAGGCTCAATAAAGGTAAAGTCTTTGAAATGGTAGTGGGCTTCTTTTAAAATAGCGGGATCCCCAATACCGATGCTGGTCATGTGAGCGATGTTTGCGGCTTGAATACCCGCGACACTATCTTCAAAAACAATAGAATTTTCATTGGTTACGCCAAGTAAACGGGCGGCTCGAACGAAAACTTCGGGATCGGGTTTGGCGTTGGTTACGTCATTCCCGTCTACAATCGCATCGAAAAAAGGCATGATATTGACTTTTTCCAAAATAGGTCGCGCATTTTTACTGGCAGAACCTAAAGCAATAAAGTGACCTTGGCTTCGAATGTATTCCAAGACAGGGAGCACTCCGGGTAAAATTTCATCCTCATCCATATTTTCGATGTAGGACAAATAATCTTGATTTTTTTTGATGAGCCAACGCTCTTTTTCTTCGTCGGTGGCGGTCAAGTTTCCGAGTCCAAGAATAATCTCCAGAGAGCGTACTCGACTCACGCCTTTAAGCTCTTCGTTGTGTTCGGGCGTAAATTCGATGCCGAGTTCTTGGGCCAGTTTTTGCCAAGCGAGAAAATGATATTTCGCCGTATCGACAATTACCCCGTCAAGGTCGAAAATGAAAGCTTTCTTACTCATTGATGTTTATTTTACTGCTTGTCGTTACGGTTAATGTTAAAAATCCAGCTAAAATCATGGAAACACCCCCAATGATTAGAGCGTAAATAGGTTCGTTGTTGAAAAATGTTTTCACTAAAAACCCTAAAATTGTTCCGGCTACAATTTGAGGAATTACTACAAAAAAGTTGAAAACTCCCATGTAATATCCCATCTTTTGTGCAGGTAATGCCCCTGAAAGCATCGCATAAGGGATGGAAAGAATACTAGCCCATGCAATTCCCACGCCAATCATGGCTAGAAGTAATCCTACTTTGTCGGAGAGGAAATAAATGGAGATGAGTCCGAATCCACCAAAAACGAGGGCCAACATGTGGGTAAATTTGTTGCTTGTTCTTTTTGCCAATACGGGAAGTAAAAAAGCAACTGCTGCCGCTACCCCATTGTATACGGTAAACATTACAGAAACCCAGTCGGCTGCATCATTGTAAATCTTTGATTTCGCATCTGTGGTTCCAAAAACATGACCTGTGACAGCGTTGGTGGTATAAATCCACATCGAGAACAACGCAAACCAAGAGAAAAATTGAACCCAAGCCAATTGTTTCATCGTTTTGGGCATATTGAGTAAATCGGTAATAATAGTCGTAAAACCGTTATTGATTTGTTTTTTACGCAAGAGGGAAACCAACATAAAGAGCACCCCAGCGGTCAAAATTCCAATCGACAAAATGTACAGTTCTTTGTGACTGTCTTTGGTTGTTTGGTTTAAATCATGCACAAAATAGGTAAGTAGCGACCCAATAACGGTAAGTACAAATCCTATAGTGCGTTGGCGCGACTCGCTACACGTTTTTTCAAGAGATACGTCACTGTGGTTTTCACTTCCTTTTTCAAAGGCATGAAGTTCTTCGGGGCTGTATTCTTTAGAACGAATAACAGTCCAAAGCACGGCAAGTAAAAAGACAATCCCGCCTATGTAAAACGACCATTTCACAGAGGGAGGAATGATGCCTTCTGGAGCTGTGTTGGCTACATCAAACCAATTGGTAAAAATGTAAGGAAGAGCCGATCCTACTACTGCACCTAGTCCAATGAAAAAGCTTTGCATTGAGAAGCCCAATGTGCGTTGTTGTTCGGATAGGTTATCGCCCACAAATGCACGAAAAGGTTCCATAGAAATGTTAATGGAGGAATCCATAATCCACAAGGTTCCAATCGCGACCCAGAGCGACGGAGAATTGGGCATAAAAAGTAAAGCGATAGAAGAGAGGATAGCCCCAACTAGGAAATAAGGTCTTCTACGGCCTAAACGCGTCCAAGTTCGGTCTGAAAAATATCCCACAATGGGTTGAATGATCAAACCCGTGAGCGGGGCAGCCAACCAATAAAGACCAATTTTATCTACTTCGGCACCTAACGTGTCAAAAATTCGTGAAGTGTTTGCATTTTGTAGGGCAAAACCAAACTGAATCCCTAGGAAACCAAAACTCATGTTCCAAATTTCCCAGAAACCTAACTTACGCTTTTCCATTATCGTGTAACGTATTGATTACTAAAACGATAAGCATAAAAAGCTTATCAAAACTTACTCAATTTTCGAAGTACAAGTAAGCGTTTGATTCGGTAAAGATAATAAAGTTTTGAAACTCGTAATTTTTTACCCCATTTTTTTATGAAAACAGGGTAGCGAAAACGTTTTTTGTTGAAAAAAATAAAATTTATCGGGTAGATTCACGTTCCACCAACGCCGTTTCAATGACTTCTGTTTTGTAGTGTTCTTCGATTTCCATTTCCTCATTTTCGAGGCGATCGATGAGCATTTTGGCGGCTTTTTCACCCATTTTTACTCCATTCTGACTTACGGTAGAAATGCTAGGAGTGGAGTATTTCGAAATGATGCCGTCGGTGAATCCAATAATAGAAATATCAGTTGGTATTTTAAGTCCAAGTTTCCCAGCTATTTTAATGGCAGTAACGGCAAAAATTTCGTTTACAGCAAAAATAGCTTCCGGTTTTTGGTCTCGAATTAAGGCTTCTATTTGGGCATCAAAGTTATCGGTGTCTTCAATTTTTAAAATCAAATTAGGGTCGACTTTCAAATCGTGATCCATCATGGCTTTGGTATAGCCATCGGTACGTAATTTACCAACACTCACATAATCTACCGTGGTGATTAAGGCAATTTTTTTGTACCCTTTATTGATAAAAAAACGGGTGGCGTTGTAAGCTGCTAAATTGTCGTCAATGATTACTTTATCACACAATATATCATTGGTTACGCGATCAAACATCACTACGGGCATTCCTTGATTGATAACTTCGGTGATGTGGTGAAAGTCCCTTCTTTGTTGCGTTTCTTTGGAAAGTGACATGATAAAACCATCAATACTTCCGCCCGCCAACATTTCCATGTTGATGACTTCTTTGTCAAACGATTCGTCCGACAAACAAACTAGAACGTTGTACCCATTTTCGTTGGCCACATGTTCAACACCGCTGATTACGGTAGCAAAAAAATGGTGGATAATCTCTGGAATAATGATGCAAATTGTTTTTGTTTTTTTGTTCTTGAGACTAAGGGCGATATTGTTGGGTTTGTAGTTGTATAATTTGGCAAAAGCTTGCACTTTCTGTCGCGTATCTTCGCTTATTTCAGGGCTGTCGCGTAACGATTTAGAAACGGTTGATATGGATACATCCAATTCTTTAGCAATTTGCTTGAGCGTTACTTTTCTTTTCATGTCAATTTTTTGTATGCTGTTTAATTGCGAATAAAGGTAGCTTAAATTTTTTAGTCTATCAATTTTATCCTTAATTTTATGGTGCATTCTGAAAGTTTTCAACACGAAAACGTTTTCGGGAGGGGTATATTAAGGTGTCATTTTTTTAAACTAAAAATTATCCTAAATTTAACGCTTCGAAGTGCAAGTACAAGCAAAAAAACAAATTATTAACCTAAACAAAATGTATGAAAACAATTTATAACAAGTTGTTGTTTTTCTTGCTCCTTTTGCCGCTTTCCGTTTTGGCTCAAGCGACATTGGAGGGTAAGGTTGTGGATTCTAAATCCAACCAACCCCTTCCGGGAGTTAATGTGGTCGTCCAAGGCACACAGTCGGGGGTTTCCACAGACCTAGATGGTAATTTTAAAATCGGTAGACTAAAAAATGGAGATGTTTTGGTCTTCTCGTTTGTCGGTTACAAAAATCAGACCATCGAATTCAAAGGTCAAAAAAGTGTATCCATTTCCTTGGAAGAGGATTCAAGCACACTGCAAGAAGTAGTGGTCCAAGTGGGGTACGGTTCTGTGAAGAAAAAGGATGCCACGGGAGCGGTATCTGTTTTAGGAGTGAAAGACTTCAACAAAGGAGCGATGGTTTCTACCGACAACCTTCTTCAAGGTCGTGTGGCGGGGGTTACTATCAACGCTGGAGGTGGAGCACCTGGAACAAATCCAGTAATTCGTATCCGTGGGGGTTCGTCGCTTAATGCTTCCAATGACCCCTTGATTGTAGTAGACAACTTTCCAATTTCGAATGCTACAAACACAGGTTCTACCTCGTTCTTAGCGTCTCTTAACCCGAATGACATCGAAAGTATTTCGGTGTTGAAAGATGCTTCGGCTACCGCGATTTACGGTTCGCGTGCTTCCAACGGGGTGATTTTGATTACTACTAAAAAAGGTGGAAAAAAATTATCGGTGGATTTTAATTCACAATACGGTTCAGGTTCGCTTGTACGTAAAGTAGATGTTTTCAATGCCAATGAGTTCCGTAATTTAGTAGCGGCTCAATTCCCTGGCGAAGTAGGTAAACTAGGTACAGCAAATACCGATTGGCAAGATGAAATCTACAGAAGAACAGACTTCATTGACTCCAACTTATCCTTACGCGGTAATTTATTTGGAAAAGTTCCTTCGCGTTTGTCGATAGGGAATACCTATCAAGAAGGGTTACGTTTAACCAATAAATTCAACCGTAATACGATCTCTACTACATTGATGCCAAGTTTCTTTAATGATCATTTGAAGATTCGTGTGAATGCCAACTATACTATGGAGAACAACCGATTTGCGGATGGGGTAGAAGGTTCAGCCATTACGTTTGACCCAACCCAGCCTGTATATGATGCGGCTTCTCCTTTTGGAGGATTCTTTGAGTACCGTAATGGAAACTTGTTGACTCCAAACGTGCAACGCAACCCTGTGGCGCAATTGATGATGACCTACGACACGGGTTCAAATCACCGTATCTTTGGTAATGTGGAAACTGAATACAAGTTTCATTTCTTCCCAAGCATGAAAGCGGTTGTGAATGTTGGTTTTGATGAATCGAATGGAGAGCGTACCCGTTTAGTGGGATCTAATGCTGCTTCAGGTCCAAGCAACAACAACATTCCTTATGGAACAAATGAATTTGCAGAGCGTACAATCCGCACTAAATTATTTGATTCCTATTTAGCATACAATAAAAAAATCAACGATTTAAACATTGATGCGCAAGCGGGGTATTCGTACCAAATTTATGAATCCTCTCAGTTCTTTACACGTAATATTTTACAACCCAACTACGCTTCGATTGGTGCTGAAAATGATATTGAGACCGATAACGTGTTGATTGGTTTGTTTGCTCGTGCAATTTTAAACTACAAAGACAAGTATTTGTTTACGGCGAACTTCCGTCGTGACGGGTCTTCTCGTTTTTCGGAGTCTAACCGTTGGTTAAATACACCTGGTTTGGCTTTTGCATGGAAAATGAAAGAAGATTTCTTCCAATCGTACAGCAAACTTTCTGATTTGAAATTGCGTTTGGGATGGGGGATTACTGGTCAACAAAATATTGATGATGTTGAGGCAAGAAACTATTATTTACAGCAATTTGCCATTGGTAACAATACCAATCAAATTTTCTTCGGGAACAATACAGTGCCAATTGCTATCTCAAGACCGTTCAACCCTGATTTAAAATGGGAACAAACGACAACTTACAACGTCGGTTTGGATTACGGGTTCTTTAATAACCGTTTGAATGGTGCGATTGACGTGTTTTACAAGAAAACCGATGATTTGTTATCACGTGTAGCCTTTGCTGATGGGTCTAACTTTACAAACGTGGGTTGGGCTAACATCGGAAGCTTCTCTACCAAAGGGATTGAAGTGGCCGTGAATTATGATGTAATTAAAGGCAATAACTTGAATTGGAATTTGGCTTTCAACGTGTCAACATTTGAGCGTACCATTGAAACATTGTCGTCTGGATTTGATGTGTTGTATGGTGATGCTGGAGCGGGGACAGGAAGTACGGCTTTAATTAACCGTGTAGATTACACTCCTGGTTCTTTCTTTGTGTACAAGCAGTTGTATGACGGAGCGGGACGTCCAATTGAAGGGGCTTATGCCGACTTAAATGGCGATGGTATCATCAATGGAGATGACCGTTACATTTATATGAATGGCGATCCAGATGTAACTTTTGGTTTGGCATCTACATTCAACTACAAAAACTTTGATTTCAATTTCAACATGCGTGCAAGCTTAGGAAACCGTGTGTACAATGCGGTGAATGCTACCCGTGCGCAATACAATTTAATTCGTAACAACGGAGTGTTGTCCAACCTTCCTAACAACGTACAGTCTACTGATTTTACCAATACACCTGATGTATTTTTATCAGATTTGTACGTAGAGAATGGATCGTTCTTGCGTATGGACAACATTACTATGGGGTATACTTTCCCAAAATGGTTGGATGGTAAAGCTAGCTTACGTGTATTTACAGGGATGCAAAATGCATTTATCATTACCAAGTACAGCGGGATTGATCCTGAAATCAATGGAGGTATTGACAATACCATCTATCCACGTCAACGCACCCTATTGTTTGGTGTGAACATGAAGTTTTAAAAAAAATGTGATATGAAAAATATGTTTAAAAAATCGATTTATCTGTTAGGTTTATCGCTGGCGCTAACATCCTGTACTAAAGATTTGGATGTATTGCCTGAAGATGATGATATCTTCACAGCGGAGGCATTTTACAGTCAGCCAGGGGCTTACGAGCGTGCTTTGGCTGGGGTGTATGGAAATTTATCCTTGACAGGAACTCAAGATGCAGGATCATCATTTCTTCAAGGAATTGACGCGGGAACGAGTCAGTACGGCCGTTGTTTGTGGTATTTGCAAAATTTAACCACCGACGAGGTAATCTGGAGTTATGAAAATGACCCTGGAACGCGTGAATTACAACGTACAATTTGGACAGCAAACAACCCAATTTTCTTAGGTATGTTCAGCCGTACTATGGCTGAGGTTGCTTTGGCAAATGAGTTTCTACGTCAGTCAACGCCTGCTAAGTTAAGCTCTCGTGGTGTTACCGATGCTACACAGTTAAGTAATATTGCCACGTACCGTCAAGAAGTTCGTGTTCTACGTGCATTAGCTTACTACAACATGATGGACTTGTTCGGAAAAGCGCCTTTTGTTACGGAGAATGATCCTTTAAACTTTAGAGGACCTGAGTACAACCGTCAACAATTGTTTACGTATATCGAGAATGAGTTGAACGCGGTTATTCCAGACTTAAAAGCGCCTCGTACAAATGTATACGGACGTTTGGATCAAGCGATGGCTCGTATGATTTTGGCTAAAATGTACCTCAATGCGGAAGTATTTATTGGTACACCAAAGTATACGGAGTGTGTAGCGCAATTAAACCAAGTTATCGGTGCAGGATATACGCTAAGTTCAAACTACTTTAACAACTTTACTGCCGACAACCACATTTCTCCTGAAATGATTTTCTCTTTACAATCGGATGGTGTTGTTACACAAAACTTTGGTCCTACCACTGTTATGATTAACGGTCAAGTAGGATCTATGGAATCCAACGGTGTTTCGCTAGGTGTTGGTGCCGGCGGATGGGGAGGAGCTCTACGTTTACGTAAGCAATTTGTACAAAAGTTTGAAGGTTCAGCCTTTGCATCTGATGCTCGTAAGAGTGCTATTTTACCAGGTTCACGTAACATTGAAATTACCGATATCGCAAACCGCGATCAAGGGTATATCTTAGCGAAATACAAAAACGTATCTTCTACGGGAGTAGCTGGACCTAATTCTACTTTTGTAGATACTGATTTCCCCTTGTTCCGTTTGGCTGATGCGTATTTAATGTATGCTGAGTGTGCTGTTCGTGGCGCTTCAGGAGCTACATTGGCTCAAGCGGTAACGTATGTAAACGCTTTACGCGAAAGAGCAAACAATGGAAATTCAAGTGCGAATATTAGTGCGGCTGATTTGACGTTAGACTTTATCTTGGATGAGCGTTCTCGTGAGCTACACTGGGAAGGTCACCGTCGTCAAGACTTAATTCGTTTTAACAAATTTACAGGAGGAAGCTACAATTGGGCATGGAAAGGAAATGGAGTGAATGGTATCGCTATTTCCAACAACTTAAAAGTATTCCCAATTCCAACCAATTCTATTGCAGCTAACCCCAACTTAACACAGAATCCAGGTTATTAATCCAATACAATTAAATAATTTTGAAAATGAAAAAAATAGTTAAACCCATACTAGCTTTTGCTCTTTTATTCGGAGCAGCTTCGTGTACCGATGAGCAGGATTTAATTTTTACAACACCTCCTGCTGAATTTAAAATTCTTTCTCCACAATCCGGTGAATCAGTAGTTTTATCTCCTGATACACCGCTTAACCCAGGTTTAGCTTTGACTTGGGAAGATGCTGATTATGGTGCTGAGACTCAAGTTAACTACACTATCCAAGTGGATAAAAGTGGTGATAACTTCGATACTCCTCTAGATGTTACTTCTACTACAACTACTTTTGCCACCATCAACTCTGATGTGTTGAACGGTGCTTCTGTAGCTTCAGGTTTAACCCCTTTTACACAAGGAGGATTAGAAGTTCGTATCAAATCAACAATTGGAACTACAGGTAGTGAGGCTAAATATTCAGATGTTATCACGTATTTAGTGACGCCTTACTCTACTGAATTACCAAAATTAGCTGTTCCTGGAAACCACCAAGGATGGAATCCACCTACAGCACCAAGAATTGCTGCTTCTGCATTCGGTCAAACCGATTATGAAGGATATGTTTGGTTAGATGGAGGATACAAATTTGTTGCTCCTGACGCCGCTGGTAACTTCAACTGGGGGAACACCGATTGGGGAGATGATGGATCTTTCTCAGGTGTTTTAGTTGCTACAGGAGAGTCTGATTGTACAGCTGCTGCAGGGTACTACAGAGTACAAGCAAATACAACTACTTTGGCTTATACAGTTACTCCTACAACTTGGGGAATCATTGGTTCTGCTACACCAGGTGGATGGGATAACAGTACGCCATTAACCTATAATGCAACTACCAAAAAATGGACAGGAACTGTAGTATTAACCGCTGCTGAGTTGAAGTTTAGAGCAAACAATGCATGGACAATCAATTTAGGTGGTGATGGAAATGATGATGGTTCTATGGATTATGATGGACCAAATATTGCTTCTCCAGGAGCTGGTACTTATTTAGTAGAGTTGGATTTATCTAACCCAAGAAAATATTCGTACACCTTAACTGCACAATAATAAACCCTAAAGCAAGGACTGCTTAACCTCAGTCCTTGCTTTTTTATAATTTAAAATGCTATGAGAAAATTATTATTATTTATTGGATTTGCCCTTACCTCTGCACTGCAAGCACAAGTAATCAGTTGGCAAGGAGGTACTAACCCCGATCAAAATCAATCGGCGGTCATTCTTTTTGATAAAAGTACTACCCCTTTGGCCACTTATACGGGTGTAATTTATGCCCATACCGGGGTTACTCTTAACGGTACTCCATGGCAAAATGTCAAAGGTTCATGGGGAAATAATACCACTCAACCAGCTTTAACGCAGGTTTCAGGTAATATTTACCGTCTTGATTTAACACCTACGTTGCAATCGTTTTACAATGTAACAACAGGTTCTATTACCAATGTGAATATTGTATTTCGAAATGCACAAGGAAATGCACAAACGGTAGACTTAGTGTTAAATGTAGGTGCTTTCCAATCGTCACTTACGGCTCCTGTTAATGGCAGTAATACACTTTTATCAGCGGGACAAAATTTCACGGTGACCGCAACCAATACCAATGGCAATGCCAACTATACCTTGCAAGCCAATGGTTCTACAATTAATACCTTTACCGGTTCAAACTATTCCTTTACAGATGTCAATGTAACACAAAACAAAACGTATCAGCTTCAAGTTAATCAAGGCGCTGTTACTTTCACGTATACTTTTAGTGTTGTTGTAAATGCAGGTACAACTACTGCTTCAATGCCCGCAGGGTTAGAAGACGGTATTAACTACAACAGTTCTGACAACACCAAAGCTACACTTGTCTTAACAGCTCCCGGAAAAGATTTTGTTTATGTGGCCGGTAGTTTCAACAACTATCAACCGGATTCATCATTTTTGATGAAAAGAGACCCTTCAACGAACAAGTTTTGGTTAGAATTAACCAACTTAACACCAGGTGTAAATTACAATTATCAATATTGGGTTTGTGATCAAACGCCAACAACTAATTCTCCAGCGGTGGTAAAAACGGCCGATCCCTATTCTACATTGGTGTTGTCCAATTTTGACGACCCTTTTATCCCTGCTTCAAGTTACCCCAATATCCCAGCTTACCCCGCAGGTCAACAACGTGAGGTAACTGTTTTAAGAACGGGGCAAACTCCTTACAACTGGAGTAATGCTACTTTGAATTTCGTAAAACCTAATAAAGATAATTTAGTGGTGTACGAAGTATTGGTACGCGACTTTGATGCCAACCGAAACTTTCAAGACATTATTAACCGCATCGATTATTTTAAAAATTTAAAAATCAACGCGATTCACTTCATGCCTGTCATGGAGTTTGAAGGAAATGAAAGTTGGGGGTACAATACCTCTTTCCACATGGCCTTAGACAAGTTTTATGGAACGGCTGATAAATTCAAAGAACTTATCGATCTTTTACACCAAAACGGGATTGCTGTTATCCTTGATGTTGCCCTAAACCACGCCTTCGGAAGAAACCCAATGGTGCGTATGTGGATGAAAGATCCTGATGGAGACGGATGGGGTGAACCTGCTGCGGATAATCCGTATTTCAACGAGTTTTCAAGACACAGCTACAATGTAGGAAGTGACTTTAATCATAGCTCACAACTTACTCGTTATTACACGAAACGTGTGGTTAAACATTGGATTGAAGAGTTCAAAATAGATGGATTCCGTTGGGATTTGACCAAAGGATTTACCCAAAACTGTTCAGGGAATGATGATACATGTACTAACGCCTATCAACAAGACCGTGTAGACGTTTTACGCGAATATGTAGACTATACTTGGTCCTTAGATCCTTTCCACTTGGCTATTTTTGAACACTTAGGAATCGATAGTGAAGAGCAACAATGGGCTAACTACCGTATCAATGAAAACCCAAGCAAAGGCGTAATGATGTGGGGTGAGTTAACTGCACCATACACCCAATTAATTCAAGGTTTCTCAACGGGTGCCGATATCACACGTATGGGGCACGTGAGCCGTGGATTCAATGCCAAACGTTTGTTAGGTTATCCCGAAAGTCACGATAAAGATCGTATTATGTATTCTGCGCTTACTTTTGGAAACGGTGGTGGTACCTCTCCCGTTATCAATAACTTAAACAATGCGCTTTACAGAATGTCGGCTATCGGAGCTATCAGCTTGTTGATTCCAGGGCCTAAAATGATCTGGCATTTTGCGCCGCTAGGAATGAACTTGTCCATTTTTACTTGTACCAATGGAACTGTAAATACTGATTATGACACAACGACTGGCGATTGTAAATTGGATACCAAACCACAGCCACAATGGGTTAACAACTGGTTAGGTGTGCCCGAACGTGCAAAAATATACAACGATTGGTCTAAAATGATTGACCTGAAATTGAGTAATCCTGTATTTAACGGCGATTATGCGATCAGCCCTGATGGAAATAACATACGTCAGCGCGTATATGTATTCAACAATTCATTGCCAACCTCACAATTGCGCAATGTGGTGATTTTAGCCAACATGTCTGTGGCATCACAAGGGATTCGTCCTGATTTCCCCTATACTGGGACTTGGTATAATTTGATGGATAACACTCCTGTAAATGTCACAAGCACTACCGCAACCATTACTGTTGAAGCCGGTGGTTTCAGAATTTACGGAAATCAACCTTCTTTGAGCAATGATCAATTCTCAAAACTTGATTTCGTAACTGTAGCACCCAATCCAACAACGGGAACAATTATGGTGAATACCAATTTAACCGCTATGGAAGTGTATTCTATCACAGGCCAATTGGTGAAATCCTTTGACAATGTAACAATGGACCGCGAGTATTCTATCGAAGACTTAAAAGGAGGATTGTATGTTGTAAGATTAGTTGACGAAAATGGACAAACCAAATCCGTCAAATTGATTAAAGAATAAATTTATTTCTATAGTTAGTGTAAAAAAGGTTTCTGTTTTAACAGGAACCTTTTTTTATTCTTTCAAGTTGCCTTAGCTTTGTAGCGAAATTAGTTTAGATCCATGAAACGATTGATTGTCAAGTCCCTGAAAATATTTTTTGGAACTATAGGTGCCTTACTTTTAGCAATGTATTTATTTCCGATTCTTTTTCCCGGGAAAATCGAACAAGAAGTCAAAGATTTTGCCAATCGTCGCTTGAAAGGGGAACTCAATTTTAAAGAGGCACAACTTTCTTTTTTTAGTCATTTCCCTTACTTAACGCTGTCCCTTACCAAATTTGATTTAAAAGGTTCGGCCCCTTATCGCAACGAAACTTTGGTTTCTGCGGATGAAATTGCCTTTGGGATCAACTTAAAAACCCTATTTTTTGACGGAGCAGTCAGTATTGACAAAATTTATTTGGACCAGGCATTGATTAATGTTAAAGTAGATAAGAATGGAAACGCCAACTATAATGTCTATGTTTCGGAAGATAAAGCGCCCAAAGATGCTAAAGAAAAATCCGAGGATACATCTTTGAAACTGGAACGAATATCCATCGAAAATACTCATTTGTCTTTCAACGATCAATCCACGGGAATACAAATCAAGGCAAAAGGTTTCAATTATTTGGGAAAAGGCGACTTGGATAAAGCTATTTTTGATTTGGATACCGAAGCCGCAATAGAAGATTTTAGTTTTTCATTTAAAGGCGAGAATTATTTAAAAAACAAAAAAGTCAATGCCGAATTAATCACCAAGATTAACACCAATTCATTATCATTTATATTTGAAGAAAATAATTTGAAGATCAATAAATTACCTATTGATTTCGTGGGTAAATTAGATTTTTTGAGTAATGGTTATGATTTGGACTTTAAAATTGAATCGCTTGACAGTCCGCTCGCTGATTTTTTTACCGCTTTACCTCCCGCGTATGTAACATGGCTTGATAAGACTCAAGTAGAAGGCCAAACCGATTTAGTTTTTACTTTAAAAGGAAAATATATTGCGTCCACACAAACCAATCCCGATATCGGTTTCCAAATGAAAATCCGTGAAGGCGAAATCAATCATAACAAAGCTCCTGTGGCAGCCTCCAATATTTTTTTCAATTTTGAAACGCGACTACCTGAGTTAAATCCCGATAAGTTGGAAGTCAATATTGATTCGCTATTTTTTAATGTTGGAAGCGATTATGCCAAAGCAATTATCAAAACGAAAGGGTTAAAACAACCTAATGTAAAGGCAGTCATTCGCTCAAAAATGGATTTGGCCAAGATGAATCGGGCGCTCGGAATTACAGCTTTTCAAGTGCGCGGAACCCTGTTGTCTGATATTGTGGCTCAAGGAACCTATGATGCCAGTCGGAACCAAATTCCCGCTATTAAGGCTAAACTAAAACTCACCAAAGGCTACCTTAAAACGAGTCATTATCCCAACCCGATTACCAATATTCACGTTGAATCCACCCTAACCGATGCCTCGGGACAGTTAAAGGATTTGAAAGTAAACATCCACCCCGCTTCCTTTGTGTTTGAAAAAAATCCGGTGTATGTAAAGGCAAAACTTCAAAATTTGGATAATGTGCAGTATGCGATTCAAGCCAAAGGAGTTCTCGATATCGGCCGTATTTACAAGGTTTTTTCTCAAAAAGGTTTGGGCGTAAAAGGATATGTCAAGGCAAACGTTCGATTGAAAGGAACGCAAAATGATGCGGTCAATGGCAACTATGCAAAGTTGCAAAATTCGGGAACGCTCTACCTTCGCGATATCGCCACGACGTCAACGTATTTGCCAAAACCATTTGTGATCAAAGAGGGAAAATTTTCTTTTGTTCAAGATCAAATGCAGTTTCAAAATTTCAAAGCTACCTACGGACAATCTAATTTTTTGATGAACGGGCAGCTGCGTAACGTCATTGACTTTGTGTTGTCGACAACGGGAGTGTTAAAGGGCGATTTTGAGCTTTCCTCTAGATTTTTGAATGCCGATGAATTTTTGTCCGAAAAACAAGGGAGTGTAAGCACAGCGACCAGTCCACAAGCAATCGAAAAAGGCGTGATTGTGTTGCCTAAGAATATGGATTTGTACTTCAAAGCGCAATTGGACGAACTTAAATTCCAAGATTTAAAAGTGAATGATTTGCAAGGTAAATTGGCCCTCAAAAACGGTCAGTTGCAATTGCGAGATGCCGCGGCAGAAATCATCGGTTGTCAAGTAAAAATGCAAGCCGATTATGCCGATGAAACGCCAAGTCGAGCGGCATTTGACCTTAAAGTGAAAGCGACCGATTTTGATGTTCAACGGGCTTATAAGGAAGTTAAATTATTCCGTGAAATGGTGACGGCTGCCGAAAGTGCTCAAGGAATTATCGGTTTGGATTATGCGATACAAGGTAAGTTAAATGACCAAATGATGCCCATATTCCCCTCGTTGAAAGGCGGCGGTGTTTTATCGGTTAAAAAGGTCAAAATGAAAGGGTTCAAATTGATGAATGTGGTGAGTCGTTCTACAGGTAAAGATAAGTTAAAAGACCCCGATTTATCAAAAGTTGATATAAAAACCAAAATTAACAACAACATTATCACCATCGAACGCTTTAAGTTTAGAGTGGCAGGTTTCCGCCCTAGAATCGAGGGAACAACGAGTTTTGATGGTCGTTTAAATCTTAAAATGCGTTTGGGATTGCCACCCCTTGGCATCATTGGAATCCCTTTAAAGATAACCGGAACTCAAGAGAATCCTCGGGTTAGATTAGGCAAACAAACGGAAGATTTGGAAGAGACAGAATACCAAGAGGGGATGGAGATAACCCCCACCGCTACACCCTAATACGGAGTGCCTCTTTTTCAAAATAATGCTGAAAAAGGAGGTTGATATTCCCTTTTCTTTTTATATTTAGTGCAGCCTAATCCTCAATTTTCGTATTTTCAAATCCAATACTAAAAGGATTAGATTGTAATCAATTGTATATACTCATGAGTTTTGAGCGTCTTTCCCCGTTGGTCAAAAAATCTGGTTCACCCCTTAGTGTGCAAGAATTCCATTCACGTGTAAACATTGTTTTCCATAATTATGAGGCCGCTCAATACGACGCTCTTCATGTTGATATGTGGGAAAGTTTACAAGAACAAATGGATTTATTGGTGCACGATTGGTTCTCTAAAACAAGCCCCAAGGCCCCATTAAAACTTCTCGATATTGGGTGCGGTACAGGGTTAAGTACGCAAAAATTGCTGAATACACCCGTAGGTCCTTTAGTGGAATCGATTGTATTATTGGATACTTCCCCAAAAATGTTGGAGCAAGCCCAAATGAAAGCGGTCCATTGGGACAAACCGTATACGGTTATAAATGGTACCATTGCCGATTTAACGGGTAGTTTTGATGTCGTTATTATTTGTTCAGTACTACATCATATTCCCGATTTAGATACCTTCATTCGACACATTGACGCGTTGCTAAACCCCGGTGGAGTTATTATTCATTTGCAAGATCCGAATGGTGATTATGCCCAAGACAACCTTTTTAAAGAACGAGAAAAGGAATTTGAGCGCCTTCAAGCCGTTCAAAAAGTAAAGCGAATTACGGATTATTTTCCGAAGTCCATTAAACATAAGATCAATTTATTTTTAGGGCGTAAGAATTATATTGATCTAATCAACGATGCATTAATTCGCGAAAAAACAATAAAAAAGCGTTTAACGGCGGATGAGATTTGGAGCGTTACCGATATTCATGTTGAATCCAAAAACGATTCCCAAGCGCGTGGAATTTCATTTGCTTTTTTTAAACAAAAGCTACAAAATTTCACCCTTTTAAGTCATCGCAGTTATGGTTTTTATGGCGTTCTAAAAAATGATTTGCCATCGGCAATGCAAGCCAATGAATCGCAATGGATCACAGAAAATCAATTGAATGGACGTAATTTAGCTTGTGTTTGGCAAAAGCAATAATTCAAAACAGGTAAACAGGGGCTTTTAGTCCCTTTTCTTTTGGGGTTAAATTACGCCGTATAGTACACAGTGGAAAGAAAAAACCCTTGAGAATCTCATGATTTCAAGGGTTTAAGTGGTACCTCCAGGAATCGAACCAGGGACACACGGATTTTCAGTCCGTTGCTCTACCAACTGAGCTAAGGTACCAGTGCTAATGCGGGTGCAAATATAGAATCATTTTTAATTTATCCAAAAGAAAAATCAAAAAAAATCTATTCGTATTTTTGCGTTCTAAACAACCGCTTCATGCTTTTAGTCCTTGATTTTGGGAATACACAAATCAAAGCCGCTGTCTTTGAGAACTATACCCTTTTGGAAATGATTCGATTTGATGTAGCGCAAGCCTCCCCATCGTTGGAGTTGTTATTGCAGCGTTTTCCAAAAATAAATGCGGTTTGTACTGCATCGGTTACTTTAGCGCATGAAACCGTTTTGCAGAATTTGCCAGGCGCTTTGAAAAAATGGACGATCCAACGGCAACACAAATTTCCTTTTGTGAATGCTTACCGAACCCCTCAAACCCTCGGTTTGGACCGAATGGTGTTGGCCGCTGGCGCTGTTTTAGCTTATCCCAACCAAAATCGACTAGTAATCGATGCAGGAACTTGTATTACCTATGATTTCATTACAGCCCAAGATGTTTACAAAGGAGGCGCCATTAGTCCTGGGATACACATGCGCTACAAAGCCCTTCATGAGAACACAGCTCAACTCCCCTTATTAACCCTAACAGAAGATTTTCCCCTCACGGGCGATTCAACCGAAAGTTCGATACATTCAGGGGTACTTCAAGGGGTTCTTTTCGAAATTGAGGGTGTAATTGCACAATATGCACAAGAAAATCATAACTTTAGTATAATTTTAACCGGCGGAGATGCCAATTTTTTGGCTGCTCATTTAAAAAATAGCATATTTGCCAATCCAAATTTTTTGTTGGAGAGCCTAGTATATGTATACCAATATCAACATAATGATTAAAAAATTTTTATTCCTTTTCGCAACATTGTGCTCCGGGGTGGTTATGGCACAACAAGGGACCAGTTCACCCTATTCGTTTTACGGTATCGGCGATGTTCGATTCAAAGGAACAATTGAAAACCGTGCCATGGGAAGTATCACAGCACATGGCGATAGTATTCACGTTAACTTACAAAATCCAGCCTATCATTCAGCTATTCGATTGACCACATTTGCCGTTGGCGCAACCTACGGAACCAACCAAATTGAATCCAATACGCAAAGTGCCAAAGCACGCACCACCGCCTTAGATTACATTGCCGTAGTGATTCCTACGAAAAAAGTAGCGTTCTCATTGGGTTTAATGCCTTTTTCATCGGTAGGATATAATGTATTAAACGACCTTAATTCATCAATTATTCGTCAGTATACAGGAACAGGCGGAATCAACAAAGTTTATTTTGCGACTTCTTTTCGAGTGACTCCTAATTTTTCAATTGGAGCGGATTTAAATTATAATTTCGGGAATATCGAGACCAAATCCATCAGTGCCTTCCCCGGGGTAGAATTTGCAACACGTGAGATCAATACCTCCAATGCCACAGGGGTAAATTATAATTTTGGATTGCGTTATCAAAAATTATTTAAAAAGAAGTATATGGTCTACACAAGTGCTGTGTTCAGTCCAGAGGCCGATCTAACTTTTAACAATACACGACAATTGGCTTTAATCAATTGGACAATTGGCGGTTCAGAAACGGTGGTGACAGGGCAAACACAAGATTTGGAAGTGGCCGATACTAAAATTAAGTTGCCCTCTAAAATTGACTTTGGTGTGGGCTTTGGGCAAACCAATAAATGGACAATCGGGGCCAATATTTTGTTGCAAAACGCAAGTAATTTTGGAAATCGAAATAATGACATCACGAATGTACGCTTTGAAAATGCCACGCGTTTCAGTCTTGGCGGATATTACATTCCTAATTATAAATCGTTTTCAAGTTATTTTGACCGCATAGTTTACCGCGCTGGACTTCGTTATGAAAATACGGGACTGATTTTAAATGATAAATCAATTACAGATACAGCGGCTACGCTCGGACTCGGTTTGCCGGTACGCGGGACTTTTTCCAACGTAAATTTTGTTTTTGAATACGGTTCGCGTGGGACACAGAGCAATAATTTGGTAAGAGAACGTTATTTCAATATTGGTTTCGCATTTTCGTTCAACGATCAATGGTTCCAAAGAAGAAAATATGATTAATTAAATGCATAAGCAATGAGAGTATATTGGACTTTAGGGATGTTTATTTTTTGTGCTGTCGTTTTTGGTCAAAAAGATTGTACGCTATCAAAAGATTTTGATACAGCCATTAGCTTGAAGAATTTTGAAGAAGCATCCGTATTATGGAAAAATTATCTTGCGCAATGTGAAAGTAAGACGGAAGCTGAATACAAAAAAGGGGAGGCAATATATACCGCTGCCATTGAGAATGCTAGTGATCCCAAATCTAAGAAGAATGAAGTTGACGCTCTTCTTGGATACTACAACCAGTATAATGCGTTGTTTCCCAAAAATGGGATGGAAGTGTTTTCCAAACTAGCCTTTGTGATGTACACCTATAAAGATGATTTTAAAACAGAACAAATAAAGAAAGCCTTTGATCTTGCCTTTCAAGAAAAAAGAGAGTCATTTCGTGAGCCATCCTATTTATTGGCCTATTTTGAAGTGCAATATCAAAATTTTCACAAAGAGGAAAATGGCGAGCAGAAATTACTTGCCCTCTATTTTGATGTGGCGGCCAAGTGTACTGTAAATCGGTTGAAGTTTCAAGAGTTCTCCTCCGAATATGATGCGCTTCTTCAAACGATGCAAGTTCGCTTGAAAGATCAATTGAATCGCATGAGTTTGGATGCCTTTGCACACAAAGCGGATGAAAAAGAGTTGTCAAATCCTTTTTGGATTCAAGGCTTGGTAGAAGCTTTGGCTAAGTTTTGTGAAATGGATCCCATTTTTCTAACACGCGCCGAACAATCGTATCAATTAGAAAAAAATGCTGCTACAGCGTATTACTATGCCGTTGCACTCAAAAATCAAGGAAGTTTAGACAAAGCATTGGCCTATTTTGATGAATCCTTAACCTTGGAGAAACAAAATACGTTAAAGTCGGCTCGTGCGTGTCAAGTTGCCATGTATCTTATAGGCAGTGACAACAAAGCCGCCATGAACTACCTCCAAAAAGCGCAAACTGCCGATCCCAAAAATGCAAAAGTTAGCTTGCTAATGGGCGAGGTGTATGTCAATGCCATCAAAGAATGTGATTTGGAAGGTAAATCTGCAGAAGCGGTATACATATTGGCGGCCAAAACCGTAGTAAAAGCTGCAGAAGCTGATAAAAGATATGCTGCCGCAGCTCAAAAGAAAGCCGAGGAGTACCGTAAAAAAGTCACCACGCCTGCAGGCAAAAAAACGAGTGTAGCCGTGGGCTGTTGGATCAATCAAACCGTAAACTGGTAATGAGAAAAGCGCTAGGGATACTCGGTGTCTTGATGGTTTTTTGGAGCATTTTGGCTTGTGAAAGCAAATTGCGTGAAGTCCAAAAATCAGTCTATGCCGAATTTACACCTAGCGGGGATGCCGATTCGATTCATGTTAAATACACCGATTCGGGGCGCATCAAATCGGTTTTGGAGAGTCCCAAAATGCTCGATTATGCGACCGTGAAATATCCGTACACCGAATTTCCAAAAGGGGTTCGCGTAACCCTTTACGACAACAAAGGCGTGCCAACTTTTGTGACAGCCAAATACGCCGTGAGTTTTAAAGATACCGACTTATTTGATCTTCAAGGCAGTGTAAAAATCAGTAACACAGCGGGTCAAGTATTTGAAACGGAGCAACTTTATTTTGATCAAAAAAACGAATGGTTTTTTACCGAAAGACGCTATAAATTCACCGATCCCAAAGGGGTTTCTTATGGTGAAGGAGTCGATTTTAGCAAAGATTTAAAAATTATAAACTCACAACGCGTTTCGGGTGCGTTGGACAAAACAGAGTAAAATATGGGCTATTTAAAAATTACACAATACTTGTACTTGGTGGCAGCAGGAATTTTTGCTTTTGATGCGATTACCCATTGGAACGACGAGCCCAAACCTTGGATCAGTGTTGGGATTGCTCTAGTTTCTCTTTTTTTATTCTTTTTTCGACGCCATTTTGCCAAAAAATTCCAAGACCGTCAAAACGCCCAAGGCAGAAAATAAAAATACTTCACTTTTCGCTAGGCTAAAGTCTTTATGCTTTAAAAAGTATGAAAATGAAAGTCAAAAATGTCCCCTAATTTCTTCCTTTATTTGTAAAATAGGGGCCAAAAACAGGTAATTTGAAAGCATTCAAAAAAAAATGGCTTTCGAGTGTAAATTATCCAATTACGATTGTAATTATTTCATAGATAATTGTATTTTCGCAGACTGAAATAAAAATATAGTAGATACAATGGCAGTTTTACAGAAAATTAGAAATCGTTCCGGATTGCTTTTACTGATTATTGGTTTTGCCTTATTGGCTTTTGTGGTGCAAGATTTGTTTACCAACGGATTGAGCCAACAATCGCATGATGTAGGAAGCGTTAATGGAAAAGATATCGCCTTCGAAGATTTTAGAGTGAAAGTAGCGAATCTTGAAAAAAGCGGGCAAGGAGGTCAAATGACTCAAACGCAAGCTGCTAACCAAACCTGGGATATTGAAGTGAATAAAACACTTTTGGTCGACCAGTTTGATAAAGCGGGCGTTCGTGTGGGCGAGACTTTCAAATTAGAAACTTTCAAAAAAGATCCAAATATCGGTGCCAACCCAATGTTCCAAAACAAAGGGAAATTTGATTTGAATAAATTCAAAGAGTTTTTCAAAAACAATCCTGAGCAAGCCAAAATGTTCGAACAACAAGAAAAGGACATGGAGCTTAACGGGAAATTCCAAATCTACAACACCATGGTGAAAGCCGGGATGTATGTGACGCAAGTAGAAGGAAAATTCAAGTATGCTTTGGAGCAAGATAAAGTGGATTTTGACTATGTTGGTGTGATGTATTCTTCGATCAAGGATAGCGAAGTGAAAGTAACCGATGCGGATATCACAGCTTACATGCAAAAACATGAAAAGCGTTTCAAAGCCGAAGAGACTCGCGAAATCGAGTATGTATTGGTAGAAGATAAGCCTTCTAATAAAGACCAAGAGGAAGCGAAAGCTAAATTAATGGCGTTGTTAAATGCCACGGTGGAATACAACAAAGAAACCGGGAAAAACGATACCTTGCCTGGTTTCCGAACAACTACCAATGTAGCTGAATTTGTCGCTAACAATTCTGATCGTTCTTACGATTCAACGTATGTGACCAAACAACAATTGCCTGCCGCTGCAGCCGATGCTTTGGTAAACTTACCGATGGGTGAAATTTACGGTCCTTATGTAGATGGGGATTACTATTGCTTGAGTAAAATGATGGGGCGTAAAGCCAATGAAAAAGCCAAAGCAAGTCACATTTTGATCAGCTGGGAAGGTATTGATCGCGTACAGAAGAAAGAAAAAAGAACCAAAGAGGAAGCCAAAGCAAAAGCCGAAAGTTTATTGGCGCAAGCCAAAGCCAATCCTGGTTCTTTCATGATGTTGGCCTTAACCAATTCGGATGACTCTTCAGCACAACAAGGTGGTGATTTAGGATATTTCGGTCCCAACCAAATGGTGAAACCGTTCAACGATTTTGTATTCAACAATCCAGTGGGAACTATCGGTTTAGTTGAATCGGAATTTGGATTCCATATCATCAATGTGACCGACAAGCAAGACGGTATACGTTTGGCGACTATTGCTCAAAAGATTCAACCTTCAGAAGCTACAACGAATGAAGCCTATACCAAAGCTACTCAGTTTGAAATGGATGCTGCTAACGGTGACTTTGCCAAATTAGCTAAAAAATCAGGGTTAAAAGTTGAGTCTATCAAAGCCAAAGCGATGGATGAAGCTCTTGGAGCTGCGGGTAACCAACGACAAGTAGTTAAATGGGCATACAGCGACGATACGGCTATTGGTGATGTAAAACGTTTTGAAGTTACCAATGTTGGTCACGTTATTGCGCGTTTGAAAAAAATTAATCCAAAAGGGTTAACGCCGATTGAAGATGCACGTCCGTCTGTAGAGGGCATTCTTAAAAATGAAAAGAAAGCGCAATTGATTATTGCTAAAATGAAAGGTAGTTCGTTGGAAGCTATTGCCAAAGCCAATAAAACTACGGTGATGAATATTCCAGCGGTTACAATTGAGAGTCCGATGCTTCCAAGCGTAGGTATGGAAGCGAAAGTAGTAGGTACTGCTTTTGGAACGCCTAAGAATAAAATTTCTGAGCCGATTGAAGGGTTGTCAGGAGTTTATGTAATTAAAACCAAAGCGGTGACGAAAGCGCCAAAGATTGCGAAATACGATGAGTATGTCACGCGTTTGAAGCAACAAGCTGCCCAAAATGCAAATCGTGTGATTCCGACCTTGCGTAACGCTGCCGATATTCAAGACAATCGCGTAGAATTCTATTAATAGATTCTGAAATACAAAAAAAATCCCGAAGTACTTCTTCGGGATTTTTTTGTTTAGGAAAGTATCATATTTGCATAAGGTACCACCACAGGGTATCCTCTTTCGGTGAAGTAGTCGGTTGGATTATCTTTGGAAACGACCAGGACAAAATCACCGCCCCAAGCGCCCAAACTTTTAATCACGCCGTCAAAGTCGGGAAAAAGTGCTTCTTGGATGGTCATTTCCTCGAGTACATCACTTAATGCAATTTCATGTTCCCGCAACGCTACAGCAAATTCTTTGGGATGTTGTGCTGCGATGACGCGTTGGGTGATGGCATTGATTTGTTGAATTGTTTTTTCTATTTCGCCTTGTTTGTCCAAATAGGATGCGATGGCCGCTTTGGAATTTCTTTTTTGATTGAGGTATACAAAAAAGAGATGTTCAGCAAAGGCAGGTGCAAAAGTCACCGGTTGGATAACGGGGCGCTCATTTTGCAATTGATAGAGTATAGGGGCGTTGTTTTGCGCACAAGCGACATCATAGCCGCTCCCGCCGAAACTACGTTTTAACAACGTAAAAGCATCCACTTGTGCCCATTGAGCGATATTATTGATCAAGGTAGAGGAGGTGCCTAATCCCCAGTTTTTGGGAAAACTTAATTCGGTTTCGATATGGTAACCCGCTGCTTGATGCAAAAACGCAGCATTCATTTGGTAGGCTTCATGGAGGATGTCAATCAGCGTATTTTTAATATTGGCTGCAGCATCTACTTTTGTTTTCCGTTGAATGGATTCAAATGGAATCGTGGCTTCAAACCAGCGGCTTTTATCGTGATCAAAGCTAGTCCATTGCAGGCATTGGTTTTCGCCTGAACGGACGTGAAGAGTTTGGCCAAACCGTGTGGGTAAGGCGAGTGCTTGTGCCCCGTCCAACACGACATATTCGCCCGTGATGAGCAGTTTTCCGTTGCTGTAAAACGATTGTTTCATGTTGCGTGTTTTGGAATGTAATTTTTCTAATTAGCCCGGATAGAGCCGATATCCTCCCCCGACGTGAGGAGGGGGAGATACAGGCGAAAGCCGGAGGGGTGTGGTGCAAGAAGTGCTTGTTCTTGCTCCTTATTTTACTTCCGAAGTTGTTCAATCAATTCCACCACCGAGGCATGGGTAACGGTTTGCTCGGCAAAATGTGCGTGAATGGCTTTCCGTTCGTCGGCTGTAGCTTGGTATTGATTTAAGATATTGTTTAAGTGCATTTTCATGTGTCCCTCTTGAATTCCGGTTGTCGTTAACGAACGCAAGGCGGCAAAATTTTGCGCCAAACCAGTCGCTGCAACGATTTGCATCAACTCTTGCGCTGTAGGCTTACCCAGAATTTCTAATGCCAATTTCACTAGCGGATGCAATGAGGTCAGACCGCCCACGGTTCCTAAGGCTAGGGGGACGTCCATCCAAAAGGTAAAGAGGTCATTTTCGATTTTGGCATGCGATAAACTACTGTATTTTCCGTTTCGCGATGCATAGGCGTGAATGCCCGCTTCGACGGCTCTAAAGTCATTGCCTGTGGCCAACACCACCGCATCGATACCGTTCATAATTCCTTTGTTGTGGGTAACAGCACGGAAAGGTTCGATTTCGGCAATTGTTACAGCTTGTACAAATTTTTCAGCAAAAGCGTGTCCGTCTACAATAGCTCCCGGTCTGCCTGGCGGAAGATTTTCGGCCAAATCGGCTACGGGGCATGAGACTTCGGCGCGCACCACACAATTGGGGACATAATTTGACAAAATGCTCATCACGATGGTTATGGCTTTTTCGGTCTCAGTAAACGTAGGTTCCTCAGCGGCCAAGCGGCATAAGGTTTTGGCCATTTGTTCCAAACAAGAGTTGATGAAATTGGCCCCCATACTGTCTTTGGTGTTGAAGGTAACATGCAGCTGGAAATAATGCGCCAATTCGGCACTTTTGTCGCGGAGTTCAATATCCAAAATACCGCCCCCTCGCTTGTTCATGTTGCGCGTGATGGGTTCGGTGTCTTCAACTAATTGCGGTTTTATTTTATCAAAAAACGGTTGAAGTTTTTCGATCGAACCTCGGAATAAAAAGTGAACTTGTCCGATTTTTTCCGTGGCTATAACTTTGGTTTTGAATCCGCCCCGGGTACTCCAAAATTTGGCTGCTTTGGCTGCTGCGGCTACGACCGAACTTTCTTCGATGACCATCGGTACCGAGTAGTAGGTGCCGTTGATGTTGAAGTTGGGTGAGATACCCATCGGGAGGTAGAAATTGGTGATGGTATTTTCGATAAACTCATCGTGCAATTGTTGGAGCTTGGCATCCTGGTTCCAGTATTGTTTGAAGATTTTTTCGGCTTCTTCTGGGGTGTGGAAATAGGTTTGCGCGATCCATTGGATTTTTTCCTCTTTGGACAATTTTGAAAAACCAGAAACGGCTTGTGGCATACGCATTTTTTTTAGGAAACAAAGGTACAAAAAGAAGGCCGTTTACAAAGAACGAAACCTATGAAGTACACAAACAATACTCGATTATGACGGTTCAAAAAGCTCTATTTTTGGGCGAACAAGACATTGACAGGGTTGTTGTAAATGGTGTTGATGAATGTTGCCTTAGCTTAAACTCCACTTTTTTTACTCAAATCTACATTGAGATAGCAATTTACGATTAGTCCGTGGTTATTTTGAAACACATTCTGATTATTAATTTGCCGTCCAAACTGTAGAATTTGATTGAGGTATCCTGCTTCAATGCGTAAATTTTTATCAAACTGATGTCCGATTAGTAATCCCAATCGGTTTTGATCGAAAACGTTGGCATTGACATTTTTACCAAAACCTATAAAAATCTCATTATAGGCAGCAGCATAGGTAAATTGATGGGCTTCCTTTTGAAAAATTGGGGTTTGCATGCGAAACATATAGCGCAAACGATTGGAAAAGGGAAACTCATCTTCTGTTGTGGCCTTGGCATTATTGTAGCGGCCAACGAAGCGCTGTTCGAGCATAAACCGATGTGAAAAATTGATTTTCCCCTCTTTATGTCCCAACTGTACCATTTGAAAGGTGCGGTGTTCGGTAAACGCTTTTCCCAAACCGTTGATAGGAATTTCGCCGTAGGGATAGGTTTCAATAAAGGCATATCCGGCGCGAAAAAGGATATTGGATTTGGGTTCGTAATTGATTCCTACACGCACTAAATGTTGTTGCGGTTGGGCAATTACTTCGGCCCTACGGAATTGGTATTCGCTATGAACGCCCCATTTTGTACTCACTTTAAACGTCCCGAAATAGTTGTACCATCCAATGGTTTCTCCGGTATTTAGGCGGTTGTTTTGAGCCAACAGTAGCGAGTTACAAAAAAGGAATCCAACTATGATGTAGTTTACTTTTTTCATTCCTTAGGGTTTCTTTTTTTAGGCAAATTAACGAGAGTTTCCTTTAATAACTGAGTTTCCTCTAAAAGAATTTGAAAAATAAATCGCCTTTTAAAATGATATTTTTTAATAAAATTGTATTTTTCGCCTTAAATTTTGCACAAACGCAATGCTATGAAAAAGTTACTCTTTGTTCTCCTGCTTTTCATGAGTATGGGAATGCAAGCTCAAACGCCACTTACCTTAGAAGAAATTTACACAGGTGCTTTTCGCGCCAAAGGAATGGATGAGTTACAGGCGATGAAGTTGTCCAATCAATACACGGTGTTGAATACCGATCGCAGTACCCGTAGTCAGCAAATAGACCTTTACGATTATGCTACTTTAAAAAAGATCAGTACCCTTTTGGATACTAAAAATCACCAAGCCTTATCCGAGGGTATCGACAGCTATACTTTTAGTTCGGATGAAAAACAAATTTTGATTGCCAACAATTCCAGTCCTATTTATCGACATTCGTTCACGGCCGATTACTATGTATATGAGGTTGCGACCAAGTCCCTTCGCAAAGTATTGGAGCAAGTGCAAGAGCCTATCTTTTCGCCGGATGGAACAAAAATCGCCTATGCCAAAAGCAACAATTTGTTTATATATGACCTCGCATCGGGGCAATCTACAGCGCTAACTACCGATGGCGAAAAGAATGCCATCATCAATGGGATTACTGATTGGGTGTATGAGGAGGAGTTTGCTTTTGTGCGTGCTTTTGATTGGAGTAAAGACAGTCAAAAAATTGCGTTTATTCGATTTGATGAGCGGGAAGTGCCCGAATTTTCAATGGATGTGTATGGCAAAAATTTGTATCCCAACCAAGAGCGTTTCAAATACCCCAAAGCGGGAGAGAAAAATGCATTGGTTTCGTTGCATATTTACGATGTAAAAACGGGGGCAAAGAAAGAAGTTAATTTGTCGCAGTACAATGATTTTTACATTGCGCGTATGCGTTGGACCAATGATGCCAATGTGTTGTGTGCGCAAGTTTTGAATCGCCATCAAAACAATTTAGATTTGTTGTTTATTGACGGAACCACAGCTGTGGCCCAAGTAGTGTTGAATGAAAAGGACAAGGCGTATGTGGATGTTACCGATAATCTAACGTTTTTGAAAGACAACAGTTTTATTTGGACCTCCGAAAAAGACGGATGGAACCACATTTACCTGTATGATAAGACAGGAAAATTGAAAAATCAAGTGACCAAAGGCAACTGGGAAGTCACCGCTTATTATGGTTTTGATGAAAAAACGAAAACCGTTTTCTATCAATCCACCGAGAATGGTTCGACCCTGCGCGATGTCTACCGTATCGGCTTAGACGGTAAAAAGAAAGTGAAGTTGAGTAATCAAGCGGGAACGAGTGCCGCGACTTTTAGTCCCAATTTTGAATTTTTTATCCATTCGTATTCCTCTGCCACCGTGCCTCCAACGTATACCTTAAATCAAGCCAAAGATGGAGCGCAAGTACAAAGGATAGTCGATAATTCGGCGCTTACCGAAAAACTCAAAAAATACGATTTACCGACCAAAGAGTTTTTGGTAATAACTACCGAAAAAGGACACCAACTCAACGCCTGGATGATCAAGCCTAAAAATTTTGATGCTACCAAAAAATACCCGGTATTTATGTATCAATATTCGGGACCTGGGTCGCAACAAGTGGCCAATGATTGGTTGGATACCAACGATTATTGGTTTATGATGTTGGCGCAACAAGGCTATATCACGGTTTGTGTGGACGGTCGAGGCACTGGATTTAAAGGAGCAGCTTTCAAAAAATGTACGCAAAAAGAATTGGGGAAATACGAAGTAGAGGATCAAATTGATGCCGCCAAGGTAATAGGTTCTTATGCCTATGTTGATAAAAATCGTATTGGTATTTTCGGATGGTCGTATGGCGGTTTTATGGCGAGCAACTGTTTGTTTAAAGGAGCAGACGTTTTTAAAATGGCGATTGCTGTGGCTCCCGTGACCAACTGGCGTTTTTACGACTCGATTTACACCGAGCGCTATTTACAAACACCCCAAGAAAACCCTTCGGGATACGATGAGAATTCACCCATCAATCATGTGAGTAAATTAAAAGGAAGTTTCTTGTTGATCCATGGAACAGCCGATGACAATGTGCATGTGCAAAATTCCATGCAAATGATTGAAGCGTTGGTACAAGCCAACAAGCAATTTGATTGGGCGATTTATCCCGACAAAAACCACGGCATCTATGGTGGGAAAACGAGATTACAACTCTACACCAAGATGACCAATTTTATAAAGGAGAAACTATAACAACCCAGAAAATAAAACAAACTATATGGAAAACAATGCTGTAAAAACCGGACATCCTAAAGGATTGTACTTTTTATTCTTCACAGAGATGTGGGAGCGATTCAGTTATTATGGAATGAGAGCGATTTTCATTTTATTTATGACTAAAGTATTATTGATGAAAGATGCTGATGCTTCTGAAATATATGGAAGTTATACAGGTTTAGTGTATTTGACCCCACTTTTAGGCGGTTATTTATGCGATAAGTTTTTAGGAAACCGAAGAAGTATTGTGATTGGTGGTCTTTTAATGGCAATTGGTCAGTTCTTTATGTTTTTCAGTGCTTCTGTTGGTGCCGATGGTGGAGTTTCACTTATGTGGATGGGATTGACGGCCATTATTATTGGTAATGGATTCTTTAAGCCTAATATTTCTACTATGGTGGGCCAGTTGTATCCAGCAAATGACAGAAGAATTGATAGTGCTTTTACAATCTTTTACATGGGTATTAACTTGGGTGCATTCTTTTCTCCTTTGGTTTGTGGATCAATGGATTTCAAATGGGGATTCTTAGCAGCAGGCGTTGGAATGTTAATAGGTTTAGTTGCTTTTGTCGTGGGGCAAAAGAAATATTTAATATCCGAAGACGGAAAAGCGATTGGATTACCAGTAAAAAAATTAGATGTCAAAAATATAGCAATGATTATTGGTTCAATTGCAATTATCTTTTTCATGTTGAATTTCAAACAAATGTTTAAAAGCGACGTTGACATTATCAGCTATTTGATTTACGGTGCCATGGTTGCGATGCCTGTTTTAATTTTTAGTGATAAAAGTTTAACTAAAATCGAGACACAACGAATTACTGTGATTTTCATCTTAGCGTTCTTCGTTATTTTCTTTTGGGGAGCTTTTGAACAGGCAGGAGCTTCATTAACGTTATTTGCGGATAGACAAGTTGATAGACAAGTTTCGATAGTTATTCCTTCTTGGTTGATAGTTGGTTCAGGTATTGTTACTATGTTTTATTTGTCAAAAGGATTACAGTGGTTTTTCGATTGGACATCTAAAATAAGATTTATTGTTTTTGGATTGTTTTCTGCATTACTTATTCTTTTTATGCTAACAGGACATATTACTAGTTTTATACAAAGTGAATTTCCTGCTAGTTGGTTTCAATCTGTAAATCCATTAGCAGTTATTTTGCTAGCTCCATTATTTTCGATTTTATGGGATTTTCTTTATAAACTTAAGGCAGAACCGTCATCTCCTAAGAAAATGGCAATTGGACTTAGTTTAGTAGCTTTAGGATACGTAGTTATTGCAATCGCAGTTAAAGGTTTAGGCTTAGGGGAAAAAGTTTCCATGTGGTGGTTGTTTGGATTGTATGTTATTCATACCATGGGAGAATTATGTTTATCGCCAATTGGTTTGTCAATGGTTTCAAAACTAGCTCCATTGCGTTTGTCATCATTAATGATGGGGACTTGGTTCTTGGCCAATGCTGCCGCAAATAAGTTTGCCGGAACCTTAAGTGCTTTGATACCCGGTGGCGAAGATGGTACTGGCGGGGCAACATCATTTTTGGGATTCCAGATCACAAATTTGTATGAGTTCTTCATTTTATTCATCATTATGTCAGGAGCAGCAGCTGCTATTCTTTTTGTGTTGAGTTCTTGGTTGGAGAAAAGAATGCACAACGACCACATCGAAGGACAACCAGAATAGATTAGGATTTAAATGTTTTTTATATCTTTCAAACCTGTAAGTTGATTACAGGTTTTTTTAATTTGAGAATTATGAAAAATAAACACCCAAAAGGATTAATGTTTTTGTTTTTTACCGAAATGTGGGAGCGTTTTGGTTACTATTTAATTATAGGAATTTTTGTGTTGTATATGATTGATCCAACTTCCACAGGAGGATTGGCTTTTTCAGATAAATATGCAGACGATATTTTTGGGACATATATTGCATTAACCTATTTAACTCCATTTCTTGGAGGCTATTTGGCAGACCGTTTTTTAGGGTATTTCAAAGCAATATACTTAGGCGGATTTTTAATGGGATTAGGCTATATAGGATTAGGATTCCACGATGTTACAATGTTTTACATTTCCATGGCATTGATTATTGTAGGCAATGGGTTTTTCAAGCCAAGTATATCCACTTTAGTAGGTAATTTATATTCTACAGATGAGTATAAAGCCAACAAAGATGCGGGTTATAATATTTTTTACATGGGTATAAATCTAGGGGCCTTTTTATGTAATATAGTTGCAGCATTTATGCGTAATCAATATGGTTGGGGAGCTGCTTTCACTACGGCGGGAATAGGTATGTTCTTGGGGTTAATCATCTTCTTTTTAGGAAAGAAACATCTCGAAACAGCCAATGTTATGAAACCAGTACAAGAAGGTGATATAAGTTTGAGTAAAATTTTAGGAATGGTTTTTTTACCCGCAATGTTGTGTGGTGCTGTTGGTTGGATAATTCCCGGAGATATTTTTAAAAGTGATTCAACGGATGCCTTTATTTTTGCATGTATACCAGTCATCATATTTTACATACGATTGTATTTAAAAGCAAACACCGAGGATAAACGACCGTTGGGAGCTCTGTTAGCCATTTTTGCCGTTGGAATGTTGTTTTGGGCTGTTTTTAAACAAAACGGAACGGCATTAACACGCTGGGCAAATTATTACACGGATCGACAAGTTACAGGAAAAACAGAAGAAGCATTGTCCAAGATTTACCTTGTGGAAGAAAAAGATTATCAAACAAAAGAAGTTCAAAAATATGACAATCAGTTTCAAGCAGAAAAAGACGATAATAATAATCCTATAAAAATTCAAGGAAAAGATGTTTATTTTACCAATGTCTCTGTTGAACAAAAGCAAATTTTAGAGTCAAATCCCGAACAAAAGGTTTCATTAATCAATACCGAACTTTTTCAATCGGTTAATCCTGGTTGGATTATACTTTTAACCCCTTTTGTCGTTGGTTTTTTTGCATTGTTGCGAAGAAAAGGGAAAGAGCCTTCAACACCTTCAAAAATTGTTTTAGGACTTTTTATCTCATCTCTTTCCTGTCTAGTGATGGTTGTTGCCGTTTATTTTGGAAGTAATGGAGCCGTTAAAGTTTCCCCATGGTGGCTTGTGGCAACTTATGGGGTAATAACTGTTGGTGAATTGTGTTTGTCTCCAATGGGCTTGTCAATTGTTTCTAAGTTAAGTCCACCACGACTTACAGCTCTAATGATGGGAGGGTTCTTCTTGTCTATTTCAATTGGAAACAAATTGTCGGGTGTTTTAGCAAGTATGTGGTATGATTATGAAAATAAATCCAATTTCTTTATTGTGAATGCTCTATTGCTATTATTTGCAACTGGTTTAGGGTTACTCATACTCAAAAGATTAAATGCAGTTATGAAGGAAAAAGGATTGAATTAATATGCAGACAATACAAGATATTCAAAATTTTGAGGGGAAATATCCAAAACAATTGTGGTATTTATTCTTCAGTGAAATGTGGGAGCGCTTCTGTTTTTATGGGATGCGCGGTATGTTGACATTCTTCATGGTCGATCAATTGTTGATGAAGGAAGATGTAGCAAATTTACAATACGGTGCTACCCAAGCATTCGTCTACGCTTTTACATTCGTTGGGGGCTTATTTGCCGATAAAATTTTAGGATACAGAAAATCATTGTTTTGGGGAGGAATAATGATGATTATTGGAAGTATAATTTTGGCTATTGATCCAAAACAATTTTTCTTTCTTGGAATAGCATTTACCGTCATAGGAACAGGTTTTTTTAAACCCAATATTTCCACTATGGTTGGAACATTGTATAAAGCCGATGATTCAAGAAGAGATGCAGGTTTTTCATTGTTTTATTCTGGAATAAATATTGGGGCGCTCTTGGGAGGGTATGTTTGTATAGATATTGGCAAAAATTATTCATGGAGTATCGCTTTTGGTTTAGCAGGAATTGTGATGATCATTAGTTTGGTTACTTTTATGTTTACACAAAAAAATATGGCAACCATCGGACTTTCTCCTTTGCTACATTTACAAGATTCTAAGCGAAAATCGTATGAGTATGCCACGTATATTGGGACGTTACTGGCCATTCCTTTGATAATGACAATGGTTTCAAGCCCAGAGTATACCAATTATTTTATGTATACAATTGGTCCTATCACATTGTTGTACCTTGCTTATGAAATGCGAAATTTCTCGCTTCAAGAAAATAAGAAGTTAATTGCAGCTTTAATATTTATTCTATTTTCAATATTTTTTTGGGCTTTTTTTGAGCAAAGCGGAGGTTCACTAAGTTTATTCGCAGCTAACAATCTTGAAAATGATTTCTTAGGAATTAATTTAGAACCTAACGGAGTAAATAATGCAGCAAATTCTCTGTTCGTTATCATTTTTGCTCCTCTTTTAGGTCTAATTTGGGTTTGGTTGAATGTTCGTAAAGTTGAACCCAATACTGTTGTGAAATTTGGACTAGGGTTTTTATTCTTAGCATTGGCTTTTTACACTTTTTATTCTACAAGGTTTTTTGCCAACATTGATGGGTTGACTTCTTTGGAAGTATTTACTTTAGCCTATTTCATCATTACATTTGGTGAATTATGTTTATCTCCTATCGGATTGTCTATTATGACCAAACTATCACCTGATAAATTACAAGGAATGATGATGGGGATGTGGTTTTTGGCCAGTGCGTATGGACAATATGTTGCAGGAATTTTGGGTGCCGGAATGTCAATCACAAATGAAAATGCCACTAAATCCGAAAAATTAATTGCCTACACCGACGGCTACCAACAACTGGCAATCTACGCACTGATTGCGGGCGTTGTTCTTATCGTTATTTCGCCTTTGGTCCGAAAATTGATGCAGGATGTGAAATAATTTGTAACTTTCGAACGTAAATTACTTTTGTTATGAAAAAAATTATACTTGCTTTTTTGTTGCTCACAGGACTTCAATCCCTTCAAGCGCAAGAAGGATTAACATGGCACACCGATATCAACAAGGCTATCGAACTTTCCCGCAGTGAACAAAAACCCTTGTTCTTATTTTTCACCGGAAGCGATTGGTGCGGTTGGTGTATCCGTTTGCAAACGGAAGTTTTTAAAAAGCCAGAATTTATCCAATGGGCCAAGGAAAAAGTAATCTTGGTTGAACTCGATTTCCCACGACGTACCCCGCAAACCGATGCATTGCGCCAACAAAATATGCAATTGCAACAAGTCTTTCAAGTGCGTGGGTATCCCTCAGTTTATTTGGTAAAGCCCACCGAAGTCAATGGCAAAACCAATTTTGAACAGTTGGGTCAAACCGGTTACGTAGCTGGTGGTCCCGAAAAATGGTTAGCGGGCGCCAATGAAATGTTAACGCGCTATGTGCCCGACCCGAAACCCAAAAAAGACAAAAAGAAAGCCTAAAATACGCTAAACGATCCCTTTTCTGAAGTATCATGAAAAGGGATTTTTAGTTGATAACAACATTCTCTCCACGATTTTCGCAATTGATAGCCGTTGCTTCCGTCAAGCACAACCCAATCCGGGCGATGGCGTCGTAACCACGATTCAGGACCACACCGCGGATTATTGGTCACAATCAAAATATGAGGACGAACTTTTGGGAAACGCCCTGTTTCATCAACTAGTGCTATTTTCTTTCCGTTTAGCCAAAATCGATGTTGCCGCATGTCTTGTCGTGTAGCGGGTGCCAACCATCGGGATAAAGCAAACGCTTCAAGGGTCATAAGCGCGGTGTTATTTTTACATAAAAAACGATATTGATCGTACTGTTGATGCGCAATTAAAGTAGCTTTTCGTTGATGGAAAAGAATCCATGCCTCTTCTTGCCAATGGTAATGCCGAATGCCGAAAATCGCCAATTGAAAAACCAGTATACTCCCTAAGAAATTCCTGTAACTGTAGAAGTTCCGCCGTTCCACCGCAAAAACGCCCATCACGATTATACCATACAAAAGGAGCATAGCCGTCAGATTCATCGGAATGCCACTCCAGACCATTTCTTCTTGTGCTGCAATGAGGCGGATGATCCCATTCATAAGGTCCAATGCCCACTGCATTAATTTTAATACAGGCGACCAAATCCAATTCAGATACGCCATCAAAACACTTAAAAGTCCCAAACCCATCAAAACCCCCATTCCCGGTAATAAAAGTAAATTAGTTACGAAGAAAAGACCCGGAAATTGATGAAAGTAATACAATGACAGGGGCAATGTACCCAATTGTGCTGCCAATGAAACGGATAGTAAGTCGCGTACATACCGTCCTACTTTCGAGCGCGGTGACCAAAGATTTTGCAAAATAGGATGCAACCAGAGGATAAAAAAAACAGCCGTATAACTCAGTTGCAGTCCCACATCCCATAGCGCATGGGGTTCCCAAAGTAAAATAAGAAATAAAGAGGTAAACAAGGTGTTGTAGCTGTTACTGCTCCGTCGCAGATACGCTCCCACAGCGAGTCCCGAAAACATCACCACCGAGCGCAATACGGAGGGAGCCAACCCAGCTAAAAATCCAAAGGACCAAAGTCCAAGGATGACCATCACAATTTTTACACGGCGATACCGTCGGGTATTGGGAAAGGGTTTAAGCAGCGTTTGTATAAAAATCAGCACAAAACCCACATGAAGTCCAGAAACTGATAAAATATGTACTGCACCCGCTTTTTGATAGGCTTGAATTAAATCGGCATTCATATCTTGCTGTTGCCCCAGAATCAGCGCCATAACGAGCGCTAAATCCGATTCATCCAAGTGTTTTTTTAACCGTTGATGCACCGTTTGTCGAATACCATCGGCTATAGCAGGGATGCTTTTTGGGGGAGGTGCAAGCGATTTTGCACGGGAGACCAAGAGTTGACCATACCAATGTTTGTTTTTTAAATAAGCACTATAGTCAAATTGCCCAGGATTAACAGCGGGTTGCAAAGGAAGGAAAACTCCAGTTACACCGTATAACTCCCCAACGGTATAGGGTTGCTTATTTTTCGGAAAACCCACCACAATTTTTCCCATCGTTTTTTGTCCGTTCCACTGGTGTACCTCGGCCACATAACGCGTTCGTGTTGTAGAGGTGCGTAATTGGGATTCTAACGTAACAACAAGGGAGCAGGACTGCGATTTTTTTAGAAAATGCGAAAAGTGATTGGGATTTCGCTGCGGATTGTCCATCGCGATTCGCATCCCGCCGATTCCGACAAAGATCAATAACAGCAGGCCTCCAAGCGCGTTCGGTGGCACTATAAATTTTCGTGTGTAAAAATGGATGACTCCTACGGTAAGCGCTGAAAAAAGTATACCGCATGCCCATAGAACTGGGGGAACAACAATAAGTTTCCCGAGAAAAAGTCCAATAATAAAGGCGAGGGTAACTCGAATCAGCGGAAATTGAATGGCTTTCATATTCCGGCGTTTAGATGTTACGATTTACTCGATAACCCTATTCACCTGTGCAAAAGTTCGTTGATAGTAAGGCTCTTTGGTGGAGGAGACAACAACGCCTAACTGTGTTGACGAATGTACAAATTTTATTTCATCGGACGATACTTCCGTAATCATTCCCACATGATTTATGGTACGGCGTCCATTCGTTCGGAAAAAAATCAAATCCCCACGGCGGTATTCATTTCGATCCAATACCCGGCCAATACGGGCCATCTCGTGTGAACTGCGGGGCAGAATAATGTCAAATGTTTTAAAAGTCGTAAACATCAAACCACTGCAATCAAATCCGTTGCGACTCGTGCCGCCACCGCGGTAGGGCGAACCGAGATAGTCCATGGCATTATTGATCAATTGCTCGGTAAGGTAAGGCGTGTCATCACTAGTAACCACAATATCTTCATCGTTTTGATCCAGAATTAGAGGCGTTTTCTTGGGTTTAGTTTCCGAAATACCCTCGGGCTCACGAACAACAGTAATTGTTTTTACTTTTTTAGGGGTAGTTGCGGGAGTTGAATTGGCAGTTGTAGTGGCGACTTCTGTATTGTTTTTGGTCGTGTAAGGCGTGTAAATTTTCTTTTTTTGCGCTTCTTTTTTGGAGGTAACAATAGCTGTTTGGTTGGGTTTACAGGAAACCAAAACCAATGCGACGATGATATAATTCCAAATTTTATGCAAACTCAAAAGTTTTGGCAAAGATAAAACAAAGCCAGCTAAATTAGGCTGTTAAAATCTTCCTAATATGCTGCGCCGTTCTTTGACTAGCGCCTCCACCGCCTAATTTTTGTTCCAATTCAATATAGTTTTTGACCATTTTTTCGCGCTCTGGTCCCGATAGAATTTGCGTAAGTTCAGCATGTAAACGCTCGCGATTGAGATCGTTTTGAATCAATTCGGTGACCACAGGTTGATCCATAATTAAATTGACCAACGAAATGTATTTTAAAGTGATGATTCTTTTGGCGATTTGATAGGATATGGGATTGGCTTTGTAACAAACGATTTCGGGAACTTTAAAAAGGGCGGTTTCAAGCGTGGCTGTGCCCGAGGTGACCAAAGCCGCATGTGCGCAGGATAGTAAGTCATAGGTTTGATTCGCTACAAATCGTACCCGCTCTGAATCCAAGAATGGAGCATAAAAAGCATAATCCAAACTCGGAGCTCCGGCAATAACAAATTGGTAGTCGGGAAAGTCGGGAACAACCGACAACATAATTTCAAGCATTTTGGAAACCTCTTGCTTGCGACTCCCGGGCAATAATGCGATGATGGGTCGGTCGTCTAATTGGGCTTGATTTCTAAACAATTTTTCATCGGTAGGGGTGCGTTGTTGAATAGCGTCCAATAGCGGATGGCCTACAAAATGCACGGGATACTGGTGTTTTTGCTCAAAATAGTCTTTTTCAAAAGGTAAAATTACATACAACGCATCGATGTCGCGCTTGATTGCTTTAATACGGTTTTCTTTCCACGCCCAAATTTGAGGGGCAATGTAGTAATGGGTTCGAAATCCTTGCTGTTTCGCCCATTTGGCAATACGCATATTAAATCCAGGATAGTCGATAAACAAGATAACGTCGGGTTGAAAAGTCTGAATATCTTTTTTACAAAAACGAATATTTTTTAAAATCGTACCCAAATTCATCACTACTTCGGCAAATCCCATAAAAGCCAAATTGCGGTAGTGTTTGACCAAAGTGCCACCCACCGCCTGCATCAAGTCACCCCCCCAAAAACGAATTTCGGCCTGTGGGTCCTCGTTTAAAAGGGCTTTCATTACATTGGAACCGTGTAAGTCTCCCGAAGCTTCGCCTGCTATGATATAGTATTTCATGGGTTAAAAAAATAAAGTGGAAAGGGTGAGTGTCGCTACGGCAATAATGATTCCGTACCCCATCGCTTCTTTTTTTCGCGACAACAAAACAAAAAAGGGAAGCATATTCAATAACGAACCCAAAGCGATGTATTTTCCCAATAAATCCCCATTTTGAAGGGACTGCCAATGAAAATTCGGACTAATAAAGGAAAAAAGCAGTGCGACCAAAAACAAGCCTATACCCGTGGTAAGGAGGCCTAGTGCGAAACCTAGTAAAAGTTCTTTTTTATTCATTTTCGAAATTCCAACGGTTTAAAACTGGAATGGCATGGTGTGCGGTAAGGTCAAATTGCACGGGTACGATAGAAACAAATCCATGTGCAAGTGCCCATTCATCAGTGTCTTCTCCTTTGTCTAAATTAATAAATTCTCCCGTCAACCAATAGTATTCTTTCCCAAAGGGTGATAAGCGTTTATCAAATTTTTCTTGCCAATACGCATGCGCCTGCCGGCAAATACGAATTCCTTTAATCGCCTCGGCAGGAAGATTTGGGAAGTTCACATTCAACACGGTGCCCGATGGTAATCCTTCCTCAAGTACCCGTTGCACAATGCTTCGAATGTATTTTTTTGCGGGCTCAAAATTGGCTTCCCAACTGAAATCTTGCAAGGAAAAACCAATAGCTGGAATCCCTTCGATACCCGCCTCAACAGCAGCGCTCATGGTGCCCGAATAAATCACATTTATGGACGAATTGGATCCGTGATTGATGCCCGAAACGCAAAGGTCAGGCTTCCGTTTGATCAATTCATGCACGCCCATTTTGACACAATCCACGGGAGTTCCTGAGCAACTGTAAGCCATGATGTCAGCGCCAAACGGACTCACTTTTTTTACATGCAACATATCATTCACCGTAATGGCGTGACCCATGCCACTTTGGGGACTGTCGGGCGCCACGACCACCACGTCACCCAAGGTTTGCACAACCTCAAGGAGGGCTCGAATTCCAGGGGCCGTAATGCCATCGTCGTTGGTGACTAAAATCAAAGGTTTGGATTCCATATTTCAATTTGAAGTTGTAACAAAAGTACATATTTTGGGACTCATTGGGGACATTTTTCCTAACTTTGGGTCGAGGTCTGAGTTTAACAAAAATTTAGACGGTATTCCAACGGGATGGCATGATTTTTTATATAATTTAGGAACACTTAATGAATGCAATTGTGAGTTTTATGAAAAGACATTATAAAAAAATCCTTATTGTGCTAGTTGCAGCCGTGGGGTTATGGAGCTTTATGCCTAAATCGAAAGAGGGTGATCCTGAAAAAGATAAGTTGCTCCTTGAATTGTTAACTTATGTTATTGAAAAGGGACACTATAGTCCTTCAGAAATTAATGATACTTTTTCAAAGGGAGTGTACAAAGAGTATATCGAAGCTTTGGACCCTTCAAAACGCTTCTTTTTACAGTCGGATATCGACGAATTTGCGCAATATGAAACCAAAATTGACGACCAAATTGTCAATCGTGACCTTACGTTTTTTAACCTGACCTACGATCGGTTGATTCAGCGTATGGAGGAGAGTCGCGCCTATTACAAAGAAATTCTAGACAAACCCATTGATTATAAAGTGGATGAGTCTATTAATACAGACTATGAAAACGCGCCTTATTGCAAAAATGTGGCCGAATTGAAAGAGCGTTGGCGTAAGCAAATTAAACTCTCTACGTTGGCCTCATTAGTTGAAAAGCAAAAGCTTCAAGAAAAAGGAACGGATAAAAAAGAAGTTAAAGTTGAAGTAAAAACCTACGAACAACTAGAGAAAGAAACCCGTGAGAATGCCTTAAAATCGTTGAATGAGAATTTTGATTTCATCAAAGACCTAACCCGTACGGATTGGTTTTCGGTCTACATTAATGCCATAACAACTCGCTTTGATCCGCACACTTCTTATTTTGCTCCTGAAGATAAAGAGCGCTTTGATGTGAGCATGAGTGGAAAATTAGAGGGAATTGGAGCGCGATTGCAAAAGAAAAACGATTACACAGAAATTACGGAGTTGATTTCTGGAGGTCCAGCATGGCGAGGAAAAGAATTGGAAGCCGGTGATGTGGTCCTCAAAGTGGCACAAGGGAATGGCGAACCCGTGGATGTAGTAGGGATGCGTTTGGACGATGTAGTGAAAAAAATCAAAGGACCAAAAGGAACCGAAGTTCGACTAACCGTTAAAAAACAAGATGGTTCTTTAAAAGTAATTTCCATTATTCGCGATGAGGTTGAAATCGAAGAAACGTATGCTCGTTCAAGTATCGTTGAGAAAAATGGCGTAAAATATGGGATTATTTATTTGCCCAAATTTTACATCGATTTTGAAAATAAAGACAGTCGTGATGCAGCCAAAGATGTGGCCATTGAAGTCGAGCGTCTCAAAAATGCAGGCGTTGAAGGTTTGATTGTCGATGTTCGTGACAATGGGGGAGGTTCCCTGAAAACGGTGGTGGACATCAGTGGTCTTTTTATTGACCAAGGCCCTATTGTTCAAGTGCGTTCTGCCGCAGGGCGTAAAGAAGTATTGTATGATCGTGATCCAAAAGTGGCCTGGGATGGACCGCTTGTCATCATGACCAATGAGTTTTCAGCGTCAGCCTCTGAGATTTTAGCTGCAGCCATGCAAGACTATAAGCGAGCTGTGATTGTTGGAAGTAAGCAAACTTATGGCAAAGGAACGGTTCAAAATGTCATTGACTTGAACCAATTTGTGCGCGGAAGTACTGTGGGGGATTTGGGCGCTTTAAAAACCACAACCCAAAAGTTCTACCGAATTAACGGTGGTTCAACCCAACTGGAAGGAGTAAAAAGTGATGTCGTTATGCCCGATAAATACGCGTATTTGGAAATGGGTGAGCGGGACATCGATAATGCGATGCCTTGGGACAAAATTGACCCAGCGCCGTATAAAACTTGGACCAACCAGCCGAATTATGAATTTGCGTTGGCCAACAGTAAAAAAAGACTCAGTGCGAGTCCGCAATTGAAGTTAATTGATGAAAATGCAAAATGGTTGGACAATCGCAACGACATTACCACCTACAGTTTGCAAATCGACAAATACAAGCAGGAGCAAAAGCAATTGGATGAAATGAATAAAAAGTTCAAAGCCATTGCTGATTATAAAAATAATTTCGAATTTAAGTCCTTGCCCAATGAAGAGGAACAAATGAAGACCGACGTAACGTTAAAAGAAAAACGCGATCGTTGGCATGAAAACCTCTCCAAGGATATTTATATTGAGGAAGCCATTCACGTTTTGGACGACCTACAAAATGGAGCCAATAAAGGGGTATCCAACAAAGTGAAAAAAGAGAAATTATTAAAGTCATAAAAAAAGTCCCGATTCGCTCGGGACTTTTTTTTATCTCAGTTTGCTCAACTTGGCCTGCGCCTTTTCTAAATCTTTTTCTTCCTCCGCAATGCGTTCCTGTTGCTTTTGGATTTGCGCTCTTGCTTTGGTCAGGGCTTCCGCTGACAAGCGATTTTTGTCGATGTCACGATTCAAGTCCTTTTGCATTTTTTCGAGCTTTTTCTGTGCTTTCGTCAAACGATTCTCTGCTTTCGACACCGCTGCTGTTGCCTTATCAATTTTATCTTGCGCTTTCTCCATTTTTCGGAGCTCCTTTTCGGCTTTTTTTTGCGCTTTTTCGGCTTTGGACTTTTCTTTTTCCATTTTAACCATTGCTTTTTCTGTAGCACGTTTTTGTTTTAAGCGCGCTTTTTCAAGCGTTTCTTGTTGCTTGCGCAGGGCTAATGAATCGGTGAGGGGTTGTTGCGCAAAAACGGGGATAAGGCCCATGGCAAATAAGCCCCAAAAGAATACGAGTTTTTTCATAGGGTTATCAATTGGTACTTCTAAGGTACTGCTATTTTTGAGAGAATACTAAAAAGGCAAGGGAAAAAGGCTTACCATTCATTGACTTTATTGGCATCCATTTTCAGGAAAATAAAAAGGAGAATGGTAAAGCCCCAGAGTCCAGATCCTCCATAGGAAAAGAAGGGTAGTGGGACACCAATGGTAGGAAAGATTCCAATTACCATAGCAATATTTACAAAAAAGTGGATAAACAATATGCCCGCCACACAATACCCATAGACCCGACTAAACTTTGTTTTTTGTCGTTCTGCCAAGTAAATAATGCGTAAAATTAATCCCGCAAAAAGGGCGATAACCATTAAGCTTCCCAAAAAGCCCCATTCTTCACCTACCGTAGTGAAAATGTAGTCGGTATGTTGCTCAGGAACAAATCCCCCTTTGGTTTGTGTACCTTCCAAATATCCTTTTCCAAACCATCCTCCCGAACCAATGGCAATTTCCGATTGGTTGGTGTTGTAACCGACTCCTTTTAAATCGACTTCTTTCCCTAACAAGATATTAAAACGATCGCGGTGGTGTTGTTTAAATACATTATTAAACACAAAATTTACCGAAAACGTAAATGCCGTAACCATAAAAAACATGAGAATACTGGCAAAAATGTTGCGATCAACCAATCGACTGCGGTAATAATTAACCACCAACGCCAATGCAGTAAGTCCGATTACGATATAAGGATTATTCGTCGCCAAAGTGAGAATAAACAATAGAATGGCGATAAAACCTGTAACCAAATACCAACCCGGTAATCCTTCGCGGTACAAAACAAAAAAGAACACAAAATAGATTAATGCACTTCCCGGATCGGGTTGGGGAAGGATCAACATTACCGGAAGAAAAACGATAAATAAGGCTTGTAATTGCCGTTGCATTTCCCGGAGGTTGACTTGTACGTCGCTCAAATACTTCGCCAATGCTAAGGAAGTTGCTGCTTTGGCAAACTCCGAAGGCTGTAAGGTAAAACTACCGATACCATACCAACACCGCTGTCCAGCGATAACTTTTCCAAAGGCAAACAAACCCAGTAAGGAGAGTAGCGAAACGGCAAAAATAATAATCGAATACTTCTCGTAGAATTTAGCTTCTACCGCCAAAACCGTAAATATGATGGGGATAGAAAATAAAATGAACAAAAACTGTTTCCCATAGATTTGGCTGACATCAAAGATAGAGGCATCTTCTGGCGCCCCCGACAACGAGGACGAATAAATGTTTAACCATCCTAAGATGACCAAAACAAAGTAGATAACGATACTAATCCAATCGATGTTGCTGGTGACGCTTTGGTTTCTCATGGGACAGTTTTACGTAGCGTATCGGGTTTGACTTCAGGTTTTTTGCCGGCAATCGAATCTTGTCGCTTTTTCACTTTAAAGAGACTGTCTTTTACGCGTGCATTTAAAATACTAATACTATCTTGGTGTTTTTTGGGATATAATTTTTGGTATTGATCTTGTAAACTTCCCTGAAGCATTCGCTTTTCAAAGTCGGCGCGCGTGATTTTTCCTTTCAGGTATTTTTCAATCATCAAGGTGGCAATCGGACCCGCCCATCGTTTTCCCCAATATCCATTTTCTACAAACACAGCGATAGCAATCTTGGGGTTGTCCTTGGGGGCAAAAGCCACAAAAATAGAGTGGTCTTGCAATTTGGTTCGCTTGCCGTTGATCACCATAAAGTTTTCAGCAGTTCCTGTTTTTCCGCAAATTTCAATCCCTTCTACACCCAATCCTGAAGCCGTACCCCCAGGGCCATACACCGCATGCATCCCTTCAATAATAGGGTCAAAATACTTACGATCGATGGTGGTTTGATGCTTTTCTCGAAATTTGGGGTCAATGGAGCCGCCCTTTATTTTTTTGATGATATGAGGTGTATAATAATAGCCGCGATTGGCAATGGTAGCCATAAAATTAGCCAATTGCAAAGGACTCATCAATACCTCCCCTTGGCCAATGGCATTGGAAACAATAGTTTTTCCATCCCATTTCCATCCTGCATAGGTACGATTGTAGATTTTGGAAGTAGGGATATTTCCGCGAACCCCAATGGGCAAGTCATAGCCCATAAAATCGCCCAAACCAAAACTGCGAAGATGTTTTGCCCAAAGGTCAACCCCATAGCCATGATCATTGTATTTATTGATCAAACGGATATATGAACTAGAGAAAAAGGTGTTACACGACTCATAAATGGCCCGATGAAGTTGTACAGGACCCCCCGAACAGTGGCAACGCATAAATCGTCCACGGGCATAGCTAAAACCGTGGTTACATACAAAACGCGTACTGTCACTAATCACACCTTCCTGAAGGGCAATTAATCCGGTTAGGATTTTAAACGGAGAACCTGGGGTATATTGCGCCAACAACCCCCGATCATATAAAGGCTTGGCAATCGAATCGCGGTAAAGGGTATTATAGTTTTTTGAGCGTTGGCGGCCTACCAAAAGCGCAGGATCGTAATTGGGCGAGGTGACTAAGGCCAAAATTTCCCCCGTTTTGGGTTCAATAGCCACTATACCTCCCCATTTATTGGTCATCAATAACTCGCCGTATTCTTGCAAATCGCCATCAATCGTGAGGGTAATGTCACTTCCTTGTTTGGCAATCGTATCGTATTTCCCTTCTTTGTACGATCCGATTTCGCGATTGAACTTGTCTCGTAAAATGTGTTTTACCCCTTTTTGTCCCCGGAGTACTTCCTCATAGCTTTGTTCAATGCCTTGTTTTCCAATCAAATCGCCCGGTTTGTAATACGGGTTGCTTTTGATGATGGCCTCGTTTACTTGGGTGATAAAACCAAACACATTGGCGCCATAACTCACTTGGTAATCACGAATAGAACGTTTTTGAATGTAAAATCCGTTGAATTTGCGGATTTTTTCTTGAAAGGCTGCGTATTCCAACTTGTTCAATTGGGGTAAAAAAACAGAAGGAAGCATCGGACTGTAGACGCGGGCTTTTTCTAGACGTTTGATGAAAAAGGCTTTGTCAATATCCAATAAGCGGCAAAATTCAAGGGTATCAATATTTTTTACCTCACGGGGAACGACCATGATGTCGTACGAAGGTTGATTGGCAATCAGTAGTTTTCCATTACGATCATACACATAGCCGCGTTCGGGGTAGTCGTATTTGATTTTAATCGCGTTATTTTCTGATTTGAGTTTGAACGAATCGTCAATAACTTGCAAATAGAAAATACGAATCAATAACAATGCAGCCGTTATGATTACCAAAGAGGGAAGTAATACCTTTCTCATCGTTTACTGGGCTTGATTAAGTAAATGATCAAAATGCACAAAATCACGGTAAACAAAGTACTTACAAGGGTGCGCACCAAGATACTCCAAAAGAATTCCAAAGTAAACACCTCGATAAGGAATAAAGTCAAATGATGCACCGCCACAGCAATCAGTAAAAATGAGAACCGTTCAGGCGTGAGTACATCGTTGAGTTTTACCGTTTGGTATTCATAACTTAAACCAAAGGAAAACTTAAATATCGAAGGTCGAATATACGCCAACATCAAGCAGGCTGCCGTGTGAACACCTCCCGAATTGCAAAACAAATCCATGAGAATGCCCAAAAGAAAACTAGCGCCAAGTAATCCGTATTTATTTCCATTCACGGGGAAAAGAATAATAAATAAAATGTAAGGATACGGGTTGATAAATCCCAAGAAGTTAATGTTGTTAAACACCACAACCTGCGCCAAAAGGAGCAACACAAAGCGAGCCAAATTGAAAAGTAAACTACTACTGTTCATTGTTTTTTTGTGTTTTCTTTTCCAAGGTTAATATTTCTTGACGATCCCGATTGCGAATAATATACACATGCCCTAAACTCGTCATGTCGTTAAACAATCGAACATCAAGGGTATAGTAGTTCGTTTGGTCATCGGTGTAAATCTTTTCAATGGTACCGATGTTAATGTTTTCAGGGAAAATGGTAGACTGTCCGCCCGTGACAATGGTGTCGCCTTTACGAACCGAGGCTAATCGGGGCACATCAATCAATTGAACAAAGCCTGTATTTTTTCCATTCCAAATCAAAGAACCGATATGATTGGATTTCTTGATTTTGGCATTGATTGGAGATTCTGTGTTCAAAATACTCAAAACAGTCGCATAGTTGGGCGACACATTTTCAACAATACCTACGATACCCAAACTATTGATTACACCCATCTCGGGGCGAATTCCGTTTTTGGCTCCCGAATCTAAAGTCAGGAAGTTAACCTGAGCGCTGTAGGAGTTGTGAATGACTTTGGCAACAATTAAATCTGTTTTTTTAACGCCTTTAATGGTGTCCAACAAAGGAACTTTTAACGTATCCTTTCGGTTGAATAAAATACTTTTCAACCGGGCATTTTCAAGCGCAAGTTCTTCGTTTTTCGTGCGTAGGTTGAAGTATTCGTTGACGTTGTTGATTTGTTTGTATACTCCCCCTGTCAAAAAATTAGCCGAGCTAATCACTTTGCTTTTGTGGTAGGAGTGGGATTGAATGGTTAACGAAATGGCTGTCGCCATAAGCAGCAAAAACAGCATACGATAGCTGTTTTTAAATATAAAATTAAAGATTTGCTGCATGAGTTACGCTAAAAATTCCTGTTCCTATTCCGTAATTAAGTGTTCTAAAATTAGTAAAAAAATCAAATTACTTGATAAGAATACTTCTGAATTTCGGTATGTTTTTTAACGCCATTCCCGTTCCTCGAACGACGGCTTTCAGCGGATCTTCGGCAATATACACCGGAAGATCAGTTTTTAAAGAAATTCGCTTGTCCAAACCACGCAACATCGATCCACCACCGGCTAAGTAAATTCCGGTATTGTAAATATCAGCGGCAAGTTCGGGTGGCGTTTGCGAAAGCGTCTCCATAATCGCATCCTCAATTCGTTGAATCGATTTGTCTAATGCTTTGGCAATTTCTCGGAAAGAAACTTCAACTTGTTTGGGTTTCCCCGTCAACAAGTCACGACCTTGTACCGACATATCATCCGGAGGTGATTCTAACGAATCCGTGGCTGCACCAATGGTAATTTTAATTTTTTCAGCGGTTGTTTCCCCTACAAACAAATTGTGTTGGGTACGCATGTAATAGATGATATCGTTTGTAAAAACGTCACCTGCAATTTTTACGGATTTATCGCAAACAATTCCTCCCAAGGCAATTACTGCAATTTCAGTGGTTCCCCCACCGATGTCCACAATCATGTTTCCTTTGGGCTGCATAATATCAATACCGATACCGATAGCCGCTGCCATAGGTTCGTGAATCAAATACACTTCTTTTCCATTCACGCGCTCACAGGATTCTTTTACCGCACGCATTTCCACTTCTGTAATCCCCGAAGGAATACAAACCACCATGCGCAAAGCAGGAGTAAACATTTTTTTCTTTAAAGCCGGGATACTTTTGATAAAGGCTTTAATCATTTCTTCTGAAGCGGCAAAATCGGCAATAACACCATCCTTTAGCGGGCGAATGGTTTTGATGTTTTCATGCGTCTTCCCCTGCATCATATTGGCTTCTTTACCAACCGCAGTGATTTTTCCCGTGATGCGATCGCGCGCAACGATCGACGGACTGTCGATGACTACTTTGTCGTTGTGAATAATCAGGGTATTAGCGGTACCAAGGTCAATTGCGATATCCTCGGTCATGAAATCGAAAAATCCCATACGATGTTACAGGGTGTTAGTTTGTTATTTATGAATCAGCCCACAAAAATAATAAAATTAATGTTTGAAATGACGTGTCCCTGTAAATACCATAGCAACATTATTTTCGTTGCAATACGCGATGCTTAATTCATCTTTTATCGAACCTCCTGGCTGAATAACCGCGGTAATTCCTGCATGATGGGCAATTTCTACGCAATCCGGAAAAGGGAAAAAAGCATCACTCGCCATCACGGCACCGTTAAGGTCAAATCCAAAGGAACGCGCTTTCTCAATAGCTTGACGTAGCGCATCAACGCGTGAGGTTTGTCCCGTGCCGGAAGCAATCAATTGACCGTTTTTGGCCAAGACAATGGTATTTGATTTGGTGTTTTTGCAAATTTTTGAGGCAAACAATAAATCATCAACTTCTTGTTCGGTGGGCTTCGTTGTGGTCACGTAAGTTAGTCCGTTTTTGGTGTCGGTGACCGCGTTTCGATCTTGAACTAAGAGACCATTCAAACAGGTTCTAACTTGTTGTTGGGGTAATTCTGTAGGGTGTTGCACCAAAAGGATACGATTTTTCTTTTCTTGCAAAAGGGTTAGCGCCTCAGGTTCAAATGAAGGGGCAATAACCACCTCGCAAAAAAGTTGATTTATTTCTGCTGCTGTCGCTGTATCGATGGTATTATTAGCGATTAAAACGCCCCCAAAAGCGGAAGTAGGATCGCCTGCTAATGCATCTAAATACGCCTCTTTCATGCTTGCCCGGGTAGCCAAACCACAGGCATTATTGTGTTTTAGGATGGCAAAAGTGGGCGCACTGTCTTTGAATTCTAAAATGAGATTAACCGCTGCATCTACGTCCAAAAGGTTGTTGTAGGACAATTCTTTGCCGTGAGCTTTGGTGAATAAGGCCTCAAAGTTACCAAAGAAAAATCCTTTTTGGTGGGGGTTTTCACCGTATCGCAACGTTTGACCCTGATCGGAACTCATTTTAAAAATAGTCTCCTCTTGGTTGAAATAATTGAAAATAGCCGTATCGTAATGCGATGAAGTGTGAAAAGCTCTCGCGGCCAAAAATTGACGTTGCTCCAAAGTCGTACTCCCGTGGCCCGTTTCTAAAAGGTCTAAAAACAAACGATACTCGTTGACCGAAGGCACAATGACCGTGTCTTTAAAGTTTTTGGCAGCTGCTCGAATCAGCGAAATTCCTCCAATATCAATTTTTTCAATAATCTCCGCAGCAGAAGCTCCCGAAGCAACCGTTTTTTCAAAAGGATACAAATCCACAATGACCAAGTCCAATTGCGGGATGTTGTACGTTTGCATTTCCTCTACATCCGTGGCATGGTCTTGACGGTTCAAAATACCCCCAAAGATTTTGGGATGTAAGGTTTTAACACGTCCCCCTAAAATGGAAGGATAATCGGTTACCTCTTCAACGGGAATCACAGGAATCCCTAAGTTTTTTATAAATTCTTCGGTGCCGCCAGTGGAATATAGGGTAACATTTAGTTCGTGAAGTTTACGAACGATGGGCTCGAGACCGTCTTTCGAAAATACCGAAATCAGGGCCGACTGAATAGGTTTTGTAGTCGTCATGTTGTTGTGTTTAGTAAGGCGCAAAAGTAGCGTTTTTTTACCCTATTTTTCAAGTGAATTTTAAAATAAAAAAGAAGATTTTGTCTCGCTTGTAACAATTGCCGATAAACCGCTACTTATGGAGTGTAAAGACAAAAGTTGTATGCTTTTATACCTTCGGTTACTCAACGAAAGTTTCGGATTTGCCATGAATGCGTTGCGCAATAACAAATTGCGTACGTTTCTTTCGTTATTGGGGGTCACCATCGGTATTTTTTCTATCATCGCTGTATTGGCAGCTGTCGATTCTTTAGACCAAAAAATTAAAAAAGAATTAAGCAGCTTAGATAAAAACACCATTTATTTATTCAACGATACCTTTGGTCCCTCGTCTGTACCCGCCTGGAAACGCGAGCAATTTCCAAATGTTAATTATGCGGAGTTCGAATATTTACAAGACAACTTGCCCGATGCTGCACAACTATCGTATCAAATTTTCTTAAAATGGGAAAATGTGAAATACGAAGACAAAACCATGTCCAACGTCAATGTGGTGCCTGTCACGCATACCTTTATTGATATTCAGGGGTTTGAGTTTACGGAAGGACGTTTTTTCAATGCTTCTGAGTCCAATTCGGGAGCTACGGTGGCGGTTATAGGGGCCGAATTGGCCGAAGGACTTTTTGGGACATTAAACCCTTTGGGGAAACAAGTGCGCATGTACGGCCAGCGGTTTACCATCGTAGGCGTTTTAGAGAAAAAAGGTGATGGAATGTTCGGTAATGACGATACCTCAATTATCATCCCCGTTAATTTTATCCGTCGGGCTTTGGGCGAAAACAAATCGATGACGCCGGTTATTGTGATCAAGCCTGTTAAAGGAGTTGATATGGAAGCTTTTAAAGCCGAATTAACCCAGAAGTTGCGCAACTACCGCGGGATGAAAGTCGACGAAGACAATAATTTCTTTATCAATGTATTTTCTGGTTTTACCGATTTAATCGATGGAATTATCAGCTCGATGAACATTGGAGGCTGGATTATTGCGGCATTCTCGTTGTTGGTTGGTGGATTTGGAGTCGCCAATATCATGTTCGTATCCGTGAAAGAACGCACCAACTTGATTGGGATTCAAAAATCATTGGGTGCCAAAAACCGATTTATTCTTTTTCAGTTTCTATTTGAAGCAGTCATCCTCTGTCTTTTCGGGGGATTGATAGGGATCGGCTTGGTTTGGATGCTTACGATTCTTTTGACTTCTGCTTTAGATTTTGAATTTATCCTCAGTCTAGGAAATGTGCTGAAAGGAACAGGTTTGGCGGTGTTGATTGGAGTGATTTCTGGAATTCTCCCTGCGATTTCTGCCGCACGATTAGACCCCGTGGAAGCTATTCGCAGCGGAATGTAATTTGTATTTGTGTTAGTTTGTTATAAAAAGAAAAGCACGGTCGTTGGAAACCGTGCTTTTTTATTTTATGCTAACGTTTAACGAATGGGGCGATTCAAAATGAGATCTAAATACAGATTTACTTTGTTTTTTAATTCTTTACGGTGTGCGATAAAGTCCAAGAAACCGTGTTCCAAAACAAATTCAGCGGTTTGAAAACCTTCGGGTAAATCTTTTCCAGTAGTATCACGAACAACACGAGGTCCAGCAAAACCAATCAAGGCCCCTGGTTCAGAGATGTTAATGTCGCCCAACATTGCATACGAGGCCGTTGTTCCTCCAGTGGTGGGGTCGGTACATAAAGAAATGTAAGGAATTTTTTTATCGGCCAACTGCGCTAATTTAGCCGAGGTTTTGGCCAATTGCATTAACGAATATGCCGCTTCCATCATACGCGCTCCTCCTGATTTAGAGATCATCATAAAGGGAATGTTGTGTTGCATCGCATAATCAATACCGCGGGCAATTTTTTCCCCCACAACAGCACCCATCGACCCGCCAATGAAAGCAAAGTCCATACAACAGACCACCAAATCCTCTCCTTTAGATTTTCCTACAGCTGTACGTACCGCATCTTTCAATTTGGTTTTGTCCATGACTTCTTTCAATCGCTCGGAGTATTTTTTGGTATCTACAAATCCCAGCGGGTCTTTCGACGTCATCTTGGCATCCAATTCTTTGAATTCGTTGTTGTCAAAAAGAATTTCAAAATACTCTTTACTTCCAATACGCACATGGAAATCATCTTCAGGACTTACCCATAAATTGCGCTCCAATTCATCGGCATCGACAATTTTACCCGTAGGCGATTTATACCAAAGTCCTTTGGGAACATCTTTCTTTTCTTCGGTAGCGGTTTTAATCCCTTTTTCTGTACGTTTAAACCAAGCCATAGTTTGTTGTATTAGGTCATGAAAATGGTTGCTTACATCTCATAAAGTAGTGTAAGCGTTATTTCAAAATTTAAATTAAGGTATTTACGTTGTTTAAGTCAGCAAAAGCCTGCTCCAAACGGGCATTGAATGTGACTTCACCCTCACGAACCCATTTGCGGGGGTCGTAATGTTTTTTATTCGGAGAGTCGGCTCCTTCTGGACTTCCGATTTGTGTTTTCAAGTAGTCGATTTTGCCAGTCATATAATCGCGAATACCTTCGGTAAAGGCAAATTGAAGGTCGGTATCAATATTCATCTTGATAACCCCATACGAAATGGCTTCACGAATTTCTTCTAAAGTCGATCCTGAACCGCCGTGGAATACAAAATCAATCGGGTTGGCTCCTGTGTTGTATTTTTCTTGTACATAATCTTGCGAATTTTTCAAGATTTTAGGCGTAAGTTTCACGTTTCCGGGTTTGTATACTCCATGTACGTTTCCAAAAGCGGCCGCAATGGTGAACTTAGGACTAACTTTCATTAATTCTTCATAGGCATAAGCAACTTCCGAAGGCTGTGTATAGAGTTTTGAGCTATCAACATCAGAATTATCAACGCCATCTTCTTCTCCTCCGGTAATACCAAGTTCGATTTCCAAAGTCATACCCATTTTGCTCATTCGCGCTAAGTATTGTTGACAGATTTCAATGTTTTCATGCAACGGCTCCTCCGATAAGTCAATCATGTGGGAAGAAAACAAAGGTTTTCCTGTTTCGGCAAAATGTTTTTCAGACGCATCCAACAAGCCATCAATCCAAGGCAATAACTTTTTGGCACAATGGTCGGTATGTAAAATTACTGTCGCACCGTAAGCCTCAGCCAAAGTATGTATATGTTTTGCACCAGCCACAGCTCCTAAAATAGCCGCTTGCTCGCCTGCATTTGACAATCCTTTTCCGGCGTTAAATTGCGCTCCACCGTTGGAAAACTGAATAATAACGGGAGCTTTCAATTTTGCAGCAGTTTCTAAAGTACAGTTGATCGTACTCGAACCCACAACATTGACGGCAGGTAAAGCAAATCCTTTTTCTTTCGCGTAAGCAAATATCTTTTGAACTTCATCACCGGTAGCAACTCCGGGTTTAATGTGGTGTGACATGGTGTAGTTGTATTTATCGTTAAGCGACAAAAGTAAAAATAAAAAAAATTAGAACGGATAATTTATCCCGATATTTAGTACCGACTTCGATAAGGTGATCTCTCTCAGCCATTTGTTTTCAATCTGTTCCGAAGGATTGTAGGTTTTAAAACCAATGTCAAATCGCACCACAAACAGGCCTTGGTCATAGCGCAACCCCAAGCCACTCCCCAGCGCAATTTCATCCATTGACTTCCAGCCTTTGAATTGAAACGAAGCTTGCTCCACGTTGTCAAATACATTCCAAATATTACCCGCATCGGCAAAGAGTGCTCCATTGAATTTTCCAAACAAATTAAAACGGTATTCCGCATTAAACGCCAGCTTCATATTGGCCTCATTAAAATCGTTGATCCCTCCGCTACTTCCTGGGCCTAAACTATACGGTTGCCAAGCGCGATTGTCATTGGATCCTCCCGAAAAGTAACTTCGTGAAAACGGAATGGAGTTGGAATTTCCATATGGAACGGCCAAACCAGCAAAAGAACGAATGGCGATAACACTTTTTCCCGCCAACTTCCAATGTTTAATGTACTCGATTTCACCTTTTACGTATTGTGAAAATTCAACATCAAAAAAGGTATTGGCTCCTGTTTGGGTTTCCAATTGTTTGGAGGCACGGGCCAACAACGCCAAAATATTTCCCGCCGATTCAAATTTAGTGCGGATGGAATAAAAATCATTGTCATTGACACCGCGATTGGTGGTTTTATAAAAGGAAATGTTGGTGGCAAAGATGAGGTTGTTTTCGGTCAAACGTTTGCGGCGTTCTACAATGCTGCGAATGGTGCGCAAATCTGTCGCAGAGGGCGTTATGGTGGGATTAGCACCCAAAACAGCATTGATAAAACCATTGGCCCCGGCATCAATAATCAAATTGTTATTGGCATCAAAAAAGGAGGGATCGGCATTGTAATTTAACGCCAACACATTTAATACATCATAGGAAGACCGATAAATATTGAAATAGTTTCCAATATTCACATTTTTTACAAATTGAATATTTAAAAGGTCAAAACGAATGTTGGTGTTTTTTCGGGGCGTCCAATTGTAGGTAAAGGTTCCCGTAAAGTTTTGTTTGTCCAAACCGATGTTGCGTTGTTTGGCATAACCAATGGTCATAGACGTCGTAGGCAACATAGTTTTGGGAATGATTTTTTCGGTATTGAACAGAAAGAAGATACGCGGGAAATTCAACTTCGCATCCAAACCGATTTCAGAAATATTGAAAAAAGTATTGTTCGGATTGGCCAAGTCTTGTGAGGAACCTACGTTGCCGCGGAATCCAATTTCAAACGTTTCCGCCCCATTAAAGACGTTGCGAATTCCCAAAGACGTATTTCCCGAAATACCAAAATCCTGAATATTCGAATGCGTGAAATCAACCGAGGCGCCAAAAGTATATTTTTTTCTGGGAGTCAAATAAATGTTGGCAATCAATCCGTTGGGGTCCTTAGGGTCTTGTTGGTATTGAATGGTAGGGTATTTGAAAACCCGTAAATTACTCAAATAGCGTGTGGTTAATGAGGTATTGTTGTCTGAAAACAAACTCCCTTTGGTGATAAAAACCGCGTCGGTAATCGCTTTGGGACGGTACTTTAATTTTTTTTCACTGTACAAAACAAAGTCTTTGTACGTAACGCTGTCTTTGCTTTTTATTTCGTTTTTGCTGGTCGAATGATCGGTGAAAATGGCCACTTTATTGATGGTATAGAGTTGAAAAGGAGCCGTTTTGGCCGTGTCATTCTCGCGGTAGCTGTAGTCTTTAATGAGTAAACGTACATTTACTTTATTTTGCGTCCCCAAGGTGTCTAGGGAGTACCGTATGTAGTTTTGTTGAAAAAGGTAGGCGCCGTTATTGCGAAACTCAGAGGTAATGCGGTCCCGTTCGGCGTTGAGGGTTTCGGTTTCATAGGGTTTGCCCGATTTGATGAGGGAGCGCGCCGCAGTTAACCGAAATAATGAATCGAGCTTGGGACTCGAAATTTGGGGCTTCAAACTGTCAATTAGGTACGGTTTTTTGAGGTCGACACGGTAACGAATGCCAATTTTTTTTGCTTTTGACGTGTCTTTTTCGATGGTAGTGGCTACGTCAAAATAACCTTTGTTGTAGTAAAATGAGTTGAGCCGTTTGATTGATTTTTGGGTACTGATCGAATCAAACAAGGCAGGCGGTTCTCCCGTTTTCATCAAAAAATTACTCAATCCCGAAACGATAAATGATTTTCCTAAGCGCTCCACTTGCTTGGCCGACAAAAATCGATTCAGCCGTTCTTGTCGTTTGGGTTTTCGTTGCAACCATTGTTTATAAGCGGTATCGGCATTTTGCTTGGCCAAATTGTACAGTTGCAAGCGAAGGCGATACCCCAATATTGACGTGTTGGGTTTTTGGTATAATTGCACATAAACGGTTTCGTCGCGCGTGGGTTTACCGTTGATTTCAATTTCATTCTTGACCAACAACCGTTTATTGTTGGGAACCCGTTGGGTAACATTACAGGCCACAAGAAAAAGGACGATTCCGGTGAATAATGCTATTTTTGTAACGTGGACGCGCAAAGGTTCAAATTTTAAATCCAAAAGTAACGTTTTTTTATGGTGAGCAAAAACCAAATCAAGTTAATTGCATCCTTACAGCAAAAAAAGTACCGAACTGCCGAGGGCCTCTTCATTGCTGAAGGCGTGAAGGTGATTACCGAACTCTTGCATTCCCATTTTCAGCCGGTATATCTTTTTGAAACAGAAAAAGTGTTGCCTCCAACTTCAATCTCGCCGGAACTTATTTCCCCCGATATATTAAAAAAAATGTCGGCGTTACACGAACCCAACAATTGTCTTGGCGTTTTTAGAATGCGTGAACCACAAGCTATTCTTGAGGAGGGATTATTGTTGGTTTTGGATACAATTCGCGACCCAGGCAATCTGGGGACGATTATACGATTGTGCGATTGGTTTGGGATAACACAAGTTGTTTGTAGTGCCGCCACTGTCGATGTGTATAACCCCAAAGTTGTGCAAGCGACCATGGGATCGCTGAGTCGCGTTTCGGTAGAATATACCGATATTGAAGCCTTTTTGAGGCAAACGAAGTTGCCCATTTATGGAACCTTTATGGACGGAGTTTCGGTGTACAAACAAAACTTACCGCAATCGGCCATTGTACTTTTAGGAAACGAAGCCAACGGTATTTCGGATGCAGTTGCCCAACACGTAACACATCGATTGTCTATACCCCGATTTGGCGATTTGCAACAAACGGAGAGTTTGAATGTGGCAACGGCAGCGGCTATATTTTTAAGTGAATTTCGACGAGCGACTTAGTGGAACGTAAAGTTAACCACAAAACCTCGTGTACGGAAGCCCGAAATGTTGCCTGTCCAAGGGCTATCGGGATTGTTGTCGCGAATCAGTTCATCGCCCATACCAAAGATGCCGCGGATGGACGGTGAAAATTTGAAATATTCGAGATAAAGGTCTATTCCAAATCCGATTTCATAGTTATTGGTCCATTGTTTGACTCTAAATCGTTGTTGGTAATTGTCATCCAACGACTTAGAATTACTGGATAAGTTTAAGGTGGTATTCACCCCTCCGACCAAATAGGGACGCACATTTCCGACGCGTTTTGAAGAAAATTTTAAAAGTAGCGGAAAGGAGATGTAGGTGGAACGAACTTCCCGCAATGCATCGATGGTTCGGGTAAAACCAGAGTAGGTAAGATTGCGTTGAGTGTAATACAATCCAGGTTCAAAACGCAAATCAATATATTCATGCAAGCGAAGATTTCCAACCAAACCTACATTAAATCCTGTCGTTCCATTGACCACAATATCGCGTGCAGGGGGGTTGATGTAATCAATTTTGAAGTCAAAACTGTTAAATCCCAAAAAATAACCCCAATGCACTCGTTGCTTGTCAAAGTTCTCCAAATTAATAATAGGATCTCTAGAAAACATCCCTTTGGATTGCGCGGTCAATCCTAACGAACAAAAACAAAACACGAATAAAAAATACCTCATAACTTATTTTGATGCAGTGTATATCGTGGCTACACCAAAGGTTTGGGGCAGCGCTTTCACGTTAGTAAACCCAATTTTACGCAAAATATTGTTTAGTTGTTCTCCATAAGGAAAAACAGCCGCTGATTCCGAGAGGTATCCATAGGCTACATTGTCTTTGGAGAAAAGTCTCCCGATAAGGGGAAGAATATTTTTGGTATACAAACGGTATCCTTGTTTGAACGGCGTTTTTTCGGGTACTGAAGTTTCCAGGATGACAAAAATGCCGTTGGGTTTTAATACGCGTAAAATTTCAGCCAACCCTTTTTCTAAGGTTTCAAAATTTCGAATACCAAACGAAACAGTGATGGCATCAAAGTGGTTGTCGGGAAAAGGCATGTTTTCAGAATCCCCCAGCACCATAGCGATTCGGTTTTCGAGGGCGCGTTCTTTTACTTTTTGCTTTCCAACGTCCAACATTCCCGAGGAGATATCCAAGCCTGTGATTTTGGTTGCGTTGGTTTTAGCCATCAAAATCGCTAAATCTCCTGTTCCCGTGGCAATGTCGAGAACAGTATCGGGATTTTGTGCTTGTACCAGGCGCAATACTTTTTTACGCCATTTGACATCGATACCAAAGGAAATTACCCGATTTAATCCGTCGTAATTTCCTGAAATGGTGTCAAACATCTGCGTGACTTGTTCCTTTTTTCCTAGAGAGGAATCTTTGTAAGGCGTAACATTTTGTGCCATAAGCGAGTGCTGATTTGCGCGGCAAAGGTACATAACTTACCGCATTTTTATATAGCTTTATTTCCGACGGTAGGTGCAATAGGTATACGAAACGGCATGTTTGTCGTCGGCGGGGTGCGATTCAGTAGCGATTAATTCCCACTCTTCCTCTGGAATTTCAGGAAAAAAAGCGTCTGCTTCAAATGTGGCATGCACGCGGGTCAATTCAATAGTATCGGCCCAACGCATGGCTTGATGGTAAATTTCGGCGCCTCCTATAATATAAGTTACTTGATCTTTGGGGCAAACTGTTAGTGCCTCTTCAAGGGAATGCACCACAAGACATCCTTCATAGGTATAATCGGCTTGACGGGTAATGATTACATGGGTGCGTTGTGGTAGGGGTTTGGGAAAACTCTCAAATGTTTTCCGTCCCATCACAATATAATGCCCCGTGGTTAAGGCCTTAAACCGTTTGAAATCGTTGGGTAAATGCCAAACCAATTGGTTGTCTTTTCCTAGCGCATTGTTCTCCGCCGCCGCGGCAATTAAGGTAATCATGGAATTGTTTTTGAAGATGTAAAAATACGTTCTTTCATTCAAATGTGGGGTTGGAATTCCGTTTCCCGACGTTTTTTAGTCAAAATTTGACGTTTGTTTAGCCAAAAATGGACGGAATCCATAAAACTCAAATTTACAATCCACGATTAAGAAAACGTTTTCCTAAATTTTTTTAATGAGAAAAAAAACTAAAAAATAGCAATTGAACGATAATTTTTGGCAGTTTTTGTGAATATCATAAATCGTATTTGGAGCGATACAACCGCCGAAATATTTGCTTTACTTTGTTGCAGTAATCTATAAATGAAATAGTTATGGCGATTAAGAAACAGTTTGTAAAGACGAAGCCGGTTTGTAAAGTGACGTTTACTGTAGAAGCCAAGGATGCGGCCACAGCGGCTGTTGTGGGAGATTTCAATGATTGGAATCTTGAGGCCGGTTCACTATCGAAATTAAAGAACGGATCGTTTAAAGGTGCCTTTGATTTACCCAAAGACAACACCTTTGAATTTAGATATGTGGTGGATGGCGAATACCTTAATGACCCAGAAGCCGACAGCTACCGTTGGAATGCTTATGCCAACGCTGAAAACAGCGTTTTAGAAGTATAAGTTTTAGTTGGTTTGTTTTAAAATCCGCCCTGCAAGGCGGATTTTTTATTTTTATTCCTCTTCAGAGAAGGCTTGCACGGGAATATGAAAAGTGGCTTCAATAGGTATACCCTTAACTATCATCGGTATAAAATCTTTATAGTTATAAATCAATTGTACGATTTTGTTTTCAATTTCAGGAAATATTGAATTGTCTACGATGACATGAGTAACTTTTCCTTGTGAAGTAACGTTGAATTGCAATAATACATAGAAATTGATATTGTATTTCAAGTCACTTAAATTCTTAATGATGTAATTGTAAAAATCATCAATGCCTCTGTTGTTTTTTGTGTTTAAATTTATAATCGGTTTTTTATAGTCGATTTTTTGATTTAAACTGTCGATAGTATATCCTGAAACAAATTCTCCAGCTTGGTACTCTTCTACAAAGGATCTACGAATTCGCGTATCCATTCCTTCCCATGTCCCCTCTTTTTTTCCGTCGCTAAAACGCCCTGTCTCCGTGCCATTTTCGGAATCCATTGTGGCACTACCGTTTCCATTGGCAATTAATTTTTCGCCATTTTCACCGTAATAGTTGAGGATTAAATAGTCTATTTTTTTATTTTTCTTGTCGTAAACAAAATCCCCTTCTTCCTTGACTTGTCCATTTTGATAATAACTCGTGTATCGCTTTGTTTTTAAATTATTTTGATACATCACTTGCGATTTCACCTGGCCATTTTCATAATAAGTTTTTTGCCAACCGGATTTAATTTTTTTAGTAAAGTCACTAAATTCAGTGGTTTGAATTAGATAATTTTTAGCATTGAATTTTTTTTCAACGGTTATTTTTTCGTTGAATTCAATTACCCTTTTTGTGAAAAAAGTTTCTGGTGTAGCTGGATAACCAATAGAATCTTGGTAAATAATTTTAGTTGTTTGTCCCCTTGTTAAAAAGAAAGAACTAAACAATAAAAGTAGGGAAAGGTAAAATTTCATTTGTATCGGGTTATACAGCTACCGCTCCTTTAATATGCGGATGTGGATCATATCCTTCCAAGGTAAAATCTTCATAGGTAAAAGCGAAAATATCTTTTACATTGGGGTTGATTTTCATGGTAGGCAACGGGCGTGGCTCGCGACTCAATTGCAATTCCAATTGTTCGAAATGGTTGTTATAAATATGGGCATCGCCAAAGGTATGGATGAAATCACCCGGTTGTAAGTCGCACACCTGCGCAATCATCATGGTTAATAACGCATACGAGGCAATATTAAAAGGAACGCCCAAAAAAATATCGGCGCTGCGTTGATAGAGTTGACAGGATAATTTGCCCTCGGCTACGTAAAATTGAAAAAAAGCATGACAGGGAGGAAGTGCGGCTTTACCGTTGGCTACATTTTCGGCAAAAGATACTGAAGTGTCGGGTAAAACCGAAGGGTTCCAAGCAGAAATCAACATGCGTCGGCTGTTGGGGTTGGTTTTCAATGTTGTAATTAATTCAGCAATCTGGTCGATATTTTTATCATCCCAATTGCGCCATTGATGACCGTATACCGGACCCAAATCGCCGTTTTCATCGGCCCATTCGTCCCAAATTTTAACGCCATTGTTTTGCAAATAGCCGATGTTCGTCTCTCCTTTCAAAAACCACAACAATTCATAAATAATGGATTTAACATGCAGTTTCTTGGTCGTCACTAAAGGAAATCCTTCGCTCAAGTCAAAACGCATTTGATACCCAAAGATACTTTTCGTTCCCGTTCCTGTGCGGTCTCCCTTTTGAACACCGTGTTCCATTACATGTTTTACGAGGTCGTGGTATTGCTTCACTCTAATTGATTTTTAAGATTCACGTTTTGATATTTCATCACGGATACGGGCCGCTTTTTCATAATCTTCATCTTGCACCGCATTTTCAAGTTGCTCGTGCAGTTCGGCAAGGCTAAATTTACTCAATCCAGATCCCGACGTGTCTTTGGAATCTCCTAGGGGCTCGGGCGACGATAGCACATCGTCACTTTCCGATTCAGAGCCCGTTGGGTTTAGATAGATTCCCGCTTTGTCTAAAATATTTTTATAGGTAAAAATAGGCGCTTGAAAACGCAAGGCCAAGGCAATCGCGTCAGAGGTGCGGGCATCGATAATTTCTTCGATTTTATCGCGCTCACAAATGATGCTGGAGTAAAATACGCCATCGACCAATTTGTGAATGATGACTTGCTTGACCACAATATCAAAACGGTCGGCAAAGCTTTTAAACAAATCATGGGTTAACGGGCGGGGAGGCTTGATCTCTTTTTCTAAAGCAATGGCAATTGATTGGGCTTCAAAAGCACCAATAACGATGGGCAATTTGCGCTCTCCATCTACTTCATTCAATATTAATGCGTAGGCCCCGTTTTGGGTTTGACTATACGAAATTCCCTTTATGGTAAGTTTCACTAAACTCATGTTCCTTCCTCTATTTTTCAATTTCTAAACCGCTTGACGCTACAGGTCTAGATGGCGGTTTTGTTCCTTTTGTCCTCCCAAAAAACGAACCCTCGTTTGTTTATCAGACTGTAAGGTTACAGCTTGCAAAATAACAAAAAGATTCGGTGTTTTTTTAAAAAAAATAACGCCCTTTGTGAAAAAACAAAAGGCGTTAGTATCGTATAAACTTTGGTCGGAATTGCTTAGCTATTTTGCGCTTTAAATTCCTTTAATTTCTGCGTTAATCGCGGTACGATTTCAAGGGCATCGCCCACAATGCCGTAGTCGGCTACCTTGAAGAAAGGCGCTTCGGAATCGGTATTGATTACCACTTTTACTTTAGAAGCATTGATCCCCGCAATATGTTGAATGGCACCAGAAATTCCTAAGGCAATGTATAGGTTAGACGCCACCGGTTTCCCCGTTTGTCCCACGTGTTCACTGTGAGGACGCCATCCGATATCGGATACAGGTTTGGAACAAGCTGTTGCTGCACCTAATGTAGTGGCTAAATCTTCAAGAATATGCCAATTTTCGGGACCTTTTAATCCACGGCCTCCTGAAACCACAATGTCAGCGTCGGCAATCGATACCTGGCCACTTGCTTTTTCAACCGCGGCCACTTTGGTAGCAAAATCACCTTCGTTTAATTGCGGTGCAAAGGCTTCAGCAGTAACACTCGTAGCGTTTTCATGGATTCCAAAGGAGTTTTTGGAGATACTCAACACCTTTACAGCGGTATTGATCGTGGTATAATTAAAGGCTTTTTGGGAAAAAGCACTGCGTTTCACTTGAAACGGTGCGGTGCTTACAGGAGCTGCGACAACATTTGATGCCATTCCTGCCTCCAAAGCAACCGCTACCAAGGGGGCTACATACAAGCTATCGGTAGAGGAAGAAAACACCACTACTTGAGCGCCTTCTTGACGAGCCGCTTGTTGGATTACATCGGCGTATGCTTTGGCATTGAATGCTTGGAGTGCGTCATTCTGAACTTGAAGGACTTTGTTTACCCCATATTTTCCCAATTCGCTAGCATCACTAGCGTTGATTGTTACCGCGGTAACCTGAGTTCCTAATGCGTCGGCTACTGCTTTGGCGTAGGAAGCTACCTCCAACGCTACTTTTTTGAATTTGCCGTCAGATGATTCGGCATAAAGTACTACAGACATAGTGATATTTTTTAGGAAGCTTAAATTACTTTCGCTTCGTTGTGTAATAAGTTAATGAGTTCGTCAAGATTGTCGGGAGAAACCATTTTCACCGCTGATTTTGGGGCTGGTTTTTCAAATTTAACAGCCTTCGTTTTATCGTCACCGCCAACAGGCTCAACAACAGAGAGCGGTTTTGTACGCGCAGTCATGATTCCACGCATGTTAGGAATACGTAAATCTTTTTCTTCTACAATTCCTTTTTGGCCACCAACCACCAAAGGTAATGCCGTTGCAATAACTTCTTTACCTCCGTCGATTTCGCGGGCCGCTTTGGCTTGTGTACCTTCTACGGTGAGTTCGGTACACGCATTCACAAAGTTGTACCCCAATAAGCCAGCCATCATTCCTGGTACCATACCTCCGTTGTAGTCCAAAGACTCTTTTCCGCAAATGATCAAGTCATACCCACCATTTTTAGCAACTTCGGCCAATTGTTGTGCTACAAAAAATCCATCCATCGGAACGGCATTGACCCGAATTGCGTCATCAGCACCAATCGCAAGCGCTTTTCGTAAGGTTGCCTCTGTATCAGGACCTCCCACATTTACAACCGTCACTTTAGCACCTTGTTGTTCTTGGAACCAAATGGCACGGGTTAATCCAAATTCGTCATTCGGGTTGATCACATATTGAACACCATTCGTGTCAAACTCCGTATCCCCGTTGACGAAGTTAATTTTTGAAGTAGTATCAGGCACATGGCTGATGCAAACTAATATTTTCATACCGTATAGAGGGGTTTAAATTTTTCCGATGTAAAAGTAAAAAATATATTTCTAATTTTTGTATGCACGCATAATATTTTTTCATATTTCAATCGATTTCGCCAAAGATTCTTGAAGATGTTGGGGGAAAGGTGGGTTTTTATAAAAAATTTAACGCAGATTTTCTTTTGGAGTAAAAAAATATCCAAAACGACACCTTAATCTTTTGCCGTTTTCGGTTGTTTTTTTTTATCTATATCGATTTCGTAAAAAAAGCACACACAAAAAAGGAAAGGGCAATATCTAAATCCTGTAGATTTGTTATTTTTGCCTTTCCAAAAATGGATTAACGATTTATTCGATATGAGAACGATACAATTTAGAGAAGCAATTGCCGAAGCGATGAGTGAAGAAATGCGTCGCGACGAATCAGTATATTTGATGGGGGAAGAGGTGGCCGAATACAATGGTGCTTATAAAGCCTCCAAAGGAATGCTTGATGAATTTGGTCCCAAGCGTGTTATTGATACCCCAATTGCAGAGTTAGGATTTGCGGGTATTGCTGTGGGTTCTGCGATGAACGGATGTCGTCCGATTGTAGAATTCATGACTTTCAATTTTTCTTTGGTTGGGATTGATCAAATCATCAACAATGCGGCCAAAATGCGTCAAATGTCAGCGGGACAATTCCCCATGCCTATGGTGTTCCGAGGACCAACCGCTTCTGCAGGTCAGTTGGCGGCTACGCACTCCCAAGCTTTTGAGAACTGGTATGCCAATTGTCCTGGATTGAAAGTAATTGTTCCTTCCAACCCGTACGACGCTAAAGGGCTTTTAAAAGCGGCTATCCGTGATAACGACCCTGTTATTTTTATGGAATCAGAGCAAATGTATGGAGACAAAGGCGAAGTGCCTGAGGGCGAATACATCATTCCCATTGGCGTAGCCGATATCAAGCGCGAAGGTACGGATGTGACGATTGTTTCTTTTGGAAAAATTATTAAAGAAGCCATGATTGCTGCCGACGAGTTAGCCAAAGAAGGTATTTCTTGTGAAATTATCGACTTACGTACGGTTCGTCCCATGGATTACGACGCCATCATTAATTCAGTCAAAAAAACCAACCGATTGGTAGTTTTGGAAGAGGCTTGGCCGTTTGCGAGTGTTGCTTCTGAAATTACCTATATGGTTCAAGAGCGCGCTTTTGATTATTTGGATGCGCCAGTACAACGAATCACCACCGCTGATGCACCAGCACCCTATTCGCCAACCTTATTAAAAGAATGGTTGCCCAATGCCGGTGATGTGGTAAAAGCTGTAAAAAAAGTAATGTATCGATAAGGATATTCTCTTATATTTGAAGCCATTTCGGGAAGTTCCGAGATGGCTTTTTTTTTAATTTTCAATTCATGTTTAAAAAAATTCTCTTCTTTTTGTTTTGCGCTGTTTCCAGTCTATCATGGGCGCAGACAAAGGTGAGTGGCACGGTAATCGACAAAAAGAACCAACCCATTCCTTTCGCCAATGTGGTCTTTAAGGGGTCCAACGAAGGGGTAGTCAGTGATGAAAACGGGAAGTTTTATATCGAATCTTCTAAGACCTATTCCGTTTTGGTGGTGGCTTTCATGGGGTACACCACCCGCGATGTCGAGTTGGAGAAGCCTGTAAACTACAACATGAAAATTGTACTCACTGAAGAGCAGATCTTGGATGAAGTGGTCATTTTCACGGGAAAAACGTCCAAAAAAAACAATCCCGCCTTGCGTATCCTGCGCAAGATTTGGGAGCGAAAACGGAAAAACGGTTTGCGAATGTTTGAGCAATACGCCTACGATAAATATGAGAAAGTAGAATTTGACCTGAATACCATCGATAGTAACTTTATGAAGAGTAAAATCTTCAAAGGACTCGAATTTGTTTTCAAAAAAGTTGATACCTCCAAAATAACAGGAAAAACATACCTCCCTATTTTTATCAACGAATCGGTATATCAAGTTTATGGCGATAACAAAATGGGTAAGGAGAAACAAATTCTTACCGGAAACAAAAACTCAGGTTTGAGCAACGGCGATGGGGTCAATACCTTTATCAAGGATTTGTATAATGATTACAATATTTACAACAACCACCTGACCTTTTTTGACAAGAGTTTTACAAGTCCGATCTCTACCACAGGCATCGATGTTTATAATTACGTGTTGCGCGACAGTGCCTATATCGACAATAAATGGTGCTACAACATTGTGTTTTATCCCCGTCGTAAAAACGAACTCACCTTCAAAGGCGATTTTTGGGTAAATGATTCCACCTTTGCCATCAAAACCATTAATATGGCGGTTTCCAAAAGTGCCAACATCAACTGGGTTAAGGATATTTATATTGAGCAAGAATTTGATGTGGTCAACGATTCAGTATTCCTGCTCACCCGAGATTATATGATGTCTGATTTCTCTTTGTCCAAAAAAGACGAAGCCAAAGGGGTGTATGGAAAACGAACGTCCTTGTACCGCAATCATAAGTTCAACCAACCCAAACCGGAGAAGTTTTATAAGGAGGAAGTTAACTTTATTGACAATACCGTATACACCCGACCCGAATCGTTTTGGGAGCAAAATCGATTTGAAAAACTCAATAAAGATGAAATTGGGGTGTATAAAATGTTGGATACCCTCAAAACCGTCAAGAAGTTTAAGCAAATGTATAATTTGGTCACCATTTTGGCCAGTGGTTACATTCAAAAAGGGAATTTTGATTACGGTCCCATTTTCTCCACCTTCGGGTATAATGTTGTAGAAGGAATTCGTTTACGTGCGGGGGGTCGAACCTATTTTGGACCCAATGACAAATGGCGTTTGCAAGGATATACGGCCTACGGTTTTGATGATAATAAATTCAAATACGGAATCTCGGCCAAGTGGATGCTCAATACCAAAAATCGCTTGATTATTTCTGCCGGAAACCGACGAGATATCGAGCAAATTGGAGCGAGTTTAACAACGACCAATGATGTTTTGGGACGCAGTTTTGCTTCCTCAGGGGTTTTCATGTCGGGAACCAATGGTAAACTGTCCAACATCAATCTCACCACTACGGCACTTGAAATCGAACCCGTTAAAAATTTAGTGTTCGAAACCGGACTTTCCTATCGCACCCTTGAGTCGGCTTCCCGTGAGTTTTTCACTATGGATTATTTTACCGATGATGCCCGAACCCAAACTCGAGGCGACTTGCGTCAGGCAGAAGCCCATTTTCAAGTTGAATATACCCCTGGACGAAAAACAGTAGGGTATGGGGTTGAGCGCCTTTCGGTTGACAATCCTTACAGTCGGGTATTCGCCAAGTTTAGTCAAGGGATTAAAGGGTTTTTAAATAGTGATTTTGACTATACCAAAGTTCAGTTGTATTACAAACAACCCATTATCATCGGACCCTTGGGTCGCACCAATTTAACCCTTGAAATGGGGAAAACGTTTGGGAAAGTACCCCTGGGATTGATGAGTATCGTGCCTGGTAACCAAACCTATTTTATTATCGGGAACACGTTTAGTAACCTTAATTTTTACGAGTTTGTTTCCGACCGATACCTTACCTTACAATGGGATCATAATTTTCAAGGGCGCTTGTTCTCACGTATCCCGATGTTGCGCAAGTTGAATTGGCGTGAAATTATTGGAATTCGAGGGGCTTATGGCGATTTTTCGGAAGAAAACCGACTCTTAAATGCCTCAGGGTTGGTTTACAAAGCACCCACTACGCCATATTGGGAATACAGTGTGGGGATTGGTAATATCTTTAAAGTATTTCGAATTGATGCTTGTTGGCGAGGCAATTACCGCGATGTACCCGGAACCAGCAATTTTACGATTAAAGGAGAGTTTGGATTCTATTTTTAAACAAACCTAATTTTCAGTCTAATTAACCGAGATCATTTCTTTTGATTTCGGTTTTTTTTTGGCTTCTAAATGCTGTTAATTTGACAAAAAATTTACCAGAAAAAAGCACATCGTTTATTTTTTAGGTTAAATAAATTTCGGATTCATAAATACGTGTGCAGCCCTTTATTTTTGGGGAAAAGTGTTTGGTGAAAACCTATTTCAGGCTGTAAATTTGCCCCCTCTAAAAAGCTAAAGAAATGACTGCAGATCATAAAAATACATTTGATGTTTTAATTGAAATCCCCAAAGGAAGTCGCAACAAATACGAGTACGATTTTGAATTAAAGAAAATTCGCTACGACCGTATGTTGTTCTCCTCCATGATGTATCCTGCCGATTACGGATTTATTCCCGAAACCTTAGCCTTGGATGGCGATCCACTGGATGTATTGGTATTGGTTACCGAGCCTACTTTTCCCATGTGTGTCATGGAGGTAAAACCCATCGGAGTTTTCCACATGGCCGACGATAAAGGACCCGATGAAAAAGTTATTTGTGTACCCGTTTCTGATCCCGTTTGGAACAAATTGAATGACTTAAGCGACGTCAATCCTCACATGCTTAAGGAAATCGAACATTTTTTTGAAGTCTATAAAGATTTGGAGAATAAAAAAGTGGATGTACACGGGTGGGGGAATGTAACGGAAGCCCGTGAAATTATCCAACAATGTGTCGATCGTTTTGCGGCTATTGAAAATCGTCCCCAAGGATTGTTTAGTATCAAATAAACATAAGTAAAAAGAGAGTTGACATGAAGGCAGCTCTTTTTTTTTGACATCATAAAAGCAATAAATTAATGACGAATTAACGATTTGCTTACAAGGCTGTCGAAAATTTGAGTTTCCCAAAAAAGAATGTGCCGCTTTTCTTGAAAATAAATAACAAAAAGGCAAAATTCATAATCTCAGAATTTATTTTTCTTTATTTTTGCTCGATTTCAAATTTAAAATTAACTAACTAACCAATTTTATGGAGAAAATGTATATCTATCTGCCCATTGCAATGGCAGTTTTAGGATTGCTGTTCATGGGGATTAAAGCCGCATGGATTAATAAGCAGGATGCGGGTGACGAACGAATGCAAGGAATTGCCAAAAGTATTCAAGAAGGTGCGATGGCCTTCCTAAAAGCAGAATACCGAATTTTGGCCATTTTCGTAGTAATTGCTTCTGGAGCCTTGTTTGCTGTGTCGCAAATTTCAGGAGTTTCGCATTGGATGATTGTGGTTGCTTTCATTTTTGGAGCTATCTTTTCAGCACTTGCAGGTAACATCGGGATGCGTATCGCCACAAAATCTAATGTACGTACGACTCAAGCCGCTAAAACAAGTTTGCCTCAGGCGTTGAAAGTTTCTTTCTCTGGAGGTACTGTCATGGGGTTGGGAGTAGCGGGTCTAGCAGTACTAGGATTGAGTATTTTCTTTTTACTTTTCTTAAACCAATTCATGGGCACCGAAGGGAAATCCTTCTACGACAACATGTCTATGGTGTTGGAAACGCTTGCGGGGTTCTCCTTAGGCGCTGAATCGATTGCACTTTTCGCTCGTGTAGGAGGAGGAATTTATACAAAAGCAGCCGACGTAGGAGCCGACTTAGTAGGAAAAGTGGAAGCTGGTATTCCAGAGGACGATCCACGTAACCCTGCAACAATTGCAGATAACGTGGGCGATAACGTGGGCGACGTAGCCGGTATGGGGGCCGATTTGTTTGGTTCGTATGTAGCTACTGTTTTGGCTTCTATGGTGTTAGGAAACTATATCATTAAAGATATGACAGAGGCCAACGGGACTCAATTTACCGATGCTTTCGGAAACATGGGGCCTATCTTGTTACCTTTAGCAATCGCAGGTATCGGAATCTTAGCCTCTATCATCGGAACATTTTTTGTAAAAATCAAAAATAACGAAGCCAAAGAAGCTGAAGTTCAAGGCGCTTTGAACTTAGGAAACTATATTTCTCTTGCCTTAACGGTGGTAGCCTGTTGGTTTTTAATTGGTGAAATGTTGCCTGAAAAAATTAGCATGAATTTCTTCGGCGAAGGCATGAAAGAAGTTGCTCGAATTAATGTATTTTATGCAACACTAGTAGGGTTAGCCGTAGGGTTATTGATCTCTGCTATTACAGAATACTTCACCGCTTTAGGTAAAAAACCCGTTTTAAATATTGTACAAAATTCGTCAACAGGCGCAGCGACCAACATTATTGCAGGTCTAGCCACGGGGATGAAATCAACCTTTGGTTCGGTGATTCTTTTTGCTGCGGCAATTTGGGGAGCTTACTTTTTAGCTGGTTTCTACGGGGTGGCGATAGCAGCTTCAGCCATGATGGCTACTACAGCAATGCAGTTGGCAATCGATGCTTTCGGACCCATTGCAGACAATGCAGGAGGGGTGGCTGAGATGAGTGAATTACCCAAAGAAGTACGTCAACGTACCGACGTGTTAGACTCGGTAGGAAATACGACAGCAGCCGTAGGAAAAGGTTTTGCAATTGCTTCTGCGGCATTAACGGCTTTAGCCTTGTTTGCAGCCTATGTAACATTTACAGGTATCGACGGGATTAACATTTTCAAAGCGGATGTTTTAGCCGCCTTGTTTATTGGAGGAATGATTCCTGTAGTTTTCTCTGCCTTAGCGATGCAATCCGTTGGAAAAGCCGCTATGGATATGGTACAAGAAGTTCGTCGTCAATTCCGTGAAATTCCAGGTATTATGGAAGGAACAGGAAAGCCAGAGTACGGCAAATGTGTGGATATTTCTACCAAAGCAGCATTACGTGAAATGATGTTGCCCGGTGCAATTACCATCATTACTCCTATTATTTTGGGGTTATTGATGGGACCTGAAGCGCTTGGAGGATATATGGCAGGTGTTTGTGTTTCTGGTGTGCTTTGGGCTATCTTCCAAAACAATGCCGGTGGTGCTTGGGACAATGCTAAAAAGTCTTTTGAAGCAGGAGTGGTGATCAATGGAGAAATGACCTACAAAGGTTCAGATGCGCACAAAGCTGCCGTAACTGGGGATACTGTGGGTGATCCATTCAAAGATACTTCTGGTCCATCAATGAACATTTTGATCAAATTAACGTGTTTAGTTGGTTTGGTTATCGCGCCAATTTTAAGTGATGGCCATGCAACAACCGACAAAAAAGCTTGTGCATCCAAAGAAATGTGTGCCGATAAAGCGTCTTGTGTCGCAGCTTGTAAAAAACAAAATGCGACAATGGTTGAAAAATGCGACATGAGCAAATGTGCCACCATGACCAAAGAGGAATGTGCCAAAATGTGCGATTCGTTAGGGTGCTCTCCTGAAGAAAAAGAAAAATGTTTATCACATTACGATAAAGACGGAAAATTTATAGCTTCCAAAGACGCTGCTGGATGTTGCGCAGAGGGAGATAAAAAATAATCTGCTCTATAAATCATAAGCCTCACTTCGGTGGGGCTTTTTTTTTATATTTACCTCAAACAAGTTAAGGAATGTATCGTAAGCTCTCTCTTTTTTTTCTACTATGTTCCACATGGATGTGGGCGCAACAAGAGTATCCCCTGATTCCCCAACCCCAATTTGCCGCGTTCCAAGAGGGTTTTTTTACCATTGATGAAACAATTATCCTCACCGCTCCCCTAGAAATGGATGCCGAAGCTGAAGTTTTTATCAACGAGGTTCGCGCACGAAAAAAAGCCCTTTACATTTCAAACAAGGCGGGAGTCGTTGAGAATGCCATTGTGGTTCAACTAGAAACTAGTATCGCCCCCGAAGCCTATGTTTTGGAAATTAATCCCAAAGTGGTTTTCTTGAAGGCAAGCGATTATACGGGAGTTCAATATGGTTTTCAAACATTAACCCAATTGCTTCTCGGGGTTCCTAAAAATCAATTGAAGTTGCCTTGTGGGATCATTAAAGATGCTCCTCGATTCAAATGGCGCGGTATGCACCTCGATGTAAGTCGTCACTTTTTCCCGAAAGAAGCCATTTTTAAATACATCGATTACCTCGCGGCATACAAGTACAATACCTTTCATTGGCATCTTACCGACGATCAAGGTTGGCGCATTGAAATCAACAAATACCCTAAACTCACCGAAGAAGGCGCTTGGCGCAACGGGTCGATGGTAGGGCATTACAATGAACAAAAATTTAATACCGATAGGTACGGTGGTTTTTACACCCAAGAGGAAATTCGTGAGGTAGTCAATTATGCTCGTATTCGTCATATCACCGTAGTGCCCGAAATCGAAATGCCGGGCCACGCACGAGCGGCATTGGCGGCTTATCCCCAGTTTTCTTGTACGGGCGGACCGTTTGAAGTGGCCAAAGAATGGGGTGTTTTGGAGGATGTGTTTTGTCCCAAAGAAGAAACCTTCACCTTTTTACAAGACGTGCTTACCGAAGTGATGGCCTTATTTCCGGGGCAATACATCCATATTGGGGGCGATGAATGTCCCAAAACCCGTTGGAAAGCTTGTCCCAATTGCCAAAAACGCATGAAGGATAATAACCTAAAAGACGAGCATGAATTGCAAAGTTATTTTATCCAACGCATTGAAAAATTTGTCAATAGTAAAGGCAAAAAAATCATCGGTTGGGATGAAATTCTCGAAGGTGGATTGGCACCCAATGCCGCCGTAATGAGTTGGCGCGGTACGGAAGGCGGAATCGCAGCGGCACAACAAAAACATCAAGTGGTGATGACGCCAGGCTCACATTGTTATTTTGATCATTATCAGGGGGAACCCAAAAATGAACCCCTAGCGATTGGTGGCTATACGCCCTTGGAAAAAGTATACAGCTACCAACCCATTCCTAGCGAACTCACTTCGGAAGAAGCTACATATATTCTCGGGGCACAAGCCAATGTTTGGACCGAATACATCCCTACTTTTGAACAGGTTGAATACATGATTTTCCCCCGAATGACTGCACTTTCTGAAGTGTTATGGGGAACGGCAAATCCCAATAACTATTCCAATTATTTTAACCGTGTGACCCAACATTTTAAAGATTGGGAAGCCAAAAAAATCAACTTTAGCAAAGCCGTTTTCGAAATTACTGCGGAGGTCATGCCCAATCCCGGGGGCGTAAATGGCGTAATGTACGTGTTGAAATCCAACCAAAATCCAGCGAATATTCATTATACCTTGGATGGGAGTCAGCCCACTGCACAATCGCCTGCTTTTTCTTCCGCGTTAACGATACAACAATCGCAAACGGTAAAAGCGGCCTATTTTGAAAATGAAATGCAAAAAAGTGCGCTTTCTGAGCAAGCGTTTACGATTCATAAAGCCACCAGTTGTTTGGTCCATTTACAAAACCAGCCCGATAAACGCTATAATATAGGGGGTGCCTTTGCTTTGGTCAATGGAGTCAAAGGCGATCCTCAAAAATTTGGTCGCGATTGGTTGGGATTCTGGGGTAACGACTTGGTCGCTCTCCTTGATTTGGGAAAAAAACAATCCATTTCACATCTTAATTTGGGAACCTTAGAAAGTCCGTCAAGTTGGATTTATTTCCCCAAAGAAGTTGTTTTTGAAGTGTCTACCGATGGTATTAAATTCGAAACAATCCAAACTTTTTCCCAATCGGAGATTCAACAAGCCAAAGGAACTATTGATTGGAAAGGAAAAAAAGTAAAAGCCCAATTCATTAAAGTTACGGCTAAAAATAAGGGTAAAATTCAAGAAGGTATGCCCGGCGCTGGAAACGGATCGTGGCTGTTTGTGGATGAATTAATCGTAGAATAATATGGAAAATACCCGTCGTAAATTTTTAAAATCTGCTGCCATCGGAACCGTAGGATTGTCCCTCACTTCTTGGACCTCAAAAGCCGTCCAAATGGGCGATGTTTCTACACGCGAAGGGACAAAACCAATTGTCTTGTCTACATGGAATTTCGGATTGCAAGCCAATGAAGCCGCTTGGTCAATTTTATCCAAAAAAGGCCGTGCTCTCGATGCGGTAGAAGCGGGGGTTCGTATTCCTGAGGGAGACCCCAACGAGCGCAGTGTAGGCTACGGCGGGCGTCCTGATCGCGATGGTAAAGTTACCCTTGACGCTTGTATCATGGACGAATTATCCAATATTGGTTCGGTAGCCTGTCTCGAACATATCAAGCACCCTATATCCGTGGCACGTGCCGTTATGGAAAAAACACCGCATGTGATGTTGGTCGGACAAGGTGCACTCGATTTTGCCTTGTCGCAAGGATTTAAAAAGGAGAATTTGTTGGTAGAAGCTTCCGAAAAAGAATGGAAAGAATGGCTGAAAACGAGTCAATACCAACCCAAAGTCAATATCGAAAACCACGATACCATTGGCATGATTGCTCTTGATGCAACTGGAAATCTGTCGGGCGCTTGTACCACGAGTGGTATGGCCTATAAAATGCACGGTAGAGTAGGGGATTCGCCGATTATTGGTGCCGGACTCTATGTCGACAACGAAATTGGCGCCGCAACAGCTACTGGTCATGGCGAAGAAGTAATTCGTATTGCCGGATGTCATTTGGTGGTCGAACTCATGCGCCAAGGGAAGTCGCCGCAGCAAGCTTGTGAAGAAGCCGTGATGCGCATTGTGAAACTGACCCAAATCCGTAAAAAGAATCTCAAAGATATTCAGGTGGGTTTCATTGCCCTTGATAAACAAGGAAATTATGGTTCCTATTGCGTGCAAGGCGGATTCAATTATGCCGTGCACGATGCTATGGGCAACCGTTTGATTGACGCTAATTATTATTTAAAATGATCCAACTCGAAATCGCTTGCTTTAATCCCGAGTCAGCCATCATCGCTGCACAGGCTGGAGCCGATCGCATCGAATTGTGTGACGGTATCGAAGTAGGAGGAACCACTCCCAATCTAGAAACGACACAGAAAGTCCTGACCCAAGTGCCCATTCCAGTCTATGTAATGGTGCGGCCACGAGGCGGTGATTTTGTCTATACCGATGCAGAATTTCAGGCCATGAAAGCCAGTATTGCCGCATTCAAAAAACTACAGGTGCAGGGTTTGGTATTCGGAATATTAATGGAAGACGATACGCTGGATGAGGCGCGCAACCGACTATTAGTTGCACTAGCGCATCCTATTCCGTGTACGTTTCATCGGGCTTTTGATCGTGTGAAGCATTGGGAATTCGCCTTGGAACAAATCATCGATTGTGGCTTTTCAACGGTACTCACTTCAGGCACAAAAGCCAATGTAATGGAAGGTTTGCACGAACTGCAAGCAATGCAACAACAAGCGGGAGATCGAATTACAATTATGCCGGGTGGCGGATTACGTTCGTCTAATGTTCTTCAAATTGTACACGTTACAGGGGGGCATTTCGTGCATTCTTCGGCCATTACCGATGGAGGTACCTTAGCCAATCCCGAAGAAATTATAGCTATAAAAAAAGAGTCCAATGTGTAAAAAGTGGTTGTTTTTTCTTTTTTGGTCGATCGGTCTTACCGCTCAAGTGGTTGAGAAAGACTTACGTAATTTGTCTTGGACCGTTCATCAGTTGGGAAAAAATGAAAAACTTAAAGCCACAGTTCCCGGGACTATTCATACCGACTTATTTGCCAACCAGCGTATTCCTGATCCTTTTTTACAATCCAATGAAAATGAGGTGCAGTGGATTGAACACGAAGATTGGGTGTATGAAACCGAATTTGAATTGACGAAGAGCGAACTTCAAAATGCTCATATCGAACTTGTATTTGAAGGCCTAGATACGTTTGCGAGTGTCTTTTTGAATGGGCAATCCCTACTCGATGCAGATAATATGTTTCGCACTTGGCGGGTGGAGATAAAACCTTTCGCGAAAGCGCAAAATCATCTAAAAATTCAATTTAAATCAGCGGTGCAACAAACCAATGCCTTAGCCCAAAAAATACCTTATCAACTCCCCGATGATAATCGTGTTTTTGCTCGTAAAGCACCCTATCAATTTGGTTGGGACTGGGGGCCACGCTTGGTAACGTGCGGTATTTGGAAGCCCGTTAAATTGCAGTTTTGGAATGATGTGCGTATCCAACAAGTGTTTCATGAACAAGTTGCCGTGACTCCCGAAAAAGCCGAAATTAAGGTGAAGGTTGCTTTGGAAAGCACTGTTTCTACGACGCTCGATTTTTTAATCAACAACCAAAAGCACCGTGTCGCAGTGGAAAAGGGTACAACTCAACTCGATTTCCCCTTGACGATTACAAAACCCAAGTTATGGTGGTGCAACGGATTGGGAGCGCCGCATTTGTATACCCTATCCGTAATACTTCAACAGCAAGGAAAGCATATTGAGCAACGGGAACTAAAGATAGGTATTCGAACGCTCGAACTGGTCCAAGAGACCGATGCCCAAGGCAAGAGTTTTTATTTCAAACTGAATGGAAAACCCGTTTTTATAAAGGGTTCGAATGTCATTCCGCCCGATAGTTTTGTGCCGCGGGTGACTGAAGCGCAATGGGTAGCCTTGGTGGAGAACGCCCGACTTTCCCATCAAAATATGCTCCGCGTTTGGGGTGGTGGTGTGTATGCCGATGATGCGTTTTATACCGCTTGTGATGAAAAAGGAATTTTGGTTTGGCAGGATTTTATGTTTGCTTGTGCCATGTATCCCGGCGATGAGGCTTTTTTAAAATCGGTTGAACAGGAAGTCGAAGATCAAGTGAAACGTTTGCAAAATCATCCCTCCTTAGCTTTATGGTGTGGCAACAATGAAAGCGATGAAGGATGGCACAATTGGGGTTGGCAAAAAAAGTACAACTACACAACACAAGATGCTGCCCAGATTTGGAACGACTATGAGCAGTTGTTTCACCAACGTATTCCCAATACGCTAAAGCGATTACTGCCCTCGAATGAAAACCGCTATTGGCCGTCTTCTCCATCTATTGGTTGGGGGCGAAAAGAAAGTTTAAGCCAAGGCGATTCCCATTATTGGGGTGTGTGGTGGGGAAAAGAACCTTTTGAAAAATACAAGGAAAAAGTAGGGCGATTCATGAGTGAATACGGATTTCAAGCCATGCCATCCCTACAAACATTACGGTATTTGTCTGATGGCGAACCCTTGTCGTTAACCTCAAAAGCCGTTCGACACCATCAAAAACACCCTACGGGGTATGCTACTATTGATGAATACATGCAACGCGACTTTTGGTTGCCTGCCGATGTTGAAAAATACCAGTATGTTTCTCAATTACTCCAAGCTCGAGGAATGAAAATCGCGATCGAAGCCCATCGTTTGGCCAAACCCTATTGTATGGGCAGTCTCTATTGGCAATTGAACGATTGTTGGCCGGTAACTTCTTGGAGTTCCATAGATTATTTGGGCCAATGGAAGGCATCCCATTATCAAGTGAAAGAAAGTTTTGCTCCTGTTTTTTTAGCGGTGACACAAAATGAAACCGGCATTTCAATTCATGGGCATACGGATACTTTGGAGGAAAATACAGGAATCCTAACGGTACGATTGATTGATTTTTCGGGGATAGAACTATGGAGGGCTTCCAAAGAATGTGTGTTGGACGATGAAAAAAGCACTGCACTAATGCCGATTCCGTTTACGACTTTGCCTGAATTTGAAAAAGAAAAAACAGTTTTATACTTAGAGTTCACCAGCAATCATAAAAAAACTGTGGCCTACCATTATTTTGTAAAACCAAAGGAATTGCGACTGGAAAAGCCTACAATAAATGTTAAAATTGTTGGCGAAACATTGCTGGAGGTCAGCACAAATACCCTTGCTAAAAATGTATTTCTACAAGCAACGGACCATTCTTTTGGCGATAATTTTTTTGATGTAATTCCAGGGATTCCAAGAATAATCAAAACCGATCGACCAACCGATACGGTAAAGATAATCTCATTATTTGATACATTTCCTCAGTAAGTACGCTGGGCTATAGCTTAAAACAATCCGTTGATTTCAGCATCAATACGGTTGATAATTGTTCCCAAATCTTCAGGATTATTGACAAAATCAATATGATCGACATCAATCACCAGTAATTTACCTTTGTCATAGGTGTGAATCCACGCTTCATAACGTTCGTTGAGGCGGCTCAAATAATCAATCGAAATGGTGTTTTCATAATCGCGACCTCGCATGTGGATTTGCTTCACCAAATTGGGTATAGAACTGCGAAGGTAAATTAGTAAATCGGGCGCTTTAACTAAAGCTTCCATGAGTTCAAATAGGGAACTGTAGTTTTCAAAATCACGATTTGTCATCAACCCCATCGCATGTAGGTTGGGGGCGAAAATATGGGCGTCCTCATAAATCGTTCGGTCTTGAATAATCTTTTTCCCGCTTTCGCGAATTTGTAAAATTTGACGAAAACGACTATTCAAAAAGTAAATCTGAAGATTAAACGACCAGCGCTCCATTTGATGGTAAAAATCATCCAAATAGGGATTGTCAACAACGTCTTCATAATGGGGTTCCCACTTGTAATGTTTCGCCAAAAACCGAGTTAAAGTGGTTTTTCCGGCGCCAATATTTCCTGCGACTGCGATGTGCATTAGGGTACGGTGATTTTATAATTTGTAATTCCTTCTGCGGTAAAAATAGATAAAATTTGGTCGTTACACGAAAAATTTTTGACCGATTTCTCAACAATTTCAAAGCTGGATTTTTTTCCCGTAAGCCTATTCCATAGCGTCCATGTTTCATGGTTGTATACCAACACGACGTTCTCATTCACAAAGTAATACATGCCTTCGGGGAGTTGGCCGTAGTCGCTTATGTGGCCATAAATGGTTATTGATTTCCAATGGTTTTTTGCATCAATCCAAGTTAAGCTATTGAAGGCACATTGGTAATATTTCCAACTGCCAGGGACAGGGTTTCCAATGGGACTAAAGGAGCCTGTGGTGAGGTGATACATTCCAATTTGTTGCATCACCGCATCGTACCCCCATAAGCGATTTTGATTGGCCATTCCTACGGCAGTAATCATAATAGGTGTTGGAATAGTTGAAAACTCGACGACTTGAATTTCATTTAAAAAATTATCCAACACTACCACCGCATTGAAATTTTCGTAAAACAAAATGGGACGCAACGGTTGAGTGATATCCACACTTTTTAATTTGCCAAAGGGAAGGTTTTGGTATTGCAAAACACCCGATTCATGGTGTTTAAACAGCACATTGTTTTTGCTGTAAAAATAGTTCCCCAACCCGTCAAACCCCCAAAAAGCATCGGCTTGAATAGCAAGATGAGAGCGCTTTTCGGGCTGCTGCGTTTCAAGTTGTGCCTCCCCCCAAAAAGGGAGTGCAAGACAGAATAATAGGAGCCAGCGTAACTTCATATCGCTAAGATACTTTAAACCTTTGGATTATTTAAAAGGTCTAAAATGCAATTTAACATAATATTGGTAACTTTTTGGCTTAAGCCTCGTCATATTTGTTGACCAAAAAAACAATTTTATCGCACATGAAAAATACAATTTTCCTCGGATTAGCTTTGTGCTTTTCTGCTTTGGCATTGGCCCAAAAGGATTTTCAAGGCATGGCCGTGTATGAATCCAAAACAAGTACCGCCGATTTTAAGTCCCGTTTTGAAGGCAACAAAGACATGACGCCTGAAATGCAAAAAATGATTGAAGAACGCATGAAAAAAATGTTTGAGAAAACCTTTGTACTTCAATTTGATAAGCAAGCCTCCATCTACAAAGAAGAGGAAAAACTGGACGCTCCCGGTCAAAATGGCGGCGGTTTCCGAATGATGAGCTCGTTTATGGGCGGCGGCGGAACCTACTACAAAAATGTGAAAGACCAAATGTATACCGTCGATAAAGAGTTTATGGGCAAGGAGTTTTTAGTGAAAGATACCCTTACCCACTACAAATGGCAAATGACTGGCGAGACCAAACAAATCGGGGGCTACAACTGTTTTAAAGCGACCTGTGTTATCCCAGCAAGCAAAACCGATTTCCGCAATTTCCGTCCCAAAAAGAAGGAAGAAACGGCTGCTGAACCCAAGAAAGAAGAGGGAACTATTGAGGCGAAAACTGAGGCGACCGCAGAGAAAAAACAAACCCGTACCAATTTTATGGACGATTTTGATCTGCCCAAAGACATCACAATCACCGCATGGTATACGCCTGAAATCCCTATTAATCAAGGACCTGAAGGGTATTGGGGACTTCCCGGGTTGATTTTGGAAGTCAACGATGGCAAGACGATTATCTTGTGCTCCAAAATTGTATTAAACCCAAAAGATAAAGCCGAAATCAAAGCACCTACCAACGGAAAAGAGGTCAAACAAAAAGAATACGACGATATTGTACTGAAAAAAATGGAGGAGTTTCGTGAAATGAATGGCGGTCCCGGTGGCGGTCGACGAATGGAAATGCGTTTCTCTCGTTAATTCTTTTTTTCATGAAAAAAATTAGCTTTTTTTTGGCGCTGTTGAGTTCGTTATTCACAGTGGCTCAGAGTATTCGTGTGGAGGGCATCGTGACCGAATCAGGGAAAACACCTTTGGAAATGGCCAACATTATGGCCGTAAATCAAGAGACCAAAGGGGTCGATTCGTATGCCATAACCAATGATAAAGGAAAGTATGCGCTAACCCTCAAAGCCAATGCTACTTATGTATTGAAGTTGAGTTATATCGGGATGCAAAATAAGGAAATTACCTTGCAAACCAAATCGGAGAACCTTACGCAAAACATCGCTATGGAGCCGGGAGGGATTCAGTTGGATGGCGTCGAGATTATCAAAGAAATGCCCGTTTCGATCAAAGGCGATACCATTATGTATAACGCCGATTCGTTTAAAAACGGGACCGAGCGTAAGTTGGAGGATGTGTTGAAAAAACTCCCCGGTGTTGAAGTCAATGCCGATGGCGAAGTTGAAGTTGAAGGGAAAAAAGTTTCCAAATTGATGGTCGAAGGAAAAGATTTCTTTGACGGCGATACCAAGTTGGGGGTAAAAAACATTCCCGCCGATGCCATTGATAAGATTCAAGTACTGCGGAATTACAATGAAAATTCGATCCTCAAAGGCGTTGAAAACAACCAGGATAATATTGCGATGAACATCAAACTCAAAGAAGGGAAAAAGAACTTCTGGTTTGGGGATGTGACGGCTGCTGGTGGTTTTCAACCGGAAGCCAAATTTGACCGCTACAATGTCAATCCGAAGCTGTTTTATTACAATCCCAAATACAGTATTAACGTGATTACCAACATCAATAATATTGGGGAATTACCGCTAACGATTCAAGATTATTTTAAAATTACTGGGGGTTTTCGCAATATGATGTCCAAAGGCGGGAGCAGTTTCAATGTGAGCTCCAACGATTTGGGGCTTTCCTTGTTGCGAAACAATCGCGCGAAGAATATCGATACGCAATTTGGTGCCGTTAATTTTTCTTATAATCCATCGAAGTCCTGGACATTGAGTGGGTTTGGAATTTATTCTGGCTCCAAAACCGAATTGGAAACGCAAACGGTTACCACCAATTTTGCCAACAATACCATTGCCAATACCATTGATCGAACCCGTCAAAACAGTCGTTTCGGATTGATGAAAGGGAGTGCAAGTTACAAACCGAGCACTACCTTACAGGTGGATTATGACATTCTTGTCAAAAAATCAGACCAATTGGAAAATGGGAACTTGTTCCGAAATATTATTTCAGGAAGTTCTGTTTTTGACGAAACCATCTTGACCAACAAAGATCAACAACCGATTTCAGTCAATCAAAATGTAGCGCTCTACCATACGCCTTCAGAAAAGCATGTCATTGCGTTTGAAGCCCAGCATTTGTACCAAAACGAAGATCCTTTTTACAATGCCAATCTAGCGTTGCAACCGTTTCAGTTGAATGGATATATCACGCAAAATCGCAATGATTACAACCAATCGCGCTTGATTAAAACACACAAAGTCGATGCTAAATTGGATTATTATTACATGGTGACACCCAAAGCCAATTTGAATCTTACCTTAGGGAATACCTATTCCAAACAGCGATTTAATTCCTCGATTTTTCAGCTTTTGGACAACGGTACTCAAAACAATTTGACGGCACCTGAAAATAACAACGATGTTTCCTATGATTTTAATGATTTGTTTTTAGGCGTTCATTATAAAATTTTATACAAAAAGTTCACCTTTAATCCCGGCGTCAGTGTGCATTACTATCATTTGAATAACGTGCAGTTAGGGTCAAGTTTTAAACAAAGTTTTGCTCGCGTCTTGCCTGACTTCTATGCGATGTATCAAATTAAGAAATCAGAGACCTTGACGTATAATTTTGCTATTACTAATGATTTTGCCGATGTAACACGGTTGGCCCAAGGGTTTATCATTAACAATTATGCCAGTTTGTCAAGTGGAAACAGAAGGTTAGAAAATGCGATTGCCCAAACACACACTCTGCGTTATTTCAAGTACAACATGTTTAATTTTGAAAACATCAATGCGTCCGTTTCCTACACCCGACGCTTGGATGCCATCAAATCACAGACGGAATTCGTGGGAGTGAACCAAATCTCATCGCCCTTTAACAACACCAATTTTGTGGATGAGACACTCAACGGTTTTGGTCAATACGGACGTTCCTTTTTGAAATATTACAAAGCTTCGTTGTCTACCAATATCAGTTGGTCTAAATTCTATAACTTCTTGGGAGGTGAAAGCGCCTTGTCGCGAAGCATCAATCAAAATCATACCGTTCGATTATCTACCAATTTTAAAAATGTACCCAACTTAGAATTGGGGTATACGTATTCAATCAGTGAATTTGAAAACCCTCGCGGGATAACCAAATTCTTTACCGACAAACCTTTTGCGCGTTTAGAATATTTCTTCTTAGACGGATTTTCATTCGTGTCTGAATATGAGTTTTACCATTATTACAATAGCGACAAAAGCGTCGATAATGAATACGATTTTCTTTCGGCGAGTTTCAGCTATCAGAAAAAAGGAAGCAAATGGGAATACCGTATTTCAGGAACCAACTTGTTAAATACAAAAGCTTTGAACGACAACTCGTTTGACCAGTTCCGAATTACAGACTCTCAGTTTTTTGTGCAACCCCGATACGTTATGTTGACGTTGCGCTATAATTTATAAACAAAAAAACCTGACTCGCGAAAGTCAGGTTTTTTTTATGCTCTAAGTAAAAATGACTACAAGTTGAAAGCCGCTTTTACTTTTTCTACGTGATCTAATTTTTCCCAAGTAAACAATTCAACTTCAACGGTTTTGGTTTGCCCATCAGGTGATTTGAAGGATTTGGTTACTACTTCTGGCGTACGTCCCATGTGCCCATAAGCCGCTGTTTCACTATAAATCGGATTACGTAATTTCAAACGTTGTTCGATGTAGTACGGACGCATATCAAAAATCGTTTCTACAATTTTGCTGATATCGCCGTCTTTTAAGTCAACTTTAGCCGTACCGTAAGTATTCACGTTGATAGAGGTTGGTTTCGCCACCCCAATGGCATACGACACTTGTACTAAAACTTCGTCACACAAACCAGCGGCTACCAAGTTTTTCGCAATATGACGTGTAGCATACGCTGCTGAACGGTCTACTTTACTTGGGTCTTTTCCTGAGAAAGCACCACCACCGTGAGCGCCTTTTCCACCGTAGGTATCCACGATGATTTTACGACCTGTTAAACCGGTATCTCCGTGAGGTCCTCCGATTACGAATTTACCCGTTGGGTTGATGTGGTAGGTGATGTCATCGTTAAATAAGTGTGCGTATTGGGGGTATTTTGCTTTGACACGTGGAATCAAGATTTCGATCATGTCTTTCTTGATTTTTGCCAACATCGCTTCTTCTTGATCGAAGTCATCGTGTTGCGTCGAAATCACAATTGCATCAATACGTTGAGGTTTGTTATCATCAGAATATTCCAAAGTCACTTGCGACTTGGCATCCGGACGTAAATAGGTGATTTCATTGTTTTCGCGACGTAAATTCGCCAATTCAATCAATAAGGCATGCGACAAATCCAACGCCAAGGGCATGTAATTGTTGGTTTCATTTGTAGCATAGCCAAACATCATTCCTTGGTCACCCGCCCCTTGCTCTTCTTTGGTGGCTCGGTCTACTCCTTGGTTGATGTCTGCCGATTGTTCGTGAATCGCAGATAAAACCCCACAAGAATTGGCTTCAAACATGTATTCGCTTTTGGTGTACCCAATTTTCTTGATCACATCACGTGCAATTTGCTGCACATCCAAATAGGTGTTGGACTTCACCTCACCCGCCAAAATTACTTGTCCGGTGGTAACCAACGTTTCACAAGCTACTTTGGAATCAGCATCAAATGCCAAAAAGTTGTCAATTAACGCGTCAGAAATCTGATCCGCCACTTTGTCTGGGTGTCCTTCACTTACCGACTCAGAAGTAAATAAATAAGCCATAATTATACCTTTAAAATTTTTGTTTTAAATGATGAGAGGGAAAAAAGGGTGGTGCAACAACTAAAGAAGAATTACTGCTTTAGCATTTTTTTACGAGGTTGCAATCAGAACAAATTTCTCCTCTTCTATTTTTCGGTTGCAAATTTATGAAAATCAATTCCAATAAATCCAAATATATCTTTAAATTTTTCGCAAACGTTTGCGCTTTTTTTCAAATAATTATTTTGAAATGAGGATTTTCTTGTCTTACCTTTGCATTGTTCTTAAAAATAATGGCGTTATCACGAAAGCGGGAGGGAATAGACCCTACGAACGCTTAGCAACCCCTCAACCTCGAGGAAGGTGCTACATTCTATTCTGATTTTTTCAGAAAAAGATAACTTAGGAGAATCTTCTCTTTCCTGATAACGCCCCCAAAGACTTGTTATCAGTATGCGAACCTCTATTTATGAAATCTTAAAACAGCGAATCCTTGTGCTCGATGGCGCCATGGGAACAATGTTGCAACGCAATCAGTTTGAAGAAGCCGATTTTCGTGGCGAACGGTTTAAAGATTTTCCACATCCCCTAAAAGGGAATAACGACTTGCTTTCTATTACCCAACCAGAGGCTGTAAAAGCCGTACATCGTGCCTATTTTGAAGCGGGTGCCGATATCGTGGAAACCAATACCTTTTCGGGAACCACGATTGGGATGGCCGATTATCATATGGAAGATTTGGTGTACGAACTCAATTATCAATCCGCCAAAATTGCCCGTGAAGTCGCCGATGAGTTTACCGACAAGCCCCGTTTTGTAGCGGGATCTATCGGTCCAACCAACCGTACCGCCAGCATGAGTCCGGATGTCAACGATCCCGGCTATCGCGCCGTAACCTTCGACGATTTGCGAATGGCTTACCGCCAACAAGTGGAAGCACTAATCGATGGGGGAGCCGACCTACTTTTGGTGGAAACCATATTTGATACGCTGAACGCGAAAGCCGCCTTGTTTGCCATTGAAGAAGTAAAAGAAGAACGCCAATCCGATATCCCCGTGATGGTTTCTGGAACCATTACCGATGCCTCGGGACGAACCTTGTCTGGGCAAACGGTGGAGGCCTTTTTGATTTCGATTGCACACATTCCTTTATTGAGTGTGGGCTTCAATTGTGCACTCGGGGCGGATCAATTGAAACCGTATTTAAAACGCTTGGGCCAACATACCCAACTCAATATTTCAGCACATCCCAATGCGGGTTTGCCTAATGCTTTCGGTCAATACGATCAAACACCCGAAGAAATGCAAGCGTTAATTCGCGAGTATTTGAATGAAAACTTAGTGAACATTATCGGTGGCTGTTGCGGGACTACTCCCGAGCATATTCGTGCGATTGCGCAAGTGGCCGCCGAATTTAAGCCGAGAACCGAGAGCAGTATACAGTCATCAGTAGCCCGTTTATAAGTGCATCATGAGTAAGGAGATACCGACAACCGACAACCGACAACCGATAACCCAATATTTGCAATTATCCGGTCTAGAACCACTAATCATCACTCCAGAAACCAACTTTGTGAACGTAGGGGAACGGACCAATGTAACGGGTTCGCGTAAGTTTTTACGTTTGATTAAGGAGGGAAATTACGAGGCCGCTGTAGATATCGCTCGCGCGCAAGTTGAAGGTGGTGCGCAAATCATCGACGTCAACATGGACGAAGGAATGCTTGATGGGGTAGAAGCCATGACCAAATTCCTGAATTTAATTGCCGCCGAACCCGATATTGCTCGTGTTCCCGTGATGATCGACAGTTCGAAGTGGGAAATTATTGAAGCTGGACTCAAAGTCATTCAAGGAAAAGGGGTCGTGAACTCGATTTCCTTGAAAGAAGGAGAAGCCGCTTTTATTCATCATGCTAAATTGATCAAACGTTATGGCGCTGCCGTGATTGTTATGGCTTTTGATGAGGTGGGACAAGCGGATACTTACGAACGCCGAATTGAAATCTGTAAACGCAGTTACGATATCTTGGTGCATCAAGTGGGATTTCCAGCTACCGATATCATTTTCGATCCCAATATTTTTCCTGTCGCTACCGGTATGGAGGAACACCGCCGCAATGCGTTGGATTTCTTTTTAGCGACAAAATGGATTCGTGAAAATCTGCCCTATGCCCATGTTTCGGGAGGGGTGAGTAACGTGTCGTTTTCCTTCCGTGGGAATGACAAAGTGCGTGAAGCCATGCACTCCGCTTTTCTCTACCATGCCATCCAACACGGCATGACGATGGGGATTGTAAATCCAGAAATGCTGGAGATTTATGACGAAATTGATTCCGATTTACTTACCTATGTTGAAGATGTCTTGCTTGACCGTCGTGACGATGCCACAGAACGTTTGCTCGACTACGCCGAAAACTTAAAATCGGATACCAAAACTACAGATAAGGTTGTTCAAGAATGGCGTAACGGTTCGGTACAAGAACGCCTTACGCATTCCCTAGTGAAAGGTTTGGACGAATTTATCGAACAGGATGTGGAAGAAGCACGTCAATTGGTTGATAAACCCATCCAAGTCATCGAACAACATTTGATGAACGGAATGAATGTAGTCGGCGATTTGTTTGGATCGGGGAAAATGTTCTTGCCGCAAGTGGTGAAATCGGCTCGGGTTATGAAAAAAGCAGTGGCGTACCTATTGCCATTTATTGAAGCTAGTAAAGACGGTCACTCGGCAGGGGCTGGGAAGGTGCTGATGGCTACTGTAAAAGGCGACGTACACGATATTGGAAAAAACATCGTATCGGTGGTGTTGGCCTGTAATAACTTTGAAATTATCGACTTGGGGGTGATGGTACCGCCTGAGAAAATTATACAAACCGCTGTCGCTGAAAATGTAGACATCATTGGATTGAGCGGTTTGATCACGCCGTCTTTGGACGAAATGGTCTATCTCGCCAAAGAGATGGAACGTTTGAATATTTCCATTCCGATTATGATTGGAGGCGCAACGACTTCGCGTGCCCATACTGCCGTGAAGATTGCCCCTGAATACACGGGAAGTGTGGTGCATGTCAACGATGCCTCGCGTGCCGTGACGGTAGCGAGTAATTTGTTGCAACCCGAAAATAAAGCAACTTATGCCGAACAAATTCGGGAGGAATACGATCAATTGCGCGAAGGGTATTTGAACCGCAGTCGCGAAAAGGAGTTTTTGCGTCTCAGTGAAGCCCGTGCCAATAAATTGCGTTTGGATTGGTCTCAATACCAACCGGCACAGCCCAATTTTATTGGGGTACAAGAAGTGAAGGTAACCTTGGCGGAATTGGTGCCGTTTATCGACTGGACGCCGTTCTTCCATTCGTGGCAGTTGTTTGGGAAATACCCCGCGATATTGAACGATGATGTTGTGGGCGAACAAGCGCAACAGTTGTTTGACGATGCCCAAAAAATGTTGGCACAAATCGTTGAGGAAAATTGGTTTACCGCCAAAGGATTGGTGGGCATTTTTCCCGCAAATACCGTCAACGATGATGATATCGAAGTGTTACCAACCACCGACAACCCACAACCGACAACCTTTCTCACCCTGCGTCAGCAGTCGAAGAAAAATGTAGGAGCTCCGAATATCGCGTTGGCCGACTTTATCGCACCCAAAGAATCGGGCATACAAGATTACATCGGGTGTTTTTGTGTGACGACGGGTTTTGGGGTGGATGAAAAAGCAGCGGTGTTTGAACAGGATTTAGACGATTACCAGGCGATTATGGTCAAAGCCTTGGGCGACCGATTGGCGGAGGCGTTTGCCGAATATTTGCATTGGAAAGTTCGGAAAGAAATTTGGGGCTATGCCAGCGACGAGCAGTTGGACAACCTAGCCTTGATTGCCGAAGATTATAAGGGTATCCGACCCGCACCGGGCTATCCCGCTTGTCCCGACCATTTGGAAAAACCGACGATTTGGAAACTTTTGCAAGTAGAAGAACGCATTGGGGTAACCTTGACCGAAAGTATGGCGATGTGGCCTGCGGCTTCGGTGTCGGGGTACTATTTTGCCCATCCAGAAAGCAAGTATTTCGGATTGGGGAAAATCAAAGCCGATCAGGTCGAAGATTACGCACAACGTCGTGGTGTCTCGGTGGAGGTGGCGCATAAGTGGCTGGCGCCGAATGTGGCGGATTAGTGGCTAGTGATTAGTGATTAGTGATTAGTGACTGGTGATTAGTGACTAGTGATTAGTGATTAGTGACTAGTGATTAGTGATTAGTGACTAGTGATTAGTGACTAGTGATTAGTGATTAGTGACTTGTTCCTATTCATAAGGAGTGATTGGTGCAGGGAGTGCGCGAGGGGTAGAAGCAAGGTGCCGTGCACCGCGGATAACCCGACCCTGTGGGTGCAGTTTCACGAAATAAAGACTAAGGTGCTGCCACAGGGACGCGCCCAAAAAAACATTAAACTTTAAACATTAAACTTGAAACAAAAATTTCATGAAAGTAACCCAACATATCGAAAATGCCCAAGGAAAACCATTGTTTTCTTTTGAGATTTTACCGCCGTTGAAAGGGCAGAATATCCAGTCGATTTTTGACGGGATTGATCCGTTGATGGAATTTCAACCGCCGTTTATTGACGTGACGTATCACCGTGAGGAATACGAATTTAAGGAGTTGGAAAACGGTTTGCTGCAAAAGAAAATTGTAAAAAAACGTCCGGGAACCGTAGGAATTTGTGCGGCCATTCAAGGGAAATACGACGTGGATGCAATTCCGCATGTGTTGTGCGGTGGCTTTACCAAAGAAGATACCGAGAACTTGTTGATCGACTTGGACTTCCTCGGTATTGACAATGTGGTGGCGTTGCGCGGGGATGCGTTGAAAACGGAAACCTATTTCAAACCCGAGAAAGACGGGAACCATTATGCTTCGGATTTGGTGGAGCAAATTAGCAACCTGAACCACGGCATTTATTTGGACGAAGACCTGAAAAATACCGCTAAAACCAATTTTTGTATTGGGGTGGCGGGCTATCCTGAAAAGCATATGGAAGCGCCAAGTTTGGATTCGGATATCCATTTTTTAAAGCAAAAAATTAAGAACGGCGCCGATTATATCATCACGCAAATGTTTTTTGACAACCAAAAGTTTTTTGACTTTGTGGACAAATGTCGAAAAGCAGGCATTGAGGTGCCGATTATTCCCGGACTCAAACCGATTGCTACGAAGAAGCAGTTGAACTTGATTCCGCACCGATTCAGTCTGGAATTGCCCGACAGTTTGATTATGGAAGTGGTGCGTGCCAAAGACAACGATGCGGTGAAGCAAATTGGGATTGAATGGTGCATTCAACAAAGTAAAGAACTCTTGGCAGCGGGCGTTCCCGTATTGCATTATTATTCTATGGGGAAAGCCGACAACATTAAGGCGATTGCTCAAGAGGTGTTTTAACCGCTACTAACTAACCTTTATATCGAGAAACCTGTTGCACTTCGGTGGGGCAGGTTTTTTTTGTAGTCGTAAGTCAGGGTAGTCGTAAGTCAGGGTAGTCGTAAGTCGTAAGTCAGAAAGTCATAAGTCGTAAGTCTTAAGTCAATTAAGTCGTAAGTCAAAAGTCGGTTGATTTGAAAAGGTTAACTCCTCTTTCAGAGTTTTTGGCCATTTAATTCATAATTCATAACTCATAATTCATAACCTTTTGACTAGAAGCAGTTTCTCTTATATTTGTAAAAAATAACGCTATGAAAAAGATTATCTTCCTTGTTATTGTGTGCTATTCCTCATTTACGTTTTCCCAGCTGGTATTGGATCCTACCTATGGCAATGCGGGGGTTAATGATACGGGATTGCCTTCAGGGAATGTTTATGGCAGTGGAATTAGTGGGGTGTCGAATGCCCATTATTTTTATGCGGACAACAAAGTGTTGATCCCGTATTCGTTGAATCCGAATTTCAGTATACAGTTTCCTAATTTAGCCCCTACGATTGGTGTTAGAAAATACCTCGAAAATGGGAGTTTAGATGCTTCTTTTGGAACCAATGGTATTGCTTTGTTTACCTCAAACAATCATGCGGAAAGGTTTGATGTTTCGGGTATAACGGTGCAAAGTGATGGTAAAATTCTTTTAGTAGGGCGCAGTCACAACTTAGGGGGATTTACCACGGATTACCGCGTTTTTATTTGTCGTTTGAATGCCAATGGGACAAAAGACACCAGTTTTGGAACCAATGGCGTTCGAATTTTGAATACCTATGTAGAAAATAGTGCCGATCCCAACGACGAGCGCTTGACCGATGTTTGGGTTGATAGTCAAGGGCGTATTACGGCTGTGGGATATAATTATTGGTTTTTAGGCGGAACCAATTACGACGGTAGCGGATTGGCGATTCGTTTTACGGCGAACGGTGCGGTGGATACCACTTTTGGCGTCAATGGTATTTTTGAATCCCCACTTACAGGTACCGACAGTTTCTCGGATATCTATGAAGCTGAAAATGGCAATTTGCTTCTTCTTGGCAATGTTATCCCCTCCAGTACGAGTTCCAATTTGACCGTTATGAAAATTACCTCCAACGGGACACTCAATACAGCTTTCGGCACCAATGGAATTGCTCAATTGGCTTTTGGAGGCAAAACATATCCAGCGAGTATTTTCCCTCAATCTAATGGGAGTTTGATGGTGAGTGGGTTGAATGTGACCGGCGGGTTGGCTTTTGCAAAGCTGGACGCCAATGGTATATTGGACACCACTTTTAGCGGTGATGGAATCAATTTAACCAATATTGCCGTCCCCAATCATTTCACCATTGGGGCTGAGAATTACCCCGGGATTAGTTCAGATTTAATCAAACAAATGCCCAACGGAGATTATATTTTATGCATGACCGTTCGTCAAAGCAATTCATACAATTACATCATTGCACAACTCAATGAAGATACGACACTCGACACCGCGTTTATGTCGAATGGCTATTTTTTGAACGATGTTACCGCATGGGATTGGGCGCGTTTTGCTCACTTGCAAAGTGATAATAAATTGGTAGTTATGGTGAGTGCTATTTTATACCGCTATCAAGATTATATTGCACTTACCTCACCTGAAGTGCAAACGGTTCTTCCTGTTATGTATCCCAATCCGACCAAAGCAAGTTTAGACTTGGGACAGACCTATGATGAAGTGATCCTTTTTGACGCCTTAGGAAAACAAGTCTTCAGTCGCAATCAAGTCGAAACAATTGACTTGTCTTCGCTAGAAGCCGGGGTGTACTATGTACAAGTAGCTTTACCTACTGGAGAACGTGTGACACGGAAAGTGATTAAAGAATAGCTTTTTGGGGTAGTAAAAAAGTCACCCAAGAATTAACACATTCGTGCATTTTTAAAAACGAAGTATAAAAATCCGAGACATAGTAACGGAATTCCTATCAAAACAAGAGACAGCACTCGACATCGTTTTGGATGTTGTAACGACCAATGCGGAATTTTGTAAAGAATATATCCATTCAAAATAAAATACAATCCTAACCACATCAGGATACCAATTTCACTTTGAAACAGTAAAGCCACAAAAAAGGTCACCAAAAGGAACAGATAAATGTTTTGAGGCGGTGTAAAGTTTTCTTCCATAAGGTAAAATTACAAAGAGAGAGCATACTATGTTGTTTACTCTCATTTAAAATTTAAAATTTAAAATTTCAAATTCCCAATTTCAAATTCCAAATTCCCAATTTCCTTTATATTTGCTTCACCTAACCCATTGCGATGCGCAGTATTTTTTTGTTTTTGTGTGGACTACAACTCCTATGGGCGCAGGCGCCTGGGGTTACACCGCAATGGGAAGTAAGTTTGTTTCGCGGGAATGTGCTGCCACATACACCCGATTTATACCATTTGCAAGGGCATCCCGAAGGGGTTATGTTGGCCTATAATTGGCAAACCCACGGCAGTAAAGAGTGGCACCGCACTTACGATAATCCCAATTACGGGATGTATCTGTTGTATCAGGATTTCAACAATCGTTTTCTCGGCCACAGTTGGGCTGTCGGTGGGCAGTTTCAATTCTTTTTTCTAAACCGTCATTTGCGACTCACCACGGCGGCTGGGGTGGCCTATATGAATCAGCCTTATGATAAGGTTACCAATAGCAAAAATAAAGCGTTTGGGAGTCCTTTGTTGGCCAATATCAACTTGGGATTGCACTACCAAATTCCCTTGTTTCGCTCTCCTTGGACGATGCAAGCGGGTTTTCTTTTTACCCACTACTCCAACGGACGTACCAAGTCCCCCAACAGCGGCATCAACTCGTATGGGCTCAACCTCGGACTTACCTATAGTTCCCCAAAATCAGCCGAAAAAACCATCGACACTAGTGTCAAAGATACCCTCAACTACCGTCAAAAATTGCATTACAACGTGGTGGTTCGAACGGGCGTCAATGAAAGTTCGGTCATCAACAGTGGCCAATATCCTTTTTTACATTTGGGCGCCTATGTCGATAAGCGTTTGAATCGTAAATCGGGACTCCAATTGGGTGTCGATGTGTTTCTTACTCAAAGTCTCAAAGATTTCATCCGCTACAAATCGGCAGCCTTTCCCGAAGATCAAATCGATCCCGATACCGATTACCGAAGAGTAGGGTTGTTTGCGGGGTACGAATGGTACATCAACCGCCTCTCCTTTGAAGCACAAGTGGGTTATTATGTGTACGACCGTTTGCAAAATGATATTCCCCTTTACGACCGTATCGGACTCAAATATTATTGGACTCCAAAGGTATATTCCTCATTAAGTTTAAAAACCCATCTGTTCCTCGCCGAAGCCATCGAGTGGGGCATAGGAATTCGATTATAAGTATGAAACCATTGTTCTATAGTTGTTTGGTAGTATTATTTATTCGCTGCGAACGTCCCATGGATTGTATCGAGACGGAAGGGCAGCGCATCCTGCGGGAAGTTCCCGTAAGTCCGTTTACACGCCTCGAAGTCTATCGCGGCATCGGCGTCGAAATCACCCAAGGACCCGAATACAAGGTTTTTATCGAAGCGGGGGAGAATCTCATCAACAACGTGCAAGTCACCCACGACGGGAACCGGCTGATGTTGCGTGATGCTTCGCAATGCAATTGGACCCGCGAATACGGAACGGCAATCTTAAAAATTACCGCACCCAATATAGAAGAAATTTACTCCAAAACCGAACAGGATATTCGCTCAAATGGGATTTTGACCTATCCTACACTGCGGTTATTTGCCTTGGATGAAGATGCTGATGGCGTAAGTGGTGCAGGTACGGGCGATTTTTTTATAGAAGTTCAAAACAATCAAGTCGTTGTGCAATCCAACAATGTGGCACGCTTTTATCTCAGCGGTCAAACCCAACAAGCACAATATCTAATTTGGGCCGGAGACAGTCGTGTCGAAGCACCCCAACTGGTGGCTGATGAAGTGGTAATTTTCCACCGCGGGTCCAACGACCTTTTGGTGCATCCCATTCAAAAAATTTCGGGTAAGATTGTTAGTACCGGAAATGTACGTTTGACCCATGTGCCTCCGCTGGTAGCGGTAGAAACCACCTACCAAGGGCAACTGTTGTATCCTTAACGTTTGGTCGTCGTTTTTTCGCGGAAAATTTGCTCCAGATTCTTACTTTTTGTAACGATTTGTAACGCACGAACGCCCTGTGCCGTGGCAAAATCAAATAATTGTACCCGTGGATCTTCCTCAGTTTGAAAGGTAAGTTCCCAAACGCGATCTTTGGTTTTTCGAACTTGAGTTAGTCCCACGAGCGCTTCCAAAACGGTCGCTTCAACGTCTTGATCAAACTCAACTTCCAGCACTTGAACGGTGACTTCGTCGACCAGTTTATCCAACTTTTTGTCGGTTACGATTTTTCCCTGATTGATGATGATAACCCGATCGCACAAAGCTTCCACCTCTTGCATAATATGGGTAGATAAAAACACGGTTTTATTTTTCCCCACCTGACGAATCACATTGCGAATCTCAACCAACTGATTCGGATCAAGTCCCGTGGTGGGTTCATCCAAAATCAACACTTCTGGGTCATGCAGTAAAGCCGTGGCCAATCCCACACGTTGCCGATAACCTTTCGAGAGTTGCCCGATTTTTTTATGCGCTTCGGGCGTCAAACCGGTTAACGTAATCACTTCTTCGATTCGCGCTTTCGGAATGCGATAGACGTCGGCATTAAACGCCAAATATTCACGAACATACAAGTCCAAATACAGCGGATTATGTTCGGGCAAATACCCAACAACACGTTGCACCGCCTTCGCTTGCCCCACTACATCATGTCCGTTGATGGCGGCCGAACCTTCGTCGGCGTTTAAATAGGTGGTTAGGATTTTCATTAAGGTTGATTTTCCGGCGCCGTTCGGACCCAAGAATCCCACAATTTCTCCTTTTTGGACCGAAAACGATACGGAATCCAAGGCTTTTTGCGCCCCGTAATATTTCGAAACCGCTTGCACTTCTATAGACATGATGGTAATTTATTTCACACAAAGGTAAAGATTCTCATTCAATTTTTTGGGGCGTTCCCTCGTGGGGTGAAAAACAACGCTACGTCGCTTGTTTTTCACCCCACAAGGTCAGGCTATCGGCCGTCGCTGCCTTCGTTCCCTCAGGCGAGCTCCGCAAGGCCTCCATCCTTAACGCGAGTTGCCAATAGAAAGTATGGAGCAAGATTTATTTTTTCTGCAAAAGACACCCAATAAAAGGTTCAAATCTGCTTCAATCGTTTTCGTAACTTTTTTTTGACGTAACCATGGGAGGACACTAATTTTTTGCTACATTAGCCTCACAAACAATTATTCATGTCAAACACAATCCATACTTATTTTACGTATTTCTTTTATTTCTTCTCACCGAAGGAAAAGGGAATGGTTTTGTGTTACATCAAGAAGTAAAAAATTAAGCACCAATACTAAAATCCCGATTCCCATCGGGATTTTTTTTTGCCTATGAAACCACAAATTGCCATCCAAGGAATTCAAGGTTCGTTCCACCATCAAGTTGCTCTTGCGTATTTTCAAGATGCCTTTGAATTGGTAGAATGCCTCTCGTTTGAAGCCGTCGCCGATAGTTTACTGCAGGGTCACGCCACCCAAGCCGTCATGGCCTTGGAAAATTCCATTGCCGGAGCATTATTGCCCAATTACGCCCTGATTGATCGCAACGATTTTCATATTGTTGGAGAACACTATTTGGAAATCCAACAAAATCTGATGGCACTACCCGGGCAGTCGTTGGCTTCCCTGCAAGAAGTCCATTCTCACCCGATGGCCTTGCTTCAGTGTATGGAGTTTTTAAAACAACATCCCCATCTCAAACTCGTTGAGGATAAAGATACCGCCGAAACCGCCCGCCGCATTCAAGCGCAGCAATTACAGGGTATCGCTGCCATTGGGAGTGTCGTAGCCGCTGAATTATTTGAACTCGAAATCATCGCGCCACAAATTCAAACCGTGAACAACAACCTTACGCGGTTTGCCATCGTGTCGCGTCAAGCCAATAGGCCTTCAGCTCAAATCAACAAAGCGTCGGTGAAGTTTGAACTCCACCACCAACGCGGGAGTTTGGCTGCCGTGCTCAACGTAATGAGCGATTGCCGTTTGAACCTTACCAAGATTCAATCCCTGCCCAAAATCGAGTCGCCGTTTACCTATGCCTTTTTTGTCGATGTGACGTTTGAAGACTATGCCGATTTTGAAAAGGCCGCTGCGTTACTCACCTTGATGGCTTCCTCATTTAAATTATTAGGAATTTACCAAAATACATTAGTATGATTACCCCAGCCAATCGCTTACAATCCGTGCAGGAATATTATTTCTCACGTAAATTGAAAGAAGTCCAAGCCCTCGTGGCTCAAGGACACCCCGTGATCAATATGGGTATTGGGAGTCCCGATTTGCCGCCGCACCCTTCTGTGCAACAAGCCTTAGTCGAGGCCCTCGCTTTACCCAAAGCGCACGAATACCAGAGCTATCAAGGGATTCCCGAACTCCGCGCGGGCATGCGTCGGTTTTACGAAACGCAATTTGATTTGGCTCCCGATGTCCCCGTTGATTTTTTGCCGTTAATGGGTTCCAAAGAAGGAATTTTGCACATCGCCATGGCCTTTCTAAATCCAGGGGACCAAGTGTTGTTGCCCAATCCGGGGTATCCCACCTATGCCTCGGTAACCGAATTGGTGCAGGCTGAGACGGTGTATTACGACCTTCAGCCGGAGCAGGATTGGGTACCCGACTTTGCCGCTTTGGAAGCTTTGGATTTGTCAAAAGTGAAAATGATTTTTATCGGCTACCCGCACATGCCTACGGGTGCACCAGGAAGTGTAAAGCTTTTGCAGCAATGGGTCGATTTTGCCCGCAAACACCAACTGCTTTTGGTCAATGACAATCCGTACAGTTTTGTGCTGCACCACAACCCGATTTCTATTTTCAACTGTCAAGGGGCGGTTGAGGTAGCTATCGAACTCAACTCCCTCAGCAAAACGTTTAACATGGCGGGTTGGCGTGTGGGTATGGCAGTTGGAAAACCCGAATTTCTCGATGCCGTGTTAAAAGTCAAAAGCAATATGGACAGCGGCATGTTTTTAGGCATTCAAAAAGGCGCTGTGGCTGCTTTGGCATTGGGTACTGATTGGTTTGAACAACAATATAAGATCTACAGCAAACGCCGGGAACTGATTTGGCAACTGGCCGATTTGTTGGGGTGTACGTATGATAGAAAAGGCGTCGGTCTCTTCGTTTGGGCGAAGTTACCCGAAGGAAGTGACGCCGAAAGTTTGATTGATGAATGGTTGTACCGCTACCATGTATTTATCACCCCAGGTATCATTTTTGGCAGCAACGGAAAAGGATACATTCGGTTTTCACTCTGTGTCACCGAAGAAAAAATTAAAGAAGTAATACAACGATTTACAATATGAAAATAGCAGTTATCGGAATAGGTTTGATAGGTGGTTCGCTCGCTCGAGATATCCGTTTGATTTGGGATCAGGCGGAAATCATTGGAATGGATGTCGATGCGGGTCATGTACAACAAGCGATCGAACTTGGCCTTGTCAACCGAGAAGGACAATGGGAAGAAATTCCGCAAATGGATATGGTGATTGTTTCGGTGCCGGTAGATAAAGCGCTTACCGTGGTACCTCACGTCTTGGATTTGGTTAATGAAAACACTTTGGTCATGGATGTGGGTTCGACCAAGCAACCCTTATGTGAAGCCGTGCAACACCATCCCAACCGCCATAATTTTTTGGCGACACATCCCATTGCGGGAACCGAGTTTTCGGGACCAACCGCCGCCTTACAAGGATTGTTTGAAGGCAAAACGAATATCATTTGTGAAGTGGAAAAAACCGCATTTGGGTTGCAAGAACGCGCCATGGAATTGTTTCGGAAATTGGGGATGCGCATCCGGTATATGGACCCACAGTCGCACGACAAACACATTGCCTACGTTTCCCATTTGTCGCACATCAGTTCGTTTATGTTGGGCAAAACCGTCATCGAGAAAGAGCAAGACGAACGTGATATTTTTGACATGGCGGGCAGTGGTTTTGAAAGTACGGTGCGCTTGGCAAAGAGTTCGCCCGACATGTGGACGCCCATTTTTAACCAAAACAAAGCAAATGTTTTAGCCACTTTAGAAGAATATATCCGAAATTTGTCCCGATTTCGGGAATTATTGGAAGCCGACCAGTATGAAGCCTTATATCAAGAAATGCAGCATACCAATCGCATCAAAGAGATATTAAACGGAATCAAAAAATAAGCCCTATGGAAAATAAAAAAGAAATGCGCACTTGGTTGGATGATTTTCACTTGCCCCACCCGTTGGTAATTGCGGGTCCCTGCAGTGCCGAAACCGAAAATCAAGTACTGCAAATTGCCCGTGAATTACAAGATTCTAAAGTGTCGATTTTTCGCGCAGGTATTTGGAAACCCCGAACACGTCCGGGCGGATTTGAAGGCGTGGGCGAAATTGGATTAAAATGGTTGCAAAAAGCCAAAGCCGAAACCGGGTTGTTGATGGCGGTCGAAGTAGCTACAGCAGCGCATGTGAAATTGGCTTTGGAACACGATATTGATGTGTTGTGGATTGGAGCACGCACAACAGTAAATCCTTTTGCGGTACAAGAAATTGCCGATGCTTTGCAAAATACAGAGAAGATTGTATTGGTGAAAAATCCGGTTAACCCCGATTTGGCCTTATGGATTGGTGGGGTGGAGCGCTTATACCATGCGGGCATCAAGAAATTGGGCGTGATTCACCGTGGTTTTTCGACCTATGAAAAAACCAAGTACCGCAATAACCCCGAGTGGCAAATTGCCATTGATTTTCAGAGTAAGTTTCCCGATATTCCGTTGATTATCGATCCGTCGCACATCACGGGGAAACGCGATATGATTTTTCAAGTGACCCAACAAGCCTTGGATTTCAACTACGATGGGATGATTATTGAAACCCATTGTGATCCCGATAATGCCTGGAGCGATGCCGCACAGCAAGTGACTCCCGAGCGGTTAAAGCAGATCATTTTTGACTTGGTTATTCGGAAAGAAGACGATGCCGATGGGGATTATTTGCAGCAACTATCAAAACTTCGCGTCAAGATCGACGATTATGATTCCAAATTATTGGATGTGATCGGGCAACGGATGAAAGTAGCGGAAGATATTGGAGCGTTGAAAAAGGCAAAGAATGTGGCTGTTTTACAAAATAAACGTTGGAATGAAATTTTGGAACGTATGGTCAAAGAAGGGTCGCAACGAGGCTTGAGCGAAGAGTTTATCGTTCAGTTCTTTAAAGCCATCCACCAAGAAAGTATAGCGCATCAAGAAAAAGTGTTTAAATCAGAATAATTTCTTAATATTGCGTTCGATAACCTCTAAATTATTAATCATGAAAAAATTAGTTTTACTATTTGCCCTGATCACCTCCATCGTATCAGCACAGGCAGACAAAATTTACAAGCACAACGGTGAAGTGATTACCGGAAAAGTAGTTAAATTAGAAGAGTACACCATCGTATTCAAATATGATGGCGAGGATGCAGAAAACACAGTAAGTAAGTATGCTATTGAAAAAATCGTTTACGGAAAATCGGGTCGTGTAGAAGAAGTTACAGAGAAAATTGTAGTGAACGGTGAGGACGATTGGGAAAAAGTGGTCATCTTAGAAGACAAAGCGTACATCTCAGGTTTGAAAAAAGGAGAAGAAGTACGTGGAAAAACAGGTTTGATCAACTTTCAAACCGGAAACACTGGAGATAAAAAAGCAGAGAAAAAATTAAAAATGGAAGCCGCTAAGTTAGGATGTCCTTTTATTTTATTGACTGCTGATAAAGCGACTGTAGGGGCTAATTCCAACCAATTGGGAGGCTCACAAGTCATCAAAAAAGGAGTAGCTTACAAATACTAATTCCGCATTATTTCAAAATACTAAAGGCACTTCGGTGCCTTTTTTGTTTTATTTTTGTAGCATGACAGGATGGGTTTACAAATCGACGGGAAGTTACTATACGGTAAAAACGGATACGGGAGAGCTCTATGATTGTCGGATAAAAGGGAAATTTCGCATCCAAGGCATCAAAAGTACCAATCCGATTGCTGTAGGCGACCGCGTTGATTTTGACCTAGACCAGTCCACTGACGAAACCATAGGGCAAATTCATACCATTCACGACCGAAAAAATTATATTATTCGAAAATCGGTTAACCTGTCCAAACAAGTACATATTATTGCGGCCAATGTAGATGTTGTTTTTTTGCTGATAACCATCAATAACCCTACAACAACGACCAGTTTTATTGATCGTTTTTTAGTAACTGCTGAGGCTTATGGTATTGAAGCGGTTCTCGTGTTCAATAAAATAGACACCTATGACGACGCAGCTTTGGATGAGCAATTGTATTTGCAATATGTTTACAGTCAGATTGGCTACCGTTGCTTACGTGTTTCGGCCTTGGAAGCCAAAGGTCTTGAAGAACTTAAAGCATTAATGGTGGATAAAGTATGTATGTTTTCGGGACATTCCGGAGTAGGGAAGTCGACTTTGGTCAATGCGTTGGAACCGGGGTTGGATTTACGTACTGCGTCGATTTCGGATTCCCATCAACAGGGGCAACATACGACAACATTTGCCGAGATGTTTGATTTGTCGTTTGGGACAAAAATTATAGATACTCCGGGTATTCGTGGTTTTGGCGTGGTCGATATGGAGCCCGAAGAAGTAAGCGATTACTTTCCTGAGTTTTTTGCGTTAAAAGAATCGTGCAAGTTCAACAATTGCTTGCATAAAGAAGAGCCGCATTGCGCTGTGAAAAAAGCATTAGAAGCCGATACCATTGCGTGGTCGCGCTACCGTAGCTATTTACAAATTTTAGCTGGAGATGACGAGCAGTACCGCGGAGACCAATATGCAGAGGAACGGAGGAGTTTGTAGTGACTAGTGACTAGTGACTAGTGATTAGTGACTAGTGATTAGTGACTAGTGATTAGTGACCTGCCTATGCCGGCAGGCAGGTTAGTGACTGGTGATTAGTGACTAGTGACTAGTGACTAGTGATTAGTTCCGAAACTTCGGGGCTGAATCGTGATTGGTGGAGTTTCTAAGGCGGTTGGGAGGTTAGTTTAAAATTCAATATCAATATCAATTTCAATATCAAAATTCAATATCAAATCTCAAATCTCAAAATTTATAATTCATAATTCATAACTCATAATTCATAACTCTTCCCTATGCGTGCAGTTCTTCAAAGAGTCACACAAGCTTCGGTTACCGTTGATGGAAAAATAGTGTCTGAAATTCAAACGGGTTTGTTGATCTTGTTGGGGGTAGAAGAAGCCGATGGTATGGACGATGTGCAATGGTTGGCGTCCAAAATTGCTAACCTTCGGATTTTTGGCGACGAGCAGGGGGTGATGAATTTATCCGTGAAAGATTGCCAAGGGGATTGTATAGTGGTGAGTCAGTTTACCTTACATGCCATGACCAAAAAAGGCAATCGCCCTTCCTATATTAAGGCCGCCCGACCCGAACAAGCGATTCCTTTGTACGAAGCCTTTGTGTTGGCGATGGAACGAGAATTGGGGAAAAAAGTGGGTACAGGGATTTTTGGTGCCGATATGAAAGTTGCCTTACTCAATGACGGTCCGGTGACGATATTTATGGATACTCAAAATAAATTGTAAGTTTTGTTTGTTAATTTTTTCCAAAAAAAATATATTTGGAAAAAATTATTTCGAGATGTATAAGCCTTTACTCCTACTGTTGTTGGTATCCCAATTTTTTTTCGGTCAAAATCCAAATTACACCGCCCTTACAGTTCCAGATGCATTAAAAGAATCCGCGAATAGTATTGTTCGTGCGGATGATATTGTAGTCAATATTACATCATCCAAGTCTTACACCATCAGTCGTAAACGGGTGGTTACCATTTTTAATAAAAAAGGAGAAGACCATATCGATGCTTATCTTTCGTATAGTCCTTCGGAAAAAGTTATACAACTACAGCTCACGGTTTACAATGCCATGGGGATGGAGATTAAAAAATTTAAAAAGAGTGATTTTACCGACCAAAGTGTAGCGGATGGATTTTCACTTCTCACTGATAATCGTGTCCTTTTTTTGGATTATACCCCAACGGAGTTTCCGCTTACATTTGTTTTTGAATCGGAGCTAAAAACCATAAATACAGCGTTTATTGCTTCGTGGAGCCCCTATGAAAATTATTATTCGTCCATTCAAAAATCCTCTGTAACGTACAAATATCCTGAGGATTTAACGCTTAGAATTAAAGAAGAGAATTTTGAAGGGCGCACCATAACCAAAACCGAACAGAAAGGCGTTTTGTCTTACACGGTAGAAAATTTACCCGCTGAAAAAAGAGAAGATTATGCACCCAGTACAGATCAAATTTTCCCAAAGGTTCGCGTTGCTTTGAATCGCTTTTCATTGGAAGGTGTTGACGGAGAAGTGAATACTTGGGCAGATTTTGGAAAATGGATGTATGAAGGCATTTTAAAAGGTACCGACGAATTAAGTCCGGAGACAATCGCTAAGGTTAAAACATTGACCGCCGATTGCAAAGATCCTCTTGAAAAAGCGCGAAAAATATATGAATATGTACAAGGGCGCACGCGTTATGTGAGTGTTCAATTGGGGATCGGAGGTTGGAAACCCATGTTAGCCAAAGATGTTGATCGATTGGGATATGGCGATTGTAAAGCGTTATCCAATTATACCCGTGCCTTGCTTCAGGCGGTGGGAATTGAATCGTATTACACCATAATTTATGGAGGTGACGAACAGTTTGATATTACGCCCGACTTTGTGGGCATGCAAGGAAATCATGCCGTTTTAGCTATGCCCGATGGAAAAGGTGGGTATACCTTTATGGAATGTACAAGTCAAACGGTGCCCTTTGGTTTTCAAGGAGATTTTACAGATGATCGCTTTGCCTTGTTGATAAAACCTGATAAAGGAGAGGTGGTTCGTACACAAAATTATTCGGAAAAGAAAAGCACTCAACTTAGTAAAGGATCTTTTCAAATTACTCCCGAAGGAGATTTTAAAGGATCACTTCAAATAGTTAGTACGGGAATTCAATACGACCAAGCGAGTGCTTTAGAAGGGCAACCCAAAGACAAACTGGATGAGCATTATAAATCCTATTTTAGTTGGATTAATAACTTGAAAGTTGATAAATGTCGCCTAACCAATGATAAAAAAACAGTTCAGTTTACACAAGAGCTCGAAATTTCTGCTTTAGGTTATGCAAAGCCTTCAGGAAATATGATTTTGGTCAATGTGAACCCTTTTAATCAAAGTGTACAAGTCCCCGCACGGTACCGAAATCGAAAAAATCCGGTTGAAATAACCCGAGGGTTCTACGATGAAGATACATTTACGTTTACAATTCCCGAGGGATTAAAAGTAGATGTCATACCCGATGCAGTGCAATTAGAAGATACTTTTGGAAGTTACTCCATGACGGTGACTGTAAAAGAGAAAGAGGTACTGGTCAAACGTACTTTTTTACTACGAAAAGGCAAATATCCTAAAGAATCCTATGAATTGTATCGAAAGTTTCGGGAACAAATCGCCCGAGCCGATAATGCTAAAATTGTATTCATTAAATCGTAATAGCCATGAAAATGCGTTTAATTTTAATTTGTTTTGTTTGCACGGCCTTTTTTTCTTTTGGTTTTGCACAATCGTATGATTTGGGTGAAGTAACCCAAGCTGAATTACAAGAAAAAGTGCATCCCAAAGATACTTCGGCGAGTGCAGCTATTTTGTTTAAAAAAGGACGAACCTATTTTACACTAACCGATGGGCAATTTAATGTGATCACTGAAGTAAGTGTTAAGATTAAAATATATAAAAAGGAAGCTTATGAGAAAGCCAATTTTTCATTATATCACTATGCCCCCAATTCAGGTCCGGGGGAACAGGTAGATTTCACCAAAGCGGTGACCTATAACTTGGTTAATGGACAAATCGAAAAAACCAAAGCGAAGTCTGAAAATATTTTTACAGAACAGGTCAATAAAAATACCAAAGTAAAGAAACTGTCGATGCCAGCAGTGAAAGAAGGCTGTATTATCGAATACAAATACTCTATTTTATCCCCATTTATCTCCAACATTCGGGATTGGTTTTTTCAATATGATGTGCCTATCAACTATTGTGAATATGTAGTCGACATCCCCGAATATTATAAGTTTAACAATTACTATCGTGGAGCCTTAATTTTGGATATAGCCCAAGAAAAGGTGAATCGGTCGGTTACATTTTCAGTAGGGAATCGTTTTGAATATTTTGACAATCGTATGACGTATAAGGTAAAGGATGTTGCCGCCATGAAAGAAGAATCGTTTGTCAATAACATCAGTAATTATCGTTCGACCCTCATTCATGAGCACGCTTCTACTATGTTGCCACAGAGTACCTATCAGTATTATGCCAAAACTTGGGAAGATGTATGCCGCAAAATTTATGAGGATGAAGAGTTTGGCCCTCAGATGCGAAAAACGGGTTATTTTGAAGCCGATCTCACCAAGTTGGTAGAAGGTTTGACAACCGATGATGAAAAAATTGCTATGGTGTTTCAATACGTGCAAAATCGTATGAATTGGAATGAGTCCTATCGCATTTTTACCGACAAAGGGGTGCGAAAAGCTTATGAAGAGAAAACAGGAAATTACGCCGAGATCAATTTGATGATGGTAGGAATGTTACGTCATCTTGGAATTAACGCACACCCTATTTTGTTGAGTACTCGTGCCAACGGTATTGCCATGTATCCAAGTTTTAATGCCTATAATGCAGTCATTGTAGGAGTGAAAAGAAATGGCGGTGTTTTGTTTTTAGATGCAACCAGTAAGTATGCCAGTCCCGATATATTACCGTTACGGGATTTGAATTGGTATGGTCGTATGCTGCTCGATGACGGGACGGCTGAATTAGTCGATTTAATGCCCAAAATGGTCTCCTTAAATCAAGAAAATGCGGCTATCGATTTGGCTGCAGATGGGTCAGTTTCGGGTAAAGTGCGCAATCAAATGGTCGACTATAGTGCCTTGCGTTTTCGCGACCGTTACCGTCAACTATCCAAAGAGTCGCAAATCGAACGCTTGCAAAAAAATTATACCGGCATTGAAGTGACCGAGTTTGAATTGGCCGATAATGGTGTGAGTGAAGCTTTGGTGGAAAAATATTCTTTTGAGAGTACCAATAGTGTGGAAGTAATTGGCGGAAAAATGTTTGTTCGTCCGTTATTTCACCTTGGTTTGGATGAAAATCCATTCAAACAGGAAACCCGAGAATATCCAATAGATTTTTCATTTCCATTTCGCGAAAAGCAAATGATTATAGTTAATCTGCCCGAAGGATATACCATAGAAACCTTACCCGAAAACATGGCTCTCGGATTGGATAAAAATTACGGGACATTCAGTTTTTCCATTACTAAAAATGAAAACAAACTCGTGATTCAAACCAATTTGGAGATAAAAACAGCTATTATGCCTCCAGATGAATACGAGAGTTTAAAAGAGTTTTTTAAGCTAATTGTAGATAAAGTCAATGAGAAGATTGTACTTAAAAAAGTATAGCGCTGTTCTTCTTTTTCTCTCTTTTACGGCGCTTTGTTTTGGCCAAAAATTCGAGTTAAACGAGGTAACAAAACAAGAATTAGAAGAGCGCTCTTGTTCTGTAGATTCTTCAGCTTCGGCGGCGTATTTGTTTACAACGTGTGCCCTGCGATTTGATTATTCGGCCGAAAACGGCTTTTCGTATATAGCCGAATATAAACAGAAAATAAAGATTTACAAGACTGAAGGGCTTCGATGGGCTGATGTGAAAATTCCCTATTACGTTGGCTATAAAAAGCTGAACAAAGATCGCATTGTCAACCTCAAAGCGTATTCATACAATCTAGAAGAAGGCAAAGTAAAAAAACAAAAAGTGACTTCATCTGGAGTCCTGTTGGAAAAAACAAACGAATTTTGGGAAACAAAATTGATTACGTTTCCTGGCGTCAAACCAGGTTCTATTATTGAGCTGACTTACGAAATTCGTTCGGAAGATATCCAAACTATCGATTTGTTTCAATACCAATTTGATATTCCAGTGCGTAAAGCCTATTTAAAAATGGAATTGCCTTTGCTGTATACCTACAAAATTATTCGCTCTGGATTTGTAGATATTCCAATGCAATCCAACTATGGGGATGGTTCTATCAATTATTCAGCTTATATTGAAGGAACACGTGCTAAACGCGATTATATTTTGAATTTTAAAACGGCGGTCTACGAACTAGAGCAATGGGATGTTCCTGCCCTAAAAAATGAACCCTTTACGGCGAATCGCAATGATTATTATGCAAAGATTAGCCTTGAATTAGAATCCGTTCAATTTCCCGAGGAACCGCAAAAAAAGATTGCTGTAACATGGGATGATGTGGTAAAAACGGTGTTTAGTAATCCTTCTTTTGGGGGTGAATTACAAAAAACATCCTACTTTTTATCAGATTTAGACCGAATTGTTCAAAAGGAGATGGATGCTCGAACAAAAACCTTGGCAATTTTTGAATGGGTCAAGAAGCAAATCGCGTGGAACGGCAAAATGGGATATAATACGAGTCAATCACTCGAAGAAGCTTATAATAAACGAAATGGTAATGTAGCCGATGTCAATTTAACCCTAACGGCAATGTTAACGCAGGCTGGGATTGATGCTCATCCTGTTCTTTTAAGCACAAGAGAAAATGGATTTGTTTCGTTTCCATCCTATTCCAAATTCAACTATGTGATCACCGCTGTAAATCTTGATGGCGAGCAACTCCTTTTGGATGCGACTCAAAAAGCAGGCAAAACTACCTTACTTCCTGTTCATGCTCTAAACGAAAAAGGACGATTAATTCGTAAAAACGGCACCTCTGAAGAAGTGAGTCTAACGCCCAAAACACCCTCCATCTCTTTCTACAATATTCAAGTGAATTGGCAGGAGGATAAGGGCTTAATTGGAGATTGTGTAGCTCAATTTACAAATTATGATTGTTGGGATGTCATGGCCGATTCACAACGAATGGATAAAGATACGTGGATTAGGAATCGAGAAAATAAATTCAAAAATATTGTCATCAACAAACACGACATTCAAAACAAAAGTGAAGAAGCCGTAGCTAAAGAGATTTTCTCATTTGAGACCGATAAATTTGTAGAAAAGATAGGCGAAAAATGGTATGTTGACCCCTTGTTGTTTAACACGCATACAATCCCATGGTTTACGGCTGAAAACCGTCAATACCCGGTGAATTTTACGTATCCAAAAAGGGAAATGACTACGGTTATTTTTTCATATCCCGCTGAATTTCAATTGGAATCAGCTCCAGTCGACAAAGTGTTTAAAATGTCCAACGATACAGGTTCTTTTCGTTTTTTCATTGAACGAAAACCTAATCAGCTAGTCATTACTACTACATTATCCTTAAATAAATCAGAAATTCCAGCTGAACAGTATCTCGAACTTAAAGAATTTTTTACCTTGGTCGTTGCAAAAGAGACAGAGAAAATTGTCTTGGTAAAAAAATAATCATGAACCTAAAAAACGCCCAACTCGACGTCGATCATTGGATAAAAAATCATGGGGTTCGCTATTTTAACGAACTCACAAATATGGCGCAACTCACCGAAGAAGTCGGAGAAGTAGCCCGTATCATTGCACGCCGCTATGGCGAACAATCGGAGAAAGAAAGTGACAAAAATAAAGATCTCGGCGAAGAACTTGCCGATGTTGTATTTGTCGTGCTCTGTTTGGCCAATCAGACAGGGGTCGATTTGCAAGCCGCATTTGATAAAAAAATGGACTTGAAAACAAAACGTGACCACGATCGCCATCACAATAACGAGAAGCTGAAGTAGGAACTAGTGACCTGCCTATGCCGGCAGGCAGGTTAGTGACTGGTGACTAGTGATTAGTGATTAGTGATTAGTGATTAGTGATTAGTAACTAGTAACTAGTAACTAGTAACTAGTAACTAGTAATTAGTAACTAGTGACTAGACTCCTAGCCTCTAGGTGAGTTAGTTATTTTCAACTCATAACTCATAACTCATAATTCATAACTCATAATTCACAACTCGTACGCATAACGCCTTGCATTGGATTCAAATTTGACTCGCTACATGACTAACCACTTACTGCATTCGACATTAATCCCGGGAAAAGAAATTGCCATAACCGGTTCTAAGTCAGAAACCAACCGACTCCTTTTGCTCCAAGCGTTATATCCGTTTTTACACTTGGAAAACACCTCCAACTCCGATGACTCGGACGTTATGATGCAAGCTCTTCAGAAATTACGGGTCGAAAATCAGGATGAACTTGTGATTGATGTGCATCATGCAGGGACAGCCATGCGATTTCTCACCGCTTTTTTTGCTATTCAAGAAGGAAAAAAAGTTTTGCTTACAGGGTCATCGCGAATGAAAGAACGTCCAATTCAAATTCTCGTCGAAGCGCTGCAACAACTTGGTGCCGACATAACTTATGCGGAACAAAATGGTTTTCCGCCTTTGAAAATCTCAGGGAAAAAGGTATCACAGGATAAAGTTAGTTTACCCGCCCATGTCAGCAGCCAATACATTTCAGCCCTTCTACTCATTGCTCCCAGTTTGGAAAGGGGTATCGAACTGACGTTGGAAGGTGAAATTACGTCAATTCCGTATATTCAAATGACCTTAGCTTTACTACAACAAATCGGTGTTACTAGTTCGTTTGAAGGAAATCAGATTCGGGTGTACCCCATGATGGCTCCACCAAATGAAAGTGCTTCGATGTCGATTACCGTAGAAAGCGATTGGTCTTCGGCTTCCTATTGGTATAGTATCATCGCTTTATCGGATGTGGGTGCCGAAGTTACGTTGTCGAGCTACCGTCCCAATAGTTTACAAGGCGATCAAGTTTTGATTTCCTTGTACGAAAAATTAGGGGTAGCGACCACATTTTTACCCCATTTTCGCCTTCGTCTCACCAAAGTATCACCTCCCACAACCTCCCATTTTGAAGCCCATTTAATTGGAGCTCCCGATATCGCACAAACCATTGCGGTGACTTGTTTAGGACTCGGGATTTCATGTACATTGACCGGATTGCATACGCTTAAAATTAAAGAAACCGACCGGTTAGTAGCCCTGCAGCAAGAGATTTCAAAACTAGGGGGACAAATCCAAACCACTGCTGATACCTTACATCTTGAATCGTCAACCCACCTAATTCCCAATGTGGCCATAGCAACATATCAAGACCATCGAATGGCCATGGCCTTTGCACCATTAGCGCTTCGTGTGCCTATACACATTGAAAATGCCGAAGTGGTCTCAAAATCATATCCCACTTTTTGGAGCGATCTCGCGCAGGTAGGGATTTCAGGGAAAATGTCGGAAAATAAATCCTAATTTACTTGACAACCCCCTTTTACGGATAGTATATTTGCACCCGTTTGCCGTGAGGCAAAATAATGTAATCTAAAGGCTATAAAAAGATGAAACTATCCCATTTTAATTTCCATTTACCTCCAGAGTTACTGGCCGAATTTCCTGCTGAAAACCGCGATGAGTCGCGCTTAATGGTGGTTCACCGCAGCACTGGGCAAATCGAACATAAATTGTTTAAAGACATTATCGACTATTTTGATGATGGCGATGTGATGATTTTAAACAATACCAAAGTGTTTCCAGCGCGTATGTATGGAAACAAAGAGAAAACAGGAGCGCGTATCGAAGTGTTCTTGTTGCGCGAATTAAATGCGGAACAACGCCTATGGGATGTTTTGGTCGATCCTGCCCGTAAAATCCGTATCGGGAATAAATTGTATTTCGGCGATGACGATTCATTGGTGGCTGAAGTTATCGATAACACCACTTCCCGTGGACGTACCCTTCGTTTCTTATACGACGGTTCCTACGAAGAATTCCGGTATAAATTGAAGGAATTAGGAGAAACGCCGATTCCTAAATACATCAATCGTGAGGTTACCGAAGAGGACGCCGAACGTTACCAAACCATCTACGCTAAAGAAGAAGGCGCCGTAGCAGCTCCCACTGCGGGATTGCACTTTTCAAAGCATTTGTTGAAACGTCTTGAAATCAAAGGTATCAACTTCGCTGAAGTTACGCTTCACGTGGGATTAGGAACGTTCAATCCTGTTGAAGTAGAGGATTTATCCAAACATAAAATGGACTCCGAAGAATTACGCATTTCTCAAGAGGCATGTGATACCGTCAACAAAGCCATCGAAAACAAACGCCGTGTGTGTTGCATTGGAACTACTTCGATGCGCGCCATTGAAAGTTCGGTTTCATCCAACCGTACGCTAAATCCTTATGATGGTTGGACCAACAAATTCATCTTCCCACCCTATGATTTTAGTATTGCCAATTGTATGGTGACCAATTTCCACACGCCAAAATCAACCTTGTTAATGATGATTTCAGCCTTTTGTGGACATGACTTAATGAAAAAAGCCTACGAAGAAGCCGTGAAAGAACGCTATCGTTTTTATTCCTATGGCGACGCGATGTTGATCTTATAATGTAGAAAAGGCTTTCAGAAATGAAGGCCTTTTTTAATGTGTCGATAAGGCAATTTGTCGATGTGTCAATTTGTCGATGTGTCGATGAAGCTATTACATAATCAGCAATTCATTCATAACTCATAATTCATAACCCATAATTACTATTTCAAATCTCCTCCAAGATTACTACATTTACCCTTCAAACCAACAAAACGATGACATTTCAAAATACGCGTGAATTCGCACAACAACTCGATAGCCAAGACGACCTGCGTGCGTACCGCGATCAGTTTATTTTTCCTCAACATGAAGGTAAAAATGTAATTTATTTTACGGGAAATTCCTTGGGGTTGCAACCCAAATCGGCGGCTCAATTTGTACAAGAGGTTATGGATGATTGGGCGAATTTGGCGGTAGAGGGACATTTTTATGCCGAAAAACCCTGGTGGGATTACCATGAACGTTTTGCCAATCCACTGAGTAAAATTGTAGGTGCCTTGCCTTCAGAAGTGACGGTAATGAATACCTTGACGGTGAACCTGCACTTATTGATGGTGTCATTTTACCGCCCGCAAGGCAAACGCTACAAAATCATTTGCGAAGAAAAAGCTTTCCCTTCCGATCAATATATGTTTCAATCCCAAGTTCGTGTCCACGGATTTGACCCAAAAGATGCGATAGTTGAGGTAAAACGTCGTGAGGGCGAACACAATATTCGCCACGAAGATATTATCGCTAAAATCAATGAAGTCGGCGAGGAGTTGGCACTGGTATTGTGGGGCGGTGTGAATTATTACACGGGTCAAGTGTTTGATCTAAAAACTATCACCGAAGCCGGTCATGCCGTAGGCGCTTATGTAGGATTCGACTTGGCGCACGCTGCGGGGAATATACAATTGAACTTGCACGACTGGAATGTCGATTTTGCCGCTTGGTGTAGTTATAAATACATGAACTCTGGGCCTGGAAATGCCTCGGGTTGTTTTGTTCACGAAAAACACCACCACACCAATTTACCCCGTTTTGCAGGGTGGTGGGGACACAATAAAGAACGTCGTTTCAAAATGGAACCCGACTTTGATCCCGTACAAGGTGCCAACGGTTGGCAAGTGAGCAATTTGCCCATATTGTCATTGGCGCCGTATTTGGCATCGGTCGAACTCTTTGATGAAGTGGGTATGGAACGACTGATTGCCAAGCGAAACCAATTGACGGCTTACCTCGAATTTGTATTACACGATATCGATCAACAGTTGGACGGTGCCGATTTTGAAGTCATCACGCCCAGCAATCCCGATGAACGCGCTTGCCAATTGTCGGTGTATTTACATGGACAAGGGCGAAGTTTATTCGATTATTTGATGCAAAATGGCGTCATTACCGATTGGCGTGAACCCAATGTAATTCGGTTGGCTCCCGCTCCTTTCTATTGTTCGTATGAAGATATGTATGCATTTGGACAGATTTTGAAAACGGGAATTTTAGCCTTGCAAAAACAATAAATTTGAAAGCCTTACTCTAAGGCTTTTTTTTTGTTGAAACAAATAATTGTATCCAACGACTAAAGTTTATCTTACTTGTTATCATGAAAATAGTGAAACGAATTGTACTAATCGCATTGTCGATTGTATTGGCTATTTGCCTTGGAATTTATATTTATTTCCAAACGAAAGCACCCCAATACGAAGGCGAACAGTCACTAGCAGGCTTGTCAAACGAAACCAAAGTCTATTTTGATGACTACGGGGTGCCTCATATTTATGCCCAAAATCAAAAAGATGCTTTACGAGCGCTTGGCTATGTGCATGCCCAAGATCGCTTGTGGCAAATGGAGTTGATGCGGCGTATTGCTCCCGGACGCTTGTCGGAATTGTTTGGGGTAAAAGCGTTAGAAAACGACAAGTTCTTTGCCGGTATCGGAATTGATGAAAATTCAGCCCAAGCGGTAGCGGCTTTGGATAAAAATTCAGAAGCCTACCAATTGGCCCAAGCCTATATCGATGGGGTAAATCACTACATGGAGGTAGGAAAAACCCCCGTTGAATTTGATTTGATCGGAGTTGAAAAGACTCCATTTACCCTCAAAGACATGTACAACATCTTCGGATTCATGTCCTTCAGTTTTGCCATGGCGCAAAAAACCGACCCGTTATTGACGGAAATCCGTGACGAATGGGGAATGGACTACTTAACTGATTTTGGGCTGGACGGTGCTTTGGCCAAAACCCGTTTGAAATCCTATAAGGGAAAAGCCAACGATTATGCTGCCATTTCAAAATCAATCACTGAACTTCTCGAAAACTCACCCGTGCCTCCTTTTATCGGGAGCAACAGCTGGGTAATCGGTGCCGAAAAAACCAAGAACAACAAGGTTATTTTTGCCAACGACCCACATATCATGTTCTCCCAACCGGGCACATGGTATGAAGCACACATTTCTTGTCCCGGTTATGAAATGTACGGCTATTATTTGGCCGGAACTCCTTTTCCTTTGCTCGGCCATAACCGTGAGTATGCGTATGGGTTGACTATGTTTGAAAACGATGATTTGGACTTTTTCCAAGAAGAAAATCATCCCCAAAATGCCATGCAATACAAAACAGCATCCGGTTATGCCGACTATGTTATTCGTACCAAAACCATCAAAGTAAAAGACACCGCCGATGTTGCATTGACCATACAATCAACCCAACACGGGCCGGTAATGAATGGATTGTTGAAAGGATTGAAAGCCAAAAATCCGGTAACCATGTCGTGGATTTACACCCAACACGCCAATCATATTTTGGAAGCTGTCTATGGGTTGAGTCATGCCAAAAATTTGGATGATTTTTATCAAAAGGTAGGTCTCGTGCACGCCCCCGGGTTGAACGTGATGTATGGCGATGCCAAAAATAATATCGCTTGGATCACGTCGGGGAAATTGTATCGCATGCCCGAAGGCGTAAATCCCAACTTTATTTTGGATGGAACGAATGGCAAAGACGACCAACGGACCTTCTTGCCTTTTGAAGAAAATCCCTATGCGATCAATCCCAACTGGCATTATGTCTATTCGGCTAATAATCAACCCGAACCCATAAACGGCTATTTATATCCCGGCTATTATTTGCCCCAAGACCGCGCCAAACGGATTCAGTCGTTGTTGGCCACCAAAAGCAATTGGGATCGTTCCGATGTGGAACGCATGATCAATGACCATACGTCCTTAATTTATCCTGATTTAGTGAAAGATTGGATAAAATGTATCCCCAAAAACGGACTGACAGCGACCGAAAAAAGCGCCTTAGAAACCCTGCAACAATGGGAAGGAACGCATGCCGTCTATGATATCGCGCCCACGATTTACAACAAATGGTTGTATTTTTATTTAAAAAACACTTTCCAGGACGAATTAGGAGAAGAGCGATTTACCCTTTTCTTGGGAACGCATATTGTCAAACAAATGGTCGCGGGACAAAGTAACAATCCCAATTCACCGTGGTGGGATGATGTGAACACCAAAGGCAGTAAAGAAACCCGAAATCAAGTAATGAACCGTTCCTTTCATGAAGCGATTAAAGCATTAGAAAATCAATTAGGACCGGACTATACAAATTGGCGCTGGGGAAAAGTACATACATTGGAACACCAACACCCGTTGGGGAAAGTAGCGGCCTTACGACCCCTATTTAATGTGGGAACTTACGAGGTGCCTGGCGGGAATGAAGTCATCAATAACTTATTGTTTTATTTGGCCGAAGACGGGAAGCACAACGTGGGCGGGGGTCCTTCAACCCGTCGTATTATCGATTTTTCTGATGTGGAAAATAGTGTGAGTATACTACCTACGGGTCAATCGGGGGTACGTTCCAGTCCGCACTACAATGACCAAGCGGAACTTTTTGTCAAAGGCCGTTTCCGAAAAATGAAACTCAACCGCAAAGAGATTGAAGCAACGTCAACATTATTGGTGTTAAAACCCAAAACCAATTAATCCAACATTTATAATTTATAATTCATAATTTATAATATTAAAATAGGTCTGGGTTTTCGATAATTTCGGAAGCCCTCTTTTTTATTGCATACAATTCTTCGGGTTGGATTTTTCCCAATAAATTCAGCATCATAGCCATGCGTTGGTTTTTGGCAAAATAGGCTTTTTTATCATCCAAAAAATTCCAATACAAACTGTTGAACGGACAGGATTGCTCCCCCGTACGGGATTTTACATCATAGTGGCAACCCGTGCAGTAGTTGCTCATTTTTTGAATATAACTACCCGAGGAGACATAGGGTTTGGTGGCCAAAATTCCCCCATCGGCATACTGACTCATCCCGCGGGTGTTTGGGAGTTCAACCCATTCCAATGCATCCATATAAACGCCCAAATACCAAGCATCTACCGCATCGGGATGGCGCTGGGTGAGGAGTGAAAAATTGCCGATGACCATCAATCGTTGGATGTGATGCGCATAAGCATTTTGTAAACTTAAGCCCAAGGCATGGTGCATGCAATTCATTTTGGTTTTCCCGGTCCAATACATTTCGGGTAAGGGATAAGTATTGTCCAAAGCATTGCGTTGCGCATAGTCGGGCATGTGACGCCAGTAAATTCCGCGCACGTATTCGCGCCAGCCCAATATTTGCCGTACAAATCCTTCAACTTGGGATAGCGTGATAGTGTCTTGATTTTTGTAAAAATGCATAACTACGCGATCCACGACTTCCTTCGGACTTACGATTTTCGTATTCAGTACAAAGGATAAGCGGGAGTGAAAAAGGAAGGCTTGCTCGGTATGCATCGCATCTTCATAATCGCCGAAATGAGGCAACAAATGCTCACAGAAATAGTCCAATTGCTCCAAAGCTTCCTCTCGATTGATCGGCCAAATAAAAAAATGGGGTTCGATTTGCCCAAAAGTTTGCACGCCCGCTTGGTGTATTTCATCCAAAACGTCCTGCACATTTTTTGGAAAAACCGCCATGGGAGGCACGGGAACCTGATTTTTGTACTTTAAGCGATTGTCATGGTCAAAGTTCCATTGGTTGCCCAAAGGATCATTTCCCACCATCAACACCTGATGTTTCTTCCGCATCATACGGTAAAAATTCTCCATCAAGAATTGCTTTTTGCCTTCAAAAAACTGACCCAATTCTTCCCGTGTGGTATAAAAATGTTCGGTGTCCACCACTTGGTGCGAAATTGATAATTCTGTGCAAAAGCTTTTCAATTGCACATCCAATCGGTATTCATCGGGTAGCTGGTATTCAAAATGTTGAATAGTATAGGTGTCGAAACAATGTTGCAGAATCTCAGGCAAACTTTTTGTAGCCAATTCTTCCGTAATGCCAATGTAATGTACCTCATGGCCTTGGTTTTGTAAGGCTTTCGCAAAATTACGCATCGCCAAAAAGAAGCCTGTTACTTTTTGAATATGATGTTTCACATAGTCAGTTTCTTGGCGCATTTCGGCCATCAAGTACAACACGGAAGGGTCTTTTTCAGAAAACCACGAATGCTTTAGATTCAATTGGTCACCCAAAATCAAGCGTAAGGTTACGTATTCCATAAATCCTGGTATTCGTTTTTTGGATCATACATTTCCGCTTGACGGCGAATGTTAAACTTTCGGTCGCGCGGATCGTTGCCTACCCCCGAGTTATACAACCAATTTCCGTAATTGGAATGTACATCATAGTCGATTAATAACGATTCAAACCAAGCCGCTCCAGCACGCCAATCCTGTTCCCATTCTTTGGCCCAAAAACTCGCCACATTTTGACGCCCGCGGTTGCTCATGAATCCTGTAGCCGCCAATTCTTTCATGTTGGCATTTACAAAAGGTTCGGGCGTTTTGCCTTGGGTCCATTTTTCAAATTTACGAGCGTTAAATTCCCATTCGTATTTTTGTTTGACAATGCCATTCAATTGGAAGATTTTGTTCCCGTGTTTTTGAGAAATGTACCGAAAGTAGTCGCGCCAAATCAACTCGAAAATGAGCCAATACGTATCTTCATTTTTGCATATTTCTGCTTCGTACTGTTGCACTTCCCAGTAGATTTTTCGGGGCGAAATACAGCCGTGGGCAAGCCAAGGTGAGAACTTCGAACTATAATCCGCGCCAATCAATCCATTGCGGGTTTGTTTGTATTGCGATAAATTTTCGGTCGTGTAGAAGTAATCCTCCAAGCGCGCTAACGCCTTATTTTCGCCACCCTTAAAGGGGAAAGCCGTGCGCTTATCGGCAGATTGAGGTGTAATGCCACAGGAGGCCAAAGTTGGTAGCTCTGGGGTTATTTCATAATTCGATTTCGGCATCGCTTTGGGTTCGACCAACGGTCTTATTTTTGAAAGCTTTTCACATTTTTTACGAAACTCCGTGAAGATTTCTGGAATCTCTTTGGCGGCAGGATACGGGATATCCTCAGGGTGAAATAAAAAGCCGTCTTGAAGTTCATGGAAAGCGATACGGGGCATTTGAACTTTAAGCGCGTCAGTGACTTTACGTTCCTCTGAAGTCCATTCATGCGTAGTGAAAAGGGTGGTGATGCCGTGGGTTTTTACCAACTCGGGAATCGTTGTCTCGGGTTCGCCATAAAACACCCATAGCGGAATGTTTAAGGCTTCCAAATTGCGTTTTAGCGCGCGAACACTCTCCCATAAAAATTGAGCGCGATAGGCACCCGTTTTTGGAAATCCATAAGGGGTAAGGGCAAAATGGCGTGGGTCAAAACAATATACGCCAATCACTTTTTCAGCTTGTTGTGTGGCTTTCCACAACGCATATTGATCTTCGGTGCGAAGGTCATTTCGAAACCAAACGAGATGTTTCATAGGGTATTTTTATTTTTTCGGCAACGGTCACTGCAAAATTTAACGGACTCCCAATTCTTTTCCCATTTTTTGCGCCAGGAAAAGGGGAGTCCGCAAACCACACATATTTTTTGGGGTAAAAAGGGTTTTTTATGAGGCATGGGGGCGAAGTGATTTTAAGGGCGTTTTGGGTCGGGCATATGCAAATCGATCTTGTAAGGTGGGACGCGCATAGCCATCCAAACCATTAATCGCCACCACATCTCCTCGGTCCAATTGCAACCAACCATCAGGCGTAACTAAAGTATCCTCTACATAGATAGCTTCGATGGCCGCAATAACATGGATGGTGTTGTTTTCATGGATCGGATATTCATTCAAATAACGGCAAAGCAATTGCACCGGTGATCCCGAAACAAAAGGCACCGCAATGCCTTCGCGGTAGGTCGGGGTCAATCCTGTCATGTCAAACTCCGAAACCCCATAATCGTAAGCAGCCGAGGTTTGATGCGCCGCTTCCATTTGAACCACCGTAATATGATTTACGGTAAACAACCCAGTAGCTTTAATGTTTTGATAGGTATGCCGGGGCACCGAAGTAGGACGTACGATAAATCCTAACATCGCGGGGTCACTTCCCAAATGCGTGATGCTCGAAAATACCGCCACATTTTCATGTCCCTCCGGCGAAAGGGTACCAATTAAGTTGGCCGATTTGTAGCCAGTGCAACTGTTGACGAGGTTTAAACGTTCTACTTTTGATAGGGCGGCAAGGTCCGAAGCGGTAAAGACTTTCATTACTTTTTTCTTCAAAGATAAATTTGTTTAATGAAATATTAAAAAGTTTAAACAAATTTTAAGTTTTGCTTTATTTTTGCGCTACTGTTACGGTAACGTTCGGATATTATTAAGTATTTTTGTCTAACATTTTTACCCATACCATGCAAACGCCACAACGAATTGCCGTGGTGGGTTCCGGATTAGTCGGGACACTCCTAGCGATTTATCTAAAAAAGCAAGGCCATACTGTACACGTTTTCGACCGTAGTGCCGACATTCGTACGGTTGAATTCTCTGGACGCTCCATTAACTTGGTGATGTCCGATCGCGGTTGGAAGACGTTGGCAGATATTGGCTTGGACGATGCCATTCGCAGTATTGGAATTCCCGTAGACAAACGTGCGATTCACCTTAAAGACGGACAGATAAACTACCAATACTACGGCAAAGAAGGTGAGGCCATTTTCTCTTTATCCCGTGGCGTACTCAACCGAAAAATGATTGATCTGGCCGAAGAAGCGGGGGTTGAATTTTTCTTCGAGCACCGTATTTGGGATGTGACGCTGGCCGAAGCAACCTTACACATGGGACCCACCGAAAAAGGAGCTTGGACCGATTTAAAATACGATAAAGTTTTCGGTGCTGATGGTGCTTTTTCGCGTATTCGCCACCGCATGCAACGCCAGAGTATGTTTGATTACTCTCAAGAGTTCATGAAAATTGGCTACAAAGAACTCCATATTCCTGCCAATCCCGACGGGTCGCATAAAATTGACAAAAATTCTTTACATATTTGGCCCCGAGGTCATTTTATGCTCATGGCCTTGGCTAACCTCGATGGAAGTTTTACTTGTACCCTATTTATGCCGTTTGAAGGCGAAAATTCCTTCGAGCAGTTGAAAGATGAAACGGCATTAGTCAATTTCTTTGCCGAATATTTCCCCGATACCGCCGCTGTTATTCCCGATTTGGTGAGCAATTTCTTTAAAAATCCAACGAGTTACTTGGCGATCATGAAGTGTTATCCGTGGACCTTCGAAGATAAAGTGGCGCTAATTGGTGACTCCGCCCACGCTATTGTTCCCTTTTACGGTCACGGGATGAATGCTGGTTTCGAAGATATTACGCTCCTCAACCAAATGATCGAGCAATACGGCGACGATTGGAATGCGATTTTTAGAGCCTATGAGAAGTCCCGCAAACCCAATGCCGATGCGATCGCCGAACTCTCTCGAAGAAACTTTGAGGAAATGAGCGCCAAAACGGCCGACGCCCAGTTTTTACTTCAAAAGAAAATCGAAAAATGGTTCTCCGATAAACATCCCGACAAGTGGATGCCCCTCTATAGTCGCGTGACCTTTAGCTTGCAACCCTATGCCGAAGCCCTAGCCATAGGCGATTACCAAAATGCCATTATGGAAGAGGTAATGCAATTGCCCAACATTGAAGAAATTTGGAATAGTCCCGAAGTAGAGGCCAAAATCATTGCGCTACTTCAACAAAAGCAATAGTTTTTTTGGGCGCGCCCCCGAATGCTGTTTTTTAGCCATATCACAAAATCCCTGTCGGGGTCGGGTCGTTCACTGCAATCTTGGCTCCGTACCTACGCCAAGGATTTCCGTTGCCACCCCTCGCGCAAAACACGCCCTTATTCCTCGCGATGCACTTTAGTAAAATCAAAAGCCGGACGACAAACCGAAATATACTCACAGGGTTCCTCAAACGGATTGGAATATTGAACCCGAGTGTTTGCGACAATACGAATGGATTGACCCGCAGACAAAATTACCGTTTCTCCCTCGATGATAAATTGTTTTTTCCCTGATATAATATAGGTGTATTCTTCAAATTCGGGCGTCTGAAAAGGTTCGCTCCAATGCGGCGGTGCAATCATATGGGCAATCGAAATGGCCTCGTTCTGCGTCGCTACACGACCGTGATGCTCTTCGATTAACTTGCCATCGGTAGTGGGAACCACAAAAGGGGTGGTTTGAATATGATACTTTTTCATAACTTGATAATTTTTTGGGTGTAATTTCCATCTGGAGTGGCCACCGAGAGCAAATACATGCCAGGTGCCCAAGACGAACAATCGACCGAAGTCAGATTTCCACTGAAAACTTGAACCAATCGTCCCGACGCGTCATAGACTTTTAGGTGTTCAATCAATGCATTACTTTGAAGGGATAAAGTGGTCGTAACGGGATTCGGACTCACTTCTACCCCAGCTTGTAACGGGTGCTGAGGCGAAAGATGCAATACCGCGGTATTAATGACTTGTTGCATGACAGAAGTGACTCCACAATGCGTTACCGTCAAGGTGACCGTGTATATCCCATTTTGTGTATAGGTGTGCGTAGGTTGTGCTGTTGTAGCGGTCGTGCCATCCCCAAAATCCCATAAATAACTCGTTGCACCTGTCGATTGATTGAAAAACTGAACATTGGTTCCCGTTGGATTCGTAAAGGTAAATGCAGCCATAGGGTCATAAGTCCCAATAAACCAAGTAGGAAACTGATTGTAAACCACCGTTTTTACCGCCAGTTTAATCAGCTGCGCGTCGGTAGGCGAAAGAGTCGATTCAAAACTGATAAGCGTGGGGTCTTTGCGAAAAAGGGTGGTGTAAAAGGTACAGGCCGCAGCATACGATCCCAACAGCGAAGGGTGACTCCCGTCGGCACTATACAAGTTGAGGTTGGGATGATTCGTGCGAAGGTAACGCCAAACCGCTCCTACAGGCGATACGATAGCCGCTTCATTGGTCGCCATTGTCATATACCGCTCCCGCAACAAATCGTCCATACCCGCATAGGTGCACACGGGGGGATTTGCCGCACAGTTTTGACTATCTCCGTTTTGTCGGCCCCAAGTCATATAAAATACGGTTTCTGCGCACGGGTTTTGGCTGGTAATTAAGGTGTTTAAATCTTCTGCATACGGAAATACCAGCGCATTGACTTGGTTGATAGGAAAGGAGGGGAGCTGACTTTGTTCTTGTAACACTACGAAATCCCAAGTGCCTTGTGCAATTTTTGCCAACGAGGTAGCATTGCTTACATGGTCTGAGAATCGAAAGCCACCTGGGGTGTGACTATCATGAATCAAAACATCATTTATCGATTGGGCTGCACTGGCAATCAATCCGGGTAAATTGTTGGTGTTGGTATAACTATTACCTAAAAATAAGACGCGCTTCGTAAGGGATTGTCCCCAAAGCGGGGGAAGCAAACCGCCCCAAAACAGCACTATCAAAAAGGACGTTAAGCCAACGTGTAATCGTTTTTTTCTCATGTGGTTTTACTTTTTAAAAATGAAATAAACGGCCAAAATCAAAAAAGTAAAGCCTACGAAATGATTCCACCGCAAACTCTCATTTTTGAAAAACAGGAGCGAAAACAATACAAAAACCACCAAGGTGATCACTTCTTGCATCACTTTCAATTGGAGCAGTGTAAAGGGCCCACCATTGCCCTCATAGCCAAGTTTATTGGCAGGAACTTGAAAGCAATATTCAAAAAATGCCAAGCCCCAACTCAAAAGGATAATCGTAAAAATCCCAGCATTTTCAAACCATTTCAACTCTTTAAATTTCAAATGCCCATACCAAGCCAAGGTCATAAATACATTGGACAAGAGCAATAAAAGTAGGGTAATTCCGCCGCGCATTTATTTAAACATTTTCATTAACACGCCAAAAACACCTCGAATAAAACTTGGACTTGTAACCACTTTGGTGACTGATTTCCCAATGGATTCGCCTAGTGTGGGTCCAGACGATGCTTCCGGTTCAGGAGCAGGGGCCGCTTCCACAGCAGCGGTTATTTTTTGATTTAGGATTTCGTAAGCGCTTTCCCGATCTAAGGTTTCTTGGTATTTTTTGACCAGTTTGGATTGCGCATTTAATGCCGCAATCTCGGCTTCCTCCAAAATATTCATACGACTCTCAGGCGCTCGAAGAACGGTGGACGCTAAGGGAGTAGGAATCCCTTTTTCATTAAGCGCCGTAACCAATGCTTCTCCTATCCCCAACGAAGTCAGTAGGGTAGCGGTATCGTAAAAATCGCTTTCAGGATAATTCGCTGCTGTTTCTTTGATAGCCTTGCGATCGTTGGCTGTGAAGGCGCGTAAAGCATGTTGAATTTTTAACCCCAATTGCGCCAAAACTCCTTTGGGAATGTCCATCGGATTTTGCGTAATAAAATAAATACCGATGCCTTTCGACCGTATCAGTTTTATGATCGTCTCTATTTGGTCGAGCAACGCCTGACTCGCTTGGTCAAAAATCAAATGGGCTTCATCGATAAACACTATCAATTCGGGTTGTTCAATATCGCCACGTTCCGGCATTTTCTGATAGATTTCAGCCAAAAGACTGAGCATAAAGGTCGAAAATAACTTGGGTTTATCCTGAATATCGGTCAAGCGAATAATATTGACATACCCGCGGCCCTTTTCATCAACCCGTAAAAAATCTTCAATGTCAAATGACAATTCCCCAAAAAATAAATCACCCCCTTGTTGTTCAAGGGCAATGATCTTCCGCAAAATTGTTCCCGTAGTAGCGGTGGCAATTTTTCCATATTCAGCCGCAATGTCTTCTTTGCCCTCTTCGGTGATGTAGTGTAAAACTTTTTTTAAATCGTTCAAATCCAAAAGCGGCAGTTGCCGATCGTCACAATATTTAAAGAGTACGGCCATCACACTCGCCTGTGTATCGTTCAGTTCCAAAATTCGCGAAAACAAAACGGGGCCAAACTCCGAAATCGTTGCCCGTAGTCGAACGCCATCTTGGGCCGATAATGTCATCAATTCTACCGGGAAAGCGTTGGGTGTGTAAGGGATTCCAATTTTGGTATGACGCTCCGTGATAAAAGGTGCTTCGGTACCCGGTTGCGCAATTCCTGAAAAATCCCCTTTAATATCCATCATGACGACCGGTATTCCTTGGGCCGATAATTGCTCAGATAAAACTTGAATTGTTTTGGTTTTTCCGGTACCGGTGGCTCCTGCGATGAGTCCATGACGATTCATCGTTTTCAACGGAAGTGCCACGGGAGTTTCGGGAAAGACGGTCCCTTCCCATTGCGCGGCTCCAAGTACTAGTTGTGCGCCCGAAAAGGTGTAGCCCTTTTGTATCGTCTCTAAAAAACCTGATTTTGAAGGCATAGTGCAAATAATTTAGTGTTAGGCTAAGATACCCTTTTTTTTATGCATGAAAAGAAGCAAATCGATGAATTTTTCGCATTTTTTCCAACCTAAATTCCATTTTCTCCCTCTTTTAAATACTAAAGGGCAGTAATTCATCGTTTTTACAATGTTAAGCGAATGTTACGAATAATAAAATTAAAGTAATTATTGTCAAATCCTTAGCAAAATCCTCTATTTATTTAAGTTTATGGGGTTCTTTGTCTCGATTTGGTAGAATGTTATAAAAGCCCAAAAAAGTTTTTTTTTTTGAAGTAAAAAATTAAATTTGCTCCAATTCAAGTTTATTTACAACTAATAGCTTATAAATTATTAAAAACTAAAAATTTTTAAAAAAATGGCAAACGCAAAAAACGCTAAAGGGTCAAATGGAGGTAACTATTTCTCCGCAATTGTAATTGTATTATGTATTTTCGTAGGATGGATTGTATGGCAGTTCATCATGGGTGCGGGATCTAACTTCGAAGGAGGAACCAATGAAGGGCATCCACTACCCGGAAACTACTTAGCAATGGTTTACAAAGGGGGACCAATCGTACCCGTATTGATGGGATTGTTGTTGATGGTGATTGTATTCTCATTTGAGCGTTACTTCGTAATCACAAAAGCAGCGGGTAAAGGTAATTTAGATGCCTACTTACGTAATGTACAATCAAGCATCGCACAAGGAAATATTGATGACGCTATCGCGGCTTGTGACAAACAACAAGGATCTGTAGCCAATGCAATTCGTGCAGCTTTGGTAAAATACCAAGATGTGAAAAAAGAAGGTTTCTCAAGCGAAGAAGCAGCTGAGATGATCCACAAAGAAATCGAAGAAGCTACGTCTTTAGAGATGCCAATGTTAGAGAAAAACATGACCATCCTATCAACTTTAGTATCGTTAGGAACCTTAGCAGGTCTTTTGGGAACTGTAACGGGGATGATCAAAGCGTTCGCGGCATTAGCAACAGCAGGTACTCCTGACCAAGCGATGTTGGCAAACGGTATCTCTGAAGCATTGATCAACACGGCAACAGGGATTTCTACTTCGGCGCTTTCTATTGTAACGTACAACTTGTTTACGTCAAAAATCGATACATTAACGTATTCTATCGATGAGGCAGGTACTGCTATCGTAAACCAGTACCGTAAAATGAAAGGAAGCTTGAAATAATTTAGGGTAACCTATAATAAAGTAAAAGAGATATTATGGCAAAAGTAAAAATGTCCAAAAAAGCAACGTCGATTGATATGACGGCGATGTGTGACGTGGCGTTCCTTTTGCTTACATTCTTTATCCTTACGGCTACCGCTAAAAACCCGGAACCGCTTCAAGTAGAAACACCTAATTCAACGGTACAATCCAAGTTACCGGAAGAAAACTTAGCCATCATTACCATCGGTGGAAAAGACAAAGTGTTTTACGGAATCAAAGGGAAAGAAGTTCGCAAAAAAACCCTCGAGTTAATGGGCGCTAAATATGGTATTCAATTCACAGAGAACGAAATCCAAGAATTCAGCTTGATTGATGAATTTGGTGTTCCGATCGAAGGATTGAAACAATTGATCGCTATGAAAGGATCGGATCGTAATAAACAAGGGGTACAACCGGGTATTCCACACGATACGATTGATGATAATAAGAATAATCAGTTGAGAGACTGGATTTATACGTCACGCCAAGCAAATATCGACGTGCAAAACGAGCAGTTGAATTTTGCAATCAAAGGCGATGCAGAAGAGCAATATCCACGTATTAAACAAGTGATGGATGAGCTTCAGAAACAAAAAGTAAACAGTTTCAATCTGGTTACGGGTCTTCGTGGTAAAAACTATTAATCCCAATACATAAGAAATGGCTGAATTAAATACCAACGACGGTGGCGGCAAAAAAGGGAGTGGTAAGGTACGCAGTAAAAAACAAAACTCCAAAGTAGACTTAACGGCTATGGTGGACTTGGCGTTCCTTTTAATTACCTTCTTTATGTTGACGACCACCTTGTCAAAACCACAGGCGATGGATTTGGGATTGCCCGATAAAGAAGAGGACAAAACCAAAGAGAAAGATATTAAAGTGGACCAACGTCGCACCATGACTATCATTTTGGGCGATGACAACAAAATTGAATGGTTTCACGGGTTGTTAGAATCTCCTGAAGCAGGAGGGAAGCCTACCCAAACTACTCACGGTCGCGAAGGTATCCGTAAGGAAATCTTGAAGCGTGTTGAGTCAGTACCACAAGTTACTGGAAACAAAGACAAAGGGTTGATTGTGATTATCAAACCAACCAAAGAGTCTACCTACCGCAACTTGGTGGATATCTTAGATGAAATGGCAATCTGCTCGGTACCTACCTATGCGATTGTAAACGATTTTTCTCCGGAAGAAAAAGCGTTGGCTGATAAATTGAATAAAAAATAACCACTCTTGTAGTACAAAAGTATAACGTATGAAACTTGACTTATTAAAAAGACAATGGTTGGATATCGTTTTCGAAGGACGTAACAAGAGTTATGGTGCTTACGATTTACGTATCAAAGACGGAAATACCAACTTGCGCGCTTTTATCATCGGAGCAGTGATTTTTTCTATTGCTGTAGCCACGCCCAAGATTGCTGAGTTTATTAGTTCAGCAACTGAAGACGATTCGGCTACCATCGATACTAAAATTACCACGGTAAAAATGCCGCCCAAAGAGGAAAAACCGAAAGAAAACTTACCGCCACCACCGCCACCACCTCCAAAAGTGGATCAAGTGAAATTTGTGAAGCCGGTAGTGGCCAAAACGGAAGAAGTAACCGAAGAACCCCCGAAGATTGAAGAAATCAAGGATAAAAACTTGGGGAAAGAGGATATCAAAGGGGATCCGAATGCGGAATTGCGTGTTGAACCCCCAGGAAATGGTCCTGTACAGCAAGAGGTAGTAGAAGAAGACAACAACATCTACAACTCAGCAGGGATTGAAGTAAAACCTGAATTCCCTGGCGGTATTGCGAAGTTCTACAACTTCATTAAAAACAATTACCAAGCGCCCGACGAGCCAGGATTAAAAGGACAAGTATTTGTTTCTTTCGTCGTGGAGAAAGACGGATCGCTTACCGACATCAAAGTATTACGCGATATCGGTTACGGAACAGGGAAAGAAGCCGAGCGTGTGTTGCGTAAGAGTCCAAAATGGACACCCGCGGAACAAAACGGAAAACGCGTTCGTTGTTCGTACCAAATTCCAATTAAAATTGAAACCCCAGAAGAATAAGCATGCTTTCGAAATGGGTAATGCAATACAAGAAGAAATCGCTTAAAGAGCGATTTCTTCTATTTATGGGAATCTTGTTTTTTTTGATTTATTTAACATTAGGGTTAATGATCATTTTCTGGAAGAAGATTCCCTTAAACATGGACGACAATTACCGCTTGATGTTTGGAGGACTACTTATCGTGTACGCCTTCTTTCGTTTCCTGCGTTTCTTTAATTCGTCCGAACCGACTGAGGAGTCATGAAAAGAGTTTATGCAATCTTACCGTATGTAATGGTGGCGTTTTTTGGAACGTTGGGGTTTTTCATTTCTTGTAAGCCCAATTCCTCCGAAAACCAAAAAGACACCATTCTCCGTGGGAAAGCCACCTTATGGGTTGACGAGTCGTTGTTGCCTATTGTTGAAGACCAACAGTTGGTGTTTCAAACCACGTATGAAGCCACGCTCACCTTGGAACCCTCATCAGAAGTTTCCGTAATCAAAAAGTTATCGGAAGCCAAATCAGGCATAGCCATTCTCTCCCGAAAACTAAACGCCAACGAAACTAAATTTCTCAAAGCACAACGCATAGTGCCCCGAACGACTCCGTTTGCGCTCGATGGTGTGGCTTTGATTGGGAATGTCAAAACCCTTGATACGGTAGTGAATTTGGAAACGCTCCTCGGATTTTTACAAGGAAAAAATAAAACGCTGAAAGGCCTCGTTTTTGACAATCCCAATTCGGGAACTGTACGGTATATGATGGAGAAAGCCGGTATAACGCAATTGCCCTCCGAAGGCGTATATTCGCAAAAAAATACCCAAGCCGTGATTCAATATGTAGCCGAGCATGAAGGAATGATTGGTTTGGTAGGAAGCAATTGGCTATTTCAACCCAATGCCGCCTTACAACCTTGGGTCGAAAAAGTAAAAACATTAGGGGTGCAACAAGCCAACGGGTCTATTGCCTACCCCACGCAAGAAGCTCTGGGAACGAATGCTTACCCTTTGGCACGTGTTTTGTACATCATCAATTGTCAAGGGTATGAAGGTCTCGGCATCGGATTTGCATCCTTCATCGCTGGCGACAAAGGGCAACGAATCGTATTAAAATCAGGGATTGCCCCCATACGGGAACCCGGTCGCAAGATCGTCACCCGAAAACAAATTGAAAAAACAAAAATTTAAATACAAAGAACAATGAGCACGATTAAATTTTTCAGCGTAGCCTTTCTCGCTGCCACTGCTATTACACAAGCGCAGGACTTAGATCAGGCCAAGAAAGCTATTGATGCTGAACAATATGATAAGGCAAAATCGATTTTAAAGTCCATTATAAAGTCCAAACCCGCCGACGGTAAAGCCGCTTTCCTTTTAGGAAATGTATACCTTAAACAAAGTGTGGAAGACTCTGCCAAAATTACGTTTGATAAAGGATTAACCGCCGCTGAAGGAGGTAAATTCAACAACATCGGTTTAGGTCAGTTGGATCTTGAAGCGGGAAATGCAGCCGCAGCCAAAGCAAAATTTGACTTGGCTACCCAAGGAATGCGCAAAAAAGAAGTCGAAGAATACATTTATGTGGCGCAAGCTTATATGAATGCCGACAAACCCGATTATCAAGCTGCCCTTGCCGTGTTGGAAAAAGCTAAATTGGCGAACCCCAACGATGCCTATGTAAAGTTGGCCATGGGCGATGCCTATTATGGATTGAAAAATCAAAACGATGCCTATTCATCTTATCGCGATGCGTACAACACGGATAAGAATTTGATTCGTGCCAAAATGCAGTTGGGTGTTCTTTTGAAAGGAGCCAAAGCCTATGTCGAAGCGGTGAAAGCCTACGACGAAGTAGTAAGCATCGATCCTAACTACGGTCCCGTGTACCGCGAATTGGCAGAAACCTATTATTTATGGGCGAGCAACAAACCGGCAACGTATAAAGAAAACATCGCCAAAGCGTTGTCCAACTACGAAAAGTACATGAGTCTTACCGACTATTCGCTATCTTCCCGTATGCGTCATGCCGACTTTTTAATCTTGGCCAAAGAGTACAAAGAATTGGAAAAAGAAGCGCTAGAGATGAAGAAAATGGATAAAGTAAATCCACGTATTCTTCGTTACCTAGGGTATGCTGCCTACGAAAATGGCAATACCGATGAAGCAATCAATGCCTTGACGGAGTTCCTTGGAAAAGCAACCAAAATCATCGGTGGCGACTATTATTTCTTAGGCTTAGCGCAAGTGAAAAAGTCCATTGGGGCCGATGGTAAAACGGTAGATGCTACCTTGTTAGCTCAAGGGGTGGCCCATTTGAAGAAAGCGGTAGAAATGGATATGAATTTGGCCAACGGGTTAAACGAAATCGGAAAAGCCTATTTTGGACAAAAGTTGTACGGGGTAGCTGCCGGTGTATTTGAAGCGGCTATTTTGAATACCACCTCCAAAAATTTCTTTGAAGACAACATTTACTATGGATTGTGTGTGCACACGGTAAATCGTGGAAAAGATGTCAAATCCATTGACCTACCCGCGTTAACCAATGCCGACAAAGCGATGGACAATGTGATTGCTGCCAAACCCGAATATCCTGAGGCGTATTTGTACAAAGCGCGTATCAACAGCGTGATGACCAAAGACGATATTATGACGGAGGCGTATCAAAAATACTTGGATGCCTTAGCTGCAAAAGGACCTGAGGAAATCACAAAAAATAAAGCGAAGGTAACCGAAGCCTACAACAACATGGCTTCCTTCTACGCCAACAGCGACAAAGCTAAAGCCAAAGAGTTGTTAAACAAAACCTTAGCCTTGGATCCTACCAATGCGTATGCTACAGAGTCGCTCAAAGTATTGAAATAATTTTTACGAAACGTTACAAAACCCGGATAATCTCCGGGTTTTTTTATGGTGTTAAAATGGGTATTTACTGAGCCTTATTCACAATAAAATAAGATATTCGCGTTTTAGTATTTTACACTCGCTCAATGCCTAAAAATTGGTTTATCCTGCTCTTTATTTTTTGTTTTGTTACGGTAACAGCCCAAAAAACTATTCATCTTAAAGGAACTATTGTGGATCAAGATTCGCGCGTGCCCATCGAATCGGCCACCGTTTATTTGACCAACCCCAAAGATTCTACCGTAATTGAATACACCATCAGTCAAAAGAATGGAACCTTTGATTTTGCCCTGAAAAAAAGCAACGGCCCAGTTATTTTGAAAATTTCCTTTGTAGCCTATCAAGATTATAAAGTAACCATAAAGAATTTGATGACTTCCCAAGATTTGGGGATAATCGGACTCCAACCCGCAGCGCAAACACTCGATGAAGTGGTAATCAAAAATGAGACACCGCCCATTCGGATCAAAAAAGATACGCTTGAGTTTAACGCTGCCTCTTTCAAAGTGCGGCCCGATGCCAATGTAGAGGCCTTGCTCAAGCAACTGCCCGGTGTTGAAATCGATGCCGAGGGAAAAATCACCGTCAACGGGAAAGAAGTCAATCAAATCCTCGTTAACGGGAAACCCTTTTTTGATCGGGATGGAAAAATTGCTTTGCAAAACTTACCCTCCTCGATGATTAACAAAGTACAAGTCACCGATACCAAAACCAAACAAGAGGAAAAAACAGGAGCCGTTGCGGCCTCCAACAATGCTAGTATTAATCTTACCATTGATGAGAAGAAAAACAAAGGCTGGTTTGGAAAAGTGATGGCTGGGGCTGGTTCGAGCAACCGCTACGAAAGCAGTGGATTGGTCAATTATTTCAACAACAACCGTAAGATAAGCGTTTTGGCTTCGTCCAACAACATCAACGCAACGGGCTTTTCAATGGACGAAATCTTCGACAATATGGGCGGAGGCCGCAATTCCAATGTTTGGATGGGCGACAACGGTTCGTTTTTTGTCAACCGCCGACGTTTTGGGGGTAATACGGGCATCACCCAATCCCATTTGGCAGGGGTCAATTATGCCGACGAATGGCGTAAGGACAGTCCTCTTGCCTTGAGTTATTTTTTTAGTGAAGCCAATACCCGCAACAACAGCCGCACCCGTCAAATCAACTTTTTGCCCTCGGGGAATTACGAAACCGCCTCGGAAGCTTCCTATAAAAATGTAGCTACCGCGCACAATTTTTCGGGCGATATCGAGTGGGCGATTGATTCGACGTTTACGGTAGTCATGGAACCCAAATGGAGTCGTACCTTGGGTCAGAGCACCAATGTCTCTCGGCAAGAGTCGCGGGATGCTTTGGCGCAATTGCTCAACGAGAGTAATGCATCTTCGATTTCCGAAAATACGGCGACCTCTTTTGAAAATAGCACCACATTTACCAAGTCATTTCGTCGGAAAGGACGCAATGTAGCCCTCGTTTTTTACCAAGAGCATCAACAAGACGATGCCCAAAATCTTGTGGACTCGCAAACGCTTTTTTACCAAAATAGCCAACCCGACGATGTGCGAAACCAGCGCAATACGAGTTATAATCGGGTGAATCAGTTTTCGTACGACTTGAAGTTTTACGAACCCGTAAAGGACTCGTTACGGTGGGTAAACAATGTCTATCATGAGTTTACCAATGAAAAAAACGGCCGCGACTCCCAAGAATTTGATCCCGTGACCAATGATTTTACGCAAGCCAATCCCTTACTCACCAATGCCATGCGCACCAAGCAACAAGTGTTTCGACCCACCACGGGTTTGGTTTTGGAAAAATCGGTGTGGAACGCGTCTTTCAATGTAGGTCCGCAATGGAGTACCTTGAATGCATCTATGGATTATTTGGGCGTTACAACTCCCACCAACCGCACGTTTTTTGTACCCTATGTCGAAGCGACGTTGAATTTGCGCCTCTCCAAATCGCGGAACATTTGGGCGACATATTCGTATGATAACGAACTCCCACGGGGCAGTCAGGTGTTGCCCGTAGAGGATTTGGCCAACCCGTTGAATACCACGATAGGAAACCCGAATTTGGAGGCTTCCCTACGCCATTATTTTTACGTATCGTTTCGCGATTTTGATTATGCTTCGCGTTCGGGCTACGGATTTTATGGAGGCGGTAATGTATACCCTAACCAGATTGTTTCGGCGACTACTTTTGATGCCAGCCGGAAGCGGACCACGACCTATACCAATGTTTCGGGGACATACAACAGTTGGACGGGCTTGTATTGGAACAAAACCTATAAAAAAGAGGCCCACAAGTTTCGGTACGAATTGCGCTGGGCGATGAACTTCGGACTCAGTAAAGGGATTACCGACGGCAACGCTTTTGAAGCCCGCACGGTGACCTTGAACCCACGGGTGAATTTTACCTATGAATACGGTGAACGATTGATCATCAACCCCTCGTATCAATTTACCCGAAACATTACGGAGTACACCAATTATGTGGTCAATGCAGCGACCAATTACTTGCACCGCGTGAACCTGCAAACCACTCTCTTTTGGCCTACCAACTGGGTATTTGGCAACGATTTTGGGTACACGTACAACTCCAATATCGCCGACGGTTTTCGCAAGGATTTTTATTTGTGGAATACGAGTTTGGCCTATAGTTTTTACCAAAAGCGCTTTACCGCCAAAGTAAAAGTATATGATGTGTTGAACCAAAATCAAAACGCCACCCGTACGATCACGGCAACAGCCATTCGCGATGAGGAAAATGTAGTGCTCCGCCGTTACGTGATGTTCTCGCTCACCTACAAGTTAGCCCCATTGGATAAGGAAAAACAAAAGGGCCGTCGTCAAAGGAGGTAGATTTTCGTAACTTTAAGCAACTTTTCTTTACCCGATGCACACAGCCACACAATACGATATACGATTACTCCTTAGCTTAGGCGTGGGGGTGCTGTTGTTGCTGGCGGTGTTGACGCGGGTGTTGACGCAACACCTGTTGTATGCCTACCACCGTTATGTGAACGCTACCTACGTGATTTATGGTCTTACGGCGGTACATTGGACGCTCGCTGCAGGCGTGGCTTTGTGGGGCACGGCTCCGGTAACGCGCGCTTTGGGTATCACCGCCCTCATGACCCACAGCCCAGGACTCGAATATGTAGGGGTGGTGCTCCTTTTTTTTACAACCCTACTCCTGTTTAGCCTCATAGCCTATACCGTTTGCCGTATCACCTTTGGGAAAAAGACCTAACCCTTCCTGGAAAAATACCACTACTCAAAAGGAAAAATACTTCAAAAAAACAAGGAAAAACCCTGAGGAAGATGGGGGAATATTTTTTAATTTGCGGGGGAGAGACTTAAAATCCACTATAAATAAAAGAATAAATGTATTTTATGAGATTGATTCTATTGTTGTTTCCAATTTTTGTATTCTCGCAAGCTGAACCAAACTTTGTTTTTGCCAAATCAAAAAAAGAGGCAGGTGTAGGTAAAGAATTTCTTTATGATTGTAATTTAAACATTTTAGATTTTGTTAAAGAAAATGATGATTTAATGGTTTATGGATATTATCAATGTAAAATTCGTCATACCATTGATTTTTATAAAGTTTTCTGGAATGATAAAACATATATAATAAAAACAACAGAGGTAAATATCAGTGAAGAAGACCACAAATACATAAGTTCATTAGATAGTATAAACCAAGCAAAACTTTTGAGTAGGCTACACATTATAGTTAAAAACAAAAAAGAAGAATTACTTAAAAAGATTAAAGAACAAGTAAATCAATACAAAGCTAAAGGAGAACAATGTGGTTTAATTTTAAAAAAGTCTGAAATCTTTGATCAAAGTGAATATACTGAAGGAACAGGTTACAGAATCACTTTGGCAAATATGTCAAAGAAGACTATAAAATATATTTGGATTAGTGTTAAAGGAATAAATCCAGTAGACGATCCAGTAAGTGTCAAAACATTAAAATGTATTGGCCCCATTAATACATATAGTGAAGGGTCTTATTCATTTGATTATGTATGGATGACTGATGTTGTAGAAAAGTTCAAGTTAATATCAATAAAAATACAGTACATGGATGGTAGTTTTAAACAAATACAAAAACCAGATGAGTTAGTTATTAATGAAGAACTATATGATTTGTTTTTTGAATATAAGTAAAGATAACTACTCACTCCCGCCGTTGTATATCGTTCGGCTAAAGTCTTGGGGGTGATACGTGCCTCTCTGTAGCAAAGCGCTTGCTTTACGGCGCTTCTATCGCAGCGCCCTACGCCAATATCCTTTACCCGTGTACCGTTTCTTTGTTGCCGTATTTGGTGATGATCGAGGCTTCAAAGGCAATCCATTCCTTCCACCGCTTATCTACATCGATTGATTCGCTGTATTGACGGGCAAATTTCAAAAAGGTCGTGTAGTGCCCCGCTTCGCTAATCATCAGTTCGCGGTAAAATTGCGCCAACTCAGGGTCGCTTATGTTGGTGGATAAAACTTTAAAACGCTCACAACTTCTCGCTTCAATCATGGCGGCAAAAAGCAAACGCTCAATCAAGGCATCGTTGCGACTGCCATCTTTTTTCATAAATTTTACCAATTCGCCTACATAGTCGTCCTTGCGCTCGCGGCCCAACACCAATCCTCGTTTTTTTATCACTTCATGCACTTGTTCAAAATGCTCCAATTCTTCCCGCGCAATGCGCAACATTTCGGTCACCAGTTCCACCTTATCGGAGTTGTTGACAATAATATAAATCGCATTGGAAGCCGCTTTTTGCTCACACCAAGCGTGGTCGGTTAAGATTTCCTCAATGTTTGCTTCTACGATATTCACCCAGCGTGGGTCGGTGGCCAATTGTAATCCCAACATAACGATTGCGTTTTGATGCCACAAAATTAAATGTTTTCTTTGTAGGAATGGAAACTCCACGGCTACTTTTTATCGGTCTCGTATGGCCCGAACCGCAATCGTCGGCAGCAGGCACCCGTTCGTTGCAACTTCTTTCCCTTTTTGCAGCCAAAGGATACGCCATTACCGTGGCCTCAGCTGCGCAAAACCGCGATTTTTCTATCGATTGGGCGGCTTATCCCTATACCTTTCACCCCATAGCCGTCAACGATACGGCCTTCGACGATTGGGTGAAGACCTTGCAACCCGATGTGGTAATTTTTGACCGATTTGTGACTGAAGAACAGTTTGGCTGGCGCGTCCGCGAACAGTGCCCCCAAGCTTTTACGTTGCTCGATAGTCAAGACCTACATTTTTTACGTGCCGCACGCCAACAGGCGGTCAAAAAGCAAGTGCCGCTTTCCCGTAGTTTGTTGCTTTCGGATACGGCCAAACGTGAACTGGCTGCCTTTTACCGCTGTGATTGGGTGCTGATTATTTCGACTTTTGAATACGAATGGTTGCAAAACGAATGGCAATTTCCAGCGGCTCAATTGGTGTATTTGCCCTTGTTTGGGGAAAAAGGGACTTCGATACCCGATTTTTCGTCGCGCGCCGATTTTGTGTTTATGGGCAATTTCATGCACGATCCCAATACCGATGCGGTACTGCTTTTGAAAGAGGTACTCTGGCCAAAGATTCGACGTCAATTGCCCCAGGCACAACTCCGAATATATGGCGCATACACCTCCGAACGCATCCAACAGCTGCACCAACCCGCGCAAGGATTTCTTTGCTTAGGACGTGCTCCCGAAGCGTTGGCTACCATTGCTAGTGCCAAGGTTATGCTCGCTCCCTTGCGTTTTGGGGCAGGTATTAAAGGCAAGTTGCTCGAAGCCATGCAAATGGGCACCCCTACAGTTACCACGCCCATCGGTGCCGAAGGAATGCACCACGACGGCCTATGAAACGGGGTCATCACCGACGATTGGGATGTTTTTGTAGCGGAAGCAATCCATCTTTACACCAACGCTTTGGTATGGACAGCAGCGCAAGAACAAGGGTTTGCGTTGTTGCAACAACAGTTTTCTGCGGCACTTCATACCGACCGATTTTGGTCGCGTTGGGATTTGGTTCGTACGCAACTTCAACAGCATCGCGAGGCCAATGTTGTGGGACAATTGCTCAACCACCATACCTTGCAAAGCACCCGCTACCTATCGAAATGGATTAGTGAAAAAAATAAGACCTAAAAAAAGCGCCCGAAAGCGCTTTGGTTTATTCTGTTAACTTGAAGTTGTAAGTGATTTTCCCTACTTGTCGTTCAGCACCGTCGGGACTGGCCGACCATTTGGTTTGCATAGCTGCAATCTTAGCCTGACTAGCAAGGCATGAAGCAGAGTTGGTAGTGCCGCGCGCGCCCGGTTTGGCATCGATGACGTTTCCGTTTTTATCCACAGTGATTTGAACGACCACGGTTCCTTCTTCATTACACGTATAGGCGGGCTGGGGTTTGTTGAGCGCTCTTCGGCCTGCCAGTTCATAGCCGGGACCGTTCCCGCGTCCGTTGCCACTGCCATTTCCGCCGCCAGTGCCACTTCCTGAGCCAGGACCTGTTCCCGTTCCATTCCCAGGGCCATTTCCGCCTCCCGTACCGCCGCCGCTTCCGCCACTACCGTAGTAGCCGTTGGAACCGAGACTGCCGTTGGTTTTTCCTTTATTACCCCCTGCAGCATCATCGCCATCGCCGCCGCGGTTTCCTCCTTTGAGAATGTTGGCTAAGGCATCGTCGACTTTACGAACGGGTTGTTTTACCTCTTTGGGTTTCGTTGTTTTTATGGGAAGATTGGTTGGCGTCACCGGTTTTTTGGTCGGTTCATTTTTGGGAACAACCACCTCGTCGGGGGCAGCATCGCTATCGTCGGTAAGCAAACTTTCTTCAGGTGTAGGGGTTGCAGTTGCTTTTTGGTTGGTGACATTCAGGTCGTCGTTGCGGTAATCCGAACCCGAACCGAAGTCACTGTCGCCAAAGTTCACCGTCACACCGCCGCCACCGCCACCGCCTGCAATTAAAGCCGCCATTTCTTTGTCGGAGGGAGGCCAAAAGCGAATGAAAAACAAAACCAATATCAGCAGGGCGTAAAGCACTGTGGCCAAAACTAACGAAAGGCGTTTGTCTTGGGTGGTGGTCTCTCCGAGCGGTTTTAGACGGTCTTGTGAGCGGTCAAAAGAGACGTCTTGGGTGGAATGTTCTTGGAAATCCATACGCGGTTTTTGAATTTAACGCTGAAAAGTACAAAAAATTATCATTCATTGGGGGTAGCTGCGGGAGGAGGAAGCGTTTTTTGTAACCAGAGGTAGCCCAAAAGTCCCGATACGGTCGAAGCGATTACAATCACAAATTTGCTGTTGTTGATCACGGTCGTATCGTCAAAGGCCAGTAGGGTGATGAAGATGGACATGGTAAATCCGATACCGCCCAACATACCAAGTCCCAAAAGCCGCTGCCACGTAAATCCTTCGGGGAGTTGAGTGAGTTTGAAACGAACGGTGAGCCAACTGAAGGCAAAAATTCCCAACGGTTTCCCAACGATTAAGCCTACCAGAATGCCAATGCTATACGGGTGCTGAAAGGTATCGATGAGATTGCCTTCGATCACAACAGCGGTATTGCATAGGGCAAAAATAGGAATGATCACAAAGGCTACAGGATGGTGTAACCAATGTTGGAGTTGGTATGAAATCGTGCGGGGACTTCCATTTTCAAACGGAATGGCAAAGGCCAAAAGAACGCCTGTAATCGTGGCATGGACGCCAGAATGCAACATGAAATACCACATAATTACCCCTCCAATGAGGTACCACAAGAGGTTGTTGACCTTTAGTCGGTTGAGGATAAGCAATACGCCAAACACCCCCAGCGAAATGCCGAGGTTTACAAGTTGTAAACTATCGGTATAAAAAATGGCAATCATCAGAATAGCGCCCAAGTCATCGATGACAGCCAACGCGGTCAAAAAGACTTTCAAAGCCACCGGAACCCGTTTGCCCAATAGCGACAAGATCCCAATGGCAAAAGCAATATCGGTTGCCATAGGAATACCATAGCCTTTGTGGGTTGGAGTGTCGTGGTTGAAAAAGGCAAACAGCAACGCAGGCACGAGCATGCCACCCAAGGCTCCCGCTAAAGGCAGTGCAGCGTCTTTGATTTTGGAGAGTTCACCAATGTATACTTCCCGTTCCAGTTCCAGACCAATAAGCAAAAAGAAAATCGCCATCAAACCGTCGTTGATCCAATATTCTACAGGTTTTCCTCCCATGGGCGTATGCCACCAATGCAAGTAGGATTCTGACAATTGCGAATTGGCCAAGAATAAGGAGAGAATCGTGCAAAAAACAAGGACTAATCCGCCTGCTTTTTCACTTTCAAAAAAGGAAGTAAACAATCGAGTTACTTTCATGATACAAGCTGTTGAAGGGCAATTTCAAAGGCCGTAGCACTAATGTTATGTTTGTCGGCTTTACGATCGTGTACGCGTTCGATCGCTTTTTTGATGGTTTCGGAAGTGTCGTAGAAAATGGCTTCATCGGTCATTTGGACTTTTTTCTCCATAAAATAGGCGAAGACGCGCGCCATTCCACAATTGGATACGAAATCAGGAATCAAGCTCACTTTTTGATCGGTATGTTCCATAATGGGTCCAAAGAAAATCTCCTTGTCCGCAAAAGGTACATTGGCTCCACATGTGATGACTTCCAAACCGCTCTCGATTAGGGCATCGACTTGGCTTTGTGTAACGAGGCGAGAGGCGGCGCAAGGAGCAAAAATTTCGGCGCCTATATGCCATATTTTTTCATTGATTTCGGCAAAAGGAATCATGTTTTCGGCCACCAATTTATTGCCGTCTTTGTTGAGGAACAAGCGTTTGATTTCGTCATAGGTAAATCCGTTTTCATTCATCACGCCACCCTCACGGTCGAGGATACCAACGACACGAACTCCCATTTCAGCAAGGTAAAATGCTGCGGCCGAACCCACGTTGCCAAATCCTTGCACAATCGCTTTTTTACCGTGAAAATCCCCGCCATAGGTGTTGTAATAATGACGAACGGCCTCGGCGACTCCGTATCCTGTAATCATATCGGCTACGGTGTATTTGCGCAAAACATCGGGGGAGAATTTCGGATTTTCTATCACTTTAATTACCCCTTGACGCAACTGACCAATGCGGTTGATTTTGTCGGCATCGGTGGGTTTGAAATGTCCGTTAAACACCCCTTCTTGCGGATGCCATACGCCGCATTCTTCAGTCATGGGAATTACTTCATGGATTTCATCGACGTTGAGGTCGCCCCCCGTGCCATAATAACTTTTCAGCAGTGGCGATACCGCTTTGTACCAACGTTTCAATACGTCTTTTTTACGCGGGTCGTTGGGGTCAAAATTGATCCCTGATTTTGCACCACCAATGGCAGGGCCGGATACTGTAAATTTCACTTCCATGGTTTTGGCCAGTGAAAGTACTTCGTTCATATCGAGTCCTTTGCGCATGCGAGTTCCCCCGCCGGCCGCTCCTCCTCGTAGGGAGTTGATTACGGTCCATCCTTCGGCATCGGTTTCGCTATCTTTCCAATTGAAGACGATTTCGGGTTGTTTATTTTCAAATTTTTTCAGTAAATCTTTCATCGTAGTTTGTTTGTGCCGCAAAAGTACGGATTCCTTTATAATTCATCCTTTCCAAGGATATACTTTTCCACTGCAATGGTCTTCGTGAGCACCTGTTACACTCGAAAGCACATTGATTTCCTCCCGCAAGCGCAGTACGCCCAACAACCCAAAAATCAAGGCTTCTTTAAATTCCAAGGTTGTGTTATCGGGCACGATAAGCGTCATTTCGGGGAGGTAGGCTTGCATTCGTTGACGTAAAAAATGATTGTAAGCGCCTCCGCCCGTGATAAGTAAACGCCCTTGGGCAATGGGTAATGCCTGGGCGGTTTGGTAGGCAATATGTTCGGTAAAGGTGCGAAGCGCGTCAATGGGCGAGGGGTTGTAACGGTGCATCAGGGGTAAGACTTTTTCGCGCACAAATTCAACCCCCAACGATTTAGGAAAGGGTTGTGCGTAGTATTCCAAGTCATTTAAAGCTTTCCATAGCTCAGGCAAAAGGGTTCCCTCGGCCGCGTGTTCTCCCCCAGCATCATAGGCCATTCCAAGTTGTGCGGCATAGTGATTAAGAACAGTATTGACGGGCGAAATATCGAAGGCAATGCGGCGTTGATGGTGTTCAAAGGAAACGTTGGAGAACCCCCCGAGATTGAGGCAATACGTGTACTCTGAAAACAGCATTCGGTCGCCGATAGGAACCAGAGGAGCGCCTTGTCCACCGCGTTCTACATCCTGCACGCGAAAGTCGCACACTACCGTTTGTTGGCAATAGGAGGCAATTTCAGGAAGGTTACCGATTTGTAACGTATATCCGTTTTGCGGTTGGTGAAGAATCGTATGGCCATGAGAGCACACCGCATCAAGAGCTTGAAGGCCATGGGTTTGAATAAAAGACGCAATCACTTCGCCCAGATAGGCGGTATACTCCTGATTAAGTTGTTGAAGCTCGAGCGGGGCATAGTGTAAGGCATCCTGCAAACGACGGTACCAATTATTGGAATAAGGCAGAGTGGCAGAAACGCCGAATGCATAGGTCCAACGCCCGTTTTCGAACGTAAAAAAAACTTCAGCCAAGTCAATGCCATCGAGGGATGTGCCCGACATGACGCCGAGAATATGGTAGGTGTGTTTAGACATTTTTTAAAATTACGAAATCGTTTGAAGTTTCGCGTATTATATTATACATTTGGAAACCAAAATTAAAATTTACGACTAACAAACACGAATTTATATGGATTTTAATCTTACCGAAGAGCATTTGATGATTCAGCAGGCGGCGCGTGATTTTGCTCAAAACGAATTATTGCCCGGCGTGATTGAACGCGACGAACACTCCAAGTTCCCTACCGAGCAGGTCAAAATGATGGCCGATTTGGGTTTTATGGGCATGATGGTTGACCCCAAATACGGGGGCGCTGGATTGGATAGTGTATCGTATGTGTTGGCGATGACGGAGATTGCCAAAGTCGATGCTTCAGCGGCGGTAATCATGTCGGTAAACAACTCGTTGGTGTGTGCGGGTATGGAGAAATACTGTAGCGAAGAACAAAAAATGAAATATTTGGTGCCATTAGCCAAAGGAGAAAAGATCGGTGCTTTCTGTTTGTCGGAGCCAGAAGCAGGTTCGGATGCCACTTCGCAAAAAACGACGGCGAAAGATATGGGGGATTATTATTTGTTGAATGGAACCAAAAACTGGATTACCAACGGATCAACCGCTTCAACTTATTTGGTAATGGCACAAACCGACCCTGAAAAAGGACACAAAGGCATCAATGCCTTCATTGTAGAAAAAGGGTGGGAAGGATTTGAAATTGGACCCAAAGAAAAAAAGATGGGGATTCGCGGATCGGATACCCATTCGTTAATGTTTACCGATGTTAAAGTGCCGAAAGAAAACCGTATTGGTGAAGATGGTTTTGGATTTTCTTTTGCCATGAATGTTTTGAATGGAGGCCGAATTGGTATCGCTTCGCAAGCTCTAGGTATTGCGTATGGTGCTTATGAATTGGCGTTGAAATATGCCCAAGAGCGCAAAGCTTTTGGCAAAGAAATCTTTAAACACCAAGCCATTGCTTTCAAATTGGCCGATATGTATGTGAAAACGACAGCGGCTAAATTGTTGGTGATGAAAGCAGCGGTGGAAAAAGATGAAGGAAAAGATATTGCCCACAGTGGTGCGATGGCCAAATTGTATGCTTCTGAAGTTGCGTTAGAAGTAGCCAATGAGGCAGTTCAGATTCACGGAGGGAACGGATATGTGGCGGAGTATCATGTAGAACGTATGATGCGTGATGCGAAGATTACACAGATTTATGAAGGAACTTCTGAGATTCAACGTATAGTAATTTCTCGTGGACTCATTGCTTAATTTTTATATGAATATTGAAAAGACCTCCCTTTGTGGAGGTTTTTTTGTGGGTTGAAATCCCTAACTTTGCTTCAAGGGTCATGAGCTGCCAATGCGCAAAAAATAGAGTCACCACTTAGATCTAAAACCTATGAATATTATCGTTACTGGAACATCCCGAGGAATCGGTTTGCAATTAGCACTACAATGTGCAGAAGCGGGGCATCAAGTGTTGGCCTTATCGCGAAAAATCCCTCAGGAATTGATGCAACATCCCAATATTACTTGTTTCTCCCTTGATTTAACGGTGGAGGACGATTTGCATCAGGTACGGGATTTTCTCACCCACAGCTGGAAGCAGGTAGATCGACTTGTACACAATGCGGGGAGTTTGGTCAACAAGCCCTTTGAACAATTGCGGTTGGAAGATTTTGAACGTGTCTATCAAGTGAATGTGTTTGGTGTTGCTTTATTGACCCAGGTCTGTTTGCCCTTTATGCCATCGGGCAGTCATGTGGTCAGTGTGAGTTCGATGGGCGGTATTCAAGGCAGTATGAAATTCCCCGGATTGGCGGCATACAGTTCGAGCAAAGGCGCTGTCATTACCTTATCGGAACTACTTGCTGAGGAATACAAAGAGCGCGGTATTGCATTTAATGTTTTGGCGTTGGGAGCGGTTCAAACCGAAATGTTGGAAGAAGCCTTCCCAGGGTACCAAGCACCCGTGTCAGCCGCCGAAATGGCCGATTATATCTATAATTTCACCTTAAAAGGGAATGCTTTTCATAATGGAAAAATTATTCAGGTTTCGTCCTCTACTCCATGATTGAATTATGAGTTATGAATTATGAGTTATGAATTATGAATTATGAATTATAACTAGTACATACATTTATTAAATATCAAATTTTTAAAAGCCATGAAGAAAAGTATAATTATAGAAAAAAGCTTTCAGTTAGCCCTGAAAGGGGTTCAATTTTATCAACAAGTATTGCTTACCAATAGAGATTTTGTAACGGAACGACAGTTTTTGAAGTCGGTTACTTCTGTTGGGGCTAATGTGCGAGAAGCCCATAATGCACAGTCGAAATTAGATTTTATTCATAAACTTCATATTGCTCAAAAAGAATGTGCAGAAACGCAATATTGGTTAGAATTAATGGTAGCTTCTCAACGCATATCTGAAGTTCAATTTGATGCATTAAATAAGGATTGTGAGGAAGTTTTTCGGATATTGCGAAGCATTATTTTAACAACGAGACGAAATTTGAAACTCATCTCTTAATTCATAATTCATAACTCATAATTTTTCCTTTGGAAGTCCTCGCCAAATACCTCCCCGAGCATGCTGTACGGCCTTGTTTTGAGCTGATCAAAACCCATAGTGTGCATTTGAAAATTGTCCATGAGCGGCAAACGCGGCATGGTGATTATCGGAAAGCGGTCAATGGAAAGCACGAGATTACGGTGAATGCCAATTTGAATAAGTACCGTTTTTTGATCACCTTGGTTCACGAGATTGCGCATTTGGTCGCATTTGAGCAATACGGCAGACTTATCAAACCTCATGGTGTTGAGTGGAAAATGACGTTTCAGCGGTTGATGGTACCGTTTATACGACCTGAAATTTTTCCTCATGCGGTGTTGCCCTTGGTGGCCCAACATTTTCGAAATCCCACAGCTTCTAGTGATACCGATGCGCGGCTGGCTTTCGCGTTAAAACAGTTTGATGAGCGCAAACCGGATGTGCATTTTATCCACGAAGTGCCCAATGGGGCTTACTTTCGCCTCAAAAACGGTCGGATTTTTCAAAAACAAGGCTTGCGGGTGAAGCGTTATATTTGTTTGGAAGTGGCTTCGGGAAAATTGTTTTTGTTTCATGCCAATGCAGAGGTAGAAATAGTACCCGGAGGATAAATCCTACTATTATTTTATCTTTTTATAATCATATTTATACGTTTCCTTTGGGGATTAAATATATTTGTACCAACGGTTCGAAAAGGATTGTTGACCAATTTTGACTACATGAATTCCAATTATTACGCAATATTGATGGCAGGTGGCGTAGGATCGCGCTTTTGGCCTGTGAGTACGGCCGATTATCCGAAACAATTTCACGATATGTTGGGCTCGGGGGAAACCTTGATTCAAAAAACATTCAGTCGTTTGTCGAAGAGCATTCCTGTGGAGAACATTCTGATATTGACCAATGCGCGTTACAATGCCCTAGTTTTAGAACAACTACCTCAAGTTGCACCCGAACAAATTGTATTGGAGCCCGCCATGCGCAATACCGCGCCTTGTATTTTGTATGCCTCGTTAAAAATCAAGAAGCAAAATCCTGATGCGGTCGTTGTGGTGGCGCCCAGCGATCATTGGATAGAGGATGAGCAAGCGTTTACACAAAATTTACAGCAGTGTTTTGATTTTTGTACCCAAGAGAATGCATTGATGACGTTGGGAATTCAACCTACTTTCCCCAACACGGGTTTTGGATATATTGAATACAATCAAACGGAGACTGCCGCCGTGAAGCCAGTGGTTCAATTTCGCGAAAAACCCGATTATGAGACGGCCAAACACTTTTTGGAGCAAGGCAATTTCTTGTGGAATGGAGGTATTTTTATCTGGAATGTACAAGCGATAACAGAAGCTTTTCAGCATTTTCAGCCTGCCATGTTTTCCCTGTTTTCAGCGGGAATGGAAGCGTACAATACCTTAAGTGAGTCCGATTTTATTGCGCAACATTATGCACAGGCTGACAATATTTCGATTGATTATGCCATTTTAGAACATGCCCGAAACGTCTACGTATTGCCCGCCACTTTTGACTGGAATGATTTAGGAACCTGGGGTTCGCTGCATGAAAAATTGGACAAAGATGCCCAAGACAATGCGGTGGTAAATGCAACCGTAATTTTGGAAAACGCGTCCAACAATATTATTCGCGCCGAAGGAAAAAAACTTATTGTCATTGATGGTTTGGATGATTTTATCATTGTTGACCATCACGATGTTTTGTTGATTTATCCCAAAGGGAAGGAGCAAGAAATCAAACGAATTACGGCCAAGGCAAGCGAGATGTAGTTTTTTTTGAAATTTACTTCATGATGAGGTGAAAAGTAAACAAGGAATTTATTATCTTTATAAGTAAATTCTTATCGATTATTTGTATCGAGTGAAATAAAGCTATGTATGCAATCCAAAAATTATTTACATATAAGCCTTCTCTTTTTCTTGTTTGTTTCAAGCTTCTCTTTTGCGCAATTAGCAGACTTTTCACTTTTGGTTAATGTTCAGAATGAAACCTGTACGGGGAATGGTACGTTGCAATTTGAATTGGCCAATACTACACCCAATGCAACGGTTACTTTTTCTGTGTATGCGTTGCCTAATACCACTCAGCCGGTGGTGACCACCACTCAGCTTTCGGTTACAGGACTCATAGCAGGTGCCTATCAAGTGGTGGCTTTGCAAACGCTGGGGAATGCGAGCAACAGTCAACAAACAACGGTTACGGTAACCGATGAACGGACAATTTTATCGTATCAAATTTTGGGACAACAGGTAAATTGTTTCAATGCTGATGTGACGGTTGATGTGACGGTCGGGCAGCCCATTTCGTATGAAATTATTTCGGGTCCGGTGACTTATCCTCCGCAGCCTTCCAATCAGTTCTTTAATCTGCCTCCAGGAACCTATTTGTTTCGAGTTAATGACACTTGCAATGATGCTATTGTGCAAACCTATACCGTATTTTATGAAAATCCCCCTAATGTAATCGTGGGGAGTTTGGTATTGGATTGTCAATTAAACACCTGTGCACTGGGGGCGGGTACATTAACCCTTTTGACGAATGAGTCTACCCTTCCTTTGCGTTACCCTTTGACCTTAGCCTTTACCGCACAGGCCCCCAATCAAAGTTCGATATCCTGGACGCAAACGGTTTCTTCGGGAGGCCCTCTTTCGGTAGCTATTCCTGTACAAATGCCTTTGTTTAATACAAGCAGCAGTACGTATACGGTAGTGATTACGGATGCTTGTGGAAATATCCGAACCTTTGGCCCTATCAATTATAATTCGCAACCCACGGTTTCTGTATCCAGTTTTAAAGACAATTGTTTCCGTGTATTGCAGGTCAATCCTTGTTTATTTCTTCCGCCGTATACCTTAAACTTTACACAAGCGCCTCCAGGATTTAATCCAGCGCAACTGAGTCCCCAGTACCCTGGACCTTACAATGATAGCACAGTTTCCTTTGCCGCTACCCTCACGACTCCAATTCCCAATGGCAACTATACCCTTCAATTTACAGACGGTTGTAATCGAACGATCACGTATTCCTTCACGGTCAACGACCCTCCGATGACGTATAATTTGGGATATCAACCTGCCTTATGTTCTTGGGTTTTGAGCATGCCAATTAATGGTGATCCTGTGGTTTCCGTGATTTTTACCGAGGCACCACCCGAATATACCCAACAGCTCCCTTTTGATGCCTCGGGGATTATTGTTGGGGGTGTTTTTGAAGACGAATTACCTCCTGGGAATTATGAAATAACCGTAGTCGATAGTTGTGGTATAACATCTCAATTGACAATGGTTGTAGGTGCACCACCTGTGGAAGTTGAATTGGTACCAGGAAATCCGAACGGATGTGTAGGAAACTTAGGTTCGGTAGGGATTGGTATCCGTTTTTCACAATTTCAATCCATTGTAATGACGGAAGCCCCAGCGAACTTCACCTTTCCACTACCATACGATTGTACTCCTTTTATAGTTCAACCCGCAGCGGTGTATGCTTTTGTACAAAATTTACCGGTGGGTACCTATACCTTTACCATAACGGATGTTTGCGGACGTGTTTTTGTGCGAAGTGTCACCCTCGTTCCTCAAATCAATACCAATGCCCTAATCAAACAAGAGTTGACCGGTTGTGGTTTTGGTTTCAGTTCCATTGCCTTACGGTCGTTGAATGGAGATTTGGTGTCGGTACAAATAACCGCTGCGCCCCCTGGGTATCCCCAGCCCTTACCGCATAATGTTTCGGCCAACTTATTTAACGGACGACTCTATATGAATGGATTGCCAGCCGGGTCGTATACGATTGCTTCTGTCGACGTTTGCAATGTACAATTGGAGGAGGATTACACCCTTGTTGGCTATCAAGTGACCCAAAATACGATTGATTTTATCCCCAATTGCGGCTCTTTTGATGTACGCTTGTTTTTTACAGATAATAACTTGTCCAATCATGTCTTTTATTTGCAAAAATGGAACTCTGCATTAGGACAATGGACACATCCTGGGACGGGAGTTCCACAAGTGAGTGGAGCCATTCCAAATTCCTCCAATGGGATTCCGCTTTTTCAAGGGATGAATTTAAATTTTGCCTACACAGGTCAGTTTCGTGTGGTTGAAGTTTTTTACTACTTCAGCAATGGAAACGCTAGCTTGACCACTTGCGTGACCACCTTAAAGGAAGGTTCATTTTTTGGGGATTTAAGAATTATTAATGCGTATAGCGTTCCCTGTGCCGATACGCCCCGCGTGGTGATTGTTGCCCAAGGTGCAGCGCCGCTTTACTACTCGATTACTTCGTTTAATGGACAGCCGTTTACCTTGGTGAATGGAACCTCCAATATTTTTACAGGATTGGTCCCTGGGGTTTACAATTTTAGAGTGCAAGACGAATGTGGAAATATTGTGAATCGATTGGTCAACCTCGGGTCATTGAATCCGCCTGCCATTACCGCCAATAATTTGTGCGAAGGGCAATTTGGACAATTGGCGGTCGATGATAATGCACTTTTTACGTACCAATGGTGGAATGCCAATAATCCTAGTCAAATATTAAGCACCACTGCAGTACTTCCTTTTAATCCATTTTTTAATGCGGTGCATGCAGGAACCTATTTTGTACGGATTACCTATGCTTTTGCCGGATCAGGGTGTCCCGATCAAGTATTGCAATATGTAATTCCGCCCACAACACTCCCTTTTGCAGGCGATGATGGGATAGTTTCCTTGTGTTCGCCCACGGTAACACTCGATTTATTTACCGTATTGTCTGGAAATTATCAACCGTTTGGAATTTGGACTGATATCTCTGGCAGTGGTGGACTCAATGGATCGGTTTGGTCAACGCAAGGATTGCCATTTGGTTCGTATACGTTTGAGTATCGCGTCGATGGATTGTGTAATACTTTTGATACGGCAACGGTGGTTGTACAATTCTTTGAACCCCTGCCCGAACTTAATATTACTGCCGACCTAGCCCTATGTGCGGGAAGTCCGTTGGAACTTGCAGCGCCCACCATTCCGGGGGCTACTTACCTTTGGGTTGGTCCCAACGGATTTACCGCTACGAGTGCCAATCCGCCTCCCTTGGCAGCAACGCCCGAGGCGGCAGGTACTTATGAATTGACAGTACAACGCAATTCCTGTGTGGCGACTGCCTCGACAACCGTTGAGGTCACTCCGTTGCCTGTTTTTTCTATTGTCTCTACTTGTGTGAATGGGTCTGTGCACCTTGAAGTTGTTCCGCAATCGCCCTCCAATTTGGATAATGCTTCTTTGGCTTGGTCGGGGCCTAGCGGATTTCAAGCGAATACGTCAACGGTTGATTTAACGGGACAACCTGCGGGAACGTATACGGCAGCAGTGACGGTAAATGGCTTATGTACCACTACTGTACCTTTGGAAGTACTCAATACTTTTTGTGCATTTCCCAATGTGCTGACACCCAACGATGATGGGAACAACGATAGTTTTAATTTAATAGGATTGGATGTCGATCGTTTTGAAGTATATAACCGTTGGGGACGGCGAGTGTTTGCAGAGCGAAATTACCTCAACAGTTGGCGTGGGCAAAATGAAAACGGCGGACTCTTACCAGATGGAGTGTACTACTATTTGGTGTTTTTACGCAATGGAACAGAGAAACAAGGATGGGTGTTGCTGACCTCGGGTCGTTAACTATCGTCGCGGTTTTGCGCTTTGCGAATTTTTTTAAACAGATTGGAAGAGTAAACAAAATCGGTTACCGCTTCATTATCGGTTTTGAAAATTTCTTTTTTGGAGCCTTCCCAAGCTAAAATTCCTTCCTTGAGGAAGACGATTTTTTCCCCAATTTCCATCACCGAATTCATATCATGGGTATTTACCACCGTGGTAATATTGTATTCGACGGTAATTTCATGAATCAAGTTGTCTATAACAATAGAGGTTTTTGGATCAAGTCCCGAATTGGGTTCGTCACAAAACAAATAGCGCGGATTATTCACTATAGCTCGAGCGATAGCCACTCGTTTTTGCATCCCCCCCGATAATTCTGAAGGTTTTTTATGGTGAGCGTTGACTAAATTTACCCGGTCGATGACAAAATCAACTCGCTCTTTAATTTCAGCGGGCGTTTTGCTGGTAAACATTTTCAGAGGGAAAGCCACATTTTCTTCTACCGTCATGCTGTCAAATAATGCGCTCCCTTGAAAAACCATTCCTATTTCGGTGCGTAGTGCCCGTCGTTCATCGGCATCCATGTGAGAAAGAATACGCCCGTCAAAAGCGATGATGCCGTGGTCGGGTTGGTGGATGCCTAATAAAGACTTCAATAGTACTGTTTTTCCCGAGCCACTTTGACCAATAATAAGGTTGGTTTTACCCGTTTCAAATGTCGTAGTAATCCCTTTCAACACTTTGGCGTTACCGAATGATTTCTCGATGTCTTTAACTTCTATCATGCCAAAAGTAATTGGGTTAGGATATAGTTGGTTAAAATGATCACGACGGAGGTCCACACAAAGGAAACCGTACTTGCTTTACCTACTTCTAGGGCGCCTCCTTTCATGTAATAGCCGTGAAAAGAAGGTATAGTGGCCAATAAAAAGGCAAATACAAAAGTTTTGATAAAGGCATAGGTAATGTGAAACGGAATGAATTCGGTTTGTATTCCTTGAATAAACTGTGCGCTACTCGTAAATCCACCGTAAACGCCACCCATCCAGCCGCCTAAAACGCCCAAAAACATAGCAATTCCGATGACAAAAGGGTAAAGTAGCAGTGCCATCATTTTTGGAAAAACCAAGTAGTTGAGTGAATTTACCCCCATTACCTCTAAGGCATCAATCTGTTCGGTAACCCGCATGGTTCCGATACTTGAGGTAATAAACGAACCCATTTTACCTGCCATAATGATGGAGATAAACGTAGGGGCAAATTCGAGAATCACCGATTGACGGGTTGCAAATCCGATAAGAAATTTTGGAATCAACGGATTGGTTAGGTTCAAGGCTGTTTGGATGGAGACAACCCCTCCCACGAAAAAAGAAATAAAACAGACAATCCCAAGCGAGTCGATAATCAAATCATCGATTTCTTTGAACAACAAACCACGCATGACCGACCACTTGGTAGGCTTTGAAAATACTTCCTTGATCATCAAGAAATATTGTCCAATTTGAGTGAGGTAGCGGAGCATCCGTTGTGTTTAAGATTGGCACAAAAGTACGCTTATTTTTTGAAAGACCAAGATAGCGCGGGTGCTGGATTTTGATGTCTTTGGTGGCGAAATAGGTCCAACGAAAAACCTATTGACTCGTAAGTTCATTGTTTCAAAATGCCATTCTAGGCTAGTATTTCTTTTGTTAACGCCAAAGGCCTTGCAGTTTTGAACGCATTTTTTGCCAACGATAACGTCGTATGAACCGGGCTTGTTCGGGGGTAACCAACATTGGTTTTTGTGCTTTTTGCGCTTTCCAATAGCCGCGAAGGTAATCCCAAAACAACAAGGGTTTTTGTTTGCGTTGGGCAAGTTTTACAGCCGCAATAGCCGTGATCCAAAAGCCATAGCCTAGGGTGTAAAATGCTTCTCCTTGTTTGAAGCGTGCGGCTTGGTTATAACTGGCCCCCGTGGGTTTTAAGTGTTTTACATGCAAACGGTTGTCGGTGATAATTTTCCAACCGTAAAAGTGGCATAACAATTCGTCAACCGTATCCCAACCCATTTGCGGGCGTAGGCCACCGATTGCCTGAAAGGCTTCTTTACGGTAGGCTTTCAGGGCACCGCGGATATGGTCTTTGTCGGTTAAATTTTCCAGGACCCATATCCCATTTTTTTCAATATAACAAAATCCACCGACCATACCTACATGAGCATCGGCTTCAAAATGGGTGTTTAGTGTAGCGATATAATCGGGAGGAAAAATTAAATCGGCGTCAAATTTAGCAATCACATCATACGGAAGGGTAAGTGCCTTTTCGCCAACCTTAAACGCCTGAATGACCTTACTCCCTGGCAGGTGAATGGCTTCAGAAGATTTGTGGACCAATTGAATTTGCGCATACTGAGCAGCAAACGATTCAACAATGGCAGCCGTGTTATCGGTGGAGCCGTCATTGACCACGATAATTTGTTCGGGGAGCTGTGTTTGGGCCATGAGAGACGCCAACGTTTGTCCGATAAACGCTTCTTCATTGTAGGTGGGGATAACAACCGCAAACCGCAACATAACTGGTGATTAAGACGTTTTTCGTTCGGCGTAAACCAAATAGTACCGCGGTGTAAACCAACGGAAGAACGGACGAATTCCGATTTTTTTCACCGGATGGGTGAATTTTACCCGGTCGATGATGGTGAATCCCGCTTTTTCCAGCAGCCAGTCCAATTGCCAATCTTCAAACTCATGGTAATGCCGATCCCAAGGGTCGGTTTTGCTGCGATAGGCGGGTGAAAACCAAAGGCGAAGCGGAATGGAGATAAGGACTTTGTCGGCTTTTACTTGTTGCAATACCGTAAACGGATTGAGCAAGTGTTCAAAAATTTCAAACGCCGTAAATACGGTATAATTCGTCTGTTGCAAGGCCGATTGATCGATATCAATATCTTCCCCAGTGGTGTTAAGAACGGTATACCCATTGTCCTCCATGATTTTGGAAAACGGATTAGGAACACCCAAGTCAAAAACGGTTTCCGCGGTTGTGATGTGCTTTTTTAAAAATTCCAGGGTGATTCGGAATCGTTTGGAGGGATAGGTTTTCTCGTACATACCAATTGACTTCTCGCAATAGGACGAAGCGGGACAAAATTATAAATAAATTTGTTATGAATTGCTCATCCAAATACGCATTAAAACCTGCCGTTTACGAATTCAAATCAGGGATTCATGTATTTATCCCATTAGATATGCCCTAAAATAAAGACCTTTACAAAAAATAAACCATGCAGCTTTTTACAAAATACCGTTTGGAAATCACCTTATTGGTGTTGTACGCTTCACTATTTGCTATAGGATATTATTGGTGGTGGAACTAAGTTAGCTTTTCGGAGCAGTTGGATTACAATTGGTAAATAATTGCATTGATGTTCATGCCGGCACCCACAGAAGCAAAAATCACTATATCGCCTGGATGTAATTCTTGATTTTCAATCTGCCCCTTTACTAACAAGTCAAATAACGTAGGTACGGTCGCTACGCTACTATTCCCCAATTTGTGAATACTCATAGGCATGACACCTTCAGGGGGTGATTGTTTGTAAAGTTTGAAAAAGCGATGAATGATTGCTTCGTCCATCTTTTCATTGGCTTGATGAATCAACACTTTTTTAACCTGACTAATATCTAGACCACTTTTCTCCAAACAAGCGGCCATAGCTTTGGGGACATTACTCAAGGCAAATTCATAAATCTTACGTCCGTACATTTTGATATACCGCACATCGGGATCATGGTCTTTGTTGAAGGAATTGCCAAAATATAAATAATACGCTTCATCGTGGGCAAACGTAGCCGTTTCATGCGCCAAGATTCCGCCCGATTCTTTGGTTTCTTCAATAATCGTAGCGCCTGCCCCATCGGAATAAATCATCGAATCCCGATCGTGAATATCAACTACACGGGATAAAGTTTCGGCGCCAATCACCAAACATTTTTTGGCCATACCCGCTTTAATAAAGGCATAGGCTTGAATTACGCCTTCCACCCAACCGGGGCAACCAAAAAGAATATCGTAAGCTACACATTTCGGATTCTTGATTTTTAAATCATATTTCACACGCGTAGCCAAACTGGGTAGAATGTCGGTTTGTATGGCGCCTTTTTTAACGTTGCCAAAATTGTGCGCAAAAATAATGTAATCTAGGGTTTCAGGGTCGATACCTGCATCGGCAATAGCCCGTTGGGCCGCAATAGTGGCAATATCTGAGGTCAACAAATCATTGGAAGCATACCGCCGTTCTTGAATCCCTGTTATTTCCAAAAATTTCTCAGCTACCACTTCGTTCGAATAAGGAAAAGGTGTGCCATCTTCGTTGAGAAATTGGTGGCGGGCGAAATCCAAGTTGGTGACTGTTTCAGTAGGAATATAACATCCAGACCCCGTAATTTTTATTGCCATGAGTTTCAATTTTTGAACCCGAAAGTACGAAATGAAACGGAGTTCTACCCTAAGATGTTACCCTTTCTTTATAAAATTATTAAATTAAAATTTTTTATACCCCCTATTAACATTTTACCTAAAATCAGGCAGTTAAATTTACTATAGATGCATTATTTTTGTCAAAAATTGAAAAAATGGAAAGAACTTTACGCTTATTTTTTGTCCTTTTTCTAGGAATCGTAAGCGGTTGGTCACAAAATGATGAATGTGCCAACGCGATCGAACTTACACCTGCCAACACTTGTAATGCGGTTTCAGGTTCGTTTAACGGTGCTACCCGTACCACACCGCAACCTAATTGCGCCACCACCGCTTCGCAAGATGTATGGTACCGTTTTACCGCTACACAAGCGACAATGAGTATCACCGTTGCCCCAGCAGGCGGCCTCAATGTGGCTTTTGAAGTATTGGAGGCCAATTGCACCGGAACCTCTGTAGTTTGTATTGGACAGTTTGGAGGAGGCTCCACGGAATCTTATTTTGGAAATATTTTTACTATAGGGACTACCTATTTTGTGCGTGTCATGAATGCGAGTAGTGGGACTTCTACCGCTGGATTTACCATTTGTGTGCAACAGTTTGCTCCCCCGGCTAACGACGAGTGTGCCAATGCGGTAACCTTAACGCCAGCACAAACCTGTAATGCTACTTCGGGAACTTTCAGCGGATCGAGTCGAACAACAGCGGCGCCAACTTGTGCCAATACTGCTTCGCAAGATGTATGGTACCGTTTTGTAGCCACCGACCCAACGATGAGTGTTACGGTGGTGCCCAATGGGAATGTTAACGTTGCTTTTGATGTCTTGGACGGCAGCTGTACCGGTACTTCAGTCGCTTGTATCAGTCAGTTTGGATCGGGTTCAACCGAATCGTATTTCAACAATAACTTTGTAGTCGGCAATACCTATTTTGTGCGGGTATTGAATGCAAGTGTAGGCTTGGCGACCAACTCGTTTACGATCTGTGTGCAAAATTACCCCACACCCGCCAATGACGAATGTGCCAATGCAGTGACCTTAACGCCAGCGCTAACCTGTAATGCTACTTCGGGTACCTTCAGCGGATCGAGTCGTACGACAGCAGCGCCAACTTGTGCCAACACCGCTTCGCAAGATGTATGGTACCGTTTTGTGGCCACCGACCCCACCATGAGTATTACGGTGGTGCCCAATGGGAATGTCAACGTTGCTTTTGATGTCTTGGACGGCAGCTGTACCGGTACTTCAGTCGCCTGTATCAGTCAGCTTGGAGCGGGTTCAACCGAATCGTATTTCAACAATAACTTTGTAGTCGGCAATACCTATTTTGTAAGGGTATTGAATGCGAGTGCAGGTTTGGCGACTAACTCGTTTACGATCTGTGTGCAAAATTACCCCACACCCGCCAATGACGAATGTGCCAATGCGGTAACCTTAACGCCAGCGCTAACTTGCAATGCTACTTCGGGAACTTTTAGCGGATCGAGTCGTACAACAGCAGCGCCAACTTGTGCCAACACCGCTTCGCAAGATGTGTGGTATCGTTTTGTAGCCACCGACCCTACCATGAGTATTACGGTGGTGCCCAATGGGAATGTCAACGTTGCTTTTGATGTGTTGGACGGCAGCTGTACCGGTACTTCAGTCGCTTGTATCAGTCAGTTTGGTGTAGGTTCAACCGAATCGTATTTGAATAATAACTTTGTAGTAGGCAATACCTATTTTGTACGAGTTTTAAATGCGAGTGCAGGCTTGGCGACCAACTCGTTTACGATCTGTGTGCAAAATTACCCCACACCCGCCAATGACGAATGTGCCAATGCAGTAACCTTAACGCCGGCGCTAACTTGTAATGCTATTTCGGGAACTTTTAGCGGATCGAGTCGTACAACAGCGGCGCCAACTTGTGCTTCAGCATCGCAACAAGATGTGTGGTATAGTTTTACAGCCACCGACACGAGCAACCGTATTACTGTAGTGCCAAATAACAATTTAAACGTTGCCTTTGAAGTGTATTCAGGCAGTTGTTCGGGTACGGTATTTTCCTGTATCGGACAGTTCGGTGCAGGTTCTACAGAAACGTTATTAGCCAATAATTTTGTCGTAGGTACCACTTATTTTATTCGTGTATTGCATTCGAGCGCCTCTTTGGTAACAGGTGGATTTACCATTTGCGTGCAAAATATTCCGACACAGCCCAATGACTTGTGTGCTAATGCAATTACCTTGACACCGTCTCCAACGTGTACCGGCACCTCTGGGTCATTTAACGGAGCGACTATATCCACAGCGGCTCCTGCATGTGCCAATACCGCCTCTCAAGATGTGTGGTACCAGTTTACAGCTACCGATCCCACGATGAGTGTTTCAGTGGGTCCGAATTCAAATTTAAATGTTGGATTCGAAATTTTTACAGGATCATGTACAGGAACGTCTATAGCCTGTGTGAGTCAGACAAGTACGGGTGTTTCGGAGTTTTTTGTGAATACTAATTTTGTAGTAGGAACCACTTATTTTGTTCGCGTTTTTAATGTTAGTGCTTCGCTGAGTACATTAAATTTTATTATTTGTGTGCAAAACTATCCCCAACCGGCAAATGATGTTTGTGCCAATGCGCAAGTCCTAACGCCTGCGAGTTTATGTAATCCAACTTCAGGCACAATGAGCGGCGCCTTGATTTCGGGATCAGTACCTGCTTGTGTGACTTCCAGTCCGCATGACGTTTGGTATCAATTTACAGCAACCGACCCAACGATGGAAATAACCGTAACCCCTCAAAATAATCTCAATGTCGCTTTTGAAGTGTACAGCGGAAGTTGTTCGGGAACGCTTTTGGGTTGTTTCAACAATGGTGGCTCTGGGGCCTCGGAGAACTTTTTGAATAGTAACTTTACAGTAGGCACAGTGTATTTTGTTCGTGTACTTTCGGCGACGGCTTCAATTAATACTGCTGGATTTACCATATGTGTTCAAAATTATCCAACACCCGCAAATAATACATGTGCCAATGCCTTGGTGTTAACTCCTGCCGAAACCTGTGTGGCAACTTCAGCTACTTTTGCAGGAAGTACCCTAAACGGTGGTGTGCCCACTTGTGCGCCCAATGCTGGGCAAGACTTGTGGTTCCAGTTTACCGCAACAGCCCCTACGATGAGTGTTTCCGTTGGACCCAATACCAACCTTAATGTTGCTTTTGAGATTTACGCCGAATCGTGTACAGGAGCTTTAGTGGCTTGTCAAAATCAGACGGGCAGTAGTGTGGCTGAATTTTATGTAAATACCAATTTTGTTGTGGGAACCACCTATTTTGTGAGGGTTCTGAATACAGCCGCTGCATTGTCTACCTTAAATTTTGTGATTTGTGTGCAAAATTATCCTCAGCCGAATAATGATGCTTGTGCCTCAGCTCAAGTACTAACCCCTGGAACTTCTTGTGTGTTGACGTCAGGAACGTTTAACGGCGCTACGGCTACAGGTACTATACCCAGTTGTGTAACGGCTTCAACCCAAGATGTTTGGTATCAATTTACGGCCAACAATGCCACTACTAGCATTACGGTAAACCCAGTCAACAATTTCAATATAGTGTTAGAATTATTTGAAGGAAGTTGTACGGGAACTGCGTTAGCTTGTGTCAACACTGGAGGCAATGGAGCTTCAGAGGTGTATTTGAATTCTATTTTCGTGCCTGGAACCGTCTACTTTGTCCGAGTGGCTTCTGCAACAAGTGGCGTAATTACCAATGGATTTACCATTTGTGTACAGAGTTTTCCGCAACCTACTAACGATGCTTGTGCCAATGCCACACCACTTACGCCTTCCAATGCTTGTAATGGTCCCGTAGTGTCTTTTGCTGGAGCAACGATTGAACCGCCGGCTCCCACTTGTGCGGCAGTGGCTTCGCAAGATGTTTGGTATTCGTTTGTAGCTCCCTTATCGACAATGACAGTTCAATTGACAGGGGGTAATAGTGTGAATCACGGGTTCCAAGTGTATGAAGCCTCTTGCTCTGGTACGGTAATCAATTGTATGAGTCAAGCAGGAACAAGTGCTACTGAGATTGTGAATCTAACTAATCTGACGGTAGGTACAACCTATTTGATTCGCGTGTTTAATGTCAACGCCACGCTTACCACAGCGGCTAATTTTGTGGTTTGTGTGTATAATAATGCCTTGAATGTTGCTGAAATCGCTCTTGCTGATTTGCGTTTGTATCCCAATCCGGTGCAAACCGAGTTGACATGGACTACTCCTGTAGATTTCAACTCGTATACAATTGTCAATGCATTAGGGCAAACGGTACGACAAGGGGTTTTAACGGCGGCCTCGCTTGATGTGTCCAACTTACCCCAAGGTTCGTATTGGATTCGTTTAAGCGACGATACGCAATCGGTAGTGCGACCTTTTGTGAAAAAGTAAACCGTAAGGTATAGTTATAAAAAAAGAGGGTGACTGTTTAGGCTACCCTCTTTTTTGTTTGATTTTGATTTGCATTATCGTCGATAAATTGTGTGCCATATTCTTCATGCGTTCACAATTGAATCCTTCAAAATTTTCATTAATCGCCGCTTCAAAATGGTTCAACCAAATGTCAAAATGTTCCTTGGTCAAGGCCGAAAGGGTATCAACCTCCATGTGAATTTGGGTAAGATTATTGAAATAACCCCCAGTGCCAAGTAAGGCTTGCGACCAAAAGCGTACTAGTATTTGTAAATGTTCTTCTAGTTTTTCATGTACGGGTATTACTTCGGTGAAAATATAACTGATTCGCGCGTCGGCAAAAAGCTTTTTATAAAAGGCATCTACAATTACATAAATATCCTCTTGGGTTTGTAAGTCGGTCACGGGAATTTAGTTTTAAGCTGACAAATATAGCAATCCTTAGGATTCGGTTGTTGCACCTTTTTTTCGAAACCAAAAGGCCAGTTGGACTAGGGCTATGAGGGCGGGGACTTCAACCAAAGGCCCGATGACACCCGCAAAAGCTTCACCACTGTGTAATCCAAATACGCCAATGGCAACCGCAATCGCCAATTCAAAATTGTTACCCGTTGCCGTGAAAGCCACCGCTGTCGATTGGGCATAGTTGGCACCAAAGTAGCGGCCTATGATAAAACTGAGCACAAACATGATGGCAAAATACAGCACCAATGGAACCGCAATACGCACAACATCCCATGGAATTTCAAGAATGAGTTGCCCTTTTAAACTAAACATCAATACAATTGTTGCTAACAAGGCAATTAAAGTAAAGGGTGATATCAACGGAACAAACCGTTCTTGAAACCAAGTTTCCCCTTTTTGATGGATCAAAACATAGCGTGAAGTTATACCAAGTAAAAATGGAATTCCCAAATAAATACCGACACTTTCAGCGATGACACCTATGGATAAATCTACTTCAATCCCGGGTAATCCAAAATAGGGTGGTAAAACGCCTAAAAAGAGATAGGCATAGACGCTGTAAAATAGGACTTGAAAAATACTGTTCAAAGCAATGAGTCCGGCGCCGTATTCGCGGTCTCCTTCGGCCAAATCATTCCAAACAACCACCATGGCGATACATCGCGCCAAGCCAATTAATATCAATCCGTTTCGGTATTCTGGGTAATCTGGAAGCAATAACAACGCCAAAGCAAACATAAGGATAGGCCCTACAATCCAATTCAGAATTAAGGAAGCCGAAAGTACTTTGGTATTCCTAAAAACGGGTCTCATTTTATTGTAATTCACTTTAGCCAAGGGAGGATACATCATGAGAATCAATCCAATAGCCAAAGGAATATTGGTCGTGCCGTGGGATAAGTTTTGTATATCCTCACTTACAGAAGGGTAAAAATGTCCCAAACTGACTCCTAAAGCCATGGCTAAAAAAATCCAAAGGGTTAGGTAACGGTCTAAAAAGGATAGCCGTTTTCGGTTGACAACTGGGGTACAATTTTGGGCACTCATCGTAGTTGTTTTTGAATTTGAGACATTACATACATCATTTCAGTGGCAATTTGTCGGCAACGCTCGGCATACACTGCTGCTTGTTCTGGAGTTCCGTCGGCTTGTTTCGGATCGATATAGCGAAGTGGAAAACGGGCTTTTGCACCAAGTACAATAGGACAACCTTCGTCGGCACTCGAACAAGTCATCAAAGCGATAAATCCAGTTTGGGGATTGAACGTGTGCTCGTACCGTTTTGAAAATCCAATAATGGGGATGGTGTTTGGACCTGTGCGGAGGGCGTAAATTGGATTCTCTCCTTTCGCCAAGGTCTGGCAATGAAATCCAGCAGCTTGCAGTGTTTCGAGAATGGCAGGATAAAGCGCAGTAGCCTCCGTCCCTCCCGAATAGGCAGTGAGCGGAATGCCATAATAATCGGCTGCGGCTTGCGCCCAAACCTGTGTAAGGTGGCTGCGCCGTGAATTGTGGGTACAAATGCAATTCAATACAAGAGAACGTCCAGCGGCCCATTCCTCGCGTCCAAAAGCGATTATAGGTTCAAGCAATGACAACCGTTCTGGGGTTAGACGCTCAAAATCACTCGCTTCGAGGTAGTGGCGTAAGTCGGGAAAAAGTTCGTTTTTCATCTGTCAAAAAATTAACAACAACCTCCTCCAGGAGTGCAAGAAGTCGTTGTTGAAGTTTCTTTCTTTTGGGGCATCTGATTTTCTGGAATTCCGCAATGGTCTTTAGCTAAGCAATCTGTGAATTTGGGTTCGAAACGAAAAACACCATTCTCAAAAGTCAAACCATAGCGACTGATAGTACTTTCTTGGTATTCGACTTCAACCTCCAAATCTTCCTCTTGGTACAAGGGTTCCGCTTTTTTCAAAATCCCCAAAAGTTTCGTAGGAGTCAGTCGGTGATCCACATCTTCAGCGACCCAAACTTGCATATTAATTGTTTTTTCGGTGCGAAAAGTGCCGCCACAATCGATAAAGCGTTTGGTGGTAAGGCCCGCTTCGGTTATGTGAAAATGCTCCGGTACCCATTGTCCATTAGGCAATTGAAATTGAATACTTGAGAGCGATTTTAATTCGTTTTGTAAAGCAGCTAGTTTCATAAGTAGGTGTTTTTAGTTAACAACATTGTTTTTTGTCGTGTAGACGTGTGGCAAATTGATTGAAGTAGGATTGTAATTGTGCGATCCCATTTTCATCAATACAATAGCAAATGGCGGTTCCTTCAACCGTTCCTTTGATGAGTCCAGCGTTTTTCAATTCTTTCAAATGTTGAGAAATCGTCGGTTGAGATAAGGGTAATTCGTTGACAATGTCGCCACAAATACAAGAATTAACTTCGCATAAATACTCCATAATGGCAACGCGTGCCGGATGTGCTAAAGCTTTTAGTTGAAGGGCAGTAGCATTTTGTGCCTCGGTGAAATGTTCAGTTTTAGTAACCCCCATTGTTCTTAATTTATAATTATATTGCAATATTACGATAAAATAGAATAGTGCGAATTATTTTCTTATATTTTTTTAATTTAAAAAAAACCTATACGTAGTATAGCGGTTTAAAAACGAAATACTTAGAAAAAAAAAATCGAATTAAAATTTGGAGTTTTAAAAAAAATGTTCAAATCTTTGCAGCGTTAAACCATTTAAAAACACGAAGAAATGTTAAAGTACAGCTTAGACACTTTGAACTTTACACCACAAGAAGTGGTTGTAATGTCGCTTCGTGGTTTCGTAGTATCCTAGTAACTTCTCAAGAAAGTCTGTTATACCGAAGCCCGAAGTTAATCGGGCTTTTTTGTTGATTTTTTTTGACAGACTGCTTTCCCGAACCCTTAAAGGGAAAATTATTTTTAGGACATCAAGTCCACAATTAAGTTACATTTTTTATGGGAAATAAATTAAACGGGAGAGACCTTATAAAATTAGGGTTTCCCAACGATACTGCAATACAAAAAGTTTTAGGTTATGTCGGGCGTAACCGTCGCCACGAAAAAAAAGAAATACTACTGGCAGAAGCTAAAAGTGTATTGCAACAACCGGATCGATTTAAAAATGATCCAACTTGGCATTTTTTAGTTCAAAATTTTGAAAATTCATTAGCGCAGCGAACGTATAGTTTGTTGAATGCTCCAGCTCCTTTTTCGATTTTTGGAGCCAATGAAATTGATGCTTTAGCAAAAAATCAGTTGTATGATGCTTTGCGTTTGCCCATTGCGGTTTCTGGTGCTTTAATGCCTGATGCACATGCAGGTTATGGATTGCCAATAGGTGGAGTATTAGCTACTCATAATGCAGTGATTCCTTATGGAGTTGGCGTAGATATTGGGTGCAGTATGCATTTAACTCTATTCAATTTGCCAGGAGATTTTGCAAAGGGAAGAGAAGATCAAATGGTCGCCTTGTTGCGTAAACATACTTGTTTTGGGATGAAAGAAGTCCATGTAAGTAAAGGAGATCATGTAATTTTTAATCATGTTGCTTTTAGTGAAATTCCAATTTTGAAAAAATTAAAAAGCAAAGCCTATTTACAATTGGGGACTTCTGGAGGGGGGAATCATTTTGTTGAGTTGGGTTCGATGCGTTTACCTGAAGGAATTTCTGAAAATGGGATTCCACCAGGGGATTATTTTGCTTTATTGTCACACAGTGGTTCGCGTTCCTTGGGAGCCCATGTGGCCCAACATTATACTGCAATAGCTCAGTCTTTATGTAAGTTGCCGAAACAAGTTCAACATTTAGCTTGGTTAGATTTAAGTCATTCTGAGGGTCAAGATTATTGGAGGGCAATGCAAGTAGCTGCAGAATATGCAACAGCTTGTCATGAAGATATTCATTACAGAATTTCAAAAGCTTTAGGTGAGAAAGCAATTTTTACGATTTCCAATCATCATAATCTAGCTTGGAAAGAAAGGTATGAAGAACGTGAGGTTATTGTTCACCGAAAAGGAGCAACCCCCGCAGCGCGTAATCAATGGGGAATTATTCCGGGCTCTATGACTGCCCCTGGATTTTTAGTTCAAGGCAAAGGAAATGCTGGAGCATTACAGTCTGCTTCACATGGAGCAGGGCGCGTACTTTCGCGGTCAAAATGTAAAGCTACACTCACGAGACATGAATTTTTAAAAGCTATAAAACAAAAAGAGGTGCGATTAATTGGCGGTGGAATTGATGAAGCACCAATGGCTTATAAAGACATTCATAAGGTCATGGCACTGCAATCCGATTTGGTGGATGTTCGAGGAATGTTTCAACCTAAAATAGTCCGAATGGATGGATAATATGGAGCGAATAGTTCAAATAACCGCTGGACGTGGACCAGAAGAATGTACTTGGGTAGCCGCCCAAGTTGTTAAGCAGCTTTTAAAAGAGGCGCAGGAACAAGGGATAGATGCAGAAGTAGTACAACATGTTTCGGGAACTTTAAATGGAACAGTTCGTACCGCATCTATTCTACTAAAAGGTTCTTTAGTTGTAGAGTTTGTAGCATCATGGGAAGGGACTATTCAATGGATAGGTCAAAGTACTTTTCGCAAAATGCACAAAAGGAAGAACTGGTTTGTTGGTGTTTTTACAATGCACCCATTACAAAACCAAAGTGTCTTTGATGGTGATATTCACTATCAAGCCATTCGAAGTTCAGGTGCTGGAGGACAACATGTGAACAAAGTAAGTTCGGCTATTCGAGCCACTCATTTGCCAACAGGTCTCAGTGTAGTTGCCATGGATTTTCGTTCGCAACATCAAAATAAGAAAGTGGCAACGGAGCGATTAAAAGCAAAAATAAGCAGTCATCAAGCAGCGCAACTTTGTAACCAACTAAACGATCAATGGCTCAACCAAACCCGAGTAGTACGTGGGAATCCGGTGCGCACATTTACGGGGAGTGATTTTAAACCGGAACGAAAAAAATCAGAATTTAAAAGCCAACACAACGGTTTAAAGTGCGTGTTGAGCAAAAAATTAAAAACGTAAAAGAATGAAAACGGTAGATCATTATACATTTCAAGCCTTAGATAATTATCCTTATTCCTTGATGGAAACCATTGAGTCATTGGATTATGCTTTGGCCTATGACAAAACCAATGTTACAGCCCTTTGTTTGTATGGACGCGTTTATAGTGAACAATTAGAGAATTATGAACAAGCAATTAGCTATTTTCAAGAAGCATTAGCTTCAGATGTAGGTGCTGTGGCTGTGTATCCCTATTTTATTGATGCATTAATTTTATATAATGAATGGGATGAGGCAGAACGTTTAATTTCATTTGCACTCACTTTAAAAGGGATAAATCGGTATACTATTTTGTTGCGTTATGTTCACTTGATGGAAGTGAGAGGTGATTGGAAAGCAGCTATGGAAGGTATTAAAAAACTTACACTTGCCTCTGTTACTAATAATGAAAGTGAAATAGAGCGATTAAAACAACGTATAAAGACAAAGCAATCTTTAGCAAAAGAAAAGCCAATGAAAAAAGGAAAGAATAAGAAGAAGTAACATTCCTTGGAGGTAAGCCCCTTGACCTATATTAATTACTCGTTAAAGTGATGTTTTTAAAATAATAGGGAATGAAAAGGTAGTATCTCACCAACTGTGTAAGTTTAAAAATAATGGGGTTTTAAACCCCATTATTTTAACACATTACACTGACTTATGAAAAAAGAAGATTTATTAACCGATGAATTTTTGAAGCAATTCAAAATAGGAGAAGACCTTAATGGTTTTCTTGCAAAACTCCAAAAACGTGGATTGGAAGCTATCCTTAATGGTGAGTTAGTTGCCCATTTAAAGCTCGCTTCGTTTTTAGAAAATTAGTGTTTTTGATATTTCTTCAGATAATTTAACTTTCGGAGTCCATTGAGCCGATACCATGGAATAACAAAGTAAGGCGCATGCTACAATTTTACTTTTCATTGTTGCTTTTTGATTAATAAAGCGAATACACTTATTTATAGCGTAAATGAATAGCAGTACTCCAATTAAATGGAAGAAATTACTTAATTTTAGTCATTATAAATTGTGAAAATTAGTACTTAAAAGCAGTTAAGAAATTTAAATTATGCAGTCAATAGATTGCTATACTCTTCAGTTAAATCTTCAGGAACAGTCTATTTGTACGTTATTAGCAAAGATTATTCACGATGGTTTGCCAAAAGCTGAATCCAATCTATGGCACGCGCATCCCGTTTGGTTTATGGAAGGGAATCCGATTGTGGGGTACAGTAAACAGAAACGCGATATTCGGTTAATGTTTTGGAGTGGGCAAGATTTTGACGAACCCGATTTAAATGTTCAAGGAGAAAAATGTAAGGATGCTTCTATTTTTTATACAGATGTTTCGCAAATCGATGCCCTTGCACTCGAGCGTTGGTTGCAAAAGGCACAAATGATTCAATGGGATTATAAAAATTTGGTGAAACGAAAGGGAGTGTTGGTACGTATAAAATAAGGTAAAAACAATGAATATTCTTCTCAATCAACGTTATTTAAAGCGTTCGTTATACCTCGGAATAGGGTATATCGCTCTCGGTTTTACTTCATTTTTTACAGATGGGAGTTCCTACCTTGCGGGCTTATCAGGTATAGGAGTGCTTTATGTTGGGCAGTATTTTTATTCCAAAAACAAGATTTTGGTCAAACTCCAGTCTGAGTCTATCGAATACTTCGGTTTTTTTCATAAAAAGATCATTCCTGTAAATGAAATTCTATCGCTAAAATATTTTGCAGGGGATTATACCATCAAAGCAAAGCATACCACCCTAGTAATTGATACGAATGAAATCGACAAAACGGCCCAACTGGAAATGAAAGCTTATTTTGATGCCTTACAATCGAGAATAAACCCATAAAAAAACCGCTCGTTAAAAGCGGTTTTTTTATTTTATAAAGTTTTAAAACTAATCACTAATCACTAGTCACTAATCACTAGTCACTAGTCACTAGTCACTAGTCACTAATTACTAGTCACTAGTCACTCCACCTACATATACGCCTCAATCGGTGCACATGAACAAACCAAATTACGGTCGCCATACGCATCATCTACACGGCGAACGCTAGGCCAGAATTTGTTGTCATGCAAATACTCTAAGGGGAATGCTGCTGCTTCTCGCGTATACGGGAAGTTCCAATCGTTAGCCGTTAGCATAGCTAAAGTGTGTGGAGCATTTTTCAAAACATTGTTCGGTTCCTCAGCAGAAGCGGCTTCAATTTCTTTACGAATGGCAATCATGGCATCACAAAAACGATCCAATTCAGCTAAATCTTCTGATTCTGTTGGTTCCACCATTAAGGTTCCTGCAACAGGGAAAGAAACCGTAGGGGCATGGAAACCATAATCCATCAAACGTTTGGCGATATCGGTAACTTCAATGCCTTTTTGTTTGAACTCACGACAATCCAAAATCATCTCGTGAGCGGCACGTCCACATTCGCCTGAATACAAAACAGGGTAGTGGCTTTCCAAACGGGCCTTCATATAATTAGCATTCAAAATGGCATATTTTGTGGCATTGGTCAATCCTTCCGATCCCATCATCATGATGTAGCCATACGAGATTAAACACACCAAAGCCGATCCGAAAGGTGCTGCTGAAATAGCGGTAATCGCTTGATCACCACCCGTTGGGATAATTGGATTCGTAGGTAAAAACGGCACCAATTTTTCATTCACACAAATAGGACCCACACCAGGACCACCACCGCCGTGAGGAATGGAGAAGGTTTTGTGTAAGTTCAAGTGGCACACATCCGCTCCAATGGTCGCTGGATTGGTTAAACCTACTTGGGCATTCATGTTGGCGCCATCCATATAGACCAAACCGCCATTTTCATGAATAATATTGGTAATTTCGATAATCGAACTTTCAAACACTCCATGTGTAGAAGGATACGTCACCATCAAAGCCGACAAACGGTCTTTGTTTTCGATGGCACGAGCACGCAAATCTTCTACGTCGATATTTCCTTCGGGAGTGGTTTTGGTCACAATGATCTCCATTCCAGCCATCGCCGCAGAAGCGGGATTCGTTCCGTGCGCAGAAGACGGAATCAAACACACTGTACGGTGATGGTCGCCACGCGATAAATGGTAGGCGCGAATGGCCATCAATCCAGCGTATTCTCCTTGTGCTCCTGAATTGGGTTGTAACGTTGTTCCCGCAAAACCGGTAACTACATTCAATTGATGTTCCAGTTTTTTCAACATGATTTGATACCCTTCCGCTTGGTCGAGCGGTGCAAAAGGGTGAATGCTGTTCCATTGGGATTGCGATAACGGAAGCATTTCAGCTGCCGCATTCAGTTTCATGGTACACGAACCCAAGGAAATCATCGAGTGGTTTAGGGATAAATCTTTGCGTTCTAATTTTTTAATATAGCGCATCAACTGACTCTCCGAGTGGTAGCTGTTGAACACCTCATGCTGTAAGAACGCAGATTGACGTTCGAAGGAAGCAGGGATTTGGGTTTGTGCGCTAAGTTCGGTAATGGTCACTGGAGATTTTCCAAGTGCTGTAGCAAAAACCTGAACGATTTGGTTCAAATGCGCCACGGATGTCGTTTCATTGAGGGCAATCGAAATAGTTTCACCGTCAATATAATAGAAGTTGATTTCGTGTTGTTCTGCGATTGGGCGAACTTTTGCAGCATCCGCTTTCACCACGATAGTGTCAAAGAAGGCGGTGTTGGTTTGATACACACCCAACTGATTCAAGGCGTCGGTTAAGGTTACTGCAGAAGCGTGAACTTTATGCGCGATGTATTGTAACCCTTTGGGTCCGTGGAATACGGCATACATCCCAGCCATAACTGCCAACAATACCTGAGCGGTACAAATATTGGAGGTCGCTTTTTCACGTTTAATATGTTGCTCACGCGTTTGCAAAGCCATGCGCAAAGCACGGTTGCCATTCGTGTCAATGGTTACCCCAATGATACGTCCGGGCATCGAACGTTTGTATTCTTCTTTCGTAGCAAAAAATCCAGCATGCGGTCCGCCATATCCCATAGGAATACCAAAACGCTGGGTTGTTCCCACCACTACATCAGCACCCCATTCTCCGGGAGGCGTTAGTACAGCAAGTGACAAGATATCGGCTGCAACGGCAACTTTAATGTCCAAAGCTTTGGCTTGCGCCACAAAAGCCGTGTAGTCGTTGATTTGGCCGTATTTTCCAGGATATTGTAAAATAGCCCCAAAATACTCCGCATCAAGTGTTGCGGTTTCGTGATTTCCTACGACCAATTCAATGCCAATAGGGGTTGAACGGGTTTGTAAAACCGATAAGGTTTGGGGAAGGATATCTTCGGAAACAAAGAATTTGTGCGCATTATTTTTCTTCTGATCGCGGGTACGCACATCAAATAAGAGCGCCATAGCTTCGGCTGCTGCTGTCCCTTCATCGAGCAATGAAGCATTGGCGATTTCCATTCCCGAAAGTTCGATAACCATGGTTTGGAAATTCAAAATAGCCTCTAAACGACCTTGTGCAATCTCTGCTTGGTAAGGCGTGTAAGCCGTATACCATCCTGGATTTTCAAAAATATTACGTTGAATTACCGCAGGAATCACAGTGGGGTGGTATCCCAATCCGATATACGATTGAAATACCTTATTTTTTTTACCTAAAGCCGTAATATGGTTCAAATACTCATGTTCGGAAAGTGCAGGTTCCAACGCTAACGGTTGCTTTAATCGAATTTCATCCGGTAAAGTTTCGTAAATCAGTTGGTCCATGTCGGCTACACCGATGGTTTGGTACATAAGGTTCAAGTCGGATTCACGTGGACCAATGTGCCGGGATGCAAATAAATCTGTTCTCATTGCGTAGTGGAATAAAGCGTCAGTTTGTTGTATGTTGTGTGTTGTTTTTTCGATTTTTAAAATCGCTAACAAAAGTACTTATTATCCTTTTATGTTAATAGCGCACAGTTGCTAATATTTTTAGAATTTTTCAACCAAAAGCGGGGTTATTAACAAGATACTTTACTTTTGAAATATGGTTTTATGGAGAACAATTATCACCTTATACTTGAACGCTTCTTTTCATGTTGCGCTCGCCGTGGGCTGTTTAACTCTAATAACATACAAGCAACAGCATCTGCCCATGAATCAAAAGTATATTGGATTAATGGTTCTAGGGACTCTTGTAGTTTATAATGGATTGAAGTATATAAAAATTTGGTATTTTCAAATTCCAAGGCTCTTCTTGCATCGGTTTATTTTTGCCATAACTCTAATGGCGAGCCTCTTTTTTCTCTTGTTTTTTTTTATGTTACCAACCGAGATTCAAGAAAGCCTAGTCGTTGGTTTTGGTTTTGTAGTACTTTACCCATGGCTCCGAAAATGGGGATGGCTTAAACTATTTTGGGTGAGTGGAACTGTAACGTATTTTACCGTTTTGGTTCCTTTTTTATATGGCAAGCAACCTATGAATCTCTTGGTTTTGGAGAGCATTTCTCGCTTTGTGATTGTAAGCGCCCTGATGCTGCCGTTTGAAATTTACGATAGCGCTCATGATCCAGCCGAATTGCGTACGTTACCGCAACGTATTGGAATACCTTGGACCAAGCGATTTGGGTATTTTTTGGGGGTAGTATTTGTGGTACTCGTTTTTCTAAATCAAGACCTTCACAAGTTATGGGCGGCCATCAGTATAGCGGTGCTTACCGTAGGGGCCATTTACAAAACCCAACCCCACCAATCAAAAACGTTTACAGCCTTTTGGGTAGAAGCGCTTCCGATGGTATGGGCGGGATTGGTGTATGGGTTTGGAGGTTGACAATCCTTGTTGTCAATGGTGTATACTATACAAAAAGAGCCGCTTTCATGACTCTTTTCTTTCAAGTAACACACAGGTTCTTGCTTTATTGTTTGCTAACTTTCAACGCATAGGAGGCTGTTTCAGTATCGAGTGTAATATAGAATATTCCTGTGGGTTGCGCCGATAAATCGATGGGTATAGACTCGCCAACGGCTAGAGGAGGAAGCGAAGTTTGATATACTTTTTGCCCGAGACTGTTGTAAACGTGAATCATGCGCGTATTCAACGCAAGACTTGTGTGCAGGTAAAAAATACCCGAGCTGGGGTTGGGACTCACGCGAAGCAGACTCGAGGATTCAAATGCGCTTGTATCTAAACCACAATTGGCAGGAAACGCTATGGCTGAGGTAGGGACGTTACACCCAAATAGATAATTCTGCAAAGCGGGTAATTCAAAATCATCGACACAAATCGTATTGAGATTCGGGAAGTTATTCCAACAGAAGGACGTCATTCCAATATCGGAATAGAGTAAGGAAGACCCATTTTTAAGGTTCAAATAGGTTAAGTTGGGATTGTTTCCGAGAAAAAGGGCTTCAAGCAAGGGACAGTTTTCTAGATTTAACGAACTGACAGGTGTATTTGATAAAGCCAATCTTCTTAACTGAGTATAGTTTTGCGTATTAAAACTATTTAATGGATTGCCAAATAATAAGATAACTTCAAGGGATTGCGGTAAATTAAAAGTTGTTATCAAATGATCAGTGGCAACAAGAAGCTTTAAGTTTTGAAAGCAATTTAACCCTGTCAGGTCGGTAAATTTAGGCCCTGAAAGGTGACCTATATTTATTCCACCCACTAAGGCTGCTTCTGCCATCGAAATCTCACCATCGCCATTGGCATCAACGGGAAAAGAGTTAATTAAACCTTGGTCAACACAAGTTGAGGGGTCGGTAAGCAATCTATTTTTTAAGTTGAGGTCGTTAAAGCAAATAATGGGGGAGCAATCGCAGCTAGGGGTAGCGGTACTGGCCACTTGAGGCACTGTCTTGGTCGCTTCGGGTTGGGATAAGCGGGGGCTGGGCGCCACCACCCGAATATTGACTTGGGTGGTGCGGCAAATACTCGGAAAGGTCAAGTCACATACCGTGTAAGTTAGGGTGTAATTGCCCAAGGGTATTCCATTAAATCCTACGGAAGGAAGTAAATTCCCATTACTACTATCAATACTAAAAAACGGGCTCGAGGAGGTGCTGGTAAGGGTGATAGAGCTCATCGCTAAAGGCACCGTTGGTGGCGTATTGCTGTTACAAAACGGCCCGTTGGTGATACGGCGGTCGTTGTTGAGTACATTGTAAACTATTCCAGCAGGGCTAGTAAGCTGCCCAGCGGTTGTGAAGGTAATGGGGTTGGTGGAGGTGCCGTCGGGAACAAGGAAAAACGTTTCACTTGTTTCTTGAGGACTCTTATCTTCCCTATTTTGAGCCTTAGTTGAGGTGCACACCGTCATGAGTAAAAGCGCTAACCAAAACCGCTGACGAAGGGAACATTGCATTATAATGAAATTCAGGCGCATAAAAGTAAAATTTTGATTTCCACAAATATACAAAGCGTTTACTCAGAAAATGAAACAGAAAAGTTAAAGCAGTCATACTTTTTAAAAAAAAGAGCCGCTTTCACGACTCTAAATTCATAACTCTAAATTCATAACTCTAAATTCATAACTCATAATTCATAACTACAATAGCCCAGCGCGTTTCAATAACGCTTCCGGTTTAGGCTCTTGCCCGCGGAACTTTTTATACAATTCCATCGGTAAGGCTGTTCCGCCTTTTGAGAGTATGTTTTCTTTAAACTGGGTTCCTACTTCTTTATTGAAAATTCCTTTTTCTTGGAAATAAGCAAACGCATCGGCATCCAAAACTTCGGCCCATTTGTAACTGTAATACCCCGACGAATAACCGCCTTGGAAAATATGCGAAAAGGCCGGACTCACACAATTGGCTGCAACATCTGGGTATAAAGCAGTGTCACGTGTCGCCGCCACTTCAAAAGCTTTTACATCGTCAATAGTAGGAACTTGTGCATGATACGCCATATCCAATAATCCAAAACTCAATTGGCGCACTGTAGCCATGCCTTCCAAGAAACTCGCACTTTCTTTGATTTTATCCACATAGGACTGCGGAATCACTTCACCCGTTTCATAATGATGAGCAAATAACGCCAACGCTTCGGGTTCGTAACACCAGTTTTCCATCACCTGACTCGGTAATTCAACAAAATCCCAATACACAGAAGTGCCCGATAAACTCGGGTAAGTGGTATTCGCCAACATGCCATGAAGCGCGTGTCCAAATTCATGGAACAACGTGGTTACTTCGTTAAACGTCAACAACGACGGTTTAGAGGGGGTAGGCGGCGTAAAATTGCACACAATCGATACATGCGGACGTTCATTCACACCGTTTTGAATGTATTGCGGTTTGAACGAGGTCATCCACGCCCCGGGACGTTTGCCCGCACGGGGAAAGAAATCGGCATAAAATAAGGCCACAAATTCATTGGACTCTCCCCGTACTTCATAGGTTTGAACGTCGGGATGGTATTTGTCAACCGTATCGATTTCATGAAAAGTGAGTCCGAACAACTTCTCCGCTACTGTAAAAGCACCTTGCAAAACCTTCTCCAATGGGAAGTACGGTTTCAAGAGTTCGTCGTCCAAATCAAACAATTCTTGTTTTAATTTTTCCGAATAATAAGCACCATCCCATTTTTCCAAATGATCCAATCCGTCTTTTTCTTTGGCGAATGCCGATAACTGCGCAAATTCACGTTGGGCAGCCGGTTTGGCTTTGGCTAATAAATCATTCAAAAACGTTTTTACTGTTTCCGGATGTTGTGCCATACGCTCTTCCAAAACAAAATGCGCATGGGATTCATACCCCAACAATTGGGCGCGTTCGTGACGCAGTGCGACAATTTTTTTCAAAATTTCGGTATTGTTATGGGCATTGTCTTGAAAAGCTTTTTTCCCAAAGGCAAGGGCCAACTCTTTTCGCAACTCACGGTTGTCGGCATAGGTGATCAATGGCATATAACTCGGGAAGTCCAAAGTAAAGACCCAACCTTCGAGTTCTTTGGATTGTGCTAAAGCGGCAGCCGCTTCTTGGGCACCTTCGGGTATACCTGCCAAATCTTCAGCATTGGTAATGTGCTTGAAATAGCTGTTCGTTTCGGCCAAAACATTTTCGCCAAAAGTTAATTTGAGTTTGGCCAAATCCGTGTCGATTTCACGCAAGCGGTTCTTTTTCTCTTCATTTAACAAAGCACCGTTCCGACTGAATCCTTTGTATTTCTTTTCCAACAACATCAATTGTTCTGGGGAAAGGGATAAAGTCTCACGTTGATTATAAACCGCTTTTACGCGTTGGAATAAGGTTTCGTTTAAAGCAATGTCATTGCCAAAAGCCGTTAGTTTCGGGGAGACTTCCTGTGCAATCTGCTGCATGGTGTCGTTGGTTTCGGCCGAATTCAAATTAAAGAAAATCGACGATAGACGGTCCAAAGCTTGTCCCGAAAACTCCAAAGCTTCGATGGTGTTTTCAAAAGTTGGTGCTTCGGGATTAGTGATAATGGCATCGACTTCAGCGCGGGCTTGGGCAATCGTTTGATCAAAAGCAGGTACATAATCGTCGAGTTGTATTTGACGAAAAGGAGCTGCGGTATAGGGTGTGTTGAATTTTTCGGTAAACATTTTTTACTAAAATTAAGGCGTCCGAACTGAATTCAGTAACGGAGCAATAACGTTATGATTTTTATGAAATTTTAAATTAAATGAGGTTCTTTACCCTTTTAGTGTCTCAGCGGCTTTCAACACCACGTCCTTCAATTCGTTTTTGTAATCGACAATTTTTTGCAGAATTTCCGGATGTTGACTGCCTAAGATTTGGGCGGCTAGAATCCCGGCATTTTTGGCACCATTCAAAGCCACCGTTGCCACAGGAACGCCACCGGGCATTTGTAAAATAGAAAGTACCGAATCCCACCCGTCAATCGAGTTACTGGATTTAACAGGAACGCCAATAACGGGCAGCGGACTCATAGACGCGACCATTCCGGGTAAGTGGGCTGCGCCACCGGCTCCTGCTATGATAACATTTATGCCGCGGAGGTGGGCATTCGAACTAAAATCCACTAATTTTTCAGGTGTGCGATGTGCCGAAACAATATCAACTTCAGTCGAAATTCCGAAGGATTGTAGTATATCAATGGCTTCTTGCATAACGGGCAAGTCGCTTTTACTTCCCATGACGATGGCTACTTTCATGTTGTTGTAAATTGTAAATTGTATTTGTTGAATGATCGGATACGAAGGTACAATTTATTAGCCAAATGGCGAAAACAAGGGAAGTCTATTCCGGGAACATTTTTTGCAATAACTTTTTGATTTCCTTCAAACCGTTACCGCCCAGGAGTTCGTTGATGAACAGTATTTTGCCATTCGGGTCGATTAAAATGTTGGTGGGGTAAAAGTTGATGTGAAATTGATCGATGGTTTTGCGATCGTTCGGTATGATCGTGAGTTCCAGCTCTGTTCGTTTTAAAAATTCAGTGATCAATTTCTTTTCATTATACGTTACCGCAAAGAAAACGATATTTTGGTCTTTGTACTTTTCTTTCAGTTTATTCAAATCGGGCATTTCTTCAATACAGGGTTTGCATTGGGTGAACCAAAAGTTGAGAAAAATGGCTTTCCCTTTTAAATCCTCCAACGTATAGGTTTTCCCTTCCATATCGGTTAAAGACAATTCGGTAAGGGTTGAGCCAATTAACTTTCGACGGTTTTTTTCGAAGTCTTTTTGCTGTTTCCGAAATTGCTCATTGCGCAATTTTACATCTTCTTTTGAAAGATATTTCAGCACTAAAGAGGCTTTGTTTTGAATAGTATCGGCATAAAAAAGAGTGGTAAACGGTTGGTCGTGAATTGTTTTATTCAGGGAATCCAATTTTTTCAACGGCATTTCTTTGCCATCAGGTAAGAAGAGTTGGGTTTTGGGTCTTTTTTTTTGAACAAATTCAAAATATGTAGTTCGATCCAACGCAATTTGTCCCTCAGGAATAAAGGTTTTTTCTTGAGCAAAAATGATCTCAACAACCAGAAAAGTAAATAGGCAAATAATTTTTTTCATAGATTTTTAAACGAAAAAGCGATGGATTTGTTGTCTGGTTAGATGAAAGTCCCACTGCCCACTGAATACTGCTCACTGAACACTGCTCACTGCCCACTGATTACCCGAATACTATTCTTCACTTCTTCTGCCACTCGACGTGCTTCTGCCATATTTGCATTGACAATCGTCACGTGCCCCATTTTTCGGAACGGACGGGTTTCGCGTTTGCCATAAATATGCGGCGTGACACCATCTATGGCCATGATTTTTTCGATGTTTTCATAGACAACTGGACCCGAATGGCCTTCTTCGCCGACTAAATTGACCATGATGCCTGCGACTTTACTCTCAGTATTTCCCAAAGGTAAATTCAAAATCGCACGCAAATGGTTTTCAAATTGCGATGTATAACTCGCTTCAATGCTGTAGTGTCCTGAGTTGTGCGGGCGAGGGGCGACTTCGTTGACCAAAATTTGGTCGTCCTGGGTTTGAAACATTTCCACCGCCAACAAACCTACATGTTGAAACGCTTCCGAAACTTTTAGAGCGACTTCTTGCGCTTTTTGTGCGATATCAGCCTCAATTCGCGCAGGACAAATCACATATTCTACTTGATTGGCTTCTGGATGAAATTCCATTTCCACCACAGGGTAGGTGCGTATTTCTCCCGAAACCGAACGGGCCACAATGACCGCCAATTCATTTTTAAAATCGACCATAGCTTCGGCTACACATTCTACATCGGGAAGTTCCCGCAAGTCAAAAGCAGATCGGCAAATTTTAACCCCGTTGCCGTCATACCCGCCGGTGGCTGCTTTCCAAACAAAAGGGAAGTCGAGCGTGTCGTTGGCTAGCGCTTGACGTAAAGCGTTTAATCCCACAAATCGCTGATGCGCCGAGGTTGGAATGTGATGTTGGACATAGAAATCTTTCTGTTTTCCCTTGTTTTGAATAAGACGAAGCGTTTTTGGCGAGGGATACACGGGAAGTCCTTCCGATTCCAATTGTTCCAATGCTTCCAAATTGACGTTTTCAATTTCAATCGTCAACACATGCACCATTTTCCCAAATTTGTACACCGTATCGTATTCCAACAAACTTCCTTGGTAAAAAGCCGAACAGCCAAAACGGGAGGGAGCCTCCGCACTGGGGTCTAAAACTAAGGTTTGGATGTCAAATTTTCGCGTGTCCGAAAGGAGCATTTTGCCCAATTGACCTCCGCCTAAAATGCCCAAACGGAAATCAGAAGAGAAGTAATTCATAGTGTTGTGTTGTTTGTGCAAATATAATATTTCTGAAGTTGATTACGTCCTTTCCTCCAAGACTACTTCGTTATCGGTTGGCCAAACGATGTAGCGTTTCCTTTAACACAAACCGCATTGCGGGCGAGGGATTCTCCCATTCGCGTGACAACAGTAATCGCAATTCATTATGAACCCACGGATATTTTTCCCCCAAACGAAACAACGCCCGAAGCGCATAAGCTATCGTCGCCACTTTTGCCTCCCGCAAGATAAAATCGAGACAGCCTTCAATGATTTTTTCCTCGTGAACAGGGAGTAAAGTAATTTCTTTTTGAGTCACCAAAAACAAACAAATTTTTGAAGCCGGTCGCACTGCGGGATCCAACGTCAATTGCGACAATGTATTGCAAAATTCATCCAAATATGGGGCGAGCAAGGCTATGCGTTCTTCAGCCACCAACTCCAAAATCCACAACGCTTTGTAATGGTGTTTGTCTTTAGGGTTGCAACCCACTGCCACAAGAAGCGCCAAAAATTCGGGCGACTCAAAAGCACGCATTTTATAAAAATCTCGGGTCGCTCGATACGCTTTAATGGAAGCGATTTGGGAGTAGTCATCGGAATTCATGACGTAAATATATCAAATTTGCAAATTTTACGAACGAGTTGATTTTTAATAGGTTTTAGTTGTTAAATTTGCACCTTATTCCCAAGCCCAACACCTATGATTCATTTACACGATAAAACGTTTGAACCCTTCATTGCCTCGGAGGAAATTGACTTTGCCATTCAAAATATGGCCAAGCAAATGGCAGATGATTTTTTTGATGAGGTTCCTGTTTTTATCGGAGTACTCAACGGTTCTTTTATGGTGATGGGTGATTTGATGAAAGCCTATCGCGGGATGTGTGAAGTGAGTTTCCTTAAAGTGAGTTCCTACGAAGGTACAGAAAGTACCCATGACGTAAAACATTTGATTGGGTTGAATGAAAATCTGGAAGGAAGAACCGTGGTAATCGTAGAAGATATCATCGATACGGGAACGACCATTGTGGCTTTAAAACAACTTTTGAAACAACAAAAAGTGAAGCATTTGAAAATTGCAACCTTATTTTTCAAACCCGAAGCATATCAGCAAGAGGTAAAAATCGATTACATCGGTATCCGCATTCCCAATAAATTCATTGTGGGCTATGGATTGGATTACAACGGTCTCGGTCGTAATCTACCCGATGTATACCAACTGGCGCAATAATCTAAATAATCTAATGACTAACGTCGAACTTCTAAAGTCTAACGTCGAACTTCTAAAGTCTAAAACCTAAACTTCAATACCATAATGATTAACATCGTTCTTTTTGGGAAACCTGGCGCGGGAAAAGGAACCCAAGCCGAATTTTTGAAAGAAAAATACAACTTGACACACCTTTCTACAGGGGATATTTTTCGGTATAACATCAAAAATGAAACCGAGTTGGGGCAATTGGCCAAAACCTACATGGATAAAGGCGATTTGGTCCCCGATGCTGTAACCATTCAAATGTTGCAAAGCGAAGTGGAAAAAAATCCTGATTCTGCAGGGTTCTTGTTTGATGGTTTTCCACGTACTATCGCGCAAGCCGAAGCACTAGATGCTTTTTTAGCGTCCAAAGGGGAGTCTATTCGCGCTACCGTAGCCTTGGAAGCCGACGATGAAATTCTTGTAGCACGCTTGTTGGAACGGGGTAAAACCTCAGGCCGTCCCGACGATCAAGACGAAGAAAAAATTCGCAACCGCTACCAAGAATACAACGAAAAAACAGCGCCTCTTATGGCGTATTACCAAGCCCAAGGAAAGTTTTATGCGGTGGATGGAATAGGAAGTATCGCCGAAGTTACCGCGCGTTTGAGTGCAGTATTGGATACTTTTTAAATAGGAAACCGTTGAATGTTAGCCGTAATTCAATAATTTTTAAGATATTTGTACACCAGAAAAGAGCATTTTCGGACTTCGGGACGAAGGCTCTTTTTTTGTGACAGCCTATGGAAATACTGATTATTCTCTTTTTAATCCTACTCAACGGGGTCTTTTCGATGTCGGAAATTGCCTTGATTTCGGCGCGTAAAAACCGATTGGAAACGGCGGCTAAAAAAGGTAATTCCAATGCCAAAGCCGCGCTTGATCTCGCCAATTCTCCCAATAAATTCTTGTCCACGGTGCAAATAGGGATTACCCTAATCGGCATTCTTACAGGGATTTACTCCGGCGAGAAAGTAACCCAAGATGTACAAGATGCAATTGCCGGATTTCCCGCACTAGCCCCCTACGCCGATTCGTTGGCTACCATTGTTGTAGTGGTGGTGCTTACCTTTTTCTCTCTGGTATTGGGCGAATTACTGCCAAAGCGTATTGGGCTTAATTTCCCCGAAGGTATCGCCAAAGCCGTGGCCGTGCCCATGAAACTCGTGTCCAAAATCACCATGCCTTTCGTTTGGTTGTTGACTACTTCTACCGAGGCGCTTTTGAAACTGTTTCAAATCAAACCCACCGCCGACGGGAAAGTCACCGAAGAAGAAATCAAAGCCATCATCAAAGAAGGCACCGAAGTGGGCGAGGTACAGGAAATTGAACAAGATATCGTAGAACGCGTGTTTCATATCGGTGATCGCAAAGTCAATTCCTTGATGACCCACCGCAATGATGTGGTCTACCTCACCATGGAAGACACTTTTGCCGAGGTCAAAGAGAAAATTCTCAACGAAATGCATTCGGTGTACCCTGTTTGTGAAGACAACCTCGATGAAGTGAAAGGTATCGTATTGCTCAAAGATTTGTTTGTGGGATTGGAGCAAAAAGATTTTAAACTCAGCGAAATTACACGCGAAGCCACGTATTTGATCGAACATACATCGGCCTACAAAGCGCTCGAAAATTTTAAATCCACCAAAAATCACCAAGCCCTAATCGTCGACGAACACGGGATTTTCCAAGGAATAATTACGCTCAACGACATTTTAGAAGCTTTGGTGGGCGATGCGTCCGATTTTGATGAAGACGAATACCAGCTGGTGGCTGAAGCCGATGGCACCTGGACCGTTGACGGTCAATATTCACTGCATGATTTTCTTACCTATTTTGATATGGACGACTTGATTGGCGATTATGAAGTGACCACGGTGAGCGGCCTAATCACCACCGAAATGGGGTATATTCCCAAGCAAGGGGAACTTCTGATTTGGAATAAAATGCAGTTCACCATTTTGGAAACTGCAGGCGCCAAGGTCGAGAAAATACGCGTTGCCCCTTATGTGGCCGATCAGTAGGAGCAAGCACCCCACAACCCGATCAACCCCCTTCCCGTGATTGCCTATATCCCCGAAAATCGGGGGATGCCGGCGCTCCCGGGGCTAGAATACACGAATCGTTTTCAACAGGACCACCCAACCGTGTTCCTAATCCAGCCCAAGGGCAAAACCAAGGCTGGCTCAATACCAAACCCATGACAGAAGGAAATTTTGTAGACTATGTAAAGATTTATGTGAGCTCCGGTAAAGGAGGCAAAGGGTCTACGCATTTACATCGTGAAAAATTTATCGAAAAAGGTGGTCCCGACGGCGGTGACGGTGGCCGTGGAGGTCACGTGATCTTGCGCGGCAACAAAAACTTGTGGACACTTTTTCATTTGAAATTTACCAAACACGTAAAAGCGGGCCACGGAGGCGATGGCGGAAGCAGCCGAAGCACCGGGCACGACGGCGAAGATAAAATCATTGAAGTCCCCCTCGGTACGGTCGTCAAAGACCAAGAAACCGAAGAAATCTTGTTTGAAATCACCGAACATGGAGAAGAAAAAATCGTAGCTCGTGGCGGTAAAGGAGGATTAGGGAACTGGCACTTTCGCAGCGCCACCAACCAAACTCCTCGCTATGCCCAACCTGGGATGCCCCCCGAAGAGCACGATGTGATTCTCGAGTTAAAGGTCTTGGCCGATGTAGGATTGGTCGGTTTCCCCAATGCAGGAAAGTCAACGTTATTGTCGGTGCTCACTTCAGCCAAACCCAAAATAGCAGATTACCCTTTTACAACCTTGAAACCCAATCTTGGTATCGTGGCATATCGCGATTTTCAATCGTTTGTTATGGCCGATATTCCAGGAATTATCGAGGGAGCCGCCGAAGGAAAAGGCTTAGGGCACTATTTTTTACGCCATATCGAGCGTAATTCAACACTCCTGTTTCTAGTACCCGCCGATGCCGATGACATCAAAAAGGAATACGATATTTTATTGGATGAATTGCGACGCTACAATCCCGAGCTTCTCGACAAAGAACGCTTGTTGGTGATCTCCAAAAGCGATATGCTCGATGCCGAACTCCAAGCCGAGATGAAGGTGCTTTTGGATCGTGACTTTCAGCAAATTCCCTATTTGTTTATTTCTTCAGTAGCACAGCAAGGCTTGCAAGAGCTGAAGGATACGCTTTGGAAAATGTTAAATTCCTAAAAATAATACGGAAGTATTGAGCTTATTGCTTTGATTTAAAGAAAAATAGGCTACATTTGCTAAATTTTATAAATCAATAAGGCTATACCACTAAAAATTTAAATTACACTTTATGAAATTACGATTACTTTTCGCTTTGTGTATCGCACAGTTAGGATTTGCGCAACAACGTACCTGCGGTGTCGATGCCTACATGGAAAAATTAATGGCCAATCCGGTGATGAAGCAGCAACACCAAGCGTTGCAAGACCGTTTTGAAACGGAGTTACGACGTTTAGTTACCGAACAATTGGAAGGGCGTTCTAGCTTAGCCACTCAAGCGGCACCTAATGTAACGATTCGTATTCCTGTAGCAGTTCACTACCCAACGGTTGCGAATACTTCTTCAGAATCATTGAAATCATGTTTGCGCGCATTGGCTCAAACACAGGTAAATATTTTGAATGCCGACTACAATGCCACCAATTCTGATATCTCATTGTGGAACAGTGCTAGTTCATTTTATCCCAATACCAATGTAGGTAGCATGGATGTGCAATTCATTTTGGCTACCCAAAACCACCCCGCTGGAACAGGATTGACCAATGGAACAGTGGCCGTGACATTTGGTACAGATTTCTTAACCTCTGGGAATATTGGTTGTACCGACGGCTGTAATCAAGATTCCACATGGTCAGGGTACATGAACTTAGTGGTGCGAAATTTAACGGGTGGTATTTTAGGATTTTCACCACTAGGAGGATCACCAGGTCAAGGTATGACCGTAGTAATTGATAACAATGCCTTTGGGGCAACAATGACTACCTCTCCAGCAACCTGTGCGGGTTATGCGCCTACTGCACCCTACAATAGAGGACGTACGTTAACCCATGAATTGGGACATTTCTTCAACTTGGCGCATACATTCCAGTCTTGTGATGGATCCAACTGTGCTACTTCTGGTGACCGCGTATGTGATACAGAATCGACCAATACTCCTGAATACGATTGCTTACCTGCAGGGGATGTAGCGAGTCCATGTACAGGGAATCCACAATTGACCATGAACTACATGGATTATGTGCAAGATGCGTGTATGTATATGTTCACCGCAGGGCAAGCTACCCGTATGACCGCATGGTACAATACCATTTCTTCACAATTCAACATGACGACGTTAGGAAATGAAGAAATTTTGAAAAATCAATTTACATTGGCTCCCAACCCAAGCAACGGAACTTTTGCCGTTCAGTTTGCCAATCCCATTGCCAATTATACGCTCCAAGTATATGATGCTACCGGTCGTGTAATTGTTGATGAAGAACAAGTTAACAATAGCGAATTGGTTCGCACCATCACGTTACCTTCAGCACAAAAAGGAGTGTATTTTGTGATGTTACGTACCCAAGAAGGTATCGCAACGAAGAAAGTTGTTGTAGAATAAAAATTTTCTTAAAACCATTGAAGAATTGTAAGTAAATCCGTTTATTTACAATTCTTTTTTTATTGCATAATTACAAACAAACAATCATGAAAAAACTTGTACTTACGCTGCTTTCGGCAGTGCTTCTAACCCCTTTCTCACTCAAAGCTGATGAGGGAATGTGGTTCTTAATGTTTATCGAACGGTTGAATCACCGCGATATGCAAAAAATGGGACTACAACTTACCTCTGAGGAAATTTACAGCATTAACAACCACAGTTTAAAAGATGCTATCGTGCAATTTAACGGAGGTTGTACCGCTGAGGTAATTTCCAAAGACGGTTTGGTATTAACCAACCACCACTGTGGATATGATGCTATTGCAGAATTGTCCTCGGCAGAGAAAAATTATTTGAAAGACGGCTACTGGGCTGCCAATAAAAAAGGAGAATTAAAACCCTCTAGTTTATTTGTGCGCTTTTTTGTTCGAATGGACGATTGTACCAAACGAATTTTAGGGGTAGTCAATGATAAAATGACCGAAGCAGAACGCGAAAAAGCAATCAACGCCGAAATCGCAAAAATTGAAAAAGAGAATAACGAAGGCGGTAAATATGTTGTTTCTGTTCGCTCGTTCTTCCAAGGCAATGAGTTCTACTATTTTGTATACCAAGATTATAAAGATGTCCGTTTGGTAGGAACTCCTCCAGAAAGTTTAGGGAAATTTGGAGGGGATACCGACAACTGGGAGTGGCCTCGTCATACCGCTGACTTCTCTATGTTCCGTATTTATGGTGATGCTAATGGAAATCCAGCGGAATATTCTGAAAAAAATGTGCCTTTAAAACCCAAACATTACTTGCCTGTAAATTTAGGGGGAGTGAAAGAAAATGATTTTGCCATGATTTTGGGTTATCCGGGTCGAACCAACCGTTGGATGCCCGCTGGTGGAATTGAGCAAAATGTAAAATTTGCTTATCCTGCTTGGGTTGAAGGTGCTAAAACAGGAATGGATAATATGAAAAAATACATGGATCAAAATGCAGCTTTAAATTTGATCTATGCTTCCAAATATGCTTCTACGGCCAACTATTGGAAAAACCGTCAAGGAATGATTGATGCGTTGACTAAATTTGAAACCGCCAAGACCAAAGCGGCTCAAGAAGCCAAATTCAACAAATGGGCCAACAAAGCCGAAAACAAGGCAAAATACGGTACCGTTGTAGAAACCATCAACAAATATTATGCGTTGACCAATGAGAAGTCACGTCATGATAATTATTTACAACAATTGTTACGTACCTCCGGAATGGGAACCATTTCTCGTAGTCTTGGACGTCAATTGGAAAACTATGCCAAAGCCGATGCGGCCAAACGCAGTCAAATGTTGCCCATGCTAACCGAAATGGCGGAAGAAATGTATAAAGAAATGCATATTCCTGCCGAGCGTGATATTTTAGCGGCTCAATTGGCGTTGTATGCTACAAAAGCGGTAGGGTATCCTATGGCTCCTATGGTGAAAAAGATTGGTGAGGCCAATAATAATAACTTTACAAGCTATGTCAACGCCGCTTTTGACATGTCAATTTTCGGTTCATTAGACCGCGTAAAAGCGTTTTTACAGTTTCCTTCTGAAGGACAATTGACCAACGACCCCTTGTATGTATTGTCTGCTGATTTAATCACACACTTCAATTCCAAATCAGATGAAATTGCCAAAGCGCAAAACGACTTTGGAGCAGCTTTCCGTCTGTTGGTTGAAGGATTGCGCGAATCCAAAATTGCGACTATCAAATATCCTGATGCAAATTCAACCTTGCGTTTGACCTATGGAAAAGTTCGTTCTTTACCCGCCGACAAACGCAATGATGCGACCATTAACAACTATACTACCTTGGCCGGTCAGGTAAAAAAATACAAAAAAGGCGATGCCGAGTTTGATTTGCCAGCACGTGTTCTTGAAATGAACGCCAACAAGGAGTTTGGTCGTTATGCCGATAAAGATGGTTCATTACACGTAAATTTCTTGACCGATAATGACATTACAGGGGGTAATTCAGGTTCTCCTGTATTGAATGGTAAAGGTGAATTAATCGGATTGGCTTTCGACGGTAACATTGAAGCGATGGCAGGAGATGTTATTTTTGATAAAAAATTACAACGCACCATCAACGTAGACATCCGCTACGTGTTATGGGTTATCGAAAATTTTGCTGGAGCGAAACATATCGTCGATGAAATGACTTTAGTCAAATAATTTCCCATAAAATCACATGAAAACTCCGGTCAATCGCCGGAGTTTTTTTATTTTTGAGAACGAAGAAGGAGCTTATGAAACGTTGCATGCAAATTGTATTTTTATTGTTTTCACTAGGAACAATGGCGCAATCCGATTTTGAAAAAGGAGAGCAATGGTTTAAAGCCCAAAAATGGGAACAAGCCAAAGTTTGTTTTGAGAAAAGTTTGCGCGAGCAACCCAATGCCCCAAAGACGATAGAATATTTAGGCGATATCGCAGGGAAGCAAGAGGATTGGGATGCTGCCATTGATCGTTATGGTACGCTAAAAAGTCGTTTTCCCAACAATGCCAACTATTGGTATAAATATGGTGGAGCGATGGGTATGAAAGCCAAATCCGTTAGTAAATTTAAAGCGCTCGGCTTGATTGATGACGTGGAAGCGGCCTTTCTTAAAGCGGCTCAATTAGACGCCAAACATGTCGATACCCGTTGGGCTTTGGTCATGTTGTATCTGGAATTACCGGGTATTCTTGGGGGCAGTGAAAATAAAGCCATTAAATATGCCAACGAATTAATGGGCATTTCCAAAGTAGACGGTTTTATGGCCAAAGGATACATTGACGAATATTTTAAACGGTACACCAAAGCCGAAGCACATTATTTGAAAGCGCACGAAATTGGTCATTCCAAAACAACGTATCAAAAACTTTATCATTTATACCAATACAAATTAAAAAATACCGAAAAAGCTCGAAAATTAAAAGAAGAATTCGAAGGCTAACGGAACAAAACATATGCGAACACATTTTATAGCGATAGGTGGTGCAGCGATGCACAATTTGGCTTTAGCCCTTCATCAAAAAGGAGCTCAGGTGACAGGAAGCGATGATGCTATTTTTGAACCCTCTCTTTCACGGTTACAACAAAAAGGGTTACTACCCGAAGCCATGGGCTGGTTTCCCGAAAAAATAACCTCCGATATCGATGCTGTGATTTTAGGAATGCATGCCAAAGCCGATAATCCCGAATTGTTAAGGGCACAAGCGTTAGGGTTAAAAATTTACTCCTATCCCGAATTTTTATACGAACAATCCAAACATAAAACCCGTGTGGTCATTGGAGGCTCTCATGGGAAAACGACCATAACTTCAATGATTTTGCATGTGATGCATTTTCATAATATTCAAGTGGATTATATGGTTGGGGCGCAGTTGGAAGGTTTTGATACGATGGTTCACCTCACCGAAACCAATGATTTTATTGTCTTGGAAGGCGATGAATATTTGTCTTCTCCTATCGATCGCCGTCCTAAATTTCATTTGTACCAACCCAATATTGCCTTGCTATCAGGTATCGCTTGGGATCATATCAACGTTTTTCCCACGTTTGAAAATTACGTGCATCAATTTGAACTATTTGTAGATCAAATCACCCAAGGCGGGATTTTGATATATAATGAAGAAGACGCCCACGTAAAGCAAGTCGCCGAAGGAACCCAAAACACCATTCGTAAAATTCCGTATCAAACCACAAGTTATACAGTGAAAAACGGGAAAACCTTGTTAGATACCCCCGAAGGTCCTATGCCTATCGAAGTATTTGGCGCCCATAATTTAAATAATCTTGCGGGAGCCAAATGGGTTTGCCAATGCATGGGTGTTGATGAAGCCGATTTCTACGAAGCTATTGCCACTTTCAAAGGCGCTTCCAAACGATTGGAAAAAATTGCTGAAAGTACGACCAAGGTTGCCTATAAAGATTTTGCCCATTCTCCGAGTAAAGTTGCAGCAACCACCAAAGCAGTTAAAAACCAGTATCCCGATCGCAAATTGGTGGCATGTCTTGAATTGCACACCTACAGTAGCTTAAATGCGGCGTTTTTGAAAGAGTATGAAGGGGCTTTAGATGCGGCCGATGTTGCCGTAGTCTTCTATTCCCCCGATGCGGTAAAAATTAAACAATTGGAAGAAGTCACTTACGAACAAATTGCGCAATCGTTCAAGCGAAATGATCTGATTATTTATACCAATCCCGAGGAATTCAAAGCGTTTTTGTTCCATTATAATCTCGAGCATACCGCCTTGTTACTCATGAGTTCTGGAAATTATGGGGGATTGCATTTTGATGAGGTAAAAGGATTAATTGCATAAAGAAAGCTCCTGTTCTCAGGTCGACATTTTTAGTTGCCCTCATAGCGAAAATGCCCTACCATGGGGTATTTAAACAAGCAGTCCTCGATAATTTGTCCTCCGCCAATGTTGTGCACGATCATTGGGACACCCTCTTTTTTGATGTGGGTGACAATCCCAATATGGGGTAATTTATCATTGATCATCCAAGTTACAATATCACCAGGTAAGTAATCGGCACGGTTATGAGTTAAAGCTAGTTTTTTGCCTTTGCGACTGAAAAATACTTCCAGGTTGGGGACTCTTCGGTGGTCAATGTTTTTATCCGGATTTTTCAGTCCCCATTTCTTCAAATTAGGATATAGATTAAAATGTGCTTTCAAGTCTTCATGCACTTCTTTTTGCAAATCTATGTTGCATTTGCGGTACGCCCGAATCACCACATCAGTACAAACGCCCGTTTTGGCAGGCACATCGCCCATGGGGTAGGGAATGGATACATAGGCAGGCGTATAAACTACCGAAGAGTCAATAACTTGCAACGCAGCATTGGATAAGCGCTCGCCAAAATTTTTAGGGTGAGATAGAGGTGTAATTTCTATCTTTTTTTCTTGGACTTCAGCGCGTACAAAAACGGTTTGCTGTGGTTTTTGTTGGCAAGAAATAAAAAGTAAGGCAACGATTAAAAAGTAGGGCATACGGTTGGTTTTATAAGGAAACGATTTTGTTGATTAGTTTATTTTGATGAAATAAAAAAAATCGGTTATTTCGTAATTCAATATAAGCCAATTCATTATGTATACACCAATTTCCCAGTGGGCTGAAGATGATCGGCCGCGTGAAAAATTTTTACTCAAAGGAAAAACAGCCTTATCCGATGCCGAATTATTAGCCATTTTATTAGGGTCAGGTTCCCGAAACGAAAGTGCCGTTCAATTGGCGCAACGGATTCTAGCGCACTCCCAAAACAATCTGAATACGCTTGGTAAACAAACGATAACGCAACTCATGGAGTTTCGCGGTATCGGTGAGGCCAAAGCGATTACTGTAGCGGCTGCGCTCGAACTCGGAAGACGCCGAAGGATGGAGGAAGTCAAAGATAAAGTGAAAATTACGTCGAGTAAGACGGTCTTCGACATCATGCAGCCGCTCATTGGTGAGTTGGCCCACGAAGAGTTTTGGGTGTTGTATTTAAATAACTCCAATAAAATTATACACAAAGCGGTATTGTCCAAAGGGGGTATTACTGGAACCGTTGTCGATATTCGTTTAATTTTCAAATCAGCATTGGAAAACCAAGCAACTTCGTTAATTTTGAGCCACAATCATCCATCGGGGAAATTGCAAGCCAGCGAAGCCGATCTGGCCATCACCCAACGGTTAAAAATTGCGGGCCAACATTTGGATATTTTGGTTTTGGATCATGTTATCATTACCGAAACCGGATATTTGAGTTTTGCCGATGAAGGAATTTTATAAAGGTGAAAGGTATTACCGATATTTTTTTTGATTTAGATCATACGTTATGGGATTTCGAACGGAATTCCGCCTTGGCTTTTGCGTCAGTGTTGGAGGCGTTTGATATTGATATTCCACTGGCTGATTTTTTAACGCATTATGTCCCGTTAAATCGTTGGTATTGGGAGCAATATCGTAAAGATCTAGTTACCCAAGCCGAATTGCGATACGGACGATTAAAAGAAACCTTCGATCGTTTGGATTATGCCATTTCCGATGCATTACTCCATGAAATGTCGGAGGCGTATATACAAAATTTGCCGTTGAATAACCACTTATATGACGGCGCTTTGGAACTTTTGGAGTTTTTACAACCGCATTATAAACTTCATATAATTACCAATGGATTTCAAGCGGTACAGGATAAAAAAATAAAAAATTCGGGGATTGCGCCGTATTTTCAAACTATTACCAATTCGGAAACAGCGGGTGTTAAAAAGCCCCATCCGAAGATTTTTCAAGTAGCCTTAACCGAAGCACAATGTACACCCCAACAAGCCGTGATGATAGGGGATTGTTTGGAGGCCGATGTTCAAGGAGCGCTTGAGGTGGGAATGCAAGCTATTTTTTTTAATGAATTCAACGTAGCGGTCCCAGAGACCATTCGTCAAGTAACCAATTTATACGAATTAAAACCGATTTTTTCTTATGCATAAATCCGTATTCTTTTTTTGTCTCATTGGACTTTTATCGATAGTTCCTCTGCAGAGTCAGGTGATTCGCATTCCAGAAAAGTTTGATTTTATGACTTCCCCCGACCAATACGGGATTAGCACGCTTTTGCGCTTGTATTTTGAAAAATATCAATACCAGGCGGTTGTCATGACCGATGTGACCGAAAAAGCACTTTCCAAAAAAATAGCGCCCCATGAGTATGGCGTGATTATCAAAAAAAAGAGTAATTTTTTTATCACTCGAATGCAAGTAGTCCTCATGGATTACGAAGGCAATGAAATAGCCGTTTCCCCCGAGGGAACCAGTCGCGAAAAAGAATTTCGTTATGCCTATATCGAAGCTGTACGCGCAGCTATGGATCAATTTACAGCGTTAAAAAACCGCACTCTTTTTACGACAACTCCAGCCGAAAATAAGCCCACAACCACCACTTCTCAACCTCAAGTAATTCTCGAAGGGAAGGCGCCGCTACCCGAACGAAAAGTGACCCTAGACCAATACTTGGAGGCGCGAACTCTTTCGGCGAATTCAATAGGTTTGTATGAACAGAAGGGTTTAACTCCAACCTTAGTGCTTTACAAAACAAGCTCACGGGATTGTTTTATGGTCACCCAAAACAATGCACCCAAAGGAGTTTTACTATACCGCAATCAACAATGGTTTTGGGAATATTATGAAGAGAGTCAACTTCGTGTAGTACCACAGTTTATTGCGGGATTGTAATTAATACCCGTATTTGTCGTTCCAACGGTTTTGTAAAAATTTACGCAGTTCGTTTTCGCGCGCGTTATTCCCAGGTTCGTAAAACTTAGTTTCTTGAATGGCCTCGGGCAGGTATTCTTGTTCGACAAAGTTATTGGCATAATTGTGCGCATAAGCATAATCCTCGCCATAACCCAACTCTTTCATCAACTTGGTGGGGGCATTGCGCAAATGCAATGGAATAGGTAAATCGCCGGTTTGTTTCACCAAAGCTTGCGCTGCGCCTATAGCCATATAACTCGCATTACTTTTGGCTGAAGTCGCCAAGTAAATGGCACATTGACTTAAAATGATGCGGCTTTCAGGATAGCCAATGGCGGTCACGGCTTGAAAAGTGTTGTTGGCCATGATTAATGCTGTGGGATTGGCGTTACCAATATCTTCACTCGCCAAAATGAGCATTCGGCGGGCAATAAATTTCACATCTTCACCGCCTTCCAGCATGCGCGCCAACCAATACACCGCTCCGTTGGGATCGCTGCCGCGAATGGATTTGATGAAGGCTGAAATAATGTCGTAATGCTGTTCTCCCGTTTTATCGTACAATACCGTGTTTTGTTGCACTAACTCCAACACTTTGGCATTGGTAATTACAACTTCATCACTAGGAGTGGCATTCACAACGAGTTCAAAAATATTGAGAAGCTTCCGTCCATCACCGCCCGATAAACGCAATAAGGCTTCGTGTTCTTCTATGGTGATTTTTCGTTGCGACAACTGAGGGTCTATTTTCATCGCTCGATCCAGCAAGGCCAATAAATCCTCTTTGGTAAACGGATTTAAAACATACACCTGACAACGTGACAACAACGCGGGAATGACTTCAAAACTCGGATTCTCGGTGGTTGCTCCGATAAGCGTCACCCAGCCTTTTTCAACGGCGCCCAACAACGAATCTTGTTGCGACTTACTAAAGCGGTGAATCTCATCGATAAAAAGAATTGGATTTTTGGTGGTAAAAATACCGCCGCTTTGCTTGGCTTTGTCAATCACTTCCCGGACGTCTTTAACCCCCGAATTAATGGCACTCAATTCATAGAACGGTCGGTCACTTTGTCGGGCAATAATTTGCGCCAAGGTAGTTTTTCCTGTTCCCGGTGCACCCCAAAAAATCATAGACGGAATCACGCCACGAGCAATTTGTTGGGTTAAGGAACCTTGGGGACCTACCAAGTGCAACTGACTGATGTAGTCTTCAAGTTTATGTGGGCGAACGCGTTCGGCTAAGGGTGCTTCCATACGGACCAATTTGAGCGTTAAAGGTAAAAAAAAGGAGTTAAGAAGAAAATCTTTGTCCCATTTCCATGTTCTGCCATTTTAGCAGAAAACCAACTTTGGTCATATATTTGTGTAAAGTTACTTATGAGAGACGCCCATATTTTTAAATTTACCCCCGTCGTTTGGCTGTTGCCCACTTTTTTTGTGGTGACGCTTTGGGCTGTTTTTTTGGGGTTGGATTGGATCAATATGAGTCCGAGGTTTTTGGGTATTCTTCCCCGAACCATGGAAGGATTAGTGGGTATTGTTTGCAGTCCTTTTCTACATGCCGACTGGCAGCACCTCACAAACAACAGTTTGCCCTTGTTTGTATTGACGATGGCGTTAATTTATTTTTACCGCGATCTTTCGTTGAAAGTATTGATTTTCGGAATTCTTTTTTCGGGGGTATTTACTTGGGCAATTGGACGGCCGAATGTGCATTTGGGGGCCAGTGGACTAATTTATGTATTGGTTTCTTTTATTTTTTTTAAAGGATTGCGCACGGGATATTACCGATTGATGGCCTTGTCTTTTGCCGTCGTGGTGGTTTACGGAGGGATGGTGTGGTATGTGTTTCCTGAGGTTGATCCGCGGATTTCGTGGGAGGGACATTTGGGTGGATTTTTAACCGGTATGGTCATGGCTTTTGTGTTTAAAACACCTGACTATATTTCTGAATACCGATACGAATGGGAACATCCTGATTTTGATCCTAAATCCGACCCTTTCATGCGGCGTTTTGACGAAAATGGTCAGTTTGTGAATCCGCCAAAACTAGAAGAAATCATAGTGGACTATGAAGAAGAAATGGGAACAAAAAGCATTCCCTTACAAATCAATTATATTTACAAAAACGCCGAAGAATAAGTCCTTCGGCGTTTTTGTTTTTAACGATAAACGGTCTATATTAGCCCCGATTGCAGCGGCATCCCCGTAACGAAGTGAAGGGATACAGCGGAAAGCGGGTGATTACTTCACGAGAAAGCAAAAGGATGATGCTCCCAATCGTTAAGAACGTTGGCGTACCACTTCGTATAAAAAGGCGCCACAGGCCACGGATACATTTAACGAACCGATGGTTCCAAATAGCGGGAGTTTGGCTTTTTCATCCACAATTTTCAATACCGATGGGTTAATGCCACGGTCTTCGCTACCCATGATGATGGCCACGGGTTCGGTAAAGTCGACCGCATAAAGTGTATCCTCGGTTTTTTCAGTAGCGGCAACGGTTTTAATACCGCTACCTTGCAGGTAAAACACGGCGTCTTTGATATGGTCTACTTTGCAAATGGGTACATTAAAAACGGCACCAGCGGAGGTTTTCACGGTATCACCATTAACGGGAGCGGCTCCGGTTTTTGAAATAATTATGCCGTCAACGCCTGTACATTCGGCGGTGCGGATAATGGCACCAAAGTTGCGGGCGTCGCTGAGTTGATCTAGAATCAGAAACAAGGGTTTTTTACCCGTTTCCAAAACGTTTTCAACCAGGGTTTCAAGCGATTGGAATTTGATAGGCGCAATGGTGGCTACAACACCTTGGTGGTTGAGGTGCGTAAGGCGGTTGAGTTTTTCGACAGGCACATACGTAAACGGGAGATTGTTGGCTTTGAGCGTTTTCATCAATTCCCGCATTAAATCGCCTTGGGCTTCTTTATGCACAAAAATTTTATCAATTTCTTTACCGGCGTGAATGGCCTCAATAACGGCACGGATGCCAAAGATTTGGTTTTCTTTTTCCATGCGGCAAAGATAGGAATTCTGCCGTTGGTTTTGGGGAGCGTAATTTACGGTTAGAAAATAGTTTTCAAACTGATTTGCACAATGGAGTTATTTAATTTGATGGCTTGATCGTTGGTGGTTCCGTTGGCGTAGACAAAGTTGAGCAATCCGTTTTTATTGAGCAGTCCAAATCCAAACCCGATTCCCAGTAAATTCCCATTGACCTTGGTGGTTTGGTCTTGAAAATAGCCGTAATCGAGCACACTGTGTAAGTACAAGGTATTGCTCAAGGTGTAGCGGTATTCACTGAGAAGAGCTGTCATAAAATTGGCTTGAAGCGTATTTTCATTAAATCCTCGTACCGAATTAATTCCACCAAAGCGAAAAAGTTCATTGGTTAAATACGAGGAACTTTGCAAAACAAACGTTTGGTTTCGCAGGGCAATACTGTTGCGTTTGTTCAAATAGATTTGATGGTGGAGGTTTAATTGCCCTTGAAATTGACTGTTTTTTTGTTCCAAAGCGGTTCGGGATCCCCACCCAAGTTTAAGCGAAAGGAGGGTTTTGTCGGGAAACAAAAGCGCATCTTCTTCGGTATTGCGAACGGTCCATAGCCATTGCGCTGTTAGAAATCGATTTTTAAAATCACGAAGTAATGCGGTATTGGCATTATTGATATCGCTCGATTCCATGGCTTGATAGCCGAGGTACACTCGAGACGCATAATTGAGGCAGTAGCCTATGTCGATATTGGTTTGTGTATTTTGAAAAGTACTGTCTTGCCGAAAGATATTGAGTTGTGCCTTGAGGGCTAGGGGGGATTTAAAAATATAAGGTTGGTCAAACAAGACATTAAACGTTCGTTGTTCTTCGCCATTGCTTTTCCAATAGAGATTCATTCGTTCGCCGTTGTTTAAAACATTGGTCAAACTTACATCGAGGTAGCCGTTGAATACCAATTGTTGGCCGTCGGAATTGGCAAATCCAAGGAAACCATCGAAGGTGTTGGCCCTAACTTTTTCTAGGTATACAAAAACCTTTGTTGAGTCGGTGGTGAATAAAATCTCGGGGTATTTCGTGGCGCGCACAAAACGAAACTGTCCTATAGTTTTGTGAAGTTTTTCAAGATTTTCTTGGTTAAATGTTTGATTGCGAAACAAACGCTCGAGTTCTTTTTTGTGACTGGTGGGAAACTTTTCATAGCCGTTCACCACAATCGCATTAACCTTCCTTGGCTGTCCCGACTGCACAGTTAGGGTAGCTTTTAAGGTGTCTTGCACGATGTGAATTTGGGTGAGTTGTGCGGTGGCCAAAGGGTAGCCGTTGCGTTCCCATTTTTTTACCCAAAGGCCCACCCACTGGTCCCATTCTGAAAAGGGTAGCGTTACAGGTGTTTTGGGGCGAAGGGATTCGGGCAATGAGGTCATTCCGGAGCTCGCTTGCAGTTGAATCCATGGAATAAAACGACCCGCTTTCAAGGGCGCTTTAACAAGAGTGTCATTGACGGCGGTGGGCGATTCGTAATGCGCTTCGATGTATCCCGTTTTTTGCAATTGAAGCAGTACGCGCGCCAATTCGTCTTGGAGTTTTTGGGGCGAATCGTGTTGTTTTTGATAGTTCCATTGCTCGAGTAGGGTTTGGACTTTTTTTTCGGCTGTGGTAATCTCCAAATACTGTTTTTGTCCCTGGCAGAGGAAAAAGCTACAACCCAAACAAAGTAACATTAGTATGCGCATCACGAGGATTTGTGGTAAAAATAACGTAAAAAACGATGTTTCGGTATAGCAAAAGGCTGGAATTCTTGGGAAATTGTTGAGGAGTGAATTTTTTACGGAATTTTCATGGATTGTCTGTACATACTTTTCTATATTTGTACATCTAAAACCCTTTAATTATGAAACAGTTATACGCCTTTTTTGTGCTTCTTATAGTTCAGTTAACCAGTGCACAAATCGTAAACATTCCTGATCCTGCGTTTAAGGCTTATTTATTATCAGCCAATTCTACTAATTTAATTGCAAGCAATCAACCTTGGGATTATAATGTCGGTTTTTTTATTCCTATTGGAATGTCTGTTCCAATCGATACAAACAATGATGGGGAGATTCAGGTAACAGAAGCGCAAGCTATAACTTACTTGGATGTGGATTACTACAATACATCAATCCAAGATTTGACGGGTTTGGAGGCTTTCATTAATCTTGAAGGCTTGAATTTAAAGGGTTCAAGTGCTTCTACATTCACACTTCCAGCAGCATTACAAAACTTAGAGGGGCTCCGTTTCGGTTATAGTGCTATGAATTTGACTATTGCATTAAATCTTCCTTTGTTGCCCAATTTAAAGGCTTTTGATAGTTCAATTACATCTGTAACGGGTTTGAATCTGTCCCTAATGCCTAATTTAGAATATTTACATGCTATTAATGCTAATTTGACCTCTTTTAATAAGCTAGACGTACCACTGCTTAAGTATTTGGATATTACTCAAAACAATATACCAAATTTAGATATTTCGAATATGACTCATTTAGAGACAGTTAAGGTAGGGTCTTCAAATGTTCAACAAATTAATCTTACGGGTAGTACTAATTTAAAGTTTTTAAATTGTAGTTCGAATCAGCTTACTGATTTAAATGTAAGCGGACTGGTAAATTTAGAGACTTTATTGTTTGCATATAATCAAGTGTCAAATATTAACTTATCCGGTTTATCTAACCTAACAACTTTAGGTTGTTCTAGTAATTTGATATCTATCTTAGATCTTTCAAGTCAGGACTCGATGGTTACTTTAAATTGTGAACAAAATCTCTTAACCACTCTTGACTTACTTCACATGACTAATCTTGAAAATTTAGATTGCTCTTCAAATTTATTAACGACGTTAAATGTTTCTAGTCTTACGTTATTAAAAACACTAAAATGTAGTTATAATCAAATTGGAACTTTAGATCTTTCAGGACTTTCAGATCTTTTTCTATTAGAGTGTAATGATAATTTAATTCAGGACATCAATTTTTTTGGAGTAACAAATTTAATTTTTTTGAGGTGTTCAGAAAATCAATTAACCTCTCTAACTATCTCAGATTTTCCTAATTTAGATTATCTAGATTGTAAAAACAATCTGTTGTCAAATCTTATACTGAATAACTTGTATGATATGTCTTTATTTGATTGTAGTAACAATCTACTTAGTAGTTTAGATTTAACAACCGTTCCCAATTTTTCATTTATTTCATTTGCATGTGGGGGCAACCAAATACAGACCTTATCGTTTAAAAATGGTGTAAATTCAAGCTTAAGTTCAGTTTATTTGTCTCCTAATCCTATGGTGTATATTTGTGTCGACGAAGATGAGGTGCCGTGGATGCAGAATATAATCGAACAACAACAATCTGGACTTTCCCCAACCTGCCACACTAATAGTTTTTGTACGTTTACACCAGGCGGTGCTGTATCTACTTTTCGTGGAGTATTTCGCCATGATAGCAATGCCAGTGGCTGTGATCCCGCCGATTTTGTTGTGCCCAGCCCTCGAATTAGCATCAGCAATGGGACGAATACGGCAAGTTATATAGGAAATGCCAATGGACAATATAGCTATTCTGTTCAAGACGGTACGTTTTCAATTACCCCTCAGTTGGAGAATCCCACCTATTTTACGGTTACACCACCAAACTATTTGGTAACTTTTCCCGCGACGCCGTCCCCATTTACACAAGATTTTTGTTTAACTAGTGTGGGAGTTGCCCATGATTTGGAGGTGGTGATTGTTCCAACAGATTTTGCAGTGCCTGGGTTTGAGTCCTCTTACAGCCTCCTAGTTAAAAATAAAGGGAATCAAAATGAAAACGTCACGCTTTCATTCACGTTCAATGATGCGGTAATGAATTTTACCCAAGCATCCATAGCACCTACATCTTCCACAGTTGGTTTATTGACTTGGAATTTAGGCGTGATTGCTCCATTTGAAACGAGAATGTTAAACGTAACGTTTGTGTTAAACACGCCAACTGCTGTTCCTTCGCTCAATGCAAATGATGTTTTGAATTTTCAAGCAAATGCGGCGGGATTATCGACAGATGTAACGCCATTGGACAATTCGTTTGATCTAGCACAAACGGTTTTTAACTCGTATGATCCTAACGATAAAACGTGTTTGCAAGGAACTGTTATAGATCCAGCAGAAATTGGTTCGTATGTGTATTACCGAATTCGTTTTGAAAATACGGGAACGTTTCCTGCGCGGAATGTTGTAATTAAGGATGTGATTAATCCTGCTATGTTTGATATTTCAACCTTACGATGGGTGCATTCAAGTCATTCAGGCTATGCCCAAATTCAAGGAAATGAAGTCAGGTTTATTTTTGAAAATATTCAATTACCCTTTGAAGATGACAGCAACGATGGGTATGTAGTGTTTAAGATTAAAACATTACCAACGCTAACTTTAAACAGTACTATTAGTAATACGGCGTCTATTTATTTTGATTTTAATTATCCTATTATTACAAATACAGAAACAAGTATTTTTACGACGCTAGATGTTGCTAATTTTCAATCGGATGCAATAGACATGTTCCCGGTACCAGCCGAGAATACGCTACAAATTGTAGCTCCAGAGCTCATAAAGTCTGTGTCCATTACCGACAGCCAGGGCCGTTTATTATGGACGCAATTGGGTGATCAAGCTACCTTGCAATTGGATATGCAAGCGTTACCGCCTGGCGTATATCTGATTCAAACCACTACAATTGGGGGGAAATACCTCAAGAAAGTTTTGAAAAAGTAAAATGATATTTCCAATTAAAACCGTCTTTTTTGTGTAAAGAAAGGCGGTTTTTTTTGTTTCTATAAAAACACAGAATTTTGTATTTGTTTGATAAAAAATAATTTATACATTTGCAACCCCGTAAAATGCGGGTAAAAGTAAACATAAGTAAATTTATTATTTAAATTATGCCAACAATTCAACAATTAGTAAGAACTGGAAGAGCCAAAATCGCTAAGAAGAGTAAATCGGCTGCTTTGGATTCTTGTCCTCAACGAAGAGGGGTTTGTACGCGTGTTTACACCACTACGCCAAAAAAACCAAACTCAGCCATGCGTAAAGTTGCGCGTGTACGTTTGACCAATGGTAATGAGGTGAATGCTTACATCCCAGGTGAAGGACACAATCTACAAGAGCACTCGATAGTATTAGTGAGAGGTGGAAGGGTGAAAGATTTGCCAGGGGTACGATACCACATCGTGCGTGGTGCTTTGGATACGGCCGGAGTTAACGGACGTCTTCAAAGAAGATCAAAGTACGGAGCAAAACGCCCAAAAGACAAAAAGTAATTAAAAACTTTTAATCAGAAGAAATGAGAAAAAGACAGGCCAAAAAAAGACCGCTTTTACCGGATCCAAAATTTAACGATCAATTGGTCACCCGTTTTGTGAATAACTTAATGTGGGATGGTAAAAAATCAATTGCTTTTAATGTGTTTTATTCTGCGTTGGAAATCGTAGAAACTAAAAAGCAAGATGCAGAAAAATCTGCTTTAGAAATTTGGAAAGATGCATTGACTAACGTGATGCCTCACGTAGAAGTTCGTTCACGTCGTGTGGGTGGAGCTACGTTCCAAATCCCGATGCAAATTCGTCCCGATCGCAAGATTTCAATGGCGATGAAATGGTTAATCCTTTATGCACGCAAAAGAAACGAGAAATCCATGGCGGGTAAACTAGCCTCTGAAATTTTAGCTGCTGCAAAAGAAGAAGGAGCAGCGGTGAAAAAGAGAATGGATACCCACAAAATGGCAGAAGCTAACAAAGCATTCTCTCACTTTAGATTTTAATTTTTAAGCGATGGCAAGAGATTTAAGATTTACCCGAAATATCGGAATTGCAGCGCACATTGACGCTGGAAAAACGACTACGACTGAGCGTATTTTGTTCTACACTGGAAAGTCTCACAAGATTGGTGAGGTTCACGATGGAGCAGCTACCATGGACTGGATGGCACAAGAGCAAGAGCGCGGTATTACCATTACTTCGGCGGCGACCACTTGTACGTGGAATTTCCCAACCGAACAAGGTAAAAATTTACCCGAAACAAAAGGATATCACTTTAACATTATCGATACTCCCGGACACGTTGACTTTACAGTGGAAGTAAATCGTTCATTGCGTGTATTGGATGGATTGGTTTTCTTATTCTCTGCGGTTGATGGGGTAGAGCCTCAATCCGAAACCAACTGGAGATTGGCCGACCAATACCGTGTTCCTCGTATGGGATTCGTTAACAAAATGGACCGTCAAGGATCAAATTTCTTGGCTGTTTGTCAGCAAGTACGCGACATGTTAAAATCCAATGCAGTAGCCATTACATTGCCAATCGGGGATGAAATGGACTTCAAAGGAGTAGTAGATTTGGTAAAAAACCAAGCTATTATCTGGCATGAGGAAACACAAGGCGCTACTTTTGATATCGTTGATATTCCAGCTGAAATGGTTGATGAGGTAAAACAATACCGTTCTACCTTGATTGAAGCCGTAGCAGAATACGATGAAAACCTTTTGGATAAGTACATGGAGGATGAAAACTCTATTACGGAAGACGAAATTAACAATGCCTTACGTGCGGCTACTATTGACATGGCCATCATTCCTATGATGTGTGGATCTTCTTTCAAAAACAAAGGAGTTCAATTTATGTTGGATGCTGTTTGTAAATATTTGCCTTCACCTGTAGATAAAGATGGTATTCAAGGTATTCACCCTGATGATGCTGATCTTCCTGAAGAAGAGCAAACCAAAATTACACGTCGCCCTGATGTAACTGAACCATTCGCGGCATTGGCGTTCAAAATTGCTACCGATCCTTATGTAGGTCGTTTGGCTTTCTTTAGAGCGTATTCAGGTCGTTTGGATGCAGGTTCTTACATTTTGAACACACGTTCAGGCAACAAAGAACGTATTTCTCGTATCTACCAAATGCACGCTAACAAGCAAAACCCTATCGAGTTTATCGAAGCAGGTGATATCGGAGCAGCAGTTGGTTTTAAAGATATCAAAACGGGAGACACCATGTGTGATGAGAAACACCCGATCATTCTTGAATCGATGAAGTTCCCTGATCCGGTAATCGGTATCGCGATTGAGCCTAAAACTAAGGCTGACGTAGATAAAATGGGTATGGCTTTGGCGAAATTGGCTGAAGAGGATCCAACGTTTACGGTACGTACGGACGAAGCTTCTGGTCAGACCATCATCTCAGGTATGGGTGAGTTACACTTAGACATCTTGATTGACCGTATGAAGCGTGAGTTCAAGGTTGAAGTAAACCAAGGAGAGCCTCAAGTAGAGTACAAAGAAGCATTCACTAAATCAGCGCAACACCGTGAAGTTTATAAGAAACAATCCGGTGGACGTGGTAAATTCGGGGACATTGTTTTCCGTTTGGAGCCAGCCGAAGAAGGATTTGTGGGTCTTCAGTTTGTCAATGAAGTAAAAGGAGGTAACGTTCCAAAAGAATACGTTCCTGCTGTAGAAAAAGGATTCAAAGAAGCGATGAAGCAAGGGCCTTTGGCAGGCTACACTGTGGATAGCTTGAAAGTAACCTTGTTGGATGGTTCGTACCACCCTGTGGACTCGGATGCGTTATCGTTTGAAATGGCGGCTAAATTAGGATACAAAGAAGTTGCAAAAGCTGCAGGTGCTGTAATCCTTGAGCCTATCATGAAAATCGAAGTGATTACGCCTGAAGAAAATATGGGGGATATCGTAGGTGACCTTAACCGCAGACGAGGACAAGTGAACGACATGGGTGACCGTGCGGGATCTAAAGTCATCAAAGCGAATGTGCCACTTTCTGAAATGTTTGGTTACGTAACTACGTTGCGTACATTGTCATCGGGTAGAGCAACTTCAACAATGGAGTTCTCACACTACGAACAAACGCCTTCTAACATCTCTGATGAGGTAATCAAAAAAGCAAAAGGTAACGCTTAATTCTTGAAAAGATGAGTCAAAAAATTAGAATAAAATTGAAATCTTACGATCATATGTTGGTGGATAAATCCGCTGAAAAAATCGTAAAAACAGTGAAAAGCACAGGTGCTGTAGTAACGGGTCCTATTCCACTTCCTACACACAAGAAAATCTTCACCGTATTGCGTTCTCCTCACGTAAACAAAAAAGCACGTGAGCAGTTCGAAGTGAGCTCTTACAAACGTTTGTTAGACATTTATAGTTCTTCTTCTAAGACTATTGATGCTTTGATGAAGTTAGAGCTTCCTAGTGGTGTTGAAGTTGAGATCAAAGTGTGATAATTCACTTTTTATACCTTCTAAATGACCGGTTTTTGCCGGTCATTTTTTTTTGTTTTTGGGAAGTAAGAAAAGAGAGGTGAAACTCTTTTTTTTATTGCAAAATTTTTTTTGTTCCATTTTGTTGATAACTATTTTTAAGCGTTTGCCTTCCTGTTGTACCGCTTTAAAATCAATGCTGAAACTTTGTTTCCTTTTGTTTTCGGGGGCTTACAACATATTTTCATCAATTTTATTTCAGTATTATTTGTCGTTAAAAATCGGTTGATTACTTCCTGAAAAATAATTACTTAGATTATTTTGATTGATGGATTCTAATCTATATATTTGCACGCTCAAAAAAATGGCTACTTGCCATTGCTAAACAATGTTTAATTAATTAATAATTTTTATGTCTGGGTTAATTGGAAGAAAAATCGGCATGACCAGCATCTTTGACGAGAACGGGAAAAATATCCCTTGTACCGTAATTGAAGCAGGTCCATGTGTCGTTACCCAAGTCAGAACCAAAGAGGTTGACGGGTATGAAGCGTTGCAACTTGGTTTCGATGACAAAACAGAAAAACACGCCACCAAAGCGGCCGTAGGTCACTTTAAAAAAGCGGGAACATCTGCTAAGAAAAAAGTCGTTGAATTCCAAGGTTTTGAAACGGAGTACAAATTAGGTGACAACATCACTGTAGACGTTTTCAGCGAAGGCGAATTTGTCGATGTACAAGGTGTGTCAAAAGGAAAAGGTTTCCAAGGGGTTGTTAAGCGTCACGGATTTGGTGGGGTTGGACAATCTACACATGGTCAGCACAACCGTTTGCGTGCACCGGGATCTGTGGGTGCTTCATCGTATCCTTCTCGTGTATTCAAAGGAATGCGTATGGCCGGAAGAATGGGAGGTCAAAATGTTAAAGTACAAAATCTTAGAGTTTTAAAAGTCGTAGCTGACAAAAACCTATTGGTGGTTAAAGGTGCGGTTCCTGGACATAAAAACTCGTATGTAATCATTCAGAAGTAATGGAAGTAAAAGTTTTAGATAGTAACGGAAAAGATACAGGCAGAAAAGTAGAGCTTTCTGACGCTGTATTTGGCATCGAGCCAAACAACCATGCGGTATATCTTGATGTTAAGCAATATCTTGCTAACCAAAGACAAGGAACACACAAAGCGAAAGAACGCAATGAAGTGGCGGGTAGTACACGCAAGATTAAAAAACAAAAAGGAACAGGTACGGCGCGTGCAGGTAGTGTTAAGTCTCCTGTGTTCGTAGGTGGGGGTACAATTTTCGGACCTCGTCCCCGTAGCTACTCTTTCAAATTGAACAAAGGCTTGAAGCGATTAGCGCGTAAATCAGCTTTGTCAATGAAAGCAAAAGAGTCTAATTTGATTGTTGTGGAAGATTTCGCTTTTGAAACTCCAAGCACCAAAAAATTCCTTAGTGTATTGAATGCTTTAGGGTTAGAGAACAAAAAATCATTGTTCGTGTTGGGTGATACAAATAATAATGTATATTTGTCGTCACGCAATTTACAAGCCTCTAAGGTTGTAACTTCTTCAGAATTAAGCACTTACAGTATTTTACATGCTAATAATTTAGTGCTTACAGAGAGTTCTGTAGCGGGAATTGTAGAAAATTTAAGTAAATAACAGAGCCATGAGTATCATCATTAAACCTATCATTACCGAAAAAGTGACCAAAGACGGGGAGCTTTTTAATCGTTTTGGTTTCGTTGTAGATAAGAAAGCCAACAAAGTACAGATCAAGAAAGCTGTAGAGGCTGCTTATGGCGTTACCGTTGTTGAAGTAAACACGATGAATGTTCGTCCTGATCGTACTACTAAATATACCAAAAGTGGTTTGATTCAAGGAAAAACAAACTCGTACAAGAAAGCCATCGTACAAGTACAGGAAGGTGAAACAATTGATTTTTATTCTAATAACTAAGTAAACAATGTCAGTTAGAAAATTAAAACCTATTACCCCTGGCCAGCGTTTTAGAGTTGTCAATGGTTTTGACGCCATTACAACTGATAAGCCGGAGCGTTCATTGATCGCACCGAAAAAAAGCTCAGGAGGTAGAAATAGTCAAGGAAAAATGACCATGCGTTATACAGGCGGTGGTCACAAGCAACGTTATCGTATTATCGATTTCAAAAGAACTAAGTTTGGTATCCCTGCAACCGTTAAGTCGATTGAGTATGATCCAAACCGAACTGCCTTTATCGCATTATTAGCGTATGCGGATGGAGAAAAAACCTACATCATTGCTCAAAATGGTTTACAAGTAGGTCAGACCATAGTATCAGGTGAAAATGCTGCACCTGAAATCGGAAACACTTTACCATTAAGTAAAATTCCTCTTGGTACCGTAATTTCTTGTATTGAATTACGTCCAGGGCAGGGAGCTATTATTGCGCGTTCTGCGGGTACTTTTGCCCAATTAATGGCGCGTGATGGTAAGTATGCTACAATCAAAATGCCTTCAGGTGAAACACGTTTGATTTTGTTGACTTGTATGGCTACGATTGGAGCTGTTTCTAACTCTGACCACCAGTTAATTGTATCTGGTAAAGCAGGTAGAAGCAGATGGTTAGGTAGAAGACCAAGAACAAGACCAGTAGCGATGAACCCAGTTGATCACCCCATGGGAGGTGGTGAAGGACGTTCTTCTGGAGGTCACCCACGTTCTAGAAAAGGTCTACCGGCTAAAGGATATAGAACACGTTCTTTGGCTAATCCAAGTAACAAGTATATTGTTGAACGCAGAAAGAAATAATTAGATAGACATGGCACGTTCATTAAAGAAAGGACCTTACGTTCACTATAAATTAGAAAAGAAAGTTTTAGAAAACGCTGAAAATGGCAATAAAAATGTGGTTAAGACTTGGTCAAGAGCCTCAATGATTACGCCTGACTTCGTTGGACAAACTATCGCAGTTCACAATGGTCGCCAATTCGTTCCCGTGTATGTTACCGAGAACATGGTAGGTCATAAATTAGGAGAATTTTCACCAACAAGATCCTTTAGAGGTCATGCTGGAGCTAAAAATAAAGGTAAAAAATAAGAAGAAATGGGAGTTCGTAAAAGAAATACAGCAGACGCAAGAAAAGAGGCGAATAAGTCTTTGGCTTTTGCTAAGTTAAATAACTGCCCTACTTCACCTAGAAAAATGCGCTTAGTAGCAGACTTGGTAAGAGGTCAGAAAGTGGAAAGAGCACTTAGTATTCTAAGATTCAGCTCAAAAGAAGCTTCACGCAAATTGGAAAAACTATTGTTATCGGCAATCAACAACTGGGAGCAGAAAAATAGCGAAGGCAATGTAGCAGAAGCAGGCTTATTTGTAAAAGAGATCAAAGTTGACGGTGGTGTAATGTTGAAAAGATTACGTCCCGCTCCACAAGGTCGCGCACACAGAATCAGAAAACGTTCCAACCACGTAACCATCGTGTTAGGACAAGTAGATAACACACAAAGTAATTAATAAACAGTATGGGACAAAAGACAAATCCAATTGGAAATCGCCTTGGTATCATCAGAGGATGGGATTCAAACTGGTATGGTGGAAATGATTACGGCGACAAAATCGCTGAAGATTATAAAATCAGAAAGTATATCCATGCGCGTTTATCAAAAGCTAGTGTATCTAAAGTAATTATCGAGCGCACTCTTAAACTTGTAACCGTTACTATCACTACGGCTCGTCCTGGTATCATCATTGGTAAAGGCGGTCAAGAGGTAGACAAGTTGAAAGAGGAGTTAAAGAAAATTACTGACAAAGAGGTTCAAATCAACATCTTTGAAATTAAAAGACCCGAGTTGGATGCCTTTCTAGTAGCTTCTAGTATCGCACGTCAAATCGAAAGTCGTATTTCATACCGAAGAGCTATTAAAATGGCTATCGCGGCTGCTATGCGTATGAATGCGGAAGGAATCAAAGTAATGATTTCTGGTCGTTTGAACGGAGCTGAAATGGCACGTTCTGAAAATTTCAAAGAAGGTCGTATTCCTCTATCCACTTTCAGAGCCGATATTGATTACGCTTTGGCTGAAGCACATACTACTTACGGTAGAATGGGTATCAAAGTATGGATCATGAAAGGTGAAGTTTACGGAAAACGCGATTTATCGCCATTAGTAGGCATGGATAAAAAACAAGCTGCTGGTGGTAAAGGGGATGCACCCCGTAATGGGAAATCCGGTAAATCGGGAGGGGCCCGTAAAAGAAAGTAATTTTTTAAATTAAAGAAAAATGTTACAGCCTAAAAGAACAAAATACCGCAAGGTACAGAAAGGTAAAATGAAAGGCGTGTCACAACGTGGACATGTACTTTCCAACGGAATGTTTGGAATTAAATCGTTGGATTCAGCGTTTTTAACATCCCGTCAAATCGAGGCTGCCCGTATCGCTGCTACCCGTTACATGAAGCGTGAAGGACAGTTATGGATTAAGATCTTCCCGGATAAACCAATTACAAAGAAACCCCTTGAAGTACGTATGGGTAAAGGTAAAGGTGCCGTTGAATATTGGGCTGCCGTTGTTAAACCAGGCAGAATCATGTTTGAAGTAGGTGGAGTGCCGCTATCAGTAGCCAAAGAAGCTTTGCGTTTGGCCGCTCAGAAACTTCCCGTAAAAACTAAGTTTGTCGTTGCTAGAGATTTCGAAGCATAATCAGAACACATTATGAAACAATCAGAAATTATCAATCTGTCTACAGCTGAGTTGCAAGCAAAGCTTAGTGAAATGAAAAAGTCTTACGCTGATTTACAAATGGCTCACGCCGTTTCTCCAATCCAAAATCCGCTTCAAATTCGCAGTATGCGTAGAACGGTAGCTCGATTGGCGACTGAATTAAGCAAAAGAGAGTTACAATAATTGTAATATCCGCTGAATGATGGAAAAAAGAAATTTAAGAAAAGAAAGAATTGGTGTGGTTACTAGCAACAAAATGGCAAAATCGATTGTTGTTGCTGAAACTAAAAAAGTAAAGCACCCATTATATGGTAAGTTCGTGTTAAAGACTAAGAAATATGTTGCACACGACGAAAAAAATGACTGTAACATTGGCGATACCGTACGTATCATGGAGACACGTCCGTTGAGTAAAACCAAATGTTGGAGATTAGTTGAAATCATTGAAAGAGCGAAGTAATCATGGTACAACAGGAAAGTAGATTAAAAGTTGCGGACAATACAGGTGCTAAAGAAGTACTAACCATCCGCGTATTAGGAGGAACGAAACGTCGTTATGCCTCTGTTGGAGATAAAATTGTAGTTTCTATCAAAGATGCCACACCAAACGGAAACGTTAAAAAAGGTGCGGTTTCCACTGCAGTTGTTGTACGTACCAAAAAAGAAGTACGTCGTGCTGATGGTTCTTACATCCGTTTTGATGATAACGCTTGTGTATTGTTGAATGCGGCAGGTGAGATGCGCGGTACACGTGTTTTTGGTCCGGTTGCTCGAGAGCTTCGTGAGAAGCAATTCATGAAAATTGTATCATTGGCACCTGAAGTGCTTTAATTCGATCAAGAGATGACAAAGATTAAAATTAAATCAGGCGACGTTGTTAAAGTCATTGCTGGTGACCATAAAGGGGCAGAAGGCAAGGTAGTTCGTGTAATCCGTGAGGATAATAAAGCGATTGTTGAAGGAGTCAATATGGTTTCTAAACACACTAAGCCAAGCGCTCAAAATCCTCAAGGAGGTATTGTAAAGAAAGAAGCTCCTATCCATATTTCTAACTTAGCTCTAGTAGATCCTAAATCGAAAGAAGCTACCAAGGTTGGATTCAAGTCTAAAGGAGATAAGAAAGTAAGATTTTCAAAAAAATCTAATCAAGTATTGTAGTTATGGCATATATTCCAAGACTAAAACAAGAATATAAGAGTCGTGTAATCACCGCTCTTAAAGAAGAATTCGGTTACAAAAATGTAATGCAAGTGCCTAAACTTGAGAAAATTGTAATTAGCCGAGGTGTAGGTGCTGCGGTATCGGATAAAAAATTAGTGGATTACGCGGTTGATGAGTTAACTAAAATCACAGGTCAAAAAGCTTTAGCTACTATTTCTAAGAAAGACGTAGCTTCCTTTAAATTACGTAAAGGAATGCCTATTGGTGCTAAAGTGACTTTACGTGGTGAGCGTATGTACGAATTCTTGGATCGTTTGATTACTTCAGCGTTACCTCGTGTACGTGATTTTAGCGGAATCAAAGCCAATGGTTTTGATGGACGTGGAAACTACAACCTAGGGGTTACTGAGCAAATCATTTTCCCAGAAATCGACATCGATAAAGTGAACAAAATTGCCGGTATGGACATTACTTTTGTAACGACTGCCAAAACCGACAAAGAAGCAAAATCATTACTAGCTGAATTAGGTTTACCTTTTAAAAAGAATTAAGTTATGGCTAAAGAATCAATGAAAGCCCGTGAGGTGAAACGCCAAAAAACGGTAGCGAAATATGCTGAAAAGCGCAAAGCGTTATTAGAAGCTGGAGATTACGAAGGGTTACAAAAATTACCTAAAAACGCCTCTCCTGTTCGTTTACACAACCGTTGCAAATTAACGGGTCGTCCTCGCGGATATATGCGTCAATTCGGTATTTCACGTGTAACTTTCCGTGAAATGGCCAACCAAGGCTTAATTCCAGGAGTGAAAAAAGCGAGCTGGTAAGCAACTAAAAGTTTAATTGGTTAAAGGTTCGCTGAGCATAGTGTTCAGCGAAAACCATAACCGCAAATTCATACATATGTATACAGATCCAATTGCCGATTTTCTTACGAGAATTAGAAATGCAGCAAAAGCCAATCACAAAGTGGTTGAGATTCCTGCTTCTAATATGAAGAAAGAAATCACCAAAATTTTATTTGATCAAGGGTATATCTTAAGCTATAAGTTTGAAGATACTACCGTTCAGGGTACCATCAAAATCGCTCTTAAGTACGATAAGGATACTAAAGAGTCGGTGATTAGAGATATCCAAAGAATTAGTAAACCAGGTTTACGTAAATATGCAGGTGCTACAAAATTACCCCGAATCTTGAATGGTTTGGGTATTGCTATTGTGTCAACGTCCAAAGGGTTGATGACCGGTAAGCAAGCGCGCCAGTTGAATGTGGGTGGTGAAGTTATTTGTTACGTATACTAATAAAAAGGGAAACGATGTCAAGAATAGGTAAAAGCCCAATTACGATCCCAGCGGGAGTAGAGGTAACTCTAGGCGAAGGTGTGATTACAGTAAAAGGAAAATTAGGTCAACTTACACAGGAGTTCTCAGACGTAACTGTAAAAGTTGAAGGTGATCAAATCACAGTTGAACGATCATCTGATTATAAAGATCAACGCGCAAAACACGGTTTATATCGCTCTTTAATCAATAACATGATTACTGGAGTTTCAACTGGTTTTACGAATGAATTAGAACTAGTAGGGGTAGGATATCGTGCTTCTAATGCAGGTCAAAAATTAGATCTTGCTTTAGGATATTCGCACAATATCGTTTTAGAAATTGCACCAGAAGTTACGGTGGAAACAATTTCTGAAAAAGGTAAAAACCCTATTGTAAAACTTACCTCTTACGACAAACAGCTTTTAGGTCAAGTAACGGCGAAAATTCGCGGTTTCCGTAAGCCTGAGCCATACAAAGGAAAAGGTATCAAGTTTGTAGGTGAAGTATTAAGAAGAAAAGCAGGTAAATCAGCTTAAAAATAAAGGTTATGTCATTATCAAAATCGGAAAGAAGACAAAGAATTCAGTTCAGAATCCGTAAGATTGTCAAGGGTACTGCTACCCAACCCAGACTTTCGGTATTCAGAAGTAATAAAGAAATCTATGCCCAGCTCATAGACGATGTGAATGGTGTTACTTTATTAGCTGCTTCATCGCGCGAAAAAGGAGTAGATTTCAAAGGTACAAACGTGGAAATTGCCGAGCAAGTTGGAAAACTTTTGGGTGAAAAAGCGTTAAAAGCAGGTGTTGAAACTATCGCATTCGATCGTGGTGGTTATTTATACCATGGACGTGTTAAATCATTAGCAGATGGCGCTAGAGCCGCTGGACTTAAATTCTAATCGTTATGTACAAGTACAAAAATATCGAACTAGTAAAACCCAGCGGACTTGAGTTGAAAGACCGTTTGGTGAGTGTAAATCGTGTTACGAAAGTAACCAAAGGAGGTAGAGCATTTGGTTTCTCCGCTATCGTCGTTGTAGGTGATGAGCATGGTGTAGTAGGTCACGGTCTTGGGAAATCCAAAGACGTTTCTGAAGCCATTGCCAAAGCTGTAGAAGATGCTAAGAAAAACCTAGTGCGTATCCCTCTTAGTGGTCACTCTGTACCTCACGAACAAAAAGGAAAATACGGAGGAGCTCGCGTTTACTTAATGCCTGCTTCACACGGTACCGGGGTTATTGCCGGTGGTGCTGTTCGTGCCGTTTTGGAATCGGTAGGTGTTCACGATGTATTGTCAAAATCGCAAGGATCCTCAAACCCTCACAATGTGGTAAAAGCTACTTTTGATGCATTGCTTCAAATGCGTAGTGCAGCTACTGTTGCCAAACAAAGAGGAGTGTCTTTGGATAAAGTTTTTAAAGGATAATTCGCTTAAAGTATGGCAAAGTTAGTAGTAAAACAAGTTAGAAGTCAAATCAACTGTCCTCAATCTCAAAAAAGAGGTTTGGTTGCTTTAGGTCTTCGTAGAATAGGACAAGTTGTGGAACATGAGTCAAACCCAGCTATCCTTGGAATGATAAATAAAGTTAAACACTTAGTTTCCGTTGAGGAAGTTAAATAACAAGATACGTTATGAATTTAAGTAACTTACAACCAGCAGCGGGTTCTACGCACAACCAAAACAAAAGAGTAGGTCGTGGAGAAGGTTCCGGAAAAGGAGGTACTTCAACGCGCGGTCACAAAGGAGCTAAGTCTCGTTCTGGTTACTCCAAAAAGATTGGTTTTGAAGGAGGTCAGATGCCACTTCAACGTCGTGTACCCAAGTTTGGTTTTAAAAATATCAACCGAGTAGAGTATCAAGGTGTAAACTTAGACACGCTTCAGGCTTTAGTTGATAATGGTTTGGTTACCGATACTGTAGATTTTACCGTGTTGGTTGAAAACCGTTTGGCAACTAAAAACGAATTGGTAAAAATTCTAGGTCGCGGCGAGTTAAAGGCTAAATTGAAAGTAACTGCTCACAAATTTACAGCTACGGCTAAAGCAGCAATCGAAGCTGCTGGTGGTGAGGCTGTAACTTTATAATACGTTAACTTTATGAAGAAGTTTATTGAATCCATTAAGAGTGTTTGGAAAATAGAAGAGTTGAAAAACCGTATCGTTTTCACCCTAGGCTTGCTTTTGGTGTACCGATTTGGGGCTCACGTTACACTTCCAGGTATTGATGCCAATCAGTTGGCCAACCTAGCGGGTCAAACCGATCAAGGGTTGGGTTCTATTTTGGACATGTTTACCGGAGGCGCCTTCTCTAAAGCATCTGTTTTTGCTTTAGGTATTATGCCTTACATCTCTGCATCAATTGTTGTTCAATTAATGGGGATTGCAATTCCATATCTTCAAAAGTTACAGAAGGATGGCGAAAGCGGTCGTAAAAAGTTAAATCAAATTACCCGTTGGTTAACCATAGGGATTACCTTATTGCAAGGCCCAGGGTATATTTACAACCTTTACCAAACCATTCCTTCCAGTGCCTTTTTACTAGGATTTGATTCATTTGCATTCTTATTCTCATCTGTATTAATCTTAACGACAGGGACAATTTTTGCCATGTGGTTGGGTGAAAAAATTACCGATAAAGGAATAGGAAACGGAATCTCATTGTTAATCATGGTCGGAATTTTAGCGCGTTTGCCACAAGCTTTGATTCAAGAATTCTCGTCTCGTGTAACCAATAATAATGGAGGACCAATGTTGTTGGTTTTCGAAATTATCATTTGGTTATTGGTGATTATCGCTTGTGTCTTACTGGTTATGGCAGTTCGTAAAATTCCGGTGCAATATGCACGCCGAACGACTACAGGTGATTTTGAACAAGACGCCAACGGAGGAAATCGTCAATGGATTCCATTGAAATTGAATGCCTCTGGGGTAATGCCAATCATTTTTGCTCAAGCAATTATGTTTATCCCTGGTGTCGTGGCTGGTTTATCAAAATCCGATGTTTCCCAATCCATTGCGGGTACTTTCAGTAATATCTTTGGATTATGGTATAATGTTGTTTTTGCTTTGCTAATCATCATTTTCACGTACTTCTACACCGCAATTACAGTACCAACCAACAAAATGGCTGATGATTTGAAACGTAGTGGTGGTTTTATCCCTGGTGTGAAACCTGGTGTTGAAACTTCCGATTACTTAGATCGTATTATGTCTTTGATTACGTTTCCAGGGTCGTTATTCCTAGCGTTGATTGCTGTATTCCCTGCGATTGTAGTGAGTATGGATGTGCAACAGTCTTGGGCCATGTTTTACGGTGGAACTTCGTTGATCATTATGGTAGGTGTTGCCATCGATACAATTCAACAGATCAATACGTATCTATTGAATCAACACTATGACAGTTTGATGAAAAGTGGTAAAAATAGAAAAGCAGTAGCTTAATTTTTATGGCAAAACAATCAGCAATAGAACAAGACGGATCCATCATTGAAGCATTATCCAATGCGATGTTCCGAGTAGAGTTAGAAAACGGGCATGTTGTAATTGCTCATATTTCCGGAAAAATGCGTATGCATTACATCAAGTTGTTGCCTGGCGACAAAGTGAAGTTGGAAATGAGTCCTTACGATTTATCCAAAGCAAGAATCACTTACAGATACTAAAGTTATTAAAAAATGAAAGTAAGAACATCAGTTAAAAAAAGAAGCGCAGAATGTATCATTGTGCGTCGTAAAGGAAGATTGTACGTTATTAATAAAAAGAATCCTAGATTTAAACAAAGACAAGGATAATTATGGCAAGAATAGCAGGGGTAGATATACCTAAAAATAAAAGAGGGGTAATTGCTTTGACCTATATCTTCGGAATTGGGAAAAGCAGAGCTAGCGAAATTTTAGCAAAAGCTAATGTTAGCGAAGACAAAAAAGTTCAAGATTGGAATGATACCGAAATCGGAGCAATCCGTGATGCGGTTTCCTACTACAAAATTGAAGGGGAATTACGTTCAGAAACTTCCTTAAACATCAAACGTTTAATGGATATTGGTTGTTACCGTGGAATCCGTCACAGATCAGGACTTCCATTACGCGGTCAACGTACTAAAAACAATTCTCGAACTAGAAAAGGTAAGCGCAAAACTGTTGCTAACAAGAAGAAAGCAACTAAATAATAAGTAGTATGGCTAAAGCAAATACAAAAAAACGCAAAGTAATTGTTGAATCATCTGGTGAAGCTCATATTAACGCTACTTTCAACAATATCATCATTTCGTTAACCAACAAAAAGGGAGAAGTAATCTCTTGGTCATCTGCCGGTAAAATGGGTTTCCGTGGTTCTAAAAAGAACACGCCTTATGCGGCACAAATGGCTGCTGAAGATTGTTCAAAAGTTGCCTTAGAAGCTGGTTTAAAGAAAGTGAAGGTATATGTTAAAGGGCCAGGTAACGGTAGAGAATCTGCTATCCGTTCCATCCACAATGGAGGAATTGAAGTTACCGAAATCATTGATGTTACACCAATGCCTCACAACGGTTGTCGTCCACCGAAAAGACGTCGCGTTTAATTTTAAAGTATAACTCGGATAGAATACAGATTATCGGAGGATTTGACCTGAATTCATAATCTCTATCCCAAATAAAAAGTAAAATGGCAAGATATACTGGTCCAAAAACTAAAATCGCTCGTAAATTTGGTGAAGCGATCTTCGGAGACGATAAAGCCTTCGAAAAAAGAAATTACCCTCCAGGACAACATGGTTTGGCTAAAAAGAGAGGTAAAAAATCAGAATACGCAGTACAATTGATGGAAAAGCAAAAAGCGAAGTACACGTACGGTATTTTGGAAAAACAATTCCGTAACTTATATGAAAAAGCATCTGCTGCTTCTGGAGTAACGGGTGAAATCCTATTACAATTGTGCGAAGCGCGTTTAGACAATGTTGTATACCGTATGGGTATCGCTTCTTCACGTCGTGCAGCACGTCAAATCGTTTCTCACCGTCACATTACCGTTAACGGTGAAGTGGTAAACATCCCTTCGTACCACTTAAAACCTGGCGATAAAATTGCGGTGCGTGAGAAATCAAAATCATTAGAATCAATCGAACGTTCATTAGCTAACTCCTCAGCTGTTTACGAGTGGATTACTTGGAACAACGATACTAAAGAAGGAACTTTTGTTTCTGTCCCTGCCAGAATTCAAATTCCTGAGAATATCAAAGAACAATTGATCGTAGAGTTGTACAACAAATAATAACTGACACCTGTCGAAATTATGGCATTATTTAATTTTCAAAAACCAGACAAAGTAATCATGATCGATTCTACCGATTTTGAAGGTAAGTTTGAATTCAGACCTTTAGAACCGGGATATGGATTGACTGTGGGTAACGCACTGCGTCGCGTGTTGCTATCCGCTTTAGAAGGTTACGCAATTACTTCTGTAAGAATCGAGGGTGTTGAGCATGAGTTTTCAACGATCTCTGGTGTTGTGGAAGATGTAACCGAAATCGTTTTGAATTTGAAGCAAGTTCGTTTCAAACGTCAAATCGAAGATATCGATAATGAGTCGGTAACTGTTTCCTTGACTGGAAAAGACCAAATTACTGCGGGTGATTTCCAAAAATTCATCTCCGGTTTCCAGGTTTTAAATCCAGAATTGGTGATCTGCAACCTTGATTCTAAAGTTAATTTCAATATTGAATTAACGATCGAAAAAGGTCGTGGCTATGTTCCCGCCGAAGAAAATAAAAAACAAAATGCTCCATTCGGTACGATCTATATTGACTCTATCTTTACCCCAGTAGTCAATGTAAAATATGCCATCGAAAACTTCCGTGTGGAACAAAAAACCGACTACGAAAAGTTAGTTTTCGAAATCAAAACCGACGGTTCAATCAATCCGAAAGATGCTTTAACAGAAGCAGCTAAAGTTTTGATCCACCATTTTATGCTTTTCTCTGACGAGCGTATTACGTTGGAAGCTGACGAAATCGCACAAACCGATACGTATGATGAAGAATCCCTTCACATGCGTCAGTTGTTAAAAACAAAATTGGTCGATATGGACTTGTCTGTTCGCGCCCTTAACTGTTTGAAAGCGGCTGAAGTGGAAACCCTAGGCGATTTGGTTTCGTTTAACAAACATGATTTGATGAAATTCCGCAACTTCGGTAAAAAATCGTTGACCGAATTGGATGAGTTGGTAGCCAACAAAAACCTAACGTTCGGAATGGATTTATCAAAATATAAATTAGATAAAGACTAGTGCTTTATTGCGTAAAAAGATTTTAAAATGAGACACGGAAAAAAAGTAAATCACTTAAGTAGACAAAGCGGACACAGAAAGTCGATGTTGGCGAATATGGCTTGTTCTTTAATTGAGCACAAACGCATTAACACGACGGTTGCGAAAGCGAAAGCACTAAAAGTATTCGTTGAACCATTGATCACTAAATCAAAAGAAGATTCTACCCACAATCGTCGTATCGTTTTCTCGTATTTGAGAAATAAATATGCCGTTACAGAATTGTTCCGAGATGTAGCTGCCAAAGTAGGGGATCGTCCTGGAGGATATACTCGTATTATCAAATTAGGAAACCGTTTGGGCGATAACGCTGATATGGCAATGATCGAGTTGGTAGACTTCAACGAATTGTACAACGGAGGTAAAAAAGAGGAGAAAAAAGCAAAAAGCCGTCGTGGTGGTAAAGCTAAAAAAGCTGAAACTGCTGCTCCTGCTGCTGAAACTGCTCCTGAAGCACCTCAAGCAAGTACTGAAGAAACCGCTGAAAATGCAGAATAATTCATTTTTTGAATTAACTATACTAAAGGATGAACCTACGGGTTTGTCCTTTTTTTTTGTTTAAAAAGTTTGATAAAAGAATTTTTACATCCCAAAGTGAAATCCTAATTTTGCCCTCAACAACACAACACTATGAAATATACCACGCGCCCTCAAGCCCTTTTGCTTCTTGCAGACGGAACCCTTTTTTACGGAAAATCTATTGGAATTTCGGGAACTACTTTTGGTGAAGTTTGCTTCAATACCGGAATGACAGGATATCAAGAAGTTTTTACCGACCCTTCGTATTTCGGGCAAATTATGGTGACCACCAATGCGCATATCGGAAATTATGGGGTAAATGCTTCGGAAGTCGAATCTGATCAAATAATGATCTCGGGCTTGGTGTGTAAAAATTTTAGTTTCACCCATTCGCGTCCCGATTCGGAAAGTGATTTGTTTACCTATTTTGAAAAACAAAATGTCGTCGCTATTTCCGATGTTGATACCCGAGCTTTGGTAAGTTATATTCGTGATCATGGCGCTCAAAATGCTGTAATTTGCACCGATGGAACTCCCGTCGACGAACTCAAACGCCAATTGGCTTTAGTGCCTGATATGAAAGGACTCGAGTTGGCCTCAAAAGTTTCTGCAACAAAACCCTATACGTTTGGTGCTACGGAGGCAACCTATCATATCGCCGCTTTAGACTTGGGCATAAAACGCAATATCCTCCGCAACTTAGCACAAAGAGATTGTTGTATCCATGTCTTTCCGTATGATACTCCCTTTGAAACGTTAGCGTCCCTTCAGCCTGACGGTTACTTTTTGTCCAACGGTCCTGGTGATCCCGATCCCTTAGTACAAGTACAAGAAACTGCGCGACAAATGATTGCCTCCAACAAACCTGTGTTTGGGATTTGTTTGGGCCATCAAATTCTAGCTTTGGCCAATGGTGTACCTACCTATAAAATGTTTAATGGACATCGGGGTATAAATCATCCCGTGATGAATATATTGACAGGGAAAGGGGAGATAACTTCACAAAATCATGGCTTTGCTGTCGATCGCGAAGCTTTAGAAAACCATGCTGATTTGGAAATAACCCATTTTCATCTCAACGATCAAACCGTGGCAGGGATGCGAATGAAGTCGAAACCTTGTTTTTCCGTACAATACCACCCCGAAGCAAGTCCAGGACCACACGATGCCTCTTATTTGTTTGATCAATTTATAGAAGCGATTCAGCAGGCAAAATCGGTTAACGCTTAATCGTTATTGGTGAATTTTTCGTAAAGATCTTCAAATTCAATATTGTTTTTTAAGAACTGACTGTTTGTAACGTACCAGCGGTTTACTAATTCACTTTTTTTGACTTGTATCGCATAGAGCGTGTCAAAAAAAGTGTTTTTTATTTCGTTAAAACGACGCACTTCTGCATTATAGTCTTCCACTTTGATGGGAGTGTTGTTTTCAAGAAAACTCTTTTTAATTTTTTGAAAATCTTCATAAACCGTCACGTATTGCTGAAACAAGGGAAGTAACGTTTCGTTCTGATTTTTTATAAAATGAATAAACTCAACATTAGCTTCAATCAAACTCTGATCCTCGTAATCGTTCTTATATAAGTCTGTTTTGAGCAACGACTCTTGCAACACCCCACTCATGAAGGTCATGCACTCTTGAACTTGGTCAACGGAACGGAATTTCAATAACGCCATTAATTTGTCATCCAACACGTTAATCTTATAAAAAATTAGATTTTGATACGCATTATATTCAAAAACATTGCGTTTATTGAAGCTGCGAATAAGTATACGATGCTTTAACCCGAAGGCTTTCTTGGCCGTTTCATACGCTAAGATATCTTTGTAATAATTTGCAATTTGATGTTCTTTGTACGCAAAATTTTTGAAGATATCGGCATAATCCAAGCCACTTTGTATCGCGTAATCGTTTAATTTGAGCGATTTGTTTTTTAATAATTCAATGGTTTTGGTATTCATTTGAATAAATGCATCCCGTAAAGCCACATCGCCATCAATCCCAATGTCATTCCGAAGAAGATTTTCATTGATATCTTCTAATTTGTTGTAAATCCGCTCCATCGTTGCACTAATCCTAGAGTCTGGAGTAAAATCAATAATGGATTTTGAATACTCCATCAAGGATTCTTTAACAAACAATTCGTTTTTTCCAAAATCATTAATGTAGGCTTTGGCATTGCGGTAATGTTGTCCCATCAGCAATGAGGAACAAAAACATAGCAACAACATCGATTGGAGGCGTAGGGTTTTCATGGGTTCACTTGTTTTAGTTAAAAAACGGTATAAAAATACAAACTGAAATTTAGCTGTGCAATTTTTTACTCGATAAAAATACAAAAAAATACGATAAAATAACAAATAGATAACAAAAAGTAAGAAAATACTTTTTAATAGTATTGTCGACGACTGTTTCTTCATTCCAGCTATTTTTTTCTGATTCGCAATCGATTGAGTTTATAAGTTTTTGAGGAATTCAAACTTTGGTTCCCCTTGATTCTTTAATTTTGTAAAAAGAACATTGCATAACTATTAAATTCCTATTAGCATGAGTATTATCATTAAAGTACATGCGCGTCAAATTTTAGACTCTCGTGGAAATCCTACCATTGAAGTGGATGTTGTAACCGAAAATGGTGTTTTAGGTCGCGCTGCCGTTCCTAGTGGTGCTTCAACTGGCGAGCATGAAGCGGTTGAGTTACGTGACGGTGGCAAAAATTACCTTGGAAAAGGCGTTTTGAAAGCAGTTGAAAATGTCAACACCAAAATTGCACCAGAACTTGTAGGGACTTCTGTTTTTGAGCAAAATAGTATCGATAAGGCTATGATCGATTTGGATGGAACCGCCAACAAATCCAATTTAGGAGCCAATGCTATTTTAGGGGTTTCACTCGCCGTAGCTAAAGCGGCTGCCAACGAATTGGGCTTGCCTTTATACCGTTACGTAGGAGGTGTTTCTGCACATACCTTGCCTGTACCGATGATGAATATCATTAACGGAGGGTCGCACTCCGATGCCCCTATTGCTTTCCAAGAGTTTATGATTATGCCGGTAAAAGCAAAGTCATTTACGCATGCGATGCAAATGGGTACCGAGATTTTTCATCATTTGAAAAAAGTGTTGCACGACCGTCATCTTTCTACAGCGGTAGGTGATGAAGGTGGATTTGCACCCAATTTGGCAGGGGGTACTGAAGATGCCTTAGACTCGATTAAAGTTGCTGTTGAAAATGCAGGATACATCTTTGGGGAAGATATCAAAATCGCCCTAGACTGTGCCGCTTCTGAGTTTTATGTCAACGGAAAATACGATTATACCAAATTTGAAGGCGCCCACGGAAAAGTGCGTACTTCAGAAGAACAAGCAGATTATTTAGCTTCCTTGGCTTCAAAATATCCGATTGTATCGATTGAAGACGGGATGTATGAAGACGATTGGGACGGATGGAAAATGTTGACCGAGAAAATTGGAGATAAAGTACAATTGGTAGGCGATGATTTGTTTGTAACCAATGTGGAGCGTTTGGCTACCGGTATCGAAAAAGGGATTGCCAATTCAATTTTGGTAAAGGTAAACCAAATCGGAACCTTATCGGAAACCATCGCAGCAGTAACCATGGCCCATAATGCAGGGTATACCTCTGTAATGTCACATCGTTCGGGAGAAACTGAAGATACTACGATTGCCGATTTAGCCGTTGCACTCAACTGCGGACAAATCAAAACGGGTTCGGCTTCTCGTTCCGATCGTATGGCCAAATACAATCAATTGTTGCGCATCGAGGAGGAATTGGCTGAAACCGCATATTTCCCAGGTGAAAAAGCTTTTAAGCAACGATAAGTTGTTTTTAATTTCATAAACGAGCCCTATCACAAGTGTTGATGGGGCTTTTTTTATGCAAATTCTCGTCTTGTCCCCGCAATTGCTCATTGAGTTGAAGCGCATGTGAAGATTTGTTTATCTTTGATTTCTTACATAAAAAAGCATGCGTAACGGATTTATTGTCGGTTTTTTACTTCTATTTTTCTGGGTTGGTGCACAACCTCAGAGTGCCGATAGTTTGCAACAGGTATTGCGCAAAGAAAACAATCCTGTTGAGCGGTTACGTTTATTGAATGCCCTATCCGATGCCTACAAACCCGCAGCTCCCGAGTCCATGCGAACCTATGCCTTGCAAGCCCAAAAGTTAGCGGTACAACTGGGCGATCATGTGCAAGAGGGCTATGCCTTAATTAGTTTGGGCAACGCCGATGTGTTGCAGTCCAACTACAAAAGAGCACTGCGCTATTTTCAACAGGCGAAATCTATTTTTGAAACCGAGAATCAAACGCTACCCTCCGTTAAAATTGGTATGGCCAAAGCGCTCGGGAGTCTGGGAATAATCTTCTCAGAGCAAAGTAATTACACCAAAGCGCTTGAGTTTTATTTAAAAGCGGTAACCATTTATGAGCAGTTAAACGAACCCGAACGATGCGCGCGTTTGTACAATAATATCGGTGTACTCTATCAATCGCAACAGGCTTATGGCAAGGCACTGACCTATTTTACAAAAACCGAAAAGTTGTTAAAAGATCCCAATGATCCTGTTTTGGGAGTGACGTATACCAACATTGGCAATGCATTGGTGGGTCAGAAACAGTATACAAGTGCCGCTTCGTATTACCAAAAAGCCCGATTAATTTTAGAGAAAAATCAAGACGCCCGCGGGTTGGGGGAATTGTTCAATAATCTTGGATTGCTCTACCAAAAGAAAGGTCAAAAAGCTGAAGCCATCAAAGCCTGGCAATCGGCTGAGCAAACATTTACGGCGTTTGGGGAATCTTTTGGCTTGGGCGATACCTACTTTTATCTCGCTCAATTTTGGCAAACGGAAAAGCAAACCGATAAAGCCCGTTTTTATGCGCAAAAAACTTTAGCCTTAGCCCGTCAAAATGAAGTCTTGGAGCAACAAATGCTGGTTGAGAAATTGTTGAGTGAAGTAGCCGAAAAAGAAGGCGACCTCAACGGGGCATTTCGTCATTACAAATTGTATACTTCGCTCAAAGACAGTATTCAAAATGCGGCTTCCATCCGGAAAGGCGTCGAAGCTGAACTAAATTTTGAATTTGACAAACGCAATTTGTTGCAAAAAGAAGCCTTACTAAAGAAAGACTTGCTATTACAAGAAACCGCAAAGCGAAATCGCCTGCAATTGGTGTATTCGGTTTTAATTGCCGTCTTGTTGTTTGGATTGGGTTTTTTGTGGTACAATCGTTTACAAATCAAGAAAACATTGACACTCCAAAAAGAGTTGGCCGAATACGAACAAAAAGCCTTGCATTTGCAAATGAATCCCCATTTTGTATTCAACTGTTTGGGGTCGATTTCTAGTTTTATCGTCAATAACGGAAAAGAATCTGCGGTAAAATATTTGGCTAAATTTTCAAAATTAATGCGTTTGACGCTCGAGTTTTCAAAAGAATCCTTAATTTCGGTAGATAAAGAAATTGATGCGCTTCAAAATTATTTGGAATTGGAGCAATTGCGTTTCAATTCGATCTTTGAATTTACCATTGAAAAGTCGGATGATATTGAAGATAACATGGGGATTCCTCCATTACTCATCCAGCCTTTTGTGGAAAATGCCTTGATTCACGGCATTGTGCCAAAGAAAAATGCAGGGTTGATTACCATCCGCTTTGATTTGGACGCCGAACAATTGAGGTGTACCATTGCCGATAACGGGATTGGAATCACAGCCTCACAAAAAATAAAAGCCCAGTCGGTATCGGTGCATAAATCGATGGCTATCGAAATTATCCGAATGCGCTTAGAAAAAATAGCCTCTACGACAGGAAAGACTGCGGGAGTTGAAATAAAAGAATTGTCCTCACAAGGGACGGTATCGGGAACCGAAGTAATTTTGAGTATCCCTATTCAATTTATAGCACAATAGTATGAAAATAACCGCCCTTTTAATCGACGACGATCCAAACCTTCGCAGTGGTATGCGCGGTTTGTTGTCTATGGTTGCTCCCGAAGTAGAGATTGTGGCCGAAGCCGACGATGTAACTTCTGGAGTCGCTGCGATTGAAAAGTGGCAGCCCCAAGTTATCTTTTTAGATATCCAACTCAACGACGGAACTGGGTTTGATGTACTTGAGCATTTTACAAAAAACAATACCGTATTGCGAAGCCAAGTGGTGTTTATTACCGCTCACGAGCAATATGCGGTGAAAGCATTTCGGTTAAGTGCCCTAGATTATTTGCTCAAACCGGTTGATCCGGATGAGTTGAAATCGGTGGTCGAAAAGTTGAAAAAATCACAAAATGAGACTACAGGTATTTCGCATGTCGAATTGTTACTAGAGAATATCAAACGGCAAACAAACAATTTTAAACGCATAGCCCTCACAAATTCTGATGGTATCCATTTGTTTGAAATCGCCGATATTATTCGTTGTGAAAGTGAAGACAACTATACCACTTTCTATATTCGAAACAATAAGCCTGTCTTGGTTTCACGCACTTTAAAAGAGTTTGAAGAGTTATTGCGAGACCACGGTTTTGTTCGAATACATCAGTCCCATTTGATTAATTTGACCTTTTTGAAGAGTTATGTCAAAAAAAATGGAGGCTATGTAATCATGGCCGATCAAACCCATTTGCCCATTTCACAACGAAACAAGGAACGCTTGCAAGAATTGATAACCAAAACATTATAACGGCATAGGATATGAAGAAAATTTTATTCTTCTGGTTAAGCTTGGGTACACTTACCCTCGGAGCACAAACGGTTGTGATTCCCGATGCTGTATTGAAGAATAAGTTGGTAAGTACTTCTTGTGCTGATTTTAATGATGATGGTATTTATGATGGTGATGTCGATACGAATAATGATGGTGAAATTCAAGTCAGTGAAGCGCAAGTTGTATTGCGTTTAAAACTGAACAATACCAGTTTACCCAGTCCCAATGCCTTTACAGATGCTACGGGATTGAATGCCTTTACGGCTTGTCGGGAATTGAATGTAGCCTTTAATCAAATTACCCAGTTTGATGCTGTTATGCCAGCGCTTGAAATTTTAAAAATAAACAACAATGCGCTAAATACACTTACACTCAACGGGCTAGGGTTTTTAAATGATTTAGATTGTTCGCAAAACAATTTGAATGCCTTGGATTTACAACCCGTTGCGTTGCTAGAATCCCTCCGTGCTGATTTTAATCCGCTGGGGACGGTTAATTTGGAATTTACTCCAGCGCTTTCCTTTTTGTCGTTGCAAGGTTGTAGTCTTTCGGGCCTTAATTTGTTGTCGACGCCAGCCCTATTGTTTTTAAAATTATCGGATAATTCCTTTACGCCAAATCTTGCAGCTTTGGTGAATTTGAAAACCCTTATCGCTCGAAATATGGGGTTGCAAAATTTAGATCTAACCTCAAACACCAACTTATTGAGTGTAGATCTCAGTCAAAATAGCTTTGCCACTTTTGTGTTTCCCTTGGCGCCGAGTTTAAATTCGGTTACCATGTCCAACTGTGCCAATTTATCTTCGCTCAACCTTAATAATGTAAAAGGGCTTACATTTTTGGAATGTAATAACAATCCTTCCTTACAGTTTATTTTTGCCAAAAATGGACAAGTTACCTATCAACAATTGACGTTGTCAAGTTTGCCCAGTTTACAATATGTTTGCGCCGATGCATCTGCCTTTGATGACTTTCAGATTGCTTTGGGCGCTTCCACCGTTCCCGTTAACGATTTTTGTACAATACCGCCAGGGGGGAATTACAACACGCTCCGCGGGACAGCTCGATGGGATGCTGGTCAAAATGGATGTGATTCAAATGATTTTCCGGTTCGTTATTTAAAACTTAAAGCCGAAGGAGGGGCGAATTATGCCACCTTTACGGCTAGCGATGGGTCGTTTGCATTGTTTCCCAATACGGGCCTCAATTACACGCTTTCTCCTTGGGTAGAAAATACTGTAAATACGGCAGTTACACCCTCGCAACAAACCATAACTTTTTCGCAAGTAAATGGGCAAGAGCAAATTGTTGATGTGTGTTTGGCACCCAACGGCGTATATCACGATGTAGAAGTAGCGGTAGCTCCTCTTTATTTATTTCAGCCAGGAACTACCAATACCTTAGTCGTCGTTCTTCGAAATAAAGGCAACCAAGTGTCTCAAGGAACATTTTCCTTAAGTTATGATGCGACACGCTGTACCTATCTCAATGCCACAGTGGCGCCAAATCAGAGTGGGGGGGGACTTTTAACGTGGAATTACACAGGGTTATCCCCTTGGGCGACGCAAACGGTTTATGTACAATTGGCCGTCAATGCCGAAACCGATGCGATTCCTGTATTGGTGGGTGATTCGTTGCCTTTTCAAGCCACAGCGAGCTCTGTCGATAGTGACCAACAGCCCAATGACGATTCGTTTGTGACAGAACAACCTGTTATTGCTTCTTTTGAACCTAACTCATTGTTGTGCTTGCAAGGCACTCAGTTGCCAACCGCAGCTATTGGGTCGTATTTGCATTATATGATTAATTTTGAAAATACAGGAGCGAGTCAAGCGGCGCAAGTAGTGGTTCGATTAGAAATAAACGGGACCGAATTTGATGTTGATTCTTGGCAAATGCTCGATACATCAGCACCTACGATAGTTCGTCAAAAGGACGAATTAATTGATATCTTTTTTCCGAATTTACAAATCGATACCGGGGGGCATGGCAATGTATTGATGCGAATTCGTTCCAAAGATTCTTTGGGCAATGGAGACGATGTGAATAGCCGTGCTGATATTTTCTTTGACTACAATCTTCCTTTAAATACAGGTATTACACAAACGGTTTATCAAGATTTGAATTTGCCTGAAACTCCCGATACTGTAGGGATAATTCTAGCGCCCAACCCTGTAGGCGATGTGGTAAACCTTTATGCGTCGGCTTCGATTAAAAAAATTGAAGTATACGACAGTCAAGGACGTTTGTTGCACATCCGATATACCCAAGGATTACAAGATTCGCTTGATTTTCAACAAAAAGCTTCGGGAGTATATTGGATCAAAGTGGAGACCGAAAACGGTACCGCTGTAAAAAAACTGATCAAGAACTAAATCCATGTCGTGCAGTTTTTTCCTGAGAATAAGTGCTGGTTTTCAGTCCGTCGTCCAGCTATATTAATCTTGCAAAATTTATTATTTATTTAACGAAAACGTTGGATATTTTCCTTTTTAGTTCGTGGTTAATTCCCTAATTTTGTTAAATTATTATTTATCAGATTTAATTTCCTATTTATATTATGTCAAAAACAGCGATATTAGAAATTGATGGCAAGAAGTATGAGTTTCCCATGATCGTAGGAAGCGAAAATGAAGCCGCCATTGACATTGAAAAGTTACGTGCTTTAACGGGGGCTATTACGTTGGACCCAGGGTACAAAAATTCAGGTTCTTGTGAGAGTAAAATCACTTTTCTCGATGGGGAAGAAGGGATTCTTCGTTACCGAGGGTATGCCATTGAAGAGTTGGCCGAAAAGGCAAGTTTTTTAGAGGTGTCCTATTTGTTGATTTTCGGTGAGCTTCCAACGCGTGCTCAACTCAATCAATTTGAAGACGATATTCGTAAATATACTTTGGTCAATGAGGAAATGAAAAACATCATCGATGGGTTCCCAAAAACAGCACATCCTATGGGCGTTTTGGCTTCCTTGACCAGTGCGTTAACCGCTTTCAATCCGAAGTCGGTTGATCCCCATGATGACAAGGAAATGTATATCGCTGTGTGTAAAACCATGGCGAAGTTTATCGTGATTGCTACATGGACCTATCGTAAATCAATGGGCTTCCCATTGAATTATTACGACAACACGAAAGGCTACGTAGAGAATTTCATGCGATTAATGTTTGAATTGCCTACGGGTCCTTATCAATCCGATAAAGTCATCGTAGAAGCATTAGATAAATTATTCATTTTGCATGCCGACCACGAGCAAAACTGTTCCACTTCAACAGTTCGAATCGTAGGTTCTTCACATGCAGGTTTATTTGCTTCGATTTCTGCAGGAGTTTCTGCTTTATGGGGTCCTTTACACGGAGGTGCCAACCAAGCGGTTTTGGAAATGTTGGAACAAATTAATAATGACGGTGGCGATGTAGCGAAGTATGTTTTGAAAGCTAAAGATAAAGATGATCCTTTCCGATTAATGGGCTTTGGACACCGCGTTTACAAAAATTTTGATCCTCGTGCAAAAATTATCAAAAAAGCGGCAGATGAAGTATTAGCAAAACTAGGAGTCGATGATCCACTACTGGATATCGCCAAACAGTTGGAGCAAGTAGCCTTGGAGGATGATTATTTCAAATCACGCAATCTATATCCTAATGTAGATTTCTATTCGGGGATTATTTACCGCGCATTAGGGATACCCACTGAAATGTTTACCGTAATGTTCGCCATTGGACGTTTGCCTGGATGGATTGCCCAATGGAAAGAAATGCGCATCAACAAAGAACCTATTGGAAGACCCCGTCAAGTGTACACTGGGTATGCTTTGCGTCCCTTTGTTCCAGTCGATCAACGATAATTCATTCAAAAAGACTCTCCTTATGGGGAGTTTTTTTTACGGCTTTAATTTATTTGTAAGAAAAATATTATATATTTTATTAAAATGTGTTTTTCAACGATTTAATAAGTTTTTTGTCGTTATTTTTAAAAACATTCTATAATTTAGTACAACAAAACACACAGAATCATAGGTCAAACTTAATTTAAATTATCATGTAAAAAAAGAACCCCAAACATTAACCTACCCCACTTCAAACTAATGCCTATGGAAACGAAAAGAATTACCTCATGGTGGGCGTGCCTTGCCCTCGGCACCCCTTTTATGTTCTTCGCACAAACACCTCCTTTAAACAACACCTTTGAAGGACAACAAACCGGAACCAACAATGTTGGAAGTTACAATGCCGGATTTGGTTTTTTTACACTTACCAATAATGGTGGAAATAGTAACGCAGGATTTGGAAATAACGTTTTAACACTTTCCAAAGGAAGCTTCAACTGTGGTTTTGGTAATGGCGCCCTAGCTAACAATGATACTGGAGAGCTCAATGTGGCTATCGGTACGCGGGCCTTAGAAAACAACTTTACAGGCAATCGAAACGTTGCTATTGGTCATAGAAGTATGGGCAATGTAGTAAATCCTGGTTCCAATAATACAGCCGTTGGTTTTGGTAGTTTATTTAGTACCTATGGTAGTGGAAATGTCGCGTTGGGAAGTATGACGCCACGACACATGAGTTCTGGGAATAACAATATTTTTATAGGACATGAAACCGCGGTAAATTTGCTTACAGGGGATCATAACGTGATTCTTGGTCGTGTAGCAGTATCTACCGATCCAACCACCCCCATCATCGCTGGAAATAATCTTGATCGAAGTATAATCTTTGCTGATGGGGCAGGTAATCAACGCATCTTTGTTTCATCAACAGGAAATATCGGATTAGGATTAGGAAACAACGTAATCCCCAACAACCGTTTGGATGTCAATGGGGGTGTAGTCATTGGTCGTAATTACACCTCGCGTAGTTGGCCAACCCCAACAGCTGGATTTACAGCACCTGCCAACGGACTTTTAGTAGAGGGTCGTGTGGGGTTTGGAACTGCTACACCCGGGAATCGTTTGGAAATTGCTCAAGGAACACCCGGTGCATCTGGATTGCGTTTTACCAATCTTACCAGTGCTTTTGTGCCTACGAATACAACATTCAGCGATAAGTTTTTAACCGTTAATGCAGCAGGTGATGTAGTGCTAGAACGGATTCCATCCTTTTCCATATCCAATCAATTGCAATCCAATCAAAATACCCTACAAAGTAATGTCAATGGGGTAACTACCTCGACACCAATTATCAATTCGGTTGCTACCGTGATCAATGAAGGCAATCAATTGGTTACTATTATCAATGGTGTTCCTAGTGCACCAGTGACTTTACCCATCCCTTCGTACATTGATACCGATGGACAAACCTTGGCGTTAAACGGTCAGGTGCTTTCGATTTCCAATGGAAACTCGGTTACCTTGCCTGTTGATGGCGATTCGAATGCAACCAATGAGTTGCAAACCTTGACGCAAAACGGGAATACCATTACGCTTTCCAACGGAGGCGGTTCGTTTACCTTGCCCGTCGATACAGACACGGATGGTCAAACTTTAGCATTAAACGGTCAGGTACTTTCGATTTCTAATGGAAACTCAGTTACTTTACCTGTCGATGGCGATTCGAATGCAACCAATGAGTTGCAAACCTTGACGCAAAACGGGAATACCATTACGCTTTCCAACGGTGGCGGTTCGTTTACCTTGCCCGTCGATACAGACACAGATGGTCAAACTTTAGCATTAAACGGTCAGGTACTTTCAATTTCTAATGGAAACTCGGTTACCTTGCCTGTTGATGGCGATTCGAATGCAACTAATGAGTTGCAAACCTTGACGCAAAACGGGAATACCATTACGCTTTCCAACGGTGGCGGTTCGTTTACGTTACCTGTAGATACCGATGCGCAGACCCTAGCATTAAATGGTAACGTGTTGTCAATTTCTAATGGAAACAACATCACTTTGCCTACTACACAAATTACTGCCGGAACTAATGTAACCGTAACTGGCAACGGAACGGCCGCAACGCCTTTTGTAATTAATGCCAATGATACCAGTCTATATTCGGCTAACGGAAGCATCAATCAAGCAACAACCACGGGGTTGAATCGCGTTGTGACTATGAACAATCGCAACATTTGGTTCAACTCAACAGGAAGTGGAAATAATGGTAAAATTTACATCGGAAATACGGCAACGTATCCCACCAGTACTGGAAATTATCGCTTGTATGTAGAAGGTGGTATTTTGACAGAAAAAGTGAAAGTGGCACTAAGAAGCACCGCCAATTGGGCAGATTATGTTTTTGCCGACGACTACCGTTTGATGCCTTTGAACGAAGTGGAAGCGTTTATTCAAAAAAACAAACACTTACCCGGTGTAGCCTCAGCTGAAACTTTGGCAAAAGAAGGCTTGGATGTAGCTGCGATGCAAGCCAAACACATGGAGAAAATTGAAGAATTAACGTTGTATGTAATCGATCAAAACAAAACGATTGAAGCACAACAAGCTACACTTTCAAAACAACAACAAGAAATCGATCAGTTAAAAGCACAATTGGAGCTTTTGATCCAAAAAATGAAATAAGATGAACAAGGTACACTATCTCCTCGGGATCAGTGCCCTGTTACTAAATATTTCATGGGGACGGGCACAAGTTCAGGAATTCTTGGACGAGGAACAGCAAAGAATAACGGTAGCCGCTAGCGTTGAGCGCGAGGTGGAGCAATTTATTGAAGCTAATTTTCATAAATACCGACTGTCAAAAGTAGCCTCGGCCTCACTTATTGAAGAGCTTCGGGAGCATGAAGATTTTACTGATGAAGAGGTTGAAAAAGCCATAGTTGCCGCCAAACGCAACGAGTTGAGAAAGCTTTTTTTTACCAAATTTCCAGAAAAAACACAGTATTATCGCGCGGGGACCTTACCGGTTTCGGAGGAGCAAACTTGTGTTAATGGCGATTTTGAAAATGGAACCGCAGGCTACACTTTTTGGGCCGATTTACGTCCACAACCCCAGTCGGGAACCGCTTTTTTTCAATCGTGCGCCACACCCACTGCGTTGACTACAACCAATGTGCTCACCGCAACGACCAATAATTTTGGATCGCGTGCTACCTTAATTGACAGCAATGCGCCCAATTACCAACAATTTGATCCCGTGTTAGCCAGCTTTGGTGTTAATATGCCTACCTTGGCGCCCAATGGTGGTACACGTTGCATCAAATTGAACAATACGGGGGGCATGGGATCCTCCGATTTGGCAACAGTTTCTCGCTATTTTCCCGTGATAAATGAGTCCACTTTGGATTTTAACTTCTCTTTAATCATGGACAACCGTCCCGATCACGAGCAAGATATCCAACCGTATTTTAGAGCTCGAGTAAAAGATGTAAACGGAAATATCGTTGATGAGTTTTGTATCATTGCCAATCCCAATAACTGTTTGTTTAGTCGCATTAATGTCAGTTCTCGACGACGTATTCTATACACAGGCTGGGTATGCGCCCGCTTGAATGTGGGAGAATTGGTAGGTCAACCTGGAATTTTGGAATTGTCAGTAAGTGATTGCCAGCCCTCGGCGCATTTTGGTACCGTTTATATCGACAATGTATGTGGATTTACGTGTGCTACGCCTCAGTTGGGCGCTTTAAACATTGACCCGATTCAATTGAACTGTCCTTCGATAACTCCAACAACACCTGTTCAAGTTTGTGGAACCTACAGTCCGCCGGTTAATGCTACGCTAAGTTCTTTGGTACTTCATGTGTTGCAAGGCAATACCATTATCGGTACCATCAACGCGCCTACACAACTTACGCCCACAACATTTTGTTTTGATCTTCCGCCAAATATCTTTGGCGCCAATCCGCAAGGTGATTTTGAATTTGATGTGGTCGCTACTTTTAATGTTACTTGTCCTGCGGGAACCTTTCAATATACCATACGCGATGAATCGGCAGCCATTGGTCCCGACGTCACGTTTGAAAATTGTTGTTTGCCAACATTGACGCTTTCCTCTCCAGCGGATGATACTAATAATAATGGTCAAATCGCGAGCAAGCGAAAAGAGCGTTCCGATTGGATTCGTGCAACCAATGTTATTTTTCAAGGGAATAATGGAGTAGCCAATGGCATTGTATATCATGCCGGTAATTTTGTAGAATTACTCCCCGGATTTGAAGCAGAATTTGGGGCACAGTTTGCGGCTTATCCCGAGGGTTGTACAGGAAACTTCTTGTACCGCGACACTCCCTTAGCAACGCCTTCGGATCGTGATATTCCTTTGGATGTCATTCCCGAAGAGATTCATCTCATTCGTATTGGCAACGGCTTCACTTTGGTGCCCAATCCGGCGCAATCGTGGGTAGAAATAGCTGTTGATGAAGGCGAATTTACCCAGATTCAAATCACCACCATCGAAGGAAAAAGTTTGATGGCACAAACGATTACGGCTTCCCAACGCCATCGTTTGGATGTACAAGCCTATCCGAATGGCATCTATATGGTGAGTATTGTACTTACCGATGGAACCGTAATTGCGGAGAAATTGGTGAAAAATTAAAACTTGTTCACAATAGTAGAAAAGCTTCGTCAATCGGCGGAGCTTTTTTATATTTGTAGAAAGCCAACAACAAACTTTATGCTACCATTACATATCACCAACGAGACTTCGCGGTTACGTGCAGTAGTGTTGGGGACCGCGGTGAGTAACGGACCCACGCCGACGGCCGAAGAAGCTTATGATCCGAAGTCGCTCGAACACATTTTGGCAGGAACGTATCCGGTAGAAGCCGATATGGTTCGCGAAATGGAAGCTTTTCATGACGTGTTTAAAAAATACGATGTGCAGGTTTTTCGTCCTGATATTATCGAGAATTATAATCAAATTTTTTCACGAGACATCGGATTTGTTATCGAAGATACCTTTATCAAAGCCAATATTCTCCCCGATCGGGAACGGGAATTGGATGCGATTCAGTACGTTATTGATCAAATCAATCCCGCGAAAGTGCAACGTCCCCCCGAGGAAGTTCATATTGAAGGCGGTGACGTGATGCCATGGAACGACTATATTTTTATAGGAACCTACAAAGGTTCGGATTATAAGGATTATATAACCGCTCGCACCAATATGGAAGGGGTGGCTTACATTCAAAGTTTGTTTCCCCATAAGATTGTAAAAGAATTTGATTTGGTCAAATCCAAATTGGAAGCCCGCGACAATGCCTTGCATTTGGATTGTTGTTTTCAGCCGGTAGGAAAAGACAAAGGCATCATTTACAAGAGTGGTTTTCGGGAAGAAGCCGATTATGTTTTTCTTTTGAATTTGTTTGGAAAAGAAAATCTGTTCCACATTACCCGCGATGAAATGTACCACATGAATTCGAACGTGTTTTCGATTGCCGAAGACGTGGTGGTTTCGGAGCGCAATTTTATCCGTTTAAACACCTGGTTGCGCAGCAAGGGCTTTACGGTAGAAGAAATTCCCTATGCCGAAATTGCCAAACAAGAAGGGTTGTTGCGCTGTTCGACGCTCCCATTAATTCGGGATTGATATTCGGAGCACTGCCGCGTGAGGGATAGGAGCAAGGTGCCGTGCACCGCGGATAGCCCGGCCCGGAGGGCACGCACAAAAAGATACGAGTTATGAATTATGAATTAGGGAAACCTTTAGACTAGAGATATGAATCAAACGACGAATGCTATTTTAATGATCCGTCCGGTGGCGTTTCGGATGAACGAACAGACTGCGGTCAACAATTATTATCAAAAGGTTTTGGATGGCTTATCGCCTGAAACGGTCAATGCGAAAGCGCAGCAGGAGTTTGATGCCTTTGTGCAAAAACTACGTCTCGTGGGGGTTGATGTTACCGTGGTCGACGATACGTTGGAACCCAATACCCCCGACAGTATTTTTCCAAACAACTGGATTTCGTTTCACGAAACAGGGGATGTGGTATTGTACCCCATGTTTGCCGAAAACCGTCGGGCTGAACGCCGGGAAGATATTTTGGATTTGCTGGAAGACAAAGGTTTTGTAGTCAATGACATTATGGATTACACGTCGGCAGAAGCGGACAATATATTTTTGGAAGGAACGGGGAGTTTGTTGCTTGACCGACAAAATGGCAAAGCGTATTGTGCTTTGTCGCCTCGCGCGGATGAGGAGTTGATGATTGAATTTTGTGAGGATTTTGAGTATACGCCGGTTATTTTTGAAGCGTTTCAAACGGTGGGCGGTGCGCGAAAACTGATCTACCATACCAATGTGATGATGTGTATTGGCGATACCTTTGCGGTGATTTGTGCCGATTCTATTGACGATAAAAAAGAGCGCAAAATGGTTTTGGACTCCTTGCGTAGCGATGAGAAAGACCTTATTTTGATAACCGAAGATCAGGTTAACAACTTTGCTGGGAATATGTTGGAAGTAAAAGGGTCGGAGGGGAAACGCTATTTGGTGATGAGTTCGTCGGCATACCAAGCGCTAACCAAAAAACAAATTGCTCAAATCGAACAGCATGTCACTATTTTGCATTCGAGTTTGGATACCATTGAAGCCTGCGGAGGGGGAAGTGCCCGTTGCATGATGGCGGAAGTGTTTTTGCCCAAGAAATAATTGTGCTTTAGGACATTAAAAAACCCCAAGAACGTTTTTGTGCTTGGGGTTTTTTATTACATTTTGATAAATTCGTATCCGCCTTTGGTGGCGCCCCATACTTGTTTGCCGTCTTTGTCAAATCCTTGGTCCCAAGAGCGAATGGTGTTTTGGGTAACCGTTACTTTGGAATTGGCCCAACGTGCGCCGCGGAGTTCACTGGGACAGGTTTTATCCCCCGTAGCGCCTTCGAACGTGTTTTTTCCGAGGCGTTTCAAAACGACTTCACAGCCGTCTTTGAGTTCGATATCGGCTTCCGAGAGTTGATCGTAGGCTTCGGGAGTTGCCCATTTGCCAATCCACTTTTTTTCATCTTTAAGCGTATAAATGGTACTGATGAATTGGTCGCCTTGTTGCGTTAATTTGTAAATGCGTACCCGATAGGGTTGGTCTTGTTTGTTGAAAAGGGCTTGCTCTACAAAAAGGTAGTGGCCTTTGGATTTCCAAATGGGGGTCATCCGCAAGGAGATATTGAAATAGTCCTTGTCAAGGTTGGCTTGTTTTTCAGAACTGTAGTGGCCTTGCATGATGGTGACTAATTCCTTCATGGCCGAACTATCGGTGTTTTTTGGCGTTTGTGCGGATTTACATCCCAGTAAGCCTAAAGCGATACAAAGGCTAAATAAAACGTTGCGCATGGGTAGTGGTTTAGATTTTTAAAATACTGGTTACGGCGTTAATGATGTACTGGATGCCAATGGCAATGGTTAAGAATCCCACAATGCGAGAAATCGCTACAATCCCAGAAGCACCTAGGTATTTGGCCAAATAATGTGCACTTCGAAGAATGAGGAAAATCAATACTGCTACCGCAAAAATGGCTAATGTAGAGAAAATAATTTCTCGCGTACTGTTGTGTTCTTGGTAGTAAGCAATGAGAAGCGAAATGGAGCCAGGTCCCGCCAACATGGGCATAGCAAGAGGGGTGAGCGCGATGTTGTCGCGTTGTTGGGCTTCCTCTTCGGCTTTTTTGTCCAACCCTTTATTGCGAGTGAATTTTCCATTTAAAAGTCCAAACCCCGAGCTGGCAATGATGATACCGCCAGCGATGCGCAATGCGGGAATCGTAATGCCAAAAAATGTTAGTACGTACTGCCCAATAAAGTAAGAGATGACCAAAATGAGACACACATTTATGGCGGTCCAAAGGGACACTTTTGAGCGTTCGGCTTTGGTGTAATCTTGGGTAAGCGCCACAAATATTGGCACGGTTCCAATAGGATTTAACACCGAAAATAAAGCCGCTAAAAGAAAGATGAAATCGTTCATGGTACAAAGGTAGGGGATTGGGGGTTTCGTTGTATTTTTGTGGGGTAAAATAATCGTTACCGATGAAAACCTTAGTTTTGGGCGCCTCCCACAACCCCGATCGATACAGTTACCAAGCGTTATTACGTTTGCAAAAACACCAGCATGAAGTCGTCGCCATAGGTCGTAAAGCCACTGAGGTCGAGGGTATTCTTATCCAAGAAGGGTTGCCCGAACTGACCGATGTTGATACCGTTACACTGTACTTGAATCCCACACACCAAGCCGCCTATTACGACTATATTATCGGGTTGCATCCCCGACGGGTGATATTCAATCCGGGAACCGAAAATCCAGCGTTTTATACCCTTTTGGCGTCGCATGGCATTCATGTTGAAGTGGCCTGTACGTTGGTTTTATTAGCTACCCATCAATATTAAAAACGGGTTTGTCCTACGGCAGGTTTACTGATAAAAAGTAAGCCAACAAACGTCAACAAACCATTGATAATAATGAGTTCGTTGTCAAACTGGTACGCGCCAAATAGCTCTTTCGCATAGGTTGTCATCCCCCAACATAGCAATGGTGCCATTATGCAAACGAGAGGTACCCAGCGATCGTTGACGGTTTTCGTTTTCATAAATAATCCAAATCCATAAAGTCCCAAAAGCGGTCCGTAGGTATAACTGGCCACCTTAAAAATCATTTTGACCACCGATTCGTCGTTGAGTATATTGAAAAGAACAATCACCAAAAACATTAGGAATGAAAAGCCGAGATGTACTTGGTGTCGAATGCGAACTTGTTTTTGAGGGGAATGTTGATTTTCGGGCTTGTCCATGTGTAAGAAATCAACACAGAACGAAGTCGTTAATGCGGTTAACGCACTGTCGGTTGTGGCAAAAGTTGCCGCCGTTAATCCCAACAAAAAGGTAATGGCGGGTATGATTTCTAGGTGATGAAAAGCAATTTCGGGAAAGAGTAAATCGGTTCGGGGTACGTCATTGACGGTAGGAATTGCGATTTGGTTTTGCGCGGCATACAAGTATAGCAAAGCCCCTACACTCAAGAAAAACAAGTTGATAAGTATAAAAATCCCTGTAAACGTAAACATATTTTTTTGGGCTTCTTGTATGGTGGCACAGCTCAAATTTTTCTGCATCAAGTCCTGATCCAACCCCACCATGGCTATAGTTACAAAGATGCCGCCGAGAAGTTGTTTCCAGAAGAAATGCCCTTTTAGGTAATCTTCGTAAAAAAAGATTTGCGAATAACTGCTGTTTTTGACGGCTTCAAAAGCTTGGGTGGGACTGTAATTGAGGCTGCTGCAAATAAAGTAAATGGTAAGAAACACCGAAGTGACCAAGAAAAATGTTTGCAACGTATCGGTGATGATGATGGTTTTGAGTCCCCCGCGATACGTGTAGGCAAAAATTAAACCCAACGAGATTAAAACCGTGGCGGCAAAAGGCACGTGGAAAGCATCAAATACATAGCGTTGCAACACCAAAACCACTAAATACAGTCGAAATGCCGATCCGATGGTGCGGCTGATTAAAAAAATACTGGCCGCCGTTTTGTAACTGACCACCCCCAGACGCTGTTCGATATAGCTGTAAATGGAGGTGAGATTCATGCGGTAATACAACGGTAGCAGCACGGTGGCGATGAGGATAAATCCGAGGGCATTGCCGAGTACAAATTGAAAATAGGAAAACTGATTTTCGGGATTTCCCACGGCGCCAGGGACCGAAATAAAGGTCACGCCAGAGAGGGCTGTGCCGATCATTCCGAAGGCGACAAGGTACCATTTGGAGTTTTTATTGGCTTTAAAAAAAGTGTCGTTATCGCTGCTTTTTTTACCAATACGGTAGGCGATAAACAATAACAATCCAAAATACACGAGGATGATGGAAAGAATGAGGGTTGGGCTCATGTTGTACTATTTAAAAAGCGAAAAATACAAAAATATTGATGCCTTTTTCAAATTATGTACTTTTGTGGTATGGAATTTTCATCAAAGTTATTGGAGCAAGCGGTCAACGAAATGGCGCAATTGCCTGGAATTGGGAAGCGAACGGCGTTGCGGTTGGTGTTGCATTTGTTGCGGCAACCGCAGGAGCAAACCCGCTTTTTGACCGAGGCTTTAACCCAAATGCGGGAGCAGATGAAGTTTTGTACGAGTTGCCACACCCTCTCGGATGTTGAGGTTTGTTCGATTTGCAGCAATCCTGCCCGCAATCATCATGTGATTTGTGTTGTAGAAGATGTACGCGATGTCATGGCGATTGAAAACACCCAGCAATTTAAAGGGATTTACCATGTGTTGGGCGGTAAAATTTCGCCTATCGACGGGATCGGTCCGAGTCAGTTGCATATTGCTTCCTTGGTTGAAAAAGTAAAGACAACCGCAGTTGAAGAAGTGATTTTTGCTTTGAGTTCTACGATGGAAGGCGATACCACCAATTTTTATATTTACAAACAAATTCAAGACACGGGGGTAAAAACGTCGACGATTGCCCGTGGAATTGCCGTAGGTGATGAGTTGGAATATGCCGATGAAGTGACGCTGGGGCGCAGTATTTTACACCGTATTCCTTTTGAAAATTCCCTTAAAAATAATTAGAGATTTCCCTATCGAGTCTTTTGATTTTACGATTGAAAAACTATCTTTGTTGGCTAAAACAAAGTAGATGAAAACCAAAATACTGTCGTTTTCCATAGTATTGTTATTCCTTGTTACCGCTTGTGTTCCTACGCAGGATTTAATATACCTTCAAGATAAAAAAAATACTCCTTCTTCTACGGGTTCCTCGGTTGTCGCGAGCAATAAACCTTACCGCTTGCAGGTGAATGATGTTGTTTCGGTGCAAATCAAAGCGCTAGTAGACGAGCGATTGTTAGAGATTTTTAACACAGCGCCACAAAATCAAGCGATTCAAACGGTGGAGACCCTCTATTTTAATGGTTATACCGTAGATGATCATGGAAATATTCGTATTCCGATTTTGGGAGAGGTGAATGTATTAGGATATACGGTTGAAGAGGCGCGCGCCAAAATTGAAACCCAATTGTTAGCCGATTATTTCAAAAAAGAAGCGCAGTTGTTTGTCAATGTGAAACTTGCTGGATTCCGATATACGGTTAATGGAGAGGTGAACAATCCTGGGTCGAAAGTATTGTACCAAGACCGTGTGAATGTGTTGGAAGCCCTAGCCAATTCAGGCGATATTACCATGACGGGTGATCGAAAAGAGGTGAAAGTGATTCGTCAGTTTCCCCATGGTTTGGAGACGTTTAGTATTGATTTGACCGATGCTGCGGCAGTACATTCTCCTGCTTTTTATTTGCAACCCAACGATTATATTTACGTCAAACCCTTGAAACAAAAATCTTGGGGATTTGGCGGAACAGGTCGCGATACCTTGACGGTTATGATTACTGCAGCTTCCATGTTGTTGACACTTACGCTGTTATTACGCAATTAAACGACGTTCCATGCTTGATATCAAAGATTTTTCCTTTTTTGAAAAACAAAATAGCTTCGATTTCAAAGCTTTCCTGATTAAGACAGGAAGTTATTGGAAGTGGTTTTTATTTGGATTGGGTTTTGCCTTATTTGTGGCGCATCAAATCAATATTCGCAAACAGAAAATCTATGCCTTAGAGGCTACCTTGGCCGTAAAAGAACAAGAGAATCCCTTGTTTATGAGTAATACCAACCTGATATTTAATTGGGGAGGCACTTCCGATCAGGTGCAACGTATTGCGAGTACCTTGAAATCGCGTTCGCACAATGAATTGGTGGTGGATAAACTCGGGTTTTATATCGACTACCTTCAAGAAGATAAATACTATCAAAAAGATGTTTACGGATCGGCTCCTTTTGAAGTGAAGTTGGATAAATCCAAAAACCAACTTTTAGGGATTCCTATTGAAATACATTTTGTGTCTCCAACCGATTACGAAATTAGTATTGCCGTAAAATCCAATTCGGTACCCGTTATTAATTACAATACCAATATCATTGATGCACAGGCGGTGCGTTCGGGCGATTTTCGCAAGCGTTGTAAGGTAGGGCAGCCGTTGCAATTGCCCTTCTTGAATTGGACTTTGGATATCAAAGGGATGCCTGGAAATTATACAGGACAAAAATTTATCATCCGGATGAATTCGTTTGATAATGTGGTCAGTATGTACCGTAATGTTCGCGTCGTTATTGATGAAAAAGCAGGGTCGATTATTCGTATTTCACTTCAAGGGACCAACAAAGCACGCATCGTTGATTATTTGAACGAAAGTGTTCAAATGTTGAAAAAGAAACAATTGGAAAGCAAAAACTTATTTGCTGAAAACACCATTAAATACATCGATACTACCTTGGCTTTGATGGAAGAAAATTTGAAATCTGCCAACAACGATTTGAAAGATTTTAGTAAAGGGCGGAATGTCGTGGAGATTGAAAAACGCGGTGAAACCTACCAAGCTCAAATTCAGGATTTAGATTTAATCAAAGACGGTATTGATCGCAAAATCAATTATTACAATGTATTGAACAATTACTTGCGCAATAGCAATGATTACTCCAAATTGCCTGCTCCATCTGTGGCGGGTATTGACGATCCTAACATTATCAAAAATGTTGCGCAGCTGATTGATTTATCGGTGCGACGCTCTGAAATGACGTACTCCGTCAAAAGTGCTTTGATGTACAACAATATTGACAATGAAATTTCGGCTGTGAAGCGGGTTTTATTGGAAAATATTGTGGCGGCAAAATCGGCCATTCAATTTGAAGCAGCGCAGGTGAACCGTAAAATTCGAGCATCGGAAAATAAGATAGAAAGCCTACCCGAGGACAGCCAAGATTATTTACGAATTACCCGAAAGTTCAACTTGAGCAATAGTGTTATCGATGCGTATTTACAAAAACGCAATGAAGCCCAAATTGTAAAGGCAGCCAATCTATCGGATGTAGAGTTTATCGATCCTGCAAAGGATATTGGAGGTGGATTGATCGGACCTCGAACTGGAGTCAACTATGTGATAGCCATTTTTGCGGGTCTTTTAATTCCATTGTTGGTGGTGTTTTTGATTTTCTTTATCAACAATTCGATACAAAATGCAGAAGATATTAGCGCATTAACCAATATTCCTTTGATAGGAGTAATCGGGGTGAAATACACCTCTTCCAATTTAGCTGTTTTTGAGAAACCCAAATCGGCGCTTTCCGAATCCTTTAGGGCGTTGCGTTCCTCGCTTCAATTTTTGTATAAAAAACAGAAGAAGGAGGGAAGTAAGACGCTCATGTTGACTTCTTCGGTATCGGGTGAAGGAAAGACATTCTGTTCCATCAACATCGCCACGGTATTTGCAATTAGTGAGAAGAAGACCGTTATTGTCGGTTTGGATTTGCGTAAGCCTAAAATTTTTGATGATTTTAATTTAAAAAATAAAATAGGGGTCGTCAACTATTTGATTGGTCAAAATTCACTCGACGAAATCATTCAAAATACGAAAATCCCGTATTTGGATGTCATTACCTCAGGACCGATCCCACCCAATCCTTCTGAATTGATTATGGGAGAAACGATGCGGGAGTTTATGGAGGAATTAAAGAATCGCTATGATTATGTAATTTTGGATACGCCTCCCGTGGGTCTAGTAACCGATGCTGTAGAATTGGCTCCTTTTGCCGATGTAACCTTGTATATCATGCGTCAAAATTTCACTAAAAAAGAAATGGTGCAACTCATCAATACTCGTGTACAACGCGATGAATTGTCAAATGTGAGCATTGTTTTGAATGGTTTTGAAAACAAAGCGCGTTACGGTACGGGCTATGGCTACGGCTATGGCTACGGCTACGGCTATGGAAATTATTCAAACGGCTATCACGAAGACGATCGTCCTAAAAACCTGTTTGAAAAGTTAAAAGATAAGCTGTTCAAGCGTAATAAATAATGCGGTAATTCTATGCAAACCCTCGTCATTACCGGTGCGGCCGGATTTATCGGTTCCAATTTAACGGCTCACTTTTTGGAGCAGGGGTTTCACGTGGTGGGTTTGGATAACTTTGCTACGGGACATCGCCGCAATATAGAGCCATTTCTTTCGCACGCCAACTTCACGTTTCACGAAGGTGATATTCGGGATTTAGCAACGTGTCATCGGGTAGTCAAAGGGGCTACTTTTGTATTACATCAAGCCGCTTTGGGGTCGGTTCCTCGTTCTATCAACGACCCAATAATCTCCAATGAAGTTAATGTTTCAGGGTTTTTGAATATGTTGGTGGCGTCTCGCGATGCGGGGGTAAAACGCTTTGTCTATGCAGCGAGTTCGTCGACCTATGGGGATTCGGCTTCTTTACCAAAAGTGGAAGATGTGATTGGAAAACCCTTGTCACCCTATGCCATAACCAAATATGTCAATGAATTGTATGCGTCGATTTTTTCCTCAACCTATGGGTTAGAAACAATCGGTTTGCGCTATTTCAATGTTTTTGGACGACGACAAGATCCGGATGGCGCTTATGCCGCAGTGATTCCCAAATTTGTAAAGCTATTGATGCAAAAAGAATCCCCAATAATTAACGGTGACGGTTCGTATTCCCGTGATTTTACCTACATTGATAATGTCATTCAAATGAATGCCTTGGCTTTGTCGGCAACCCAACCCGAAGCCCTAAATACCGTATATAATACTGCGGTAGGAGATCAAATTTCGCTGAATGAAATGGTCCATTTACTCAAAAAATATTTATCCCGTTACGATGCTTCTATTGCTGAAGTACCTATCGTATACGGACCCCAGCGCGTAGGTGATATACCGCATTCCAAAGCGAGTATTGCTAAAGCACAAGAATTATTAGGCTATCAACCTCAATACAATTTTGCGGCAGGCTTGGAAGAAGCTGTAGCATGGTATTGGGACAATTTAAAATAAATTCATATGAAAATATCGCATATCTGTTGTATCGGTGCTGGTTACGTAGGTGGCCCAACGATGGCTGTTATTGCCAATAAATGTCCACATATCAAAGTGACGGTCGTCGATTTAAATGCCGAACGTATTGCTCGTTGGAACGATGATAATGTTGAAAATATTCCCGTGTATGAGCCCGGTTTGAGTACGATTGTTGCGGCATCCCGTGGGAAGAATCTATTTTTCTCAACAGAAGTAGATAAAGCTATTGACGAAGCGCAAATGATTTTTATTTCGGTGAATACGCCTACCAAGACGTACGGAACAGGTAAAGGAATGGCGGCCGATTTGAAGTATATCGAATTGTGTGCCCGACAAATTGCTCGTGTTGCGACTACCGATAAAATTGTAGTCGAAAAATCAACGTTACCCGTTCGAACCGCTGAAGCCTTAAAAAGCATTTTGGACAATACCGGTAATGGAGTTCAATATCAAATTTTATCCAATCCTGAGTTCTTGGCAGAGGGAACGGCCGTTGAGGATTTGTTAGCTCCCGATCGTGTATTGATCGGTGGAGGAACCGATGAAGCGGGTCAGAAAGCCATCCAAGCGTTGGTCGATATTTATGCCAATTGGGTTCCCAAAGAGCGAATTTTAACCACCAACGTATGGTCGTCAGAATTGTCAAAGTTGACCGCAAATGCCTTCCTAGCGCAGCGCGTTTCATCCATTAATGCCATTTCAGAATTGTGTGAAAAAACAGGAGCCAATGTTAATGAAGTAGCCCGTGCTATCGGAATGGATAGTCGGATTGGATCGAAATTTTTGAAAGCTTCGGTTGGATTTGGAGGCTCATGTTTTCAAAAAGATATTCTGAACTTAGTTTACATCGCTAAATCATATGGATTGCAAGAAGTCGCCGATTATTGGGAGCAAGTAATTCAATTGAATGACCACCAAAAAAATCGTTTTGCACGCAATATTGTAAGTACATTGTACAATACCATATCGGGAAAAAAGATTGCTTTTTTGGGTTGGGCGTTTAAGAAAGATACCAACGATACCCGTGAATCAGCGGCTATTTATGTAGCCGATGCTTTAATGCAAGAACAAGCACAAATAGCAGTTTATGATCCCAAAGTAGAACACCCTCAGGTGCTCTCGGATTTGAACTATTTGGAAACTCGTGATGCGGCTTCCAATGCTGCTTTGGTCACCTCAATTGGAGATCCTTATGCGGCATGTCATGAAGCGCATGCCATTGCGATTATGACCGAATGGGATGAATTTAAAACCTATGATTGGCAAAAAATTTATGATTCCATGTTAAAACCCGCCTTCATTTTTGATGGGCGAAATATATTAGATGCCGAAGCTATGCGTGTTATCGGCTTCCATTACCAAGGAATAGGTTCGTGATACACAAACTATGGATATAAAAATAGCAGTTATCGGATTGGGGTATGTCGGATTGCCTTTGGCGCGTTTGTTTGCCACAAAGTATCCCGTGGTCGGATTTGATATTAATCAGCAACGAGTTTCCGAATTGAATGCGGGACACGATAGCACCTTGGAGGTTTCCTCCGACTTGCTTCAGCAGGTAATAGTGTCGAAGCATACGGAAGCCCAAGGGTTGTTATGTGCTTCCGATTTGGAGGCTATTCGCGATTGTAATTACTATATTGTTACGGTTCCAACGCCTGTCGATAAAAACAACCGTCCCGATTTAACACCCTTGTATAAGTCGAGTGAAACGGTGGGTAAAGTATTGAAAAAAGGGGATATCGTAGTCTATGAATCGACCGTATATCCCGGATTAACAGAAGAAGAATGTGTGCCTGTTTTAGAACGGGTGAGTGGTTTGAAATTTAATGTTGATTTCTACGCGGGCTACTCTCCCGAGCGCATTAATCCTGGAGACAAGGAACATACCGTTGAAAAAATCTTGAAAATCACTTCGGGTTCTACGCCCGAAATAGGTCAAAAAGTAGATGCTTTATACCGCTCTGTCATTACCGCAGGTACCCATTTAGCCCCTTGTATCAAAGTGGCTGAGGCTGCTAAGGTGATTGAGAACGCACAGCGCGATATCAATATTGCTTTTGTCAATGAGTTGGCTAAGATTTTTAACTTGCTCGACATTGATACGCATGCGGTTTTGGCTGCTGCGGGAACAAAATGGAACTTTTTACCCTTCAAGCCGGGGCTCGTTGGTGGACATTGTATCGGAGTGGATCCCTATTATCTGGCGCAAAAAGCACAAGAGACGGGATATCATCCGGAAATCATTTTAGCAGGTCGGCGTTTGAATGATAGCATGGGGGAATATGTTGCATCGCGTATCATTAAATTGATGATTAAAAAAGGGATTTCGGTCGATCATTCGTCGCTTTTACTCTTGGGAATTACGTTTAAAGAAAACTGTCCCGATGTGCGCAATACGAAGATCGTGGATGTGGTCAATGCCTTGACCGATTACGGAATCCAAGTAACCATTTACGACCCTTGGGCCAACCCCGAGGAAGTAAAGCATGAATATGGCTTGACGACAACCAATACACTCCCCAAAACTACCTTTGATGCCGTGGTGTTGGGTGTGGCACACCGTGAGTTTTTAGAACTGGATTTAGCAGGATTACGAAATCCTAAGTCAATTGTTTATGATGTTAAAGGCGTTCTCCCCTACACGGTGGACGGAAAATTATAGCATATGAAAAAAATATTAATTACAGGAGGCGCAGGGTTTATTGGCTCACATGTGGTTCGACGCATGGTGACCCGCTACCCGAATTATCATATTGTTAATTTAGATGCTCTCACCTATGCAGGGAACTTAGAGAATATCGCCGATGTAGAAAAACTTCCCAATTATACCTTTGTCAAAGGCGACATCACGGATGCGCATTTTATCGATTCACTCTTTAAAACGCATGCTTTTGATGGTGTAATTCATTTGGCCGCTGAGTCGCATGTCGATCGCTCGATTACCGATCCATTGGCTTTTGTACGTACCAATGTATTAGGGACCATGAATTTGTTGAATGCGGCCAAAACCGCTTGGCAAGGTCAGTTTGAAGGCAAACGATTTTACCATATCTCTACCGATGAGGTCTATGGAACTTTGGGCGCTACGGGATTATTTACGGAAGAAACCCCTTACGATCCAAATTCACCGTATTCCGCTTCCAAAGCCAGTTCCGATCATTTTGTGCGGGCTTATGGAGAAACCTATGGATTGCCTTATGTGTTAACCAATTGTTCCAACAATTACGGACCTAATCATTTTCCCGAGAAATTGATTCCCCTGTGCATCCACAATATTATCCAAGAAAAACCCTTGCCCATTTATGGCGATGGGAAATATACCCGCGATTGGTTGTATGTCATCGATCATGCGATTGCCATTGATTTGGTTTTCCATGAAGGGAAAAATCATGAAACCTATAATATCGGTGGATTTAATGAATGGCAAAATATTGACTTAGTACGGTTGTTGTGTCAGATAATGGATCGCAAGTTAGGGCGTGAAGTTGGGACTTCTGAAGGGTTAATTACTTTTGTGAAAGATCGTCCAGGACATGATTTGCGTTATGCTATTGATGCTAGTAAAATTAACCGCGAATTAGGGTGGTCACCCTCGGTTACCTTTGAAGAAGGCTTGGAGCAAACCGTCGATTGGTATTTGCAAAACGCACAATGGTTGCAGAATGTTACTTCAGGGGCCTACCGCGAATATTACGAAAAACAATATCAATAATTCAAACGAGTCATGCGTATATTGGTCACCGGAGCGGCGGGATTTATTGGATTCCATTTTTGTGAACTCTTACTTCAAAAAGGGTACACTGTTGTGGGTATAGATAATTTGAATCCCTATTATCCAGTTTCCTTAAAAAAAGACCGCCTGGCTGTTTTGGGGGTAACGTCAAATGAATTTCAATCAGGGAAGCCCGTAGCGAGTGCTATTCATGGTGATCGGTTTCAATTTGTATTGCTTGACTTGGAAGATCGAAAGGGAATGGACGCTTTGTTTGGTCAATTTTCCTTTGACATTGTTTGTAATCTTGCGGCTCAAGCGGGCGTTCGCTACAGTTTGGAACAGCCATTTACGTACATAGATAGTAATGTTACAGGTTTTTTAAATGTTTTAGAATGCTGTCGCCATCATCAGGTAAAGAAGTTGATTTATGCGAGTAGTTCTAGTGTCTACGGACTCAATGAACATGTGCCTTTTTCAGTAAACGATACCGTTGATCATCCTATTAGTTTATATGCAGCCACAAAGAAATCCAATGAGTTAATGGCACATACCTACAGCCATTTGTTTGGAATAACCACGGTAGGCTTGCGTTTCTTTACAGTCTACGGCCCATGGGGTCGACCCGATATGGCGTTGTTTTTATTTACGGATGCCATTTTCAATCAAAAACCTATAGATGTTTTTAATCATGGCGAATTATCCCGTGATTTTACCTACGTCGATGATATTACCCAAGGGATGGAAGCTATCGTAGCAGCCTTAGCCTCTGGAGCCTACACGAAACCTTATGGGTTGTATAATATTGGAAATAGTAAACCGGTTCGTTTATTAGATTTTATTGAGGCCATCGAACGCCATACAGGGATTTCTGCTCAAAAAAATTGGCTTCCCATGCAACCCGGTGACGTAGCACGAACATGGGCCGATGTCTCCGAATTACAACGCGATTTTCATTATCAACCCCAAACCGACTTGGATAAGGGGGTAAAGGCTTTTGTCGATTGGTATAAGGCGTATTATGGGGTGGGTAACTAGTGATTAGTGACTAGTGACTAGTGACTAGTGATTAGTGATTAGTGATCTGCCTATCCTGGTAGTAAGGCTAGTGATTCGTTGTTAGACTTTTGGAATTTGGAATTTTAGCTATTGGAATTTACGATTTTTGTGACTAGTGATTGGTTACAGGTTTCAAGTTTATTCCGCTTAATTATTTCAGTCACAGTCGCAGTCGCAGTCACAGTCACAGTCACAGTCACAGTCGCGGTCGCAGTCTCAGTTGCAGTAGCTCAGTCTCAGTAGCTCAGCTGCTAAGTGGCTTAGGAGCTTAAAAAAAACAGTCACAGTCACAGTCACAGTCTCAGTCTCAGTAGCTCAGCTTCTCAGCGGCTTAGGAGCTTAAAAAAAACAGTCTCAGTCGCAGTCTCAGTCTCAGTCTAAGTTGCATTAGCTCAGTCTCAGTAGCTCAGCTTCTCAGCGGCTTAGGAGCTTAAAAAAAACAGTCTCAGTCTCAGTCTCAGTCGCGGTCGCAGTCTCAGTTGCAGTAGCTCAGTCTCAGTAGCTCAGCTTCTCAGCGGCTTAGGTGCTTAAAAAAACAGTCTCAGTCTCAGTCTCAGTCGCAGTCTCTTCATAACCGATATTTTTTTTATATACGGCTCAGCCCCGAAGGGTTGGGATTAGCTTCTCAGCAGCTATTTAAAGAGTGCTATACTAGTGCTATATCAGTGCTATATCTTTGGCGATGACGCGTACGAACAACCCCGTTAAATTGACTTATACTAGTGAGTTAGGTAGGGAATATTTTTGATTGCATTTAAAGGGCTTTACCAAGTGCCTTTTTTTGCATTTTTCGTAAAGAGAAAAAGGGGTTGTGTAGGTTATATACCTATAAAAATCAGAATTTATCAACACGAAAACGTTTTCGGTTGCAGGGTGCATTTTTTTTCCTTAGCTAAAATCGTAATTTTAAATTTCAGAAAAAAGACACCCTATAAATCAATGTTTTATGAAAAAAGAATTACGCTTGAAAAAAGTATGGGCATGCTGTGTTATGCTCTTAATGACCAAGTTCCTTTTTGCGCAGCCGGGGGGGTATGCCTGGGATCGTTTTGGAATGGGTAATGTGGTGATGACCAATAATTCACCTGTGAATGGTATTGTGTCCAATACCACCCAAGCCACTAGTACCACCAATTATTATTTGGTTCAATGGGATAATTATGCCAATAAGTGGTCGAATACTTCAACCCCTTATAATCAGGTCTTTACCTTAACCTGGGGCGGTGGAAGTTTTAATGGGCCTAATGGTGCTTTTGCTACTGCACCAACCTCGGGCCGTCATTACACCTTGCAAATACGTGGACTTTCTTATTCTACACGTCAAGGAGTAATCATGGAGACCAACAATGCACCCCAGTCTTTTCACCCCACAGCTTCAACTGCAGTGAGTAATCCTGGCGTTGTTTGTTCGGGGACTGCAGTAACGATCAATGTTACCTTGGCGGGCGCAAAATCGCCACAGGAGCGCGTTTTTGTTCGCTACAGCAGTACTTCCAATTTTGCTACTTCCAAAGTCGTAGAAGCAACAGGAACAGGTTCGACATGGTCAACAGCTTCGGCTACTATTCCTGGGGCAGACAACACTTCGGGAACTATTTTTTATTATGCTTACACAACAACCGTTGCGGCAACCGATGCTTCCGATCACGACTTGATAACCCTACGATTGGGAAACAATGGGGGAAGTAATTACTCGTATTCTATCGCACCAACGCCAGGGTTTGTGAATTTACAATTCCCAGGTAGTGTAACCATTTGCCAAGGCAGTGATTTTAATGCATTTGGTCAAATTTTTGTTTCAGGACGCACTGAAGCTCCTGGAGCAGGTTCGGGAATTGTTGCCGAAGTTGGATACAGTTCAACCAATACCAATCCAAATACATGGACCAATTGGATTGCAGCTCCGTATTTTGGACAAGGAGGATTGGGGAATAATAACGACGAATACCGCGGTACTTTTGGAGCCGCTTTAGCACCCGGAACGTATTACTATGCTTTCCGTTACCAAATCAACGGTTGTACCTTCTTCTATGGTGGTTTTAATGCTGGCGGTGGTGGAACGTGGAACGGCACCAGTAACAATAGCGGTGTATTGACGATTACACCCAGTACAACGTATTATCAAGATGCCGATGGAGATGGTTTTGGAAATCCTTCAGTGGCACAAACCACATGTTCGGCTCCGGTTGGATTTGTAACCAACAATTCAGATTGTAATGACAACCAACTGCGTTATGCCGATGCGGATGGCGACGGATTTGGGTCGACAACCTTTGTGGCTTGTGGTGGTGTGTTGAATAACACCGATTGCAACGACAACCAACTGCGTTATGCCGATGTTGATGGGGATGGATTTGGTTCAACCACTTTGGTAGCTTGTGGTGGGGTAGTAAACAACACCGATTGCAACGACAACCAATTGCGTTATGCCGACAATGACGGCGACGGTTTTGGATCTACGACCTTTGTCGCTTGTGGTGGCGTGTTGAACAACACCGATTGTGATGATAACCAACTGCGTTATGCCGATGCTGATGGGGATGGATTTGGTTCAACCACTTTGGTTGCTTGTGGTGGGGTAGTAAATAACACCGATTGCAACGACAACCAATTGCGTTATGCCGATAACGATGGCGACGGTTTTGGATCGACAACCTTTGTCGCTTGTGGAGGCGTGTTGAACAACACCGATTGTGATGATAGCCAATTGCGTTATGCCGATACTGATGGCGATGGCTTTGGATCTGCGACCTTTGTCGCTTGTGGCGGTGTACTAAATAATACTGATTGTAACGACGCACTATTGACCTATGTAGATGCCGATGGCGATGGATTCGGTACGAGTACGCCCGCTCCTTGTGGCGCTACCAACACAACCGACTGTAATGATGCTAATCCAGCGGTATTTGTAAACGGTACATTCTATGTCGATGCGGATGGTGATGGCTTTGGTGCCTCCACCGCAGCACCTTCAACAGTTTGTGTGGCAAATGTGTCGATTGCACCCTCAGGTTTTTCTGTAAATAATGGCGATTGTAATGATGCTAATGCTTCCATCCGTCCAGGTGCGGTTGATGTATGTTACGATGGCATTGATAACGACTGTAATGGAAACATCGATAACCTTGGTTTGCCAGGAGGATGTACCCCTATTGTCAGTACCTTTCCAACGGCTACTTGTGGAACAACAGTTGCCTTTGGTGGAATTGTATATTCAAGTTTAGTGTCTGGAGCTCAAGGGTATCGTTACCGCGTTACTGAAGTAAATCCAGCGGATGATAGTGAAATTCCGGGTACACAAGTGACCGTAGATATGGTATTGCGTAATTTATATTTACACAATTTGTCCAATTATAAATACAATGCAAAATATAAAGTTGAAATCGCTGTGCGAATCAACAACGTTTGGCAGCCCAATTTCAGCGCTCCTTGTTTCTTGTTTACACCTGTGGCTGTGAGTACCATGTTGAGTTGTGGTACACAGATTACAGGCATTAATACCCAAGTTTTTAGTTCGCTCGTTCCGCGTAGTACAGGATACCGTTACCGCATTCAGCGTTTGGATAATGCGTTGCAACCGGTAGGTTTACCGCAAGAAATTACCTCGGGACTACGTAATTTTACATTTGCAGCGGTGACCGATTTCCGTTACGATGCCAATTACAATGTATCGTGTGCGGTTCGTAATACCGATGGAACTTTCTTACCGTATGGACCAAGCTGTACGATTCAAGCGCCGAAACATCCTACAACACAAATGCGCGGTACGCAGTGTAATGATTATGCTGTAGTGAGCTTCAGTGAGCGTTTGTTTGCCGATGCGGTTCAATCGGCGGCTCAATATCGCTTCCGTTTGTTTAATGAAGCACAAGAATACGATTTTGCGATCGATCGTCCTTTGAATAGTTTCCGTTTGAGTGACTTTATTGGATTGATTTCGGGGGAAAATTATTCAGTTCAAGTGGCGGTGCGTATGCCAAACCAATTGGATTTCGGCCCCTACAGTAAAACTTGTACGTTGACTGTGCCTTCTATAGCTCGTAGCCTTGAAGAAACTACCACTGCTACCCTAGGATTGGATGCGCAAGTATATCCAAACCCATTTGCAGAGCAGTTCTACTTCAAAGTAGCTACTTCTAGCCAAGCCTCGTTCACTATCCAAGTGTATGACATGATGGGACGTACGATCGAAACCCGTACGGTTAATGCCGATGCTATCGAAAGTACCGAAGTAGGAGCCAACTATCCTGCTGGGGTATACCAAGTGATTTTAACCCAAGGAGCCAACGTGAAAACCCTTCGTGTAGTGAAGCGTTAGTTCTTTATAGTTTTTATTTTAAAAAAGGGATCTGAAAAGGTCCCTTTTTTTTGTAGTAATTTGTTTAAAATCAGCAATTGTTGTGCCTTTTTGGAGTCGATTACACTTTCAAAGGGTTAATGATGGAAGATGTTATTTTTTGTAAGAAAATTATATGAAAAATTATTGAAAATTGTCCAAAAACTTTTGAAAGATTCTTATTTTTTTTGTGAAAAAAGTCCATAAACGGTATAAAATTATCGATTTTCTAACCCTAGTAGTGTTGTTGAACGATGAAATTGGTTATACGTCGATTTTGTTTGTAATGCCCAAAAATCCCCTTGTTGAAACCGAATTTTGAAGTAATTTTAACACCCCTAATTGAACTCATTTTCAAGGCGGTAACGGATGAATTTCACTCTAAAAAAAAGGAATCGAATAATGGAAAAATTTACTTCGAGTTTTAATCGTTTTTTCAACCAGTTTAAAGTTTTACATTGGTTTGCCTCATTTTTATTTTTGTTTGTTTTTAATGTTGAATCATTTGGACAAACAACAATATTAAATGAGACTTTCGGTGCAGGTACTGCGTTACCAACCGGTTGGACAAGTTCTAACACCACCAACGGATGGACTTTCTCTAGTGCTTCTGCCTCTACTGGATATGCTGGTGCCAGCGGTACAGGAAATATTGTGTTTAATAGTACTGGAACTAATGGAGCAACGCATACTTTAACTTATGCGAATAACTTATCAACAGTAGGTCTCACAAATATCACAGTTTTGTGGGCAGGTAGAGGAACGGCTTCTTTTACCGGGGCAGTTCCATTTCAATGGAGTACAGACGGAACTACATGGAATAATGTTACTTATACTCAGGTTGCTTACAATGCAAGCTGGGCTTTAGTTAATGGTGGGACGAGAATTACATTGCCTTCAGGAGCTGCTGGTGTTACTAACCTTAGATTTCGTTGGACTGGAACAGCGTCCAACAATGGTAATTTTAGAATAGATGATTTTACTGTTCAAGGTACTTCAAATGCCATCACCTCTGCACAGTCAGGGGATTGGGCAGCGACTTCTACCTGGGTCGGTGGGGTTGTTCCAACGGCTACCGATAATGTGATCATTGCTGCGGGGCATACCGTTTCAACGGCTGCTTCCTTAACGCGCACGGGTTCGACCACAGTTAACGGGACGTTTCAGCTAAATAGCGGCGGTTTTGCCAGCGGTACTAACTTTACGTATGGTTCCTCAGGGGGATTAAACTTCAACAGTTCCGGTGCTTATGGAGTCGATGCCAGTCACGTGTATTGGCCTACCACCAGCGGTCCAGTTAACGTATCGGTATTGCAAGGGGGGTTAACCTTAAACGCAGGTGCCAACCGAACAGTAAGCGGTACATTTCAAACTGCTGCCGGAGTAACCTTTGGCTCGGCTACGCTAACTTTTAACGGCATTTGTCGTATCAATACAGGAGGCTTTTTTAACAATACACCTTCTTACGGTTCTACATCAACATTGATTTACAATACAGGTACAAGTTTTGGTCGGGGTAATGAATGGACCACAGCTACCTCGGGTGCGGGATATCCTGCCAACGTACAAATAAGTAACCCAGGAACGGTTACTACCGTAAATATGGGTTCTAATTTTGCCCAATGTTCGGGTACACTAACCATAGATGCTAGTACCATCATGAATACGCCATCAGGTGGATTAATCGTGTTGGGTAATGTCGTTAATAACGGAACAATAAGTTTGGGAGGCGATGTCACTACGCCTGGAAACTGGACGTTAGGTGCCTCAGCCACGCAAACCAATAACAATAGAGCTGTATTTTTTAATGGTGCCACGGGAACACAAACAATTGCACGTACAGGGGGAGGAAATGTGTTTTTTGATTATTTAATCATCAACAAAGCGGCTGGAAGTGTACAATTAAGTGCCTCACCGGCTACCAGCATTACCATCAATACTACGGCAGGAGAAGTGTTGCAATTACTTAATGCAGGTGCTTTTGATTTGAACGGACAATCATTAACTCTTAACAATACCAACGGAAATATTTTGGTCAATGCTGCTGGACGTTCAATAACCTCGACGTTGACAGGAGCTGTAATTAATATTACTGGAAATAAGTTTGTCACAGGGGCTGGAACTCTAAATTTAGGGTCCAATATCACGATGATTCTTACTTCGGGAATGGATTTCGGTCCTTCGCGAACCACCTTAAATGGAACGTTACAAATCAACGGTGGTGGTTTTGTGAGTACCAATGCTCCGATTTATTCCAGTGTTTCTACATTGGTATACAACGGCGTAACTTCTTATGGGGTGAACAGCGAATGGACGGGTAATGCCGCCACGGCAGGGGTAGGTACGCCTCAGAATGTAACTTTGACCAACAGTTCGGTCAATATGCCTGCAAGTAGTGCCCGAGCCTTAGCTGGAAATTTATCCATAAGTTCAGGAAGTATATTAAATCTTGGAACTTCACCAGGTGGGGATTTAAATATTGGAGGAAACTTTACCAACAATGGAACCTTTAATGCCAATACACGTTTGGTTGTTTTCAATGGAACTGTAGCGCAAACCCTTACAGGAGCAACGACTTTTGATTTATTACGTTTAAATAACAGTGCGGGCTTGACTTTGAATAATGCGATTGTAGTGATTACCAATTTAGATCTTACTGCAGGTCGTATTACGTTGGGAAGCAATAATCTCTCGTTGGGAAGTACAGCTTCTATTTCAAATGCTTCTGCAACCAATTATGTGGTTACCAATGGTACAGGACGTTTGGTTAAAGCAGCAGTTGGGAATACCGCTTTTACTTTTCCTATTGGTTTGAATGCTACTAATTATACTCCTGTAGCAGTAACCAATACCGTAGGAACTTCCGATTTGTCGGTAAATGTAGGAAGTACGATTACCAATGCGGTATTTGATGCCACACGAATTGTAAACCTTCAGTGGAGTATCAATTCATCAGCTGCAACCACGGCTACGGTTACCCCAACATGGGTAGCTGCCAATCAAGCCGCTTCCTTTACCAATACGGGCATTGGAGAACTCGGGATATTTACAACGGCTTACACTACGAGTCCAGTTACATTAAATACCAACACCACTACTGCCGCCGGCTTGGCTTTTCAGAATGGTTCAAATTTAATTGTAGTTGGAAATAGTAACGCTATTGTGTGTTCTACCTTTATTGCCCCTACAATAACTGGTCAACCCGTTAATACGACATTAATTGCTGCAACAACCAATAATACAGCTTCGTTCTCTACATCAGCTACGGGTGCTTCTGCTTTTCAATGGCAATATTCGACAACCCCAGGCGGTACGTACACGAATGTAGCCAATAATACTCCAAACGGATTATCCTACACAGGAAATACCACGGCAACGTTGAATATTACCTCAAACTCTAATACTGCGGGAGGGGTATATTACTATCGTTGTGTTGTAACGGGAACCTGTGGAGCAACATCAACTACCAATGTTGGCGCTTTGACTGTCTATTGTGGTTCAAGATCTGTTGATTCCACATTTGAGCACATTTCTAATGTTACCGTTGCTGGTGGTATCAATCAATCTTCAGGTGCTTCCAATTACACGAGTTATTTTGCCACCCAAACAGCAACGGTCTCACAAGGTCAATTATTGACTGTAACGGTCACCGGTGGAGGAACCATTGTTGCCGATGATGCTGCCTATGTATTAGCAGACTGGAATCAAGATGGTGACTTTTCGGACTCTGGTGAAACCTCTTCACCTGTGACGGGATTGGGACCTGTATATAACGTAACCATCACGGTACCTGCGACCGCAACACTTGGAAAAACAAGAATGCGCATCAAGTATGGAGATACAGTTAGTGGTACTACAGCGATGAATGCTACACCATGTCAAGTATTTACCTATGGTGAAGTAGAAGACTATGGTTTATTGGTTACCGTGGCTTCATCTCCTACAATTACAAGTTTGAGTGCTACTTCTGGATGCGTCGGTGGTTCAATTACAATTAATGGTACCGATTTAAATGGTGTTGTTGCCAGTAATGTAACCATTGGCGGGACACCTGTAGCTTCGATTACGAGTAATTCAGCTACCCAAATCGTGGCCGTTATCGGTTCAGGTACCACAGGTGTGGTTCAAGTGACTACAGCTGGAGGAACGGCTACGAGTTTAGATACATTTACCGTAAATCCTGTCGCTTCGGCTACATGGTCGGGTACAGCCACCGCTGTATGTGCCTCTGGAGCTGCGCAAACCACTACATTGGCTTATTCGGCCACTTCGGGTGCAGCTTCTACATATTCTATCACATGGAATGCTACACCGACCAATTCTTTTGCTCCTGTAACAAATGAGCCTAATACGTTTAACACCGGTGCAGGAACAATTACGATTCAAATTCCAGCGGGAACTGCTGCGGGGACTTATACGGGAACAATTACCGTTTCTAATGCTTTTGGTTGCCCTAGCGCGAGCACCGTATTTACTTTGACTGTTAATCCGACACCTACAGCAACGGCTTCCAATGGAGGTCCCTACTGTGAGGGTGGGACTATTGCTTTGACAGCAGGTCCATCGGGTATGAGTTCGTATGCTTGGACAGGTCCGAATGGATTTAGTTCCAATTCTACACAGCAAACCGTAACGCAAAATTTCAACGGTTTAGGTACTGGAACAACTTGGACCGACAACGTGACTTTACCCGGTTGGTATTTGTTGCAAGGTCAAGGTACAGGTACAACATCCTCACCCGCTACCCCTGTTACAACATTAGTTGCGGGAACAGGATCGGGAACTGCTGTTGGTGTGTATAATTTAAGCAATGGAGTAACTACAACCGACCGCGCCTTAGGTTCATTGGCGGGGAATTCGATAGCATCAGCTGGATCAACCGCCTACTATTATGGTGTTCGCGTCACCAATACTACGGGATTCCCTGTGAGCAATGTTACCATCAGTTATACGGGAGAACAATACCGCGATACGAATACTGTTCCACAAACTTTAACGGTTGATTATTCAACCAATGCTACTGCTTTAACGACGGCCTCTGGAACATGGACATCGATTCCAGCCTTGACGTATACCTCAACGACAAATGCTAATTCACTGCAAATAGATGGTAATGCGGCTGCAAATCGAAATGCTAACTTGACGACCACACTGACAGGTTTATCCATTCCTAATGGGGAGAGTATTTGGATACGTTGGGCCGATTTGAATGATTCAGGAAATGATCATCTTTTGGCAATTGATGATGTAACAGTTGTGTTGACGGCCAATGCTAACCCAATGATTGCCAATGCAACCCCAGCAATGTCAGGAGTGTATACCTTAACGGTTACCAATGCATTTGGTTGTACCTCGACCGCAACCACTACGGTAACGGTTGATGCTGCGCCTGTTGCCGGAACCGTTTCATCCGATCAAACGATTTGTAGTGGAGATGTACCTACCGACTTAACTTTATCTGGTTTTAGTGGTACTATCCAAAAATGGCAACGTGCCGATGATTTGGCTTTCACAACCAATGTAACCGATATTACAAATACTACAGCAACTTTATCGCTCGGGGCTTTAACGGCTACGGGTTATTATCGTGCGGTTGTAAGTAATGGAAGTTGCGTAGCTGTAAACTCTAATGTTGTTACGATTACCGTTAGTCCTACTACCGTTGCTGGAACTTTAAGTAGTAATCAAACGGTCTGTACGGGTACGGGAGCTACGCTTACGTTGAATGGTCAAACAGGAAGTGTAGTGAAATGGCAACGTGCCGATGATTTGGCCTTTACCGTGAATGTGACAGATATCAGTAATACAACAGCTACTTTAAATACAGGATCACTTTCGCAAATCTCATACTATCGTGCTGTTGTGAAAAGTGGCGCTTGTTTGGAGGTTACGACCAATGTTGTGACGATCACAGTTACCCCAAATACTACTATTACCGCGCAACCTCAGTCGCAAACGGTATGTCAAGGAGGTTCTGTCACGTTTAGTGTTACAGCGGCGAATTCACCTTCAGGATATTTATATCAATGGTATAAAAATGGTGTTTCAATTTCTGGAGAAACCAATGCAACGCTTACGATTGCTGCAGTCGCTTTGACCGATGCTGCAACCTATACTGTTGAGGTTTTGGGGGAATGTGGACCAGTATTGACCTCTGACAATGCGGTTTTAACAGTAAATAGTCCCACAACACCAACGTTTAATGCTGTCAATCCTATTTGTATTGGCGATAGCTTATCGGCTTTACCAACGACTTCCAACAATGGTATCGTTGGGACGTGGACTCCTGCTTTAGATAATACGCAAACAACAACCTATACCTTTACACCCAATGCGGGTCAATGTGCTACGACTGCAAGTTTGACGATTACTGTGAATAGTTTGGTAACGCCTACATTTAGTCCCGTTGCGCCGATTTGTCAAGGAGCGCCGTTGGCAGCTTTACCAACTACTTCAACCAATGGTATCACGGGTGCATGGTCACCTGCTTTAGACAATACACAAACGACTACGTATACCTTTACACCTGATGCGGGTCAGTGTGCCTCAACCACCACGTTGACCATTACCGTAGGGGGAACCACCACTTGGAATGGCACCGCATGGAGCAATGGTGTGCCAGATGCGTTGACTACGGCAGTTATTGCAGGTAATTATACCGCTACAGCCAATTTGGACGCTTGTTCTTTAGTCGTAAACAACAATGCGGTAGTAGTTATTCCTGCTGGATTTAACGTTCATTTGAGTGGTGCGTTAACAGTAGCTTCGGGATCGACGTTTACGTTAAATAGTAATGCCAATTTATTACAAGATGATGCTAGCGCTGTCAATAGTGGAAACATCATTGTTCGTCGTACAACCAATCCGTTAATTCGTTTGGATTATGTGATGTGGTCGTCACCTGTGGCTGCACAAAACTTACAAGCCTTTTCGCCACTCACTTCAGTGAGTCCAACGATACGTTTTTACACGTACAACACGACGACGAATTTATTTGCCAATGTAGCCGATTTTGCTACGCATCCGATGGTCTTGGGTCGTGGGTATTTGATTCGTTTACCGTTTAATCACCCCACAGCACCCGCTACATGGACAGGAATATTCACTGGAGTTCCCAACAATGGGACACAAAATATCACTATGGCAAATGTAGCGCCTGGGCAACGGTATAATTTGGTGGGTAATCCCTATCCTTCTACATTGAGTATGACGGATTTCTATAACGACAATAGCAATGCGATTGAACCTACGGTGTATTTCTGGCGTAAAACCAATGGTACACAAAACCCAACGTATTGTACGTATAATTTATCTACAGATACGTATACCGACAATGGCCAACCGTTTACCGAAGATCCCAACGGAGTGATTCAAGTAGGGCAAGGCTTTATTGTAGAAGCGAAAGATGCTGCGACGACGTTGACATTCAATAACGGACAACGTGTGGCCAATAATGCCAACCAAACCTTCCGTACTGCTGCTTCGACCCAGTCGATTGAGCGTCACCGTGTATGGTTGAACCTTACCGGAACTGCAGGCGAATTTAGTCAGATGATGGTAGGATATTTTACCGATGGAACGCTTGGGTTGGACGGTACAGATTCGAAATATTTCAACGATGGAACAACCGAATTAACGAGTCCTGTGAATGGCGTAGCTTGTGTCATGAATGGACGTCCCGTTCCTTTTGATGCTGCCGATGTGGTACCGTTAACGTACAAAGTGGCTACGGCGGGAACCTTTAGTGTTGCGATTGATCGTAAAGATGGATTATTTGCTTCGACCACACAACCGATTTATGTTCATGATTTGACAACAGGAACGTACCACAATTTGAACGACGGTCCGTATACGTTTACGACTGCGGTGGGAACTTTCGCTAACCGTTTGGAATTGGTATATCAAAATGCTTTGTCTACAGAGAATCCAACATTGAATGCGAATACCTTCACGGTAGTGAAAAATCCAACACAAGTTCAGGTAACTGCTACAGAATCAATTGACACGGTGCGTGTATATGATTTACGCGGACGATTGATCGTACAACAATCGAAGGTTAACGCTACGCAAGTAAGTTTACCTGTTGTTGGGAATCAAGTTTACTTAGTTCAGGTAACGACGACTTCAGGCTTAACGGGCGTGAAGAAAGTTTTATAAACATTCTGCACTACTTCTTACAAAAAGCTGTCCGAGAGGGCAGCTTTTTTTGTGTCTTGTAAAATGGTCTTTTGTGATTTATACTGATTTCCATAGGTGCAATGGGTGCGTGAGGGGTGGTAGTGGAAATCCCGGGCCGAAGGAACGAGCGCCCGGATTGAAGCGAACGACCCGACCCCGACGAAGGATTTGATTGAATTGGAGGATGAATTCGGGGGCACGCCCAAAGAAGGAAACCATAAATAATGTTTTACCGTAAATAGACCTGATGAAAGGTTAAGCAAATAAAATAGTGGTATTCTCCAATATTCTTTTTCTCTTACAGCGACAGATTTTTGTGTAAGATTTTACATAAAAAACGCACTAATATTAAAAAAATGTTAGCAGAAAGTAAATTTAATTAAAATATTGAAAATCAACATATTGAAATTCTATTCATCGGATTTTTATGTATTTTCATCGAAAACAAAAAATCGATAAAGTGTATAAAAAAGCCGATGAAATACAAAATATTTTTCAAATTTGTCCATTGAACGAGTTTTTTAATCGTTGAACGCATGAATAGTGTCGACGAAAAAACGGGAGTTACCTTTGCAAAAAAAGCGCTAGATCTAATAATTAAAAAACAACATGAAAAAACAGTACACGCTCACTTGGATTCGATTTGTCTTACTTTCCTTATTTACAGGCTTTGGATTTACAGCATTTGCTCAAACCCAAACGATTACCACTACGGGAACCTTCCAAACTCCTGACGGGATTACCTCACTTCGCGTAGAATGTTGGGGCGGTGGTGGCCGTGGAGGGACAACCGTATCAAGCGGGAATGAAACCGGTGGCGGCGGGGGAGGTGCTTATGCTCGTCGTAATGCGCTGACCGTTACTCCTCGCACAAATTATAATGTGCAAGTGGGCACGGGAAGTACGAATGCCTCTCCTGGTGGTGATACCTTTTTCAATAATGCCACCACGGTGATGGCTAAAGGAGGTAATTCGGTAGCTAACAATAATACCAATGGTGCAACAGGTGGTACTGCAGCAGCTTCGGTGGGTGATGTTACACGCAACGGCGGGGCAGGGGCTAATGGTTCAAATGGTAATAATGGTGGTGGGGGAGGTTCTTCTGCCGGTCCAGACAATGCGGGTGTAACGGCTACAAATCAAAATGGAGCAACGGCTCCCACAGGTGGTGGCAATGGAGGGAATGGAAGTACCAATAACGGTACGGCTGGAACTGCTGGGTCAATACCTGGAGGCGGCGGTGGTGGCGTTCGCTCAGGAAATAACGGAAATGTTACCGGTGGCGCAGGAGCTCGTGGGCAAATTATTGTCACGTGGACATGTTCTAATGTGCTGACTTCAGCTGCGGGAACAGACAACCAAAACGTATGTCTTGGATCTCCAATTACCAATATCACTTATACATGCTCGGGCGCTTATGGTGCTACTTTTGCAGGATTACCTGCGGGTGTGACAGGAACCTATACCGATGGGGCCATTGTCATTTCAGGAACACCTACGGCCACAGGAACCTTTACTTACACCGTTACTCCTACGGGAAGTTGTACCTCAAGCGTGGTTACCGGTCGAATTGTCGTGAATCCTATTCCAACTGCCGTTAGTGCAGTAGCAAGTTCTTCTAGTGTATGTTTAGGAACGGCAGTTAATTTGATTGCTTCGGCTACATCAAACTCCAGTACAGCAGTTACGTTATTAAGTCAGAATTTCAATGGGGCGACCAACAACTGGACGACCATCAATAATAGTACAGGAGGTACGCCAGCGAATGCCGCTTGGACATTACGTCCCGATGGTTATGACAATACCAATGATGTGTTTGATAGCAATGATAATACGCAATTCTATCTTTCTGATAGTGATGCGCAAGGTAGCGGAAGTACCACGGCGACTATTTTACGATCGCCTTCATTCAGTACCGTTGGATTATCAGCCGCTACTTTAACTTTTTTCCACTACAATCGTCATTTTACAGGGCAGGTAGCCGTAGTGGAAGCGTCTACTGATGGCTCTAACTGGGCTACATTGGCAGGCCCCTACACTTCAACGCAAGGTGCCGCAAACAATTTTACTCAGGTAACAGCCAATATGAGTGCGTATTTGAATCAGCCCACTGTGTTTATCCGTTTTAAGTTTGATTCCCCTTGGGGTTGGTATTGGGCCGTAGATAATGTAACCGTTGCGGGGACATTGGCAACTGTACCTGATGCTACCTATGCTTGGACATCAAATCCTCCTGGGTTTACCTCCAATTTAAAAAATCCAACGAATGTTACCCCTGCGGTTACAACAACGTATACGGTAACAGCAACCAATAATTTTGGATGTTCCGCTACGGCTTCAACCACAGTTGTAGTAAATAATCCCGTACCCGTTTCAGTAAGTATTGCGGCTTCGGCCACAACGATTTGTGCGGGTACTTCAGTAACCTTTACCGCTACGCCTACCAACGGAGGTACGACACCTGCTTACCAATGGCGTGTGAATGGAAACCCTGTAGGAACGAATAGTGCAACGTTTACAACGACAACATTGGCCAACAACGATGTGGTATCGGTAGTGTTAACGTCTTCGTTGACTTGTGTTACAGGAAATCCAGCGACTTCGAATAGTATCACGATGACTGTGAATCCGATATTGAATGCATCGGTAAGTATTGCGGCTTCGGCTACGACGATTTGTGCAGGAACTTCAGTAACGTTTACCGCTACGCCTACAAACGGAGGAACAACACCGGCCTACCAATGGCGCGTGAACGGAAACCCTGTAGGAACCAATAGTGCAACGTTTACTTCATCTTCGTTGACCAATAACGATGTGGTTACCGTGGTAATGACTTCGAATGCAGCACCCTGTTTAGCAGGTTCGCCAGCGACTTCAAATAGTATCACGATGACTGTGAATCCGATTTTGAATGCATCGGTAAGCATTGCGGCTTCGGCTACGACGATTTGTGCAGGAACTTCAGTAACGTTTACCGCAACGCCTACCAACGGCGGAACGACACCTGCTTACCAATGGCGTGTGAACGGAAACCCTGTAGGAACCAATAGTGCAACGTTTACTTCGTCTTCGTTGACCAATAACGATGTGGTTACCGTGGTAATGACTTCGAATGCAGCACCCTGTTTAGCAGGTTCGCCAGCGACTTCAAATAGTATCACGATGTCTGTGAATCCGATTTTGAATGCATCGGTAAGCATTGCGGCTTCGGCTACGACGATTTGTGCAGGAACTTCAGTAACGTTTACCGCTACGCCTACCAACGGCGGAACGTCACCGGCCTACCAATGGCGTGTGAACGGAAACCCTGTAGGAACGAATAGTGCAACGTTTACTTCGTCTTCATTGACCAATAACGATGTGGTTACGGTGGTGATGACTTCGAATGCTACCCCTTGTTTGACAGGGTCACCAGCGACTTCGAATAGTATTTCAATGACAGTAACTCCCCAACCTACGGCTACTATTGCCCCTGTATCCTCAGTGTGTTATGGATACGATGCTAGTTTTGTGATTAATGGAACAGCTGGAGCTACTGTTGCTTATACCCTCAATGGTGGCGCGACACAAACGGGCGTGTTAACAGGAGGCACCCTAACCGTTTCGGTGAGTGGAGCTCAAGCTAGTCAAACGTTGGTTTTACAAACGATTACCCTAGGGGGCTGTGTTGATATACCGCTTTCAGAAAGCGCAACAATTACTGTGGCAACGACCACATGGAATGGTACTGCTTGGAGTAATGGAGCTCCCAATGCTACGACAGCGGCCTTTGTCACTGGGAATTTAACCGTAGCTGCTAACTTACAAGCTTGTCGCATGTTTGTCAGCAATAATGCGGTGGTTACCGTGAATTCTGGATTCAATGTATCTTTGTTTGGTGCTCTCGAAGTAGCAACAGGTTCGACCTTCACCTTAAACAGCAATGCCAATTTATTGCAAGAAGATCCTGCTGCGGTGAACGTAGGGAATATTGTGGTACGTCGTACGACTAACCCGTTGATTCGTTTGGATTATATCTTGTGGGGATCCCCTGTTGCGTCACAGAACTTATTTGCCTTTTCACCATTGACTTCAGTTAACCCTACGATTCGCTTCTACGGGTATAATACGACAACCAACTTATACAACAATGTTTCCGATTATGCTACACATATCATGCAAACCGGACGTGGGTATTTGATTCGTTTGCCATTCAATCATCCTACAGCGCCAGCCACTTGGACTGGAGTGTTTACAGGAGTGCCTAATAACGGAACGAAAACCGTTACTCTAAATAATGTTGGTCCAGGACAGCGTTTTAATTTGGTGAGTAATCCTTATCCGTCAACGTTAGATATCAATACTTTCTTTGCGGAGAACAGCAGTGCTTTAGAATCAACGCTCTATTTCTGGCGTAAAACGAACAATGCCAACAGTCCTACGTATTGTACTTGGAACATGGCTACAGAAACCTACGTTGACAATGGGGAAGCCTTTACTGAAAATCCCAATGGCGTTATTCAAGTGGGGCAAGGATTCTTTGTTGAAGCCAAAGGAAATGCAACTTCGATGGCATTCAACAATACGCAACGCGTAGCCAACAATGCCAATCAAATGTTCCGTTCGACATCAATTGAGAAAAACCGTATTTGGTTGAACATTACTCGTGGTGTTGATTTTGCCCAAACGGTTGTCGGATATTTTACCGATGGCTCATTGGACTTGGATGCCACCGATAGTAAGTATTTTAACGATGGAAACTTAGGTTTGATGACACAAATCAACGGCACTAATTATATTGTAAACGGTCGTCCCGTTCCTTTTGATGCAGCCGATGTAGTGCCACTTACTTACAAAGCGACAACCGCAGGACAGCACACCATTGCGATCGATCGCGTAGATGGTTTGTTTACAGGAGGAACGCAACCTATTTATATTCGGGATTTGAGTGACGGTACTTACCACGACTTAAATCAGGGACCGTTTACCTTCAATACCCAACCGGGTACGTTCTCTAATCGTTTGGAATTGGTGTATCAAAATGCATTATCTAACGAGAATCCTACCTTGGAGGCTACCGGTTTCGAGGTGGTCAGAAACAATACATCGATTACTGTACAAGCAAGTCAGACGCTTCAAAAAGTAACAGTATTTGATTTACGCGGTCGCATAGTTATGACCATGGATGCTGTAAATGCTACCACGGTAACACTACCTGTCAATCAGCCCGATCAAGTGTTTATTGTTCAGGTAACCACTACCGATGGAAAAGTAGGCGCAAAGAAAACCTTGTAATACTTTTGTAAATGATATAACAAACCACCTCCACGAGGTGGTTTTTTATGGTGATTAGTGTTGAAATACGAATCCAAAATTGATAGTTAATTTTATTTTGGTTGCTTCTTGGCGTTTTTTGAGGTAAACACTCGTATTGAATAGTTTGATTTTACTCTTTTATCTGAAAAATGATACCGTTTATCGGAAGCGTGTTATCGATGAAAAAACAGAAAAAACCTACAAAAAGCATTCAATTTGTAAAAAAGTAAACTTCAACGATTTTTAGGGCAACTAATCGATTTGTTTTTCAAAATGTAGGAATACACATCAATTTTGTAACACCAATTTACAAATAAAAAAACCTACACATCATGAAAACAATGATTACCCAAAATCAAATTTTTCGCCCTGCATTTACAAACACACGCTTTTTGAAGCAAGCCTTTTTACTTTTGGCCTTGCTGTTTTGTGTTTCGATTTCATGGGGGCAAATTGCACAACGTGGTACTGCTACCACCAATGCCTCCAACTTGTCGGGTTCCAACAGAACGTTATCCATTGCAAGACCTGCAGGCGTAGTAGCGGGTGATGTTTTGATTGCTACGATTGTTCAAAATGAAACCGATAATGATAATGGAGGATTATCGGCCAATACCGCCTCGGGTTGGATTTTAGTATCCAGTGGATTGGTACGTTCGGATGGAACGGCTAATGGCGATAATGCTTGGTTTGGAACTATTTTATATCGTATTGCCGATGGCACCGAAGGGGCAAACTTTTCTTTTGCCATGCCCAACGATAGAGCGGATATGGCCATCGGAAGTATCGTGGCTTTCTCAGGGGTTGCCACCAATGCGCTTCGCCCTAATGGAACCGCTGGAGGTCCTTTTGACGTAGTTCCTGGAACATTCAACAATCAAAATTCAGCGACTCCAACAGCCACTGGAACTACGGTTTCATCAGCCAATGCAGCGGTATTGATGATTTCTATGATAAATAATGACCGTACATTCAGCAATTGGTCGAATTCACGCACAGAACTTTTTGATCACAATACCACCCTTACTGATGATGCTTCAGTGGGAGCGGCATGGAATGCTTGTGTTTTATCAGGTGCAACAGGAGATGGAACTGTAACTTTATCGGGTTCTGATCGTAGTTCCTCCATCTTGTTGGTGTTGCGAAGAGCGGCTCCCTTTACCGTAGGAAGCGCTTCTAGTTCACCAACCCTATGTTTAAATGCCACAATGCCTTCTATCACCCACAGCACACAAGGAGCAACTGGAATCGGTACGGCTACAGGTTTACCCGCTGGTGTAACGGCAACTTGGAGTTCAAACACAATTACCATCAGTGGAACACCTACCGTAGCGGGAACGTTCAACTATAGTATTCCACTTATCGGAGGATGTTCTTCAGTTGTAGCGACTGGAACGATTCGAATCAATCCTTCACCTACCCAAGTTACGGCTGTGGCTAGTGTTCCCAATCCGTTATGTTTGGGTCAGTCGGTTAATTTGATTGCCTCTGCCAACTCGAATTCTTCAACGTCGGTTACGGTATTGAATGAAAATTTTAACAGTGCGACCAACAACTGGACAACTACCAATACAAGTACATTAGGAAATCCAGCACTTGCGGCATGGACCTTACGTTCTAGCGGCTATGACAATACATTTGATGTGTTTACCTCGCCCGATAATTCCCAATTCTATTTATCAGACAGCGATGCTCAAGGTGTAGGCAGTATCACTGCGACTACATTACAATCCCCAACGTTTTCAACTGTTGGATTAGCTGCGGCTACCTTATCTTTTCAACACTATTATCGTTTTAACGGAACAGAAGCAGCGGTAGTTCAAATTTTTACCAACGGAAATTGGGTTGATTTGGTGACCTATTCTTCAACACAAGGCGCTGCCAATAATTTTACAACTGCTACGCTCAATCTAAATGCGTATTTAAATCAGTCTAATTTGGCCATTCGTTTCAAATATGATGCTTCATGGGATTGGTATTGGGCGATTGATAATGTTGTAATCAATGGAACGTTAAGCAGTGCTCCAGAAGCTACCTATGCATGGACTTCGAATCCGGCAGGGTTTACTTCAAATGTTAAAAATCCAACAGGATTGACCCCATCGGTAACCACAACCTACACGGTAACAGCGACCAATAGTTTTGGATGTTCTTCTACCGCTGAAGTTACTGTAGTAGTAATCGAACCCGTAAATTATACTAGTGTCACGGCTGATGCCAATGATTTGTTAGCCAATCAAACCACCACTTTGCGTGTCAATGGCTTAACAGGAACCAATGCCAATGCCTCTTGGTATTCAGCGCCCAATGGGAATGGCGACTTTTTAGGAACAGGTGCTGTGTTGCCCAATATGGGTCCAGGAAAATATTATGTTCAAATCACAGGCGATTGTGGTACACCTTCTGAAGAATCAATCGAGGTTTTAGGAAACAGCAATTGGACAGGCGCAATCAACACGCTATGGAATGTACCTGGAAACTGGGCTGAAAATGTAGTGCCAAACGCGTATTGTAAAGTGAGCATTGGCACGGCTAAAACGGCTGAAATTATTGCTACGAATGGTACTGCGTATAATGTAGTGGTAAGTGGTACAGGCGTGTTGACCGTGAGAGCCGGAAGAAATCTTACCGTTACAAATCAAATTTCAACTACGGCGGCTACCAATTTCATCGTAGAAAGCAATGCCAACTTGGTACAAATCAATGCGGTGACCAATGCAACTCCCATTACCGTTCGTCGTAGAAGTAGTGCTTTAAAACGTTTGGATTATATTATGTGGTCGGCACCTGTAACTGGACAAAACTTATTAGGGTTTTCTCCTTTGACATCGGTTTCTCCAACGTCGCGTTTTTACAGTTACAACACAACCACCAACTTCTTCAATTCGATTACGGCTCCAGCTTCAGTGACGATGGAACGAGCTCGAGGGTATTTAATTCGTGTTCCCAACAATCATCCTACCTGGGCTACAATTTGGAACGGACAATTTGTAGGCGTACCTCACAATGGAACCATTTCGATGCCTTTGACCAATTCGGCCGACCCAACAAAACGCTTTAATATGATTGGAAATCCATATCCATCAACCATTAGCTTGGAGAAGTTTTTGGATGCGAATCAAAATAACATCCGCGGTACGGTTTATTTTTGGAGAAAAACCAACGGAGCTCCTCACAATTCGTACTGGGCGATTTCTAAATTCGGACATTCTTCCAATGGGGAAGGGGTGAATCCTAACGGGGTTATTCAAGTAGGACAAGGATTTATTGTAGAAGCTCGCGAAAATGCTACTGAAGTGGTGTTCAATAACGATATGCGTATTTTGAACAATGCGAATCAAATGTTTAGAGCAGGTGAAAATGCGACGCAGAGCGTGTCTAATGACCGTTACTGGTTGAAAATGACCAATACCAATGGTGCTTTTTCTCAAATCATGGTGGGGTATTTTGCAGAAGCTACGAATGGATTGGATACCGAAATTGATGCCAAGCAAATTGCTGATGGAACTATTTTGTTGAGCTCAACTATTGGAAGTGAAGGCTTTGCGATTCAAGGACGTCAGGCTCCATTTATGCCTACCGATGTAGTGCCCTTGTCGTACACAGTAGAAGCTGCAGGTTCTTACACGATTGCATTAGATGGTATTGAAGGAGTGTTTGAAGCCGATACAGCGGTGTATTTGAAAGATAATGAAACGGGTGCAATGCATTTATTGAATGAGGGTGGTTATACGTTTACCACGGCTCTCGGAAGTTTTGCTAACCGTTTTGAAATTCAGTACCAAACCTTATTGAATACCCCAACAATCACCGATACGCCCGGCGTGAAAGTACAGTTGAACAAAGGTCAGTTAATGATTCAATCCCAAGAAGAGGCTTTGCAGTCGGTGGAAGTTTTTGATTTGAACGGCCGTAAATTACATGCATCAGGAACTGTAGAAGGGTTTCAACACACTGTTAATCATTTGCCTACGAATGCAATTTTGATTGTCAAAGGTGTTTTTGCCAACGGTCAGAAATGGGTTAAAAAATTAGGAAATTAAGTCGGTTTATTTTGTAAATAATATCATGTTAAAAATAAAAATAAAGCCTGCTTAAGCGGGCTTTATTGCATTTTGTCGAGGTTTTTAAGCGTTAATCGAATAGCTTATTTTGTTAAAAAAATATGCATTACTTTAGATTTCTAATTGACTTAGCGCTTTGTATTTCAAGGGATTAAGAAGGGTCGATTTTGAAAAAGCTATGGATAAATTTTTTCGGTATTTCATTGTAGTAATATTGATTTTTGGCGGGTTATTGCTTGATTCAGCACGTTTGCAAGCCCAGGTTAACTCCTACAATTTCGCTCAAAATATTGTGGGCTACACTCCGCTAACTGGAGGTACTACTGCCTTTGCCGCGCCTTGGGATAACAACACTGCCCTTCAAGTGCCCATTGGGTTCACCTTTAATTATGACGGCACCGATTTCACGCAGTGTTTTATTAGTCCCAATGGGTTTATCACTTTGGGGGTTAATGCACCTTTGGGAACTAATTTTATTCCGCTGAGTAGTGCAGTAGCTTACAACACAGGAAATACGGGAGGTGCAATAGCGCCCATGGGGGGAGATTGGATATCGAATGGTTCGCCCATTGAATATGGCATTGAGGGTACGGCGCCCAACCGTACTTTTGTAATACAATGGACCAATGCCAACCGAAAAAGCGGCACGGTAACCCTTCCTGGGGACTTTGATTTTCAAATACGGCTATCCGAAACGACGCATACGATTACGTTTGCTTACGGAAATTGTGATACTTCCTTAACCACAACCTCCTATAATGTACAAGTAGGTCTTCGTGGATTTGATAACAATATAGTCCAAGGGAATGTGTTTAACCGTGTTCAAGGGAGTTCGCAGTTGTGGGGAAATGCGGGGGCTACCACCCAAGGATTTGCCAATAGCTCAACCCTTTTTACCAACCCATCGGCGTACCCCAATTTTGGATTGCAATTTGTTTTTACTCAAAATCCACCCTGCGCCATTCCTTCGGCTTTACCGACGGGATTGATTTTAGGAGGAACGGGTATAACAAGTACTTCTTTTGTGGGGAACAGTTTTACGGCACCAACGCCAGCTCCCTCTCGTTATTTGATTGTGAGAAGTTTGTCGGCTACACCGCCCACTTCAGCTCAATTTGTCAATCGCGTTTTTTATCCTGTAGGAACGGTTGTAAGTGGCTTTACGGTGATTGCCAACTCCAATTTGACAACGTTTAACCAAACGGGATTAGCACCAGGGACGACCTATCACTATTGGGTAATTCCTTTTAATGAAAAATGTTTGGGTGCTCCGTTTTATAATTTGTCTTCCCCGTTGTATGCCAATGCTACCACGTGTTTTACCACTGCTGTTGCTACCGCAGCTACAGCCGTAGGAGGGAATGATTTTGTAGCCAACTGGAATGCGGTAGCTGGGGCCACGAGTTATTCGGTGGATGTTTCGACCAATAATACGTTTACTGCCATTTTACCCGCTTACAATAATTTTAATGTACCCGCTGGAACAACAAGTCTTAATGTGACCGGTTTGTTGCCTTTTACCACCTATTTTTATCGGGTTCGTGCCAATGGTCCAGGTTGTATTTTAAATAGTGGGACAATTTCGTTAACCACTACTTGTGGATTTTATACCATTCCTTACCTCCAAAATTTTGATACCACTGCCATTAATGCACTTCCCAATTGTTTTGTGGCTTTAAATAATAACGGTGACACCCAAACTTGGAATGTGCAAGCCACAACTTTTTCCTCGGCACCACGTTCCGTTTTTATCAACCGTAATGCCACCGTTGATATGAACGATTGGTTGATGGGACCTGGGTTGAATTTAACAGGTGGAGTTTCCTATCGTTTGATTTTTCGATACAATACAGGAGCCGTTGCGGCCACCACCGAAAATTTGACCGTTTTCTACGGAACTTCTCAAACAGTGGCTGGGATGACCAACAATTTGATCAACTTAAATGGAATCAATAATAGTTTTTTTGAAACCGTAACTATCGATTTCGTTCCAGCGACTTCAGGGGTGTATTACCTCGGATTCCGCGGGTCAAGTATTGCCAATCAATCCTACTTAGCATTAGACGATATCAGTGTTACTTTATCGCCTTCTTGTATTGACCCTACGAACCTTGCCGTAGGCGCTATTGGTTCGACGACCGCTTCTATTGAATGGACGGCTTCGACCACTGCCCCCTCTGGTGGATATGAATACTTTTTGTCCACCACAGCAACGCCTCCTACAGCGGCTACAACCCCTACGGGTTCTGTCGGGCCTGGTGTTACTACTTTAAATTTAACGGGATTGATTCCAAGTACCTTTTATTGGATTTGGGTTCGAGGCAATTGTGGTCCAACCGATAAAAGTGTATGGACTGCCGAAGAGACCTTCAATACCGAATGTTCCACGCCAACCGTAACGTCTACGATTCCTGTGACTCGATGTGGTTTTGGAAACGGAACGTTAACGGCAACCCCTTCAGCAGGGGCGACGATTCGATGGTATGATACTCCCGTGAATGGGGCAATCATTGGTACAGGAAATACCTTTACCACTCCAAATACTTCGACGAATCTTACCTATTATGCCGAGGCACGTTCTTTAGGGGCTATTGCTAAATTGGGTCCTACTTCACCTATTGCCCAATTGGGAGTGCGCAGTGTGCAAACTACTGTGGGGCAAATCGATTTTTCTGTTAATTCCATCACTACGTTGCTTTCTGTCGATATTTTTCCCATGGTTTCGGGACAAACCGGGCGTATCATTGTGCGAACAAATACAAATATTCCTTTAGCAACCATCAATTACACAACTGCCGTTTCAGGAGGCAATACGCTTCAAGCTATTCCAATTAACATTCCTCTAGATCCTGGTATGTATAATCTGTTTTTTGAAACACTTCCAGCTTCAGGGTTGCGAATGAATACCACCAATTCAGCTTATCCTTATACCAACGCTGTGGCCACATTGGATGGAAACAGTGTCGATCCTAATTTTTATTTAGCCGCCTATAATTGGCGATTTACCACCCAATGTTTATCCCCGCGCGTTCCCGTGACCTTGTCCATTACGGCACCCCCTGCCTTGACGTTGAGCCAAAGTGCCTTGACGATATGTGAGGGCGAAACTACAGCTGTTGTTACTGTGAGTGGGGCAGGAGCTTACAATACCTTTACATGGACACCCAATACCGGTGTTTCGGGTTCTGCCGTTGCTGGATATACCTTCAATCCCACCGTAACGACTACGTATACTTTGGTCGCCAATCAAACAGGTGGGAGTTTATGTGGGAATTTAACTAGCATCACAATAAACGTGAGAACTGCTCCGCCAACCGTAGCTATTCTCCCTGTAAATCCTACCGTTTGTGAGAATAGTATCGTGCCTCTTTTGGGGAGTACAAGTTTAGCCACCCCGTCAGTTGTATTGTTTGAGGGGTTTGACGGCCCTACCAATAACTGGGTTGTAGCCAATACATCAACGGGAGGGACACCACTCAATTCTCAATTTACGATACGGCCAAGTGGTTATAATTATATCAATGCCTTTGGTTGGAATGTTACGTTTAATTCTCCTACGGGAACCCAGTTTTATTTGGCTAATTCGGATTCACAAAGTACGGAGGCAGGTTCTGTCACCCGAACAACGCTTACTTCTCCCGTATTTAGTTTAGCCGGGTATACCACAGCGCAGCTACAATTTGCACATTACATTCGTTTTATTTCCGGTGACCGTTTTTGGGTACAAGTTTCTCCTGATGGTGGTGCTACATGGACAACGATACAGTCGTATTTAGCTTCTCAAGGAGGACCTACATCATTTAACAATGTTAGCTTGTCCTTGGGTGCCTTTTTGGGGATGACGAATTTACAGGTTCGATTCAATTACGAGTCCAATTGGGGGTATTGTTGGGCCATTGATTCAGTATCTATTAACGGTAGTTTGGCGGCGGCGCTAACTTGGGAGCCTACAACCTTTTTGTTCTCCGATCCTGCGGCAACGATTCCTTATGTTTCAGGAACACCCGCCAGTGTGGTGTATACTAAACCCCTTTCAACTATCACTTATAGCGCTACTCTAACGGGGTCCAACGGTTGTGTACGCGTAGGCACCAGCACGATTACCGTGGCACCAGCGACCAATCCTGGCGTCTTAGGTAGTAGTCAGTTGGTCTGTTCTTCGGCAACCCCTGATAATTTAGTCCTCACTGGAAATGTGGGTAATATCATTCGTTGGGAATCCGCCGATGATCCTGCCTTTACCGTCAATATTGCTACCATTACCAATACGACCAATACCTTAACGCCCGCGCAAATGGGAGTTATTAATCCCATAAAGTATTATCGTGTGGTCGTCCAGAGTAGTCCATGTACCGCTTCTTTTTCCAATATTGTTTCAGTGGCCTTACCTGTGACTACTTGGAATGGAACTGCTTGGAGTAATGGAGTACCCAATGCCAATGTACGAGCCATTTTTGCAGGTAATTTTACATCAACTGGAAATATTACGGCATGCTCCGTTCGGGTCAATTCAGGTACTATTGTTTTTAGTGCCGGCCATTCTTTGGTAGTTACCAATAATGTTGTCGTGGCTGGAGGGTCGTTAACTTTTATGGATACGGCAAGTTTGGTACAACTTTCCGATACGGCTATCAATGGTGGAAATATTAGTTATCGTCGCACTACAACACCTATGCGCAAATTCGATTTCACTTATTGGTCTTCACCCGTTGCCGCGCAAGTGTTAAATGTTTTCAGTCCACAAACCCTTTCCGATAAATTTTTTATCTACAACCCAACCTTAGTGAATTGGGTCAATGTGGCCAATACCACCGTAATGACACCCGGAGTGGGTTACATTATACGGGCGCCCAACAATTTTTCGGCTACTGTTCCAACAGTATTTAACAGTAATTTTGTGGGGGTGCCTAATAATGGAGTATTTAATGTGCCAGTATTAAATTCAACGACCAATTATAATCTTATCGGGAATCCCTATCCAAGCGCTATTAGTGCCGATGCTTTATTGTCGCATCCCTCTAATGTGGGTGTTATGGATGGAACGCTCTATTTTTGGACGCACAATACCCCCATGGCCAATAATGGGTATACCAATAATGATTATGCGATATACAATTATTTGGGGGGAACAGGGACCAGTGCAGCGGTCAATCCTGGGGTCAATACGTCAATTCCCAACGGGAAAATTGCTGCGGGGCAAGGATTCTTTATGAAAGCCTTAAGTTCGGGGAATGTACTTTTTAATAATTCCATGCGTATAGTGGGCGATAACAATCAGTTTTTCCGTATGGCACAGGCTCCAGCAACAAACCCCACCACAGCACATCGTTACTGGTTGGAAGTCACCAATACCACAGGCGCCTACAAGCAAGCCTTAATCGGTTATGCACCCCAAGCTACCTTGGGTATTGACCGTGGTTTTGATAGTGATTACCTAAATGTAGGCTTGCCCGTAGCTTTGTATTCGGTTTTGCCAGGAAACCAAAAACTATCCATCCAAGGACGCCCAATGCCTTTTGAGGAGGCCGATCAAGTTTCGTTAGGATTTACAGCTGCCACTTCAGAGGATTACACCATTCGTTTGTCGGCCTTCGATGGTTTATTTACGGCTCAGGATATATTCTTGCGTGATAAATATTTAGAAGTCCTTCATGATTTAAAACAAGGACCTTATCAATTCCGTTCGGTGGCGGGTACTTTTGACGATCGTTTTGTGATAGTATACCGAACAAGTGCTTTGAATACTACCGATTTTGATTCTGAAAGTTCAATAGTGTTGTATCACACTACTCCGGAAACGATTACCGTAGCGGCACAAAAGGAACAGCTGGCACTCGTGAAAGTCTATGATGTGCGCGGCGCTTTGTTAGAGACGCGCATAGGGGAGGGAGCTACTTCCTTGACCTTCCAATTTGCGATACCGCAACAAGTATTGCTCTTTGAAATTACGACCACCGACGGTCGAAAAGTGATGCGAAAATATGTGAAATAACTTCAAAATAAAGCGTTTACCTCGGTAGGCGCTTTTTTTTGGTCTATGAAATGCACAAAAAAAGGATGAACTTCTCAACGTGTCGTCTTAAACGAGTTTTGATGTATTTTATCGAATTTATTTCAGTGCCCTTGGGTTCGATTGTAGTTTTGACCCAGAAAAATAAACGAAATCACAAACATGAACACAACCACTACTTCACCAGCAACTTCAAAACGTACTCTTGTATTCTTGGCGTTGTTTTTATTTTCTGCTTTCGGAATGTTTGGTCAAGAAGTGCCTGCGCAAAAAGAAGTTACTCCAGCTCCTGCTGTTGAAGTAGCTTATGAGTCAGAAACCGATTTAGTAAACTGGTTCATGTCTACCAAACAAAATAACTTAAATAAAGAGGAGCAAACCACAACCAAAGGGGCGTCTACTACAAAACGTCAAATCATCACTTCGGGTTCTCAACCCAACAAAGTGTTATACCGAACGTTTGTAAAGCGTATTGCTTCTCAAGAAACCGCTTTAGTTTAGTTTTATATATAATTTGGTTAGTTTACCCCAAAAGCCTGCTTATACCGAGCAGGCTTTTTTGTTGATAATTAGGTGAGCTCAATTTACAATACGATCCATTTCTTGCTGATATACAGGAGTTTGTATTTGATTTGAAAGTCAATTTTTACAAAATATACTGTGGAAAAAGCTAATAAACTATGTAATTCATCGTTAAAAACATTCGCTTTATCGATTTAACTTTTCTATGGGTTTTCGATTACGGTATTTACAAAAATTTAATGTAAATTTAGCGCCTATTACAACGTTTACCCAAAATAAATCGCTATGGCACAAAAAATACCCTTTTCTGTTTCGTTTTTCACGAGAATCCTCCTAGTGTTGGGCTTGTGGATTGGTGTTACCGTACCTACTCAAGCGCAGGTTTCTGCCTACACGGTTCAACAGCTCGCTGCGCCAGCCGCAAATACAGCTGGTTATTGGACAACGGGGGCAAATTTTAACACTAATAATAACGGTGTTGCCGCTTATGGTGCGGGTATAAATGTAGATGATGCAATTATTCCTGTTACGTTTGGAACTTTGACCAATGGGGCTGGATTTCAGTTTACTTACCGAGGTGCAAATCAAACCGCTGTGAATATTTCTACCAACGGTCATGTATATTTTGGTACAACCACTGGGACACCAGCAACAGAATACAATCCCATTTCATCAACAGTGACAACCTATTCGGCGGGTGCTATTGCGGTGTATGCTCGTGATTTGGATTTAATTGGAACTACAGCTACAGGGATTAATATTTTTTATGGTATTTCAGGAACGGCACCCAATCGTATTTTTAAAGTGATGTGGGTAGTGCGTCGATCCAATGGAGCCAACTCTTTTATTACTACTCCCACTGCTGAAACAAGTATGATCATGCAGTTGTGGTTGTATGAAACGACAGGGGTGATTGAAATGTATTATCAACCGACCAACTTTGGTTCTCAAGGAACTATTTCCCAAATGACGGGACAAATCGGTTTGCGAGGGAATAGTGTTTCTGATTTTAATATGCTCTCGTATCAAAGTCACACAGCGCCTTGGCCGAGTACGAGTATGGCGCAAACCACAACAAATAATGCATTGAATGTATTTACATCTGGAAATAGTGCCACATTAACGGCTACCATTCAAACGGCTTCCAACCGTTTGTTCCGTTGGACGCCTGTGACATGTCCAAGTCCAGGTACACCAAATATAACTGATATAACTCACAACAGTGCCACTTTAAATTGGACCGCACCAAGTCCTGCGCCCGCTTTAGGGTATGAATATTATGTAGGGACCTCGATGACACCAACGGTAACAAATTCAACCACTGGGCTTACAACAGGTCCTTTATCTCTGGCTTCAGGACAAACCTATTATTTTGCTGTACGTTCGGTATGTAGCGGTTCGGATAGCAGTGCTTGGACAACTTTGGGTTCGTTTCAAACCTATTGTGCGGTGAATGTACCGTATTATATTGGTTTTGATGGGGCGGGTATTGCCTCGGGTGCCCCCGATAATGATTTGGTGACCATACCGGGTACAACGCCCTTCCATGGCGGGTTGCCTTTTTGTACGCGCAATCAGAATTTAGCAAGTACAGGGGTAGGAAACCCATGGGTTACCTCCGATGAATCGCGCTACACCAATATTTATATGGATTTTCAAGGGAATTTCTTGATGTATAACGGTCAAGCTCCTTCAGCATCGGGTACGGCCAATACTTGGTTTTTTACCAAAGGCGTCAACTTGACGGCAGGAACATCCTATCGTTTACAATATTTATATAGTGGTACCGATAATCCACCAACGGCGTTGAATCGCATGCGTGTTTCGTATGGAACGCTACCATTTGCGGCCAACATGTCCACACAATTGGATGACAAGCCTGAAATTAAAGGAGGTCCTTCGATTTCAATTGTCAACTTTGTGCCGGCCACAAGTGGGGTGTATTATTTTGGATTCAATTGTTATTCCAATCCCAACAATGGACAGTTGGCGGTCGATGATATATCGGTAGACTTATCGGTATGTTTGCGTCCTACCAACGTATCGGTGGCTAGTATCACGGCTACTACCGCCTTGTTGAGTTGGACAGCACCCACTCCTGCGCCATCCAATGGTTATGTGTATTATGTATCCACTTCACCAACCACTCCCTCGTACAGTCAAGCGCCCACAGGTGCAACAGGGCCTGGGGTAACGGTAACCACCATAACGGGACTTACCGGAAGTACTACCTATTATGTATGGGTTCGTACCAACTGTGGTGGAGGTGATTTTGGCGAATGGGTAGCTTTAAATAATGCGGGTAATCCGTTCTTTACAACTTTGCCACCTCCTCCAGCATATTGTACGCCCTCTGGAGCTTCTTTCCCTCAAGATCCCAACGGTATAACGAATGTTACTATTGGTTCGATTAACAATACTACGGGTATTGAAACAAACAATTATGGAAACTATTCCAATTTGGTAACTATCGCTCCTCAAGGAGAAGTGATGAACTGTAGTATTACTTATGCTACGGGTTTTACCTATGATACCAATATTTGGGTGGATTGGAATAATGATGGGGACTTCGCTGATGCCGGTGAATTGGTGTATCAAGGCGTTTCAACGAATGCTATTCCTACTACATTGAATGCTTCGTTTACTGTGCCTTTGGCCCAGCCTTTGGGACCCGTTCGTATGCGTATTGGTGGGATTGACTTTGGTCCGTTTACCGATCCTTGTCGTAACGGAAATTATCAAGCCTTTGAGGATTACACTTTAAATGTAGTGGTAGCTCCACCGCCATTAGCGATCAATATTTCTTCTACAACACAATGTGCCGGTGATTGTTCTCCGTTGATTTCGATTACTACAGCTCTTGGTAATTATAATACCTATACATGGAGTCCTCCTTTGGGAGTTACTGGAACGGCAGCTACTGGGTATACCATTTGTAGTAACACCTCTATAACGTATACATTGACAGGAGTTCAAACATTCCCTCCTTTCAGTACTCGTAGTGTGACCTTCCGTTACAATGCGAATACCCGACCTACACCGATTACCATTACAACCCCTTCAGGCACCAATGTGTGCTCGACAGGTCCAGCGATTCCGATCAACACTTCGGGAGGTTTGGTGTCAGGATTCCCTATTTTAAATGAAGGATTTAATGGTGCTACCAATACATGGACAGTAGCTGGAACAGGTTCGGGTGCGCCTATTGCCAATTGGACGTTACGCCCTAACAATTTCGCTGGTCCTTTGGGAGCTATTCGAAGTAATGACAATACACAATTCTACTTGGCTGATAGTGATGAACCCGGTTCTGGAACTTCAATTTCTACCACGCTAACGTCTCCAGCCATCAATACGGTAGGGTATACAACTCTCGGATTGAGTTTTTGGCATTGTTATCGTTTCTTCTCGGGCGATTCCGGTCGCGTGCAAGCCTCTATTGATGGGGTAACTTGGACCGATTTAAGTGTTTACAGTTCAAACCAAGGAGGGTTGACCGCGTTTAATAATGTTATTATCAACTTGGATGCCTACATTAACCAACCTACCTTATTTATTCGTTTCCGATACGATGCTACTTGGGACTGGTTCTGGGCTATTGATAATGTTTTGGTATCGGGTACGGCAAACTCTTCCGTTACATGGTCGCCAGCCGCAGGATTATTTACTGATGCAGCTGCAACAACACCTTATGTAGCGGGTACTGGAGCAGCCACCGTATATGCTTTACCCACCACAACGACTACCTATACAGCCAGTGCAAGTACGTTGGCACCGGTATGTACCACGTCAACTAATGTTACGATTAATGTGACGACTGTAAATGCGGGTACAGCTGGACCTAACCAAACGATTTGTGATGGAGCCCCAGCCAATTTGACGCTGACGGGCCATGTTGGAACGATTTTACGTTGGCAATACGCAAGTGATTTAGCCTTTACGACACCGGTTGATATTCCGGCAAGTGCTACGGCAACCTTGACTTCGGCGCAAATGGGTACGTTAACGGCAACCCGTTATTACCGTGCAGTGGTCTCGTTTGGTGGATGTACGGCTTTCTCAACAGTGGTAACGATCACGTTTGATGCAACGACATGGAACGGTTCTGCTTGGAGTAATGGTCTCCCATCGCTAACGAAAGCGGCTATTTTTGCGGGTAACTTTACCTCAACTGGAAATTTATCGGCTTGTTCGGCAACCGTTCAAAGCGGTACAGTGGTCATTAACCCTGGGCATACATTGACCGTTCAAAATGCGGTGAATGTAGTAGGGGGTAGTTTAACCTTTGAAGATACTTCAAGTTTATTACAAAATACAAATGCAGTTAATAGCGGTAATATTACTTACCGACGCAATACAACACCAATGCGTAAGTTTGACTATACCTATTGGTCTTCACCAGTAGCTCCTCAGACCTTAGTGGGATTATCTCCTTTAACGTTATCAGATAAATACTTTACATTTAATCCTGTCATTGGAAACTGGGTTAATGTAGCTGGTAACTCGTTGATGGATGCTGGAAAAGGATACATTATCCGGGCTCCCAACAATTTTGATGTAGTGACGCCTTCGGTATTTAATGCGTCTTTCTTTGGAGTGCCAAATAATGGTCCTATTTCGGTGCCAATTGTATTGGGAGCGTCTGACGTGAATTTAATTGGTAACCCCTATCCGAGTGCGGTAGATATCGATTTGTTTATGGATTTGAATGGGGACACTGGAACCAATGTAGTTGATAAGACCATTTATATCTGGACTCACAACACTCCAATGACCAATAACAATTATACCAATAGTGACTATGCGGTTTATAACTATATGGGTGGGGTAGGAACCGCCGCGGCTCCGGGTCCGAATTCCAATGTGCCTAATGGGAATATTGCTTCGGGTCAAAGTTTCTTCATCAAAGGGTTGTCTGCCGGTACTGCGTTGTTTAATAACAGTATGCGTATAACGGGGAACAACAATCAATTCTTCCGTTCGGCTGAAGATAAAAGCCGCATTTGGTTGCAAATTTATGATGGAGCTGCCGGCTATAAGCAAGCGTTAGTGGGTTATGCACACGGAGCAACGGATGGAATTGACTCTGGATACGACGGTGATTTGTTTGCGTCGGGGACTCCAGTGAGCATTTATTCTTTAGTAGGTTCACATGCCTTAACTATTCAGGGTCGTGCATTGCCTTTTGAAGATACCGATGTTATTCCATTAGGCTATAGTGCTACAGCTCCAGGTAATCTAACCATTGGCTTGCATAATTTTGACGGATTATTTGAAGCACAAAACATCTATTTAAAAGATAAGGTGTTGCAAGTATTGCATGATTTAAAGTCAAGTGATTATGCCTTTACTTCGGCTCAAGGCACATTTAACGATCGCTTTGAATTGGTTTTCACCAACAGTGCATTGAGTACTCCCTCGCTTGAATTTGATCAGTTGGTGGTGGTGTATGTAGAGAACGGTGTCATTCGCGTGAAGTCCTCATTAAATGCATTACAAAAAGTAGACATTTATGATATCCGTGGGGCTTTACTCGGAACTCAAAGTGCAACTGGATTGGAATCTTCATTCAGTAATTCTTTGTTTGCTCAGCAAATACTTTTGGTCAAAGTGACCGATGAATTCGGCAATACTTTAACAAGAAAAATACAGTATCCTTAGAAAGTAATCTAAGAAATTAATAACAAAAAAATCGGCAAGAGTGTATTTTGTCGATTTTTTTGTGTTTATATCGGTTTTGTTAATGGGGTGTTAACGAGGTATTATTTCTTTTATTAATTTAACACATTAATTAACCCAATTTTTTTAATTATGATGGATAACTACAATTCAAAGGTTAGGGAAAATGCTTTCTCTGGCTGTTCGAGTAGTTCCTCTGGCTATCCGAAGAATAATGGAGTCAAAAGGAATTATCGGACAACTTGGTTTGTGAGTTTAATGATGCTTGTGATTTCTACAGTATCATTAATCGCGCAAGTAGGTCCTCCGACGTCGGGTGCTGGAATAACAAATGGTTATTCTTTTGCCCAAACATCAGGGACTTACACGCCATTGTCTGCTTCTAGAGTTATTTGGCAATCCAATGCCACTCTAGGGACAGATGCAGTTTCAAGTGCTGTGACGTTGCCATGGACATTTAGGTTCAATGGTAAAAGTTACAACAGTATTCGAATTAGTAACAATGGTTTTATCACATTTGGTGATAACCCTCCATTGGCTACTACTTATACTGGGCTAAGTTCTAACCCAAACCCCAACTATGAAGGGGCTATTGCTGGCTTTGCTGTTAACTTGCGAAATGCAACTACAACAACCTCTGAGATTTCTTATGAAACGGTAGGAGGGAATACGTTTGTGGTTCAATTTCAAGATTTGCAGGGGAATACCGCAGCAGCTGCACAACGAATTACTTTTCAGATTCAATTAGAACAAACTACAAATGTTGTTCGTATTGTTTATGGAACTTGGGCTTCAGGAACAGCTGCCTTAACTGGACAAGTAGGTTTGAAAGGAGGGGAATCTTCCGATGTAAATAACCGTACTGGTACAAACTGGACCACGACAACAGCGGGTACACTTACTACTAGCAGTTGTACGTTAGGAACCACTGGAGGTACAACTATTCCTGCTAGTGGATTAACATTTACATATACCCCAGGAACTTGGGTTTCTGCCACAGGTACATATGCTTCTTTACCTTTTACCGAAAACTTTGGTACTTGGGCAAATGGAAATTCAACAGGTGATTTGCCAAATGCAACTAATTGGCGTTCATGGCCATCACGAGGCGATACATCTTGGCGTGCTAACAATGCTGGGGTTTCTGGATTTACCTCAACTTCAGGTTGGACATCAACAACTGAGTCTACAGCTACTGCAATTACAGCGCCTGCTGTAGTTCCAACAGCTAGATTCCATTCTTATGACGCATCTGCTGGTAGTTTTGGTTATATGGATTTATTTGTTGATATGTCAACAGGAGGTCCTGGTACAAGAACTATCGCTTTTGACTATAGAAATCAATCAGGTACTGATGCTTTACAAGTTCAAATTTCAACCGATGGTGGATTGACTTTTACGAATTTAGGAGCTGCTTTGGGTATAGCTACATCTTGGACTAATGTTACAAGAGTTACAGCATCTACCTCAGCAACAACTGTAATTCGGTTTTTAGGTACGGGTGATTTTGGAAGTGATGATATTTTTATTGATAATTTAAACGTTTCGGCAACTCCCTCATGTATAAATCCTACAGCTTTGACAGCTTCTTCAGTTACGGCTAATGGAGCTACTATCTCTTGGACTGCTCCAGCTTCTGGTAACACTCCTGTGGGGTATGAGTACGCTGTCACAACCTCTCCTGTACCACCTACATCTGGTGCATTTGTAGCTGCTACAACTGCAAGTGTGACAGGATTGTCTGCTGTAACAACATATTACATACATGTACGGTCTGTTTGTACAATTGGTACAGACATAAGTACTTGGAGTACTTCTGCTCCCTTTGTTACTCCATGTAATCCAATTACAACATTACCATGGAATGAAGGCTTTGAATCTACAACTCTTGGAACAACAGTAGCAGGGTCTTCTACCAATTTACCTAGTTGTTGGACAAGCCAATCTACACAATGGAGTTCAACCAATGCTACCACGTATAACACCGCCAGAACGGGGTCGAATTATATTCGTTATGCATGGTCTACTACCAATGCTTTTATGTGGACACCTCCATTCCAATTAACAGCAGGAGTTTCTTATGACTTTTCGTTCTTTGGTCAAGGAGATGGTTTTACGGGCTGGAATAATGATATCTTTGTGAATACGACTCCTTCAGCTACAGGTGCAACCCAGTTAACACCAACATACACGGCTGCGGGTTCGGGAACAATAGCGATTCAGTCATACGCTAAAGTAACGCGCTCATTTGTTCCACCAACTACAGGGGTGTATTATTTTGCAATACGTGGAAATCAGTCAAGTGGAACTCCGTGGTATATGGCTTTTGACGATTTCAGATTGGAGTTAACACCCACATGTACGGAACCTACGGCTTTAACCGCTAATGGAATCACGAATACCTCTGCTAATTTAAATTGGACAGCGGCAACGATTACACCGGGTAATGGATACGATTATTTTGTGTCTACGACAAATACAGCTCCTACGGCTTTAACAACGCCAACAGGTAATGTGACTGGTACTACAGTAGCTTTGACTGGATTAAATAGCAATACGCAATATTTCTATTGGGTTCGTGCCAATTGTTCAGTTTCTGATCAATCCGCTTGGGCTGCTGGTGGTTCGTTTACCACGCAATTAGTGGTGCCTACGCCTTACAATGAGCCTTTTGCGACAACGACAACACCAACTGGCTACAATTTAACTAGCTTCTTTATTGGTACACCTGCAGGCGGAAATCCTGGGAATTCCATTTATATAAACTTATGGTCATCCACAACCTCAGGTAACTTCTCTACGGTTAATTTAGGTCCTGTTTTGGCGGGGCAAGTGTTAACTTTTGATTATCGTAACATCAATTTTGGTGCAGGAGCAACTACATCTACAGGTACAGGTACAATTCTAGTTCAGATTTCTACGAATTATGGCACAAGCTATACTACACTTGAGACTATTAATATTGACTCAAATATCAACTGGAGACCCAAAACGTATAACTTATCAGCCTATGTAGGTCAAAATGTAAAAATACGTTTCCAAGGAACTTGGGCAACAGGGGATTACTATTTTGCTGTTGATAACATCAAAATTGATACCCCATGTTCAGGTGCTCCTTTAGTACCTAACGTAACTCCTGTAGTACAACGTGTGTGTCCTAATTTACCCGTATTGCCATTTACAGCTAATGGTGTTGATACAGGGATTGGGGTTACCTACCAATGGGAACAATCTACCGATGGCGGAGCCTCATGGGGTAATGCTGTAGGAGGTTCAGGAGCTACTACTGCTGTGTACACTCCTCCTGTTTTCGCAGGTACAACTATTCAGTATCGTTTAAGATCAACGTGTACCAACACGTCGCAAGATTCTTTCTCGAATACAGTAGAAATCAATAACAACGCGAACCCACTTCCGTTGAATGAACCATTCACCAACTTAAATACGTTGGGTGGTTGGACGGTTACTGGTGGTTTTGCTATTGGTACCGCTCGTGGTGCTACAGGAAACCCTGGAGCAAATGCCTTTACCAACCTTTCTACTTCAAATACTACGGCTACTTTGTCAACGGCTAAGTTTGGACCTGTTCAAACAGGTATGGCAGTATCGTTTGATTTGAAAATATCTAATTTTGCTTCTCCATTTGCACCACCAGCTGCAGGTTGGGGATCCATTGAAGTGTTGGCAAGTACTGATTGTGGTACAAGCTATGTTGCTATTGGTACCATTAGTGATGCGCCTACGGCTTCTTACCGTAATTACAAGTTTAACTTGGGTGCTTATGCAGGACAAAATGTAAACATTCGTCTAACTTGTTCTTGGTTAACAGGAAGTTATGATGTTTCTATTGATAATCTACGAATTGATTTTACAGCTCCAGTTATTGATAGTTTCACCCCAACTGCTGTATGTTTCAATGAAGGCGGTACGGTAAACTTAACAGGATATTCCTTTACTGGAACTACCGCTGTTACGCTTAACGGTGCTCCAGTAACTTCATTTACAGTTAACTCTGATACTTCAATGAGTGTTGTGGTACCTTCTGGTGCTACTTCTGGAGTGTTTGCCGCTACCAATGCTTACGGAACAGGTTCAAGTGTGAATTCACTAACCATTACACCTAATCCAACGGTTGACCCAATTGTAGGTTCAACTAACGCTATTTGTTTATCATCACCTAGTTTAGCTTTGACAAACAATACTGCGCAAGGGGTATGGGGAACTTCAAATCCTGCAGTAGCTACAGTTAATGGTGGAAATGTTACTGCCTTAGCGGCAGGTGCTGCAACAATTACGTATACAGTCACTGTAAGCGGTTGTTCAACAACAGCTTCTTATCCTATCAATGTGTATGCTCCCGTTGCAATTACTACGCAACCTAGTGGTGTTGCTATCTTAACAGGTACAAACACCTCTTTCAGTGTGGTAGCTACGGGTTCAGGTTTAGCTTATCAGTGGTATGAGTCTACTGATGGTGGATTCAATTTTACTGCTGTTGTAGATGGTGGAGAGTACTCAGGGGCTACTACTGCTACGTTAACATTAACGGCTGTTCCTAGTTCATTTAACAATAACCGTTACTACTGTCAAGTTACTGGAACGGCTCCATGTACTTCTTTAGATTCGAATACAGTTATCTTAAATGTAGGGAACACGGCTATTACTACACAGCCTACTAATGTTACGCTTTGTGAATCAGGAGTTGCAACCTTTAGTGTTGTTGCTACGGGTACAGGATTGACGTATCAATGGTATCAAAATGACGGTATTGAAGAACTTCCTTTAGAAGATGGAGGTGATATCAGTGGGGCTACTTCAGATACCCTTGTGATTCAAAATGCGGATAATACACGTAATAATTATACCTATTATGTCGTAGTAAATGGTGGAAATATTGTTTCTTCTAATACAGTTACGTTATTTATCAATACAGGGGTTTCTGTATCAACGCAACCCACAGACGTTACGGTTTGTCGTACTACAGGTAATGCTGTATTTACTGCTGTTGCTGCTGGTTCAGTATCTTCTGTTCAATGGCAAGTTTCTGCCAATGGTACAACAGGATGGACCAATGTAAGTGGTGGTACCTATGATTCTATCACTGGAACGACTACTTTGACTATTCCAGTTACGGGTTCTTCAACAGTTGGAACAACTTTCTATCGTGTTTTAGTCAATGTTGCTGCTCCTTGTACAGGAGTGACTTCTTCTGTAGCCTCGTTAACCATTCAACAGCCAACCATCACAGTTACACCTGGAAGTGCTACCTATTGTGTACCAGGTTCAGCCGTATCGTTAACGGCTAATGGAGCGGTATCCTATGTATGGTCTCCAGCAACTGGATTATCTGCAACTACAGGGGCAACTGTATTAGCGAGTCCTTCGACAACTACGGTATATACTGTGGTAGGAACTGATGCTTTAGGTTGTACTAATTCAACTACAGTTACAGTTACCGTTTCTAATACAGTAACCGCTTCAGCAAATGCTTCTGAATTAGGCGTGTGTCCTTCGACTGCGGTTAATCTTACTGCAAATGGAGTATCATCGTTCACACCAGCCAACATTGGAAGCTATGTATTTGCAAACACAACGTCACCCTATGCAACTATTGTTGGACAACCAGGAACTAGTGCAGTGACTTTGTCAAGTATGGATGATTCAATTTCTGCGACTCAAACTATTCCGTTTACCTTCAATTTTGGCGGTACAGATTTTACTTCGTATAAAATCAACTCCAATGGATGGATAAACTTAGGAGGTGCTTCAGTAAGTACAACTAACTATTCTGCATTGAACGGTTCAGACAATAATGTTATTGCTGTTTTCAACCGTGATTTAAATGGTAATAATACAACTGCAACATCCTACTACACCCAAGTAACAGGTACGGCTCCAAACCGTATTTTGAAAATTGAGTGGGTGAATGTACGTAGTTTCTCAAGTACAGTGAATCCAGCAACCGCTAATTTCCAATTGTGGTTGTATGAAGGAAGTAATATCGTAGAAATGCGTTATGGTGCTTTCACAACTTCTTCAGGAAGAACAGCTGGAGGAACTGTTCAAGTTGGTTTACGTGGGGCAAGTAACGCCTCTGTCAATGTTCGTTCTTTGAATAATATTGGTGCATGGTCTTCACCAACTGTGGGAACGGCAGCAATTTCAACTTGTGCTGTGGGAACTTTTGCGGCACCATTATTACCTGATAATGGACGTTTGTATCGTTTTACACCTAGTAACTTACCAACGTATACTTATGCATGGACCTCAAATCCTCCTGGATTTACGTCATCATTGCAAAACCCAACGGTTAACCCAACAGTTTCTACTACGTATAACGTAACGGTAACTTCGGGAACAGGATGTTCAGCTACTGCATCGGTAACGGTAAATATTGTAGCTGATGCGATTATTACTACGCAACCTGTGGCTCCAGCACCATTGTGTCAGGGAGGAAACTTCTCGATGAGTGTTGCGGCAACGGGTCCTGGTTTGACTTATCAGTGGCGTTTGAACGGAAATAACATTTCTGGTGCTACTGCCGCTACGTATTCTGTAACGGGTGCTTTACCAGCACAATCGGGTACCTACGACGTAGTCGTGACCCCAGCTTGTGGAAATGTGGCCATCAGTGATCCTGTAACAGTAATTGTTAATCCAACGCCTACGGTTACTGCACCAGCTACTCAAACCTATTGTGTAAATGCTACAACATTACCAATTGTATTGTCTGGTACTCCATCGGGTGTTACTTTTGAAGTTTCAGGAGGTGCTAGCATAGGATTAGCCAACCAATCGGATGTAACTGAGATCCCATCTTTCACAACAACTGCCTCGGGTGTTGCTACAATTACAATTCTTCCTAAAGCTAATGGCTGTATTGGAACTCCAGTTAACTTCACTATTGTAGTTAACGCGCTTCCATCTGCTCCAGTAATGGGAGGTTCGACTTCTCCAATTTGTGAGAATTCCCCTGTGAATTTAACGGCAACTTCTTCTGCATTAGGATATGCAATGAACCCCAACAGTGGTGTTGCGTTTGTTGACATTAGTACTACAGGTACGGCTGTAACTTCAATTGCTGATGATTCAGAGCATAATGTAACTATTCCTTCGTTCACCTACTTCGGAACTACCTATACCACTGCTCGTATTGGTAACAATGGAGTACTTGTTTTAGGCTCTACTGCAGGTGATATTTACTGGGTGAATTCTCCACTACCGCAAGGAGGTAGTACTTCTGCTTCTACAGGTCTTGGAAATGCAGGTGCTGCTGCACTTTGCCCATGGTGGGATGATTTAACCCCGGGTACCGGCGCAAGCATTCGTACGCAAACTGTAGGAAACACGTTTATCGTTCAATGGACCAACCAAGATAGCTTTAGTGCTACGGGTACAGGTACCATCACCTTCCAGATTCAGTTAGATACTGTAACAGGTCAGATTCACTTTGTATATAATGATGTGTTATTCTCTGGAACAGATACAGTGAATGATCGAGGTGCTTCTGCCACTATTGGTTTGAACTACAATGCTACGGCAGCTTTACAGTATTCTCACAATACCGCTAGTTTGAATAATGGACAGAGTATTACCTTTACTCCATTTGCTTTAGCCTACTCATGGACAGGTCCTAATGGATTTACATCAAACCAACAAAACCCAACAATTGCTTCTGCAACAACAGCGGCTTCTGGAACCTATACCGTGACTGTGACCAACACTACGACAGGTTGTTCTATTGCTGGAAACCGTACAATTAGTGTATTGCCAAATGTTACCTATTATCAAGATGCCGATAATGATGGTTTCGGTAATATTGCGGTCACTAGTATTTCTTGTACAGGTGCTCCTGCTGGATTTGTGGCTAACAGCTCAGACTGTAATGATGCTAATGCTTCCATTCGTCCAGGTGCAGTTGATGTATGTTACGACGGTATCGATAACGACTGTAACGGTAACATCGATAACTTAGGTTTACCTGGAGGTTGTACCCCAATTGTGAGTACAAT
>NZ_FQVQ01000004.1 GCF_900129405.1 Flavobacterium fontis | reverse complement strand
TCGTTGTTGCAAAACGGCTGGTTGGGCGCAATCGGATTAAACCCAGTTTGCGCATCGGTGGGGGTTAAGTGGTAACTCACCTGCACGTTGGGATTAGTGGTAATCTCCGGAGTCTTCGTGCCCAACACAAAAGTACACGCCACACCATCGTTGTTGTCATCACACACTTCGTATGGGGTGGGGGTGTTGGCGGGAGGTGAGGCAATAATCGTTATGGATTGCGTAACTGCAGTAGCACACTGTCCCGCATTGGGGGTAAACGTATATGTGTTTGAAGTATTGGGCGTATACGGTGGTGTCCAAACACCAGAAATTCCATTATTGGAAATCGTAGGAAGCGGTGAAGGAATTCCTGGACATTGATTGGGTGCAATCGTAAATACAGGAATGTTTGAATTATTGATTACGGTTACAGTCAATGTGGTTGTTGAAGCACATTGTCCTGCATTGGGTGTAAAGGTGTAGGTGGTTGTTGCCGTATTATTGAGGGCTGGTGACCATGTTCCTGTGATTCCATTGGTAGAAGTCGTAGGTAGGGTAGGGAAAGTAGTATTAATACAAATGGGACTAATCGCAGTGAACGTTGGGGTTGCTAAAGGAGTTATCGTAATCGTGAGCGTAGTCGAATTTGCACATTGTCCAGCATTCGGTGTAAAGGTGTAAGTGGTGGTTGCGTTGGGATTAAAAGCTGGGCTCCATGTTCCAACAATTCCATTCGAGGAGGTAGTAGGCAATGGGTTAACCGCAGTTCCTACACAATACGGACCCAAAGCTGGGAAAGTAGGGGTAATACGCGGATTTATTGTAATGGTTATCGTGGTCGTTGTGGCGCATTGATTCGCGATGGGCGTAAAGGTGTAAGTGGTGGTTGAATTGTTGTTTATGGCAGGCGACCATGTACCTGTAATTCCATTATTGGATATTGTAGGTAAAGCCGCTATGGTGGCTCCTTGGCAATACGAGGGCGGCGTGTTAAACGTGGGTGTTACATTTGGTGTAATGGTTATTTCAAAAGAAAAGTTAACTGCACATTGCCCTGCGTTTGGGGTAAAAGTATAAATGGTTGTCCCAAGAAGATTCGTGTTGATTGAAGCAGGATTCCAAGTCCCTATAATACCATTGTTGGAGGTATTCATTAATAACACGGTTGTAATGGGAGTCCCTTCACACAAAGTAATGTCTGTGTAGGGAAAAGTGGGTGTGATAACAGGGTTCATCGTCACAGTTAAGGTAGTCGATGTAGCACAAGCACTGTTGATCGGGGTAAAGGTATACGTTGTGGTTGCGCCAAAGTTAGGTGCGGGTGTCCAAGTCCCCTGAATTCCATTGGTAGAGGTGGTTGGTAGTGTAAAAGAGGTTCCCACACAAAGCGGTCCAATAGGGGTAAAAGTAGGAGTTACTTGGGGTGTAATCGTTACATTCAAGGTTTGCGGATTCGCACAGGGGAATAAAATAGAATCCGGATTGAACGTATAAGTTCCTGAGGCATTGGGATTAATGGTGGCAGGAGTCCATGTTCCGCTAATTCCATTGGGTGAAGTAGTTGGTAAAGGCGGCGGAGTGCTCCCCTGACATATCGGTGCGATAGGAGCAAAATTCGGATTGGTAAACGTTTGACACGGGGTGTTACAAGTAACAGTCATCGGGGAAACACACGATACCCCATTGGCTTGTAAGGTAAACGTAACCGATGTCCCAGGTGTCAATCCCGTCACTGTAAAATTCGAGGGGGCAACCCATGTTCCTGTAACTGGAGTACCCCCAGCAATGGTGTACGTGTAGGTGAAATTGGTTTGTCCTACATTGGAAAAATCAAAATTCAAGGACGTGGGCGTGGTATTCGGACTAGCCAAATCACAAAACAAGTTCAAAGAAGGTCCTGTATTGGCAATAACCACCGTAATCGGAACGCGCTCACTTTCACAACCGGCAATCGTTTGACTCACATAATAGGTAAACGTTCCCAACGTGGACGTGGCTGGAATTGGGGGCGTGGGTGAGGCTGTTCCTCCTGTCGCATTGGTGCCGTACCAGTTTAACGTTCCCCCAGTTGACGCTGTAGCCGACAAGGGCGTAGCGGTTTGATTTTGACAATAATTTACGGGTGTTGTAACGGTAGGAGTGGGTACCGCAGTGAAATTTATAGTCACGGTTGAATTGATCACCAAACCGCAAATATTGGTCGCCGTGAGCGTTAGCGTTACACTGTTACCCGTGGTGGGTAAGGTGAACGTAGGATTTAATATAGCTGGACTGCCCACAAAAGTTCCCGCGGGGGCCGACCATAATACGGATTGAAATCCTTGGGCTGTTCCGTTAAGGGAAATCGTTGCGCCTCGACAAGCCGTTTGGGTTGTCCCAGCATTTACAGTAAAAGGAACCACAGGAGCCAAACAACCGTTGTTGACATAGGTAGGAACGCCAGCGGGGTTAAAATTAACCGTCGCTCCGTCTTGCGCAGGAAGCGGTCCACCGTATCCTCCTGTGTTATTGATCAATAAACTACGTTCATAAGTCACCGTATCCGTACAAGCCCCTCCAAAAGACATGACTAAGGTTCGCGTTCCCGGAATCGTATTGTAGTTGGCAAAATGCCCTCCAATATTACTGGCATTATTTTGAAAAATCATATACACCGTTGTGGTCAACGTAGCAAAGGAATTGAACGTCACATTGATGTTTTGACTGGTGACCAAAAACACCGTCGCATTGGCAGGTAAAACGCCACCTGTGGGTTCTAATATCTGTCCACAATTCCCCGCAGTGGCGATACTGGCATTCAATTGCGTCACAATATTGGCTGTGGCCGCATTCTGGATAATCCCCCCCCAAGGATTATTGGGCCAGGTTACGTTTAAATTGGCTGTATTTAAGGGGTTGGGACCCACTCTAAAACGAACCATCTCATTGAAACCTTCTTCATTGGTTGGATTCGTAGGCGAGCAAGCATCGACCAAAATCGATTCAATCTCAAAACATTGACTATTCGAATTATTCGAAATAAAGAGCGTTAATGATAAAACGACGAGGCGCCAATAATTCCGTAAAATCATGTGTTTCCGTTTTTTAAAGGGACACAAAGTTACATAAAATAATGCCGTAGCCCTTGGGATGTAGTTTAAATTTTTATTAGTTATTCCTATAACAGTTGAACCCTTATTAACCCTAATCGCTGACTCGAAATAAATGAAGAATTTTGTATTGTATACAAAGGGTCACTTTCCACTTTCAGAAACCCGCCGTTGTTATTATTGCGTTTACCATTTTTCCCAAAATAAACAAAGTGAAAGGTATTTGTTTACTCCTTATGTTTTGCCCAATCCGTTTCAATTGGTGAAAAGTTTAGTACATTCGTATCCGTATGAAACGTACTGTTTGTAAACGAAGTAATTCCTTTATAACCCCAATTTTTTTTAGGGAAAAGGGTAAACAAGTACCGCTTTTTAACGAGCCGCACCTACCCGCATCCTCTTTTATCACTGAAAAAAACTATGAAATCACTACTTAGAATCCTTGCTTTTGCCACCTTAACCTTAGCCCAAGCACAACCCAAAAAACCATCGAAACCCATCCTTTCTGTGGAGCAACGCATCGAAGATCTTTTGAAACGAATGACCTTGGAAGAAAAGGTGGGACAAATGAATCAATACAATGGATTTTGGGAAGTCACTGGACCTGCTCCCTCGGGAGGCGATGCGCAGCGTAAGTATGAACATTTAAAAAAGGGTTGGGTAGGCTCCATGCTCAACGTTCGTGGGGTTGATCAAGTGCGTGCCGTTCAAAAAATAGCTATTGAAGAAACCCGCTTGGGCATACCCTTGATTATTGGTTTTGACCTCATTCACGGGTACAAAACCATCAGTCCTATTCCCTTGGCGGAAGCGGCGAGTTGGGACATGGAAGCGATCAAAGCCTCGGCTCAAATGGCGGCTGATGAAGCAAGTGCCGCGGGGATTACTTGGACTTTCGGCCCCAATGTTGATATTTCTCGTGACGCACGTTGGGGAAGGGTAATGGAAGGGGCTGGAGAAGATCCTTTTTTAGGAAGTAAAATTGCAATGGCCCGCGTACAAGGTTTTCAAGGCGAAACCCGTGATGATTTAAGCAAAAACAATACAATAGCCGCTTGTGCCAAACATTTTGCGGGCTATGGTTTTGTAGAAGCGGGTAAAGAATACAATACGGTAGATATAGGAACAGCAACCCTGTATAATACGGTTTTACCTCCCTTTGAAGCAGCAAAAAAAGCGGGTGTCCGCACCTTTATGAATGCCTTCAACCTACTCAACGGAATTCCAGCAACGGGTAATTCTTTTTTGCAACGGGACATTTTGAAAGGGAAATGGCAATTTGATGGATTTGTCATAACCGATTGGGCCTCTATTCGTGAAATGATTACACATGGATATGCCAAAGATGGTGCCGCCGCCTCAAAGTTGGCTGTTGAAGCGGGTGCCGATATGGATATGGAATCCCATTTGTATGTGGCCGAACTGGTACGCTTGGTGCAAGAAGGTAAGGTGGAACAAAAATGGGTAGACGATGCAGTACGTCGCATTTTACGGGTGAAATTTGAATTGGGCTTGTTCGATGATCCTTACCGGTATTGTGATTCCAAAAGAGAAAAAGCAACGATCGGAAGTGCGACGCAACGCGCAAAAGCACTCGATATGGCTAAAAAGTCGGTTGTTTTGTTAAAAAATGACAAGCGTCTTTTACCCTTAAAAAAAGAGGGACAACGCATCGCACTCATAGGTCCGTTGGCGGCCGACAAAACCAGTCCGCTCGGGAGTTGGCGTATTGCCGCTGATGATCTTTCGGCGGTATCGGTTTGGGAGGGCATGCAAAAGTATACAGGAAATCAATTGACCTATGCCGAAGGGGCTCCGCTCACGATGGGCAAAACCACCTTTGTTGATGAATTGGTGTTTAATACTTCCGATACGAGAGGCTTTGAAAAGGCGATTCAAGTGGCCAAAGACGCCGATGTAGTGGTTATGGTGTTGGGTGAACATGGCTTGCAAAGTGGCGAAGCCCGCAGTCGTACCTCTCTCGATTTACCGGGCGTGCAACAGCAATTATTGGAAGCGATTTATGCGGTCAATGCCAATATTGTGCTGGTTTTACAAAACGGGCGCCCTCTAGCTCTACCTTGGGCTGCCGAACATATTCCTGCCATTGTAGAAGCATGGCATTTGGGCACCGAATCGGGGAATGCTATTGCCCAAGTACTGTACGGAGATTATAATCCCTCGGGGAAATTACCCATGTCTTTTCCACGAAATGTAGGTCAGTGTCCTATCTATTATAATCATTTTTCAACGGGCCGTCCCACCAATAGTGAGAATAATGTCTTTTGGTCGCATTACAGTGATAGTGAAAATACCCCGCAATGGCCTTTTGGATTCGGTCTCAGTTACACCACATTTGCTTATGGTAAACCCGTGCTTTCCAAAGCGACCTATGTTCAAGGCGAACCTGTTGAAGTTCAAGTTTCGATTACCAATACGGGGAACTACGCCGGTTCGGAAGTGGTGCAATTGTATCTTCACGACCATTATGCCCGTATCGCACGTCCTGTAAAAGAGTTGAAAGGTTTTCAAAAAGTCACCTTAGCGCCCGGAGAAACCCAAACCGTAAAGTTTTCGTTAACCGATGCTGAACTAGGGTTTTATGATACCACAGGAACTTATGTAGTCGAACCCGGAACCTTTTCCCTGTTTATAGGCACCGACTCCGAAAAGGGGCAAGAAGTGCGGTTTGAACTCCAATAACAGTACCCTGAACTCGCGCAGCACACCCCAATTTCCCGTAAGAACACTTTTACAAATAAAGCCCACGGCGCGACCCAGCGCCGTTTTTTTGCCCCTTGCCCTACCGCAACCCCGAGTGGAACCCCTTGTCTTTCAAGCCCTCCAGAAAAATACCCTCAACCCCGCGGAAAAATACCTTACCCCAACGGAAAAATACTCTGCAAAACGGGTAAAAACCCTGGGGTGAGGTGTCGTATTATTTTTTATTTTTGGGTGGGTAAGTATTATATTGAAGTTCTTAGCAATACGTTAGTGGCAATTTACACAACGCCTATCTTTTAACATATTACAATAAAATTAATTAAAAATTTACAATATGGTTTTAACAGCAATTATTGCGAAGTTTGTTGGAGAAAAATTAAATCCCTTTTTTGACAAAGTTGCAGCGGAGTTTGGCGAAGAAATTAAACATCTACTTGAAAATAATATTCTTGAATATCAAATTGAGGAGTATGGTAGAAATTCCAGCACAAAAACACTCTTACATAGAGTCCAACCAAAAAACCTAAAAGAGTTTTACCAACCATTATTTATTTCTCCTTGTGGAAAAAAATATAGACCATCACACACAAGACCAAACTCCAAAAGAATTCCAACCAATTCTGTCAAGGAGTTGTTTTCAAAAAATAAGCTTATAACTTTAATTGGTAACGCTGGAAGCGGGAAAAGTACCATCGTAAAATACCTTTTTTTGAATTCAATAGACAGTGATTATAAAATTCCAATTAAAGTGGAATTAAGATATATGAATGATTTTGATGGAAGTGTAATTGAATTTATACGTGAGAGAATTTTTAAATTAAATAAGTTAGCCACAAGTGATAGAATAATAGAACGCCTAATGAGCTCTGGTGATTTTATAATTTTTCTCGATGGTTACGATGAAATTACTTCAACAAAAAAAGAAAAAATTACCAAAGAAATTGATGAATTGGTTCAGGTTTATAATCGGAATAATTACCTGCTGACATCAAGACCTTACACTGACATCGAGTTACTGCCCTTATTTCACAATTTTGAAGTTTGTGAACTTTCAGACGATGATATAAATCAATTTATCAAAAAACAAATCCCAAAGGAAGAATATGAATTATGCGAAAAAATTATTGAAGCAGTCAATAATCAAGAAAATATATCATATAAGAGTTTTTTAAGTAACCCTTTATTACTTTCAATGTTTATATTGACTTTTCAATCTTACTCTAGTATACCACAAAAAAGAAGTGAATTTTATAGTCAAGTATTTGACGCTCTTTATTCCGTTCATGATAGTATGTCAAAACTAGCTTTTGTTAGAGAAAAGCAAAGCGGATTGAGTAAAGAACAATTTGTTGAAGTTTTAAAGCTATTTTCCTTTTTATCCTATTTTGATGAAAAATTTATATTTAGTAGCATATATTTAGAAGAAAAACTAGCACTAATAAAAGAAAAAAAGAAAGGAATTTCATTTGATAATGACAAACTTATAAGTGATTTACAAATTGCTATCGGTATTTTAAATAAGGAAGGAACTGAATATACTTTTCCTCACCGTTCATTACAAGAGTATTTTGCTGCAATTTATATATACTCATTAAATGAGGAAAATAAAAAAATAATATTTAGTAAAATAATATCATCTTTAACAGATAAGAAAAAATACAGACAAACTTATCAGGACAATTTTTATCTCCTATTATCGGAACTTGATGAAAAAAGTGTGATACAATATGCATTAATTCCATATTTCGAAAAATATATTACCGAAATAAATGTCGATGAAACCGATAAAAACTTAATCATAGATAATTTTATAACGTTAAGAAGTTTATTTGATTCATTTAATTACATATTGAAATCAAATGAACTTAATGAAGCTTATCATTACTTTTCAGAATGCTATAGCAAGTATCGTGGCGATAAGGACATTAACAAAATGACGGAAGAAGAACGAGAAAAACATATGGATGAAAGACGTGAAAAATTGGCCATGCAAGAAATTAAGCCTTTTATGAAAAAATTTATTCCAAAGCTTGAAAAAATAAAAACAGAATTGAATAATTTTTTAATTAGTGAAAATAAAAGTGATAATGAAATTATATCTCTTTTTTAAACTGCCACTAACAGTATTTACCCGATCGCGCGGATTTACTTCGTCTGTTCGGCTAAAGCCTCGGGTGCAATCCGTGCGCAACATAACAGCTCCCCCCGCAATAAAATTCCCCAAACTCAAACCCGATCGCGCGGATTTACAATCCGTGTGCAACATACCCGCTTCTCCCTCGAAATTAAACACCCCAAACTCAATCCCCTCGCGTGGCTTTAGAAAATCAAACTTCTAGTTAGAGGAAAGAAGAAAGAAGCAAGAAAAAAGACAAGCTGGTTTAGAGAAAAGAAGAAAGAAGCAAGAGAAAAGACATGATTTGGGAAGTAAGAAAGCGAATTGCTAATTGCTGACCGCTGACTGCTAAACCCTGATTGCTATTGACTGAACACTGACAACTGTTGACTAGCCCCCAACCCCCAACGGGGGAGGATTACTATTTCAAATTAAATTATAACTGATGACTTACGACTAAAACGACTTACGACTCGTCTAGAAGCAAGAAAAAAGACAAGCTGGTTTAGAGAAAAGAAGAAAGAAGCAAGAAAAAAGACTTGCTTTAGGAAGTAAGAAAGCGAATTGCTAATTGCTGACCGCTGACTGCTAAACACTGATTACTGTTGACTGAACACTGTTGACTGTTGACTGAACACTAACGCCCATCCTGAGCGCTACGCGCTGAAAATAAAACCTCAAAAAAAATCGCTCAAGTAAACTTGGCGATTTTTTTTTGAGGTTTTATTTATTCGTGGGGAGAGCAGGATTCGAACCTGCGAAGGTGAAAACCAGCAGATTTACAGTCTGCCCTCGTTGGCCGCTTGAGTATCTCCCCTCCTTAGCGGTTGCAAATATAGCAACTGTTTGAACCTATCCAAACGTTTTTATGCTTTTTATTTTGGGGTGGATTTTAGGGGTTTGATTTCTAAGGGGTTTCCTAAAATCGGTTAGGGTAGCAAGGATTCAATTTTGGCACGAAGGGCTTCTCCCGTTAGGCCGCGCGCAACGATGTTTCCCTGCGCATCCAATACCAATGTGGTGGGAATTTCCTCGACCTTGTACTGTAAGGCAATCGGATCTTTCCATCCTTTTAAATTCGAAATTTGAGGCCATGTCAACCCATCTTGCGCTATGGCTTTTTTCCATGCCTCCGCCGACGTATCGAGCGAAACCCCAATAATCGCTAGTCCTTTGGGTTGTAGCGCTTGGTACATTTTCACCACATTGGGATTCTCCTTACGGCAAGGCGGACACCACGAAGCCCAAAAATCAACCAGGGTTACTTTACCCATGCTTTCTTTCAGTGAAATGGTCTTCCCGTCTGGATTTTTAGCCGAAAAGTCTTGGGCTTTCACCGCTGGAGATGAAGTCCCTTTTTGATTTTTAAGGCGTGTATTTTCCATGCTTTTCAAACGTTCTTCGATTTGCTTTCCAATACGCGTTTCCTTCAATTTAGGATCCAGTTTTTTGTAGGCATCCCGTAAAGCTACAAAAGAGGTGTCACCCGAAAACAAGCGTTGTTGGATTAAAATAACCGACATAAAATGGGTCGGATTCTTCGCGGGGTAGTTTCTGAAAAAATCAAACTTCTTCGTATTAATGGCCGTTACACCCGCAAACAATTTTTTCATCGTTACCGAATCGTTTTCCTTTTGGGCCTTTTTAAACAGATCAAAGTTTTTCTTCTGAAAGTTGAAAATGTCTTCATCAAACTTCAAATATTTTTCATTAAAAGCTTGTAATTGATCGTTGTAGGGGGTACCTCCAATTTGTGGTTTATCTCCCGGTTTTTTGGCAAATTTTATGGAGATAGTGCCCGGCTCCAAAATGATGTTCATCGCCATATTTAAGTCATCCGCTGACACCGTGAAAATGTCCAAATAGGTAGCTTTGCCCACAAATTCAAATTTTCCATCCTTGATTTCACAAGAATCGACATCTTTTAATACACCAAGCTGATTTTCAAATCGTAAATACACTTTTTTTCCATCATTTTCTTTTCCTAAATCTCCTTCAATCGTGTACTTATCAGGCGATTGGCAACCGATGAACAGGCTAGAAACTAGTAAAGCAAAATAAAATCTCTTCATTGTTATTCTCTTAAATTTGAACACAAAAGTACATTTATTAATTGGTTTTCATCGGATTTAAGAATGAATTAACCCCGTATTCTAAAAATTCAGTTTACCTTTGTTTTACAGAATTTGACGAATATGACATACCGTTTTTGGATGGGGTTACTGTTTTTCAGTAGCTTAACCGCTTTGCATGGCCAAATCGTAATTAACGAATTGGACGCCGATACGCCTGGGACCGACACCCGCGAATTTATCGAATTGAAAACAGCCACGCCCAACATGCCTTTGGATGGGTACTGTTTGGTGTTTTTCAACGGGGGTTCTGGCGCTCAAAATGCCAGTTATTATGCCATTGATCTTGATGGTCTCACAAGTGATATCAATGGTTTGCTGCTACTGGGGAACGCCCAAGTAACGCCCGCACCTGTCTTTATTATTCCCAATGCAACGATACAAAACGGCCCCGATGTGGTGGCCATATATCAAGCCAATGCCTCTGATTTTCCGCTGAATTCGTTGGCGACAACCTCCAACTTAATTGATGCCTTGGCGTATTCTAATGCGGCCACCACGCAACCATCGGCTCTGATGACAGCCCTTGGATTGACGGTTTGTGTCAATGAAAATCAAACGCAAAATGCGGCCAATCAGTCCATGCAACGCAATAGCAATGGCACTTTTTCGGTGACAACACCCACCCCTGGGGTCAACAACGACGGCAGTGGAATCATACTAAATGGAATCACGATTACCGCTGCGCCTTCTCCTATCACCGAAGGACAAACCCTGCAGGTTACATTTACCACCAATACCGCGGTGACAGGATCCAATTTGATTATCAATTTTGTACTCGTTAATGGCAATTTTACCCTTCTCGATTACAGTGGCAATCAAACGGTGTCCATTCCCGTAGGAAGTACTTCGGCTTCAACCGCAATTCTTATAGTTGACGATACGGCCAACGAAGGGGATGAGGAATTGTTGATTAAAGTCAATAATGTCCCCAGCGGGTATGTGCTCAATAACAATTCAATCGTTGTTCGGGTCAATGACAATGATTTTGTCGTTTCGCCTTGGGGAACGCCTTTAAACCCTACTTACGGTATCGTTACGCCTGCCATTCCCAATGGATATTATGATAGTTTGGAGGGCTTATCGGGCAATGCGTTACGCCAAGCGTTACAAGATATTATTGCCAACCCTGCTGTGGTTCGCGCGCATTCGTATGGCGATGTCACCGATATGCTCCTTGAGGCCGATCGCAACCCCCAAAACAGCAGTCAGGTTTGGATGATGTATGTGGAAAGTCCCCGTTCAAAAATCGATTACCAATTGGGCAGTAGCAATATTGGGGTATGGAATCGGGAACATATTTGGCCGCAATCGCGCGGTGGATTTGCCGACGGAACTTCGTCGTTTTCCGACGGTATCGACATTTGGTTGCCTACAGGGCCCGATGATATCTTGGCGGGCCATGCCGATGCGCATCATATTCGTGCCGAAGACGGTGCCGAAAATACCTTGCGCAGCAATCGCGATTACGGATCTGATTACAATGGTCCTACGGGAAATCAAGGCAGCTGGCGCGGTGATGTAGCGCGGGCTTTATTTTATATGGCGGTTCGCTACAACGGACTCAGTTTGGTCAATGGCAATCCGGTCGACAGCACCGTAGGGCAGATGGGCGATTTGGCCTCTTTATTGGCCTGGAATCAAGCCGACCCAGCCGATGATTTTGAAATGCACCGCAACAATTATATCGCTACGTGGCAACAAAACCGCAATCCGTTTATTGACTATCCTCTATTGGCCAATTATATTTTTGGTCCCAATTTTGGACAACCGTGGTCGTTCGCTCTGCAAAATCCTGACCTAAGCACAACGTCGCTTTGGGTATATCCCAACCCTGCCAACGATTGGATTCAGGTGCAAAACATCACCGAACCCACCAAGGGTATTTTATGGGACATGAGCGGCAAGAAAATTTCGGAGTATACGCTTGTCTCTTCAGGCAGCGTCTCATTGGAAGGTATTGCACCGGGTTTGTATATCTTACAACTTCAATCGGAAACCCAACAAAAAACGATCAAATTACAGGTTAATTAATTTGAGGCAAATTGAATGGTAAACGTGGTTCCCACATTGGGTTCGCTTTCCACATTGATTTTTCCTCCCATCGCTTCGATTTGATTTTTAGTAATAAAAAGGCCTAATCCTTTCGCATCGGGATTGTTGTGAAAGGTTTTATACATTCCAAAGATGTTATCGCCGTGCTTTTTTAGGTCTATTCCTATCCCGTTATCGCCAATGGTGAGTGTTTTTTGTGCGCCATCGTATTTGATTTTAATGAGCGGATTTCGATCTTGAGCCGCATATTTCACCGCATTTGAAATGAGATTCAGTAGGATACTTTCAAGATACGCCGCATTATGTACAACGGTGGCTTTATCATCTATCTCAACCAAAGCGGTCACTTGTTTGCGATGGATTTGCTCGCTTAAGGCATTGAGCGTACTATCGACATAATGTTTTAACGGTAATGATTCTTTATGGAGTCCCAGGTTGGATTGAATGTTGATGACTTCATTGAGGTTCCCCATTGTTTCTTGCAGGGAAAGGGAAACTTTTTTAAGCATGTCCATTAACTCCTTTTGTTCTTCGGGTGAATCCGCTTCTTCCATTAAGGTAGAAATCGATTTGATATTGCTAGAATGGGAGCGTAAGTTGTGCGAAACGATATACGAAAAATTGAGTAAGCGCTTATTTTGTTCGTTCACCAAATCAAACGATTTATGCAATTCATCTTCCGTGTTTTTTTTGAGATCAATATCTTCCAGGATGATGATGCACTGATCTTGTACGTTTTCTATTTGTCCCAAGGGTGTAACGACCAAATTTACCCATCTTTTTCGCCCGCTTTTGGTTATAATTTGGGTTTCCATGGTAAATTCTTCCCCGGGTTGTTGGTGCACTTCGTCAATTCCACTTTGAAAAAAAACTAGGTCCTCTTTCGGTAAAAGTTCGGGTAAAGAGATTGTTTTCAACTCATCTTCGTTATACAGCGTGATTTTGCACATTTGCGTGTTGCTTTCCAAAAACAGTCCTGAGCCCATGGCGATTTTTGCAATGCCTACCGGCGCTTGTTCAAAAAGGGTTTTAAATTTCACTTCATTTTCAACCAGTATTTTTGCCTGCTCCAAAATCAAAGCGTATTGCTCTGCTGGTTTTTTCATGATTGAATACACCCAAAGACCAAAAATGAGACATAGTAAAAATCCCAAAATGAGGGAAGTATACACTTGGTATAACACATTGTCGCCTTGTCGAGAGACCAAATATATGTTCCAATTGCCTTCGGGGACGGTTTGTTTGATTAAGAATTTGTTCTTTGTTATTTCTTTTGGATTATAATGAAATACCTCTTTGCCCGTGCGCGGGTCTGTTTTTGAAAATTGAAAGAAGTATTTGGTATCATCAATGTCGGCAATTCCCGATTCCCGTATGAGAGTTTCCATGCGAATGACCACGGCAGAAAATCCCCAAAAGACATTCTTTTTATATACGGGCAAACGTCCCACGATTCCGATTCCCCCTTGGCGGAGCGGAAGCGGACCGGCAAAATAAAAGTTGCGATTTTTCATCGATTGCAAAGCTTCTTGCCGCACTTCGGGTGAATGCAGTATGTCATAGTTCATTGCAGGTTCGTTGCCTTTCATGGGGTAGATGTATCGAATGACTCCACCGGGTACGAGTTGCACTGCATCGACGGCGGGATTGGATTCGATCAATTGCTTTCCCACTTTTTCAAAGTCCTCGGGATTACCTTGATCATTGATTGTAAAAGCCAAGGTAAGGGTAGTTGTATAGCTGTTTTTATACATCTGCGCGATATTGCGCTGGACAACATTAAGAATATTGGACATTTCCCGTTGTTCGTTTTCGCGAATGATTTTATAGCGAAGGGAAATGGCAAAATAGACGAAAGGCACTAAAAAAAAGAAGGCCAAAATCCCTGCTAAACGCGGTTGCTGTCCCAACCATGATGCTATCTTTTTCAAATCCTCGGGTTGTTTTCGGGTTATCGATTAAGTTTTCTAAAGCTAAATGTACGAAAAATAGGGCTGAATGGTTACTTTTTTTTTATTCATCTTTAAAAATAAGTCGTTTATCGATATTTTGCATACGTACATTTACGTGTTTTTTTCGCGTATTTTCGTGGCCAATAAAACGATGGATATGAACGATGGGGAGCAGGATATGCGCATTTATTGTTTGGAGGGAATGGGGGCTTTGCCAGGGGTTTCTGTCGAAACAATTTTGGCCCAATGGGCTTTGGATTTTGGGTTGACCAGTATTCACGGACCGTGTGAGAGTATGGAAATGATGGAATCGTATTGGCACCATTGGGTGCGCGAAGATCGGCAGAGCGGAAGGTATCCCGCGCTGTATTTTGTGGTTGGGGGTCACGGCTCGGTGCTCGAAGTCGATGGATATCAGTACGATTTGTATGAATTGGCCGATGCCTTTGAAGGCAAGTTAACGGGCAAGCGGTTGCACTTTGCCAATACGAAGCAGTTGGTATTGGACGAAGAAACGGCACAGTATGTACTTGATGTTACCGGGGCCCAATCGATTTCAGGTTATGCCCATCGTGTTCCTTTGTTGAGTTTTGACTTAGACGGTTTGTTTTTTGCCTTATCCCAACAGTATGCGTCGGTGGTTGAACTGACCGAAGTCCTCCATGAAAAACAGTATGCGGCCTGTAAAATGTTGGGGTTTACATTGTATTATTAAGTCTTCTACACCCCATAAAAGCAATCATGGGTTGAACTAGGGACTTCTCTTAATAAAAAGAAGGTTTTAGCGACCTCCCACCGGCCCGGGTGGAAGCGGCATCCCCCGATTCCTATCGGGGATACAGCGGACGACCGGAAGTTGCCGGCCAAAAACTTATTTTCCGATACAGAAATTCGCAAAAATATTACCTAACAACTCATCGTTTGTTACTTCGCCTGTGATTTCGCCCAAGAAGTACAAGGCTTCCCGGATGTCGATCGCTACCAAATCGGAGGAAACTCCGGTATCCATGCCCCATTGGACTTTCTGTAAGGCTTCCAATGCTTTTAGTAGGGCGTCGTAGTGCCGTGTATTGGTTACGATGGTTTCGTTGTTGCGAAGGGCGCCTGTTTGCACCAGTGAAAACAAAATTTGTTTTAACCGTACCACGCCTTCTTGTTGCTTGGCCGAGAGTCCGATGACCTGTACTTGCATTGATTCGAGTACGCGCAACAAGCTTTCGGTAGTCGCCTCGTCAAGCAAATCGATTTTGTTGAACACCACTACCAATTGCTTTTGGGGATACTGATTTTTGATTTTCTCCAAGGCTTGGCGGTAGTTTGTGGGGTCTTGTTGAAACGCCACGCTGTCGAGTAAGTACAAAACAACTTGGGCTTGGGTAATCTTTTCAAACGTTTTTTGAATCCCCATTTGCTCCACATAATCTTGGGTTTGGCGTATGCCCGCGGTGTCTATGAATCGGAAGCCAATGCCGTCAATCACGAGCTCGTCCTCAATCGTATCGCGCGTAGTACCCGCAATAGCAGAAACGATGGCGCGCTCTTCGTTGAGTAACGCGTTGAGCAACGTTGATTTCCCCACATTGGGTTCGCCCACAATTGCTACGGGAATGCCGTTTTTGAGTACATTTCCCACGGCAAAAGAGTCGATCAATCGTTTTAAAACCAAGATAATACGGGCAACGAGTTGGTTGAATTGGGTTCGGTCTGCAAACTCCACATCCTCTTCGGCAAAGTCCAATTCCAGTTCGATCAACGATGCAAAATTGAGTAACTCTTGGCGTAAGTGTTGTATTTCACTACTAAAACCGCCGCGCATTTGTTGCAGGGCAATTTGATGAGCGGCTTCATTGTCGGAAGCGATGAGATCAGCTACGGCTTCGGCTTGGGATAGGTCGAGTTTACCGTGTAAAAAAGCCCGGAGCGTAAATTCACCCGGTTGCGCCATACGGCACCCGTTGCGCAAAAAAAGTTGGATAATTTGTTGCTGAATAAACGTCGACCCGTGGCAGTTGATTTCCACCACATCTTCGCCGGTGTAGGAGTGGGGATTGCGGTAGAGTGCCACCAAGACTTGATCGATAACCTTGCCGTGGTCAATGAGCGTGCCGAGATGAAGGGTGTGCGACTTTTGAGCGCTTAGTTTTTTTCCTTTGATGGAAACAAACACGGCTTCGGCTTGCGCTATAGCTTGGGGACCCGACAAACGAATAATCGCGACTGCACCAGCTCCAGCGGGTGTAGCTAACGCGACAATAGTATCAACATGCATGAGGTAAACGTTTTGGGGCAAAGATACCAATTTCTGAAACGCAAAGAGGGGCGTTATTACAGCCTCCTTCAGTAAAAGAATACCATGATCTCTGGGGCTTTCACGATAAAATATTTTTTAAGGTTCGTAGGCCTTCGAGAGGGAATTTGTATTTTTACCCGAAATAGCCTTTATGAACGTTATTGCAGTAATTCCAGCGCGCTATGCGTCTACGCGATTTCCTGCCAAATTGGTGCAGGATTTGTGTGGTAAACCCGTTATTGTGCGCACCTATGAAGCGGCACTACAAACCCAACTTTTTGATGAAGTTTTTGTGGTAACCGACGCCGACGAAATTGAAGCCGCGGTAAAAGCCCACGGGGGTAAAGTAATTCGAAGTCAACGGCACCACGAAAGTGGAAGTGATCGAATTGCTGAAGCGGTGGTCGATTTGAAAGCCGATATCGTGGTGAATGTACAAGGCGACGAACCCTTTATGGCACGGGAACCTTTGGAGGCCTTATTGCAAGCTTTTCGTGAGGATGTTGACCAACAGATAGATTTGGGATCTTTAATGGTTGCCATAACCGATACCACGGAAATTGAAAATCCAAATGTCGTAAAGGTGGTCACCGACCGAATGGGGTATGCGTTGTATTTTTCCCGATCGGTAATACCCTATCCTAGGGAGCGTGCTGAAGGACTAAGGTACATGCGTCATATTGGAGTGTATGCCTTTCGCAAACAAGCGTTATTGGATTTTGCGCAATGGCCGATGCAACCGTTGGAAGCTACCGAAAAATTGGAGCAGTTACGGTATTTGGAATTTGGGAAGCGTATAAAAATGGTCGAAACCTCGCATGTAGGCATTGGTATTGATACGCCTGAAGATTTGGAGCAAGCGCGGCTGATGTTTTCGCGACAGTAATTTTGAATCCAAACTTTTAAAAATCACATTTAAAGTAATGGGGGGGGCTTGTCACCTCTTTATTCACTCTCTTCATTGTCAAAATACCCTTTGCTTTTCACTTTGGTAGAGAAAAAGTTCAGGAAGAGTAAGACAAACGATAAGAAGAACATGGCTTGAATGCTCACTAAGATTTTTCCGTAGGTGGTCATGGGATAGTAATCTCCAAATCCGATAGAATTGGCGCTCACCAAGCTAAAATACACCGCATCAAACCAGTGGGTAAAAGGTTTGTTCATATTATCGCCCAAGGTATAGAGTACGCCAAACGCCACCACAATTTCGATATAATTAAAAAACAAAAGAAGCATTGAGCGTTTGTAGGAACGTGGCCGCACAAATAAATCGGAGGCAAAAATGAGTGTGGGTATGTAGAAGACCGTTTCCAAAAGCATATAAATCATTAGGATTAATAGAATTTGGTGGTGTTGCCAACCGTATATTAAAATGGTCCACGGTAAGGCCATTTTCGCCAACACATAAACGTCCATGGCTAAATCTTGGTATTCATGTCCGATTTTACAAGCTAAGTATTTGATGTAAACGCCTGGAAACAACAATTGCGACGAAGAGAGAAAGAGCCGTACTATTTTTTCAATCCCGTTATCGTATTGATGGTCATTATTCCAAATCGCTCTAATGTTCAAAATGCGCCGTTGGATAGGATTAAATTTGGGACGATCACGGTAGGTAAATTTGCCTACTAATAGTTTTTTTACCACACTCATCACGCTAATTTTTTAATGGTAAACAATTCGTTATGTTCCTCGACTTTGGGGTACATGCGTACAGAGTAATTGTCAGAAAACTTTTGACGGTACAATGCATTGCGCTTTGAATCTTCTGGAGATAAGACCATGGTGTTGAACAAAATGAACCCATCGATATTAAGGAGTCGGTTGATGTGTTGCATAAAAAAATCTTCAAAAAGAAAAGGCGGCATTTGCGTATCCTGAAAGATATCAATGATAATCAAATCGTATTTTTTTTGGGAACGCAACACAAACGAAAATGCATCTTCGACAATGAGTTCTAATTGCGCATAGCGGTCGATTTTAAAATAGTCTTTGGCGACTTGCAACACCTCGGCATCGAGTTCAACGCCCGTTATCTTCCCTCGAAATCGAATTTCTTCCACTAGCGTAGCAATAACACTGCCACCTGCTACGCCCAATACCAGTACTTCTTGAAAGTTCCGAATACGTTCGAATCCGATATATTTTAGCCCTTTTCGTAAAATGCGTTGCAGACTTCCAAAAGAATAGTTGGTTTGTGCACTGTCTAATACTAATTGCCCGTTATTCCATGTTACTTCAAGACTTTTGCTCAACGTCGACTTGCGTTTAACAACAGGGATCGGAAAAAAATAGCTTAGGTATTTGGCTAGCATTGGGTTAGGTTTAGTCCGTATTATGTTCTAAATTTACAGCAAATTAATGGGATGCGAAAACGACTTTACGAATTTATTTTTTTTCGTGTAATGCGATGGCGTTTGGTGGGTGCTTTTGACCCGGCCATTACCAAATGTGTGATTGCTGTGATGCCGCATACGTGCAATTTCGATTTTTTCATCGGTCTCTTGGTGCGGGGAATTGTCAATCAAAAAATGAATTTTGTTGGTAAAAAAGAGTTGTTTGTCTTTCCCTTTGGGTATTATTTTAGAGCCATTGGAGGAGCCCCTTTGGATCGGAGTGGGGGAAAAAATTTGGTTGATGCCATCGTTGATATTTTTAATGCGCGGGAGGTGTTTCGACTGGGAATCGCTCCAGAAGGAACGCGCAAACACGTCGATACTTTACGCACGGGGTTTTATTTTATTGCCCACAAAGCCCAAGTTCCTATCATCCCCGTAGCTTTTGATTTTGGCAAAAAAGAGGTTCGCATAGGAGCACCCTTTTATCCGACAGGGGAGGTCGATAACGATATGCCTACCTTTCTAGCGTTTTACAAAGGAGTGCAAGGACGCTATCCTGAACGACAATTTTCAGGTTTATAAAACCCTATCTTCTCGTTTTTCGTAAATAAGGGAAAACAACTTCAAACCTTATTATTTATGAAAAACAAATTTCTTTTGTTGGCCTTCGTAAGTGCTTTTTATGCCTGTAGTGACAACGATTCCCCAACAGCTCCTGCCGCCACTCCTGAATTACGTTTAGTTACCTCTAGTAATACTTCTGGCAAAGTAAGCTATACCGATTTATTAGCCAGTACCCCCAATCCGATTTCGTTTACCATTGGTTCGCTGGATACTGATGGTGTCTACTACGACAGTACTCGTGACGAAATTTTGGTAGCTTCTCGTTCCCAAAACAAACTGGAAATATATGGTGGAATACAAAATGCCCTTACTGCTAATGCTACCTCACTTTCGCTTAGCTTGGCATCGGCGTCAGAGTTTACCAATGCGCGGGAAGTAGCCGTATCTGGTGATAAAATTGTCGTGACCCAAGACCAAAGTCCGAGCAATGCCAATACCAACAAACTTCTCGTATACCAACGTACGGGAGCTTCGTTGAGTTTGCTTCATGCCTACACCGTAAACTTTAAAACTTGGGGGATCGCGATTGAAGGGAGCACCTTGTATGCCGTTGCCGATTTGACAGGAGATCTTTTGGTTTTTGAAAATTTCTTCAACCTGCCTTCAGGTTCAATTATGCCTACCAAACGAGTAACCATCGCTGGATTGGTTCGCACGCATGGTATTGCTTATGCGGCTAGTGACGATCGCATGGTATTGACCGATGTGGGTGCTGCCGCTTCCGACAGTGATGGTGGTTTAATTGTGATCAATAATTTTAGTAGTGTGATTGCAGCGACTCCCAATGGCGGCACCATCGCCTTGACCAATCAAGTACGCGTCTATGGTTCGTTATCAACCCTTGGAAATCCAGTTGATGTGGCTTATGATGTGGTTTCTCAACGTATTTATGTCGCAGAGCGTGCCAATATGGGTGGTCGTTTGCTCACTTTTGGATTACCCAGTACGACAGCCGATGCAGCTCCCGTTGCGGCTCGACTAGAACCCGGAATAAGCAGCGTTTATCTACATCGCAAATAGTTTGTTTTTTGTTTCATTTGACAGTGAAGGAAAGCTCCCGTCGCCTCTGGCACGGGGCTTTTTTTTTGGTACCTTTGTACGTATAATTTCCGCTATGGATTACCTTGCTTTATTTCAAATCTATAAACAACATTCGCTTTTTGGTCGCTATGTTCCCTTGGCGGCGGTTGAACGTGTGGCACAAGAACTTGGACTGTCTTTAAACGTCAAAGGCTATTCTGTACAGCAAAGACCTCTGTATCATCTCGAAATAGGGAGCGGAAATTACAAGGTGTTGCTGTGGTCTCAAATGCATGGAAATGAGAGTACCACAACCAAAGCTTTGTTTGATTTCATCGCGTTTCTTGGCAGTGAAGCACCCGAAGCAAAACGCTTGTGTGCTCATTTTCGTTTTTGCATTTTACCCTTAGTGAATCCCGATGGGGCAGAAGTATACACCCGGGTGAATGCCAATGGTGTCGATTTAAATCGCGATGCGGTGGCACTAACCCAACCTGAAAGTCGCTTTCTTCGGGAGGTTTTTGAAGCATTTCAACCCGATTTAGCCTACAATCTTCACGACCAGCGAACTATTTTTGGAGCAGGGGATAGTGGATTGCCGGCTACGGTTTCCTTTTTGGCTCCTGCCTATGATGAAGAGCGTTCGGTCAATGAGGTTCGAACCCGTGCCATGCAAATAATTGTAGCAATGAATGCCGAGTTGCAGCGTCATATTCCCAATCAGGTAGGGCGTTTTGATGATGCGTTTAATTTGAATTGTATCGGTGACTATTTTACCCATCGCGGCGTGCCTACGGTTCTTTTTGAGGCTGGACACTATCCAAACGATTATCATCGTGAATTTACGCGAAAAATGATTTTTATCGCTTTACTTTCAGGTTTAAAGCACGTTTACGAAAACGATGTAGTTAGCAACAAAATCGACCTTTATTTACAAATTCCTCAAAATAACAGCGTTTTTTATGATTTTATTTATAAAAATATTAAAATAAATTATGATGGTAAGGAAATAATTACGAATTTTGCGGCACAATACCGTGAAGAGTTAATCGACGGAAAAATTCACTTGAACGCTTACATTAGTGCGGTGGGCGATCTAGAAGGAAAACGAGGACATTACAACTTTAATGCGCATAAAATGTCGTATTCCGATGGAAAAGAGGATATTCCGAAAATTGATGAAAAAGCGGATTTCTGTTTAGGAAAAACGATAAATTTTGTTAATGGTATAAAAATATAACATTGTTTTTTCGTTTTTACTGAATAAAATGTATTAATTTGCAATCGTATAAATAAACATTATAAACACGCTGCTATGAGTAAGTTTCGTTTGGATGAAGTGGATCATCAAATTCTCGACATGTTAATTGATAATACCCGTGTACCTTTTACGGATATCGCCAAGAAATTGTTGATTTCCGCGGGAACAGTCCACGTACGGGTTAAGAAAATGGAAGATGCTGGTATCATTATGGGCTCTTCACTTACTTTGGATTATGAAAAATTGGGGTATTCCTTTATCGCTTATGTTGGGGTATTTTTGAACAATACTTCGCAAACCAAATTTGTTTTGGAGCGAATTAATGAAATTCCCTTTGTTACTGTGGCGCATGTGACTACCGGAAAGTTTAATATTTTCTGTAAAATTCGTGCCCGCGACACCAAACATGCTAAAGACGTCATTTTCATGATTGACGATATTGAAGGCGTATACCGTACTGAAACCATGATTTCATTGGAAGAAAGTATTAACGATAAAAAACGCTTGATGCACACGATCTTTAAAGATATTTAAGCATTTAAATGTTATTTGATTTTATGAAAACCTCAAGATTTACTTGGGGTTTTTTTGTGTAATTTAACGCAAAAGCTATGTACACTTCACCGCAATCGGAACAATTTCACCAACAGGTTAGATCCAAATACCATTTGTATAACAGTGTTTTTATCACCTTGCCTTTTGATGCTATTGATAATACAGGGGCCTTGTTGCCTTTGTTTAGCGAGGCTTGTGCCAAAGGGCTGCAACAACAAATGACACCTATTGCTATTGTGACCTCCTTTGCGGCCAAGTATTTAGAGCGTTCTGATGCCGAAACGGTGGTTCCGCTCTTGTTTCGGTTTATTCAATACGTTGAACGGCAAATTGTTCTTTTTGATGCTATTGAAGACGCCGCTTTTTCTTCCCTAAATAATCTCGAAGGGACAGGGTCGTTGCGTGAAATTAAAGAGCGTTGTGATACTGCCGAGCGGCAACAACAGCTGCAAGAATTTTTGCAACGATTTCGCGTGCGTACGGTGTTGACAGCACATCCCACTCAGTTTTACCCTGGGGCTGTATTAGGCATTATTACCGATTTGACCGAAGCATTGCGGCAAAATGATTTACACCAAATCGAGCAGTTGCTCGCGCAATTGGGTAAAACCCGTTTTATAAAAAAAGAAAAGCCCACTCCTTATGATGAAGCAGTGAGTTTACTATGGTATTTGGAAAATGTATTTTATAGTACCACTGGGTTGATTTTGCAAAATCTTTATGCCACATCTCATGAAACCGACCTTCAACGACAGCCCGTTATTCAATTGGGATTTTGGCCTGGGGGTGATCGCGATGGAAATCCGTTTGTCACGCCCGAAATCACATTGCAAGTAGCACAACGATTACGTACCTCCATTTTGAAATGCTATTATAACGATATCCGAAAATTGAAGCGTAAGTTGACATTTACAGAGGTAGATGTTATTATCGCCAAAATTGAACAACAGTTGTACCGTTCTGTTTTTTATTCACAGGGGGAATTATATATCAACTTACCGGAGTTAATCGCCGATTTGCAGGCTATAAAATCCGTATTAATCGAAAAACACCAAGCCCTATATCTCGATGAAGTGCAAATGCTTTTGTGGAAAGTGCAAACGTTTGGCTTTCATTTCGCTTCCCTCGATATTCGTCAAAACAGCGCCATACACAATCAAGTCGTAGATGCCGTAGTGCGACATTTGGGGCAAAATGCATATGCAGAAGGAGATGAAAAATTTAAAATTGATCAACTTGCTGCGGTGCGAGGAAAAGTGCACTCGTCTGATTTTGAGAGTCCAATTGTTATGCAAACTTTGGCTTCCATTGAAGCTATGCAAACTATTCAAAATCAAAATGGTGAGTTAGGTTGCAATCGCTATATTATCAGCAATAACGAGTCGGCATTGAATGTGCTTGAAACCCTTGCTATGTTCCGTTGGGTGGGCTGGGAAAACCCATCGGTTGATATTGTTCCTTTGTTTGAATCGGTAGACGACTTGCAACAGGCCGCTTCAATAATGGAACAGTTGTATCTGCATCCAGAGTATCAGGTGCACTTGGAACGTCGACATAAAACACAAACCGTGATGTTAGGGTTTTCCGATGGCACCAAAGACGGTGGTTACTTGATGGCCAATTGGTCTATTTTTAAAGCCAAAGAAGCCATCACGGGGATGTCTCGAAAATACGGGATCGAAGTTATTTTCTTTGACGGTCGGGGTGGACCTCCAGCTCGGGGAGGTGGGAAAACTCATAAATTCTACGCTTCGTTGGGTTCAGGAATTGAGCATAAAGAAATTCAACTTACCGTGCAAGGACAAACCATTAGTTCCAATTTTGGAACCCTTGATTCGTGTCGTTTTAATTTAGAAAATTTGTTAAGTGCGGGTATATCCAATGGGTTGTTTGCCCAAAAACAAAATGATTTAACGGACACCGATAAAGCTATCATCGATGAATTAGCTCAATTGGGATATGAAAAGTACCTGGCTTTCAAAAACCATCCGCAGTTTATTCCCTATTTGGAGCAACGCAGTACGTTGAATTATTATGCCAAAACGAATATCGGAAGCCGACCTGCTAAAAGAAAAGCAGCTGCGCAATTGGATTTTTCCGATTTACGAGCGATACCTTTTGTCGGGTCATGGAGTCAGATGAAGCAAAATGTTCCTGGGTTTTTTGGCGTAGGTACTGCCTTGCATGCCTTTGAAAAAGCCGGCCGTTGGGATGAAGTGCAAACGCTGTACAAACATTCTTTATTTTTCCGTACCTTATTGGAAAACAGTATGATGGCTTTGGCAAAGTCATTTTTCCCTTTAACACAGTATTTGCAACATGATCCAATATTTGGTCCCTTTTGGGAACTCATTTATGAAGAGTTTTTATTGACCAAAAAATTGCTTTTAAAAATTGCCGGTCATCAAGAGTTGATGGAAAACTACCCCGAAGGCATTGCTTCTATAAAAATGCGTGAAGAAATTGTTTTACCCTTGTTGGTCATTCAGCAATATGGCTTAATGCAAATACAACAAATTAGAGAAGGAAAAGGGGAGGTGACTTGGTTGGAAATCTATGAAAAATTAGTCATTCGCTCGTTGTTTGGCAACACGAATGCCAGTCGTAACTCGGCTTAATGTATTAATTTGTAAAAATTTAAAGTATTGATAATAAGGATTTTAAAAAATAATTTTTGTTAAAGTTTTAAAAACCTCTTGTGTATTCCAAAAAACCTTTTGAAGTTTGCAGTGTTGAAAAACGAAAAAATCAAATTCATATTCTAATGAAAAAATTAATGTGTCAAATGTGTCGTATGATGTGGGAAACTTCCCCGCAGAGGACATGTATGGCATAACTTGAAAAAGAAATTATAACGCTCAAGTATACCGAAAGCCTCTGCCAACGCAGGGGCTTTTTTTATGCCTAACCTGAAACCTTAAACTTTAAACCTGAAACTTTACACAATGTCAACCACCGCAAAACATAACAACCACCGCCGTATGATGCACATGATGATGTGTTGTTGTGCTATGCTTTGTTGCCAAAGGTGATCCTTATGTTATTCCTATATAGTGTTCAGGTCCTTTTGGTTACAAATCAAAAGGACCTTTTTTTTGGAGTCGTAAGTCAAAAAAGTCGATAAGTCGTAAGTCAATACACAAATTCTAATCACTAGTCACTAGTCACTAATCACCAATCACTAGTCACTAATCACTAATCACCAATCACTAGTCACCAATCACCAGTCACTAATCACCAGTCACTAATCACTAATCACTAATCCCTAAAATTCATAAAAATGAGTACAACAAAATTTGCCACCAAAGCCCTTCATGCCGGACACGATGTTCAACAAACTTCAGGAACACGCGCCGTGCCGATCTACCAAACCACTTCCTACGTGTTTAACAATGCCGATCATGCAGCCAATCTGTTTAGCTTGAGTGAAGCAGGGTACATTTATACCCGACTCAACAATCCCACCAACGATGTGTTGGAACAACGCTTAGCCCAACTCGAGGGCGGCATTGGAGCCGTGGTAACCGCCTCAGGAACCGCAGCACTCGCCACAGCCTTGTTAGTATTGCTAAAAGCAGGCGACCATATTGTGGCTTCCAACAGCCTCTATGGAGGAACCTACAACTTACTCAACGTGACCTTGCCGCGTTTGGGAATCACCACCACATTTGTCGATCCTTCTGACCCTACAAATTTTACCCAAGCCACCCAAGAAAACACCCGCGTATTCTTTGCCGAAAGTCTCGGGAATCCCAAATTGGATGTCCTCGATCTAGAAGCCATCGCCCAAGAAGCTCAAGCGTTCAAAGTGCCCTTCATCGTGGATAATACGGTCGCTTCTCCCTATTTACTTAACCCTATTCAATACGGGGCCAACATTGTGATTCATTCCCTTACCAAATACATCACTGGAAACGGAACCTCATTGGGCGGAGTAATCATCGATGCCGGAACATTTGACTGGAGTAATGGAAAATTCCCTGAGTTCACCGAACCCGCAGCGGGTTACCACGGTTTAAAATACTACGAAGCCCTTGGAGCCGCTGCCTTTATTGCCAAAGTGCGTATCGAAGGATTACGCGATTTTGGCGCCGCCTTGAGTCCGTTTAATGCCTTCCAAACCTTGCAAGGACTCGAAACCTTAGAAGTGCGTATCCTCAAACACAGTCAGAACGCCTTGGCTTTGGCCGAGTGGTTGAGCGAACAAGAAGCTGTAGCCTGGGTCAACTATCCCGGATTGAAAACATCCAAGTATTATGACTTGGCTCAAAAATATTTACCCCAAGGGCAGAGTGGCATTGTGACATTCGGACTCAAGGGCGGATTCGAAGCGGCGAAAAAAGTCGCCAACGAATCCCAATTATTCTCTCTGCTGGCCAACATCGGCGATACGAAGTCGCTAATTATTCATCCAGCCAGTACTACGCACCAACAATTAACACCCGAGCAGCAAGAAAGCACGGGAGTAACTCCTGACCTCATTCGTCTCTCAGTAGGCCTCGAGGCTATTGATGATTTAAAAGCGGATTTGGCTACCGTTTTCGCGGCTTTACCCGTCGAAAAAACAGTCTAGGTTTTAGTTTGTATGTGGAACCCCCCGGATGCGCCACATTCGGGGAGCTTTCCACAGTTTTTTGGAGCTATTTCCCGCTTTCGCCTTTATCACTTCGCTAGCGCTACGTGGATATCGGCTCTATCGGGGCTAGGGATAAAGTGCTTCTATGAAAAGCGATTCAACAACAAAAACTGCTATAACAACACGAGAAAAAATGAAAAAATTAGCCAAAATAGAACTTTACCAATTCCTCTTGGAAAACGGAAAAACCACTCCTTTTTTGCCCTTGTACTTCGAAACCTTTGGTCAGTCCCTCGGTTCGGCGCCCGTTGTCGTAGTCAATCATGCACTTACCGGCAACTCCACCGTAACCGGGGAAAAAGGGTGGTGGAACGAACTCATCGGAATTGGGAAAGTAATCGATTTGGAACACTACACCGTCATTGCGTTTAATATTCCCGGCAACGGCTACGACGGAATTTTAGGTAACCTGATTTCCAATTACCAAGATTTTACCGTTCGGGATATCGCCCGCATGTTTTGGCAAGGATTGCACGAACTCCGGGTTCAAGAAGTTTTTGCTATTATCGGTGGAAGTCTCGGTGGCGCGATTGCATGGGAAATGGCAGTTTTGCAACCGACTTCAATACAGTATTTGATTCCGATAGCGACCGACTGGAAAGCCACCGATTGGGTGATTGCGAACGTACATGTTCAAGAACAAATTTTGCAACATTCGACTCAACCCATACAAGACGCCCGTCAACATGCGATGTTGCTCTATCGGACCCCAATGTCCATCAATGCGCGTTTCAAACGAGCAGTAGTGTTTCCTGGCGTGTTTGCCGTTGAACGATGGCTAAGCAATCACGGGGAAAAATTACGCGATCGCTTTCGATTATCGGCCTATCGATTGATGAATCATTTACTAAAAACCCACGATATTACGCGTCAACGGGGGACTTTTGCCGAAGTGATCCAATCCATTCAGGCGTCAATACATGTTGTTGGGGTTGATTCGGATTTGTTTTTTACCGCTGTTGAAAATCGTCAAACCGTTCAAGACGCACAAGGTTTTCACGCTCAAATACAGTATTATGAAATCCAATCTCCACATGGTCATGATGCGTTTTTCATCGAGTTCGATCAGTTAATTTCTTTTTTACAACCGGTGTTTCACACCCATAAACAACTTCACTATGTCAACATTCAGAATTAATATCGTACTATTTGGAATCGGTAATGTGGGGAGTACTTTAATTCATCAAGTACTTCAAGCGCAAGATTTTTTTGAAAAGTACCATCAAATTGAATTGCGATTTCCCATTATCACCAATTCAACCCTAGCTTTTTTTGAAAAAGAGGGCATCAAAAATCAGTGGGAAGCCAATTTTACAACCTCAGCCATTCCTTACCAATTGGAGGATATTATTGACTATGTTCATACGCAAGAATTAGAAAATTTAATCGCTGTAGATGCCACGGCGAGTGAGGATATTATTAAAAATTATATTCCATTAATTCAGTCAGGATTTCATATCGTGGCGGCCAACAAAAAAGCCAATACCTTGCATTTTGATTTTTACGAAGCGTTGCGATTGCATCTCAAGCGATTTGATCGTAAGTTTTTGTATGAAACCAACGTGGGAGCGGGGTTGCCCGTTGTAAATACCTTGCGCGATTTGTTTGAAGCGGGTGAAAAGGTGCACCGTATTCGTGGAGTGTTTTCAGGAACGCTCAGTTACTTGTTCAATCGTTTTGGGGAAGTAGCGGTCCCTTTTTCCTCTTTAATAAAAGAAGCCGAGGAACTTGGGTATACCGAACCCGATTCAAGAGAGGATTTGTCGGGAAATGATGTTGCACGAAAACTATTGATTTTAGCCCGAGAATTGGGTTCTAAGGCTGAGTTGCAAGAGGTGGAAGTCGAGTCATTATTGCCGCCAGTGTTGCAAACCTCCCTTTCTTTGGCCGAGTATAAAAGTCAGCAACAGGAATTCAATCAACCGTTTCATATTGCCAAAATCACCCAAGCGGACAATCATGTTTTACGGTATGTAGGCGAGTGGGATGTGGTGCGGGATACCTTGGCCGTGAAGTTGATATCGGTTCCCCAAAATTCGGCTTTAGGGCAATTAAAAGGAGCAGATAATTTGATCGAAATTTACACCGCTTCATATGGAACACAACCTCTTGTGATTCAAGGCGCTGGTGCAGGAAAAGCAGTAACAGCGCGCGGGGTCTTATCGGATATACTTCGCATTGCTAAACTAGAAAAAGAAAAACGAACCCGTTGGGCTGATTGGGCGAGCTAGATAAAATTATTATCTTTGACAGAAACCCCTTGCTATGCGAATAAACGCTGTTGATCGTTCAGAGTACGCTGATTTTTATGCAGGCTACCTCGCCCAAGTAGCTACTGAATATACACTGGTAGAAGAATTGGAAATTTCCCTTCATCGGTTAATTCATTTTGTACGGGATATTCCCATGGATAAATTTGATTACCGTTATGCCGAGGGAAAGTGGACAATTAAAGACATTTTACAACATCTTTTGGATTCTGAGCGGGTCTTTGCCTATCGTGCTTTGTGTATTGCACGCCACGATCAAACGGCTTTTCCTGGTTTTGATGAAGATTTTTATGTAGCCAATGCCGAGGCCAACCGCCGAAGTATACAGGATTTGTTGACGGAATTTACAGCTTTACGGCAAGCGAACTTGTGTTTGTTTAAATCCTTTTCCCAAGAAGTAATGCAACGAATGGGAACCGCTTCCGGTCATCCCGTATCCGTTCGAGCCCTAGGTTTTATGATCATTGGTCATCAAAACCATCATCTTAACGTGTTTCAGCAGCGCTACCTCAAGGAGTAATTTTAAATTGTATTATTTTAAATTATAAATGAAGCATAATAAAAAATCCCGAGTGCTGATTACTCGGGATTTCATTTATAATTTAAAATTTATAATTAAAATTTGAACTACTCGTCTTCCTCTTCGTCGTCATAACTTTCAGAAGCTTCAAAATCGTCATCCTCATCGTCATCTTCATCGTCATCCGAGCCGCCTTTGTCTTTTAACAAATCAACATCCTCATCGTCATCCTCACCAGCGATGTCGTCATCATCCAAATCGACACCTTTTACAGGGGCAATGGGTTCAATTACAGCATCCAAATCTTCTTCTTCATCTTCAAATTTTTCCATACGAGAAGCCAATTTGGTACTCACTTTTACCAAATAAATAGTGTCTTCTGTACGAACTTCTACGGCTTCAATCAATTCGTTTTGGGCATTTCGAAAACGAATGATATCAGAATCATCATATCCATCAGGAAATTTTTCGACCAAAAGGTTCAAAATATCGCTGGTTAGTTTGGCGTAATCAACAATAACTCGTCTCATAAGTAGGTTTTATAAATCTAACAGGTAAGCAAAGATAAGCGGTGCAACAATAGTAGCATCAGATTCTACAATAAATTTAGGAGTTGTGATATCCAATTTCCCCCAAGTGATTTTTTCATTCGGCACAGCTCCAGAATAGGAACCGTAACTCGTCGTTGAGTCAGAAATCTGGCAGAAATAACTCCAGAAGGGTACGTCGTGCATTTCCATGTCTTGATACAACATCGGAACAACACAAATAGGGAAGTCACCCGCTATACCACCTCCAATTTGGAAGAAACCAACCCCTTTTCCAGCACAGTTTTTAGTATACCAATCGGCCAACCACATCATATATTCGACCCCACTTTTCATGGTAGTTGGTTTAAATTCTCCTTTTATACAATATGAAGCAAAAATGTTCCCCATAGTGCTATCTTCCCATCCGGGGACAACAATCGGTAGGTTTTTTTCAGCTGCAGCAACCATCCATGAATTCTTTGGGTCAATTTCATAGTATTGCTCCAAATCCCCCGATAAAATCATTTGGTACATGAATTCATGCGGAAAATAACGTTCATTATTTTTGTCGGCTTTGTTCCAAATGTCAAACAAATGGGACTGTAAGCGGCGAAAAGCTTCTTCCTCAGGAATACAAGTATCTGTGACTCGGTTGTAGTGGTTTTCCAATAAATCCCACTCCTCTTGGGGAGACAAATCCCGGTAGTTGGGGACACGTTTGTACGAATTGTGCGCCACTAAGTTCATGATGTCTTCCTCCAAATTGGCTCCGGTACATGAAATGATGTGCACTTTATCTTGACGGATCATTTCGGCTAATGATTTACCTAATTCTGCGGTACTCATCGCTCCCGCCAAGGTGATCATCATTTTTCCGTTTTCCAACAAATGGGCTTCATACCCCTTGGCAGCGTCAACTAAAGCTGCGGCATTAAAATGCAAGAAGTTGTTTTCAATAAACTGACTAATAGGCCCTTTACTCATAGTATTGCTGTTCTAGGTGTGATGGTTTGCTTGGGGTCAAAGAAAAACTATTTTTTTAAAACTTCAAACGAAAATTTATTTTTTATCGTACCCCAGTATTTTCAACACATCATCGGAGGTTTGTTGGGGTGAAAAGACCTCTGTGGCAATGATGCCATTTTCATCCCGATCGATCAGAATATGTTTGGGTTGCGGAATCAAACAGTGGTGTAAACCGCCAAAACCACCAATCGTCTCTTGGTATGCGCCCGTATTGAAGAAACCAATGTACAGCGGCTTTTCCTTATTGTATTTGGGTAAATATACCGCGTTCATGTGTTGTTCGGAGTTATAATAATCGTCGCTATCGCAGGTCATTCCTCCCAATAATACACGTTCGTATGTATCATTCCAACGGTTGACGGCCAACATCACAAAGCGTTTGTTGATGGCCCAAGTATCGGGTAGGGTGGTAATAAACGAGCTGTCAATCATGTTCCAATTTTCCCGGTCGTTTTGTTTCTTTTGGTAGAGGACTTGGTAAATTGCACCTCCGCTTTCGCCTACGGTAAAGGAACCAAATTCGGTGAAAATATGGGGTACTTCTACCTCAGCATCGTCACAGGCAATTTTGATTTGATTCAAAATTTCGTCAACCATATATTGGTAGTCGTACTCGAAAGCCAGCGAATTCTTAATCGGGAATCCACCGCCAATATTCAAGCTGTCAAGGGTAGGACATTCTTTTTTAAGTGCAATATACACTTTCATACACTTGAGCAATTCATTCCAATAGTAGGCCGTATCGCGAATGCCGGTATTGATAAAGAAGTGTAGCATTTTTAACTCCACTTTTTTATTTTCCTGAATTTGCTTACGGTAAAAAGGAACAATATCCTTGTATCCAATGCCGAGACGCGAGGTGTAGAACTCAAATTTTGGTTCTTCTTCGGCGGCAATGCGAATCCCTATTTTGAATTTTCCTTTGATTTGCTCTTGCAACAAATCCAATTCCTCATAATTGTCTATGACAGGAATTGTTTTATTATGACCGTTGTTGATCAAGCGCGCAATATTTTCCACATACGCATCACGCTTGAATCCGTTGCACACTACATAAGTGTTTTTGTTGATTTTGCCATTTTCCAAAAGCTTTTCTACAATATTAATATCAATGGCAGAAGACGTTTCGATATGAATGTTGTTTTTGAACGCTTCATTCATGATGAATTCGAAGTGCGAACTTTTGGTACAATAACAATAGTAGTATTTTCCTTCGTACCCAATTTTTTCCATGCCTTTACGAAACCAACCTTTGGCTTTGTTAATGTTGCTGGAAATTTGAGGCAGGTAGGTGAATTTAAGCGGAGTGCCGTATTCCTCTACCAACTTCATCAAGTCGATGTTGTGAAAAAGAAGGGTGTCTTTGTTCAGTGTAAACTCTTCTTGTGGAAAATAAAAGGTTTGGTTTATTAAGTCGAAATATTTAGTATTCATTTTACCGTTTGAAAAAAATTAAATTAAAAACAAATGCAAATGCTTAGTAAACGTTTTTAATTTTTCAAACGCGTAAATTTTCATAGACAATCGATAGGTCCATGGTGTAATCAGAAAGTTGAATGTGGAAAAAACAGTCGAATTTGGGAATAAAAAAGGAAGCAACGGCACCTTGAGGTATCGATTTACATAGGTCGATACGGTGCGAATTTACTGTGGCTTTAACATTTTTATTCATCCCCGCAAATGTAAAAAATAATAAAATCGATTTACAATTATTTTTACAAAAAAATATTAGTTGTTTAAGAAGTCGAAAGCCGCTGTAATTAATTCGTTTTCAACCGTTTCGTGAAGGCGCGTTTTACCGATTCCTTCCAGCAAGGCAAACTGAATTTGACCGTATTCATTTTTCTTGTCGTGAATCAAATACTCACGTATATATTGTTGGTCTTCCTCTGTGATAGTGAAAGGAGGAAAAATAGTTTGTAACCCCGTTTTTATCGCTTGTAAATCAGCTGCTGTAAGGTACCCTTTTTGGTGCGAAATAAAAGCCTCCATAAGCATTCCGAGCGCAATGGCTTCTCCGTGCAATAGGGGCGTGTCTGAATTTAAAAAATGACTTTCAATAGCATGTCCCAACGTGTGCCCAAAATTGAGTGCTTTGCGAATTCCATTTTCGGTCGGATCTTGTGAAACGATTTCATTTTTAATAGCGACCGAACGATGAATCAAAGCGTCCAAGTCGTTTACATCCAAATCGCTCAAATGACTCAATTGTGTCCAATAGTGGGCATCGTGAATCAAGCCGTGTTTGAACATTTCTGCCAAGCCTGATCGCATTTGTCGTGCGGGAAGCGTTTGTAAATACGTGCTGTCAATCAGAAGAAGTTTGGGATTGTGGATGACACCCACTTGATTTTTGAGTAACCCTAAATCTACCCCATTTTTCCCGCCAATCGAAGCATCGACCATACCCAATAAGGTTGTGGGAATATGAATGAAGTCAATCCCTCGTTTGAACGTCGCCGCTACAAATCCCCCTAAATCGGTGATCACACCACCTCCCAAATTGATTAACAAGGATTTCCGGTCGGCACCCATTTCGGTGAGAAGGGTCCATAATTCAACACAAGTTTGTATCGTTTTCATCGATTCTCCCGGTTCGATTTCTATAATTTCAACCGGCGCTGTCGTTTCTAATAGCGATAAAAAGTGAGGTGCACAGTATTCATGGCTGTGAGCGTCAGTCAATACAAATACGGTTGAATATTTTTTTTGGGCAATGTATTGATTCAGCGCGGAATATCCCGCAGCATTAAATTCAATGGGATACCCATTAGCCATGATTGCTTGCATTATTGTCAATTTTGAGTCCAAAAATACACCATTTTTTGGTTTTTTTTCACTTAGAAATTGATACATTTGTGTACTTTCAAACCACTATGGAAAAGATATTTAACAATACAGAAGTTGCCTTCAGTTTGAAGACCGACACCGAATTGGATCGGGCTTATTTTTTGTTTAAAATGATCGCTAGTGAACCCTTAGTTCGCATTGGAACAGCGGTTACCAATTTTGCCATCAAGGCTCATTTGCCGGTAGAAGGATTGATTCGCGCGACGGTTTTTGATCATTTCTGCGGCGGCACTACCGAAGTTGATTGCCTTTCTGTGGTCGACAAAATGTTTACCAAAGGCGTTTCATCCGTATTGGATTATTCTGTCGAGGGAAAAGAGGAAGAAGCTCAATTTGATGCCGCGTTGAACATGACGTTGAAAACCGTTGATTTCGCCAAAGAACGCCAAGCTATTCCATTTGCCGTATTTAAACCTACGGGTTTGGGTCGTATCGCTTTGTATGAAAAAGTGGGGTTAAAACATCCGCTCACCGAAGCTGAACGTGCTGAATGGAGTCGCGTGCAAGAGCGATTCGATATCATTTGTAAAACGGCCCATGAGAAAGATGTCGCCTTATTGATTGACGCCGAAGAAAGTTGGATGCAAGATGCCGCCGATGCGATTGTCGAAGAAATGATGCGTCGCTATAACCAAAAGAAAGCCATCGTCTTCAATACCTTGCAATTATACCGCTGGGATCGTATGGACTATTTAAAACAATTGCATGCCAAAGCAGAAACTGATGGGTTTTACATTGGAATGAAGTTGGTGCGAGGCGCCTACATGGAAAAAGAAAACGATCGAGCGCAACAGCACGGCTATCCAACGCCAATTTGTAGGGATAAAGCGGCTACCGATGCCAATTATGATACTGCTGTAGACTATATGATGACGCATTTGGAGCGTATGGCGATTTTTGCTGGAACCCACAATGAAGAAAGTTCGTATAAACTCATGGCCTGTATGGAACAAAAAGGGATTGCCAAAAATGATCCTCGTATTTGGTTTGGTCAATTGTATGGCATGAGTGATAATATCAGTTACAATCTGGCAGCACACGGGTATAATGTGGCAAAATATCTGCCTTTTGGCCCCGTTCGCGACGTGATGCCCTATTTGATTCGTCGTGCTGAAGAGAATACCTCAGTGGCGGGACAAACAAGTCGGGAGTTGAATCTGTTGAAGACCGAACGTGAACGCCGAAAATTAGATAAATAACATACGATTAGATAAAGCGGTTTTTTTAAGCCGCTTTTTTTGTTTTCCATCGTTGTAAAAAAGGAGTATTCCCCGATAACGGATAGACATAAAAACGGCGGCAAATCTCCCATAAAGGCGAGTTTTCTACAGGGTCAATAATCACTCCGATCTTGTCTTTGTAATACGAATGAATAAAAACCATTTGATTGCCCTTGCGGTAAATAAATCCAACGTGTAGGTCGCCAAATCCGATGAAATGAATGCCTTCGGGAATTTTTTCGGCGAGTAGTTTTTTTCCTGAATCCACATCAGAAAAAGATAGGGTAAGAATAGCGTCTTTTTCACTCAAATAGCGCGCCTCATCTTCGGGACCCAATTGTGCCATTCGATAGCGATTGCTTACCACACCTGCATCACGAAGCACTGTGGCAACAAAATAGCTACATGCTACCGGTTGCGTTCCGGGTTGCTCGGGATGACCTTCAAAAGACCAAGGTGTTCCAATCCAATGCGGAATGAGGTGCTGCACCATTATGGCCGTAAAAACCCGAGAGGTTTCGTTGTTGGAGTCCGAAGGACGTAGCCCCTTTCTCATGTCTTGCACCACTTTCTTTTGTTGCGAATAGCTCCCTTCAGCGGACTTTGGAAAAAGCAAGGTGTCAGTTACGGGAGTTTCCTTGGCTACCGTTATTGGCGTTGTGGGCGTATTTTGGCAGCTTATCCACAACGGCAGGCATAAAAGTAAAAGTCGGAATTGCATCGTTGGTTTATGTATAGAAACTCCGACTTTACCATTTTAGTATTACAAACGGAAGTTCATCGCCAAGATTACCCGATGTTCTTGTTTACGCAAATCGGCTTTCCAGTCCGCTGTAATTGGGTCTGTGGTAAATCCAGTGGGCGAAGTTGTACCACCACGGCCCGCAAAATAAGGCACATTGGACTGACGGTAGTTGTATTCCAAGCGGAAAGTCACAACATCGGAAGGCATCCAATCCAAAGTGGCACTGGTTTGAAACATTCGTAATTTTTCGCCATTGGCCATTGCTAACTCATAACCATTGGGCATAGTACTATTACTTTGGGCGGGAGTAAAGGCCAAATAACTTCCGGGATTGGTCACATAATCGGCTCGAGTGGTTAACGCCAAATGGTTGTCGTTCCACCAAATGCGGTGGGCTAGCGAACTTCCGGTCATGAAATTGGATTTGCCTGAAACACCAGAGCCATTTTGAATACCGTAATGATTATTCAAACTAAACGCGGCTTGGGTAATTCCGTGTTTTTTATTTTCGGGATGATAATAGCGATACACAATACTATTATCATGGTGAAAGCGCACCACATCGGATAAACTACCATCGGGATTGCGACTGTCACGACCCAAATAGAAATTGGCGACTAACTGAATGTTCTCGTTAGGTCGGTAGTAGTTCGAACTCCCGATCCCCGGACTTTTGCTCCAGCTGTTGTAGGATTGCCATCCATTGAGGAGCCACAACTCGGTGCGGTAATTTTTGGTTGGAAAATATTGTACACGAGCCCCTTGAAAATAAAACGGCGTGAAGTCGCACACCATACTGCGTTGGTAGCTCCAATTTTCTTGGGTAATATAGCTCTCCAGTCCGATGTAGCTCATAAAAATTCCCATTTCAACATTCAAGCCATAATTTACATCAAAGTGATAACCAGCTGCGGCTTCGCGAATAAATTTTAAATTCCCAGTTCCTGTATTGCGTCCACGAGCAACAGACCCATCCGTTTCTTGAATAATATGCAGCATACTTCCGGTTTGTAACCACAATCGACCGATAGCGTTTTTATAATTGGTTTCCAATCCGATGCTTGCAAGTGCAATGCTAAATTCGTTGGCCCGACCCGTTACCGCAGAAATCGTTTGGGTATTGTCTTTAGGGCGGTTAAAATTATAATTAAAATACCCATCCAAATACACGACACCCGTAACGATGGTTTCCCCGTTTTTGTCTTTTAATTGTAAGGGAAAATCTTGTTGGCGATTTTGACCGTTGATCCAACGGAGGTTGTAATTTTCAAAAGGAACTTTGGTAGAATTCGTTTGTGCTTGGATGGAAAAGGTGAAAAGTAAACTCCCAAGTATGTGTTTTATCTTCATAAATGATAAATTGAATTATAAATAGATATGTGTTTGATTTTCAATTAAAAAAAACAGAATATAAATCTTCATGTTTTAATGTAATGCCTTCTGATTGCGCAAGAGACAAAACGGAAGGCGTGGGTTGTAAAGGATCCACTTCATGAAAGTCCCAACGCTCTACAAAATGCCGTGCTCCGTGATAAAATCCGGTGAAAACGCCGCATAATTTTTCCCCCGATTGCAATTCGATTTGGACTTTTACATCCGTTAACTGATCCAGTTGATCGTACAAGACTTTTGATTTATCGGTTTTCATAGGTTTCACGTTGAAGTTCAATCGGTGCAGCAGGTTGATAGACAAGTGGCACATCTTCTACAATCACATCGCTTTTGTCCAATCCAAATGCTTTTTCGTCGCTAATGCCCAACTGTTTCATATGATAATAGCTATTTAATAATAGACTGTCACGAATTGAAAATTCATTTTCAACCGATAAATATTTCTCAATGACAATAAATTTGAAATCAGGTTCGCTGTTGTATTTGGTCGAACCGTCGGGACGAATGTGCAGGTTGAGTTCTTGGCATTGCACCAAATCCTGTACAATTTTCTTGAAAAGCAATTCGGTTTTGGGTTGGATGCGAAACCCAATATTGATATTTACTTTTATTACTTTATCATCGATAAGCTCCGATACTGTATAGCTTAATGTATATGGGTCATTGGTGCGATTGAGATGCAAAAACCAATACACGTCAGCCCGTTTTGGTTTTTTACTGAAAATTGATTTAATAATTTTTTCCTCAATTTGTGCTCTACGATCTGCTTTCGTGAGATAAATTAGATGGGTAGCGGTTTTCGGTATTGAATCATCTTCACTAAGTTCTTGTAGCATATGAGTATACTGACCCAATTCAGCAAAGCGAGTATACCGATTGTGAATTTTTCGGGCTTCATACCAAATATACATCACAATAAAAATTCCTAGTTCGAAGAATAAAAACATCCAACGTTCTTTAATTTTCGCCACATTGGCAATAAAGAAGGACGTTTCTACAATACTGAATAAGGTCAAAATTCCGATCACTTGCCAACGTTGCCATTTCAATCGGTAATACAAGAAATAACCCAGTAAAACCGTAGTCATCATCATGGTAATGGTAATTGAGAATCCGTAAGCCGCTTCCATGTGTTCGGAAGAACGGAAATACAAAATCATCAGCACACAACCAAACCACAAAACAGTATTCACAGACGGAATATAAATTTGTCCTTTCATTTCAGAAGGTTGACGCACCGCCACTCGAGGCCAGAAATTCAAGTTCATGGCTTCATTAATGAGGGTATAACTTCCACTGATTAAGGCTTGGGAGGCAATGACGGTAGCCATGGTTGCGATAATAATCGACGGCACCAAGAACCAATCGGGGACAATTTCATAAAACGGATTTTTTCCGTCCAAGAAATCACTTTTTTGATGCATCATCCAAGCAGCTTGCCCGAGATAATTCACTACCAAACTGATTTTGACAAAAACCCAACTGATGCGAATGTTTTTCAAGCCACAATGGCCCAAATCGGAATACAAGGCTTCGGCCCCCGTGGTACAAAGGAAAACCGAACCCAACAACCAGAACCCCGCGGGATACTGACTCAACATTTCATAGGCATAGTAGGGGTTTAACGCTTTTAAAATTTCGGGATGATATGTGATTTGATGTACCCCCAACAGAAACAGCATACTAAACCAAACCAACATCACGGGTCCAAACGAGCGTCCGATAATGTGTGTGCCAAACCGTTGGAAGAAAAAGAGCAAAGAGAGAATCACGATAACAATTCCAATGGTCAAGGAATTACCAGCGACAATTGTATTTTCCAAGCCTTTCACCATGCCTAATCCTTCTACAGCTGATGCGACAGAGATGGGTGGCGTGATAATTCCGTCTGCTAATAATGTTGTTGCGCCTAAAATAGCAGGAATCACCAGTTTTTTACCATAGCGACGAACCAAGGCGTAAAGAGAGAAAATCCCGCCTTCTCCATTATTATCGGCTTTTAAGGTGAGCCAAATGTACTTGATGGAAGTTTGGAGTGTAAGGGTCCAAAAGATGGCCGAAACGCCACCGTAAACGAGTATTTCCTCGATTTTTCGATTGCCCATGACAGCGCGAAGGGCGTAGAGTGGACTCGTTCCGATGTCCCCATAAATTATTCCGAGCGCCACTAAAACCGAGGCCAAGGTAACTTTTTGCGTAAGCGAATGCTTTGAATTCATAATAGTAAACTTTGATGAGGCAAAGTTCGCTCGCTATCTATCGGTAAAATCTAAAGAAAGAGGGGATGGGTGTAAAGATTTTATAAAGAAAAGAGAATGAAATTATGAATTATGAATTATGAATTATGAATTATGAATTAACTTATTACTCATAACTCATAACTATTAAATAAACCGGTAGCCCACACCACTTTCCGTCAATATGTGTTCGGGTTGGTTGGGGTTGGTTTCAATTTTTTTGCGAAGGGTACCAATAAAAACCCGTAAATACTGGGTTTCCGTTTGGGCACCTACGCCCCAGATTTCTTTCAAAATGTATTGGTGGGTGAGTACCCGACCTTCGTTTTTCAGCAATAAAACCAATAAAGAAAACTCAGTGGCGGTGAGTTTGATCCCTTCGCCAGCCTTTTTAACAGTATGCGCTGTGAGATCAACTTCTAAGTCGCCCGAGGTAAATACAGTCGTTCCATTGTTGGTTTGCTGACTGCGTAAAGCCGACCGAATACGGGCTTGCAATTCAGCCGTGCGAAAGGGTTTGGTCAAATAATCGTTTGCCCCATTATCCAAGGCCTTCACAATATCTGCTTCTTGATCCAACGCTGACAAGATAAAAATGGGTTTGTTGTACCAAAGTCGGAGCTCCTTCAAGACCTCATGGCCATTCATATCCGGCAAACCCAAATCCAATAAAATCAAATCGGGCGTATGATTCGCTGCCAAGAGAATCCCTTGCTTGCCATTTTCTGCCAAGATCACTTTGTAACCACTATTCTCTAACGTGATTTCCAACAAGCGCCGAATCTGGGGTTCGTCATCAATGATTACGATACGGGCGTTATTCATTTTTCAATTGATTCAAATAATTGGTTTTTACTGGGATTTGCATCAATAGCTGTAATCCCGAACGGTCACTGCGGTTCTGGGCTTTTACCGAACCTTGTAAGGCTTCGATATAACCTTTGACAATCGACAATCCCAATCCTGTTCCTCCCGTTTGGGTCTGCGGTAAACGGTAAAACTTTTCAAATAAGGTTTCCAATTGTGCATCGGGAACACCCGGACCCTCATCGGTAATGCTGATTTCTAATAGATCATTTGAAATGGCAACTTCAATGTAAACGTTACCTTGTGTATAAAGTAGCGCATTTTTCACAACGTTCAACACAATTTGATCCCACAATCCCGCATCCGTTTGGCACAACGGCAACTGTTCGTTCGGAGTGAAATGTATTCTTCTTTGATCGGGAAAATGATGCTGTAACGTGCCGTGTATGATTTCGTTGATGTCGCACCATTCCATTTTTGGCGCAAGCAAACCCGATTCAAGGCGGCTCACATTCAAAATATTATTCACTTGCAAATGCAGTTGGAGTCCGGCCGACTCTATCTGTTGCAATAAATCGGTTTGTTCTTGGGGAGCCAACTTTTCTTTCAATTGTTGCAAGGTTTCTGCCGAACCGATTATCGTGGCTATCGGTGTGCGCAACTCGTGCGAAAGTGAATTGAAGAAAGTGGAGTACAAGGTTAAGGTGCGTTCTTTTTCAGCTTGTTCCTGATTTTTTTGCTCTATTTTCCGAATGCGACGCATGAACACCACATTGACCATTGCGATTACAAAATACATGGTGAAGAGTAAAATGTCTTCCGGACTGGAAATGTGGAATGTGAATAGGGGCGGAATAAAAAAGAAGTTCCAAACCAACGCACTCAAGGCCGCCAAAATCAAAATGGGTAAGATTTCAAAGGTCATAGCCATAATCGATACCGTCATCAGCAAAAGCAAGGCGACCACACGATAGCCCAAAACGTCCCGAAAAATAAAGCACGGCAAACAAACCAACAGTAGTATGACTACGCCAGTACCCAATTGTTTAATCCATGGTTTGGTTTGCATTCCACAAAGGTACGGACTTGGATATAAAGAAAAAGTAAATTTTAAGGCACGATTAATGAATATTTTTTAGGCAGCACAAGCCTGGTTTTCAAAGGCACAAGGGTCCCGCTTTCGCCTTTATCTCTCCGCTACGCTTCGAGGATATCGGCTCTATCGGGGCTGTATCGACGTTTTGTGTATTTAAGAAATTATCTATTTAATAAAAAGGATTTCAATTGCGCATACGTTGCTATACGTGTTTTTACCTTTTCCAAGGGTAAGAGCTGGGCAATAGCTTCGGGCAATGGCAATTCAATCGATAACGTATTTTCAACTTCTTCTAAAAACTTAACAGGATGCGCAGTTTCCAAAAACAAACCTATCGCGTAGGGATGATTTTTTAAGGTCTCCTGCAATCCCAAATAACCCACCGCGCCATGCGGTTCGGCAATGTACCCGGTTTGGGAATAGAGGGTTTGCATTACAGCACGTGTTTGTTCGTCGGTATAGGAGTAGGAGGAAAAGTCGTTCAATATAGCTTCTAGACTGTGATCATACATGGCTTGAATGCGCACAAAATTACTCGGATTCCCTACATCCATAGCATTGGAAATGGTCGGTTTTGAAGGTTTTGGAATATACTTTCCGGTTTGTAAAAATTCGGGAACGGTATCATTTACATTGGTGGCGGCTACAAAGTGGGCAATCGGCAATCCCATTTTTTTAGCCAATAAACCGGCACAAATATTCCCAAAATTACCACTCGGACACGAAACGATGATTTCTTTATGGTGCTTTTTCAATTGTTGCCACGCAAAGAAATAATACAACATCTGCGGCAACCATCGCGCCACATTAATGGAATTGGCTGAGGTGAGTCCACTACCTTTTAAATCCGTATCCAAAAAAGCGGTTTTTACCATGTCTTGGCAATCGTCAAAAACGCCATCCACTTCAAGCGCATGAATGTTTTGTCCTAACGTTGTCAATTGCCGTTCTTGAATATCACTCACTTTTCCCGAAGGGTAGAGAATAACGACATTCACGCCTTTTACCCCTAAAAATCCACTGGCAACCGCACCACCGGTATCACCGGAAGTAGCTACCAAAACCGTTACTTTTTCCTCAGAATTTCGGTTGAAATAGCCCAAACAACGCGACATGAATCGGGCGCCCACGTCTTTGAAGGCGAGGGTCGGACCGTGGTACAGTTCCAAGCTAAAAATACTATCATGTACCGCCACACACGGGAAATCAAAGCACAGAGTTTCTTCTATGATTTGCCGTAATTCCGCTTCAGGAATACTTTCACCCACAAAAGGCGCCATCACTTGAAAAGCCACTTCCTCACGGGAATACTGCTCTAAGTTGGCAATAAATTCGGGTGATAAAGTTGGAATCTGTTCGGGATAATAGAGTCCGCGATCGGGAGCAATACCCGCAATAACGGCTTCTTTAAACGATACTTTATGGTTGGGGTTGTTGAGACTGTAGTAGTTCATGGTGGAAGTTTCAGGTTTCAGGTTTAAAGTTTCAGGTTTCAGGTTTCAGGTTTCAGGTTTCAAGTTTCAGGTTTCAAGTTTCAAGTTTCAGGTTTCAAGTTTCAGGTTTCAAGTTAAGCGATAGATTCTAAAATACGAACGCCTTCGGTATCAATGGCTGAAATGTGGATGTCAAAAGCAATTCCGGTTTCCAAATAGGCCTGACTCATGGCAAAGGCGGTTTTTTCCGCTTGGGAAATGCCTTTGCACAAGGCAAAAACGGAAGGACCTGCTCCCGAGATTCCAGCACCCAAAGCGCCACTGTGTAGTGCAGCCGACTTGAGTTCGTCAAAAAACGGAATGAGTCCCTTTCGCAAAGGTTCGATGACCACATCTTGCAACGAACGTCCAATCAACGCATAATCTTGGGTACATAGTCCGGCAACCAGTCCGCCCACATTGCCCCATTGGGTAATGGCCGATTTTAAGGAAATGTTGGGTTCCAAAACAGCCCGTGCATCGGCAGTTTTTAACTCAATTTGCGGGTGGAGTACAACGGCAAATAGTTCGTTCGGTGCTTGAATTTCGACCACATCCAACGGCCCGTAACCGCGAATTAAGGTGAAGTTGCCCAACATACAAGGGGCAACATTATCCGCATGTTCACAACCGCTTGCAATGGCTTCGCCTTTCATCGCTGCATTAAGCAATTCTTTTTTGGAAAGCGGATACCCCAAAAGGGCATTGATTCCAAACGCAGCTCCTGAAGCACTTGCCGACGAACTGCCAATGCCGCTTCCGGCTCGGATTTTTTTATGGATTTCGATTTCAATACCAAAATCGGGTTCGCCCACTTCATCCAATACGGCCTGTGCGGCTACTCCGGCAACATTTTTATCAATTTCGAAAGGCAAAGTAGCGCCTGTGATTTTGGTTATTCGCAAACCTTTTTCAGCTACTTTTCGAAAAATCATTTCATCTCCAATGGCTTGCAAGCAAACACCAATGACGTCAAAGCCACAATTCAAATTGGCAATCGAAGCCGGAGCAAAGAGTTTGAGTTCGGTCATCACTTTTTATTTAAAAATTACCAATTCGGATTACATCGGCAAAAATTCCAGAAGCCGTAACCGCAGCTCCAGCGCCCGCACCTTTGATCAATAAGGGTTGGTCGACATAACGGTCAGTGTAAAATAAGACAATATTATCTTTTCCTTCCAAATTATAAAACGGATGATCTTTGGGGATAAACTGCAATCCTACCGAAGCTTTTCCTTGGTCAAATTCGGCGACAAACTTAATGCGACAATCTTTGGCTTTGGCTTCATCCAATAACACATTGAAATGCGCTTCATGTTGAATCAACGAGGCAAAGAAATCGGGATTGTTGGTCGTTTGCATGCAGGCTTCCGGTAAGAAACAACGGTTGTCAATGGCTTCCATATTCATTTGATACCCACTTTCCCGAATAAGAATAAGTATTTTTCGGGCCACATCTACACCACTCAAATCGATTTTAGGATCGGGTTCGGTAAATCCTTGAACGCCCGCTTCTTTTACCACATCATGGAAACTATAGGTCGAACTGAAATTATTGAAGATAAAATTCAAACTCCCCGATAAAACAGCCTGAATTTTATGCACTTTATCTCCGGAGGCGATGAGGTGTTTTAAGGTGTCAATGATGGGTAATCCGGCACCCACATTGGTTTCAAACAAAAAGGGGGCATTGTATTGACGGGACAAGTCTTTGAGTTTGCGATAATGTGGATAATCCGACGAACAAGCAATTTTATTACAGGTCACCACCGCTACGGATTCTTTTAGAAAATGTTCATACAACATCGCCACCGATTCATTGGCGGTATTGTCCACAAAAATACTGTTACGCAGGTTAAGTGATTTAACCTTAGCGATAAACTGTTGTGCATCTGCTGGAACTCCTTGTTCAAGTGCAGATTTCCAATCTTTTAAAGCAATTCCTTCTTCTTCAAAAACCATTTTCTTGGAATTGGCTAAAGCCACCACGCGCACGTTCAGTTTCAAATTTTCTTTTAAAAACTTTTTCTGTTGGTGAATTTGATCCAAAAACTTTTCCCCCACATTGCCAACGCCCATCACAAATAAATTCAACTGTTTCAGATTGTCTTCAAAAAAGCGTTCGTGCAATGTATTCAATGCTTTTTTGACATCTTTTTCATTGATCACTACAGATATGTTTCGTTCGGAAGCCCCTTGGGCAATGGCGCGAATGTTGACGTTGTTTTTTCCTAAAGTACTAAACATTTTTCCTGAAATACCCTGATGGTTTTTCATGTTTTCACCTACCAAAGCGACAATGCAAAGTTCAGTTTCCACTTGGCAAGCATCAATTTTACCTTGCGTAATTTCGAGCGCAAATTCAGTGTTAATTGCAGCTTGTGCTTTGGAGGCATCTTGTGCTTGAATCCCTACACAAATCGAATGTTCTGAAGAAGCTTGTGTAATGAAAATCACGTTGATTTGTTCGCGAGACAATACTTCGAATAAACGTTTGGACGAACCTGCAACGCCAATCATTCCGGAACCTTCCAAGGTTACCAAAGCAATTTTATCGATATGAGAAATGCCTTTGATGGGGTTAGTTACGCCATCAGGATAGGCGCAAATGAAAGTGCCTTCTGCATCGGGTTCGAAAGTGTTTTTGATCCAAATCGGAATTTCGGATTTCAAAACAGGTTGAATCGTTGGCGGGTAGAGGACTTTGGCACCAAAATGCGATAATTCCATCGCTTCTTGATACGAAATTGTTGCGATAGGTTGGGCTTGTTTGACCAGTTTTGGATTGGCGGTATACATGCCGTTTACATCGGTCCAAATTTCCAAATCACGGGCCTGAATACCATTGGCAATTATAGCTGCGGTATAATCAGAGCCACCGCGACCCAATGTTGTGGTGTTGTTATTTTGGTCACGGGCAATAAATCCCGGTAATAGTGTAACTTTTTGATTAGATGATGAAAAGAAATCCTGAATTAAAGTATTGGTTGTTTCAAAATCCACTTGAGCTTTGCCGTAATTAGCATCGGTGACGATCAACTCCCGGCTGTCTTTGAAGTTGCTTGCAGGCAATTGGAGTTGCAGCGCTTTGGCTATAATTTGAGCAGAAAGTAGTTCGCCCATTCCTGCAATGGCATCGGCGGTTCTCGGACTTCTTTCGCCCAACAAATAACAGCCGTCCAATAAGGTTTTTAGTTGTTGCAATTCTGATTGTACAGCTGCAATGATTTCCGCTTGTTCCACCGCTGGAATTAGTTCGTCAATAGCCGTTTTGTGTTTGCCTTCAATTTCTTGAAAAAGTTGCCGATACGAAGTGTCTTTCAAAGCCGCTTTTTCCGAAGCTTGCAACAGTAAGTCGGTTACCCCGCTAAAAGCAGAAACGACCACGGCTAAACGATGGTGTTTTGCTTTTTCTGTAATAATCGAAAGGCATTTTTGTATGTTGGCGGCGTTGGCTACAGAGGTTCCGCCGAATTTAAGGGTTTTCATGTTAAGGTTTCAAGTTTAAAGTTTTAAGTTTCAGGGAACTGATTACAATGAATTTGTTTTGAATACAAGAGTTGGCATGCTTTTAAAAAGCATCCGCGAAAGGACGATATGTGTACAATGAACCCCTTATGGGGTCGTGGTGGTTGTGCCATAGAAAACAACAGCCGAAGTTGTGGCTGAAAAAGTATAAAACGTTGTTTTCAATGCTAATTTCATAATGACAAAGTTAAAACAATGCGGTAAACAACAAAGTTTGGCCTAAACTTTTGCGAATATTAAAATAGTATATCGTTATCGGAATTTGAATTGTCAACAAATTCTTTTTTTTAGGACAGTTTTTACAGATATGTCAATAAAAATCCAAAGTTTTTGTTGCATAATCTAATGGGTTTGTTGAATTTTGGACGCAAATCAGGTTTCATGGATACCCTACATTACATTAGTTCAGAGGTTTTAACACTAGAACAATTGCACGAAATCATTCATCAAGGCAAAACAATCGCATTGTCGGAGGATGCCAAGGTGAATATTCAAAAATGCCGTTCCTATTTGGATGCCAAAATGGCGGCGCAAAGTGACCCCATTTACGGAATCAATACCGGATTTGGATCGTTGTGTAATGTGAAAATTTCCAATGACAACTTGTCTCAATTGCAGGTCAACCTGATGAAGTCGCATGCCTGTGGCACCGGACCCGAAGTACCGCACGAGATTGTTAAATTGATGCTATTGTTGAAAGTACAATCCTTAAGTTATGGACATTCGGGCGTGCAATTGGCCACGGTAGAACGTTTGATTGACTTTTACAACCATGATATTCTTCCTGTAGTTTACGAACAAGGCTCGTTGGGCGCCAGTGGTGATTTAGCCCCCTTAGCGCATTTGTGTTTGCCCTTGATTGGTGAAGGTGAGGTGTATGCAGATGGTTTCCGTCAACCTGCGGCTAAAGTGTTGCAAAACAAAGGTTGGGACCCCATCGTTTTGCAATCCAAAGAAGGATTGGCCTTGTTGAACGGTACCCAGTTTATGAGTGCTTACGGTTGTTTTGTGCTTTTGAAAGCCATGAAACTGACCTATTTATCCGATGTTGTAGCGGCCATTTCTTTGGAAGCCTTTGACGGTCGTATCGAACCTTTTGATGATTTGATTCATTACGTTCGTCCGCACAAGGGACAGGTGACCACGGCCGAACGCATGCGCGATTTATTGGAAGGCAGCGAAATCATTGGGCAACCCAAACAACACGTACAAGATCCGTATTCGTTCCGTTGTATTCCACAAGTGCATGGGGCGAGTAAAGATGCCTTGGAGTATGTGAAAAAAGTGTTCAAAACCGAAATCAATTCGGTGACCGATAATCCCAACATCTTCCGCGAAAGCGATAAAATTATTTCCGGCGGTAATTTCCACGGACAACCCTTGGCGTTGGCGCTTGATTTTATGGGCATAGCCTTGGCCGAAATTGGTAGTATTTCTGAACGCCGTACCTATCAATTGATCTCTGGTTTACGCGGATTGCCTGCGTTCTTGGTCAATGATCCCGGACTCAATTCGGGGTTCATGATTCCGCAATACACGGCGGCGAGTATTGTTAGTCAGAACAAACAATTGGCGACACCTGCTTCGGTTGATAGTATTGTTTCCAGCAACGGACAAGAAGATCACGTGAGTATGGGATCCAATGCCGCCACTAAAGCCTTACGCATTGTGGACAATTTGGAGCGAATTTTAGCCATCGAACTAATGAATGCTTCGCAGGCGATTGAATTCAGAAGACCCCTTCGCAGCAGCGAATTTTTAGAAAGTTTCTTGAAATCGTACCGGGAAGAGGTGCCGCTCGTAGAAGTGGACCGCATTTTACATTACGATATTGAAAAATCGGTGGCGTTTTTACGAAGTTTTGTGATTGATTTAGAGTAAATCAGTCTACAACGGCTCTTCTTTTTTCCGAAACCAATCTCCAATGCGTTGCCAAAGACTTCGGGGTCCGTTGAACTCTTTTCCATCGACCCAAAAATGACTTTTTTCCGAGAGATAATAGGTGTTTCTTCCGTCGGGACGTACTGTTTTGGTGCAACTTGTTAGTGGAAAACTCAATTCATGTTCGAGGCCATTTTTTCTAAATTTCCCTTTGAAATACCCCGATTCTTGTGTAGTTAACCCCACAAATTGGTAGATTTTTTGGTTTCTTTTCTCTTCCACCGCTGAAAAATCAGCCTCCGTGAGTTCAACATCCAAAACATCAATATTTTTATATAATGAAATTTCGATTTCCATTTCCGAAACAGGTCGGTTTTTATCAATGTTTAACCCGCGTTCTCCGCGTAAATAAATACAATTCATCACAACTTCATAGCAAAAGGAATTCGGATTAAAACGCACAGGAACCACAGTTTCTCCCCAACGTTTTTCGCCTTTTTCATTAAAAACCAATCGCCAAACTTTCATGTCGGGATCATATTTTTTACCTTTTGCCAAAGGAAAACAAAAGCGAACGACGGTGTTGGCGTTAACGGTTTTAAACAAGTCTTCATTCGGTTCAAACAAATACATTCCCGCTGTTTTGATTAATTTTTCGTGTATATCAATGGCAAAAACGCGATCGCGAATCATGCTTTTGGTGTCGAAATACGCCGCAATGTTTTTGAAATAGGGCGCTCCAAAGGCAATCGTATCCATCGTTTCCTCCATCAATCCACAACCCCGAATACGGCGGTGCTCAACTGCTACGCTTCGTTGTTTTGCATTCGAATCTAAAAAGGAACATATTCCGTCACCTTTGCAGACCAAAGCAAATTCTTCAATTCCTTTTTGAAGTAAATAATCCGCTACCGAAGTAGCTCGTTGCGTGGAGAGCCATTGGTTATAAGCCAGCGGACCCGTTTCATCCGTATAGCCTGTAACGTGAAACTCATGTTTTAACCCTATCCCATTGTCATAGGGAAAAAGTGAATCCAATTGCTTTTGGTGCCATGAAGTAAGTTGAAACTGGTTGGTGTCAAAATACAATGTAGCTTCCGATTTTTCGGTGGGGTGTTGAGCCATAACCGAACCCAAAACAAGGCTGTTCAATAGTAGCCGAAGGACGAAGTTCCTCATGATACCTTAGTTTTGTTTGATTATTTTTCCATACAAGCTTTGGTCCCCAACGATGACCTTAACGTAATATATGGCATTGGGTAATCCGGTTAGGTCCAAGGTATATTCGGTAGCCGATTCCGTGCGGTAAAAAATTAGTTTTCCCTTGGTGTCAAATAGAAAGACTTCGCTTGCGGGCTGATCTATGCGAAGGGTCACCACATCGGTAGTTGGATTGGGCGCATAGGTAAAGGTAATGGGTTTGTCTTGGGTACTTTGTTCGTTCAAGAGTGTATTTTGTGCAAAGTCCTTTTCCTCTTGATCGCAATGATTGATGGCGCTAAATTGCTGTATGATGCGAAGCAACAGTTCGTTGAGCATTTCCACTTTGGTGCTTTCTGCAGAAGGCGCAATGTGGTTATCTCCAATACCGCTATGGTTGGTCAATGTGAGATACGTTCCATTGGTTTCCAAGGCCAAAGCACGCATCAAATACTCGGTAGATTTGTCAATACCACTGGCGGCTAGGGGAATAATACGAATGCCTTTTTCAGCCGCCTGTCGTCCCAAGAGTTGTAGTTTTTTTATGGTTGCATCTGAATAATGGGGTGGCGCATCCAATACCACAAAAAGAAGTCTTGAAGTCGCATCGTCCTCCCAACTCATTTGATGGATGGCATTTTCCAAGCCTTCAATAACCGCCTCGGGATAATCGCCGCCGCCGCCGGCCCTTTGTTTTTTGATAAATTCTATTACGTTGGGAATAGCCGTCGTAAAATCAAAGTTTTTTACCACATAATCGTCGCCATTGTCGCGGTAAAATAAACTACTCATCGCCACCGTGGCGTCAGGGAGCTGTTGTTTGGTTCGTTCGATCACATCAAACAATTCCGATTGCAAATAGCTGATTTCGTCGCCCATAGAACCGGTGGCATCGATCATAAATCCGATATTGATTTTGGATTGCGAGGTACATTCTTTTTGAAAGGTATAACTGTTGATTCCGTCTAGAAATTCTTTAGGATGTGGGCATAATACGGTCCCTTTTTCATCCGTAATTTGGAAGCCGCCCCCCAAACTAGTACGATCTGTTTCCGGCGAGTCCCACAACTCAGCGCGACCGGTATTGTCGGTTCGACCCACCCAAAGTGTTGTTTCGCCCGATTTAAGAAAAACCTTTTTATTGACCACGGGAAAGCCTTTTTCATTTTTTAAAACCAAGGAATACCGCTTTGTGGGACAGATTTTCCAGTAATTTTTCCATTGATTGAGTTCGTTTTCTGTAAGGCCTTGCCAATAGGTATAATGGCTAAAATCATTGACTTCAGTAGCGGTCAATTGTCCCGCCTTGGGTAGGGTAGCGCTACTTAAACCTGAGGTAGAAGGGGCTGCGTGTCTCGCTTCTTCAACGGCAGCAGCAACAGGTTTGGCCGCCATTGCCAAATCGGGAACGCGGTCAATTTTTTTCGATTTTCTCGAATGATAGGGCAATATTACCACCTCTTCCAAAGTCACACTTGCGTCTTCAAGGACAACATTCATAATCGGATGCGTTACTTTAATTTCAATGGATTTGTAGCCCAAAAATGAAATAAGCAACACATCACCAATTTTTGCGTCGATGCCATAATAGCCCTCGATATCAGTATGCACCCCTTTGGTAGTTCCTTTAATTTGAACTGTGGCCCCAGGGAGCGAACCCGAGGCATCAAACACTCGTCCGATCACAGGTTTTTTAAACGGATTGTCATACCGTTCATGGTCGTTGATTTCAATGCGTTGGGGTTTTTTAACCCGAGCGGAACGGCGATGATTACGTTGATTGGCACGTCGATAGAGACGATCTTCTTTAGCTTGTTGTTTTCTTTCCTGTTTGATGATTTGACGTTTCAACTTTTCAAGATCAATCGTCCAGTGGTCTACCGCTTTTGCTTTAACCCGGTAGTTTCGATAGGGCGTAATCAGCCGAAGGACATCGTTTTTTTGTCCTTTAATCACAAACGTTCCCGTTGCCGTGGTAACCGTAGCGTGATTGTTATTTACATTGATAATCTCGATACCTGAGAAATCTTGCGGGTTATTGCTTACAATGGTACCGCTAAGCGTTTGACACCAAGCCGAGGGCATTACTAAAAGCCCCCACAAAAGGCCGCATAAATAGAGTAGGGAAGTCGGAGTTCGTTGCATACATTCGTTTTTTTGTAAAGAGTGTAACGAACACCAAAAGGTTGGAAAGTGCTGTTTTTTTTGAGGCAGCAACTCATTTTGTCGTTCAAAGGCATACCCACCCGCTGTCCGCTATATCCCCGATTGCCATCGGGGGATGCCGCTTCCATCGGGGCTGAATCGAAATTCGTCGTGCAAATCCAATAAAAAGGAGTTTAGGTAGAATTGCAATTTTTGTGCAACAGAATGATATACTAATAATCGATATGCATGTAATTCAAGCGTTGATTCACAAAACTGAATTTTACATTCTTCAGTTTAGAAAACATACCCTATACGGAAATGCAAATAGGGAACGTATTGATGTCTGTTTTGAATCCCATCATTGCTGTATTGCGACCCTTGATTACGGTTTGCTTTTAAGTAAACAATTCGATACCCGAATCCGAGACCCGTCTCGTAGGTAAAATTGGATCCAATTTGACGTTTAATTCCCCAAGTTGGTACAATGGATAAGTCTGCTGTTTTCGTAAAATTAGCGTCTAAATTGAGTACAAACCAATCGGGATGGTAGCTCGTTTTTATCGAAAGAAAATCCCCACTATTGAAGCTGGTTTTCCTGCCTTGAGCATTTCTCTTACGTAAATTGTAGTATAACCTTGGCTCTACAGTCAAAACGGGTTGTAAAATAAATCCAGCATTATCATAATGTTGCCCCACTGTAAAATCGTGTTCTAATCCAATTTCACTTCGTAAAGCGATAGCATTTGAAAGTCGCGTTTCATTCGTTATCCAAATCCCCGCAATTCCAGTTTGAATGCTATAGAAATTTTTTTCTACTCCAGCTGTGGTCTGACTCGTTATGAGTTGATGTAACCCCAAAAGAAGTAGCACAAGTCCTTTTTTCATATTCTTTTAACCTTTAAATCTCCCGAAACAACACACTCAAAATTCCCAACAAGGCAGGAACACTTTGTACATAAAAAATCCGTTTGCTGGCCGTGGCTGCACCATACAATCCAGCGATAAATACACAGATTAAGAAAAATAAGGCCACATTTTTGGCCCAATTGGGATCCGTAATGGCCAGCGACCACAGTAATCCGGCGGCCAAAAATCCATTATAAAGTCCTTGGTTGGCGGCCAACACCTTTGTTTTTTCAAACAAATCTTCGGGAATGCTTCTAAAAACTTTTTTCGCTTGGGTGGTCCAAGCAAACATTTCCAACCATAAAATGTAGCCGTGCAACAGCGCTATGGCTGCAATAAGGCCTTTTGAAACTACTTCCATTTGAAATTCTTTTCTATTGATTTAATCATTTCTCCCGCAATATCTTTGTTCGTCGCCCCCTCTATACCTTCTAATCCTGGCGATGAGTTCACTTCGAGCAATAACGGCCCTTTGGAGGAGCGAATAATGTCGACACCCGCTACTTTCAAATCCATCGCTTTGGCGGCTTTGATGGCAATCCGTTTTTCTTCGGGCGTTACTTTGACCACAGAGGCGGTTCCCCCCATGTGAATGTTGGCTCTAAATTCTCCCGGTGCTGCTTCTCGTTGCATGGCGGCCACTACTTTTCCATCCACAACAAACAAACGCAAATCCTTTCCATCGGCTTCTTTAATGAATTCTTGGACCAAAATGTTCGCATTCAAACTTTTGAACGCGTTAATCACCGATTCTGCAGCTTTTTTGGTTTCGGCCAATACCACTCCTTTGCCTTGGGTTCCTTCCAAAAGTTTGACAATCAACGGAGTTCCGCCTACCATTTTTATCAAATCATCGGTATCCAAAGGCGAATTGGCAAAACCCGTCGTGGGAATATCAACCCCGTGATGGAGGAGAAGTTGCAACGAGTACAGTTTATCTCGGGATTGTGTAATCGCTTTGGCCGAATTTAAGCAATACACTTTCATCGCCTCAAATTGTCGGGTGAGCGCACAACCATAAAAAGTAATGCTGGGACGAATGCGCGGAATAATCGCATCAAAATTGTCCAATATTTTCCCGCCACGGTAATGAATTTCAGGCTTAACCGCATCGAGTTTCATATAACATTCTTTGATATTCAAAAAATGCATTTCATGCCCCCGTGCTTCTCCCGCTTCCATAATCCGCCGGTTGCTGTAAAGTTCAGGATTACTGGCCAACAAACCAATGCGTAAACCGGTTCGTTGGGCTACGGCTTTTTGGTAAACTTCTTTGAGGTATTCTGTGGTGGGTTCGCCCAACAAGTATTTCTGCTCGGGATCGACCAAAATTCGGCCACTCATGGCTTCACGACCCAGTAGCATGCGAAATCCCATCGAATCGCGATTGGTCAAGGTTACTTCTACCGACCAACATTCGTCACCCAATTGCAAATCGGTTTGAATCACATAGCGCTGTTCGCGATAGCCGCTCGAACTTTTGACGACGCGTTTGTCGACCACTTTGGCTTCACAATGAATAATTGTTTTTTGATTTTTTTGAATGGGATTGATGTCAAATTTTACCCAAGTTTCACCTTCTTTTTGAAAAGGAGCAATATTGACGGCATGAAGCGCAGAGGTTTTAGCACCCGAATCGACGCGCGCTTTTATGGTAGGGAGCCCCAGTTGGGGAAAGCCGCACCATTCTTCCGAACCTAAGATGAGTTTTTGCATGATAAAAAATAAACCACGAAGAAACGAAATAAATGATTTCGATTACTCGTGGTTCGTTTTTAAAGTTATGAAATGATTAATTTGTCGTTTCGCCCTTTTTTTGAACAGTCACCGATAATTCTTCGGCTCCTTCTTCAATGTCCATGTGAATCTCGTCGCCCGAATTAATCTTGGCGGTGATGATTTCCTCGGCAAGCGCATCTTCGACATATTTTTGAATCGCTCTCTTCAACGGACGCGCTCCAAATTGTTTGTCAAATCCTTTGTCGGCAATAAATGCTTTGGCAGTATCCGATAATGTAAGGGTGTATCCTAAATCGGCAATACGTGCGTACAATTTGGACAATTCGATTTCAATAATTTTATCGATATCTTCTTTTTCTAGCGAATTGAAGACAATTACGTCATCAATACGATTCAAGAACTCAGGCGCAAAGGTTTTCTTCAACGCATTTTCGATAATACTTTTGGAATGGTCGTCGGCTTGAGCCACTTTTGCAGCGGTACCAAATCCAACGCCTTGACCGAAATCCTTCAGCTGTCGCGCTCCCACATTGGAAGTCATAATAATAATCGTGTTTTTGAAGTCGATTTTTCGTCCCAAACTATCGGTCAAATAGCCGTCATCCAAAACCTGAAGCATCATGTTGAACACGTCGGGGTGTGCTTTTTCAATTTCATCCAAAAGCACTACACAATACGGTTTACGACGCACTTTTTCGGTCAATTGACCTCCTTCTTCATACCCAACATAACCAGGAGGCGCTCCAATCAAACGAGAAATGGCAAATTTTTCCATATATTCACTCATGTCAATACGAACAAGGGCATCTTCAGAATCAAACAATTCTTTGGCCAATACTTTCGCCAGTTGCGTTTTACCTACCCCTGTTGATCCTAGGAAAATAAAGGAACCAATAGGACGATTCGGATCCTTGAGCCCCGCGCGGTTTCGTTGAATCGAACGCGCAATTTTCAACACGGCATCATTTTGACCAATGACCTTACCTTGAAGTAATTCAGGCAGATGCGCTAGTTTGTTACTTTCCGTTTGTGCAATACGATTGACAGGAATGCCCGTCATCATCGATACCACATCGGCGACATTGTCTTCGGTGACTTGAATACGATTGTTTTTGGAATCCTCTTCCCATTGTTCTTGGGCGATCGCTAGTTCCTTTTCTAACTTTTTCTCGTCATCGCGCAATTTTGCAGCCTCTTCGTACTTCTGCCGTTTTACGACCGAATTTTTAAGTTCGCGGACTTCTTCCAACTGACGCTCCAAGTCCAAAATTTGTTTAGGGACATCAATGTTGGTGATGTGAACGCGTGAACCAGCTTCGTCAAGAGCATCAATCGCTTTGTCGGGAAGGAAACGTTCAGACATGTATCGATCGGTCAATTTCACGCAAGCTTCAATTGCTTCGGGCGTATAAATGACGTTGTGGTGATCTTCGTATTTATTTTTGATGTTATTCAAAATCGTGATGGTTTCGGGCACTGTCGTAGGTTCAACAATTACCTTTTGAAAACGACGTTCCAAAGCCCCATCTTTTTCAATATATTGACGGTATTCATCTAGCGTGGTGGCACCAATACATTGAATTTCGCCACGGGCCAAAGCCGGTTTGAACATATTGGAGGCATCGAGCGAACCCGTAGCACCACCCGCGCCGACAATCGTGTGGATTTCGTCAATAAAAAGAATAATGTCGTCATTTTTCTCCAACTCATTCATCACCGCTTTCATACGCTCTTCAAACTGGCCACGGTATTTTGTTCCCGCTACCAGAGACGCCAAATCTAGCGTTACTACGCGTTTGTTGAATAAGATGCGGGAAACTTTCTTTTGAATAATGCGTAAAGCCAATCCTTCTGCAATAGCTGATTTACCCACCCCGGGTTCACCAATCAACAGGGGATTGTTCTTTTTACGGCGGCTGAGAATCTGAGAAACCCGTTCAATTTCCTTCTCACGACCCACTACAGGGTCCAGTTTTCCTTCTTCAGCCAATTCGGTTAAATCCCGACCAAAGTTGTCTAAAACAGGCGTTTTTGACTTTTTATTGGATTTGTTCGTGGGATTATTAAAATTTTCTCCCTTCAAGCTGTCGTCTTGACCTGAATCGTCATTGTAGGATTCGTTTTTGGGGAGGTTATCCATGAAATCTTCGTCTTTCGGTGTCATTTGTAGATATTGTTCTTTGGCTGTTTCATAATCGATTTTCAATTTGTTTAACAGCTTGGTTGTGGGATCGTTTTCATTGCGAAGTATACACAACAACAAATGTGCCGTGCTAATCGAGGTGCTTTGAAAAACTTTAGCCTCCAAGAAGGTTGTTTTCAAAGCGCGTTCGGCTTGGCGTGTTAAGTGTAAATTCTTTTTTTCGATACTGTGGTCAGCCGAGGGGTTAGGGGGACTTAATACTTCAACCTTACGGCGCAGATGTTCTAAGTCCACCGAAAGATTATTTAATATAGTGATCGCTTTCCCATTGCCATCGCGTAAAATCCCCAGCATCAGATGTTCCGTACCAATAAAGTCGTGTCCCAAGCGTAAGGCCTCTTCTTTACTGTACGTGATTACATCTTTGACTCGAGGTGAAAAATTGTCATCCATAGCAATCCGATTAAGGGTTTTGGTAAAATTACTAAATCTAAGCTGGAATTGCAAAAATCATTCCGATGCTACCTATGGTTGTAAAATGACAAAAAAAAGTGCAATAGTTGTCAGGGATGTCAGGGGATTTATTAACCGTTTCAACCCTTGATTTTGTTAATAAAAAGTCGAAATATGCCGCGGGAATTTCTTTTCAAAAAAACAAAATGATGTATATTGCACGTTTGAATAATTGAACCAAAATTTTATAAAATATTTAGCATATGTCTGACGGAGAGAAGTTAATTCCTATCAACATTGAAGACGAGATGAAAAGCGCGTACATCGATTATTCGATGTCTGTAATTGTTTCTCGTGCCTTACCCGACGTTCGTGACGGTTTAAAACCCGTTCACCGCCGTGTGTTGTATGGAATGTATGACTTAGGAGTTTTTTCAAATAGAGCCCACAAAAAATCGGCGAGAATCGTAGGGGAAGTACTCGGTAAGTACCACCCGCATGGGGATAGCTCGGTATATGATGCCATGGTGCGTATGGCGCAAGAATGGAGTTTACGTTACTTATTGGTAGATGGTCAAGGAAACTTTGGTTCCATCGATGGTGACAGTCCAGCAGCCATGCGTTACACCGAAGCGCGCATGAAAAAAATGTCAGAAGACATAATGGCAGATATCGACAAAGAAACCGTTGATTTTCAGTTGAACTTTGACGATACCTTGTATGAACCCAAAGTCATGCCTACCCGTATTCCCAATCTATTAATTAATGGAGCTTCGGGAATTGCTGTAGGGATGGCAACCAACATGCCACCGCACAACCTCACGGAAGTCGTTGATGGTACGTTGGCCTACATTGATAACAATGCGATAGAAATTGACGAGTTACTTCAATACATCAAAGCACCTGATTTCCCTACAGGAGGGGTGATTTATGGCTACGAAGGGGTTCGCGAAGCCTTTAAAACCGGTCGTGGACGTATCGTTATTCGCGGTAAAGTTAATTTTGAAGAAGTCAATGGCAAAGAAGCTATCGTAGTCACTGAAATTCCGTATCAAGTCAATAAAGCTGAGATGATTAAAAAGACAGCGGATTTGATCAATGAAAAGAAAATTGAAGGGATTTCCAATATCCGTGATGAATCCGATCGTAGCGGAATGCGCATTGTATATGAGTTAAAACGCGATGCGGTGCCCAATGTGGTGCTCAACATGTTGTTTAAGTACACACAATTGCAGAGTTCGTTTAGCGTAAACAATATTGCCTTAGTGAACGGTCGTCCTGAGATGTTGAATTTGAAAGATTTAATTCACCATTTCGTAGAGCACCGTCATGATGTAGTGGTGCGACGCACGCAATTTGAATTGCGAAAAGCGGAAGAACGTGCACACATCTTGGAGGGATTAATCATTGCGTCCGATAATATTGACGAGGTTATTGCCATTATTCGTGGTTCGAAAGACGGCGATGAGGCACGTACCAAATTGATGGAGCGCTTTAGTTTGTCGGAAATTCAATCCCGTGCCATCGTTGAAATGCGTTTGCGTCAGTTGACCGGATTGGAGCAAGATAAGTTGCGTGCTGAATACGAGGATATCATGAAATTGATTCAGCGTTTGAAAGACTTGTTGGCCAATAAAGACTTGCGAATGGCCTTGATCAAAGAAGAATTGATCGAAGTCCGCGAAAAATATGGTGATGCACGTCGTTCTGAAATTGTATATGCAGGCGGTGATGTGAGCATTGAAGATTTGATTGCCGATGAAAATGTGGTGATTACTATTTCGCATGCGGGTTATATTAAACGAACGTCTCTTTCGGAATATAAAACGCAGAATAGAGGCGGGGTGGGACAGAAATCGGCGGCTACGCGAGATCAAGATTTCTTAGAACATTTGTTTGTAGCCACCAACCATCAGTATTTATTGTTCTTTACACAAAAAGGAAAATGTTACTGGATGCGCGTTTATGAAATTCCTGAAGGATCGAAAGCCAGCAAAGGACGTGCGATTCAGAACTTAATCAACATCGAAAGCGATGACAAGGTTAAGGCATTTATTTGTACGAAAGACTTGAAAGACGAAGAATACATCAACAATCACTATGTCATCATGGCGACCAAGCAAGGTCAGGTGAAAAAGACCCCGCTTGAACAGTATTCGCGTCCCCGTCAAAATGGAATTAATGCCATTACGATTCGTGAAGACGATGAATTATTGGAAGCAAAACTAACCACAGGAAACAGTCAGGTTCTTATCGCTGTGAAGTCCGGTAAATTGGTGCGCTTTGAAGAAAGCAAAACGCGTCCCATGGGCCGTACAGCTTCTGGAGTTCGCGGAATCACTTTAGCCGACGAAAAAGATGAAGTGATCGGAATGGTAGCGGTTGACGAAAAAGAAGTCAATGAGAAACAGATTTTGGTGGTTACCGAAAATGGATACGGGAAACGTACCAAATTGGTGGATGACGATGGCGAAGATGTGTATCGTATTACCAACCGCGGTGGAAAAGGAGTTAAAACCTTAAATATCACCGATAAAACCGGACAGTTGATTTCGATTTCTGATGTTACCGATGAAGATGACTTAATGATTATCAACAAGTCGGGATTAACGATTCGAATGATGGTTTCCGACTTACGCGTTATGGGTAGAGCCACGCAAGGAGTTCGTTTAATCAATATCAAAAACAACGATTCCATTGCTGCTGTAACCAAGGTGATGCGTGAGGAAGAATCGGAAGCGGTAGAAGACGACGAACTAAACGAGGGTATCGAATTAAATGACGATACTACTCCCGAAAATGAAGAATAAAAAGTAAAATAATTGTGTAAAAGCCATGTGTTGAATTTCAATCGTGGCTTTTTACGTTTTTAAATCAAATCGTATGAAAATCAATCATTTATTTTTAGCGGGAACCCTGTTCTTGGCTACAGCTTCATTCGCACAAAAAGACGAATTGAAAGCTTTAAAAAAATTATACGCAAAAGACGCGTTAAAAACCGAAGAGTATACGGAATACAAAAATTTGGTTCAAAAGTTGGAAGGATTAGCCACTGAAGAATCCGATAAAGTATACCTAAAGTTCTACAAAGCCATGGTTCCTATGATGGAAATGTCGACTTGGGATAAAAATATGTCCCCTGTGGTGATGCAAGCGCAAATGACTAAGCTGTTTTCCCCTAATTTAATTGAAGCGTTAGGAGTAGCCATGCGGGAAACGTTGGATTACGAAGCTAAATCGGGAAAAAAGGTGTATACCGACGACATTAACGAAACCATTCAAACGTTCAAAGGGCAGTTATTGAATGTAGCCATTAGTTTAGGTAACGCCAAGCAATATGCAGAATCATCCAAAATTCTTTACAGCATTTATTTGATGGAACCTAAAGAAATGGAAAACCTCTATTTTGCTGCAAATTATGCGGTTGAAGGCAAGGATTACGACAGCGCTTTGAAATATTATGAAATTTTGAAGTCTAAAAATTATACCGGAGAAGGCACGAAATATTTTGCCAAAAACAAATTAACGGGACAAGTAGAAAGTTTTACCGATAAAGGCATCCGAAATAAATTTGTGGAGTTGGGTCAGTATTCCGATCCTACAGAAGAAAAAGTGCCTTCCAAACGCGGTGAGATTGTTAAAAATATTGCCTTGATTTATTTGCAACAAGGTAAAACGGATGCAGCAAAATCAGCCATAGCCGATGCCAAAAAGGAATTGCCCGGGGATACCAATTTATTGTTGTCGGAAGCAGAGATTTATTTAAAGTTAAACGACGTTCCCAATTACCAAAAAACCATTAAAGAAGTATTGGAGAAAAATCCCAATGATCACATTTTGATATACAACCTTGGGGTAACAAGCGGGAATAACAATCAATTTGATGAAGCCGAAAAATATTACCGCCGTGTCATTGAAATTAAGCCCGATTATGTCGATGCCTATGTTAACCTAGCCGACATGATGTTGAAACCCGATCAAAAAATTGTAGACGAAATGAATAAACTAGGCTACACTGAAAAAGACCAAAAACGATTTGAGTTTTTAAAAGGGGAGCGTCAGAAGTTATTCAATAAAGTACTTCCAATTCTAGAAAGTGCTTATAAACTACAACCGAACAACGAAGGTGTAATCAATGGATTGCTTACCGTGTATAAGTTTTTGGAACGCAATGATAAAGTAAAAGAGTTAAAAGCTCAATTAGGAAAATAAAAAAAAAGTGCTCTAGTTAAATAGAGCACTTTTTTTATATCACTTTTTTAATTACCCGTAAACGGTGGGTGTGTCGATTTTCCTCAGCGTTGTAGATGCCGAGATGATCCAATCGATCGACGCGAACTTTACCACTGGCGTGGATGATGTAATTGTTTTCTAAAATAATCCCAACGTGGATGATTTTACCTTCTTCATTATCAAAAAATGCCAAATCTCCCGGTTCACTTTCTTCAATAAAACTTAATACCTCGCCCTGGGTAGCTTGTTGTGAAGCATCGCGTAAAAGAGCGTATCCATTGAGTTTGTAAACCATCTGTGTAAATCCAGAACAATCGATGCCAAAAGGTGATTTTCCTCCCCACAAATAAGGGGCATTCAAATACATAAAAGCGGTGGGAATCAATTCTGATTTCGGTTTTTTCCCTGTAATCTTTAAGCCTTCAAATCCGAATTGCGCCCGATTGACGTCCCCATGGTTTAAAAACGTCAATGACGCACCCAGTAATAATGGAATTAATTGGTTTTCGGGAGTGACGGCATATTCAACCAAATCTGCATTTAAGATTAATGCATCTTGAGATAACTTTTCAAACTGGTCTTGTGTTATTTCCTGGCATTGTTTGCGGTCAATCCATCCCTCGTATTGATCGAAATGAAGTTTGATTTTTAGCCATTGTTTTTCTTTGTCTATAATTTCAAAATGTTCCCCAAACAACACTTGTGACACCATTTCACTTCGGTCACTCGGTTCGGCGCGCAGCGGAATTACAGAAAGGGTACAAAGGGCAAACTTCATTCTAATTAAGCAATTCGTTCAATAACTAAAGCAGATGCGCCACCACCACCATTACAAATAGCTGCAGCTCCAATTTTTGCATCATTTTGTTGTAAGACATGGAGTAGCGTAACGATGATGCGTGCTCCTGAACATCCAAGCGGGTGGCCCAATGAAACAGCACCGCCATTTACATTGACTTTGTCATTGGGTAAATTTAAAATTTTTGCATTGGCAAGTCCCACCACTGAAAACGCTTCATTGAATTCAAAAAAGTCGACTTCATCAAGAGTCAATCCTGCTTTGGCAAGGGCTTTAGGTAAGGCTTTTGCTGGTGCAGTGGTAAACCATTTTGGTTCTTGTGCTGCATCGGCATATCCGCGGATAACCGCTAAGGGTTGCAATCCCAATGCTTCAGCTTTCTCAGCACTCATCAAAACTAAGGCTGCAGCCCCGTCATTAATGGTTGATGCATTGGCTGCGGTAACCGTTCCATCTTTAGTAAAAACGGCATTAAGTGTTGGAATTTTGTCCAAACGAACATTGGTATACTCTTCATCGCGGGTAACCATAATGGGGTCCCCTTTACGTTGAGGAACTGCCACAGGAACAACTTCTGCATCAAATTTACCCGCGTCCCAAGCTTGCGCTGAACGCTGATAGGATTGTATTGCAAAATTGTCTTGCTCTTCACGAGTAATGTTGTATTCGGTAGCACATAAGTCGGCACAAACCCCCATGGCATTGTGGTCGTAGGCATCGGTTAATCCATCTTTTTGCATCCCATCGACTAGGGAAGTAGGACCAAATTTAACACCATTACGCAGGTGAACGTAGTGGGGAATCATACTCATATTCTCCATACCTCCTGCAACAACAACTTCGGCATCCCCAGCCATAATCGCTTGTGCACCTTGCATGATAGCTTTCATCCCAGAAGCGCACACTTTGTTAACCGTTGTACACGCTACATTTTCTGACAATCCAGCAAATAAAGCCGCTTGTCGTGCGGGAGCTTGTCCAACACCTGCTTGTACGACATTACCCATTAAGACTTCATCGACAAGATTGGGGTCGAGTTGAATTTTTGCTAAAGCACCTTTAATGGCAGCTGCTCCTAAATGGGGTGCAGCAACCGAGGATAGGGCGCCCATAAAACTTCCGATGGGAGTTCGAGCTGCCGAAACGATGACCACTTTTTTACTCATGTTAATTTTAAAATTTCAATTGGTTTGTTTGTAGTGCAAATCTACTATTTTTTAGGAAATAGCCTGATTTTCCCCTTGTATTTTCACGGTTATTTTACTTTTTTAAACGCTATTGAATTGATAACGAATGGATTTATTTTGGGTTAGCATAAATTCATAAAAAATACGTGCAAATAGTTGTATTTTTTACTTTGTTGCGTTACATTTGCAACCGCTTTAAGCGAAAGTTCTTTATTTTTAAGAATCAGGAGAGGTGCCGGAGTGGTAACGGAGCAGATTGCTAATCTGTCGACGGGTAACCGTCGCCAGGGTTCGAGTCCCTGTCTCTCCGCTTCTTTTCGGGGTGTAGCGTAGCCCGGTTATCGCGCCTGCTTTGGGAGCAGGAGGCCGCAGGTTCGAATCCTGCCACCCCGACTAAGGTCCAGTAGCTCAGCTGGATAGAGCAACTGCCTTCTAAGCAGTAGGTCTCAGGTTCGAATCCTGACTGGATCACAGTAAAGCCTCTGTTTTGGGGCTTTTTTTGTTTGAAAATATACGGTCTCAGGTTCCCCCGATAGCTATCGGGGCTGACGGATCACCCTAAAGTCCCTGTTTTGGGGCTTTTTTTGTTTGAAAATATACGGTCTCAGGTTCCCCCGATAGCTATCGGGGCTGACGGATCACCCTAAAGTCCCTGTTTTGGGGCTTTTTTTGTTTGAAAATATACGGTCTCAGGTTCTCCCGATAGCTATCGGGGCTGACGGATCACCCTAAAGTCCCTGTTTTGGGGCTTTTTTTGTTTGAAAATATACGGTCTCAAGTTCCCCCGATAGCTATCGGGGCTGACGGATCACCCTAAAGTCCCTGTTTTGGGGCTTTTTTTGTTTGAAAATATACGGTCTCAGGTTCTCCCGATAGCTATCGGGGCTGACGGATCACCCTAAAGCCTCTGTTTTGGGGCTTTTTTTGTTTGAAAATATACGGTCTCAGGTTCCCCCGACAGCTATCGGGGCTGACTGGATCACCCTAAAGCCTCTGTTTTGGGGCTTTTTTTGTTTGAAAATATACGGTCTCGGGTTCCCCCGATAGCTATCGGGGCTGACGGATCACCCTAAAGCCTCTGTTTTGGGGCTTTTTTTGTTTGAAAATATACGGTCTCAGGTTCCCCCGATAGCTATCGGGGCTGACTGGATCACAGTGAAGCCTCTGTTTTGGGGCTTTTTTTGTTTGAAAATATACGGTCTCAGGTTCCCCCGACAGCTATCGGGGCTGACTGGATCACCCTAAAGCCTCTGTTTTGGGGCTTTTTTTGTTTGAAAATATACGGTCTCGGGTTCCCCCGATAGCTATCGGGGCTGACGGATCACCCTAAAGCCTCTGTTTTGGGGCTTTTTTTGTTTGAAAATATACGGTCTCAGGTTACAAAAAACAATTGCATCCTTAAAAAAGACGAGCTACATTAAAAAACACTTTTCATTTTACCCCAAAAAAGAACAAGGGCATTTTCGAAAAAACACCCCTGTTCCAACAGAAAACCAAAAAAAAACAATTCAATCTATTGCGAGGTCTCAAGACTTCCTCCCAATGCTTTAAATAATATAATCGTATTTAATGTGGTATCCAATTCGAAATGCAATAAATCTAAATCGGCTGTAAGTTTATTTTTTTGCGTATTAATCAATTCCATATAATTAGCATATCCTGTGATATACAAATCGTTGGCTACTTCCACCGCACGTTTCAAATGCCCGACCTCTTGCGCTTTCAATGCCAATGTTTTTTGATAAATTTCGCGTTTTCCCAATAATGTTTGCAACTCCGTGTAGGCTTGAATTACGCTTTTTTGGTAGCCCCAAAAGGCAATTTCTTGTTCTTTGGAAGCCACATTAAATTCCAATTTCAATTGAGAACGATTTAACAAAGGCGTGAATAAACCGCCTAGAAGTTGGTAGGTTAATGATCCGGGAAGGAAAAGGGTTTCGGCAGAAAAAGCATTATATCCAAAACGGGAGCCCAGAACTAATCGGGGGAGAAAGGCCGCTTTGGCTGCTTTGGCATCGGCCTGACTCGCTTGTAACTCAAAATAGTGTTGCAACACATCGGGACGATTGAAAAGCAAACGTACATACTGTTCTTTTGCTTTGGAATCTTCATTATTGACCGTCATTAACGTATTGCCACGATCAATACGATACGTATATTTTCCGAGCAGGGCATTGAGCGCATTTTCAACTTCGAGCACTTCAATTTTCAATAACGAAATTTCAGTTTCCAGATTTTTACTTTGGGCTTGAAACTGTTGAACGGCCAATTCAGTCGCTTTTCCTACGCTTCGTTGAGCGGCAATAATTTCATACGCTTTTTGTTGCAAAGCATAGTTTTCCTCATAAATCGTAAGCTTCTTGTCTAAAGCAATCAATTCAAAATACAGTACAGCAATATCCGTAAAAAGCGTTGCTCTCACTAAGCGTTCCCCTTCACGTGAAGCCAAATAACGATTTCTAGCCGCTTCTGAAAGTTTTTTGAGTTTTCCCCAAATATCGGCTTCCCAAGCACTTTGTAAGCCCACAAAATAGTTTGGGGTAAGATTCGTATTGATGATTTGTCGCTCATTAATATTGGACGACAAGTTGGTGTCGAAGTTACCCACGCCCTCCATAGTATAGTCCCCAAAACGCGTACCACTCGCCGAAAGTTCAAGATCTAAATTGGGTAATCGAACTTTCTTACTGCGCACCAAATAACTATTAGCAATGGCAATACGCTCTTTTGCTATTTGTATATCGGGATTGGAGGCCAACGCTATTTCAAACAATTGTACCAACTTTTTGTCACTAAAGTAGGTTGAAAGTTTGGGGGTTTCTTTTAATGTGACACTATCTGGAACGATGGCCATCTCACCTTCAGGTAGTGGAGCTAGGGTCTTCGTGGGTGCTAATTTTGGACTAGCACATGAAGCCAAGCAGCCACATACTAAAATAAATATGACCTTACGCAGTTGTTGTTTCATTTTTGAATTTTTTTTCTAAGGTTGCAAAAAAGATATAAAGCCCAGGAATGATCAGTAACCCAAAAACAGTACCCAGTAGCATTCCACCAGCCGCCGCCACACCGATGGATTGATTTCCAACAGCACCCGCGCCAGAAGCAATACAGAGAGGAATCAAACCGGCAATAAAAGCAAAAGAGGTCATAAGAATGGGGCGTAATCGTTGTCGGGAGCCTTCAATGGCCGCCGAAACAATCGACTCTCCTTCTTGGTTACGAGCCATAGCAAATTCTACAATCAGAATCGCATTTTTGGCCAACAAACCAATCAACATGACCAAGGCGACTTGCGCATAGATGTTATTTTGAAGTCCTGCAAGACTCAATGCAAAATACGATCCGAAAATCCCTGTAGGCAAACTCAACAAAACGGGTAGGGGAAGTAAAAAACTTTCGTATTGGGCGGCCAATAAAAGATATACGAACAACAAACAAATCAAAAAGATAATCGTCGTTTGATTTCCGGATAAAATTTCTTCCCGCGTCATTCCCGACCACTCAATGGTGTATCCTCGGGGAAGTTGTTTTTCGGCAACGCGTTCTACCGCTTTAATCGCATCTCCCGAACTGTAACCCGGCGCTGGTTCACCATTAATCATTGCCGACATATACATATTGTAACGGGTAAGGATTTCGGGACCATACACACGTTCCAAACGCACAAAGGTCGAAAACGGAACCATCTGTCCTTGATCGTTTTTTAAATAAAGATTTAAAATACTTTCTGGCGCATTCCTAAATTCGGGTCCGGCTTGAACCATCACTTTATACATTTGCGTAAAGCGGATAAAGTTGGTTGCATAATACGAACCCAGCAAAGTCTGCAAGGTTTCCATTGCGTTTTCTACCGAAACTCCTTTTTTGGTAGCCATATCATAATCCATGTGGACAAGATATTGGGGATAGGTTGCATCAAATCCCGTGAAGTTGTTTTGTAATTCGGGTGCTTCATTTAAGGCTTTGATAAACGCTTTTGTGGTTTTATCCGTGTCGGTTAACGTTCTTCCTGATTTATCCAACAACCGCAATTCATAGCCACTCGCGTTTCCGAAGCCCGGTACGGTTGGGGGCGCAAAGACTTCAATATCGGCATCGGCAATTTTATCTGTTTCAACGGTCAATCGTGTAATTAGTTCATCGGCTGAGATATCGCGTTCTGACCAATCTTTCATGTTGATCATCGCCATTCCGTAGGATGCCCCCGCAATTTCGGTAACGATACTGTACCCCGCCAAGGTAGTTATATTCTCTACACCCTCCATTTCTTTGGCCAACTGTGTAATTTGCGTTAGTACTTTTTCTGTACGTTCAACGGTGGCGCCTTGGGGTGTGGTTACACTCACATACACCATTCCTTGGTCTTCAAGCGGAATAAAGCCGGTAGGAAGCAGTTTGCTATTGACTACCATTAATCCAATAAAGGCGATGAGTAAACCGAATGTTACCGCAGTTCTCGTGGCAAATCGGGACAACAAATTCGTATACCGCTGAGTCAAACGATCAAAACCGGAATTGAATTTTGTAAAAAAGCGTTGTAACCCTCCTTTGTGCGAGCCATGCTGGTGGGGTTTTAATAAAATAGCGCACAATGCTGGCGTGAGTGTTAATGCATTAACCCCTGAAATAACGATACTTATCGCTAAGGTCAGCGAAAACTGTCGGTAGAAAACACCAACGGGGCCACTCAAAAAGGCTACGGGAATAAATACCGCCGACATGACCAAAGTAATAGCCACAACAGCTCCAGCAATTTCTTTCATCGACGCCACAGTCGCTTCATAGGGCGCTAAGCCTTCTTCCATCTTTACGTGAACGGCTTCTACCACCACAATCGCATTATCGACCACAATTCCGATAGCCAACACCATGGCAAAAAGAGTTAATAAGTTGATCGAAAACCCAAGCATTTGCATAAACGCAAAGGTTCCAATTAAGGCCACAGGTACCGCCAAGACAGGAATTAAGGTGGAACGCCAATCTTGTAAAAACAAAAAGACCACAATACCCACCAACAAGAACGCCTCCAACAATGTTTTGATTACGGCACTAATCGAAGCGTCCAAAAATCGCGAAACATCGTAGGCCAGGTTGTAATTCATCCCCGGAGGAAAGGAAGTGCCTTTTAATTCGTCCATTTTGGCTTTTACCCGTTCGATTACTTCGGAAGCATTTGAGCCTGGACGCTGTTTCATCATGATAGAAGCCGAGGGTTTTCCATCTGTTTTTGAAACCATTCCGTAACTCATTGCTCCAAATTCAACTTTGGCGACGTCTTTGAGTTTTAAAATAGTCCCCGAAGCATCGGCGCGCAAGGGAATTTCTTCATATTGTTCGGGCGTGGCAAATTTACCCGTGTATTTGACCACATATTGCAACTGACTGGAAGTTTTTCCTGACGTTTCTCCCACTTTACCGGGAGCTGCTGCAATATTTTGTGCCCGTAAGGCAGCGATCACCTCTTGCGCTGAAATCGAATACGCATTCAATTTTTGGGGATCCAACCACACCCGCATAGAGTATTCTTTTTGCCCCATGATTTCGGCACGTCCCACACCATCGATACGTTTTAACTCTTGTAAAACGTTGATATCGGTAAAGTTGTAGATAAACTGCTCGTCCATGTTTTTGTCCTCGCTCGTAATATTGAGGTACATCAACATACTATTCACCTCTTTTTCGGTGGTTACCCCAGCACGGATTACTTCTTCAGGCAATTCGTCCAATACCGTGGTCACCCGGTTTTGAACGTTTACCGCTGCCACATCAGGATCGGTTCCTACTTCAAAAAACACCTGAATCATGGTCAATCCGTCGTTGGAAGTTACAGTCGACATATAGGTCATTCCGGGTACTCCATTGATGGCGCGTTCGAGAGGTAAGGCTACGGCATTGGCCGAAACTTCAGCATTCGCTCCCGTATATTTTGCCGTTACCGTTACCGAGGGAGGTACAATGTCGGGGAATTGGGTAATGGGCAATTGCAACAAGGCCATCACACCAAACAAAACAAAAAATATAGAGATGACCAAGGATAACACCTTGCGTCGTATAAATAGCTCGATCATGTAAAAAGATTTTGTCGTGGATCCTTAAATTTTGGAACTGATTTGAATGCGGTCCCCGTCACGAAGCGATTGCGTGCCTTCGTAGATGATACGATCGCCTTCTTCAATGCCGCGACTCACCAAATAATTGGAGGAAAGCACGGCTCCGATTTGAATCGTACGCATTCGAACTTTTTGGTTGGAATCTACCACAAAAACATAGGTTTTATCCTGAATCGAAAAGGTAGATTTTTTTGGAATGGTAATGACGTCTTTTCGTGTTTCTGAAATGACCAATTTACCCGATGTTCCATGTTTAATCAAGTGTTCAGGATTGGGGAAGGCTGCCTTAAAACGGATAGACCCTGTGCTTCGGTCAATTTCGCTTTCGGCCGATTTTAAGGTGCCTTTATAGTCGTAATGTACCCCGTTGGGCAACACTAATTCAATTTTTTGATGCTTCCCAAGCTTATCTTCAGCAATGAGTTGAAAGTAAAGACTTTCGGGAATGGAGAAGTAGGCATACACTTCTTCCAGTTGTGAAAACGTAGTCAGTAAGGCCCCGTTTTCAATCAAACTTCCTTCTTTAAAAGGAATCACGTCAATCACTCCATCAAAAGGAGCCGTGATTTTGGTGAAAGCAATTTTTTGCAACACGGTGTTTCGTTCCGCTTCCATAAAGGAACGTTGTGCTTTTTTGGCTTCCAATTTGGCTTTGATCATGTCCAATTCATTCTTGGCAATGATGGCTTTATTGAAAAGACTTTGGTGTTGGTTGAGTTCAATTTCAGCCATACGAACATCGGCTGTCGCTTGCTGTAAGCCTGCAGTAGCCTTGGAAAGTTCCATCCGCAATTCGGCATCATTGATTTTAAACAAAGGTTGTCCTTTTTTGACATATTGTCCTTCGTTGACATAGATATGGTGAAGGATACCCGAAATACGCGAACGAATTTCAATATTCTTTTTGGCTTGAATATCCGTCACAAAATCGTTGGAAATTAAGGTGTCTTTTTCAACAACTTCCAAAACAGGGTATGCTTTATTATCTTTGTTTTCAGCAGAATTTGAACGTTGACAAGCACTTACCAGCCCCAAGGCTAGAAGTCCTAAAACGAGATTTTTCATAGGTTATTTTTTGATTACAATTGATTTTCTGTTTAAAACGGGTACGAAAATCGGAATCAAAAAAGGTGAAAAATGTGTAAAAACCGTTGCGTACGGTGCAACAGTGAAGGCGTATTTTTGGCAAAAAGGGTCGAAGTGAAAACTACCAAATTTTCCTTTTGAACAGGAGCGCATGACTGTTTTTGGGTAACTTTTTGCTGTTGTAAACGAACTTGTTGTTGGGCTGTGGAAATCGGATTTTCTTCCGCGGTGTCTTGTACAGATTCAATCGCTTTTTTGACGCTCATGTCCAAAACTTCATCACAGTGCTTTAACCCGACAGACAGGGTCATCAACGCACTGAAGATGAAAATTAAAAACGAACGAAACGATTGCATCGGTTGCATTTCTTTGTTTTAAGTGCAGCAAAATTAATAGATAAAATAGGGGGGACTTGCGACTTTGTAATTAATTTAACATTTGAAAAGGTTCAATTGCTATTGGTTTTTTTTGTACTTTTCAACAGCTTACAAAGCTTGAAATTTACTACCGTAGTACTATGAAAATCAGTTGTTTTTTGGGATTTCTTGGCTTGCTGTTGATAGGATGCTCGTCGACGGATAAAGCTTTTTCCAATCGTGATTTTTTAAAAAATAATTATTTGAATTCAAAATCGTTAGCCATTTACGAGGGCATCCACGATACCACTTTTGTGAGGGTGCGTAATTATGAAGGTTTTTTTGTGTTTGACATGAAATATGCTTCCTCCGATAATTTTTTGAAAACGGCAGTTTATGACTGTTCCGAATGTTATCTACGGATGAAAACGGTTCGGAACTTAATTGAGGCCAACAATGAGTTTTTGGAAAAAGGGTATCGGATTAAAATTTATGATTGCTACCGTCCTTTGGACATTCAAAAGAAAATGTGGGCCATTTTACCCGATGCAGACTATGTCGCCGACCCTAAACGCGGTTCCATTCACAATCGAGGAGGAGCCGTCGATATCACACTGGTAGACAAAGAGGGAAACGAATTGGATATGGGAACTTCCTTTGATCATTTTGGTCCCGAAGCGGCACACGCCTATGCAAATTTACCGCCCAAAGTCAAAGCCAATCGCACCTTTCTAAAAGAAGTGATGTTGCGCCATAATTTTAGAGCCTTCAAGTCGGAATGGTGGCATTATAATCTAGCGGGTTCCCTCAAGGATCCGTTAGCCAACTTTAAATGGGATTGTCCTTAATCGCCGATTTTCGTTGTTTCCAAGACCACTTTCTCTCCTTTTTCTAAAGTTACAAAAAACCAATAGCTTGCACCGCCGTCGGCAATTTTCCATTTTTTGCGTAATTCAGCGACACTTTCTGGGAAGTTACGAGTGGCTACATGGCCTTTCTTTCCGATCAGTGATTTCATTGTTGCTTTTTGGTAGGGAAAAACACGGCGTATTTGAAAGCGTCGTCCCGGATAGTCGATAAGCGCTGTAGCGGTAAATAAATGTGTGTGGACATGTAGTTTTTTTAGCCCCAATTGATGCGCCAAGACATCATAGCCCCCCGATTTCATCAAGGCAGCATTGGGCTCATATAAATAACTTTGAGGTGCTGCAAGTTCGACGGGAACACGCAACCCAAATTCATGGGTAAACAACGAGGCGTTATCTGTTTTAAACAAAGTAACGGCCGTAATTTGTAGGGGGTTAGCAGTGTTTTTTCGCAGGTAAAACAACAACTCTTTTACTTCATTTTGAACCGCAATCACTTGTACCTCCGACACATACTTTAGTTCGTGAAGTGCAGCGGTAATATCCAAAAGAGGTGCTGTTTTAATTAGTATTTGATCGGTATACTCAAAATATTCATCTACCAGTTCGGGCACATTGGGCGCACAATCGCTCAAGAAAAACACTTTTCCTTTTTCTTCATGACGTCGCGACGGGTCGAGGTAAAGCCAATCAAAACGGGTATTGCTTTTTCGTAAAAAGTCCAAACCATCGCCTGAAACAAAGGTAAGATTATGGACCCCCATGGTGCTACTGTTATGCGCTACCATGGCTGACAATTGGGCATCGTGTTCGCAATGAACCACCGATTGAAAATGTTGTGCAAAATAGTAAGCATCTACGCCAAAACCTCCCGTAAGGTCGATGAGGCTTGCTCCATGAATCGTTTGCGCTTTATAAGAAGCCGTAATTTCGGAGGAGGTTTGCTCTATCGAAATTTTAGACGGATACAAACACAGGGGAGTGGTAAACCATGTAGGTAATTTTTGGGCCGCTTTGGCTTTGGATTCAATTTGTTGTAAAATGCGTTTGTAATCGAGGTGTGGGAACGGATTTTTTTGCAACGCCAATACCGAGACGGGGGTGTTTACATGGGCATTGATGAAGTCTTGCACTTCAGGTTCCAAAAGCGAATGATCGATCATCGTTACAGGTTCTTGGTCATTTGACGCACGATATTGGCCTCTGGGAAAAAGGTTTTGGCAATGATTTTCACAATGGTAAAAGTAGGAACCGCAATAATCATCCCCATGATGCCAAATAGAATACCCGCAATCAAAACCACCAAGAATATTTCTAGCGGATGCGATCTAACGCTTTTCGAAAAAATGATGGGCGAGGTGATGTTGTTATCAATCATTTGAACAATTGAAAATCCGATTAAAACGTAAAGGGTGGTGGGTAAGGTCACTGTTGAAAAATCGGCATTGATGTTGGAAAGCATCGTCAATATACCTGCAATACCGGTTCCAATCATTGGTCCAACATAGGGAATAATATTCAGTAATGCACACAAAAACGCAATAACAAAGGCATTTTCAACATCAAAAATAAGGAGTACAATCAAGTATAAAATGCAGACAATGGTCAGCTGAATGATGAGTCCAATAAAATACCGGCTAAGTAATTCACGAATTTTATCCACCGATTCTAAAATGGGTTCTTGATGTTTTTCGGGCAATACATATTTGGCGCCAACTAAAAATTGCACCTTATCTTTTAAAAAGAAAAATGTGATGAAAAACACCGATACTAGGCCAATACTGAGACTACTTACCGTATTGATGATTCCATTTAGAAAATCGGTTATGGAATTAAACTTGAGTTTGGAGGTGATATCGGACTGTTTGATCAATCCATCCAAATCCATATTGTGTTGATGTAAATAGGTGTCCACTTGTTGGTAAAGCGCCATCAACCGTATTTCAATGGCATGGGCATCCAGTAAGGAGAGTTTGTTGCCTTGGGTAACAATAAGCGGAATGAATAACGAAATTAACCCCACGAGTAAAAGCACAAACAACGTCAAGGTGAAGGCTACCGCAAACGTATTTCCAAACTTTAATCTTCGGCGTAAAAACTCCACTATGGGATTGGCAATCAAGGCCATGACAATCGATACCAAAAGGTAAACAATTACGGCCTGAATGCAATAGATGAAATACAATCCCAAGCCCACCAATACAATAACAGCGAGCGCCTGAAGAATACCGAGAGCGATAGTTTTGGAAGGGGTCATAGGGTTGTGATTTTGTTCGTTAGTTTTAGTTATTGAAAACGTAGTGAATTAAATTCGCCCCCATTTTCAGTGCTTTTTCGCGAACCTCTTTGGGGTCGTTGTGCACATCGGCATCTTCCCAACCGTCGCCTAAATCACATTCAAAGGTATACAATAGTACCAAACGATTGTTTTCAAATATCCCAAACGCTTGTGGACGTTTACCGTCGTGTTCGTGAATTTTGGGCAGTCCGGAGGCAAATAGGTTAGGACCTTGAAAAATCGGGTGATTGGCGGGCAGTTCTACCAAGTTTTTTTCAGGAAATAAACGCTTGATTTCTTTCCGTATAAACTCATCCATCCCGTAATTGTCATCAATGTGTAAAAATCCACCAGAAAGCAAATAATTACGAAGATTTGCAATATCTGCGGGACTGAACACCACATTGCCGTGTCCAGTCATGTGCACAAAAGGATAGGAAAATAAATCGGGACTCGAGGGTTCTACAGTTGCCGGTTTGGTCTTTATTTTGGTGTTCAACGAACTGTTGCAATACCGAATTAAATTGGGTAAAGCGGTGGGATTGGCATACCAGTCTCCTCCGCCACTGTATTTTAACAAGGCAATTTCTTGAGCGGGGCTACTCAAATTGGCGAGTAAACACAAACCTAGTATTAGATATTTCATAGTTTGGCAGCTTTTATTTCCTTGATGATGGTATCGCTTTCTGAACTGCTCCAACCCATTTGTTCCGACCATTTTTTGGCGGTTTCGGCCGCTTGAAGCGCTTGCGTTCTATCTTTCAATTTGAGGTATAATTTGGCTTTTACCAAATGTTTTTCGGCGTTTTCACTTAGCGCAATGGCTTTATCGACCCAAGTAATTGCCTTTCGTAACGCATCGGGCTGTTGGATGTAATTCAAATACACCGAAGCATTTTCTATCAATTGGTTGGCATCTTTGGCGGCAAAGGTATCTGTTTTTTCTAATGTAACCTGTTGGTAGCGTTTCCAATCTTGTATACTGGCATACAATTGTGTGTCGTATTTGTACAATAGCGAATCGGTTTTTCGCAACTGAATTTTCTCAACAAAAACTCTTTTTTTGCGATAATTTAGGGTATCCAACGCGTCGGCTGCACTTCGTAGGTTGTCTTGCACGGTGTAAATAATTTTTTTCTCAACCCGCTGTGGACTAGCCGCTTGCCCAAATTCTTTTTGATAGTCGATGATCCACTGAAATTCGGGAGCTTCTACCGTATTGATTCCATTGGCTATAATGCGCCAATTTAATTCGGTAAATAAATTTTCTTTGGGAACGGTTTTGAGATAGCGTTGTGTAATCGTAGTCGCATCAAATCCGGCTTTTCGAATGGAAGCGATGTATTTTAAACACGCCTCTGGATTATTCACATTGGCTTCGAACGCTGCTTTGAGTTGGGGCAATTGATTTTCGGGTTGCAACAATTTAGTGCCTTCTTCAATAAAACTTTCTTTTTTCATTTCCCCTGAAAATCCACCCCAGTAGACTTCTTTTGAAGAAAAATACGCAAAGGTAGGATAGGAGCGCACCTTACAATCATTTTTAAATTTTTGCTTCAAAGCACTTCCCGCATCACTCTCGGCGTCAATAGCTACGGTAATATAATTTTGCGCATAAAATAGCACGACATCGGTATCCTGTAAAACCGAACTTTTCATTTTTTTGCAATGTTCACACCAATTGGCATAAAACATCACCACGAGCGGTTTGTTCTTTTCTCGGGCTTCATTTTGTGCTTCAAAATAATTCCGATCTTTAAAAATAACGTTGGCTTGCGACCACCCCAAGGCACTGATCAAAAAGCAAAAAAGAAAACTATTTATTCTCATACCATTCATTTTTAAACACCACACTATGACAGGCAACAACAGCAGCCGTTTCTGTTCGAAGTCGTGTATTACCCAAAGTTATTGGAACAAAACCTTTTGCACAAGCACTTTCAATTTCTTTAACAGAAAAATCGCCTTCGGGTCCGATTAAAATCAGCACATCCTCTTGTGTTTTCAGGGCTTCTTGTAAGGATTGACGTTGGCTTTCCTCGCAATGCGCTATAAATTTTTGACCTGAAAAAGGAGCTTGTATAAAGGTTGAAAAGGGGATAGGCGCTTGCAATTCAGGGACATACAATTGATTGGACTGCTTCATGGCGGCAACGATGATTTTTTCCATCCGCTCGGTTTTGAATACGGTTCGTTCCGAATGATCGCAAAGAATAGGTGTGATGGTATGGATGCCAATTTCGGTTGCTTTTTCCAAAAACCATTCGTAACGTTCATTCATTTTGGTAGGCGCTACGGCCAAATGCAATCGGTATGAGGCTGGTTTTTGATACGTACACTCCACAATTTCAACCGTGCATTTATGGTCAGAGGCCAATGTTATTTTGGTGTGAAATAAATTGCCTAAACCGTTGGTAACATGAATGCTATCGCCTTCTTTTTTTCGTAGAACTTTAATGATATGTCGACTTTCTTCACGGTCAAACGTAAAGGTTTTTGTTTCGGGAGTCAGCGTTGAATTATAAAACAATTGCATAGTTAAAACGGAATGCGTGCTTTGGCTACTACATCGCGCGAGGCGTAGTGTTGATTCAAATAGCGATAATATCCAACAATGCCAATCATAGCGGCGTTGTCGGTGGTGTATTCAAACTTGGGAATAAATGTTTTCCAACCTTTCTGCGTACGCGCCTCAACCAATGCTTGACGAATACCGGAGTTGGCCGAAACCCCGCCTCCAATCGCAATTTGAGAAATTCCCGTTTGCGCCACGGCCATTTCCAATTTTTCCATCAGGATGGCAATGATAATATGTTGTATAGAAGCACAAATGTCGGCCTTGTTTTCCTCTATAAAGTTGGAGTTGATGGCTGTATTTTTTTGAATAAAATACAATATTTGCGTCTTCAATCCCGAGAAACTAAAGTTGAGCCCGTCTACTTTGGGCCGCGTAAAAGGAAAACGTTTTGGATTGCCCTCTTTTGCCCATTGGTCAATCAATGGCCCTCCGGGATAAGGCAATCCTAATATTTTTGCCGATTTATCAAAAGCTTCGCCCACAGCATCATCGGTGGTTTCGCCAATAACTTTTAAATCAAAAAAGTCATTTACCTGCACAATCTGCGTATGTCCTCCCGATATGGTCAAAGCCAAAAAGGGAAACTCGGGAATGTCATAACCTTCTTCGGTAATGAAATGTGCCAAAATATGGGCATGCATGTGGTTTACTGCCAATAATGGAATGTTCAATCCCATGGCCATCGATTTGGCAAAGGACGTTCCCACCAAAAGCGACCCCATCAATCCGGGACCTTGCGTAAAAGCAATAGCATGCAATTGTTCGCGGGTGATGCCTGCTTTTTTGAGCGCAACATCAACGACAGGAACAATGTTTTGCTGGTGGGCACGAGACGCCAGTTCAGGCACAACGCCCCCATATTCCTCATGGATGTGTTGCCGCGCGACAACATTTGAAAGTACCGTGGTATCTTGCAACACCGCCGCCGCCGTATCATCGCACGAACTCTCCAACGCTAAAATATAAATAGGACCTTGAGACATCAGGCACAATTTTTGTTTAAATTTGGTTTCAACAGCGTAAATCCTGTATTTTTACACCTTTGCAAAGGTACGCTTTTTCGTATTTAGACCATTCGTAACCCTCATTTTGGAAGAGAAAAAAACAAATACACGCAGAAAAAAGATTCGGAAGATTGTACTTCGTACACTTTTGGCGTTGCTCCTTTTGTTGATTTTTGCGGCTATCGCACTCTCACTTCCTGTGGTACAAACGCGTATTGCTCAGTATTTTACCGAACAAATTAATCGTGATTACGGAACCAACATCCAGGTTAATCGCGTTGAGATTACTGTTTTTGGCGGCGTTCAACTGAAAGAGGTGATTGTTCGCGACACGACCCAAGATACCTTGATTTTTGCCCAACGTATTCGCACTACGTTATCGGATGTTAAATCCCTGATGGATGGCAATCTTTATTTTGGTAAAATGGAGGTAGATCAACTGCTATTGGATGTAAAAACGCCCAAAGGAAAGCGCGATACCAATTTGGATGATTTTGTGGCCGCCTTTGATGATGGGAAGCCTTCATCGGGCAAATTTCGTATGGTAGCGGAAGCGATTACGTTAAAAAACAGTACTTTCCGAATGACGGATTACAATCGAAAAGTTCCTAAAGACGTTGACTTTACGCGAATTAATGCGGTGTTGTCCGATTTTAAAATAAAAGGTCCCAACGTTTACACCCATGTCGATCGGATGGCTTTTCATGATCACCGTGGCTTGGATGTCACCCAAATGGAGACACAATTTACCTATACTAAGCAAAATATTCGGTTAGAAAAAACAGACTTAAAAACAGCAGAGTCGCATTTTAAAGGCGATATCATTCTTCGGTATGAACGAAAAGATTTTGCTGATTTTAACAACAAAGTTCGCTTCGACATCAATACCCAGTTGGCCTCTATTGCCACCAATGATATTCGCTTTTTTTACAGCGAAATGGGAAAAAACAACCGCATCAATTTTTCGGGTAAATTGGATGGAACCCTTAATAATTTTACCGCGCGGCGTTTGGTGTTGCGCGATCTTTTGAATTCAGAAATTGTAGGTACGGTAAATTTTAGAAATTTATTTGCCACACGCAACGAGGGTGATTTTTACATGAAAGGAAAATTCAAAAAAGTTTCCTCCAATTACGACGATCTTACCGCATTGCTTCCCAATGTGCTGGGAAAAAAATTACCCTCTTCACTACAAAAATTAGGTCAATTTCAACTGGATGGTACCGCCGAGATTACGCCCAAAACCATTGAAGCCGATTTTAATTTAGTGACATTGCTAGGACAATTAAGTAGCAATTTGACGATGTCCAACATAGACCATATCGACAATGCTTCTTATTCGGGAGTTTTGGCCATGAATCAGTTTGATTTGGGTCGGTTTTTAGGGCGTTCTGACTTGGGTAAGGTAAGTCTTAATGTAACCGTGGATGGAAAAGGATTTATAGAAAAATACTTGGATATTCGTTTTTCGGGAGGGGTGCAAAGTATGGAGTATAATGGTTATACCTACCAAAATATTCTCGCTAACGGAAATTTCAAAAAGCCCTATTTTAAAGGTAAAATTAATGTAAACGACCCCAACTTATTTTTTGATTTCGATGGGATTGTAGACTTAAGTAAAAAGGAAAATGTTTATGATTTTCATGCCCGAGTGGATTATGCCAATTTGAAACGTTTGAATTTTTCAAAGGATGACGTTGCTGTTTTTCGCGGCGATATCGTGACCAAAATAACGGGGAGTTCTATTGATACTATGAAAGGTGATTTAGTATTGACCAACGCCTCGTACATCAATCGCAAAGACCAATACTTTTTTGATTACCTCACGCTAAACTCGTCATTTAATAGTGAAAACGAGCATGTGGTCACTTTATATTCGCCCAACGAAATCAATGGTAAAATTCAAGGCAAATTTGAGTTTGCACAAATTGCCAAAATGGTCGAAAATTCTTTGGGAAGTCTGTATGCCAATTACCGACCTAATACGCTCAAAAAAGGGCAGTATGTGAAGTTTGATTTTGTAGAGTTTCACAAAATTATTGAAATCATCAACCCCGAAATTTCGTTCAGTGAAGATGCGCGTTTGAGCGGGGTTATTCGCAGTGATGAGAACGATTTTAAAATGGATTTAACCTCCAAAACGGTTGATGTCTTTGGCAATCATTTGGATAATTTTTTACTGGAGATCGATAATAAAAATCCGTTGTACAATACCTATGTTCAATTGGATTCACTAAAAACGAAGTATTACAAGATTCGTGATTTTTCATTGATAAACACAACTGCCAAAGACACTCTTGCTTTCCGAACCGAGTTTAAAGGCGGCGAAAAAGGAAACGACTTTTACAATTTAAACCTCTACCACACCATAGATGCCCAAAAAAATAACGTGATTGGTTTTAGAAAATCAGAAGTCATGTTCAAAGACTATTTGTGGTATATCAATAGCAACGATGACGAAAAAAATCGGATTGTTTTTGATAAAAATTTAAACAACTTCCGCTTTGACGACTTGCTCATTTCGCACGAAAATGAATTCATGTCCCTGAGTGGATCAATCAATGATGCGCAAAAAAGTAAGGATTTACAACTCACGTTTCACGATGTCAATTTGAACAAAATTACGCCCGATGTTCCGCAATTTGTGTTTGAAGGTAAGGTTAACGGAGCCGTAAATATCAAGCAAAAGGATGCTGTGTATCAACCCACGGCACAAGTAGCCATCGATGAGTTATTGGTCAACGAGAATGTGTTGGGCGATTTGAATTTACAAATCAAAGGAAACGAAGATTTTAGCCGCTTTGACATCCATTCTACCATAGAAAACGAACTTTTCCGATCGTTTACCGCCGATGGGAATTTGAGAACCCAAGCGGGAGAAACGTTTGTGGACTTGGATTTAAACTTTCAGAAGTTCAATCTGGGAGTACTCGATCATTTGGGCGGAGACGTTTTGACCAAGATTCGCGGATTTGTTTCAGGAAATGCTCGAATCGATGGAAACATCAACAATGTAGATTACAACGGGCGCTTGTTTGTGGATGAAGCCGGAGTTACCATTCCGTATTTGAATGTCGATTACGAAATGCAACCCAATTCGATTGTCGATGTAACGCAGGACCGTTTTATCATTCAACGCACCCGAATTTTGGATTCCAAATACAATACCGAAGGAACCTTACAAGGTTTTGTGCGCCACAAGCAATTTGGGAATTGGGAATTGGATTTAAACATTGCGTCCAATAGAATTTTGGCTTTAGATACCCAAGATAAAGAAGACGCCGCTTATTTTGGAACCGCTTTCATCGATGGTTCGGCCACAATTAAAGGCCCTACCGACGGTTTGGAAATTGATGTGGTGGCTACCTCACAAAAAGGGACCGACATAAAAATTCCTATCAATGACGCCGATGCGGTCTCGGAGAATAACTACATCCATTTTTTAACACGACAAGAGAAAAATGGCGAAACACCAAGAGATGCTGAGTTCATTCGTAATTACAACGGTTTGCAAATGAATTTTGAGTTCAATATTACACCCGTGGCCAACATTGAAGTGATTTTGAATCGCGAATCCAAACACGGTATGCGCGGAACAGGGGTAGGAACCTTATTTATGAATATCAATACGCTAGGTAAGTTTGAAATGACGGGCGACTTTCAAGTGTGGGATGGTTACTATAACTTTAAATACGGCGGTTTGATCGATAAAAAGTTTAAGGTAAAACGATTTGGCTCCATTGTATGGGAAGGCAATCCGTACCGCGCTCAATTGAATTTGGAAGCTGTTTCACAAAACATTACAGCCAATCCCGCTGTTTTGGTGGAAAATGCTTCGTTCAACCGAAAAATTCCCGTAGATGTTGTTATTTCCTTAAAAGGAACGGTTTTGGCTCCTGAACCCGATTTTGCCATTAACTTCCCCAACGTGAGTTCGGTCATGCGCTCCGAAATCGAAACCAAACTCAGCGACCGTGATACGCGACAAACGCAAGCGCTCTACCTTTTGTCGACAGGTGGATTTTTGAGTCCCGAGGGTTTGAGTCAATCCCAAATCACCAACAGTTTTTATGAAAAAGCAGGTGCCTTGTTTGGCGATTTGTTCAATGATAAGGAAGGAAAATTTATCCTCGATGTGACCTACAGTCAAGCTGACCGTACCGCTTTAACGCCTACCGACGGTCGTTTGGTAGCCAATATTACAACCCAAATCAATGACCGAATAACCATCAACGGTCGAGTCGGTGTACCTACAGGCGGTGTTTCGCAAACGGCGATCGTAGGTAATTTTGAAGCGCTGTATCGTGTCAATGAAGATGGAACCTTGAATTTACGGGTCTTCAACCGTGAAAATGACATCAATTATATCGGTCAAGGCGTCGGATATACGCAAGGCGCGGGGGTGTCGTATGAAGTGGACTTTGATACGTTTAATGAATTGATTAAAAAAATCTTTGGTAAGAAAGCAGTGCAAGTCGAATCGGCTTCCCACGATTTACCCTCTGATTCGGGCCATCTACCCGACTATATCGATATGGAAACGGGCAAAGAGAAAAAAGAAAAATCGCAAGAATCGCCCAAACCCAATCAAGAGGCCGTTCCTCACGATGATTAACGCGGCATTGATAAATTCGCGTCCTTTTATTTAAAAAACCGTAAACTTATCAACGAAATCGTTTGAAGTTTGTCGATTTTGTGAAATCGGTAAAAACGTCCTGTTCTATATCCTACAGGTTTGCTAATTTTACAATATTAAAGTGAGGAATATGTCAAAAAGAATAAAAAAGATTGGAGTGCTGACCTCCGGGGGGGATTCTCCTGGAATGAATGCGGCCATTCGCTCGGTAGTGCGTGCTTGTGCCTATTACAATGTGGATTGTATGGGGATATACCGCGGGTATCAGGGGATGATTGAAGGCGATTTTAAAGAAATGGGACCACGTTCGGTACACAATATCGTCAACAAAGGCGGAACTATTTTGAAATCGGCCCGTTCTAAAGAATTCATGACAGCGGAGGGAAGAGCCAAAGCGTATGAGAATTTGAAAGAAGCGGGTATTGAAGCCTTGGTTGTCATCGGTGGAGACGGTTCGTTCACGGGGGCTGAAGTCTTTAATAAAGAATATAAAATCCCTGTAATCGGAATTCCAGGAACGATTGATAACGATATTTTCGGAACTAGCCACACGTTGGGTTACGATACAGCTTTAAATACCGTTGTTGAAGTAATTGATAAAATTCGCGATACCGCCAGTTCCCATAACCGTTTGTTTTTTGTGGAAGTGATGGGGCGTGATGCCGGTCACATTGCGTTAAATGCGGGAATCGGTGCAGGAGCCGAAGAAATTCTTATTCCCGAAGAAGATTTGGGATTGGAGCGTCTGCTGGAATCGTTACGACGCAGCAAGTTATCGGGAAAATCTTCTTCCATTGTAGTGGTCGCTGAAGGGGATAAAATCGGTAAAAATGTCTTTGAATTAAAAGATTATGTCGAACAAAATATGCCTGAATACGATGTGCGTGTTTCTGTATTGGGACACATGCAACGCGGCGGTTCACCTTCGTGTTTTGATCGAGTTCTTGCCTCGCGCTTGGGCGTCAAAGCAGTCGAATCACTATTGGAAGGGAAGTCCAATTTTATGGTGGGCTTACTCAATGATAAAGTTGCACTCACTCCTTTGGAACAAGCGATTAAAGGACATACCGAAATCGATTTGGAATTGGTACGCGTGTCCGATATCATGACCATCTAAATTGTAAATAATCAAGTTTAAATCATAAATAAAGAGAAAATGTCTAAAGTGAAATTGGGAATAAACGGTTTCGGTCGTATTGGTCGTATCGTTTTTAGAGAAACCTATAATAGAGATAATGTAGAAGTTGTAGCCATCAACGATCTTTTAGATGTTGACCATTTGGCGTATTTGTTAAAATATGACTCAGTACACGGACGTTTCAATGGAACGGTAGACGTTAGAGACGGAAAATTGTATGTTAACGATAAATACATCCGTGTAACCGCACAAAAGGATCCTGCATTGATTCAGTGGGATGAATTAGGGGTAGATGTGGTTGCCGAATGTACCGGTTTCTTCACTACAGTTGAAACGGCGAGTGCGCACTTGAAAGGAGGCGCCAAAAAAGTAATCATTTCAGCACCTTCAGCCGATGCTCCCATGTTTGTTATGGGCGTAAACCATACAGAAGTTAAATCTACCGATTTGGTAGTTTCAAATGCTTCCTGTACAACCAACTGTTTGGCACCTTTAGCCAAAGTAATCCATGACAATTTCGGTATTGTCGAAGGATTAATGACGACGGTACACGCGACAACGTCAACACAAATGACTGCTGACGGACCCTCACGTAAAGATTGGCGTGGTGGACGTGCAGCCAGTGTAAACATCATTCCTTCGTCGACAGGGGCGGCCAAAGCGGTTGGAAAAGTTATTCCTTCGTTGAATGGTAAGCTTACCGGGATGTCGTTCCGTGTTCCAACGGTTGACGTTTCAGTAGTGGATTTAACGGTAAAAGTAGCCAAAGAAACGTCGTATGAGGAAATCATGGCGGTGTTGAAGAAAGCTTCAGAAAATGAAATGAAATGTATTCTTGGCTTTACCGAAGATGATGTTGTGTCACAAGATTTTGTTGGCGATTCACGTACATCGGTAGTTGATGCGAAAGCGGGTATCGGATTGAATTCGACCTTCTTCAAATTGGTATCTTGGTACGACAATGAGTACGGATACTCAAGCAAGTTGATTGATTTAGCAGTACATATTGCTGCATTATAACTTTAAAATCCCGAAAGTGTTTGCGCGGTAAACCTTTCGGGATTTTTTGCGACTAACCAAACCCAAACCTATGAAATTATTAGTAGATAGTGGATCAACCAAAGCCGATTGGATAGCTATTGATGAAAGTGGTAAAGTTTTGTTTACTACCCAATCTTTGGGCTTAAATCCTGAAGTTTTGGACAAGGACGAAATTATCGATCGTTTAGAGGATAAGTTCGACATTTCCCACAACAAAGACAAAGCTACCCATTTGTACTTTTATGGCGCTGGCTGTGGTACCGACCGTATGAAGGATTTTTTAACGGAGGTTTTTAAAGGTTACTTTACCCAAGCCATTGTATCGGTGTATGAAGATACGTATGCCGCCGTTTATGCCACCACGCCCAAAGATGAAGAGGCTATAGTGTGTATTTTAGGAACTGGATCCAATTGCAGTTATTTTGACGGTAAAGTCTTGCATCAAAAAGTACAATCCCTCGGGTATATCGCCATGGACGACTGTTCGGGGAATCGTTTTGGACGCCATTTGATTCGCGGATACTATTTCAACAAAATGCCTAAAGAATTGGCGCTTGAGTTTGAAGAGGAATACAATGTTGATCCCGATTATATCAAACATAATCTGTACAAAGAACCCAATCCGAATGCCTATTTGGCAACCTTTGCAAAGTTCTTGATTAAACATAAAGACCATCCGTTCTGTCAAAAGTATATTGAGATGGAAATGGTTGATTTTGTTGAAAATTATATCATGCAATACCCGCAACATACTACGATTCCGGTTCACTTTGTCGGTTCAATCGCCTTCTATTTAAAAGAAGAACTCACCGCCATTTTAAGTCGCTACAATATTCAAATTGGAAATGTTTTGCGACGTCCAATTGACGGATTAATTGCCTATCACATTTTAAACAAATAACAATTCACTTTAAAACTCCATTTATTTGGAGTTTTTTTATGCAAAATAAATACCTATGGAAATTGCCATTATTGCCCACGACGGGAAGAAAGCCGATATGGTTCAGTTTTTAAACGAAAACAAAGCTTTATTGCAACAAGAAGGAGTCAAAATCATTGCTACGGGAACTACAGGAAGTAAAGCAATAGCCGCTGGATTTAAGGTGAAACGCTATTTGTCGGGACCCATGGGGGGTGATGCACAAATTGCGGCTCGTGTTGCCGAGGGGAAAACACAAATGGTGTTGTTTTTTAAAGACCCTGCATCCAGTCACGCACATGAAGCCGACATCAACATGCTTATTCGCATTTGCGACGTTCATAATGTTCCTCTTGTGACCAATGAAGCAACGGCAAAACGTTTGGTGGAAACGTTACGGAAATAAGGTTATTTGATAGCAATCATGGAGATTTCCACATTGACATTTTTGGGCAAACAAGCCACTTGAACGGTTTCACGAGCAGGCGCTGTTTTTTCGTCAAAATAACGTCCATACACCGCATTGATGCGCGCAAAATCTCCCATGTTCATGATGAAAATGGTAGTTTTAACCACGTGTGAAAAATCCATTTCCGCAGCAGCCAAAACGGCTTTCATGTTTTCCATAACTTGCTGGGTCTCAGTTTCGATATCCGTAAGGACCAATTCGCCCGTTTCGGGGTGGAGCGCAATTTGACCCGATGTATACAATGTATTGCCTACCAACACCGCTTGATTGTAAGGGCCAATAGGAGCAGGTGCGTTTGTTGTAAAAATGATTTTTTTCATATTAACGTAAGGTTCGATCCGGTTGTGAATTTTTATCCCACTTGATGTCACTCAACATTCCTGACTTGATTCCGATGAAAAAGCCCCAAAATTGATTCAAGCCAAATGGACTCCAATTGAAGTTCATACTCCAACTGTCAAGGTCTCTGTTGATGCGTAAGTTCGTAGCAACAATACCGTTATTTTTAAAGTCATACCCCGTTGAAACCCCCAAAGTCCATTTGGAAGTGAGCGTCGTATTGGCTGCAATCATTAACGAATTGCCCGTAATTTCATTTTGGCCTTTATCATTGGAATAGGTGAGGGCATAAGCTAAATTAATATCCCATGGAATAATCGACTTGTAAAAGCCAGCAAAGGTGTCCTCTTTTTCCACCTTATCTTCCATGCGATTGATTTCTTCATTGGCCCCGAACAAATTGTCTCCTCGTCCGCCGTTGCGCAATCCTTGCACATTTTCTTTGGGCGCCTCACCCGTGCTGTTGAAGGTGTAATTTATGGTTACATTGGCACTTGTCATGCGCAAAAAGCCGCCATTGTCCCATAAAAATCGCTCTACCCGTACGTTGGAAGCATCCAATTGATAGGGGTCAAAAACAGCAGCAAAGTTAACACTCATTTTTTCCTTAAATAAGGATGTCCCTCCTGTCATGTTGAACGTTCCCAAACGAAAAGTAGGGGCTGCAAAATTATAGCGCGTACCTACAGTAAGATTATTCAATAAAAAAATCTTTTTTAATTCTGTTTTGGTTGAATCTCGATCGCGAACTTTTGCTTCCAAAACATTTACAATGGATAAATCCAAGGCGTTGGATAAGGAATTGGAAGGAGCGCCATAAATTCCACTTTCAAATCGGGTATACCGCAATACCGTTCCCGCACTATTGGAAACGTAATTGTCGTAATATTGGTCAAATCCAGGGGTATACGAGTGAGTCAGCGTGGGGCGAATCGTATGACGAATAGCTTTGAGTCGACCCTCGCCTTTAAATTTAAAATTCCCGTAAATGGTGGTTCCTACAGAATTATTGATGGAATAGGTTCGAAACGCATCGATACCTCTAACTTGTGTGGTAACTACTTCGTTGGTTGTAACATTGAAGTCTTTACGTATGGTTTTATTGACCCAAACCTCGTTATAATTAAGGGAGGTCGTCACACTAAAATACTGAAACAATTTGAAATTGGTTTGTAGCGGAATCGAATGTTGCATACCGATTTGAGCCGTATCGAACATCTCTTTTCGGAAGAAAAATTCTTCCTGCACGGTAAACTGATTACGACCGTTGACATTGTATTGAAAATTGATGTTCTGAATAATTCCTTTTTTAACCCCACTTTTTGGTGCAAAAGGAAAAATTCGGTCCACACTTCCTTGCAAGGTGGGCAAGGTCATATCAATTTGTTGCGTTTGGTTGTTTTGGGTATGCGTGGCCGAAGCGGTAATGTTAATTTGCGGTTCGGTATTAAACGTTTTGGAATATGTAATCGACGAACTCAAGGTATTATTCAATTGCGACCCCAAGTTGTTGATGTTTAAGGATTGTTGAAAATAGCGGCTACTTCCTAAGTTAACCGAAGCTGAAAACCGCGAGCTGGGGTTGGATTTAGCATCTTTCGAGTGGTTCCACTGAATGTTGTAAATGTTTTGTTTGGCATACCCAGGAAATCCGCGTTCCCCAGAGATTTGATTTTCAAAACGCAAGTTAAACGTACCGTTAAAGTGATACCGTTTGGAGTAATTGGTCTCGGCCCGTAAAGCATAACTTCCGTTGGTGAAATAATCGCCCAACAGCGCCAAATCATAATGGTCACTCAACGCAAAATAATATCCTCCATTTTGTAAAAAGAAGCCGCGGGAATTACTTTGTCCGTAGGCAGGAATGATAATTCCGGAGCGGGCTTTGGTTGTAATCGGGAAAAAAGCAAAAGGCACCGCAATAGGAGTGGGGACATTATAAATGTACATGTTGGTAAATCCCACCACGACTTTTTTATTGGGAACAAACTTTACTTTACGCGCCAAAAAATAGTACTCTGGATCTTCCACATTTTCAGAGGTCGTAAACCGCGCTCCCTTCATAAAGTACACCGAGTCATTTTCCTTTTTGGAGATTTCTGCGAGGATGTTTAATTCTTGTTGTTTGGTGCGCGAATTCCAAACTTTGGCTTTTTTGGTTTTGAAATTAAACCGAATCGAGTCGGGTTCCACCACAGTAGCACCTTGTTTGAAAACGGGATATTGAATGTAATTTCCCGCTGTATCTTTCAAGCGACCGGCATATACTTCATCATTTTTATAATCAAAAACAATAATTCCCGCCTTCAATTCGTAATCCATGTACTTCAAAACCGCCTCATCCATTATGGTGATAATTTGCTTTTTTTGGTCAAACTTCACATAGGATTTTCCGTAATATTCAACGATACTTTCTAAGTATTTCTTGCTTTTGAATGTCGAATCGGATGGGGTAACTTTGATTAATTTTTCGTTGGGAGTCGGTGAATTTGAACTAGTTACCTGACCATAGCTGCTTGAGCTTCCCCATGTTAGGAAAACGGCTAATAAAACGATATAAAATATCTTGGTACGCAACAGGATTAATGCTATTTTTGTAAAAATGTGGTCCGATTTTTGACGGGCAAACTTACATATTATTTCGTCAAAAATAGCTAATAAATTATTTTATCCCTTTACGGATTTAATTAAAATTAACGATTAGAATTATGAGTCAATCCTTAGCGCGAGCGATATTGGTGTTTTTTTGTTTTGGTTTAACCCTCAATGGTCTAGTGGCTCAAACGTCGAAATTTAAAGTGGCCCTTGATGCAGGGCATGGCGACCACGATTTTGGAGCCGTTTATAATGGACATATTGAGAAAAATATCAATTTGGCAATTGTTCTAAAAGTAGGAAAATTGCTAGAGAAACACAATGGTATTGAAGTGATTTATACCCGAAAAACGGATGTGTTTATTGATTTGATTGAACGTGCAAACATTGCCAACCGTGCAGACGCTAGCATATTTGTCTCAATCCACTGTAATGCCAATAAGAATCCCGCAGCCGATGGAACCGAAACGTATGTGATGGGTATGTCTAAAAATGCGTCTAACTTGGAAGCGGCCAAACGAGAGAACGCAGTAATTACCTTAGAAAAGGATTACAAACAAAAATACGAAGGATACGATCCGCGAAAACCCGAAACAATGCTAGGCATGATGCTAATGCAAGAAGAGTTTTTGGAGAACAGTATCGCTCTAGCGGCAAAAATTCAGGATAATTTCGTGAAAATGTTAGGCAAAAAAAGCCGTGGGGGAGGCGTAAAACAAGCGCCTTACATGGTGTTGCATAAAGCCTATATGCCTCGAGTGTTGATTGAAACGGGATTTGTTTCCAATCCGGTTGAAGGTGCACGTTTGGATTCAGAAGAAGGACAAAATGAAATTGCGGATGCGATTTACAAAGCGATTTTAAGTTATAAAAAAGATCATTTTGACGGGGAAGACAATTCTGATTCCGTAAAACCTTCTCAACGGGTAGAGGAATTGCCTGTGCCACCATCGCCCTCAAAAAAAGACACCGTTATCAAGAAAACAGAACCAAAATTGGCGGACAAACCTGTCACCAAAGGGGTTGTTTTTAAAGTTCAAATTTCAGCAAGTGCCAAGAAATTGGAAACAGTTCCGTCAAATTTTAATGGATTGAAAAATATTGAAGTAACACAAACCCCTGCGGGAATGTACAAATATACCTATGGACAAACGGCCAATTATGAAGAAGCCAAGAAGTTATTGCAAGAAGCCAAATCCAAAGGGTATACCCAAGCATTTGTAATTGCATTTAAAGATGGAAAGAGCGTTTCAGTGCAAGAAGCTATGAAATAAAATTATAAATTTGCAGCGTAAAAAATAGTTGATTTTGAAACTAACAAGGGAATTAAAAACAGCCATACTCGTCATTGCCTCTATACTCCTTTTTATATGGGGCTATAGCTTTTTGAAGGGCAAAGACATATTGAGTAAACAACGCGTTTTGTATGTGGTGTATGATAATGTGGAAGGATTGGAAAAATCGGCCCCTGTTACAATCAACGGGTTAACCATCGGGAAGGTAAGTGCAGTGACCTTAGACAATGAAACGGCAAAAATCACAGTAGAATTGCAAATCAATACCGATTTTCCCATAAAAGAAGGTAGCAAAGCCGAAATCTATGCGCCGAGTCCGATAGGGGGAAAACAAATTGCTATTATACCGGCTACATCTGGGAATTTAGTGCCCGACGGTGGACAATTGGTACCGGCAACCAAATTGGGTCTTACCGAAGAAATTGCACGTCAAATTGAACCCTTGAAAGTAAAAGTGTTGAAATTGTTAGACAATACCAATGCTATGATGGAAAACATCAATCAAGTGATGGATGCTTCGACCAAAGAAAATTTACGTCAAAGTTTGGCCCACCTCGATGCGATGCTAATCGAATTTCAAAAAGCTGGGGCGCAAACTAATGCTATGTTGGCAGAAAACCAAAAAAATATCAAAGGAACGCTCACCAATGCGGATAAAGCTTCGGCTAATTTTGTCAAAATCTCCGAAGATCTAGCCAAAGCAAATTGGACAGAAACCGTAGCTAAATTGGATGAAACCCTCAAAAATGTAAATCTTCTATTGCAACAAATGGAAGCGGGTAAAGGGACCATGGGCAAATTAATGAAAGATGAGCAATTGTATGCTAATTTCACCAAAACGTCCAAAGAATTGGAATTGTTGTTGCAAGATTTGCGTTTAAATCCGACGCGTTATGTAAACGTGTCCCTGTTTGGTAAAAAAAATAAACCGTATGTGGCTCCTGTGGCCGATACGATAAAAAAATAAGAGACGATGGCATATTTGGATAATATTTTCTTTGCGGTTGTACTGGCGCTTGGCGTAGGGTATTTTGCGCTCAATGTCAAAAAGTTAATGCGTAACATCAAGTTAGGACAAGCGGTCAATCGTACCGATAATCCTAAAGCGCGCTGGAATAACATGTTGATGATAGCCTTGGGACAGTCCAAAATGGTGAAACGCCCTGTTTCAGGAATCATGCACATTTTGGTTTACGTGGGATTTGTGATCATCAATATTGAAATGCTCGAGATTGTTATCGACGGACTCTTTGGAACCCACCGTGTATTTGCTTTCATGGGCGGGTTTTACAGTTTCCTAATCGGTTCTTTTGAAGTATTGGCAGTGCTCGTTTTGGTGGCCGTAGTGGTGTTTTGGGCACGACGAAATGTATTGAAGCTCGGGCGATTTGCGAGTACAGATTTGAATGGGAAGCCCAGAAGTGATGCCAATATTATTTTGTATTTTGAAATTGTATTAATGTCACTGTTTCTGCTGATGAATGCATCCGATTTTTGGTTGCAGCAAGCAGGCGTTTCACATTATGTCAGTGCAGGTTCGTTTCCAGTAAGTCACTTTATCAGTCCCATTTTCGACGGATTAAATGAAGGTACGGTAGTGTTGTTGGAGCGAACATTTTGGTGGATGCACATTGTAGGTATTTTGATTTTCTTAAACTACTTGTATTACTCCAAACATTTACACATCCTATTGGCTTTCCCCAATACTTATTATGCCGACCTGAATGCTAAAGGTAAAATTGATAATCTGGAGAGTGTTACCCGTGAAGTGCAATTGATGATGGATCCCAATGCCGATCCTTTTGCTGCTCAAGCTTCAACCGATGCGGTTCCTGCAAAATTCGGGGCCAGCGATGTTATGGATTTAAATTGGGTGCAGTTGCTCAATGCCTATACCTGTACCGAATGTGGACGTTGTACTTCTTCATGTCCAGCAAATCAAACGGGTAAAAAATTGTCTCCCCGAAAAATCATGATGGATACCCGCGATCGTTTGGAAGAAGTAAGTCGAAACATTGATGCCAACAAAGGGGTATTCATTCCCGATAACAAATCGTTGTTGAATGATTATATCACCACCGAAGAACTTTGGGCTTGTACTTCTTGCAATGCTTGTGTAGAAGAGTGCCCCGTTAATATTAGTCCGTTATCAATCATCATGGACATGCGACGCTATTTGGTTATGGAGCAAAGTGCCGCACCACAATCGCTCAATGCAATGATGACGAATATTGAAAACAACGGTGCGCCATGGCAATACAACCAAATGGACCGTTTGAATTGGAAAAGTGAGTAACGCGATGCAAGGCATCAAACAATATCCGAACTATTCCTAAGGTGAGGGCGGGAATGGAACGGAAAAAATGCAACTAATCAAAAATTTGAAATCATGAAATCAGAAGACATTGAAAAGTCTTTACAGTCTGTCACTGAAAATGGACAGCACCTAAGCCCTATTTTACCGGAAGGCATCAAAAATTACCTCATCGATATTGATGGAACCATTTGCGATGACATTCCAAATGAAGAACCCGAGCGTATGTTGACCGCAGAAGTTTATCCCGATGCCTTGATTACGCTCAACAAATGGTACGACGAAGGTCATGTGATTTTTTTCTTTACCTCCCGTACCGAAGCCCATCGTGCGTATACCGAAACCTGGTTAAAACAACACGGTTTCAAGTACCACGGTATTTTATTTGGAAAACCCCGTGGAGGAAACTACCACTGGATTGACAACCACTTGGTAAAGGCGACCCGCTACCGTGGGAAGTTTACCGATTTAATTGAAAAAGAAGTCACCATCCAAGTTTTTGACGATGGGAAACATGAATAGTTAGAATATTTTCAAACGAATTGAACTATGGCTGAAATTTTAAATGTACCGACAATGGCCGAGATGATGGCGCAAGGACAACAACCTGAAGTAGTTTTTTGGGTAGGTTGCGCTGGGAGCTTTGACGATCGTGCCAAGCGAATTACCAAAGCATTCGTCAAAATTTTGAACAATGCAAATGTATCGTTCGCGGTATTAGGGACAGAAGAATCCTGTACTGGCGATCCAGCGAAGCGTGCAGGAAATGAGTTTTTGTTTCAAATGCAAGCCATGATGAATATTCAGGTTTTGAATGCGTATGAGGCAAAAAAAATCGTTACCGCTTGTCCTCATTGTTTCAATACGCTGAAAAATGAATATCCTGAATTGGGGGGACAATATGAAGTTATTCACCACACTCAATTTCTCAAATCCTTATTGGATGAAGGGCGTTTAAAAATTGAAGGAGGTACCTATAAAGGAAAACGCATTACATTTCACGACCCTTGTTACTTGGGTCGCGCCAATAATGTGTATGAAGCACCTCGGACGCTAATTGAAAAATTGGATGCCGAATTGGTGGAAATGAAACGTTCACGAGCCAACGGTTTATGCTGTGGAGCTGGTGGAGCTCAAATGTTTAAAGAACCTGAACAAGGTAACAAAGACGTCAATATTGAACGCACCGAAGATGCTTTGGAGACTAAGCCAGAGGTAATTGCAGCGGGTTGTCCTTTCTGCAATACCATGATGACCGATGGTGTAAAGCATTTTGAAAAAGAGAGCGAAGTTAAAGTATTGGATATTGCAGAGTTAATTGCCAACGCCCAAGATTTGTAAGTGACGAAGGTGATAAATTTTATGGTGAGCTCAATTTTTTCACCCTACAATTTTTCACAAAAACCCCAACAAATCGATGTTTCAATATAATTTAACGTGATCCCACCACGGCCCTAAAAGAAGAATATATGTACATTCCTTTTGAACAATTACCCGAGGAATCCCGAATATGGATTTACCCCGCCAATCGCAAACTTTCGGAGGAAGAAGTAACCGAAATCGAACAGTTATTGCTGCATTTTGTGGAGCAATGGTCGGCTCACGGTACGGCTTTGGAAGCATCGTTTAAAGTCGTTTATCAACGATTCATTGTATTGGCAGTAAATGCTTCTGCGCAAGCACCAACAGGCTGTTCTATAGATGCTTCTGTGGCTTTAATTCAACAAATTGAACAACAGTTTCAAATAGATTTGTTGGATAAAATGAATGTCACTTTCCGTCAGGGAGAGTTTATAACGCACAAAACCTTGCTTGATTTCAAAAGAATGGTCAAAGAAAAATCGGTAGGTCCCAACACCATTGTATTTAATAATTTGGTAAATACAGTAGAAGAGTGGCAATCCCATTGGGAAGTACCCGCCGCTGAAAGTTGGCATGCTCGTTTTTTCTAATTCAATCCCATGCAACACTACGCTAAATTTTTGTTCTTGCTTTTCGCGGTTGCATTCGCAGTTCAATGTAACTCCGTAAAAAACAGCCCCACGAAAACCCACACGAGCTCGCTTCCCAAGCCCAATGCGCATCATGAGGAAGACGATGACGTGTATATTTCTGTAGCCAAAGCCGATCGCAAAACATTTTTTAAAGATACTCCCGCTGAACTGCGTTGGGCCGATAGTGTATACAATCAAATGACATTGAAAGAACGGATTGGGCAATTGTTTATGGTGGCCGCGTATTCCAACAAAGATAGTGCTCATGTGAACAGTTTGGATCGTTTGATAAAAAACGAATCGATTGGAGGCTTGATTTTTTTTCAAGGCGGACCCGTGCGTCAAGCAAAACTGACCAATCGTTTTCAAAAACAATCCAAAATACCTTTGTTCATTGGGATTGATGCCGAGTGGGGACTGAATATGCGTTTGGATTCTACCTACAAATACCCTTGGAATATGACCTTGGGTGCTGTTAAAGATTATGCCTTATTGGAAGAAGTTGGACGTCAAATGGCGCTTGAAGCAAAACGTATTGGATGTCATTTTAATTTTGTTCCGGTATTAGATATCAATACCAATCCCAAAAATCCCATCATTGGTCATCGCTCTTTTGGTGAAGAAAAACACAATGTCACTGACCATGCAGTAGCAGTAATGAAAGGGGTTCAAAGTACAGGTGTCTTTTGTACGGGGAAACATTTTCCGGGGCATGGCGATACCGCTACCGACTCGCATCATGCATTGCCTCAATTGTTGTTTGACAAAGAGCGCATTGAACGCGTAGAATTGTATCCTTACAAGAAGATGTTTGATGAAGGACTGGTCTCGGTGATGGTGGCACACTTAAACATACCGAGTTTGGAACACCGCGACGGTTGGCCAACTTCAGTATCGCATTCGGTGGTAACCAATCTCCTGCAAGAAGATTTAGGCTTTGAAGGATTGATTTTTACCGATGCACTTAACATGAAAGGCGCCAGCAAGTTTATGGCGCCAGGACAATTGGATTTGGAAGCATTTTTAGCCGGAAACGACATTTTACTTTTTCCTGAAAATGTTCCTTTGGCGAGTGAAAATATTGCCACGGCCTACCAAAATGGTTTGGTTTCTGAAGATCGGTTGGCCCATTCGGTAAAAAAAATATTGCGCTTCAAATACAAAATTGGACTTCAGAAGCCCCAAATCGTTGAAGAAAAAGGGATTTCAGAGGCCATGTTTACGCCATTTAAAGAGGCGTTGCATTATCAAATCTATGAAAATGCCATAACTTTGGTCAAAAACCAAGACGATATTCTTCCGATTAAAGATTTACGTCAAAAAATTGCCTATGTCAAATTAGGAGACGATCAAAACAGTCCTTTTTTACAAACCCTTCGTAAGTACACCGACGTTACCGAGGTGGTTGAAAGTCATCCCGACTCCTTAAATGTTCGGTTGAAAGCCTATGATTTAGTCATTGTCGGGTTTCATAAGTCCGATAGGGCATGGCGAAAACATGATTTTTCGGAAACAGAACTTCAACTGTTGGATAAAATCGCCCAATCCAACAAAGTGATTTTGGATGGTTTTGTCAAACCCTATGCGCTATCTGCGGTTCCTTCCTATGAAAATATTGAAGCCGTAGTGGTGTCGTATCAAAATAGTGAAATTGCACAAGTGGTTTCGGCACAAGTGTTGTTTGGAGCCGTTGAACCCAAAGGAAAGCTGCCTGTTACCATCAATGCTGAATTTCATGAAGGACATGGATTTAATTTCACCCCGCTCAATCGTTTAGGATTTACGGCCCCTGAAAACGTGGGAATGAGTCCGAAAACCCTAGCGCGCATCGATCAAGTAGCTCAAAAAGCTATCGACGGGGCAATGACTCCAGGAATGCAAGTATTAGTAGCTCGTCGAGGTAAGGTGATTTTTCATAAAGCTTATGGGAATCAAACCTATGAAGCGCAGACTAAAATTCAAGCTTCAGACCTGTATGATGTGGCTTCTGTGACCAAAATCGCTGCGACCTTACCGTTGGTGATGCAATTGTATGATCAGGGTAAATTGCGACTTGATCAAACGTTGGGGGAACTCTTACCAGAGACGAAAGGAACCAATAAAGAATTTATTACCTTGAAAGAACTATTGTCGCATTACGCCCGACTTCAAGCGTGGATTCCTTTTTACAAAGCTACCTTAGATGCCGAAAAATGTCCCCTCCCGCAGTATTACAGTTTGGGACAAAAGCCCGGTTTTGAGATTCAAGTTTCTGAAAATCTATATTTGAAAAATGAGTACAAAGAATCAATGTTTACTCAAATTCTTGACAGTAAATTAATCGATCAAAAAGAATATAAATACTCTGATTTTACTTTTATCATTTTACAACGTATCGTAGAGAAATTGATGGGTAAACCTTTGGATGAAGCCATTCAATCCCAATTCTACCAATCTATGGGACTTTCCAACAGTCGCTTTAATCCGCTGCATAAATTTGATGCCTCCAGTATTGCACCCACCGAAATTGACAATTATTTTCGTCATACTTGGATTCAAGGGTATGTGCACGATATGGCCGCGGCTATGATGGGAGGCGTGGCAGGACATGCGGGTTTATTTTCGAATAGTTTGGACATGGCCAAAATGATGCAGTTGTATTTGCAACGCGGGAATTATGGGGGGATTCAATATTTTTCACCCGAAACCTTTACAACTTTTAACACCTGTCATTACTGCGCCGAAGGAAATCGCAGAGGATTAGGTTTTGACAAACCCCAATTGGGAAAAGAAGGGCCAACGTGTGGATGTGTTTCGATGCAAAGCTTTGGCCACACGGGATTTACAGGCACCATGGTGTGGGCCGATCCAGAAAGTGAAATCGTTTATGTGTTTCTTTCCAACCGAACTTTCCCCGATAGTAATGCGCCCAATAAGTTGTCGAAAGAAAACATCCGAGAGGAGATTCAAAAAATTATTCAAGAAGCCATTTTAGATCGATAATTTTAATTATTGGCGTTGTGTTTTTCGCATGATTTTTTTGGTAAATTCGTTGAGCAGATGAAATCCTTCAAAAAAAAAGTAAGTCGCTGATATAGGCTGTTTTGCTTTTTGGGGAAAAGTTTACGCTGCATTTCAACGATATGAAAATTGCAATTGTATGTTACCCAACCTTTGGGGGAAGTGGTGTAGTTGCCACAGAATTGGGTTTGGAATTGGCCCGAAAAGGTCATGAAATTCATTTTATCACCTACCGACAACCTGTTCGTTTAGCATTACTGAACCCCAACGTGCATTATCATGAAGTTAATGTGCCTGAATACCCGCTGTTTCATTACCAACCCTACGAATTGGCGTTGTCCAGTAAGTTGGTCGACATGGTAAAGCTACACAAAATCGAATTATTGCATGTGCATTATGCCATTCCGCACGCGTATGCAGGATATATGGCACAACAAATGTTGCGCGACCAAGGGATCCATATTCCTATGGTTACCACGCTTCACGGCACAGACATCACTTTGGTAGGTAAGCATCCTAATTATAAAACGGCGGTGAGTTTTAGTATTAATAAATCGGATATTGTGACCGCTGTTTCCCAGGATTTGAAAGAGGAGACTTACCGGCTCTTTGATGTAAAAAATGAAATTCATGTGATTCCCAATTTTATTGAATTGGAAAAACATCGCAATGAAAATCATATTGCTTGCCAACGTTCGGTGATGGCAAAAAAAGAAGAGCGAATTATTACCCATATCAGTAATTTTAGGAAGGTAAAGCGCATTCCCGATGTCGTTAAAATTTTTTATAAAATTCAACAAACCATACCTTCCAAGTTAATGTTAGTAGGGGATGGTCCCGAGCGACTACCCGCGGAACGATTGTGTGAAGAATTGGGCATTGTCGATAAGGTGATTTTCTTTGGGAATAGCAACGAAATCGATAGTATCTTGTCCTATTCCGATTTGTTTTTACTTCCTTCCGAAACAGAAAGTTTTGGCTTGGCAGCGCTTGAGGCAATGGCGTGGAGTGTGCCGGTGATTTCCAGTAACACGGGAGGATTGCCTGAAGTTAATGTGCAAGGCGTATCCGGTTATTTGGCTCCCGTAGGCGATATTGATGCTATGGCCAAAGACGCGATTGCAATTCTCAACAATAATGAGACGTTGGCTACGTTTAAGAAACAAGCGCTCGAAGTGGCCCAACAATTCGACATTGCGCTGATTTTACCCCAATACGAAAAATTGTACCATGAAGCCCTCCGAAAATCATGAAAAGAATCCTTTTTTTAGTAAGTAGCCTTTTTTTGCTCACCGCTTGTAAATCGACCTTGCCGCCTGAATCTAGTTATACGGCCTATGATATTTTATTTGGCAGGGACTATGATGGAGCTTCTTTTCAGTTTTTTGAAATGATTACCGAAGAAAGTGAATACCAAATGTTGCTAAAAGATCCCATTATTAGCCCGTATTTAAAACCAAACGATATTCAGGATAACAATTTTATTTTGGTTAATTTGGGTGAAAAGCCTACGGGTGGTTGGTCGATAAAGGTGGAAAAAGTAAAAATATTGAAAGATAAAGTCGAAGTAGTTATTCGCGAAATTCCCCCAAAAGGGATGGCAACTACGGCGATAACGACGCCTAATTTTGTGTTGAAAATAAAAAGTAAAAAACCAATCGACATACAAATAATAAATCCCGGCAAGTAACCGGGATTTACTGTTTATCGTTAGAATCGGTAACGTATTCCTAAAGCGATATCGGGACCAAAATTTTCGTCTCGGAAATCACTTGAATTCGAATAAATTTCTGGACGGAAATCCAAAGATAATTGCAACGGAATGTCAAAATTGTATTCTATACCAATATTCCCCGCCGCAAATAAAAATGTTCCATTATCGGAAACGCCATTTTTATCAAAGCTCCAACTTCCTAAACCACCACCAACACCGGCATACCAATTGAATCCGTTATCAATTTCCCACACCCACTGGTAAAGTCCTGTTAATTTAAACGCATCAACATTATTGCTGTTACGCCATCCTAGGTCAAATTCTAGACGGTTGTTTTTGGACAATCCTCTTTGGTATGAGATTTCTCCACCAAATCCGTCGTTGTCTCCCAAACGAAGTCCCAAAGCGTGTTTAGAAATGTCTTGTGCTTGGGCAAAATAGGCGCCTCCCAGCAAAGCGAACATGAACAGCATTTTTTTCATAGTTACAAAATTTAGTTAAACAAATTAGAGCGTGTTCTTTTACAAACCGTAAAATAAAGACTTTAGTATGTTTACATTAGAGTTTTTAAAAAAAAATTTTGTGCTTGAATCAAAAGTCCATGCCAAAATTAAGTTTTATATTTGTTCAAATTGCATCTATGGCTGGAAATACTTTTGGAACTTTATTGACGCTGACAACATTTGGCGAATCGCACGGTACTGCTTTAGGAGGTATTATTGAAGGTTTTCCTGCGGGAATTACCCTAGATTTTGAGGCTATTCAAATCGAAATGCAGCGAAGAAAGCCCGGACAATCGGCCATCGTGACCCAACGAAAAGAAGCCGATGAAGTTCAATTTTTATCGGGTATTTTTGAAGGAAAAACCACGGGAACTCCTATCGGCTTTATGATTCCCAATACGAATCAAAAATCGGCGGACTACAGTCATTTGGAGAATTCTTTTCGTCCGAGTCATGCCGATTATGTCTATGAAAAAAAATATGGAATTCGCGATTACAGAGGGGGAGGGCGTAGTTCAGCTCGTGAAACAGCATGCCGCGTTGTGGCAGGTGCGCTAGCCAAACAAATGCTTCCAAACGTAAAAATAAATGCTTTTGTTTCCTCTGTAGGCGATATATTTTTGGAAAAACCTTACCAAGCCTTAGATTTTTCACTTACCGAATCCAATCCTGTACGTTGTCCCGACCCGGAAACAGCAGCCCAAATGGAAGCTCTAATTAAAGAAATTCGTAAAGAGGGCGATACCATTGGCGGTACCGTTACTTGTGTTATTCAGAATGTACCTGTTGGGTGGGGAGAACCCGTTTTTGATAAATTACATGCGCAACTTGGAAAAGCCATGCTGTCGATCAATGCCGTAAAAGGGTTTGAATACGGTAGTGGATTTTGTGGAGCGCGAATGAAAGGAAGTACACACAACGACCGTTATGCCAATGATGGGACAACATTGACCAATTTGTCTGGAGGTATTCAGGGAGGAATCTCCAACGGAATGGATATTTATTTTAGAGTTGCTTTTAAGCCCGTCGCCACTTTGATTCAAGAGCAAGAGGTGCTTACCGCCGATGGTCGTATTGAAGTCCAACAGGGTAAAGGACGCCACGATCCTTGTGTGGTGCCTCGTGCAGTTCCTATCGTTGAGGCAATGGCAGCCTTAGTTTTAGCCGATTTTTCTTTAATTCACAATGCCTATCAAGGCAAATAATATTGCATGGAAACAGTAAAAAAATCATGGTTATCCAACCTCACGGTTCAAATTTTTATCGCCTTAATTCTCGGTATGGGACTAGGGGTTTATATTCACGATAACACGAGCACAAGCTTTGCAACGTCTTTCAGTGGTTACATAAAAATGTTGGCGACCATATTTATTCGTCTGGTACAAATGATTATTGCGCCTTTGGTATTTACCACTTTGGTGGTGGGGATCGCGAAGTTAGGCGACCTAAAATCGGTGGGACGAATCGGTGGAAGAGCCATGGGTTGGTTTTTTTCCGCTTCATTGATTTCGTTGCTTATTGGCATGTTTTGGGTGAATTTTTTTGAACCCGGAGTCGGCATCCAATTGATCGATGTTGACCACGAGGCGGCACAAGAAGTTACCCAAAAAACCCAAGATTTCTCGGCGCAACATTTTATTGAACACATCATTCCCAAAAGTATTTTTGAAGCGATGGCTACCAATGAAATTTTGCAAATCGTTGTATTTTCAATCTTTTTTGGTCTCGCTGCTGCCTCTATGGGGTCGTATACAGAACCCGTAATTAAGGTTTTGGATAAAGTCGCTCATATCATTTTGAAAATGGTTAATTATGTGATGAAGTTTGCTCCTTTTGGAGTTTTTGGTGCGATTGCTGCCGTATTTGCTACAAAAGATTTGGGAGATTTATTGTTTACCTATACCAAGTTTTTGGCTGCTTTTCTCGTCGGTATTGGGTCACTTTGGCTATTGTTGTTGGTTGTAGGATATCTATTTTTACGCCATAGATTAAAGGAGCTTTTGCAACGTATTACCTCTCCATTGGCTATTGCCTTTGGGACTACGAGTTCGGAAGCGGTTTTTCCTAAATTAACAGAAGAGTTAGAACGTTTTGGCGTAAAAGATAGGATTGTCTCATTTATGTTGCCGCTGGGCTATTCTTTCAATTTGGATGGCAGTATGATGTATATGACTTTTGCCAGTTTGTTTATCGCCCAAGCCTCGGGTATGCATATTGATTTACCCACACAAATGACGATGCTTTTGGTGTTGATGCTTACAAGTAAAGGGATTGCAGGGGTGCCTCGTGCCAGTTTGGTCGTAGTGGCGGCCACTTGCGGCATGTTTGATATTCCGGTCGAGGGAATTGCTTTAATTCTACCCATCGATCATTTTTGCGATATGTTTCGTAGTGCGACCAACGTATTGGGTAATGCGCTTGCAACAAGTGTAGTAGGGAAGTGGGAGAAATAAAAAAATGTTAAGGATAGTCCAAGTTCTGAAGACTTTTTCCTAAATTTGGAAAAACTTAAAAATAAATCAATGAAAAAAGTATTACTCGCTGTTTTTATGTTACCCGTGGCACTTCAAGCGCAAGTCTTGTTGACGGAAAACTTTAATACATTAACGGTAGGAAATGTTAGTGATAATATTACTGGCGCTACCCCTGGTCAAGGAGATTATTTCTTTTTTGCTTCAAACGGTACAGCTCCTACAACATCAACAAATGCTGCTGTTACCAATGCTCAAATTGTATCAGTGAATGCTGGTGATTTGGCACTTTCTCTAGAAGGTCCTGATGGTGATAAAGGCTCACGTTTCATGTGGCAAGATGGTTTTCCTGCGATATGGGCTACCCGTACTTCTGGAAATAACATTATTGAAATGGAGGTAGATATCAATCCCGGTGACGGAACTTCTACCAGCCGTAACACTTTTGGTGTATACATTTTTAATGCCGCGGGAGACCGAGTGCTTGGTGGTTTTGTAGTTCGTGCAGCAACCCGTGAGTTGTTTTTAGTTGCTTATTCTACCCCTACAGGTAATCCTGTTGGGAATTATAACTACAGTTTAGCGGCTGCACCTGGTATTCAATTGCCTGCAAATACGGTGAGCAGAATTGGAGTTTCTTATAATGTGACTACGCGTCAAGTGCTTATCAAAGGGCCTGGTATTGCTGCTGCAGGTGTTGGAGTTGTAGGAAGTTCTACTGCTACTGATCCTGCTGAAATCGATTTTGTTTCTTTCTCAGGAAACACTACTGCTGCACCAAACTCAGATTCTACAACTATGGTGATGGATAACTTGGTAGTCCGTGCTTCAAGCACAGATACTTTATTGAATACAACAGAAATCGCTTCTGAAGGTTCATTGAGCGTGTACCCTAATCCATCATCAGATGTTTTCAATGTAAATTCTCCTTCAGCTTTTACATCATATACCATTACAGATATCAACGGTAGAGTTGTAAAAACGGCTACTATGGAAGCGGCAACACAAGCACAAATCAATGTGGTTGACTTAGCACCAGGTGCCTATATTTTAAATATTGTTTCTGAAAATGGTTCAGCATCTCACAAAATTATCAAGCAATAAATTATTAATTACACATCTTACTTGATACAAAAAGACTAAGCTTTTGTGCTTAGTCTTTTTTGTTTTTAGAGCCCGAAGCCATTAATAGCACAGCCCCAATTAAACCAATAATGACAAGTCCGAAAATGACAATCATAACAAAAGCACCGTTGTCCCATGAATACAAAGGTAAAATACGAGTAAGCATCTCTTTTCTATTTTAAATTATACCCAAAGGTACGACGTTGAAAAAAGGGAAGAGGTGATAATTGTCATATAAACCGATGCATGAGGCTAGCATCAATATAACCGCAGCTCGCTTTTCGTCCAAACCATCGGTAACGATTTTTCGCAATGATCGTATACATCTTGTCTGTAATGGCTGGCGGAAGGATTGCAAAAATCAATGCCCCATAAAAGTACCAAGGAAGTGATTTTATTATTTCAAAAATAGCGGTGGATTTTAGATAATACGCTTTTTTGGGGATATACAAAATGATACTGTCTACCTTTTGATTTTCTAATCCGAAATACTTTTGAAGCGATTTTCCGGTTTCAGATTGAAGTTCCGTAAAGTAAAACACTTCTTTTTTATCATGACGCAAAAGGAGCCGCACCCAATAATCGCACAGCACACAGTGGCCATCGTAGATAATGAGTTTTTTAGAATCGGGGAGGGAAATCATTTCTTGGGGCGTTCTACAAATTCCAACATTTCGAGACTCACTTTGGACGTGAACAGACCGTAATTTACCGTAGCCTTATTTTTTTCAATACTATCCAAAGTACCCACCGCTTTCCCATCGGTCATCCGAACGCGATCTCCAAGTTGTAAGGCCATCTTGGGTTTGGCGCTCGCTTCTTGTTGGGTCTTTATCTTCTTTTCTTTTTTTTCTGTTCGAATGGATTCCACGGCAACATTCAATTCGGCAACCACCTTTTTTTGAACGATTTCTTTTTGTTTTTTCTCTTTGGCGCTGATTTTTTTTCGCTTCGAATTTTCTATCTCCACCAACTTGAGGAAATCTCCAATAAGTACTTTCTTATTTTTATCCGAAAAATATTTCTCCGCAATATCATCGATTTTCTGGCCCATATAAATCAACCTTTGATTGGCATCATACATTTCCTGATAGCGCTCCAATTTTTCCTGAATTTTCTTATTGGTTTGTTCCAATCGTTTGCTTTCTTCCCGAGCTTTGCTTTCCTCTTCTTTAAGGTTTTCCGATGTTTTTTCCATACGGCTACGCTCTTTCTGAAGTTTGGCAATGGTTTTATCAAAGCGAACTTTCTCGCCTTCTACCTTCTTTTTTGCCCGATTGATCAATCCATAAGGAATGCCATTTTTTTGGGCCACTTCAAAGGTAAAACTGCTCCCCGCCTGACCGAGATGTAATTTGTAGAGCGGCTCCAACGATTGCTCGTCAAACAACATATTGGCGTTGGTAGCACAAGGCAATTCGTTGGCTAGAATCTTTAAATTGGTATAGTGGGTGGTGATAATCCCAAAGGCTTCCCGATGGTAAAATTCTTCTAAAAACACTTCAGCCAACGCGCCTCCTAAATCAGGATCGGAGCCTGTTCCAAACTCATCAATGAGAAACAAGGTTTTGGCATTGCATTTTTTTAAAAAGTAATTCATGTTTTTTAACCGATAACTGTAGGTACTCAAATGATTTTCAATCGATTGATTGTCTCCAATGTCGGTTAAGATACGGTCAAACAAAAAGGTTTCGCTTCGTTCATGCACCGGAATAAGAATGCCCGATTGCAACATCAATTGCAATAGTCCCACCGTTTTCAAAGCAATCGTTTTTCCTCCGGCGTTGGGCCCAGAAATCACAATAATACGATTGTCTTGGGTTAATTCTAGGGTTTGCGGATAGGTAACTTCATTTTTCCGCTTATTGGTCACATACAAAATCGGATGGTAAGCCTCCCGAAGAAAAATTCTTTTTTCCTCGGTGATCGTGGGAAGTACCCCTTGAATGAGCTGCGCATAGCGGGCTTTCGCATGAATGACATCGATGGTACTTAAATAATCTTGGTATTGGTGGAGCAATTCAGCAAAAGGACGAATCTCGAAGGTAAGTCGTTTTAAAATGCGAATGATTTCTTCCCGTTCTTCGTATTCATATTGATTCAGTTCGCGGCTATACTTCAGTGTCGCTTCGGGCTCAATGTAGGCAATACTTCCTGTCTTGGAACTGCCCATAATGGACCCCTTGACTTTACGTCGGTACATGGCTAAGACGGCCAATACCCTACGGTTTTCAACAACCGTTTCTTTAATATCGTCCAAATACCCCAAACTTTGGTAATGCACTAGCGCTTGTCCAAAACTTTGGTTTACTTTGCCGCGCACCATGTTGATATTCCGACGGATATTGACCAAATCGGGAGAAGCATTGTCGCGAATAACTCCATATTTGTCAATAACAGCTTCTATTTTTTGAATAATGACTTTGGTGAACTCGACTTCAGAAGCCAAAAGATGCAGCGAAGGATAGTAGGTGTTGAATTTTTTTAAAAAGAGTAAATGGGTATTGACCGTTTCTGAAATAGTGGCGATTTTACGAAAGCTCTCCACTTCAAGGAAACTATCCTCAATAGAGAGCAGTTGTATGTCGGACGAAATGGTGTCAAACCCATGGTTGGGTATTGCATTGTTGTTGGAAAACGAGGAAACATACTCCGAAGTTTGGTGCAATGCAGCCATCAACTGATCTTTGTGTGAAAAAGGGGCTATTTGTTGCGCCTTTTCCAGTCCTAATTCAGTGACACAGTACTGGGAAATAGTTTCCAAAACGGTGTGAAATTCGAGATCTTTTCGCGTTTTTTCTGTAATTGCAATCATAATAAAATTCAACCCATCAAAGGTACAAAGTCAACCGTGCCTATCCTTTACTTTTTCCGTATTTTTGATAAAAAATTAAGAAATGTTGTGCTTACCGTCTACGTGGTCTATTTTGCTGAAAGATGAGATTGACAAACCGTATTTCCAAGATTTAAACCGTTTTGTAACCGCAGAGTACAAGCATCACCCTTGCTTTCCGCCAGCTGCACAAATTTTTGCGGCCTTAGACCAATGTTCATTCGACTCCACCAAAGTGGTTATCATCGGCCAAGATCCCTATCACGGATTGGGGCAAGCGCATGGATTGTCGTTTTCTGTTCCGGATGCCGTTCCGTTTCCACCTTCGTTGCACAACATTTTTAAAGAATTAGAATCCGATTTAGGCATTCCTTACCCACAGTCGGGCTGTCTTCAGCATTGGGCGACCCAAGGTGTTCTATTGTTGAATGCGATTCTGACCGTTCGTGCGCATGAAGCAGGAAGCCATCAGCAAAAAGGTTGGGAGCAATTTACGGATGCGGTAATTCAAAAACTTGCCAATGAAAAACACAATTTAGTTTTTCTACTATGGGGGAGTTATGCGCAAAAAAAAGGGAAATGGATCGACCGATCACGTCATTTGGTCCTCGAATCGGGGCACCCTTCGCCACTCAGTGCCAATCGGGGACTTTGGTTTGGAAATCGCCATTTTAGTCAAACAAATGCTTATTTAGTAGAGCATCACAATCAAGAAATTAAATGGTAATTAGTTGACGGTAAAGGTGTAAAAGCCGCTATTATTTAAGGCATTTGACGTAGTGTAAATTAGTAAAGTAATCGCATCAGAAGCTGAATTGGAGCGCAATTCAATGACATCTGTTTCTTCACTGTTATACCCATAACTTAAACGGTAAGTTCCCGAACTCAACAAGGGTAAGCCGGCTCTAAAAACATAGGCGTCTTGCACAGTATCATAGGGTGCTGTCGCCAAATAAAAGCCAAGATTTTGGAGTTGTCCACTGCTTACCTCCATTTGATTCGCTGGAACCGAAACGGGAACCCATTCGGAACCATTTTGTTTTTCTAAAACATATGAAAACGTTAAGGAAGGCGCATTGTTGGTTGTTTTTCGAATGTCCAACGGTGTACTTTGACCCAGCTCATTGACCAAACGATCTACCACACAATTCACGGTAATTTTATCACCCACAGCGTAACTAGCTTGGGTTTCAATAGTGACTAATCCATTTACACGAACATATTCAGTATTGTAAAAATCATCGTCGTTGGTATCACAACTACTGAAGCTAACCACAAAAAGACCTAGAAATAGTAAAACATTTTTTTTCATGACATTGAACATTAAAAACGATACCCTAAATTAATTCCTACGCGACTAATCACATCGGGACTCATTTCTTTGTTGGTGAGATTGGAACCAAATCCGACGAGTACCTCCAGCGCAAAAGCGTCTTTGAAATACATTTTATATCCCAAACTACCTCCTAAAGCAAAATCATTGTATTGGGTTTCTTTGATGGTGTAAAATCCATTACCACCGCTGTTTTCCCGCACAATTTCCTTAAAATCACCTCCATTGGCTGAAGCAAAAATTTCGGCAAAATAATACCGCGCTTTACTCTTAGAAAGGGCATAGCGTACATAAGGGTTAATTTCATACCGCGGAATATTGTTTCGAAAACCGTTGTTGTAATCGTCCTCTATTCGTGTACTATTTGAGAAATTACCGTTGACGCCAACAGAGAAGCTACCCTCAAAAAACCGCTCGTAGCTTACACTAATTTTACCATACGCTAAGGCCTGAAGGACATCGACACGAAATTCATTTTTCTTATTTACCATGGGTGAGGTTTGTTCTTGTGCCCAAGAAAAACCAAAACTAAAGAGAAGCAGGAGTATAGCTAATTTGCGCATTGTTTCGTATTTATAGGGCTAATATACTAAATATTTTACCCGAGACCATTTAATTCAACGTCAAAGCACTTAAAATTTCTTCTTTCATAAAAGGGCCACCCGGATATTTGGCGGTATAATCCAAGTTTAACCATACATTGCCCCGTTCGTCGATGTGATAATGCACGGCTTTGTGCTGACTTTCGTTGGGGAAAAGTACTTTTTTAATCAAATAATTTACGGTTTCCATGTCTTTACGCGTGCCGATATACAATTCAGGGTAAATATGGCCCGGGGTATGAATCAATCGCGGAATGCCTCCAATGGATTTAACTGCTGCCGCCATGAGAATCGAGTGGTCGTCACAATCCCCTGAAAGGTATTTTAACGATTCGTCCGCGCGGGCAATGTATTCATGTCCTACGGGATCGTGAACGTAATTCCACTGGGAGTTGATTTCTTTAAAAACAGCAAAACACTGAATGAGAGTCTGATAATCCTGATACCCTTGAACCGATTTAAAATGGGTGTTGATCGCTTTGAGGGCAAAGTTTCGAACTTGCGGATGGTCATAATCTATGGCTTTGATGATTTTGGACTTGTTTGGAAAGGGAAGCAATCGATCGATTACAATATCTTGTGGGAATGGGCTTTCCTCCATAGCATAGAGCATCGATTGATACTCTTCAAATACATTTTGGAATCCGTAACCCCCCACCGCAGTACCCCAAATCAAAAAAAGAAGATAGCCCGCAATGCTTATGAAAATTACTTTACGAAGTCGCACTAAAATCCATTGAAATACTGCTAAAATAAGCACTAATAGTCCTACGCGATCAATCGCTAATGGCCATTCAGGATCTTTGAGATTTTGATGTAAAATTAAAAAAACAGGAATGGTGAGCAGTAGGTTGAGTATCCCTATAATGACTTTATCCCAAGGATTGGGAATCGCGAGTTTCTCTTGCCATTGACGGAAACGCGAAAAGAAAGGATTTGTCATTGAAGGACTTACTTCAGTAGGTTTACAACTGTAGCAAAGGTATCTTTTTTATCAATAAGGTTTAAGCTCCACAAATGATTTTGAACCAACTCAAACTCTTTTTCTGACAGCGGATTTTGACTCCACTCGGTACAGGAAAGCCAAGCTTCAAGAGCTTCCTCTTTTTGATGAAAACGTTGGGCGAGTTGGGCAATCAAATGGGTTTGCTCCTTAAAGTGTTGTGTTTTGGCATTGATTGTATTAACGATTGATCGTACTGCCTCATTTTCATTGGCGAGCACTTCGTCCCGAACGGCAATCACAAAACAAGGCCACGGGGTGGGGCAAACACCAAGGCGACGAAAAATACCCGAATCCACTATTGGTTGGGTCATAAAGCGTTCCCACATAAAATAATCTGCGGTTCCTTGTTGTAACGCTTCCACAGCACCCTCAAGGGTATGCACAATTTGAAACTGTAGTGTGGCGGTATCCCAACCTTGTTGTTGCGCATGAACGTAAGCCATTAAATGCGAGCCTGAACCGAAACGCGAAATAGCTGCGGTAGTGTGTTGCAAGTCGGAAACCTCCTGAAATGCCGATTTCCCACCCACATGAATGCCCCATACGAGCGGCGTAGCGACATACAATTGTACTATTTTGGCAGGGCAACCCCCAAGAATATCTTTGACCATACCTTCGGTCAATACCACGGCCATATCGGTTTCTCCGGAGCGGAGCATTTGACACATTTTTCCGGTACCTTCGGGGATATCGGTCCATTGTAAATCCACACCAACACGCTCAAAATCGCGATCAGCGATACTTTGGTACCAAGGCATATTAAAATGCTCGGGAACTCCTACAATTTTTATCGTTTTCATAGTTTCGAACTGGGATTTTCTAAGGCATACCAATTCCAAAGTACGCCCGCGGGATCGGGGTAGGTTTCTTGATGGATAAACCCTGTTTTTTGTAAAATGCGATTGGAAGCGCCATTTTCTTTGTGGGCGTAGGCATTCATTACCGGAATTTTAAGGGTTTCAAATCCGTACTGTAGCCAAGCAATAGTAGCTTCAGTGGCATAGCCTTTGCCCCAGTGCGCTTCGGCAAGACGGTATCCGTAATCAAAGAAGTTGGTGTTGCCATTTTCTATATGGTCGTCGATAAACTTGATGCCTGTCCAACCAATAAATTCATCGGTTGCTTTTAAAAACGTGGCAAAACGCCCAATTTGATTCCGTTCGTATTGTCCTAGAATGTACTCGATAATTTTTACCGATTCTTCCCGTTCAAGCGTGGGTTGTTGCCATAAATATTCATGCACCTTCGGATTGTTATCCATGGCGAACAAGTCGGCTGCATCCGAAATTTTGAAAGGACGCATATACAATCTTTCGGTTTCTAAACGTTGAATCATCACGGTTTGTTTTAGCCCCGACCTGCCTGCCGGCAGGCAGGTAGAGCCGATATCCTCGTAGCTTTGGCGGAGAGACCTGCCTGCCGGCAGGCAGGTAAAGGCGAAAGCGGGAAATAGCTCCTGATTATGATTGTGCTAATTTATCCAAAGTGTAGGCAATCAAGGCGTCTACGGCTTTGTATGGATCAGCACTAAAGGTACCATTGGCACGGTTGGCGATAATGGCATTCAGTGATAAACACTCGTGGCCCAAAAGTTTACCTAAGCCATAAATGGCACCCGTTTCCATTTCCAAATTGGTCATTTTGATTCCCTCAAATTCAAAGGCGTCCATTTTTGCATTTAATTCTGGATCTTGAATGAGTAAACGTAAAACTCTTCCTTGCGGACCATAAAATCCGCCTGCCGTTCCCGTAAATCCTTTGAGGATACGATCACTTTCAATGCGCTTTGCCAAGGTTTCAGAGGCCTTAATGACATAAGGGCGCCCTTTACGTAAGTCCCAGTTGGTTTGTTGGATGAAAGCGTCTTCGATATTTTTTTCTGAGATATCGTCAATCAAATAGGAGCGAAGCATGTTATCCAAACCCAATCCGTATTGGCTCATGACAAAACTATCGACGGGAATGTCGGCTTGTAACGAACCTGAGGTTCCAATTCGGATAATATTCAACGACGTTAATTCGTCTTTAACCGTTCGCGTCGCTAGATCAATATTGACCAAAGCATCCAACTCGTTCATGACAATGTCAATGTTATCCGGACCAATCCCCGTGGACATTACCGTCATGCGTTTTCCTTTGAAATACCCGGTTTGGGTTTTAAATTCGCGTTTTTGTTGTGAAAATTCGATGCGGTCAAAATGTTGGGTAATCTTTTCAACGCGGTTTTGATCGCCCACAAAAATAATGTCGTGGGCAATATGTTCGGGAAGTAAGTTTAAATGGTAAACACTTCCGTTGGGATTTAATATTAATTCAGATGAAGCAATCATCGGTGATAGTTATTAGTTGTTAGTGACTAGTGACTAGTGATTAGATTCGAAACTACTGGGTTGACCAGTGACAATTATTTGAAAGAAACACGATTTAAAATTCATCATTTATCATTCAAAATTCATGTTATCCTCCCACGCGCTTCACTTTGAAGCCTTTTTCTTTCAATAGATTCATAATTTTATCGCGGTAGTCGCCCTGTATGATAATCGCACCGTCTTTGAAGCTGCCGCCTACGCTCAATTTGGTTTTGATTTCTTTGGCTAAGATTTTAAAATCTTCATCTTCGCCCTCATACCCTTCAATAATGGTCGTAGGTTTTCCTTTTCGCTTTTCATATTTGCAAATCATCGGTTCTTTTTGAACAAACAATTCGTGTTCTTGCGGAACTTCAGGTTCGGGTTCCGTTGGGATATGATCAGGGAATAGCTTTTTCAGTTGTTCTTCTAAGTTACTCATGGGAGTGCTACTTTGTTAGGTTTTATATATCCGAATAATCAAGGGGTAAAAAACCAAATTCCAAATCCCAACAGTGCATTGGAATTTGGAATTTCAGTTTTGGAAAATTTGTTCCCTTATTTTTTAATCAATCCTAATTCCACCAAACGTTCATTTAAGAAATCGCCCGCGGTGATGTCCTCATACAATTTCGGATTGTTTTCATCGATACATTGCGGTAGGCAATCCAATTTCATATCGCTTACCGGATGCATGAAAAAGGGAATCGAGAAACGCGAAGTTCCCCACAATTCCCGCGGTGGATTAACCACTTGGTGAATGGTTGATTTTAATTTATTGTTGGTATGTCTGGACAACATATCGCCCACATTAATCATCAATTCATCTTCTTGCGCAATGGCATCAATCCATTGGCCTTCATGGTTTTGGACTTGCAATCCTTTGCCTTGTGCTCCCATTAACAGGGTAATCAAGTTGATGTCACCATGGGCAGCCGCACGAACAGCACCGTCTTTCGGTTCATCCGTAATAGGCGGGTAGTGGATCGGACGTAAAATACTGTTCCCGTCTTTGATGTAATTGTCAAAATAAAATTCATCCAAACCAATGTGTAATGCCAAAGCACGAAGTACATAAACTCCCGTTTTTTCCAACATTTGGTAGGCTTGTTTTCCAACGGTATTGAATTTAGGTAATTCTTCTACGATTACATTGTCGGGATATTCACCTTCCCATTTAGAGCCTTCGCTTACGTATTGGCCAAAATGCCAAAATTCTTTTAAATCTCCAGCGGAACGACCCTTGGCATGTTCTTTACCAAAAGAAACATAACCGCGCTGACCTCCAATACCTGGAATCTCATATTTTGCTTTGGTTTCCAATGGAAGATTGAAGAAGTTGCGCACTTCATCATACAATTCTTCCACCAATTGATCATCAAGAAAATGACCTTTTAATGCTACGAAGCCAATTTCTTCGTAGGCTTTGCCGATTTCATTTACAAATTTTTGTTTACGTGCCGGATCATCCGACAGGAAATCACGTAAGTCAACACTTGGAATTTGTTGCATACTAAACCTTTTTTGTTAATAACTTAAACGCTGTGAAATCAAAGCGCAATCACAAATGTACAGTTTTTTATTAAGTTGCAAACGAAAGTTATCAACATCTCCTTTTCGTCATTTTATCGATAAAAATAGGTCACCCATCGAGAATACTTGTGCCCTCCAAAAACAAGGTGTATTTTTAGGTAACTAATCCCTTAATTCCTAGCCTTATGAAACGAAACTACATGCTTTTCCTTTTGTGCACTACATTCGGTTTTGCCCAAACAGGCTCGTTGTGCAATGACCCCATTGTAATTTCATCTTTACCCTTTGCCGTTTCCGATAATACGGCAAATTTCGGAGATAACTACGATCCGCAAACCACCACACATCCTACCTGTGCTACAACCACTTTCGGCAATTATTACCATGGCGGCAACGATGTGATTTATGCGTATACCCCTTCTGTCAGTCAAACCTTAAAGATTGAAATTCCCAATGCGCTGGGTTGGACGGGAATGTTTGTCTATACGAACTGTGCTAATATAGGTGTACAATATGCGGCTTGTGCAACAGGAGTTTCTGCAGGAGCACGCACGATAAACAATTTTTCGGTTACCGCAGGTCAAACCTATTATATTTACATATCGAGTTGGCCTTCTCCACAAACCGTAACATATACCTTAAATGTAACCGAAGTAGCCCTGTCTACCAATGACTTGAGTTCGACTTTGGAGCAAACGCTAATTTATCCCAATCCGACAGGAAATACTTTACATATTAAAAGTGAGCTGCCATTGGAAAAAGTAATTTTATACCACAGCAATGGACAACAAATAGGCGCTTTTCCTTTGATCGACAACGCCATCGATGTTACGCCACTCCCCACAGGATTGTATTGGGTTGAACTCATAACTACAGAACAACAAAAGACCGTAAAACGATTTATCAAATCGTAGTTTCTTACTTATATAAAAGCGATAAAAAAGCACTCCATAAGGTGTGCTTTTTTTATGTAAAAACACCTTGAAATCCTGTAACGTTTTAGTACATTTGGCGTCACAAACCACAAACAAAACGAATGGACTTTAATCGTCACAATTTATCCAACGAGCAATTGTTGGATTTGTATAAAAAATTACTGAAACCCCGCTTGATTGAAGAGAAAATGCTCATTTTGCTCCGACAAGGAAAAGTGTCAAAATGGTTTTCAGGTATTGGGCAGGAAGCTATTTCTGTGGGAATTACCGCAGCTTTGGATAAGGATGAATACATTCTTCCCATGCATCGGAATCTCGGTGTTTTCACTGGTCGTGATATTCCACTGCACAAGTTGTTCTCGCAATGGCAAGGTAAAAAATCGGGTTTCACCAAAGGCCGTGACCGCAGTTTTCACTTTGGGACACAAGAGTATAAAATCATCGGCATGATTTCGCATTTGGGGCCCCAAATGGGGGTAGCCGACGGAATCGCTTTGGCTAATAAACTAAAGAAAAACGGAAAAGTAACCGCCGTATTTACCGGGGAAGGCGCCACTTCTGAGGGTGATTTTCACGAGGCGTTAAATATCGCAGCCGTATGGGACTTGCCCGTACTTTTCGTCATCGAAAATAACGGTTATGGTTTGTCAACACCTACCAACGAACAATACCGTTGCGAAAATCTCGCCGACAAAGGCGTTGGTTACGGCATGGAAAGTCATATCCTTGACGGCAACAATATTTTAGAGGTTTTCACCAAAATTTCCGAACTCAAAGCTTCCATGCAAGAAAACCCGCGTCCCGTTTTATTGGAGTTCAAAACGTTCCGTATGCGGGGTCACGAAGAGGCGAGTGGTACCAAATACGTTCCCCAAGAACTCATGGACATGTGGGCAATTAAAGATCCGATTGCCAACTACCAAGCCTTTCTTAAAAATGAAGGGATTTTGACAGAAGCGCAAGACGAGACTTTTCGCGCCGAAATCAAGCAAGAAATCGATGCGCATTGGGCCATTACCCAGGCCGAACCAGACTTTGTAGCTGATTTAAATGAAGAGTTAAATGATGTTTACGAATCATTTGATTATCAAGAAGTAAAACCGTCAAGTGAAACTGAGAATATCCGTGTGATTGATGCCATTTCAAGCGCTTTGCGTGAAGCGATGCAACAACATCCTAATTTGGTCATTATGGGCCAAGATATTGCCGAATACGGAGGAGCTTTTAAAATTACCGATGGATTCGTGGCACAGTTCGGTAAAGAGCGGGTTCGCAATACGCCCATCTGTGAAAGTGCTGTCGTTTCAGCGGCCAACGGACTCTCGATCAACGGGTATAAAGCCATCGTCGAAATGCAGTTTGCCGACTTCGTTTCAACAGGTTTTAATCCAATTGTCAATTTGTTAGCCAAGCAACGCTACCGCTGGGGCGAAAAGTCCGATGTCGTAGTGCGTATGCCCTGTGGTGGCGGTACGCAAGCGGGACCGTTCCACTCCCAAACCAATGAAGCTTGGTTTACCAAAACGCCAGGTTTAAAAGTGGTATACCCCGCGTTTCCGTATGATGCAAAAGGACTTTTAATTACTGCCATTAACGACCCCAATCCGGTGATGTACTTTGAGCATAAGCTCTTGTATCGCAGTATCTATCAAGAAGTGCCCAAAGGCTATTATACCTTACCTTTGGGAAAGGCTTCTTTGCTACGCGAAGGCGATCAAGTGACCATTATTTCCTTTGGTGCAGGCGTACATTGGGCATTAGAACTGTTGGACAAACATCCTGAAGTTCGTGCCGATGTATTGGATTTGCGAACGCTGCAACCTTTAGATACTGAAGCCATACTGCAATCGGTTAAAAAAACAAACAGAGCCATTATTTTACAAGAAGACACCTTGTTTGGCGGTATTGCGAGCGACATTTCCTCTTTGATAATGGAGCAGGCGTTCGAACATTTGGATGCGCCCGTTGTTCGGGTAGGTAGTTTGGAAACTGCTATACCGTTTATGAAAACCCTTGAGGATCAGTATTTACCCAAAGAACGCTTTGAAAAGGCGTTATTGGAACTGATTGCGTATTAATTTTTTTCAGGAGCTATTTCCTGCTGTCCGCTGTATCTCACTTCGTAAACTCCGTGAGGATGCCGCTCCCATCAGGGCTAGCAGTGCAAAAATCAAGTATAGAAAACCTAATTACCCCGCGTAGTTAGGTTTTTTTTACCTGTATGTAAGGTCTTTTGATAAGAGAGGCGTAAGTAAAGCATTTAAATTTCAAGTACAAAACCAATTGATATTGCGCTTTTTCCCTTTTCACGTATATTTGTGCTCTTATTTAAATGGTGTGAATTCGACCAACAAACTTAAAATATTCAACGATCCCATCTACGGATTCATTTCGATTCCCAATTCATTGGTTTTTGATCTTATTCAGCATCCCTATTTTCAGCGTTTACGCCGTATTTCGCAAATGGGATTGTCGTATCTTGTGTATCCGGGTGCCCATCATACCCGTTTTCACCACGCCTTGGGGTGTATGCACATCATGCAAAAGGCTGTAGAAACACTCAAATATAAAGGGGTTCAATTTACCGAGGAAGAAGAAAATGCACTCTACATTGCTATACTGTTGCACGATATTGGTCATGGTCCTTTTTCTCACGCAATGGAACACAGTATCGTAGAGGGAATTCAGCATGAGGAGATTTCGTTGCAATTCATGCACGCGTTAAATCGGCATTTTAACGGCCAACTTGATTTGGCAATTCAAATTTTTAAAGGCGATTACCACCGAAAATTTATGCTTGAATTGATTTCCAGTCAGTTGGACATGGATCGCATGGATTACCTCAAGCGCGATAGTTTTTACAGTGGAGTAGCCGAAGGTAATATCAACAGTGACCGCTTAATTCAGATGATGAATGTCGCTGATGATCATTTGGTAATTGAAGAAAAAGGCGTATACTCCGTAGAAAAATTTCTTATGGCTCGCCGACTCATGTACTGGCAAGCGTATTTGCATAAAACATCGGTTGTAGCGGAGTTGATTTTGACAAAAATCTTAAAGCGCGCCAAAGAACTCACACAAAAAGGTAACGAACTGCCTTGTAGCGCCCCCTTGCAATTTTTTCTGCAAAATAAAGTAGCGCGAACTGATTTTGATGGGGAGCCGCTAACGCAATTTGCCTTATTGGATGATTATGATGTTATGGTCGCTATTAAATCGTGGCAATTTTCTTCAGATTTCGTGCTGGCTGAATTATGTAAAATGATTGTCAATCGCGAATTGTTGAAGATTGACATGTCGGAAGAAAAGCCTGTTGCCTCAAAGATACAAACGTTAAAAGCCCAATTGTTAGCCCATTATCCCATTGCAGCCAACGACTCGGATTATTTTGTTTTCAAAGGAAAATTAAAAAACATCGCCTACAACAAAGAAAGTGTACCGATACGAATCATCAAAAAAGACCGGTCTGTTGAAGTGTTGGAAGATACTTCAGAACCGCTTCAAGTAAGAGCCTTATCGAAGGCTGTAACGAAGTATTTTGTATGTTATCCGAAAGTATTACTGGGATAAAACGGCTTATTTTGTTAAATTTTATATTTTTGTCAGAATGAAATTTACAGCGGAACAAATAGCGGGTATTTTAGGCGGAGAAGTGGTTGGAAATCCACAAATTGAAGTCTATAAATTGGCCAAAATCGAGGAGGGGACAGCGGGTTCATTATCCTTTTTAGCCAATCCAAAATACCAAAATTATATCTACACCACTCAAGCGTCCATCACGATTGTGAACCACACGTTTGAGCCTGAACAACCCATTACCACTACCTTAATTAAAGTGGAAGATGCCTACAAGTCCTTTTCCAAACTTCTAGAATATTACAATCAAGTAAAGTTGATGAAGTCGGGTATTGAACAACCGTCCGTGATTTCGGAAGGGGTGACCTACGGCGATCATCTTTACTTGGGAAGTTTTTGTTACATTGGAAAAAATGTGAAAATTGGAAACAATGTCAAAATTTATCCCAACTCATTTATAGGGGATAATGTGGTTATCGGAGATGATTGTATTTTGTTTGCAGGCGTTCGAATTTACTCTGAAACTGAAATTGGTAACCATTGCACCATCCACTCGGGCGTTATCATCGGTTCGGATGGATTTGGTTTTGCCCCTTCAGAGGATGGAACCTACAGCAAAATCCCTCAAATTGGAAATGTAATTCTAGAAGATCATGTAGAAGTAGGGGCGTGTACGACTATCGACCGTGCAACGCTAGGCTCTACCATCATACGCAAAGGCGTTAAACTCGATAATCAAATCCAGATTGCACACAATGTAGAAATTGGTGAAAACACCGTGATTGCCTCACAAACCGGTATTGCGGGATCTACCAAAATCGGTAAAAACTGCATGATCGGTGGGCAAGTAGGAATAGTAGGCCATATTACCGTAGGCAATAATGTACGGATTCAAGCACAATCGGGTATCGGAAAAAGTATCCCCGATGGCGAAACGATTCAAGGAAGTCCGGCCTTTAACTATGGCGATTGGAATAAATCGTATGTCCATTTCCGTAATCTTCCCAAAATTGTGGCCGATTTGGACAATCTCAAGAAAAAATTAAGCTAAACAGAATTAATACAAGCATTATGGTTAAACAAAAAACCATTCAATCAGAAATTACCCTTACGGGTGTTGGACTTCACACAGGAAAAGAAGTGACCATGACGTTAAAGCCAGCACCTATCAATAATGGATTTACCTTTGTACGTGTGGATTTGGAAGGTTCCCCAGTCATTGAAGCCGACGCCAACTATGTAGTAAATACCCAGCGCGGAACCAATTTAGAAAAGTTGGGCGTAAAGATTCAAACCTCTGAACATGTTTTAGCGGCTTGCGTAGGATGTGATTTGGACAATGTGATTATCGAATTGAATGAGTCGGAACCCCCGATTATGGACGGTTCTTCCAAGTATTTTGTAGAAGCAATCGAAAAAGCAGGAATCGTTGAGCAAGAGGCTGAACGGTATTGTTATGTGGTAAAAGAAGTTATTTCGTATATCGATGAAAGTACGGGGAGCGAAATCATTGTCATGCCTGCCGACGATTACCAAGTAACCGCTATGGTTGATTTTGGTACAAAAGTCTTGGGTACCCAAAACGCGACGTTGAAGAGCATGTCCAATTTCAAAGCGGAAATTGCAAGTGCGCGAACCTTTAGTTTTTTACATGAGTTGGAAACGTTACTAGACAACGGACTCATTAAAGGAGGCGATTTGAACAATGCCATCGTGTATGTTGACAAGGAAATCTCCGAAAAAACGATGGAGAACTTGAAAAAGGCCTTTGGAAAAGAAAATATTTCGGTTAAACCCAACGGTATTTTAGATAACCTTACGTTGCATCACCCTAACGAAGCTGCCCGCCACAAATTGCTAGATGTTATTGGTGATTTGGCCTTGATAGGTTGCCGTATCAAAGGGAAAGTTATCGCCAACAAACCAGGGCATTTTGTCAATACGCAATTTGCCAAAAAACTATCTAAAATCATCAAGATAGAGCAACGCAATCATGTGCCTACTTATGATTTAAACAAAGAGCCTTTGATGGATGTGACCAAAATCATGAAAATGTTGCCCCATCGTCCGCCATTTTTGTTAGTGGATAAAATCATCGAAATGTCTGAATCTCATGTCGTGGGATTGAAAAATGTGACGATGAATGAGGACTTCTTTGTGGGTCATTTTCCTGGAGCTCCTGTCATGCCAGGTGTTTTGATTGTTGAAGCTATGGCACAAACGGGAGGGATTTTAATTTTAAGCTCTGTTCCAGATCCCGAAAATTACCTGACTTATTTTATGAAAATCGACAACGTAAAGTTCAAGCATAAAGTTTTACCGGGCGATACGTTAATATTTAAATGTGATTTGATTTCGCCTATCCGTCGCGGAATATGCCATATGCAAGCCAACGCTTATGCCAACGGGCGCTTGGTCGCTGAAGCGGAACTCATGGCACAAATCGTCAAAAACCAATAAATTATGAATCAACCGCTAGCCTATGTGCATCCCGGTGCTAAGATTGCTAAGAATGTAGTAATCGAGCCATTTACCACTATTCATAACAACGTCGAAATCGGCGAAGGAACTTGGATTGGTTCAAACGTGACCATCATGGAGGGAGCTCGCATCGGAAAGAATTGTAATATTTTCCCTGGCGCTGTAATTGCAGCGGTGCCTCAAGATTTGAAATTTGGTGGGGAAGATTCTCTTGCTATCATTGGGGATAACACGACGGTTCGTGAATTTGTAACCATCAACAGAGGAACTATCGCTTCGGGGCAAACCAAAATTGGAAGCAACTGTTTGATCATGGCCACTGCTCACGTTGCGCATGATTGCCATATTGGGGATAACGTGATTATTGTCAATGGTGTGGCGCTGGCAGGACATGTCGTCGTAGGGAATTTTGCCATCATCGGTGGATTAGCAGCGATTCATCAATTTATTCATATCGGTGAACATGCTATGATTTCTGGCGGTTCTCTGGTACGTAAGGATGTTCCGCCCTATACTAAAGCCGCTAAGGAACCTTTATCGTATGTTGGAATTAATTCGGTAGGCTTGCGTCGACGCGGATTTTCAACGGAAAAGATTCGAGAAATTCAAGATATTTACCGCATTTTATACCAAAAAAATTACAATACCTCGCAAGCGGTGGGGATTATTGAAGCTGAAATGGCGGCTTCTCCCGAACGCGATGAGATTTTAGATTTTATTCGCAATTCATCCCGCGGTATTATGAAAGGGTATTCAGGAACGTATTAAAAATAACTAAAATTTTAAATTTAAAAAATCAATACTAATGGCATCTACGGCAGATATTCGTAACGGACTTTGTATCAAATTCAACCACGACATTTACAAAATTATTGAGTTTCTTCATGTGAAACCCGGAAAAGGTCCCGCTTTCGTGCGTACCAAATTAAAATCATTGACGACAGGAAAAGTATTGGATAATACCTTTTCTGCAGGTCATAAAATTGATGTAGTTCGTGTAGAAACCCATACATTTCAGTATTTGTACAACGAAGGCAATGATTATCATTTTATGAATACCGAATCCTATGAACAAATCACGTTGAACAAGGATGTATTGGATGCACCTCAGTTTTTAAAAGAGGGAACCAATGTAATGGTACAAATTAACACCGAAACCGATATGCCTTTGTCGGTTGATATGCCTGCTTCTATTGTGTTGGAGGTGACTTATGCCGAACCGGGTGTGAAAGGAAATACAGCAACCAATGCAACTAAACCGGCTACGGTTGAAACAGGAGCCAATGTTAACGTTCCTTTGTTTATTAATGAAGGAGATAAGATTAAAATTGATACCGCTACGGGTGATTATTTGGAACGGGTAAAAGAATAACACATGAAGTTCCCGCAAACGCACACGTTGAAAGAAATTGCAGCAATCATCGATTCCCAGTATGTGGGAGCCGATGATTTTCCTGTTGAAGGGATGAACGAAATTCATGTCGTGACCCCCGGAGATATTGTTTTTGTTGATCATCCGAAGTATTATGACAAGGCGCTACAATCGGCGGCTACTATAGTACTGATTAACAAAGAAGTTCCTTGTCCTGAAGGAAAAGCACTTTTGATTTCCGACGATCCGTTTCGGGATTTTAACAAACTTACCCGGTATTTCCGTCCATTTGTGGCGGCACAAGCAGCCGTTTCGTTGTCGGCAGAGATCGGCGAAGGGACCATAATTCAACCGAACTGCTTCATTGGAAATCACGTTCGCATCGGAAAAAATTGCATTATACATTCCAATGTCTCGATTTACGATCATACTCAAATTGGCGACAACGTGATTATCCAAGCCGGCACGGTATTGGGGGCCGATGCATTTTATTATAAAAAACGTCCCGAAGGATTTGACCAATTGCTTTCCGGGGGGCGGGTAGTTATAGAAGATCATGTGGGCATTGGTGCCTTATGTACTATTGACCGCGGCGTCACTGGGGATACGACCATAGGTGAAGGTTCAATTTTGGACAATCAAATCCACGTGGCACACGATACAATCATTGGAAAAAAATGTCTCATCGCCGCCCAAACAGGCATTGCAGGATGTGTAGTCATTGAAGATGAAGTGACTATTTGGGGCCAAGTAGGAACCAATAGTGGCATTACTATCGGTACCAAAGCAGTCATTCTGGCGCAATCTGGAGTGACAAAATCGGTAGCCGGCGGAATTACTTACTTCGGTACTCCCGCCGAAGAATCGCGTGAAAAATTAAAACAAATGGCTTACGTGAAGCGTTTACCTGAATTGTTGAATAAAAAACCCGAATAATGCAACCGAAAGATCTAGTTTTAGACTTATATAAATCAGATGTATTATTGCATCGCGATGAAGTAAAACAGTTTTTGCATCCCGAATTAATTATCGAATGGAACAGCACCAAAGGATTCGTTCAGATGGATGCTAACGATGTGCTCAATTTGAGTGAAGAATTGAATCGGGCGTATGTTCGTTCCAAAATTCGTATTTCTCACCTCATTCAAGAAGGAAACTTCGTTTCGGTACGCTATTCTCATTTTGTGAAAACGATTGAAAATCCGAGAGAAGAGATGTTATTGGCCAATTTCTTTGTAATTTGGGAAGTGAAAGATCAAAAGCTGTATCGCGGTTATCAAATGAGCCAATTCGGATAATGCACAAAACGATTTGGGTTACAGCAATCGTGCGTCTTACATTGCTGGCGCATCTTTTGACCCAACTTTTTCTGTACAAAGCGTGGACCCTGAATCGTGTTTTTCCCACGCTTACTGTATTTCCATTTGCTCAAAATCTTCCCAGGGAATTTCCATTTATTTTATATTGTGCTACAATAGCTATTACCTTATTGTTGTTGTGGAAACCGCATTGGAAAAAGGGCGTCGGACTGTGGATTGTACTGGTCGTGGGCTCATGGGCTTGGGATTATGTTTTTTGGCAACCCTATACCTATTGTTTTTTGGCGATTGCCGTGATTCATTTTTTCTCCAAGTCAGAAAAACAGTTTTGGACGCGTTGCTTGCTTCTTCTTTCGGCGTTGTACACCTTCAGCGGACTCCATAAAATCAATGGGGCATTTTTGTATACGATTTGGGATTCCTACGTATTAAAAAACCGTTTTGGGATCACTTCCAACGATTCCTTTTTTTTATTTTTTCACTATGCGGGATTACTAGTAGGTTTGATTGAAATTCTTTTCGGAATTGGATTGCTCTTTCAACAAACGCGTCTTGGGGCGTTTCGTGGACTAGTGCTAATGCATGTGTTGATTTTATTAGGGTTGTCTCCAATAGGTTTTTTTTCCAATGGAGTTGTGGTACCATGGAATATACTGTTGTTAGGCATCAGTGGTATAGGATGCGTTGCCACAAAAAAACGTTTTTTTGACGCACTTTGGCCCTTAGAGTTTAAAAAGCACGGTTTGGTCATCCTCTGTTTTTGGATTTTGCCCGTGTTTGGATATTTTGGGTACTATAATCGGTATTTTTCCTTTGATGTATACAGCGGAAAAGGGAAGTCGCTCTCAATTATTTTTGACAACTATAACGACTGTCCAAAACCGTTGCTCTCTTTTTTACATCTGCGAAAAATTGAAAACAAAACGTATTGGGTAGTGAGTCCGTCGCGATGGTGCAAGCGCGAACTCCATCTTGTACTCCCTAATGATGACTACATATTACATTCATTTGTAGTAGCTTACGAAAAGGAGTTTTCCAATTCAAAAGGATATTGGTATATCACTTCCTATCCATTTACAGCCAATACCTCCTATCGGATAAAAATGGGTAATCCGTTACAAGTCGGGTGTATAGAAAATTTGCAAAAAAAACGATAAAATTCTATGAATAGTGCATTCTATTCTGAATCTGTTTTCCTATTTTTGTGACACCTTTTAACAAACATATAAATAACTGTCATGAGTGTTTTAGTCAATAAAAATTCCAAAATAATCGTTCAAGGATTTACCGGTAGTGAAGGTACTTTTCACGCGTCTCAAATGATTGAATATGGCACCAATGTAGTCGGTGGCGTTACTCCTGGAAAAGGAGGAACAACCCATTTGGATCGTCCTGTTTTCAATACCGTTAAAGATGCTGTAGACCAAGCTGGAGCGGATACTTCGATTATTTTTGTTCCCCCTGCCTTTGCGGCTGATGCCATTATGGAAGCAGCTGATGCGGGTATCAAAGTGATCATTGCCATTACCGAGGGTATTCCTGTTGCTGATATGATGAAAGCTTATGACTATATCAAGAATAGATCATGCCGCTTAATCGGACCCAACTGCCCAGGGGTAATTACTCCCGAAGAAGCAAAAGTGGGTATCATGCCTGGTTTCGTTTTCAAAAAAGGAAATGTAGGTATCGTCTCTAAATCGGGAACGTTAACTTATGAAGCCGCTGATCAAGTAGTACGTCAAGGATACGGTATCACTACTGCGATTGGAATTGGGGGTGACCCGATTATTGGAACGACCACCAAAGAAGCGGTTGAGCTGTTGATGAATGATCCTGAAACCGAATGTATCATTATGATTGGTGAAATCGGTGGTCAATTGGAAGGGGATGCAGCCCGTTGGATTAAAGCCAATGGAAATCGCAAGCCCGTTGTAGGATTCATCGCGGGTGAAACGGCTCCTAAAGGTCGTACTATGGGGCATGCTGGTGCTATTGTGGGTGGTTCTGATGATACCGCTGCTGCTAAAAAAGCCATCATGAGAGAATGTGGAATTCACGTGGTGGATTCACCTGCTGAAATTGGTAAAAAAGTAAAAGAGGTATTGGGCTAATCAGCTCATTTCTTACATAAACAAAATCCCGCTCGTTTGCAGCGGGATTTTTTATTTTATACCTGTTGGTTTTCGAATTTAATTCGGAAAAGGATTGGACCATTTTATATCGGTATATACTTGGATACCACTCAACGTTCGCATAAAAGCGATTACAGCATTCACTTCTTGTTGATTCAGGTTGAGTTGTTGTCCAAATCCGTTGGGGCGCAGTTTGGGGTCAAGGTTGGTATTGCCCGGTGCCAAATTTATGGTGCCATAATGTCCAATCACAGCCTGAAGCGAGCTAATCACGCCGGTATGCATCATGGGGCCGTTGACGGTTCCATCGGTTTTTACTAAATCACGTAAACTTGGGGCGCGGGTAACATGGATATCAATGCCGCTTCCTGCCAGTGTTCCAATAATGCCATTATTTCCGCTGTTGGGCGCGATATCAAATTCAGGTGCCGCATGACAGCCCGCACAACCTAATCCTCCGCCGGTACGAACCCCTTGGGCATTAAACTGCGGAGGCGTTAAAAATAAATTTTTTCCCATATTTTCTTGATTGGTAAAATTGGGAAAAGGTACTGCATCATTGGCCACTTGGTTGCGCCCTTGATCATATTTGGAGTCAAATGATTGAATACTGCGGATAAATTGCGCTAGGGCATTTTGAATTTTTGCTTCGGTAATTTCAGGGGAACCGTACACAAATTGAAAAAGCTCTTGGTAGTAGCCCAATCCATTGAGTTTTGTAATTAAGGCCGAAAAATCTTCATCGCCATTCGTACCGCTGTAGCCCATTTCACCATGATTACGTATAGGTTGTGTGCTTTGGGCTTCGAGGGAAGCAGCGCGTTCATCCCAGAAAAATTTTGATTCTATCGAAAATCGCGTATTGATTAAACGCATCGAATGACGTTCCGTTACCCCATTGACGCCCACACTTGCTACTTGGGCATCACTAAAAGCATGAGCTTGTTGGTGACAAGAAGCACAGGAAATGCTGTTGTTGGACGAAAGTTTTTTGTCGTAAAACAAAACCCGGCCCAAGGTTGCCCCTTTGTTGGTTATGGGATTATTTTGACCGTTGAACTTGGTGATGTAACTCGGAATCGGTTGGTTGGCATAGTTGGCCAAATTATCCAAATCGAGGTTGGTTCCAAAAGTTGCCGTAACGGCAGGATAATCGGGAACGGCTACATAGTCTTCGCTTTTTTGACAAGAAAGCGCTAGAAAGCCAATCAATAGGGTTAGCGTAATTCGTTTCATAGTGGTTAGGTTGGTGAATGCACGGCAAAAAGCAGTGAATACTAGGTATGACATGAATTTCATAAAAAGGTTTACTGGGCGTTAAAGATTTTTTTCAACGCGCAATTATTCGCTATATTTGGCACTTTGTTAATCGATATTAAATCATTCACACATGAAATTACTCGAAGGTAAAGTAGCTATCATCACTGGGGCCAGTCGTGGGATTGGAAGTGGTATTGCAAAAGTTTTTGCACAACAAGGAGCCCATGTGGCATTTACATACAGTTCCTCGGCCGAATCGGCTTTGGTATTGCAAAATGAATTGCTCGCGCTTGGAGTTAAAGCAAAAGGCTATCAATCGAATGCAGGAAGTTTTGAAGAGGCGCAACAATTGGTCGATGCCGTGATTGCCGATTTTGGAACCGTTGATGTTTTGATCAATAATGCGGGAATTACCAAAGACAATTTACTAATGCGAATGAGCGAAGAAGATTTTGATAAAGTCATTGAAATCAACCTAAAGTCTGTTTTCAATATGACCAAAGCCGTTCAAAAAATCATGTTGAAAAACCGTTACGGTTCTATTGTCAACATGAGTAGTGTTGTTGGGGTAAAAGGAAATGCGGGTCAGGCAAACTATGCGGCTTCTAAAGCAGGAATGATCGGATTTACCAAATCGATTGCTTTGGAACTCGGTTCGCGAAACATTCGTTGCAACGCTATTGCGCCAGGGTTCATTGAAACCGAAATGACTGCCAAATTAAATCCCGATGTAGTACAAGGATGGCGCGATTCCATCCCGTTAAAACGCGGGGGTACGCCAGAAGATGTAGCCAATGCCTGTCTATTCCTAGCTTCCGATATGAGTGCCTACGTAACGGGGCAAGTTCTTAATGTAGATGGAGGAATGCTCACTTAAATTTGAACACTTTTATGACGACAAACACCGTGTTATGGCTTGTGCTAGCGCTCCTTGCAGCGGGCGGCTTGTCGTATTATCATTATATTTATAAAGCCAAAACGCTAAGCCTAACGGTGAAGGTTTTGGCTTTTTTGCGTTTTTTGGCGATTTTCGGATTCCTGTTGTTGCTTATCAATCCAATTATTCGTCGGTCTACCTTGCAAATTCAAAAAACCCCTTTGGCCGTTGTCGTAGATAATTCGTCTTCGATTAAAGAATTAGGCGCTAAGGAAACCTCAAAAGAAATTTGGAAAAAAATTACATCCAATTCGCGTTTGCAAGACAAATTTGACATTCAATCGTTTCATGTTGATACCGAATGCCGTTCTTTTTTTGACGATAGTAGTCTTACTTATCAAGGCAAAGCTTCACGCTTGGATCTAGTCGGACCCACCGTGCATAATTTGTATAAAAATCTACCGTACGCGTCTATTCTACTCACCGATGGGAATCAAACATCGGGCAGCGATTATGTTTTTGGTTTTCAGCCCGATCATAAGGTTTTTGCTGTGGTCATGGGCGATACAACGCAGTATTTGGACTTACGAATTGCCAAAGTAAATGCCAACAAGTATGCTTTTTATAAAAACCAATTTCCTGTTGAAGTTTTTGTCAATTATAACGGAACAAAGACGCTTCAAACCACTTTTTCTATACGAAATGGTGCCGCTGTAGTGTACCGACAAGCGCTTACCTTTTCACCCGACAAACGGGCCCAAGTTGTCAATGCGTTATTACCGGCCAATGCGCTGGGAGTTCAAACGTATGCTGTGAATATTTCTTCGAATGAAAAGGAAAAAAACAGCTATAATAATACCCAACGATTTGCTGTAGAAGTTATTGATCAACGAACAGAAGTCGCTTTGATTTCTGAAATTGAACATCCCGATCTTGGCGTATTGAAACGCAGTATTGAATCGAATGCACAGCGAAAAGTAACCTTGCTTAAACCCCAGAATGCGAGTGATTTACAGAAATACAATATTTTACTATTGTACCAACCCACGGCTCGATTTAGATCGGTATGGGAAGCCAATAAAAACCGTCGTCTCAATACGTTTATCATTACCGGAAATCATACTGATTTTGGTTTTTTAAATCAGATGCAGAAAGCGGCTACCTTCAAAATGTCTAATCAAAAAGAGGATTATCAAGCGTTGTATCGTTCGGATTTTTCAATCTTTGCGACAGAGGACATCGGATTTGATCAATTTCCTCCGTTAGAAAATCCGTTTGGTAATGTCACGGTAAGTTCGGGGGTGCAGCCGGTTTTGGAGTCGCGCATTCGCACCATAGGAACAGGTGACCCGTTATGGTTTTTCACAGAAAATGAAGGACAACGAAGTGCTATGCTCCTCGGTGAAAACCTATGGAAATGGCGTGCTCACGTTTTTGTCGCCAAACAGTCGTTTGAACCCTTTGATCAGTTTCTGGACAAAACGATTCAGTATCTGGCCTCAAATGATGCTCGTAAATCTTTGGTTGTCAATCATGAACGCTTTTACAACTCGGGCGATCCGCTTGAAATTACCGCGCAATTTTTCAATAAAAACTATGAATTTGATGCCAAAGCACGGTTGAGTATCGCATTGGTCAACAAGCAAAATCAGCAAAAAAAGCAATACGATTTGCTGTTGTCCAACCAATATTACAAAGTAGACTTAGACGATTTATCCCCCGGAAAATATTCGTTCACCGTTCGCGAATTGAACACCAATACCAGCTACAGTGGTGCGTTTGAAGTGTTGGATTTTAACATTGAAAAACAGTTTGTCAATCCCAATATGGACCAACTGAAGCAATTGGCTCAACATACGCAAGGAGCGGTTTTTGTTCCCAATCAAATCGATCAATGGATTGAAAAATGGATTGCCGACCCGAATTATCAGCCCATACAAAAAGAACAAGTGGTCAAATCGCCTTTAATCGAATGGACTTGGTTGTTGCTCATGATCACTGCATTATTGGCTGCCGAATGGTTTATTCGTAAGTACAACGGGATGCTTTAAGGAATACGTTGGTATTTTTTGTCGCGAAGGAGCTGCGCCGCATACTGATAAAAGGCAATGGTTTCATGAACCAATTTTTCATCAATTTTTTTTCGGGGTATTTCATCATAAAACTCTTGAAATACTTGCGTTAATCCCGGAGTTGGATTCAATTTTAAATCATACTGGCGAATTCGATTCTTTGGAGACAAGAGGGTAAGTTTGTTATCTTTTATGTACCCTAAGTCTTGGTAAGTCGCAATGAAGGCACGTTCTTGATAGTTGGGCGAAAAAATATCTTTTCCAATAAATTTGGATTTGTACTTCAAATGCAACAAGCCAAACAAAGTAGGCATAACATCAATTTGCGACATCAAGGTTGTAATTTTTTGTGGCTTTATAAACCCCGGAGCATAAATTAGGGCGGGAATTCGGTACTTATGCAAAGGTAGTTCCGTTTTACCCGAACTCGAAGCACAATGATCAGCAACAATTACGAATACGGTATTGGCAAACCAAGGTTGCTTTTGTGCGGCTTTGAAAAACTGTCGTAAAGCATAATCCGTGTATTTTACACCGCCTTCACGAGATTTGGAATTTGCATCGATATTGATTTTATGCTCAGGGTAAGTAAACGGACGGTGATTACTTACGGTCATCCAGTGATTGAAAAAAGGATTGCCTTTTTGAGACTCTTCATTCATCACTCGAATTGCCTTTTGAGCCATATCTTCATCACAAACACCCCAAACATTCGAAAAAGTGATTTCCTCGGGTTTCATTTTTTTCTTATCTACTATAGCATAGCCATTTCCTCCAAAAAAATCCTCCATATTGTCAAAATAAGCATCGCCTCCGTACAAATAGTTTACGGCATACCCTTTGGATTGTAAAATCGAACCGGTGCTGAACTTTTGTTTATTATCCTTTCGTTTCACAACACTTTCCCCAGGGGAGGGCGGAAGGCAAAGAGTGACTGCTTCGAGCCCACGAACGGTGCGATTACCCACAGCATATAGGTTTGTAAAAAACATCGATTGATCACTCAAAGTATCCAAAAAAGGAGTAATATTTTGCGTATTTCCATAATGCTTCATGAATTCTGCACTGTAACTTTCAATTGTGATGAGTACGATATTTTTCCGTAGCTCAGGCGAAGAAGCATTAATAGTTTGAATGGAAAAGGGTGTTATACCCTGAGCTTGCAGTATCGATTGTACTTTCGCTTCAGGGAGGGTGGGGTAAAAAGTGTTGTAATCTAAGGAACTGTTTTGAAAAGCACGATAAAACTTGTACAGGCCATTGGCTTGCAATTCATTGGCAAAAATGTTATCACCGTTTTCGAGTTTTGCCAGATGGGGTAAACTGAAGATGGATAGCGTAAAAAGAACCGAATATAAAACCAAGGCTTTGATTTTGGTGGAAAGACTTGGGAGGTTTATTACCATGTCTTGTGTTTGCTTTACTACGAAATAGGTAATTGTAATAGCAACGATTCCAATGGCTGTAAATAAAGGTACTGCAGGATAGGATTCCATAATGTTTCCAATCACTTCGTTGGTATACACCAAATAATCGACGGCAATAAAGTTGTATCGTAATCCGAATTCATTCCAAAAGAAAAATTCACTGACCGCATTTTGAACCATTAAGGCAGTCATGAGAAAGAGTGTTAGGCTATACATGGCCTTTCGTATTATCGTACGATACTGCGGAAATTGAAGCATGATTCCAAAAAGAAGCGTTTTTATTCCCACAAAAACTAAGGCAATCTCGGGTAAAACACCGCCATATTCCGAAAGAATAGATTTTCCGGAGGCGATATAAAGAAAAAGAAGTGATAGACTTGCAAATCCAACAATCCCCCAAGGTTTTGAGAATTTGGTATTTGAAAGGGTAAGCAGATACAATCCCAAGAAACTTCCCAATAAAACGGCAATTGCAAGGTCATTAATCGCGCCTACCACAAACACTTTAAGTAAATCTAAACTTTGAAAACTAGCCTGCGTGATCGGGTGAAAAAGGAGAATTATACGGGTGATAAAGCCAAGAAGGATATACAATTTTAAAAAACTAAAAAATGGATTCTTTTTGAGTACGAACATGTGCAAATTAATTAACTTAAATGGAAACATCTAAATTATACTTTACCCTAGCCATTTATCCTTAATATTTGCTTAATTTAGGACAACCGTTTCACCGCAAACTTTTGTCCTATGTTACCTTTACAAAAAAAAGCCATGAAGATTTTGTTGGTTGAAGACGAAAAAGGAATCGCAGACTTTATACAGCAAGGGCTCGAAGAGGAAGGATTTCAAGTGACACACGCCCTCGATGGGGTACAAGGTCTCAAGCGACTACATGAAACCACGTTTGATTTGTATCTTCTGGATTGGATGTTGCCCAAGATGAATGGACTGGAGTTGTGTAAAACCATTCGAACCAAAGATGTCGAAACCCCAATTTTGTTTTTGACCGCCAAAGATACCGTGCAAGAAACGATAGAGGGACTCCAAGCGGGTGCCAATGATTATATCAAAAAGCCGTTTAGCTTTGAAGAGTTACTGGAGCGTATTAAGGTTCATTTCAGAAATGCACAAGCTACGGAGATTTTTACCTTAGGTCCTTTTCGATTAGAACCCCACCGCTACAAGGTTTTTCATCTTGAGGAAGAAATTGTACTAACCCAGCGCGAGTTTGAACTGCTGCTTTTTTTGGTTAAAAATAAAGGAAAAGTTTGCACTCGAAATCAAATTATCGAACAAGTTTGGCATATTCATTTTGAATACGATTCTGGCGTGATTGATGTGTTTATGAATGCCATTCGAAAAAAGTTGCAACTCACCAAAGACAACGACTATTTAAAAACTGTTCGTGGCGTAGGATATATGGCCGAAGAAGTATGAATAAAGCAGCCGACATAGCCGTAAAGACTACATATTTCAGTATTTTTGGAAATGTACTCTTGGCGCTTCTTAAAGGAATCAGTGGAATTCTAGGGAATTCGTATGCACTTATAGCGGATGCGATCGAGTCCACGACCGACATTTTTGCCTCACTTTTGGTCTTGTTGGGCCTCCACTATGCCAACCGTCCCGCCGATGCCAACCATCCTTACGGTCATGGAAGAATCGAACCGCTGGTAACCTTTTTGGTGGTTGTTTTTTTGGTTGTTTCAGCGGCATTCATCGCACACGAAAGCATTCAAAATATTCAACATCCCCATGAATTGCCGCATCCTTTTACGCTGGTGGTTTTGGGCGGAATCATCCTTTGGAAAGAAATAACTTACCGCATAGTAAATCAAAAAAGTAAACAAATTCACAGTTCATCCTTAAAAGCCGATGCATGGCACCATCGCAGTGATGCCTTGACGTCGTTGGCGGCTTTTGCAGGTATTGCTATTGCGCTCTCAATGGGGCCTGGTTATGAAGCAGCCGACGATTGGGCAGCATTGTTGGCCTCGATTTTTATTGTTTACAACAGTTACCGCATTTTTCGTCCCGCTTTAGGGGAAATTATGGACGAACATTTATATGATGATTTGGTCGATGACATTCGTCTCAATGCCCTACAGGTTCCCGGAATTTTGGCTACCGAAAAGTGTTTTATTCGTAAAGCTGGCATGAAATACCATGTCGACCTTCATGCCATAGTCGATGGGAATTTGTCAGTAAAAGAAGGACACGATCTTGCGCACGCTTTAAAAGATGGGCTCCGAGAAAACTTACCCCAATTAGGACATGTTTTAATTCACATTGAACCCCATGATGAAATTCGCCGGAACGCTTAAAAACCGCATTGCTTTTTACTACATTCTCACCACAGCCATTCTGGTGTTTGTGGCCTTTTTGGCGGTTTACAGTATTGTAAAAATTACGGTTTACCATGATTTGGATCGCGACATTCAGACTGAGGTCAAAAAACATCTCTCGGAAATTTCAATTCAACAAGGAATTGTGACCATTGAACATGAAGAGGAATGGCGGGAACGCGAGCACAACACATTGGATGTTAATCCCGTATTCATTCAATTTTCCGATACTTTGGGAAAGGTTTTTGAAAAATCACCGAATCTCAAGAAACATGTCTTAAAGATTCACCCCGAACAGGAAGATAAAACCCTGTACGACTGTCAGTTGGAAGGCAATCAAATTCGGCAAATCCAAGTCCCACTTTATGAAAAAGGAAAAAAAATAGGCTATCTTATTATCGCTATGTCGTTGGTCGATGGCTTGTCGGTGCTTCACAACTTGTTTATCATTTTGGTTTTGGCCTATCCGACCATTCTTTTGATTTTATTTCTCATTGCACGATCCATTGCAGGAAGAAGTATTCGGCCTATTCAGAATGTGATTTCGACCGCTCGAATGATTACCCGCGACAATTTGAAATCACGTATTACTCCACCCGCCAATCGGGACGAAATATTTACGTTGACCGAAACAATTAATGCCCTTTTGGATCGCATTGAACAGGCGGTTGAACGCGAAAAGCAGTTTACCTCTGATGCCTCGCACGAATTGCGAACGCCTTTGGCAGTTATTCGGGGTACGCTGGAAGTTTTGCAACGAAAACCTCGCTCGGTAGAGGAATACAATCAAAAGATTAGCCACTGCATTACAGAAGTCGATCGTATCAATTCGATGATTGAGCAGCTATTGGTTTTAGCGCGTTTGGAGAATCAAAAGCAATCCGTAACATTGGAGCCGCTTGTTTTAAACGAAATCATCAGTGCGTGTTGGACACATTTTGATGCCAAAATTTTAGACAAACAGATCCAAATCAAAGAGTCGTATACCGATACTTTTGAAGTAGCCAGTGACCGATATTTTCTGACGATTATTCTCCACAATCTGGTATCCAATGCCTTAAAGTATTCGCCCGAAAAAAGTACGATTGAAGTTGCCATTCAACCCCAACCCCAAGGAACGCTATTATGTCTCAAAGATCAAGGGATGGGTATAAATCCAACCGAATGGGCGACCGTTTTTCAACCTTTTTACCGCAGTAAAGCGGCCCAAGACCAACCCGAAATAAAGGGACATGGTTTGGGTTTGTCCATTGTAAGTCGTTTGTGTGAACTGTTGGGCATTCAAATTTCACTCGACTCCAAAGAGGGGGGAGGTACCTCGATTTTCTTGTTTTTTCCTGCCGAAAATTAAGCCGTTCTTAATTTATTTCTACTTGGGTTCAGCTACCTTTGTAGCACAAAAGATGAATTATGCTCCAAAAACTCATTGCTTTTAGTTTAAAAAACAAACTTATCGTATTACTTTTTACGGCGATCATCGTCGGTTTTGGTATACATTCCGTCTTTCAGATCTCTATTGGTGCCGTTCCCGATGTTACCAATAATCAAGTACAAGTTATTACGACGTCACGCAATCTTTCGACCCAAGATATCGAACAGTTTATTACCTATCCGGTGGAGATTGAAATGGCCAATTTACCGGGCGTAAAAGAGATACGGTCCATTTCAAAATTCGGACTTTCTGTGGTAACCATCGTATTTGAAGACGATATGGGTACCTATTTGCCCCGTCAATTGATAGCCGAAAAAATTATTGCCGCCTCTGAAAAGATTCCGCCGGGCTTTGGCACCCCACAAATGGGACCGATTACGACAGGTTTGGGAGAGATTTATCAATATACGCTTGAAGTTAAACCCGGTTACACCGATTTATATGATGCCACCGACTTACGCACCATTCAAGATTGGATCGTCAAAAGACAATTGTCGGGTATAAAAGGGGTGGTCGAAATCAATACCTGGGGAGGTTATTTAAAACAATATGAAGTAGCCCTCAATCCGGCCAAACTCAAAGCGATGAATATTGGTACTGCGGAGGTATTTACTGCCTTATCCTTAAACAATAGTGTTGCTGGAGGGGCTTATATTGAAAAGGTCAATCAAAGCTATTTTATACGAGGAGAAGGCAAAGTGAAGTCCCTCGAGGACATTGGAAGTATTGTAGTCGCCAACAAAAATGGAGTGCCGATTTATGTCAAAGATGTAGCGCAAATTCGATTTGGTCACGCCAATCGCTTCGGTGCCATCACGGGCAACGGACAAGGGGAGAAAGTGATGGGACAAATTATGATGTTGAAAGGGGGGAACTCCAAACAAGTGATTCATGAGGTTAAAACACGAATTGCATCCTTACAGCAGTCATTGCCTGAAGGTGTGTACATCAATCCCGTCATTGAACGTTCTGAATTGGTGGGGAAAACAACATTTACCGTGGCCGAGAACTTGATTCTGGGGTGTTTGATTGTCATCTTTGTTGTGGTTCTTTTGTTGGGTAACTGGCGCTCGGGATTGGTGGTTGCTTCCGTCATCCCGCTTTGTTTATTGTTTGCCATTTCGTTTATGAATGTTTTTGATATCGATGCCAATCTGATGAGTTTAGGGGCTATCGATTTTGGAATCATCATCGATGGTGCTGTTATTATTGTGGAGTTTATCGCTTTTCAGATTGCGCATAAAGCCAAACATTTAAAACATTTGACCAAAGAAGAAAAGCAACTTCAAGTCGATGAGATAACTTTCAAAAGCGCCTCCAAAATGATGAACTCGGCGGTTTTTGGGCAGTTGATCATTCTTATTGTTTTTATCCCTATTTTGTCCTTGTCGGGAGTGGAAGGTAAAATGTTTAAACCCATGGCAATGACCTTTAGTTTTGCCTTGATTGGAGCCATGTTGTTTTGTTTTACCTATGTTCCCGTAGTGGCCTCTTTGGTGTTGAAACCCGAAGAAGAATCCAAAGACTCCTTTACGGTTCGATTGATTCGCCGATTAAATTTGTGGTATGAACTCATGATTCGATGGGCGCTCGACAATACCAAAAAAGTATTGTATGGAGCCGGAGCATTGTTGGTAGTGACCCTCGGACTTTTTACAACGATGGGAGGAGAGTTCATTCCTACCTTGGATGAAGGCGATTTTGTGATACAATCCGTTTTGAAAACAGGAACATCGTTATCCAAAACAATTGCCATAACCACCGAAATTGAAAAAACAATTCTTAAGAAATTTCCTGAGGTTGAACAAGTGGTAAGTCGTATTGGTGCGGCCGAAGTGCCCACCGACCCCATGAGTATGGAGGAAAGTGATGTAATTGTAAAATTGAAACCCCGAGGCGATTGGACCTCGGCGGCCACCAAAGACGAATTGGCTGATAAGATAAAAACGGCTGTAGAAGAACATATTCCCAATATTGAAATTGAATTTACACAGCCCATTGAAATGCGGTTCAACGAATTGATTTCGGGAACACGAAGCGATGTGGCAATAAAAATCTTTGGGGAAGACTTGAATGTTTTGGCCGAGCGCGCTCATGCGATTAAAAATGCGATTAAAAATGTAGAAGGTGCTTCTGATATTATCGTTGAAAAAACTGAAGGTTTGCCCCAAATGTCGGTTCAATACGATCGTGCCAAAATAGCGCGTTACGGAATGAATGTTGAAGCGCTAAACGACATGATTTCGTTGGGGTTTGCAGGCAAAAGTGTGGGCACTGTTTTTGAGGGTGAAAAACGCTTTGATATGGTTATTCGTTTGGATCAAAAAAATCGCCAAAGTATTGAAGATTTACGTAATCTCTATGTTACCACACCGCAAGGCGAGCAAATTCCTCTTTTTCAGTTGGCTAAAATCGAATATACCGAAGGTCCTGCCAAAATATCACGTGACAACACCCATCGTCGTATTGTTGTGGGTATCAATGTGCGCAACCGCGATATGCAAAGTGTAGTGGATGATATCCAGAAAATAATTCAAACCCAAATAAAATTGCCATCAGGATATTACATTACCTATGGTGGGCAATTTGAAAATCTAAAAAGTGCTGAAGCACGTTTGTTGATTGCGGTGCCCATCGCATTGTTCCTCATTTTTGTCTTGTTGTATTTTGCGTTTCAATCGGTACGAGAAGCCTTGATGGTTTATTCGGCAATCCCATTATCGGCAGTAGGAGGAATCTTGTTTTTGTGGCTGCGCGATTTGCCTTTTAGTATTTCTGCGGGGGTGGGTTTCATAGCTTTGTTTGGAATTGCAGTACTTAATGGAATTGTGTTGATCGAACATTTTAAAGAACTTAAAAAAGAGGGAATGCAAGATATTAATGCCTTAATTTTGAAAGGAACTTCCGATCGATTGCGACCGGTTTTGTTGACCGCTGCGGCTGCTGCCTTGGGATTTTTACCGATGGCCATCTCGAGTTCGGCAGGTGCTGAAGTGCAACGTCCCCTCGCGACTGTAGTCATTGGGGGATTGGTGACCGCCACGATTTTGACCCTTATTGTGTTGCCCGTTTTATACAAAGTTTTGGATACTAAAGAAACGAAAAAAGCCAAATTAAAAATCAATCCCAATATACTCGTGTTGGCGCTATTTTGTTGTTCCTTCTCAGGCATTGCACAACAAAAAAATGCAGAGTTGGAAGGATTGTTGGAAAAAGCAACGACCAATAATGCAGCACTTAAAGCCATGAACACCAATGTCGATCGTGCCAAAGCAGCTGTGAAAACCGCCTATTCTATTGATAAAACCACCTTGTATTACAGTTACGATCAAAATAATTTAGCCTTAAACGATATTCCCATAAAAGTTTTTGGGGTCCAGCAACAATTTAGTTTTCCCACAGTATATGGGGCACAACGAAAAGTATTAGAAGCCGAATATGAAAAAGAAAAAGCAGCCTTTGAACTACAAAAGTTAGCTGTTTTTCAAGAAGTTGCGCAGCATTACAATACTTTGGTCTACTTGAACCATCAAAAAGAAATGTACCGCTACTTAGACAGTTTGTATCAAAATTTTTCAAAAGCCAGTGGTCGAAAATTTGAATTGGGAGAAAGTAATTATTTAGAAAAAATCACCGCCGAGAGCAAGTATCGACAAATTCATACCAAGTTGGAACAATTGGATGTGGCACTAGAAGCTTCTTACGCGCGGTTGCGTGCCGTGTTGCAAGATAAAGAGGCTCCCGTGGTTACTACAAAAAAATTAGAACCCATAGTTGCATTGGATTATAGTTCAAATAAAAGCCTTTACGATGTTTATTTTCAAAAAGTTAGTGAGGTTAGTAATCGGAATATAGTACTCCAAAAGCAAGGCTGGATGCCCGATTTGAGTTTGGAATACTTTCAGGGACGAAACAACGGATTGTCGTCCTCATTGTACGGATTTCAAGTAGGGGTTTCAGTTCCTTTGTTTTTTGGCGCAACGCAAGCAAAAATAAAGACAGCCCAATTAGAGCAACAACGCTGGGAATTTCAGAAGCAGGATCACATTCAACGTTTGGAGCAAACGATAAAAGCCCAACAAAAAGAACTTGAACGGTACCAAAAAGCCATGCAATATTATCAGGAAACGGGGAAACAATTGGCCGATGAAATTACCAAAGTAGCTGATCGAAGTTTTAAGCAAGGTGAAATTGACTTTTTCCAATACATCATCAGTTTGGAAAATGCAACCGAAATTCGCGCCGCCTATCTGGATGCGGTCTACCATTATAATGCCCTTCACTATCAATTATACTATTTGACACTTCCTTACTTATGAAAAAAATAATCGCAATTACGTTGGGTTTACTTGCCCTAGGGTGTAAAAACGAGTCAACCACTTCTGAAGAAACTACGCAAGACACCGGTTATGTGACCGTTTCACAACAGCAATTCAACACGATGGGGATGGTCGTGAGTACACCGCTTATCAAGGATTTTGATGTAACCATTAAAGCCTCAGGAAGAATTGATGTTCCCCCAAAAAATCGGGCAAAAATCACAACGTACATCGGTGGATTTGTGAAGTCTTCAAACCTGTTGATCGGGGATAAGGTGCAAAAAGGTCAAGCCTTGTTGACAATTGAAAGTCCGGAAGTGGTAGACCTGCAGAAAGAGTATCTCACCGTAGCGCGACAGATTTCCTATTTGAAATCGGAATTCACGCGGCAGAAAACCCTATACGATGAAAAAATTACCTCTCAAAAAAATTATTTGAAAGCCGATAGCGACTACAAAACGGCTTTGGGACAATACCAAACATTACGGCAAAAATTGGTGATGTTGCACATTAATCCCAACGCAGTTGAGCAGGGTAAGATAGCCTCAACAATTACGTTGTATGCCCCAATTTCGGGCGATGTGATTACTGTAAATGCAACGGTGGGGATGGCTGTCAATACGTCGGAATCGTTAATGGAAATTGTCAATACCCGTGAATTGCATGTCGAGTTGAGTGTTTTTGAAAAAGACATTTTACAAGTAAAAGAAAATCAGTTAATCAAGTTTACTGTTCCCGAAGCCACTCAAAAAGAATATACAGGAAGTGTTCATTTGATTGGGAAATCAATCGAAGGTACAGAGCGTACAACCAACGTGCACGGCCATTTGGATGAAGAACAAAAACAAGAACTGCTCACAGGAATGTTTGTGGATGCCCGTATCGTGATTGATCGTAAAAAAGGATATGCGATACCGAAAGACGCCTTAGGCAAAACGAATGACAAATATTTTGTACTTTTATTACATCATAAAGATGCCAAAGGATTCCATTTTACCAAAGTGCCCGTTCAAGTGGGCGGTACCTCCGAGGATTTTGTGGAAATTAAGTTAAACGGAAAAATAAATCCTGAAGCTAAACTACTGGTTAAAGGAGTTTTTGATGTAACCAACTAAGCATGAACCCATCGCAATTAGAAGCACAACTGCAAACCGAAGTCGATACGGCATTTTTGTACCGAAGTATTGCAGCGGTGCAAACGGATGCAAATTTGCAGAAGGTTTTAGAGGCGCTCGCAGCCATTGAGGAGGCGCATGCCCATCATTTTTATAAAGAATTGTTACAGGGAAATGCCAATGCGCTTTTTCCCAAACCCTCACGTCGGGCGCGTTTGCAATTGCGCTTGGGTAAACTTTTTGGCTACAATGCCATTATCAGTAGTTTGGCGAGTGTAGAAAAGCAAATGGCCTCTTCATCGGTACGCGCTAAGCAAAAATCAGGGGAACCGCTTTCGGGATTTGAACACAACCATTTGCGGATCATTGAAGCGGTTAGTGCCAACGAAGCCTTAAATGTTTCGGGAGGTTTGCTTTCGAAATTGGAAAGTCGCCATAAATCTGTGGGAGGAAATGCGTTACGGGCAGCAGTGCTAGGCGCCAATGATGGTTTGGTTTCCAATATGAGTTTGGTGATGGGTGTGGCCGGTGCAGCCGCACAAAATGACACGATTTTATTAACGGGAATTGCGGGCTTGTTGGCGGGAGCTATTTCGATGGCTTTGGGCGAATGGTTATCGGTGCAAAGTTCACGCGAATTGCACCAAAGGCAAATTGACCTGGAAATGAGCGAACTCGAAGCCTCACCTGAAGAAGAAAAAAAAGAGTTGGTTTTGTTGTATCAAGCGAAAGGTTTGTCGGAAAATGAAGCACAACAATTGGCAGCTAAGGCATTTGCCACCCCTGAATCGGCTTTAGACACCTTAATTGTAGAAGAGTTGGGCATTGACAAAGACGAGTTGGGCGGATCGGCTTGGGAAGCTGCGATTACCTCCTTTATTTTGTTTGCTTTAGGAGCGATAATTCCCCTTTTTCCATTCTTTATCCTTTCGGGGCATCAAGCGGTATTGCTTAGTTTAGCTTCTAGTGTGGTGGGATTGTTTTCCATTGGGGCCTCTATTACTTTGTTTACGGGGAAATCGATTTGGTTTTCGGGAATGCGACAAATCCTTTTTGGGTTAACCGCAGCAGCTATAACCTATGGCATTGGGGCATTGATAGGCGTGCAATTGGCAGGATAATACAATTTTAATTTTTATATACATTTCTTATGAACGAAGCACATTTACATTTAGTAGTCAATCATTTTCCTATTGTGGGCGTAATTTTTGGATTTTTACTCCTAGTAGGCAGTTTGGTTTTTCGTAACAAGACGTTACAAAATACAGCTTATTTTTTATTCATCATCAGCGCAGTGACAACATTAGTCAGCATGCAAACTGGCGAGGGTGCTGAGGAAATTGTAGAAGAAATGCCCGAAATCGGACACGATATCATTCATGAACATGAAGAGATAGCTGAAAAAATGGCATTGGTAATGTATGCATTAGGTGGACTTTCTTTGGCAGGTTGGTATATGAATACGAAAGAAAATGCCAAAGCAAAATGGGTAGCACTTTTAGCAACTCTAGTCTCCATAGCCGGGATGATATTGGGAAGTTTAACGGGTACTAGCGGAGGTGAGATTCGTCACACTGAAATTCGTGAAGCGACAACGCAAAGTCCGGTAACACAAGAGCCTACAGAGTCCCATGAAGAGTAAACCCTTTTAATAAGATTGAAGCAAAACGGACGTTCATTTGAGCGTCCGTTTTTTTTATGCCTGTTCAAAAAGTTGAATCTGACTTTTCAAGCGTTCGATAAGCATGTTCATCATTCGTTTATTTAAATTGGAGGAATTTTGAATATACTCGCGGTATTCATTGACTGTAAACAAACCGATGACAATCCCTTTGAGAGAGTTTCTAAATTTAATGTCCCGCTGGATGACATTCTCGATATACGCCATTTTTTTATCGGGGGATAGGTCAAAAAAAACGTTTTTTTGCTTGACGGCATAATTTCGAAAAACCTCAAGGAACAAATCATTTTGTAACTTCAAGATTGGACGTAGCGTTTGATTTTGAAAAACCTCTTCAGACGAAGAGAAAGGGGTAATGGTGCCAATGGCTTCGCCGCGCAATTCCATCAAGCTGGGGTCTCTGGGTTCCATTTTTTCTTTTAAAGGTAACTAAAAAAGCCCCTGCGTTGAAGCAGAGGCTTTAGTAGTTATTAATAGCTTTTTGTTAATTACTTCACACGGAAGGTAACACGACGTACTAGTTTACGTGCACCATCGGAGTTTGGATCTACCGAAGTATCTTCTCCTTGAACCACTACGTTCATTCGATCAGCACTGATACCCGCTTTCACTAAGATTGCTTTCACCGCTTCAGCACGTTTGTTTGCTAAATTGTTATTATATGCCGTTGAACCAATTTCGTCTGCATGTCCAATAATGTCAATTTTAGCCTCAGGGAAGTTACGTAAGTAAGTCAACATAAAATCGATTCCTTCTGTTGATACATTGGTTGGAGTTGATTTGTTGGTGTCGAAATAGGTTGTAACATAACCTTCGTTGATTAATTTCTTAACCATATCCACATTGGACTTCTCTGAAATATCTTTGGTTGACTTGTCTACGTAGCGCTCCAATTCATCCGGTACACCGTTACGGTTCATATCCACCATTTTACCACGGGTATCCACCGCAACACCTGCCACTGAATTGTTCTCTTGATCTAAGTAATCAGGCACACCGTCTTTGTCGGTATCGTTCATCAATGTCTCCATTTCGTCTACACGTTTGCCCAAAGCTTCAATTTCTTCCGATTTTTTATCGCGAATTGTAGCCCAGTCACCATGCATGTCATTGGCACCAAACGAATACGATAATCCGATTGTTCCAGAAATTAGTTGACCATTCAGGTTGTTTGTGATGTCAGCATAAGTTCCATCCCAGTTGAAATGTTGACGGTAGTTGTTTTGTACCGTGATGTCCAACATGGCTGCCAAACGATTGGTAATTCTGAATTGGGGAGTAATTCCAACCACTAAACCACCATTCCATTCGGTCACATTATAGTTGTGATCGTTTTCAATAATATTATGTGTTTTGGAAGTCATCGCATCGATTTTAATCCCAGCATGGGCTAAAAGTCCAAAACGATTAAGACTTTCTTGAATACCAAACAAACGACTTAGGTTCACTACCCCTTGGATAGATACACCAAACTGTTGCATTTTGAAAGGTAAACTTCCATTTCCTTTGATATTTCTGATTTCTTCGAAATGTAATGCTCCTTTAAAACCGAAGTTTGGACTGAACATATAACGACCTGCCAAAGCAAAACTATTCGCTTGGGGTTTTCCGAAAAAGGTTCCAGGATCACTTGAAAAATAACCGGGTGAATAAGGTTTAACACCTTTGGCTTGTCCTACAGAGGCTTCAACAGTCCAACGGTTGAATTCAGAAGAGGCAACAGTGTCTTTGGCAACCTCTTTCTTTTGTGCATTTAGAGCGGCAGAAGAGGCCAACACTAAAGACAACAAAGTAATTTTCTTCATACGGTATAGGTTAAATTTATACTTTGAATTGCAAATATAAGCCTTTGAAGCTAATAGCCAACAAAAAGTGTTAAAAGATTCCGTATTTTTACCAACACAATCATTAACAATTGTAAGAAAAATTCTGAGTTTGATGTCTTGTTAATAATTTAAAAGCGAATTAGTTATGCGTTTCCACACTCGAAAATGGGTTAAACCCGAAGATTTAAATCCAAACAGCACATTATTTGGCGGTCGATTATTGGCATGGATTGATGAAGAAATTGCCCTTTACGCCATCATTCAACTGGAGACGCCGCGTATTGTTACCAAGCACATGTCGGAAATCAACTTTCGGAGTTCAGCCCGACAAGGCGATATTGTAGAAATTGGTATTGATGTCTTGAAGTTTGGAACCACTTCGCTTACCCTAACCTGTGAGGTGCGCAACATGATGACGCGGGAAACCATCATTACTATCGACCACATCACTATGGTGGGCGTTGACGAATTTGGGAAACCCAAACCGCACGGAAAAACAAAAATAGAATATATCAGTGATCGGTTAAATCGTTCTAGTTAGGGGTAGAATCGCTAACCAATGTGGACGATAATTCAAATATTTCCAAGTCAAAATAGGGTACCGAAGCCATCACGTGATCAAAAATATCGGCCATGATGTATTCGTATTGTTCAAAGCGCTGGTCTTTCGAAAATGCATAGATTTCTAGTGGAATCCCTTGTGCTGTCGGTTGCAATTGCCGGCATAATAAAATCATGTTTTTATTTAGCCCAGGATGCTGTTCCAAATAGCCCGTAATGTATTTTCGGAACAATCCAAAATTGGTCATATTGCGTCCATTTACCAACAATGATTTATCGATTTGATGAGCTGCATTAAACTTTGTAATCTCTTGTTGGCGCGAATCGATATACTGCGAAATCAATTGAATTTGTTTCATTTTTTGAAGTTCGTGTTCTTCCAAAAAACGAATGCTTTTGGCTTTTATCAGGATCGAACGTTTGATGCGCCGTCCATCAGAATCGAGCATCCCGCGCCAGTTTCGAAAAGAATCGGAAATGAGACTGTAGGTTGGGATTGTGGTTGTGGTATGGTCGAAGTTTCTCACTTTTACCGTAGCCAAATTAATTTCAATTACGTCCCCGTCGGCACCATATTTATCGAAGGTAATCCAATCGCCAATGCGAACCATATCGTTGGTGGCGACTTGAACGCTCGCTACAAATCCCAGTATGGTATCTCTAAAAATCAAGATGACAAAGGCCGAAACGGCTCCCAAGGTTCCCAGCAAGGTATTGGTTGATATTTCAAAAATGCTTGAAATGATAATGCCCGAACCTACCACCCAAAGCATAATCATGATTACTTGGATGAAACTATCAATCGGTTTGTCGGCATACTTTGGTTTTTCTTTCAAAAAATCACGTATGGACTTTAATATACTTCGAATAATCCATAAAGTCAGTACAACAATGTACACCCCAACCACTTTTCCAAAAAAAGCTTCCCAATACACGTATTCCTCCAAGATGACTGGAACCGATTTGTAGATAAATAAAAAAGGAATGAGATACGAAATGTATTTGGCCGTTTTGTTGTTGACCAACAAATCATCAAAATTTGTTTTTGTACGTTGGGCCACTACAGCCAAAATGGTCACCAATGTAAACCGAAAAACCCAGTAAATGATAAAGGCCACCCCTACCATCTCGATCATATTGACCACAAGGCTCGTATAGGATGCAAAAGTGTCGCCAAACCCCAGTTTTCGTATTAAGGGGTACAACCAACCGTAGAGTAATTCCAGTTTATGATGCATTTTTTACAAAACGTTTTTCAGCGACAAAGGTACCAAATGGAAGGAGGGAAGCCAATTCTACCCAAAATAAATCTTTCCAAGTCCATCTTTGTGATGATTTGATCGCAAAAGCAAGGTAGACATACCCAATGAACAAAATCCCATGTGCCATACCGATGGGAAACAAAAGTGTTTTGTATAAGGTTAAATCTGTGGGTTTTATCAACAGCATATTGATAAACAAAGCGATGTAGGATAGTCCTTCGCCCCAAGCGACGAAACGAAATAGGGTTGTCATACTTTTTTTGAATGCAAAAATAGGGGAGTGTTAACGTTGATACCACATAATTATCGAAAATTTAACCAAAACAAAAGCGTTGAAAATTAGGAGGAACGTCTTTTTTAATGTTACTTTTGCAAAATTTCATTTTTGATGTCCGAACTACTCCATAACGATGAATTTGAAGTCCGTAAAGAGCTTTACGACTACCAAATTCGTGACATCAATGCAATTTTTGAACGTCTTGATCACGCTCCAGCGCCCTATCATTTACTTTATCAATTGCCGACAGGTGGGGGAAAAACAGTGATCTTTTCTGAAATTACACGACGCTATTTAGAAAAACATCAAAAGAAAGTGGTCGTGCTTACCCATCGAATAGAATTGTGTAAGCAGACCTCAAAAATGCTCACCCATTTTCAGGTTAAAAACAAAGTCATTAACAGTACGATTAAAGAACTGCCCGACCAAGATGAATATGCGTGTTTTGTAGCCATGGTCGAAACCTTAAAAAATCGCTTGAATGACAAAAAGTTAGCGATACAAGACGTGGGCTTGGTAATTGTTGATGAGGCACATTTTAATTCGTTCCGAAAATTATTTAGCGCGTTTAAAGAAGCTTTTATCTTGGGCGTAACCGCAACGCCGCTGAGTTCCAATATCAAGTTGCCGATGTATCAAAATTACAACGAATTGATTGTGGGCGACACCATACAAGAGCTCATCGACCAAGGGTATTTGGCAAAAGCAACGACCTACAGTTACAATGTAGGTTTAACCTCTCTAAAAGTGGGTATCAACGGCGATTATACGGTAAAATCTTCTGATGAATTGTATTCCAATTTGATGATGCAGGAAAAACTACTGCATGCTTATATGGAAAAATCGTTTGGAAAAAAAACCTTGATTTTCAACAATGGTATTCATACGTCTTTGTATGTATATGATACGTTTAAAAAAGCGGGCTTAAATATTCGTCACCTCGACAACACAACGCCCAATGATGAACGCAAATCGATTTTGAAATGGTTCAAAAAAACACCCGATGCGATTCTAACCTCAGTCAGTATCTTAACCACAGGATTTGACGAGCCTACGGTTGAAAGTATCATTTTGAATCGCGCTACCAAGTCGATTACCTTGTATTTCCAAATGATCGGAAGAGGGTCCCGACGTTTGCCGCACAAAACGGAGTTTACCATTATCGATTTGGGGAACAATGCCTTACGGTTTGGATTGTGGAATGCGCCTGTCGATTGGCAACAAATATTCAAATCGCCCGAATTTTACTTAGCAAGCCTTAGAGATGATGCCGAAATTGAGCGTAATTTCACTTACGAAATGCCGCCTGAGTTACGGAAAAAGTTTGCCAAAACCACCGATTTCTCCTTCGATCTTCATGAAGAGTTTAAGAAAACGGTCAAAAATAACCTCAAAGCCAAAACCGTTATTGATTTATCGATTCAACAACATGCGCGCCTATGTGTCGAAAATGCCGATGATGCGATTCAAGCCAAGTTTTTAGCGAAAGAATTGCATGATGACATCGAATACCGTGTGCGGCAGTATTGTGTTTTATTGGGGAATACTACCAAAAATTACCGCCTTTGGTTGATAGAAGATTACAAAGAAAAATTGGTCCTTGAAATCGCTCGTAAAATGCGTTTGAAATTATTCTCGTAAAAAATGCAATACGAATTTTATCGTAACTCGATGAAATACATCAAATTATCGACGTTTGTAGCTTGTAGTAAATATTCAACGATACTTCATTCATAAAAAACTGCATTTCATCGAGTATATTCATGTTTATACCTGATTTCGTTTCATCGATAAAATGTCAAAAATATCTTTGTTTCAAATATGAGTTTTAATCGCCCCAGATTAAAAAATCCTATTAGATTCTTATGCGAAACAAACATGAAGTAATGCTGATCATGGAAGGGACATACCCTTTCAATGGCGGAGGAGTCTCCACGTGGGCACATATGTTGTGCAATCGGGTAGACAATGCAGAATACACCTTGTATTCTATCAACGCCCAATACGAGAAAAAACCAAAGTATACTTTGAGTCCTAAGGTCAAAGAATGCATCCAAGTTCCCTTATGGGCTCCTATGGAACCGCATGAGTTGGTCAACTACGGCAAAAAGTATTACAAATCGGTTATTCGAAAATTGAAAGCTGAAGATACAGCTATTCAAACCCAGTTTTTACCTTTGTTTACAGAATTGTTGGAAGCCATCTATGCAGAGACACAAGACCCGAAAGCGTTGGACAAACTTTTCTTTGCTTTGTGGAGCTACTTCCAAAAACGCGATTACAAAAAAACCATGACCCACAGCTTGGTTTGGGATTGTTACAAGCGTTTTTCGCAGCAACAAATCGAAAAAGACGGACATTATACCGCGACCTTACAAGATTTTACTGTGGGTATGCGTTGGATTTATCGCTTTTTACTCCCCATTTCCATTCCCGTCAAAAAAGCAGATATTGCACATTTAACATTGGCTGGTTTTCCGGTAATCCCTGCGTTGGTATTAAAATACAAATACGACACTCCATTGGTGGTGACTGAGCATGGGGTATTCATCCGCGAACGATTAATTGCCATCAACCAATCGGAGTATTCTTTTTTCTTGAAAAATCTTTTGATTCGCTTTTCAGAAGCCATTACCCGTTTGGTATATCATAAAGCCGACCGCATTTTGTCGGTGAACAATTTTAACAAAACTTGGGAAACCAAATACGGTGCCGATCCCAATAAAATTGAGGTCATCTACAACGGTATTGACAGCGATGTATTTGTCCCAAAGGTCAAGCCAGCCCACCGAAAAGATATTCCTACTGTAGTGGCTGCTGCACGAGTTTTTGAATTGAAAGATATTCTTACCATGATTCGCTCTTGCGCCGTGGTAAAAGCTACCATTCCTAATGTTGAGTACTGGGTCTATGGCGACTATGATGCTGTTCCAGAATACACGGAAGAATGTCGCGCCTTGATTGCTGCCTTGAAATTGGAGAAAAACTTCTTCTTGGCGGGGTATCACAATGCGCCACATGAATTGTTTTGTGAAGGTGATGTATCCATTTTGACCTCTATTTCAGAAGGTTTTCCCTATACCGTACTTGAATCCATGAGTTGTGGCATTCCAGTCGTCGCTACCGATGTGGGCGGGGTAACCGAAGCTTTAGATAATACTTGTGGACGTGTATGCAAACCCAAAGATCACATTGCTATTGGAAATAGTGTGATTGAATTGCTACAAAATGAAGCGTTGCGTAAAAAAATGGGGGAGGCTGCTCGCCAACGAGTACTCGACCATTTTACCATCGATACGTTTATATCGGCCTATGAAAAAGCTTACGATGCGGTAATGGAAGCCAAATTTAACAATGCCATTTACTTGCATCAGTTGGTGGATGAAATTGCGATGGAAGCGTCATAACCCACAGAAGCCCTTAACCTACCATGGAAAACCAAACCCAAAATCTAAAAGACCTTACCTCCGAACTGCAAAACCGACTTGGGAAACCTGTGAGTCCTCAAGTGGTGGAGGCGGCCATCGAATCGCTGGGCATACGTCCCAAAGACACTCCAGTCGATTATGGCTATCCCTCTATTGAAGCCTTGGCGGCGGCGATCTATCAAACCCTTCGGGCGCAAGATCAAGAAATCCCATTGCGCAATTTTCGGGAACGCGAAAGTGAGGCTCGGGAAACGATTACTATTTCGGATTATGCAACGGTGAAAATGAAATTGTTTTCCCAGTATTATTCGTTGGGAATTTTTCACCTTCTCCCGGTGTTTATTCAAATTGCGGCCATTATCTTGTTTGGCTATTCGCTGTGGACCTATACGGGTTTCAACGAAATTCAATCAACTGCCGTTGTTTTGGGCGTTATTGTCGGAATGGTATCAACCGGTGGTTTTGTACAAGTTATCGGAAAACAAGCCTCATTTTACTGGAACTACAAGGATTATGCTATGGTGCAACAAACCATTTCGTACTTGTTTAAATTGGGAATGAAGACCCTTTTCTCAGTACTTTTTGGTATTTTCTTGGTTAATTTCTTTTTCCATATCTATCCGTATGAAGTGCTGCTAATTGTGTTTTGTTATGCCTTTTTTGTAGGATTGTTGCTTCTTATTTTAGCACCTTTGCACCCTATAAAGCAACGCTGGATGATCACCGTTTCAATTTTGGCGGGAACTGTAGCGGCTTTACTTTTAAAAAATAATTCCGATTACCCCATTTATATCACGCATTGGTTTGGGATTACCATCACGATTTTGGTGACGCAAGTTTTTCTTTTCTTTTTCTTTAAAAGCATCCAGAAAAAAGGGCTAAATGCCCATAGTGCTCCCTTGAAAACCCCGGTGGTTTTATTTCACAATTACAGTCATTTTCTGTATGGAATGCTGTTGTATGCGTTTATTTTTGTGGATCGAATTTTGGCCTGGTCGTCGGGGATACAAGCCAATCCTCCCTTTTTGGTGTATTTTGAAAAGAATTACGAATTGGGTATGGACCTGGCGATTTTGGTATTCTTACTTTTGGCGGGGGTCTTAGAGTTTAGTATTGCTACTTTTACACGCTTTATCGATATTGGTCAAAAAAATACGGCATCTGATCAAATTGCCAACTATGCCCTTGAAATGCAGCGAAATTACCGCATTCATGTAATAGCGCTTTGGATTACTGGCATCCTTGCTTTTGGACTTATTTTTTACCTTTTGCAAGCGCCTTGGGCCTTAAAAAACCATTTCAAACCCGAAATGATAGCACAATGTCTCACCATTTTTATCGTGGGCGGGATTGGCTATATTATTTTGGCTTGGGGAATACTTAATACCCTATATTTGTTTACGTTAGGACAAATTATTAAACCACTTAAAGCGATTGTGTATGCCATAATCATCAATTTTTTAGTTGGTTTTATTTTAAGTCGTTTCGTTGCTTATGACTACAGTGTGTTTGGTATGCTCGTAGGCGCAATTGTATTTATGATGCTAACATGTCGTGCCTTGCGAAGCTTTTTTAAACAATTGGATTATCATTATTATGCGGCGTTTTAATTCCCTTTGGATTCCCATATTACTCATCGTACTTGTGCTTATGGCTCTACAATCTCCTCCAAAAATGAAAATTTTGTATTGCTACGGCAAATTCAAACCCGAATTGGTCAAAGGCTATGATTTGGTGGTGGTCGAAGCAGCGCACTTTTTTCCGAGTAATATTCGCGTTTTAAAAGCCAACAATAAAAAAGTCATTGCGTATATCAGTTTGGGAGAAGTCAATCGCTACGCGGCTCATTTTGAAAAATTGCAGCAATCGACTTTGGGTAAAAATGAAATTTGGGATAGCTACTACCTTGATATTCGAAAAGAGCAAACACAATCTACCTTGTTGCAACTCATGAAAGGTTTGTTTGATCAAGGATATGACGGTTTGTTTTTGGATAATTTTGACAATTTCAATCAATGGGGTCCGCAAAAGGCACATAAAGAAGCATTTATCGCTTTTGTGAAACGAATTCGAGAAACCTATCCCACTAAATTTTTAATTCAAAATGCCGGAATTGAATTGGTGCCACAAACGTACCCGTGGGTGGACGCTTTGGCGGTAGAATCGGTGGTAACGGACTATGATTTTAAAACAAAAAAATACCGGTTACGGGCGGCCAAACAATACCAATCCTATCGGGAAGAATTGTTGCAATTGTATGCTAAGTATAAATTGCCAACCCATTTGATTGAGTATGCCGAGAGTTCGGAGTTAAAAAATCATATTGCAAAAGAGCTGGAGGATACCCCTTTTGATTTTTTCATCGGAAGTATCAGTTTGCAAAAATTACCCCAAAACACTAAGTAGTATGGAATTATTCTGGAGCAGTTCGATTTTAATGGGGTTTGTGCGTTTGTGTGTGATCGTCTTATTTCTATTTTACTTAAGTCGAAAATTCATAGCCGTAGACCAACGTTTGCATTTGTTGGACTTTATCGTACTCAATTGGTATCGTTATGCTGCGGTGTTAACGCTTACCTTATTTGTGTTGGTCGAAGTGGGGGCCTACAATCTTTTCAACTGTTTTGTCATTTTTACCTTGCTATTGCTCATTGATTGGTTGGGTTGGAAAAATATTATTCGTCCACGCTCATATTTTACCCAAAAATTTAAAGAGCATTCGTTACGCTATTTGAAATTTGTAGAAACCAAAAAACCACTTCTGTATTGGTTGTCCTTTCGAAAAAGTGCACCCGAACAACGAACGCAAAATTGGATTCTATTTTTCACCCCCATTTTCATCGGAATTACTGCCTTTTTAAGTCGTTACTATTTTGTACAATACGACAATTATTCGCTATCGGATGCTTGGATTAATGATTTGACAAAATTGATCAATTTTGACAATCAGTATTGGTTTACCTATGAACTAGCCACCGATGCCGAGTTGGCGCTTGCCAATTTTTACAGTAAAGTAACCGATGTGAGTCCGATTATCGCGTTGCAAGTCATTGCCATACTCGAATCTACTATTTTGGCTCTCATCGTGTTTTGGGTGATTCATCGTTTGGCACCTTCACGATACATCGCGCCATTGTTGGCGGCCTTGTTTTTTGCCTTGGTTTATGTGATTACGCCCATTAATGTTTACTATTTACTCAAAGGAAATCCTTTATTTCTCGCCTTGGCTTTTGCCTTGCCTGCTTTTGTATTTTACATTCAACCCAAACAATTTAACGGGAGTACGCTCAACTATTTGTTTAGTTTTTTTGCTGTTTTTGTTTCCGTTGGACTTACTGATTTGATTACTTTTTTCATTTTGGTTCCTTTGTTTTTGGTGATTGGACTGTTTACAACGTCCTGGAGTGTTAAAAAATACAATCTTCGGGTGTTGGCTATTTATGGGTTTTCCGTAGGTGTAATTTTAACGATTTATTACTTCGCCTGTGCTTCACAAAAAGTGCCTTTGGATTATTTTATTCAATCCAATATGCTGTCGGTAAGCGCCTATACATATTTACCGCAACTTATTTTACCGTATAAAACGATTATCTACTATACGCAATGGTGTGCCATGATTGGAACCGTTTTATGGGCAATCCTTTATTTTTTTCAAAAAGAGAAGGGGAGAGGACCGTTGGCCTTTTTTATGTATTTCAATGTGTTGGTTATCGTTACCCATATTAAAAGTGAATGGCTCGATCGCGACTTGCTTTACAATTCATTTGTGGTATTCATTCCCATTGTGCTTGGATTTACGGTCGCTATGTTGATTCGACTGTTTCAAATCATCCCTTTTCCATGGTTCCGATTTACGCCAATTTTCATGGGACTTACTTTTGTAGGCATGTTGTACGGTGCATTTACTTTTCAAAAGTCGTTTCTCCAACAGCTTACGCCCTCCGATGCGACGCCCAAATACATGTTGAATGCCTACGATAACATTGCCAAAACGTACTTTAGCTACACCTATACGATTGTCAACGATCGGGCAACGCAGGTAATCAGTAATAATTCGCATTTTTTCATGAATTACGAGGATTTCCTAAGCCAATACCTGGAAAAAGACGCACAATACGAACGTATTAAAAAGAATAAGAAAATTTTACAAAGCAATCCGGATCAAATTTTATCCAAAAGTGTTTTGGTTTTTGTTTTAGATAAAAATCACCCTCGGGATAACTCCTCATTTTCCGAAAATATAAAGTATTATGATCCCTTAATGAAGCAACTTCAAACGCTGAAAGACCGTGGACGTGAAGTCAATGTATTTTACCGTTCACCCTTATTAACCGTGTATGAAGTGGTCAACAATCCGAATGAAAGCAAAATCTCGGATATCATTTTTAAATAGCCTACCCATGAAAACAACCTACCTACATAAACACGTTGTACTCTTTTTCATTAGTCTCGTCCTATTGTTGCAAAGTTGTGGCAAACGCGAGGATTGGAGTGACTTGTCATTTGATTTGCTGAAAAATGAACAAGAAGAAACGTTTGAAAATCTTCAGCCCTACGCCTTACCTGGTATGAGTGATCAACCCGTAGTGCTAACGTTGTTGGATGCAAAATCGAAAAGCAGTAAAGCCTATTCTGAGGCTATTCAAAAATCTTGCGACTACACCAAACTTCCTTTTCGAGCTACAGATATTGATGGTTGGAATGCACAACCCAGTATTCCAGCATCTGTTCGGGTGGTTATGATTCACAATACCAAACGGGTAGAATCGGCTGGAATTCCTGTTTTATTGGATTTTGTGTTGCGTGGAGGAACCGTTTATGTGCCTTTTGCCGTTGAAGATCATCGATTTGCCTTTTTGCTAGGATTTCAATCTCGGGCTAATTGGGAAACCGATACAACCTCCAAAGGCTGGCATTATACTACGCCTGTATTTCCCGGGATGACTGGAAAGAAAATTGGCAAAGAGATTCCGCTTTATGGTTTTACCCCCGATAATTTTAGTCCCTCCATCAAAGTCTTGGCTACGGCGGCCAATAATCCCAATTACCCCACCATCATTGAAAATCCGATAGGGAAGGGGCGGGTGTTATTTTACAATACTTCATTTGATTTTACCAAAATTGACCGTGGTTTCTTGTTTGTGGGAATTTTAAAAGGGATCGAAGGTGTGCCGTATGCAGTGGCCAATACCTCGACTCTTTTTCTCGATGATTTTCCCGCGCCCCAATACGATATCAAAGCCGAACCCGTATTGACCGAAATGAACAAAACGACAGCCGAGTTTGTATCGGATGTGTGGTGGCCCGATATGCGGAAACTAGCCAAAGAGTTTGACATTCCTTATGCAGCGATGTTGACCTTTGATTACCGAAACAAAATTGTGCCTCCGTTTACGTTGGATCAATGGAATTTGTTGAAAACGAACAAGCGCGATAAGGTCGAATCATTGTCGGATTGGTTGGTCGATGATGTAAAAAAGAACGGTCACGAAATGGCTTTTCACGGGTATAATCACGTTTCTTTAACCAAGAAATTGTGGACCAATCCTAAGTTTATTCCTATGGCCATGAATACGGTCAAAAAGAAATGGGAAATCAACAACTACGGGAGCTTACCAGCTACGTATGTGCCGCCCTCCAACATTATTGATGCGACTGGACTTAAGTTGTTGAAAGAGTCTATGCCTTCATTACAGTTTATGTGTAGCTTGTATCTGGGCGAAAAACCCGTAGGAGGGGACCGTGAGTTTGATTTTGATCCCTACGAGAAACAATTTTTTGATTATCCGCGGATTTCCAGTGGATTCTACTTCTCGGAAGACGAAGAATATACCATTCAATCCTTGTATTTGATCACGGGAATATGGAACCATTTTGTGCATCCTGATGACATCTATCAAATTCCTGCTACAGCCGATAAAACCTCGGGCGGGTACAGTTTACGAAACCAAAAAACCTATGGGTGGCGCAAGTCGGCAAACAGCGATAAAGCCATGTTTCCCGAGTTTAGAAAATTCATCATCAATTTTAAAAAACAATATCCGCTTTTGCGCTTCACCGACGGAAGAACTGGAGGTAAATTGGTATGGGCTTGGCGTGCCTCGCAAATGAAGCATGAATCTGTAGACGGTATGTATTCGGTTAAAGCCACCACCTCGTATGCTCAACCCCAAAATTATTGGTCGATTTTTTCAGAACAAACGCATGTTGGCATTTACAGCAATGCCCTGAAAAGCAAGGGTTATACCGTACATCAAACGCCAATGCTAAACGGGTATTTGTTAAGCGTTGCAACACCAAAACAAGAGATTAGTTTACCCGATTTATTCCCAAAAACAACCCAATCGTCATTGGCGTTGGCCGAAGTGAAAAAAGAGGTTATGGCGGCCTACCAAACCTTCCAATCCGAATTACGAGATTACCAATCCGGAAAATACTGGGATGATTTGCAAATTGCGCAAGAGATGGCCTATCGAAAAGCCTTTCGAGAGCGTTTAGCCAATACCCGTGAAATCGATTCGGTCCAGTGGAATAAATATGCCAAAATGCTATCGTGGGAGGAAAAAGGGAAGGAGGTTTGGGACTTTTACAGTCAGCATGTTCAAAAGTATCCCAGTGAAAATAATGTCATGTATTCGGCCGAATTAGATCGTCAAATTGGCTATTTACACGATGCTGATAAAGAAAAATGGATGTGGGAACAGTTGAAAGTAAAACCTGATGCCGTGCCCTTATGGAAAGAGTATGTCGCCAATTTTGACATTGAAGCCTTTGAGCCAAAAATTAGAACCGCCTTGCAAACGATAGCGCGATTAGAACCTACCACAGCCCATAAAATGGCGTATATTCAGCATTTATTGGATGTAGATCCTGTAGCCGCCAAAAAAGAAATCATGACGCTTAGCCCGAGTGCCGAATGGAGTGATCTGGCCGATACGATTGTTTGGATGTATGCCGATGAAGAAAACTATACCGCAGCTTTGGCTTGGGCAGATTATGCGAAAGAAATTGTATTTGCCCAAAAAATGAATTGGTTGTTGGAAACCCGCCAGTATAAATTGGTTGAACCGTTGTACAAGGAGTACATCGCCAAAAATCCGAACGATCAAGAAGCAAAGTCACTGATGGTGAGTTATTATCACGACCAAGGGCAATTCAAAGAGAGTTGGATTATTGCGAATGGCATGAACGATTCTCCCGAGAAAGAGACGGTGCGAAAAATGTTGAACACCGATGTTCCCTATGAAAAAACCGAGTTGCAACAGGACTTGATAGCCAATCATAGTGCTTTATTTTATCCCGAAGTTTTGAAAAAGTTGCAAAAGGAATTGCGTTTAAATTTTGGGGATTTTGTCGAGTTTAATGCAGCGATGGAAACCAACCAAGACGATCCCGCTATTCTGAAAAATTTGTTTACCTACAATCGTTATGACCGTAAAAATCGAATTCATAGTTTCGGAATTGCCTATAATGAATACTATAAATTAGAGTTTGTGGATGAAATTTATACGTCCAATCTATTTAACTATACCGTTGGATTGGAGTATAAGTTTACAACGGCAGTCGTTGATGGAAAACCACAGTATTGGGCAAGAGGACGTTTTGAAATGGATCGTTTTTCTAATGGTTTTGTCCAAGGAGGTATTGGATTTAGTCATGGAAAAGAGAAGTCTTATAAAACAGCCGATTTAAGTTTTTTCCCAGCGGAAACCTCCGGAGGATTGAATGAAAAGATTTACAACATTCAATTACGGGGCTATCATGACCGTCATTTTTTCAATAGGATAGAGGCTTCTTTAAATTTTGAGGCCAATTATTACACCGACGGATTGCTCACCAGAACTCTAGTTGAACGCAATCCCGATCCAAGAGAAACAGATATCATGCGAACCGTAGTCACGGAATTACCCGATGGGTCCTTATTGTTTGAAGAATTTGACGACGCATTCAATGCCGAATTGACTGTACGTTTTGTTTGGGACAACCGTAAAGTTCGAAAATTCAAAATACTACCATTTCTAGAAACCCATGGCTATTGGGGAAGCCGTGATTTGGCTGTAGGTTTTCCGTATTGGATGCTGAAAGATCGCTTTTATACCGGAGGCGGTGTTGGGTTTGAATTTGGAACGGACAACTTCAATATCAATGTTGAAGGCGGAATATTCCACGATACCTTTAGCAGTGATTTCAAACGTCTAACATCGTTAATGAGCTATCAATTGATGGATTTCACTGCGTTTACGATCAATTTTGAATTGTATGAGCAGGATAAGTTTTATTCCAACAATGTCATGCTAGGGATAAAGCATAATTTTAAACCACGGAAAAAACGATAACAAAAAAGGGATTCAATCGAATCCCTTTTTTTAGTCATCACCCAAAACAATGGGTCGTGTATCTTTTATCCCATCTTTTTCTATATCAACAAAATATACGCCATTACTTAATCCTTTAACATCAAGAATAACCTTGTCAGATTGTTGCGTTTTTTTGGTCGTTATTTTTTGTCCTAACGCATTGTACAAGGCAATGGTGTACGATTCGATATTGGTTAATTGAATCGTTAAAAGGTCTTGTGCAGGTACAGGATAAATGACTGCTTGTGGGTTTGCGATGTCGGCTAAAGCCAAGGGCGCAGTAACATTGATATTGAAATTCAAATTATTGAAGCCCGTTGTAGCATCCCACATATTTTGATTGGCCAAACGAATGGCATATTCAGGACGGTTGGTGAGACTGGGACTCGCATCGGCTACGTGCAAATACACACTGTAATTCCCCACCGGTAACGAAGTGGGAAGCGGAATGTTTTCAGAAACCACGATCTCTGTAGTGCCCAACCATCGTCGGGGATCGGTATTCATGGGCAAGGAGATGTATTGTTGTGTCGTGTTATTTTTTAATACCAAAGCCACAGTGCGGGCATTGTAGGGCGCCGCATACCCCGTGTTGACCAAACGTAACGAGACGGGTATGGTAGCCCCTAAAACAGCATTTTGAGGCAAAGTGCTACTGCGCATTTCAAAACGATAACCCAACTTTTTTTCCATGTCGGTAAAGCAATTATTGCTCTCAAATCCATTGATAACACCAGGGAAATAATCGATATTCATGAACGACCAATGGAATTTTGCCAATTCTTCAACGGCAGTTGCACATCCAGAGCGAGGTAAATTCACAGCACAAGTTTCTCCGCCCATAGGGACAAACTTGGTTTCTTGCTCCAAATACGGGTATTGTGTGGTAGGATTTTCGTACGTGCCATAATCGGTTGCACTGGCTAAAAAACAATCGTTGTGGTGACCGATTCGCGCCACTTGGGTTTGTGAAAATCCTTGTGTTGACGATAAAGCGGTATTGGAATACATTTGTTGTTTGAAGGCAGGATAGCGTATTTGAACCATGCGACTGGCAGGAAGTGCATTCAAAATGGCATTCAAAATGTCTTTTCTATGGTTGTTATTGGCAGGGGTCAAATCGGTTTGGTTGTAGCCCCAGCCACCAAATTCAGCTTGGCTGGTGTAGTACCATTCGCCCCAAAGTCCGATAAATCCCGCTTGCATCACACTGATTACATCCTCGTTGGCTTGCAATAAAGGAGCAATTTGCTGAATATGAGTTAACATCATTGCCTTGGAAGCATCACGTTGCATGGCGTCTTCATTATCAGAATAAGCAAACCGGATGATGCATTTCAAACCTGCAGCACGAACCTTATCAAAATCCAATTGCATTTGTGCGAGGTATGCACTAGAAATGGGACTGTTTATGAAATTCTCTAAATAAAACACACGGTAAATCAAACTAATTTTTTGATTTATGCGGTAATTGGTTAACGTGGTGGTATTTAACGCTGTATAGGCGTTGGAATGGGTTTCGGTAAATTTGAAAAAACCGCGCTCAGGATTGGCAATTACTTCTGTGGAGGGTTGGTAATTTACGGTTGAATTTTGAGCTACTGTCCATTGTATGAACAAAATACTGAGGGAAATCCAAAAAGTTTTCATACGCAATGTTCGGTTAAGTTACGATAGATTTGGAGTTGTTCATTTCTTGGGGGAAAAATCAACTCAATAAAAATATAGATAAAATGACATATAATACCGATGAAATGTAGTTTAATTCCAAAAACATCGGTGAAATGCAATTAACTCATTTTATTAGTAAGAAAATATGTACAAATATGTTTGCTTTAAAAATCAATACGAATAAACTATAATTTATAGTATGTAAAGAACCCTGTATTTACAGGGGTTTTTAAAGGATAGCTTTAAATAATGGAACGTATTAGCAATTAATTAACATTCATTTTGTGGGAATAATGCACAATATTTGTTTAGGTTTGTACATTATTACCGTTTACAAACTCCGGGGAGGTGCGCTAACACCGTTTGACTCGGAGTTTTTTATTTCAAAAAATTGATCCTACGGAATTTTTTGAAATTGCAATCGCCTACCGGGCTCTTTTGCGGTTAAAAATTAAAAAGGGCAATTTTTAATTTTTAAAAGGTTGCCTTCGGCGATTTTTTTGTTTTGCCTGTCACGTACCACCTAAAAACCTTAGTCGGTTTTTTTAACGGTGGAGGCTTTTAGCGAAGTGATAAAAAGAAAAATCCTGTACCCGAAATAGAGTACAGGAATATGAAGAAAATTTTTTGTCCTTTATTCATAAATTTTTACCGTTTATCATCGCTAAATGATGCCCAAATATAAAGAAATTTTTAATTAGGCAAATAAAAGGATAAAAAAATTCTCTTAAGGCATAATGTAAGGCATAAGAAGCACGGAGCCTCGTGGCCTAAAATCCTGTTCAGTAAGCAGTTCAGGTGCAAAAGGTAAAGGAACGGGAGTTTTTGAATTTAAATTCATAAAATATAACTCCTTTGGAGTGAATTGACTACGCAATTCGGTTGCATTGACTTGTACACCATTTACATAAACACCTAAACAAAAAGCTTCTTCGTCAAAAATTACGCCCATCATGTTTTCGCCATTTGGTTTAGGTGCTGAGATAACGGGGGTTTGTTTTAATAATCCGTGTTCATTTACGTACAAAAGGACTAATTGTTTTGGTCTTAAGTTATTGTTTTGTGCGTAAATTGCAAGATTATAATCGGATAAATAAGCGTGTAGACTTTGCATATTAGATTACGTTACGGATTCCATATTTTTTATAATGGTCTCGGAGTTCTTGAATTTGTGAAGTAGTAAGAAACCGTTTAATATCGGTCTTAAGATTACGGCTACGAGTGTAGACGTTGTAGTAATAGTCGGCGACAATGCCGAATGTGCCAGGTACTTTTTTCAATTGCTTAATAGCTTCTTTCTCGTCCTCGGTCATTGCTGAAAAAGTTTTCGGTACGTCTCCGAAAAAATCAACGCCTAAAAGTGAGCCGTTTTCCTCGGCATTAGTTCCAAAAGCTATTGCGATGTTTTCTGAAATATTTGCGAGTTCGCGCATTTTGGCTTTTGAAAGTCGTTTAGACTTGTATTTTTTAGCTACTGCGGTTTGTTTTTGTGTACGTGTAACAGGGTTTGCAGTTGAATTTTCAGCGCTATTTACTTTTATTGCGTTATCGATTTGATTTTTCAATTCGTCGGTAGCGTTATCCTGTTTGTTTTGCTTAAATGATGAAATTGCGTCTTGTGCTTTTCTGTAAATCCATGGGAAAACAAAGAGGAAAAAAAGTAAAGCCAAAAGGAGTTGAACCCAATTGGCCTTGAAAAATAGCGCAAATTTTGAAGTAGGTGAAGTTCTGCGCATAGTAGATTATTTTTTACGGAACATAGGTAAAACTACTTTCCAAATTACAACTACAAGACCCACAGCGATAGCAACAGCAATTGCGGGCTTTTCAGTTACGAAATTTTTGATTTTGTCAAACATGATGAAGATACTTTTTTTTTATAAGTTTTGAATTCGTCGTTTCGACGTTTAATTAGTCCTGAGAGGCGACGACCGTTAGCAAATTGATATTGTTTGAATAATGGTTCAATTCGGTTAAAATCGTCGGGGTTTTCGTTAATTACATGTAGTAGACCTTTAGTTGCCTTTGTACGGGCTAATCTTGGCCAACCAATGTTATAAGAAAGACTTAACAAGGATGCAACCTGATAACGTGTTAAACGTTGTGGAAGATACTTTTTAAGATTCTTAAGGTCGTTGTCGATGTGCAAAAGCATAAATTCGACAGCCTTTTCGTATGTAATTGGCGGGTCTGTTTTACGGACGGGTTTACCGTCGGGGTAAATTGTAGTCCCAAAACCAATTGTCCATACTCCCGAGGGATCACGATAGGGATAAATAGGTGTTTTTTTGTCCTTTACTCGTACCAACCCGGTAGGGGAGGCACTATATAACCCTTCATGCGGGATTATTAGATTCAGGGCTATTTCCTTTGTCGTTAACATCGGTTTTTTGTTTTTTGCCTACTTCCTCGAAACGCTTAACGGTATAGTTAAGCGAGTCGAGTAAAGCGTAGCCATAATCGATATAATCACGGCACGCAGATAGGAAATTAATGATTGACTTCATTACATTGAGGTTTGACGTTGTTTTTGGTCAACTTTTGTAACACGAATCCAAGCTTCAACACCTTCTTTTTGTGAGGGTGAATGCTCTAATTTGTAAAGTTTTCCGCCTAACTCAACGTAACCTTTTGGGAAGCCTGTGCCTTTTGTATCTTTCAAGCCAATAACTTGATAAGGGTTACCGAAACGGTCTGTACTGATGCGTTTATTTCTTTGCATGATTTATTGGTTTTTTGGTTTGTCTTTTTTAAACAATCGAATTAAAGTAACGACCGCAACAACGATAGTACTTAAGAGGTTGACCGTTTGTGCCGGGTCAACTTGCTGTATGGCTTGCATCATCCCGATGCCAAGGCCACCTGTTAAAAGGGTTGTTTTCATGTATTTTTATCGTCTGCGGTAGGTTCGTCCGCTTTGAGGGTTTGCGAGTTTACGCCATACGAGGGCAAGAATTACAACAATGCCGAGAGGGATATACCAAAAGCGTTTAAGCCAATTCATAAACACATTTTGTGTAAGGGTTCCGCCCGTGGTAGCTACTTTTGTATCGCCCGCCATTACAGAGCCTGCACCCTGTAAAGCACCACCCGCAGCACCTTGTAAAACTTCGCCAATTGTGATACCTCGTTTTTGTGCAATATCTGAAGCCGTGGCAATTGCTTGGGCGTTTTGTGCGCCAACGTGGTTTTTTACTAACATTACCTGTTCAGTAGCGGGTAATTGGTTAAACTCAGGATTTTGTTGCATTTCGGCCAATGCTTGCTGTTCTTGCTTTTTTGCTTCGTGTTTGGCCTGTAAACCGCCAACAATGCCCGAGGGGTCAAAATTTGAGGCAAGAGATACAAGGTTCTTAAATGTGGCGTTTTTCTTGATGAATTTACCCGCACCTTTGATACCTTTTCCGATTCCCTTACCGATTCTTTTAAAAAATCCCATAGGTTACTATTTTAGTCCTAATTGTGCCTGTGAAACTGATTTACGAAACAAAACATCGATGTTTTGACCCGCTGTCAATTCCTTGACCACGTTAATATTAATTAACTCGTCTGTATCCAATTGTAAAAAATTGGGGTCGCTTGTGCGAACGTTACCGTTTTGGTAAACGATTCCGACAGGGTCAAAATCGATATGCTCGGCACGTAGACAAATTGGGTCGCGCTTAGTTACCTGACGAGTTAACGCATGGGTGAAATTGATTTCGCGAATTGTATTAAGGTCAGGGATAACGCATACGTCGTATTTGTCAACATTGAGGTTGAAATTTTCTTCGTAATCGGGAATTACTTTTGGCTCGAAGATGTAAATATCTGAATCGTCGCCATTTCCATCTTCGGACTGAATCCCACGAAATTCGTAGTAAATGTCTGGGTCTTCATTCAAGTTTGATAATTCTACGACGATTTTGTCTGAGTCGACAAGTTCAACGTTACCCGCTACGGTCAAGTCAAGAACTACGGACATATTGTGTCCTGAGTAATGCGCCGTAGGGAATGCGCAAATTGCATTTTGGCCGTAAGTTGATGCCAAAATATATTGGCGAAGATTTACAGGCTTTGGATGAACGGAAATTGATTTCCCGCCATTTCGTTCAATAGTAATTTGGATTTTCTCATCCTGTAAACCGTTAAAGGTCATGTTTGTGAGAAGTACCAATTTACTTAATTCTGTTTGGGTTACAATTTTGTCCTTTGATGTACCCGATACACGTTTCAATAACATAAAGATGTTTTTTAAAGTTGGTATTAATAATGATTCAAAGGTGATAAATAAAAAAAGTCGAGTATTTAAACCCGACTATTTACGACCCATTTAAGACTATTTTTATACCTTGGCGTCATTTATGTTAAAATATCGCTTGAAATGAATAAAAAGTATTGGCTTTTTTTCAAGTCTTAAGTGTTCTCTTAAATCTTTTCGATATTGCTTCGCAGTTGTTTCTGATACTTCAAGTAATATCATAAAATCTTTAATTGATAAAATGCGAAATTCTGAAATTTTTGACATAACGTAGGGATTTTGTTGGGGCGGGGTGCAACCCGCCCTTTTTATAATATTAACTTTGTTTGGCCATTTTTCCCGATATCGTCAACGGGAAATTTTTTATCGGGAAAATATAGAAATTCACCGTTTTTTAATTTGTAGCTATATCCTTTGTCATTTTCGGCACGTTGTACCATTGTAGGACGTGTGCCTTTAGAAGAAAGAGCGTTTTTTTCTTTCGTTTTCATAAGTGATAAATTCGTTGACATGGTTATTATTAATGAATTTTTGCCCATTAATTAAAGTTTCTAAGACTTTTATTTGACCCGATATAAAATGGTAGTTTTCGTAAGCCTCATTTGATGTTAGTTTCTTAAGTTTAGCTTGTAATACATAAAGGTTTACTAATTGTGTTTTTAGTTGCTGTTTTGTCATAATTTTAATTTTTATGGTTAACATTTTTATTAACTTATCGGGGCTATCACATAGCCCCGCCAAGGGGGTTTTTTACCAAATGGATTGAAGCTTTAAAAAGTCGTTCATAAATTCGTTTTTTTGAGCCTGTTTTTTTATGTAATCGTCGGAGAAAACTATTTTGATTAGTTCGTCGATTTTGGCTTTTGTTCTCGACTTGGTGACCTTGCAAGATATACTATCAAGGGGAGCAATAAGAGCAAGTTTATCACCGCCAAGGTTAATAATCTGTTGCATGTATCCCGCCAATATCTTTTCAAGGGGTTTGAGGTCGTCAGGGATTGAAAATTGTTTTTTGTCATAGTAATATCTTAATGTTGAGTTACATATTTCAGTAAGTTGGTCTTGTGTTATATCGAGAATGTTTTTAAGCGTTTTTAGGGGATTATCTTTGTTTACTTGACCATTTTTTATAAGATTCTTTTTTTGCTCGTTATTTCGTAGTGTAATTTCTTTTCTGATTAGGTTTTTTATTGATAAGCCGTATTTGAGTTGAGGAAAAAGATAGATATTATAAAACTCGGCTGATTTTGTAAGTAGTTCGTTTTCTTTGTTGTAGAATTTACAAAAAGGTGTTGAAATAAGACCCTTTTCACGGTCGCCATATATCAAACCTATATTTTTATTGATTTTTTGGGTTTCTTTTGCAGGGAAGAGTTCCACAGCATGCTTTTTTGAATCTTTAACGAGGTTGTATAAGAACTTTCGGGATTCCTTGAAAATATCAAAATCAAGCCTGTAATTAATACAAATATCGATATCATTACAGGGTGAATTAAGTATGGTTTCGGTATCTATTTTTATAATATTTGTGGTGTTGATATAATCGACAATGCGACTAATATTGTCGTTATTGATGCCTCGGAAATATTCACCGTGTAGCATTTTTGCGGTAAGGGTTAGGCGAATTGCTTCGGAATGTTCACGGAGTATATTACCTCGTTTATCTTTGAGTTCTGATAAGACGACTTTATTCATTCGGAAATTAATACCGTTGTGGTTTATCATTATTGGTTTTGGCGGGTGTAGTTCCTCAATTAAAAGGCCTGAATCGTTGTTGTCGGGATAATAGCACATATACTCGTCAGTTAGGCGGTTATCAATTATTGTAATCTTGTCAAGAGGTAAAAAAACGGTTAACGAATCTATTAACCCTTGATTTAATGGGATATCGAAAAAGTTTTGGTTTATCATTGATATTGTGCGTTTTATGCTAAAATGTACCGTATTTAATGCGCTATAATTTATAGTATGTAAAGAACCCTGTATTTACAGGGGTTTTTAAAGGATAGCTTTAAATAATGGAACGTATTAGCAATTAATTAACATTCATTTTGTGGGAATAATGCACAATATTTGTTTAGGTTTGTACATTATTACCGTTTACAAACTCCGGGGAGGTGCGTTAACACCGTTTGACTCGGAGTTTTTTATTTCAAAAAATTGATCCTACGGAATTTTTTGAAATTGCAATCGCCTACCGGGCTCTTTTGCGGTTAAAAATTAAAAAGGGCAATTTTTAATTTTTAAAAGGTTGCCTTCGGCGATTTTTTTGTTTTGCCTGTCACGTACCACCTAAAAACCTTAGTCGGTTTTTTTAACGGTGGAGGCTTTTAGCGAAGTGATAAAAAGAAAAATCCTGTACCCGAAATAGAGTACAGGAATATGAAGAAAATTTTTTGTCCTTTATTCATAAATTTTTACCGTTTATCATCGCTAAATGATGCCCAAATATAAAGAAATTTTTAATTAGGCAAATAAAAGGATAAAAAAATTCTCTTAAGGCATAATGTAAGGCATAAGAAGCACGGAGCCTCGTGGCCTAAAATCCTGTTCAGTAAGCAGTTCAGGTGCAAAAGGTAAAGGAACGGGAGTTTTTGAATTTAAATTCATAAAATATAACTCCTTTGGAGTGAATTGACTACGCAATTCGGTTGCATTGACTTGTACACCATTTACATAAACACCTAAACAAAAAGCTTCTTCGTCAAAAATTACGCCCATCATGTTTTCGCCATTTGGTTTAGGTGCTGAGATAACGGGGGTTTGTTTTAATAATCCGTGTTCATTTACGTACAAAAGGACTAATTGTTTTGGTCTTAAGTTATTGTTTTGTGCGTAAATTGCAAGATTATAATCGGATAAATAAGCGTGTAGACTTTGCATATTAGATTACGTTACGGATTCCATATTTTTTATAATGGTCTCGGAGTTCTTGAATTTGTGAAGTAGTAAGAAACCGTTTAATATCGGTCTTAAGATTACGGCTACGAGTGTAGACGTTGTAGTAATAGTCGGCGACAATGCCGAATGTGCCAGGTACTTTTTTCAATTGCTTAATAGCTTCTTTCTCGTCCTCGGTCATTGCTGAAAAAGTTTTCGGTACGTCTCCGAAAAAATCAACGCCTAAAAGTGAGCCGTTTTCCTCGGCATTAGTTCCAAAAGCTATTGCGATGTTTTCTGAAATATTTGCGAGTTCGCGCATTTTGGCTTTTGAAAGTCGTTTAGACTTGTATTTTTTAGCTACTGCGGTTTGTTTTTGTGTACGTGTAACAGGGTTTGCAGTTGAATTTTCAGCGCTATTTACTTTTATTGCGTTATCGATTTGATTTTTCAATTCGTCGGTAGCGTTATCCTGTTTGTTTTGCTTAAATGATGAAATTGCGTCTTGTGCTTTTCTGTAAATCCATGGGAAAACAAAGAGGAAAAAAAGTAAAGCCAAAAGGAGTTGAACCCAATTGGCCTTGAAAAATAGCGCAAATTTTGAAGTAGGTGAAGTTCTGCGCATAGTAGATTATTTTTTACGGAACATAGGTAAAACTACTTTCCAAATTACAACTACAAGACCCACAGCGATAGCAACAGCAATTGCGGGCTTTTCAGTTACGAAATTTTTGATTTTGTCAAACATGATGAAGATACTTTTTTTTTATAAGTTTTGAATTCGTCGTTTCGACGTTTAATTAGTCCTGAGAGGCGACGACCGTTAGCAAATTGATATTGTTTGAATAATGGTTCAATTCGGTTAAAATCGTCGGGGTTTTCGTTAATTACATGTAGTAGACCTTTAGTTGCCTTTGTACGGGCTAATCTTGGCCAACCAATGTTATAAGAAAGACTTAACAAGGATGCAACCTGATAACGTGTTAAACGTTGTGGAAGATACTTTTTAAGATTCTTAAGGTCGTTGTCGATGTGCAAAAGCATAAATTCGACAGCCTTTTCGTATGTAATTGGCGGGTCTGTTTTACGGACGGGTTTACCGTCGGGGTAAATTGTAGTCCCAAAACCAATTGTCCATACTCCCGAGGGATCACGATAGGGATAAATAGGTGTTTTTTTGTCCTTTACTCGTACCAACCCGGTAGGGGAGGCACTATATAACCCTTCATGCGGGATTATTAGATTCAGGGCTATTTCCTTTGTCGTTAACATCGGTTTTTTGTTTTTTGCCTACTTCCTCGAAACGCTTAACGGTATAGTTAAGCGAGTCGAGTAAAGCGTAGCCATAATCGATATAATCACGGCACGCAGATAGGAAATTAATGATTGACTTCATTACATTGAGGTTTGACGTTGTTTTTGGTCAACTTTTGTAACACGAATCCAAGCTTCAACACCTTCTTTTTGTGAGGGTGAATGCTCTAATTTGTAAAGTTTTCCGCCTAACTCAACGTAACCTTTTGGGAAGCCTGTGCCTTTTGTATCTTTCAAGCCAATAACTTGATAAGGGTTACCGAAACGGTCTGTACTGATGCGTTTATTTCTTTGCATGATTTATTGGTTTTTTGGTTTGTCTTTTTTAAACAATCGAATTAAAGTAACGACCGCAACAACGATAGTACTTAAGAGGTTGACCGTTTGTGCCGGGTCAACTTGCTGTATGGCTTGCATCATCCCGATGCCAAGGCCACCTGTTAAAAGGGTTGTTTTCATGTATTTTTATCGTCTGCGGTAGGTTCGTCCGCTTTGAGGGTTTGCGAGTTTACGCCATACGAGGGCAAGAATTACAACAATGCCGAGAGGGATATACCAAAAGCGTTTAAGCCAATTCATAAACACATTTTGTGTAAGGGTTCCGCCCGTGGTAGCTACTTTTGTATCGCCCGCCATTACAGAGCCTGCACCCTGTAAAGCACCACCCGCAGCACCTTGTAAAACTTCGCCAATTGTGATACCTCGTTTTTGTGCAATATCTGAAGCCGTGGCAATTGCTTGGGCGTTTTGTGCGCCAACGTGGTTTTTTACTAACATTACCTGTTCAGTAGCGGGTAATTGGTTAAACTCAGGATTTTGTTGCATTTCGGCCAATGCTTGCTGTTCTTGCTTTTTTGCTTCGTGTTTGGCCTGTAAACCGCCAACAATGCCCGAGGGGTCAAAATTTGAGGCAAGAGATACAAGGTTCTTAAATGTGGCGTTTTTCTTGATGAATTTACCCGCACCTTTGATACCTTTTCCGATTCCCTTACCGATTCTTTTAAAAAATCCCATAGGTTACTATTTTAGTCCTAATTGTGCCTGTGAAACTGATTTACGAAACAAAACATCGATGTTTTGACCCGCTGTCAATTCCTTGACCACGTTAATATTAATTAACTCGTCTGTATCCAATTGTAAAAAATTGGGGTCGCTTGTGCGAACGTTACCGTTTTGGTAAACGATTCCGACAGGGTCAAAATCGATATGCTCGGCACGTAGACAAATTGGGTCGCGCTTAGTTACCTGACGAGTTAACGCATGGGTGAAATTGATTTCGCGAATTGTATTAAGGTCAGGGATAACGCATACGTCGTATTTGTCAACATTGAGGTTGAAATTTTCTTCGTAATCGGGAATTACTTTTGGCTCGAAGATGTAAATATCTGAATCGTCGCCATTTCCATCTTCGGACTGAATCCCACGAAATTCGTAGTAAATGTCTGGGTCTTCATTCAAGTTTGATAATTCTACGACGATTTTGTCTGAGTCGACAAGTTCAACGTTACCCGCTACGGTCAAGTCAAGAACTACGGACATATTGTGTCCTGAGTAATGCGCCGTAGGGAATGCGCAAATTGCATTTTGGCCGTAAGTTGATGCCAAAATATATTGGCGAAGATTTACAGGCTTTGGATGAACGGAAATTGATTTCCCGCCATTTCGTTCAATAGTAATTTGGATTTTCTCATCCTGTAAACCGTTAAAGGTCATGTTTGTGAGAAGTACCAATTTACTTAATTCTGTTTGGGTTACAATTTTGTCCTTTGATGTACCCGATACACGTTTCAATAACATAAAGATGTTTTTTAAAGTTGGTATTAATAATGATTCAAAGGTGATAAATAAAAAAAGTCGAGTATTTAAACCCGACTATTTACGACCCATTTAAGACTATTTTTATACCTTGGCGTCATTTATGTTAAAATATCGCTTGAAATGAATAAAAAGTATTGGCTTTTTTTCAAGTCTTAAGTGTTCTCTTAAATCTTTTCGATATTGCTTCGCAGTTGTTTCTGATACTTCAAGTAATATCATAAAATCTTTAATTGATAAAATGCGAAATTCTGAAATTTTTGACATAACGTAGGGATTTTGTTGGGGCGGGGTGCAACCCGCCCTTTTTATAATATTAACTTTGTTTGGCCATTTTTCCCGATATCGTCAACGGGAAATTTTTTATCGGGAAAATATAGAAATTCACCGTTTTTTAATTTGTAGCTATATCCTTTGTCATTTTCGGCACGTTGTACCATTGTAGGACGTGTGCCTTTAGAAGAAAGAGCGTTTTTTTCTTTCGTTTTCATAAGTGATAAATTCGTTGACATGGTTATTATTAATGAATTTTTGCCCATTAATTAAAGTTTCTAAGACTTTTATTTGACCCGATATAAAATGGTAGTTTTCGTAAGCCTCATTTGATGTTAGTTTCTTAAGTTTAGCTTGTAATACATAAAGGTTTACTAATTGTGTTTTTAGTTGCTGTTTTGTCATAATTTTAATTTTTATGGTTAACATTTTTATTAACTTATCGGGGCTATCACATAGCCCCGCCAAGGGGGTTTTTTACCAAATGGATTGAAGCTTTAAAAAGTCGTTCATAAATTCGTTTTTTTGAGCCTGTTTTTTTATGTAATCGTCGGAGAAAACTATTTTGATTAGTTCGTCGATTTTGGCTTTTGTTCTCGACTTGGTGACCTTGCAAGATATACTATCAAGGGGAGCAATAAGAGCAAGTTTATCACCGCCAAGGTTAATAATCTGTTGCATGTATCCCGCCAATATCTTTTCAAGGGGTTTGAGGTCGTCAGGGATTGAAAATTGTTTTTTGTCATAGTAATATCTTAATGTTGAGTTACATATTTCAGTAAGTTGGTCTTGTGTTATATCGAGAATGTTTTTAAGCGTTTTTAGGGGATTATCTTTGTTTACTTGACCATTTTTTATAAGATTCTTTTTTTGCTCGTTATTTCGTAGTGTAATTTCTTTTCTGATTAGGTTTTTTATTGATAAGCCGTATTTGAGTTGAGGAAAAAGATAGATATTATAAAACTCGGCTGATTTTGTAAGTAGTTCGTTTTCTTTGTTGTAGAATTTACAAAAAGGTGTTGAAATAAGACCCTTTTCACGGTCGCCATATATCAAACCTATATTTTTATTGATTTTTTGGGTTTCTTTTGCAGGGAAGAGTTCCACAGCATGCTTTTTTGAATCTTTAACGAGGTTGTATAAGAACTTTCGGGATTCCTTGAAAATATCAAAATCAAGCCTGTAATTAATACAAATATCGATATCATTACAGGGTGAATTAAGTATGGTTTCGGTATCTATTTTTATAATATTTGTGGTGTTGATATAATCGACAATGCGACTAATATTGTCGTTATTGATGCCTCGGAAATATTCACCGTGTAGCATTTTTGCGGTAAGGGTTAGGCGAATTGCTTCGGAATGTTCACGGAGTATATTACCTCGTTTATCTTTGAGTTCTGATAAGACGACTTTATTCATTCGGAAATTAATACCGTTGTGGTTTATCATTATTGGTTTTGGCGGGTGTAGTTCCTCAATTAAAAGGCCTGAATCGTTGTTGTCGGGATAATAGCACATATACTCGTCAGTTAGGCGGTTATCAATTATTGTAATCTTGTCAAGAGGTAAAAAAACGGTTAACGAATCTATTAACCCTTGATTTAATGGGATATCGAAAAAGTTTTGGTTTATCATTGATATTGTGCGTTTTATGCTAAAATGTACCGTATTTAATGCGCTATAATTTATATTATGTAAAATAGAATAATAAGAAGATGGTTTAGGTTATAAACATCTCATCGTTAAAACTAATCATAAAACGATGCTTCTTTATCGGTATGGGCACAAACAAATTTATAACTTTGTAGCTTAATTTTATCCGCTATGAGTAATGCAATTGCCTACCGAGTTGCCGACTTTTTAAAAGATTTTGAGCCGTTTAATTTTTTGAGTTATGACGAACTTGTGGTTATTGCTCAATCGATTCGGGTTTTAAATCTGGATAAAAACAAAACCTTATTTCAAATCAACGACGCCTTACACGATAGTTTTTACGTGGTGGCCCATGGAATCATTCAATTAATGGTGGTTTCCGACGCCGAAGAAATGCTTTTAAATAAATGCCATGCCGGCGATATTTTTGGATTGCGGCCCTTTTTTGCCAAGAACAATTATCAAATGACGGCCAAAGCCAAAGATGATTGTATTGTATACGCCATTCCTATTACGGTTTTTAAACCTTATGTGTCCAAGAATCAAGCGGTTTTGGATTTTTTATTGGAAAGTTTTGCCACCAATTCCAAGAATCAGTCCGATAAAATGGCTAAGGGACTGATCACTGATTCTATCGCGTTTAGTGAAAATCAATCCGATTTATTGTATTTCCAAACCTTGACTTACAATAGATCACCACTAAAAATCGGCATCCAAACAACAGTGAAAGATACTGCGCAATTAATTACCGATAATTTATACGATAGCGCAGTTATCACCGAGCAAGGAAATCCTGTTGGAATCGTCACGGATAAAGATTTTCGGGCCAAAGTAGCTACGGGTCGTGTTGCCATTTCGCAACCCATTACCCAATTGATGAGTGCGCCTGTGGTTACAGTAATTGAAAATATTTCAGTGGCTGAAGCGCAATTGGTCATGTTAAAGCACGGAGTTACGCACCTTTGTGTCACGTATGATGGCACCGATAAATCAGAAGTCAAAGGCATTATTTCAGAGCATGATTTGGTTGTCGCTCAAGCCAATAATCCAGGGGTTTTACTTAAAGAAATCCGAAAATCGACATCTGCTAAAGAACTAAAATCAGTACGCGACAAACTCACAGAAATCATCCAGTCGTCGCTTCAACGCAATATACCGCTTACGCACATCCAAAGTATTGCTGGTGAAATCACCCTAGCTTTGGTTAAACGTGCTATCGAATTGGCGATTTTAGAGTTGGGCTCCCCTCCTGCTCGTTATGCTTGGTTATGCATTGGGAGTCAGGGTCGAAAAGAACAATTGTTACTAACGGACCAAGATAGTATTTTGATTTTTGAAGATGTGCCCGCCGATAAGTATCGCGATACCAAAGATTACTTTATTCGTTTGGCCAAAAAAGCAACCGCGACGCTTGAAAAAGTAGGATATAAACTGTGTGCGCAAAATCATGTTGCCAGCAATATGCTGTGGTGTAAATCATTGACTGACTGGATAAAACAGTACAACAGTTGGATGAATACTCCCGGTGAAAAATCCAATGAAATTAGCAGTGTTTTCTTTGATTATGAAATGGCTTCCGGGGAGCAAAAAATCGAGGATGCGTTGACGGAGGTTATATTTAAAAATGCTAAAAACAATGTATTGTTCTACGATTTCTTGGGGAATGATGCGTTACGAAAACCACCGCCTCTAACGTTCTTTAAAAAATTCAATGTGGAAGAGGAAGGCGAATTTAAAGGTAAATTTGACCTTAAAAACCGGGCTATTTTACCTTTGGTTGATGCGGCACGTTTGCTTACATTAAGCAATGGGATAAAAGGAATCAACAGCACCTTTCAGCGGTACAAACAGCTGGCGATCATTGATCCGAAACATGCAGAAATCTATCTCAACTGCGCCGAAGCTTTTTTAACCTTGTCCAAATTCAGCACAGAAGAAGGGTTAAAAGAAGATTCTAACGGTCATTTTCTATCTTTGGAGGATATGAATAAAGTGGATAAAGAAAGACTCAAAGCGGCGTTAGTCCCCATGCGCGACTTGGAAGAATTGATTAAAGATAATTACCAACTCACCCAATTTTCCTAATTATGTTGGATTGGCTAAAAAACATACAGAAAGAATATCCTGAATTTTGGAAAACGTACCTGGAGAAAATGGACAAAAAATCCAATCGCTATGTGGCGTTTACCCTTGAAACTACGGGATTAAATTCGCGTAAAGATGTTATTTTATCGATTGCTGCCATCGGAATTGTTCAGGATCAGGTGTTAATCGGTGATGTTTTTGAAATTGCTATTCCACAGTACAAATATTTGCATGACAACGGCATTACCCATGACTTTGTTTTGGAGAGTAAAATGCCAAAATTAGCCGAACCCGCAGCGATTGAAAACTTTATCGCCTTTATTGAGAATGCGGTTTTGGTGGGGCACCGTACATATTTTGATGTAGAAATGCTCAATGAAGTACTCGAAAAATTGGGCTGCGGACGTTTACGTAATGAGGCATTGGATATTGAAATTATGTACAAAAAAGTACATGATTTGTCTGAAAAAAGCATCGCTTTGGATGAAATGGCAAAAGCCTACAAACTTCCCGTTACCGAGCACGTCTCACCTACGGATGACGCCTACAATATCGCGTTGATGTTTTTGAAATTAAAGTCTAAATTAGGTTTAAAATAAACCTGAAGTGATTAACACGTTAAGATTGTTTAATCAATTGAAATACAATTTTTTGTAAAATAAAAAAACTGCCTTCACAAATGAAAGCAGTTCCAACCAATAAAACTAAATTAACTATAAACTATACCCGTTCATTTTTGATTTCCTCAACAATTTCAGGATTCAAAAGTGTAGAAATATCACCGAAATTACTGAAATCTCCTTCAGCAATTTTGCGTAAAATACGCCGCATAATCTTACCTGAACGTGTTTTTGGCAATCCACTTACAAATTGAATTTTATCTAGTTTGGCAATGGGTCCGATTTGATCAGAAATCAATTGATTAATTTCTTTCGCAAGATTTTCGCGATTACGGGTCTCTCCTACTTCTTTCAAAATAATAAAGCCATACATCGCATTTCCTTTGATATCGTGCGGGAATCCAACAATGGCACTTTCGGCTACCGCTGGGTGTTCGTTGATTGCATCTTCTATAGGCGCAGTACCCAAATTATGGCCCGAAACAATAATTACATCATCCACTCGACCTGTAATGCGATAATACCCCACTTCATCACGCAATGCGCCGTCACCTGTGAAATATTTTCCTGGAAAAGCAGAGAAATAGGTCTCTTTGTACCGTTGGTGATCGCCCCAAATAGTTCGAGCCATACTCGGCCAAGGAAACTTGATGCACAAGCTACCGGTGACTTGATTGCCTTCAATTTCGTTACGCAATTCGTCCATCAATACCGGTTGTATTCCAGGCAAAGGCAAGGAAGCATACGTGGGTTTTGTGGGCGTTACAAAAGGAACGGGAGAAATCATTATTCCGCCAGTTTCCGTTTGCCACCACGTATCCACAAGTGGGCAACGTTTTCCACCCACATGATCGTTATACCAGTGCCAAGCTTCTTCGTTAATGGGCTCTCCTACCGATCCAATTACCTTCAAAGAAGACAAGGGATATTTTTGGACATAATCCAAACTTTCTTTCGCCAACGCTCGAATTGCCGTGGGTGCGGTGTAAAACTGATTAACCTTATGCTTCTCAATTACTTCCCAAAAACGACTAAAATTGGGATAGGAAGGAACACCTTCAAAAATCACCGTTGTTGCACCATTCAAAAGAGGTCCGTAAAGGATATAGGAGTGTCCTGTAATCCAACCGATATCTGCGGTACACCAATACACATCGTTTTCTTCGTAATTGAAAATATTTTTAAAGGTATAGGCCGTGTAAACCATATACCCAGCTGTAGTATGCAACATTCCTTTGGGTTTGCCTGTAGAACCCGATGTATATAAAATGAATAACGGATCTTCGGCATCCATGATTTCAGCTACATTGTTGGGAATAGCGTCATCTAACAAGGGTTGCAACCATAAATCGCGGCCTTCTAGCATGGCTACTTGTTGATTGGTACGACGCGCCACTAAAACGGTTTCAATCGTTGGGCATTTTTCCAGAGCTTCATCAACAATGGCCTTGAGATTGATGGTTTTATCACCGCGATACCCACCATCGGAAGTGATGACCATTTTGGCTTCACAATCCTGAATACGGGCTGCCACTGCTGAGGCTGAAAATCCAGCGAAAACCACCGAGTGAATCGCACCAATACGCGCACAGGCCAAAACCGCCACCGCCAAATCAGGAATCATCGGAAGGTAGATGCATACACGATCACCTTTTTTAATGCCTTGATCACGCAAAACGTTGGCCATTTTGGCTACACGAGCATACAACTCATTGTAGGAAATATGTTGTGCCTCCTCATTGGGATCGTTGGGTTCAAAAATAATAGCGGTTTTCTCCCCTCGTTTGGCTAGATGCCGATCGATACAGTTTTTGGTGATATTCACTTTGGCATTCACAAACCATTTGAAGTCCGCTTCCTGCATATCAAATTCCAAAACCTTATCCCATTTTTGATACCAGGTAAAATTCTCATCCGCGATGCGATCCCAAAACTTTCGGGGTTCACGAATGGATTTTTTATACATTTTAAAATAATGCTCGAGATTATTTATTCTATAATAACTCATTGTAAATCTTGTTTTATATTTTTTTGGTTATGTAAATATAGCCATTCTTCTAGTGCAGAAATGAAATATGTTGCTAAATTACTATACACAACAGGAATTACATTTTTTGCTCCAAAAGATCCTATTACGATTTGTAACTTCCAATTTTTGAAACCGACAACACGGCTTCGATTTCCTCAATAATTGCTTCATCATCAATGGTTGAAGGAATTTGAAATTCTACTCCATCGACTATACTTCGGAGAAGTTTTCGTAAAATTTTTCCCGAACGCGTTTTCGGTAACCGTTGCACTACGATCACATCTTTTAAAGAAGCTACAGCCCCAATTTGCTCGCGAACTTTTTGAACCACTTCGTGTTGCAACTGAAAATGCTCGATAGGTTCCCCCGATTTGGTAACTACCAACGCCAAGGGTATTTGTCCTTTTAAATCATCATTAATTCCGATTACAGCACATTCCGCTACCGCAGGATGCGCCGCAACAATTTCCTCCATCTCGGCTGTCGACAAGCGATGCCCTGCAACATTGATGACATCATCTACCCTACCCGTGATGAAAATATAGCCTTCTTCATCTTTATAGCCGCCATCACCGGAGAAATAATATCCTGGAAATTTAGACAAATAACCCGCGTGAAAACGGGCATTGTCTTTCCAAATGTCCAAAAGAGTTCCGGGGGGCAATGGCAATTTGATTACGACAAAGCCTTCCTCATTGGGGCCTAATTCTTGACCATTTTCAGAAAAGATACGAATATCATATCCCGCTACTGCTTTGGAGGCCGAGCCCGGTTTTATGGGGAGTTGTTCAACGCCCATCATGTTGGATATCATGGGCCATCCCGATTCGGTTTGCCACCAATGGTCAATAGCAGGTACTGGAATATGTTGGTTAAACCATTCCAAAGTCGCTACATCACAACGTTCACCAGCTAAAAATTGCGTTCGAAGGCATGACAAATCATAGGATTTAATCAATTCGCCGTTGGGATCTTCTTTTTTTATGGCTCGAATGGCGGTGGGTGCTGTAAACATTACGCTTACCTTATGCTCTGAAATGACGCGCCAAAACGTACTTGCATCGGGAGTTCGAATCGGTTTGCCCTCAAAGAGAACAGTTGTATTTCGGTTAATCAACGGACCGTAAACAATATAGCTGTGGCCTACTACCCACCCTACATCGGAGGCGGCCCAAAACACTTCTCCCGGATGTGCGCCGTAAATGTATTGCATTGAAAATTTTAAAGCTGTTGCATAACCGCCCGTATCCCGTACAATTCCTTTCGGTTTTCCTGTGGTACCCGAAGTGTATAAAACATACAAGGGATGGGTAGCCAAGACAGGGACGCACCCTACTTCTTCCGAGCCGTAAACCAACGCATCATAATCGACATCGTATTTCTGAAAAGGAATTCGTGCTCCTAGTTTTCGGTTTAACACGACAACTTTTTCCGGTTTATGGTTGGCCAAAGCAATGGCCTCATCGACCAAGGGTTTGTAGGCAATTAATCGGTCGATTTCAATCCCAGAGGATGCGGTGATAACCACTTTTGGCGTACAATCATCGATGCGAATTGCCAATTCATGCGGTGCAAATCCACCAAAAACGACCGAATGCGTTACCCCTATCCGTGCACAGGCCAGCATGGCAAAAGCGGCTTGGGGAATCATGGGCATATAGATAACCGCCGTATCGCCTGTTTTTAGTCCCAACGCCAAGAGTCCACCTGCCAATCGAGCGACTTCGGACTTGACCTCGTTGAAACTATATTGGCGAATGGTTTGGGTTACCGGCGAATCATAAATAAGTGCTGTTTGTTCGCCATATCCGGCTTCAATATGTTGGTCCAATGCTAGATAACAGGCATTGGTTTCTCCATCGGCAAACCAAAGTGGGTACCCATGGGCATCGTTAGATAGTATCGTGCTTGGCGCTTTAAACCATGGAAGTGCTTTGCTTTGTTTTTGCCAAAAGGCTTCCGGGTTACCAAGACTTTCCTGGTAAAATTCGTTGTAATTCATACTAAAGTTGGTTGTTGTTTTACGCGAGTAAGTCGGTTACTTTTTCGACTACTTTTTTCAATGAAAAGGGTTTTGTTAAATAAGCATCAGCGCCCAATGCCAGTCCTTTTTCGATATCACTTTCTTTATTTTTAGCCGAAAGGAAAATGACTTTGCAATGGTTGAGCTGTTCATTTTGGCGAATGTGTTGTAACGTTTCAAATCCATCCACCAAAGGCATCATAATATCCAAGATAATCACGTCGGGCAACTGTGATTTTAAAATCTCTAATGCTTCTTGGCCATCGCGTGCAATAAAGACTTCAAAATTGTTTTTCTTGAATGTATATTCGAGTGTCATGACAATGTTGGGTTCATCGTCTACAATAAGTATCTTTCTCATAGTTGCTCTTTTTTGGGAAGGGTAAAATGAAGGCAGGCTCCGCCAGTACTGCTATTGGCGGCCCATATTTGACCCTTGTGCATTTCAATAATCTGTTTACAAATGGCTAATCCAAGTCCACTACCAATTGGTTTTTTAAAATTTTGGTTGGTCGATTGGTAGAATTTATCAAAAATAGTTTCAAAATCTCCTTTTGCAATGCCTTTACCGTTATCGCGCACTTGTACTTCGATGGCGTCGGGTTTTTCGTGGACAGCAATAACAATAAGTCCGTTTTCATCTGGGGAGAATTTGATGGCATTGGACACTAAATTGGTGACCACTTGAAAAATACGATCCTCATCATACCATGCCATAAGGGTTGCTTTTCCCTCCAAATGAACTGCGATATTTTTATTGGAAATGAGCTGTTGTAGGGGTTCAACCGCTTTCTCAATGGTTTCCATAATGGGATGTGCGGCCAAGTGAATTTCTTGTTTTCCCGTTTCAAATTTTTCCAAATCCAAAACCTTATCAATTAAACGATTCAACCTGTCGGATTCGGAGATGATGTTTTGTAAAAATTGTTTTCGAAGCTCCTCGGGAATTTCTTCATCTTCAATCAAAATTTCACTGGCGGCTCGAATTGCTGTGATGGGTGTTCGAATTTCATGGGTAACGGTATCCAGAAACTCATCTTTTTGCTGATCTTTTTGAATTAACGAATCGTTAGCTTCTTTTAATTTGGCGGTTAATTCTTGTAATTCACGCGAGGTTTCGGTCAATTTTTTGTTTATGATGATATTCTCTTTGGATTCTTCCAAAATTTTCAACACTTCGGGTAGTGTGATTTTTTCCTCTTTTACCACGCTGGCAATCAAAATTCGTGCAGAAGCCGTACCGATATAGCCTGTAAGCAAATTTTCAGCAAATTTAACCAAGCGTGCATCGGCCAACTCTTGTTTTTGATCGACATTGTATTTGACATTGAAAATGTTCATTGCTCGTCGGGTGCGTTCTTCCCCCATGAAGCGAACGAGTACTTTTTCGATGTCATTTTTGTAAGCCGTTCCTTTCCAGATAAAGGCATTTTCGTGATTGGTACTGTAGCGGTTGATATCGACAAACATTTCGGCATAATTGCGCTCCCGATAATTTCCTTTAAAGCTAACCGAAACTGCAAAATACGTAATGAAATTAAAAAACAAACTCCAAAACAAGGCGTGTGATACGGGTTGCAAATAGTCTAATCCAAACAGCTGAAACGGTTTTAACAACGAAAAACCCCACAGCCCCTCGTTGATAAAATGCGCATTGGTATTGGTTGTACCCATCGCATAAGGAAGCAAAAGGGTGTAAACACAAATCACAAAGCCCATGATAATCCCCCAAATCGCTCCCAAACGAGAGCCTCGTCGCCAGAATAAGGCCCCAAAAAAAGAAGGTCCCAATTGGGCAATAATCACAAAGGCAACCATTCCTATCGATACCAAATTATAATCCAAACCAAAAAAACGGTAGATGAGATAGGCCAAGATGATCAAGCAAAAAATTCCAATTTTTCGGCTAGTGATGATCCGTTGACTGTTGATTGATTGTTCAGAACCACTTAAGTTTCCCAACAAGTTGTAGGGAATTAACACATTGTTGGTAAGCATATTAGACAACCCAATCGACGATACGATAATCATCGAAATTGCTGCCGAGAATCCGCCTAAAAAGACCAAAACTGCCATAGCTGTGTTTTGGAAATGCAAGGGAATCAGCAAAGAATACGCATCGGAATTTACACTTTTGCCTTCAAAAAGAATATTTCCTCCCCAAGCGATGGGATAGACAAAGAGGTTAAAAATCAACAGATATAACGGGAACAACCAAACTGCGGTTTTGAGGTGATTCTCGCGGTTATTTTCAACAACAGCTACGTGAAATTGACGCGGCAAGAGAAAAATAGCAAACATGGAGAGAATACAAAGTAATCCCCAATTCATGGCTTGCGGCAATCCTCCGATGGTATTTCGCGCTACGAAATCAGGCAAATGTTGTGCTTTTTGGTAAATATCGTCAAATCCGTTGTACACTCCGAAGGTTACATAGAGACCGACCACTACAAAAAAGACCAATTTCAAAACACTCTCCAACGCCACGGCGGTAACAATTCCTCTTCGTTTTTCGGAGGCATCTACGTACCGGGTTCCATAATAGGAAGCAAACAAAGCCAAGGCAATGGCCACATAGGTGGTATTATCATCAAAAATATTCGTTCGAATAGGAGTTTGGGTCACCACATGAAAGGTTTCGGCAATAGCTTTGAGTTGCAACCCAATGTAAGGTACGATTCCTGTGAGGCAAATTACGGTGACAATCGCACCCAAAAAACGACTGTTTCCATACCGCAATGAGATAAAATCGGCGATACTTGATATTTTATTGATCCGTGAAATTCGTATAATCCGTCGTAAAATAATAATCCAAGCGGGGGCAATGATTACGGGACCTAAATAAATGGGTAGATAACTTAATCCGCTATCCGCTGCTACTCCAATACTTCCATAATACGTCCAAGCCGTACAATACACAGCCAAAGACAGGGTGTAAACATAGGGATTGTTGGTCATCGGTGAGCCTTCTTTTTTTTCTGCCCAATGCGCAATAAAAAAAAGCATCCCCAAATAGAGACCCAAAATTACGATAAGTACAAGGCTACTCATGGTAACGTTTTACAATAATCAACGTGATCAAACTAGCAAAAAGCCATAAAGAGAAAATATACACATAAATGAGCGGAAACCCGCCAATAGATGTGGCCGAATCAAAAAGTAACACCAAGGGAAGATTGAATCCTAATCCAAGGACTAAGGTGATAATCAATAATTTTTGTTGGTGTCTTTTTTTCATGACTAAAAATACCCAAAGCCCTTGTGAAAGAGCTTTGGGGTGTATATTAGATGGTTATTTAATCGTAATCTTCATCATATTCATTGGTTAGGCAATAATACCCAAAGAGTCCCAACCCTGATACAACCAAAGGTAACAAAATAAAGAAGATAATAATTCCAAAAACCAAATCATCTTGCTTTCCTGAAGACAATTTTCCACCAAAGATGGCGATACAATAATAGGAAACTGCTGCTGCGAGTAGAATCCAAATAATTCCTAAAAGTTTTTTTAATGCATTCATAGCCCAGCGTTTTATTCGTGAAGTGTGTTAATTTTTTTATCAATATAAATCATCCCAATGACAAAACAGACACCCGCGATGATAATCGGATACCATAATCCCTCGAGGTAAAATTCAACATCGCCCGCATCTTTAGCGGTGGTAACCAAGTAGGTTGAAATGGCAGGAAGCAAACCTCCAAAGATTCCGTTCCCCACGTGATAGGGTAATGACATCGAGGTGTAGCGAATTTTTACCGGGAACATTTCCACCAAGAAAGCGGCAATAGGACCGTAAACCATGGTTACAAAAATAACTTGTATGAAGACGAGGAAAACTAACATCCATCGGTCGGCATTATTTATTTTCTTGGTGATTTTGGTTTCCACTTTTTCTTTCCCTTTGTCGTCCAACATCACTTTTCCTTCTTCCATGTGGATGGTTTTGATTTCTTCAACCGTTGTACCATCGGTGTAAGCGCGGTTTGTGGTATAAATAGAGTCTATTTTGGTTCCTTCTACCACTTTCATTGTAGGAACGGTAGTTGTTTTTTCTACTATTTCCGTTTTCTTGGTTAAATCGGTGGTCGTATACATCGCGCGATAGATTGGTCGGTAGGCGATAATTGCAATCAACATACCAAGCATCATAATGTTTTTTCGACCTACTTTGTCACTTAATTTCCCAAAGACCACAAAGAAAGGTGTCCCGAGAACAAGCGCAATACCCAACAACGTGTCAACTTGTGACGAGTCAATAGCTTGAACGGTTTTTAAGAAATTCATGGCGTAAAACTGACCAGTATACCATACCACCCCTTGTCCCATAGTAGCACCAAATAGAGCCAATAAAACAAATTTTAAGTTGTATTTATTACCAAAACTTTCTTTCAACGGATTGGCTGCTGTTTTTCCTTCTGCTTTCGCTTTGGCAAAAACGGGTGATTCGTGCATTCCTTTACGAATGTAATACGAAACTACAACCATCAATACCGATACCCAGAAAGGCACACGCCATCCCCAATCTTCAAAAGCTTCTTTGCTCATGACTGATTTGGTAATTAAAATCACCATAAGGGATACAAAAAGACCTACGGTAGCAGTGGTTTGAATCCACGAGGTCCAGTACCCTCGTTCTCCTTTGGGGGCATGTTCAGCCACATAGGTTGCTGCTCCGCCATATTCACCGCCAAGGGCAAGACCTTGTAAAAGGCGAAGAATCAAAACCAGTACGGGCGCCATAAATCCGATGGTTTCGTAACTGGGAATACAACCGATTAAGAAAGTGGCTCCTCCCATTAACATTAAGGTAACCATGAACGTGTATTTTCGTCCGATAAGGTCGCCCAAACGTCCGAAGAATAATGCTCCGAAAGGACGAACCACGAAACCAGCAGCAAAGGTTGCTAGGGTAGACAAAAAGGCCGCGGTGGGATTGTCGGAGGGGAAGAATTTGGTAGAAATAACTACGGCTAAACTCCCAAAGATGTAAAAGTCGTACCATTCGATCATGGTACCCATGGAGGAAGCGGAAATGACTTTCCAAATTCCTTTTGATGATGCTTTGCTCATATTATTGTTGGTTAAAAAAGGTTATAAATAAATCTGTAATTGCACTAAAATTTCCCCTTTGTAAGAATCAATCTTGTCCACAGCAGTATACACGGGGCGTGTAGAATATTGGGCTGTGATTTTGGCATGATGCCCATCAAGGAAGAAATTGGTACCGATATCAAACTGACTGCTGGCTTTTTTCAAAGCGTCAAAGTCTTTATAGGTGTAGGCTGCAAAGGGTTGCACGCGTACTTTTGGTTTTTCATCTTTATTCGGAATCAAATACCCGGCTTGGGTGTACCAAATCGTACCTGAACCCACCATAGGTTGTAAATTCCCCGGACCTGCCAAGGCACGTGTTCCCGTATAGGTATTATCTGCTACTCCTTCATTCATGATCCCGATATTGCGTAAATAGTTTGGTCCGAAGTCGTAATCATACAAAACACTATACGCGGTAATGGCTGCTTTTTTGGCTTTGTCACCTACGGGTAAATCCAAAAAGACATCGCCCGAAAACAAATTGATATCATGGCGTTCGGTGACTCCGTTGACCGAGGTTTTCGTTCCACTAGGTGCTGTATAGAATCCCGCTCCGATGTTGAACATTTTTTTGGTACCTAAATAAGTTCCTACTTTAAATGGCAACAAATTGGATTCTTTGTCAAAAAATTGGTATTCAAAATAACCTGCTTTAGACCAACGGGCATTATTGTTATTATCAACAGCTACCGCTACATTGGGATCGGTTACATTGACAGGGGTAACATTAGTCGCGAAAGGTTTGTTGATACTCATGCGATACTCCAAACGATTGTATTTCCCTTTAACAAAGATTCCCATTTGGCGTGCAAATTGATCCGAGTTTTCGATCAAAGGCCAGTTGAAAATCGGTGCATCAATGGTCATATAATTTAACGTCGAAGACATGGTCATGCGTGAAAGTCCCATGTAATAATGCAAACCGGCACCGACAGACAAACTGAAGGGTTTGTTTTCTTTGGGTAAAACGACGGCATATTCATTCCATGCATCGTGAAAGAAAAGGCCTGGTTTTTTTCCAGCACCGTATCCACCAGTGTTTTGCGAACCTGCAGCTCCACCATTGATAAACGTTTGATTGTTAATCCCGATGTGGGTTACAATCATGTAGCGGGGCGAAATTTGCGCATAGGCCAAGATGCGTAACCGGCGTAATCCGATATCCTCTTGTTTGGTGGCTCCTTGTTCTCCAATCATGGTGCCCGGATTTAATTCGGAAGAACGCGCCCAGATTTGGTTCCATGCTATGAATCGCATGTACTTGGAACCTTCTGTATTCAAATTGAATTTTAACCCACCTCCATAATCGGGTGAGCCTTGTGCGAATGATAAAGCAGCACTCCATAACGCTGCTAAAACAATTCCTTTTTTCATACTTTAAAATTTGGTTAGTAATACATTTTGCAGTACCAAATTCTAAATATTTGTTAAAGGAAAAAATTAATGTATATATTTCTGTAAAGACTATAGGTTAGTCCTTAAAACGCTCCCATTTTATGAGCATGAACTTATCTCCAAGTTCGGTTATGATCATCCCTGCTCCTTTCAATTGCTCTTTATTTTTCAGAAATTCAACCAGTTCCAGATGATTATAAATCTTATAGGTAGGATGATAGTCGGTATGATTGGGTTTGCTAATTTTGAACTCTTTCACCCAGTTGCTTACGGTAACATGGGAAACCCCGATGATCCTTTCAATTTCACGAAAGCTTAATCCCTCCAAATACAATTGAAGCGCTTTGGTCACATAATAGCTGTCAATTTTTTTTCCTAATTTATTGACGGTAAAGAAGTAGTTACATGATTTGCATAAATACCGCTGACGATCTTTGATGACGCCACTTTTTACAATGATCGTATTTTGACACTTAGGACAGGCTGGAATATCCATATATATAAATTTTGCATAAATATACTAATTTAGCAAATGTACAAATACATAAATCAAATTTTTTTCAAAATATTTTTTCACTATTCAAATAATTAACCGCTAAATATCGAAGAATTATCAGTGTTTTAACGAATGGCGGCTTTCAAATTCGAGTTCATTTGCCTTTTTCATCAAAGTGAAGCGACTCATCAATCCTTTTATTGATTCATTATCAAATGATTGCTTTGTTTGATAAATAATTCTCATTTTTTCATCGCTTTTTTTTATCTTGTCTGAAAATTTTAAACATGCAATTTGATCCTGAAAACTTGGAACAATCCGCAATATACAAGCTGTTAACGGGTACCATTATCCCTCGACCCATTGGATGGATTTCTACCGTTGATGCTCATGGCGTGAATAATCTCGCACCATTTTCATATTTCAATCTTTTGGGGGATGATCCACCCCATGTGATGTTCTCCACCCGACGGGATAACAATTCCAATAAAGACACGCTCAATAATGTCTTAACCACAAAACAATTTGTGGTGAATATGGTGACTGAGGATGTCGTCGAACAAATGAATGCAACTTCGGATAAACTTCCCCCTGAAATTGATGAGTTTGAACATGCCGGCCTCACCCCTATTCCCTCTTTAAAAGTCAAACCCATGCGGGTCAAAGAGAGTCCGATTCACCTTGAATGCGAACTCGTACACCATTACTTTTTGGAAGGACATCAACAAGGGGGTGCTTGTGTACTTATTGGTCGCGTGATCTTGATGCATTATGATGATGCTGTCCTGCTTGATAATTACAAAATTAATCTCGAGAACTACAAACCCGTAGCACGTCTTGCAGGAGCCAACTATTCTAAATTAGGTGAACAATTTGCCATAAAACGAAATTCTTAACATGAAAATTACAGTAATCGGGGGCGGCCCTGGCGGTTTATATTTTTCAATTCTAACCAAAAAAGCATTACCCCATTGTGAAATTGATATTTACGAACGCAACCGTCCCGATGACAGCTTCGGCTTTGGCGTCGTTTTTTCCGATGAAACCTTGGGCGAATTCCTCAAACGCGATATGGAATCCTATGAGTTGATTCGCTCTAATTTTGCCTATTGGGACGATATCATCATTGCGCGTGACGGACAAGAAGTGAGTATCGCAGGCAATGGATTTTGCGGCTGTTCCCGAAAAACCTTATTGAAGCTGTTACATCAACGCTGTTCCGAAGAAGGCATTCGCTTGCATTTTGAACAAAATGTAGACGATCTATCCCAATTTGCCGATTCAGATATTATCTTGGCCTCTGATGGTATAGGAAGTGCGATTCGATCACAATTTGCCGCAGAATTTGGGACGCAAATCGAACTCAAAAGCAACCGTTTTGTGTGGCTCGGTTCGACCAAACCCCTGGATGCTTTTACTTATTTCTTTCGCTCTACGCCGCACGGAATCATCGTCGCACATTCTTACCAGTATGAACCTGGCATGAGCACGTGGATTTTTGAATGTTCCAACGACACCTGGGAAAAACATGGTTTTGAAGTGACTAATGAAGCAGATACCATTGCCAAAATCGAAGCAATATTCAAAGAAGAACTCGACGGTCATGGCTTGATATCGAATAAATCACACTGGCGGCAGTTTCCCCATGTGACCAATAAAAAATGGTTTCATAACAACATTGTACTGTTAGGCGATGCTAAAGCTACGGCCCACTACTCTATCGGATCAGGAACCAAACTAGCCATGGAGTGCGCCATCGGACTCTCTGATGCCGTAATAGCCAATCCAAATAACGTGCAAGCCGCTTTTCATCAATACGAACAATCGCGTCGTAATACGGTCGAAATGATTCAATATGCAGCAACGGTCTCTTTGGATTGGTTCGAACACATGGATCGACACATGCAACATCCCTTCTACCAATTTGCTTTTGGTTGCATGACGCGTTCGAAAAAAGTGACTTTTGAAAACTTAATGATGCGCGACAAATCGTTTACCGATAAGGTTTTGGCCGAATTTAATGGCAATCAGGAAGCCAAACCCGCTGCTTTTCACGACTTCAAACTCCGTGATTTAGTACTCCCAAATCGAATTGTCATGGCGCCCATGGGACAATATCGCGCTGAAAATGGTGAAGTTAATGATTGGCATTTTCAACATTATACCTCGCGCGCTGTAGGCGGAGTCGGACTTCTATTAACCGAAATGACAGCGGTTTCAGAAACAGGTCGTATCACTTTAGGTTGTGCAGGATTATATTCTCAAAATCATATAGATAAATGGAAACGAATTACAGCTTTTATCCATCAAAATACCGCTGCCAAAATTGGAATTCAATTGGGGCACTCTGGACCCAAAGGCGCGACCAAACGACCAAATGAAGGAGCAAACCAACCGCTTGAAAATCCCTGGGAATTGATCGCGGCTTCTGCTATTCCTTTTGCAGAAGGAATGCCTACCCCAAAAATCATGACTATCGCTGACATGGATACCGTTACTGCACAATTTGTGCAGGCTACCCAAAATGCTGAGGCGGCCGGATTTGATCTTGTCGAACTCCAAGCCCATCATGGATTTTTGTTAGCTTCTTTCCTTTCACCCTTAACCAATCAACGAACCGATGAGTTTGGTGGCAGTATAGAAAACCGCTTAAAATTCCCACTTCACGTATTTAAAGCCATGCGTGCTGTTTTTCCAAATGAAAAACCCATGTCGGTTCGCATCTCCGCTTGCGATTGGGCCAAAGGTGGAATCACCGAAAATGAGGTGCTTACTATCGCTAATGCCTTTAAAGAAGCAGGCGCCGATTGCATCAATGTTTCTACCGGAAATACCGTAAGTCATCAAAAACCACTGGTCGGACGCATGTGGCAAACTCCATTTTCGGATGCCATTCGCAATACCGTTCACATTCCGACCATCACCGCAGGATACATCCAAAATATTGACCAAATCAATACCATTTTATTGAATGGGCGTGCTGACATGGTGGCGTTGGGCCGACCTTTATTGTTGGATCCGTATTTTGTGCGTAATGCACAAGCGTATGAAAATTATCGTCCCACCGATATTCCCGATTCCTATTTTGCTGGAACCTCGCATTTGTATCCGTATCTAGCGGCCGAACGCAAACAAATGGAATCGATGAAGAAAGTTTTAAAACCGAAGAGTAATAAAAAATAAACTGTCATGAAACATTACACCGATACGTTTGCTCATGATCATTTGCCCGAACTCTCGGCACAACCGGGCTATTCCTTTTTGGATTTACCCCAGTTTCAACGTCCCGAAATGCTCAACTGTGTCGATCGATTGCTGGACCAACACATTCGAGAAGGACGCGGAGAACAACCGTGTTTGCATACGTTTGAAACCACTTGGACTTATCAAGAATTGTTCGAAAAGAGCAATCAAATTGCGCAAGTGTTGGTGCATGATCTCAAACTCCAGTCTGGAAATCGGGTGTTGATTCGTTCCGCCAATTCGCCCATGATGGTCGCTTGTTGGTTCGCTATTCTCAAAGCCGGCGGAATTGTAGTAGCCACAATGCCTTTGCTACGCTCCAAAGAACTCACCACGATTATCGATTGTGCCGAAATTTCCCATGCCTTTTGTGCCGCCGATCTGGAAGAAGAAATGCATTTGGTGAAAAGTGATAACCTACAGTCGGTGTGCTATTTTGGAAACGGCCAATTGGAAGCCTTAATGGCAAAATACGAACCCGTTTTTGACAATTACCACACGCATTCTGAAAGTGTAGCATTAATCGGGTTTACCTCAGGAACCACAGGTTTGCCCAAAATGACGGCGCATTATCACAGAGATATCCTCAATATCTGTGAGGCTTTTCCCGCCTATTCGCTCCAACCCACTGCTGATGATATTTTCATTGGTAGTCCGCCAATCGGATTTACCTTCGGTCTCGGCGGATTGGTGCTGTTCCCACTTTATTACGGCGCTTCCACTTTTTTAATCGAAAAACCAAGTCCGGACCTGCTTCTGCAAGCGATTCAAGACCATAAAATCACCATTTGTTTTACAGCACCTACCGCTTGGCGGGTCATTACAACCAAAGTAAACGATTACGATATTTCCAGTTTGCGCAAATGCGTATCTGCTGGAGAAACGCTTCCGTTGAAAGTTTGGCAAGACTGGTTTGACGTGACCGGACTTAAAATTATAGACGGTATTGGAGCCACTGAAATGTTGCACATTTTCATTTCTTCTAACGAAACAAACATGAAACCTGGCGCAACAGGATTACCCATAACCGGTTATGAAGCCAAGATTGTGGATGCATCGGGTACCGAAATCACGGATGGAACTCCCGGCCGTTTGGCTGTTCGCGGTATCACAGGCTGCAAATACCTTAACCGTCCCGAAAAACAAGCGGAATATGTGCAATACGGTTGGAATCTTACGGGCGATGTTTTCCGAAAAGACGAAGACGGCTACTATTGGTTTGTGGCGCGTGGCGACGACATGATTATTTCCTCGGGCTACAATATTGCGGCCATTGAGGTTGAAAGTGTGTTGATTGGCCATGAAGATGTGGCGGAATGTGCGGTGGTGGGACTCCCCGACGACGAACGTGGAATGTTGGTTTGTGCCTATATTGTATTGAATGATACAACTAAAGCATCGGATGTATTGAAAAACCGTATTCAGCACTGGTTCAAAGAAGTAGCGGCTCCCTATAAATACCCACGTGTGATTCATTTTGTGGAAGCGCTGCCCAAAACCGAAACGGGAAAAATTCAACGTTTCAAACTTAAAAATCAAGATTAATGTATATTTGAATAGCTTTTATTTTTGGAGCTATTTCCTGCTTTCCGCTGTATCTCTCCGCTACGCTACGAGGATGCCGCTTCAATCAGGGCTAAAACAAGTACTACCAATGAACTATTTTACTAAAGAAGAAAAAATTCGTTTCCAACATATTGACTACGCCGGGATTGTTTTTTATCCCCGTTTTCTCGAAATGCTCAATGCCCTTGTCGAAGACTGGTTTGAAGAAGCGCTCGATCGCCCCTTTCATTTGATGCATGAAACCAATGGCATCCCCACGGTCGATTTAAAAGTTCAATTCAAGAGTCCGGCCCGCCTCGGAGAAACCATTACCAAGCATTTATGGGTCAAAGAATTGCGTAATTCGTCTATGCTTTGTGGTTTTAAATTTGAAAACGCCCAACAAAAAACGGTACTCGAAGGTGAAGTCACCTTAGTGAATGTGAAAATCGCCCACGACCGAAACAGTATCAGTTCGGAAGCTTTTAATGAAACAATGAAGTTAAAAATCCAACCCTTTTTGCAATAAAACTATGGAATTTAAAAAATTTAAAGCCGCCACCGTACAAACGTCGCCTGTTTTTCTCAATGTTCCTGCAACAGTAGAAAAAGCCATTCGTTTTATCAAAGAAGCGCATGACAACGGTGCTACATTGATTGCATTTCCCGAAGTTTTTATTGCAGGCTATCCCTATTGGAATTGGGTAATGACGCCGGTGCAAGGCAGCGCATGGTACGAAAAGTTGTACCGAAATTCGGTAGCTGTTAACGATGCCGAAATGCAGCCGTTGTACCAAGCAGCTCGCGACTACAACATGCATATCGTCATCGGTATCAATGAACGCGGTACAAGTTTTGGCGAAATTTACAATACCAACTTAATTATCAACAACCAAGGGGAAATCATTGGAAAACACCGAAAATTAGTCCCTACTTGGGCTGAAAAATTAACGTGGACCTCAGGTGACGGTTCATCGTTAAAAGTATATGACACCGAAGTGGGTCCGCTAGGAACCCTCGCCTGTGGTGAAAACACCAATACTTTGGCGCGTTTCACTTTATTATCACAAGGCGAATTGGTGCATATTGCCAATTACATTTCACTTCCCGTTGCTCCACCCGATTACGATATGGCTGAAGCGATTAAAATTCGGGCGGCTGCCCATTCTTTCGAAGGGAAATTGTTCACCATCGTTTCCTGTTCGACCATATCTCAAGAAATTAAAGAGGCTTTACGAGCGGATGTGCCTACTATCGATGCTTTATTGGATCGTAAAAGTTCGGCCTTCTCGGGATTCATCGGACCCAATGGTGCAGTAATCGGCACCCCCTTAATTGACGATGAAGGCATTGTATATGCCGAAATCGATTTGGCAAAATGCATCCAACCCAAGCAAATGCACGATATTTTAGGGCATTACAACCGCTTTGATATTTTTGATTTGCGGGTGAATGTGGCGCCTACAAGAAAGATAACTTTTGTGGAGGGGGAGGATGATAAATAATATTATTAATTATTAATATAGACCTAACAGGTTTTAAAAACCTGTTAGGTCTCCGAAATAAAAAACCATGGAAGAGCAACACTATTCCGATGATGTATACGGTAGAGCGCGCGTGAATGATACGCCCGAACTCGAAGCGTATTACAAAGAATTAGAAACCTTAGGCGCCGGTGCTTTATGGACCGTTGCCAATGATATCGAACCTTGGGAGCCGCGACCCAATTCCGTTCCCATGTTATGGAAATACGACGATTTACGAGCGCTGGTGCTCAAATCGAGCGAACTCGTCACGCCCGAACAAGCTGGGCGACGTGTAGTCTATCTGGTCAATGACAAACGCAAAGACGTTTCGGCCGCTGTGGGTTGGTTGTATACCGGAATTCAGGTTACCCGCCCGGGTGAATCGACATCGGCACACCGTCATCGCGCTTCTGCGTTGCGTTTTATCATGGAGGGTAGTAAAGGATATACGGTAGTCGACGGTAATAAAATCATGTTGGAAGTCAACGATTTTGTGATCACACCCAACTCCACTTGGCACGAACACGGCGTAGAAGCCGACGGTCAAACCTGTATTTGGCAAGACGGTTTGGATATTCCGCTTGTGAATGCTTTAGAAGCCAATGATTATGCGGTATTTGATGGCAAGCAACCCTTGGACGTGCCGCTGAATTATTCGCCGAAAACCTATAGTGGTGTCGGACTCATTCCTGCCGATGTGCAGTGGGATAAGCCCTATTCTCCCCTATTTAAATATTCCTGGAGCAAAGTCTATCCTGCTTTGTTAGAAGCATTGGAAGTAAATCCAATCGATCCTTTTGATGGCATTCACCTGCGCTACAGCAATCCGCTAACGGGCGGACATGTGATGCAAACCATGAGTGCTTCCATGCAATTATTACCCAAAGGATTCAAAGGAAAAGCCCACAAACATACGGGGTCGTTTGTGTACCAATGCGCCAAAGGAAGCGGCTATTCTATTATTAATGGGAAACGCTTCGATTGGAAAGAACGCGATATTTTCTGTGTGCCCTCATGGGCATGGCACGAACATCACAATGCCTCTGAAACGGAAGATGCCTGTTTATTCCACTTCAATGATTTACCTGTAATTGAAGGCTTAGGCTTATATCAAGACCGCATTTTAACCGAAAATAACGGACATCAAATCATTAGTTAAAAAGTAGCTATGAAAAAGTGGATTGTTGTATGTTGGATGTTTCTGGGAATAGGATATATTTGGGCTCAAGATTTTAAACTTGATGCTGGAAAAATATCCCAAAAAGAGTTTCTGGAGGAAGTCGATTTTGAGTTAGAGCACGGTAAAATTATCATTCCAGTGAGTTTGGCAGGGCAAACCTATCGGTTTCTACTAGATACAGGCGCACCCAATATCATTTCGAAGCGAGTGGCCAACATCCTTAATCCTGCCTCCAAAAGAGACGTCAATGTGGTGGACGCCAATAATACAACGCAAAACATGGAAATGGTTCCCTTACCTGAAATGCGTTTGGGTTCCTTGCAATTTGAGAATGGTGTTGCCATAGTGGTCGATTTAGACAATCATCCGGTATTAAAATGTTACCGTTTGGATGGCTTTGTGGGTAGTAACTTCTTTAAAAATGCGGTTTTACAGGTAGATTATGCAGCCAAAAAAATAAAAATATCACATACGATTAAGTCGTTTTCTCCACAAACTAAAGGTTTTCCAATGCAATTAGTTGGCCAACAATTGGCTCCCTATGTCGCATTAGAACATCAAAGTGAAGGTTGTAAAGAAGGCAGCGAATTTGCTTTACTCGATACAGGAATGGATGGTTTTTACGATTTGTCAAATCGAGTGTATGCAGATTTCAAAAAGGGAGAAGTCGTAAAAACACTTGGAGAATCAACTGGCGTAGTTTCATTGGGACTTTTTGAAAAGTTGGAACCAAGCCCCCACCGTTTGGTTCAAATTCAAAAAATGAAAATCAACGGGATAACGTTTTCCAATATTATTACAGAAACCACAGATGATGATAACTCACGTATGGGACTCGATGTATTCAAATTGGGAAAAGTAACGTTGGATTTTCAGAAGAAAAAGTGGTATTTTGAAGCACCCTCCCAAAATGATTTATCCCAAAAAACACCCCAATTTACGCCAACCCTAATCGATCAAAAATTGGTCGTAGGCATTGTATGGGATGAAGCACTCAAGGCAAAAATTCAATTTGGAAACCCGATTGTTCGAATTGACCAACTTAGTTTAGAAAAACTATCTGTTTGTGATATTGTTCGTCTCAAAGAACGTATCACAACACAATCTGCGGAAATAGAAATAATAAACAACAACGGTGAAACGGTCACCATTAAAAAATAAAAAAATGAAATTAGTTACGTATACCTATCAAAATGAAGAAGCCCGGTTAGGATTTTTATTTAACGATTTAGTGATAGATATGGAAGATTTTGGCGAAGTGGCCAATTTTCCTTTGCCCGATGATATGCTCGATTTGATTGATATGGGAATTGAAATCATCGATGAAATCAACGATTTGATTGCAGATACGCCCGAAGAATATATTACAAAAATCGGGGTGCCATTTGATAAAGTCACCTTACTCGCTCCCATTCCGAGGCCTCGAAAAAATATTATTGGCATTGGGTTAAATTATACCGAACATGTAGCGGAGAGCGCAAGAACGTTGGACACTACAGGTAAACTTCCACAAAAACCCATCATCTTTTCGAAACCACCCACGACAGTGACAGCAACAAACACCGAGGTGATTAAAAATACAAAACTCACTTCACAGTTGGACTGGGAAGTCGAGTTAGCCGTAGTTATCGGAAAAACAGGGAAATATGTACCGAAGTCGGAAGCAATGGATTATGTATTTGGGTATACTGTGATCAACGATATTTCCGCCCGGGATTGCCGTCGTGAAGGACAGTGGATTGTATCCAAAGGACAAGATACTTTTGCTCCGATGGGCCCCTATTTGGTGACCAAAGATGAAATCGAGAATCCGCATCACTTAAGCCTGAGTTTGAAAGTCAATGGAATAGAAAAACAACATTCTAACACAAAATTTATGTTGTTCAACATCAATGACTTAATCGAAGACTTAAGTACCGTTTTTACCATTGAGCCCGGCGACATTATTGCAACGGGAACCCCAGCAGGTGTGGGTGCTGGTCGCGATCCGCAAGAATGGTTGTATGATGGCGATGTAATGGAAGCCACCGTGGAAGGCATTGGAACAATCGTTAATACGGTGAAAGAAATTTAATTTTAAGAAAATAGGTGTTGTGCATGGCTTAATTTTTCAATCCGTTATATCGGTTTTATTATTAGGAGTCATCCTACTCGCTTTTGTATACCACATAGTTCTCTATTATTACAATCGGGACAGGTTGTTTTTACATTATCTTGTTTATCTAACCTTTACTGGACTATTTGTTTTTCAACGTTCAGGTTTTTTGTTTTATTGGTTAGAACCCGAAATCGAATTAAAACTATATGATTTTCTTAATGAACCAATACAAATTCTATATTTAGCTACTTATTTTAATTTCATTCTCCAGTCGCTAGATATTACAAAATCCACGCATCGTTTTTTGTACTGGTCCAAAGCATTTATTAGGATAATACTTGTGGGGTATGCTTTGGGATTTATCTTGATCAAAACGTTCTTTCCATTTGAAGATTATGCCCTTGCATTTACGCTTATTCGTATCTTCATTTTTTTACTCACATTTATAATGTTGTGGGAATGCTTTAAATTACGCCACATTACTTTTCAACTATTTATTTTGATTGGAAGCGCCTGTTATTTTGTTTTTGGAATTGTAAGTTTTATATCCAATTTAAATGCGTCTGATACACAATGGATTTATCCTCCCGAATGGTTAATGATTGGAAGCTTCACGGATATCGTTTTCTTTTCAATTGCCTTAAGCCATCGAAACAAACAACAATGGGAGAAAATGAATTTAGCGCTCCTTGAAGATGCTAATGAAATTATCGCCATGCAAAAATTAGTTCTCGAAAAACAAGCTGCCCTTGAGAATGAGCGAAATCGCATCGCTTTAGATATGCATGATGATTTGGGTAGTGGACTCACAAAAATAAATTACTTAAGTCAAATGGCCTTAATGAAGATGGACTATGAAGAATCCTTGAAAAAAATTCACCAAACGTCTTCCGACTTGGTCAAAAATATGAGCGAGATTATTTGGGCATTGAATGAAGATAATGATCGTCTTGAGGACTTGTGCTCCTTTATCAAAAACTATTCAAATGACTATCTCGAAAATAATTCAATCGATTTGACAATCCAAATTGACATTAATAATCCAACATTAAATGTAATTGGCAATCATCGAAGAAGCATTTTTTTGCTTGTTAAAGAAGCCCTCCACAATGTCGTTAAACATGCCCAAGCGTCATCCGTTATAATTTATATCCATCAATCCGAAAGTCTTTTACTAACTATTCATGATAATGGAATTGGATTTCAAGTTCCCAAATCTTCCATTTTGAATAATGGATTGCGAAATATGGAAAAAAGAGTTCAAAAATTGAATGGAACTTTCCAAATTGAAAATGATCAAGGCACAAAAATTACCCTCTGCATTCCCGTTGCGCATTTAAATTAATATCAACCGAAAGGTTTATTGTTTTTTGACCAAAATCCGTTTCCTTTGTATAAAATGTTGAATAATGATCACCATTTGTATAATTGAAGATATTATAGAAATTCAAAAAGGACTTCAAAATATTATTGAAAGTGATCCGCAATTACGCCTTTTAGCCAGCTTTACCAATGCAGAAGAAGCTATTGAAACCATCCCTAAATTACTTCCTGATGTAGTAATAACTGACATTAATTTACCCCAAAAATCAGGAATTGACTGTGTCAGTGAGTTAAAATTACAACATCCTGATATTCAGTTCATCATGTTTACCATTTATGAAGACAATGATCAAGTATTTGATGCACTAAAAGCAGGGGCTAGCGGTTATATTTTGAAAAATACACCTCCCGAAAAAATACTTTCCTCGATCATCGAACTCTATGATGGAGGTAGTCCGATGTCACCCAAAATTGCACGAAAAGTTTTATCAACATTTAATGCCGTTTCAGAATCTCATGTTCAAAATCTTCTTTCAAAACGTGAATATGAAGTACTTGAACTTTTAAGCAAAGGGCATTTATATAAAGAAATAGCCGATCAACTTTTTATCTCATTAAGTACTGTCAAACGCCACTTGAATCATATTTATATGAAGTTACAAGTTCAAAATAAAACCGAAGCCGTAAATAAATTATATGGAAAGCAGTAAAATGATACAAAAGGTTGATTGATTCGCTTTAAAGCACATTGTAGCTTTACTCAAAAAAAGTGATGAAAAAAATTCTCACATTCTTCCTTCTAGTCTTTGTTTTTGAAACAATTGAAGCTCAAATTGGTATTGGTACTACTAACCCTGATCCCTCCGCTAGCCTAGATATTACTGCCACCAATTCAGGACTATTAATTCCTCGTTTGGATTTATGGGATGTGTATGATGGTACAACACCCATTGCCTCCCCCGCAATAAGTTTGTTGGTTTACAACACGAATCCTTTTGTGGTAGGTGGAGAAGGAACGGGATATTATTACTGGAATGGTAGTCAATATGTAAAACTCATGGTGGCTTCAGATGATAAATGGACACGAACCATTTTTGGCCAATTACACCCCACTAATCTTTTTGAAAATGTGGGTATTGGAACAAATAATCCAGTTACTACGCTTCATGTTCGCTCCTCTAACAGCAATCCCATGATTATCGATGGAGGTGATAATCTCTTTATTTCTTTTGCCGAAAATGGGAATTATCGGGGCTATTTTGGAAGCTACTCAGGGAATTCAAATGATATAGAGTTGGGTACCTATGCAGGAAACCTAGGTGCTGTTCATTTAACGACAAACAATTCACCAAAACTAACCGTCTTAAACGGGGGTAATGTCGGAATTGGTACGACAACCCCAGCGCAGCGATTGGACGTAAATGGAAAAATACGAATCAATGATGGGACGCAAGCTGCAGGTCGTATTCTAGCCTCTGATGCAAACGGAGTGGGGACTTGGGTGAATACTAGCGCAATAACTCCCGCAGTCATTGGTGTATTTGCTGGTGGTGGCGCAAGTTTTGGTAACGGTACCCCTGTAGGTGTTCAATCGGCTATGAACTATTGCAATGTGTATATCGATTTACCTCCAGGGAAATGGATTGTATTTGGTACCTACCTTTTGGCGGGTGCTACGACCTTAACCACAGGACAAAGCATCTTTGTGCGAACTACGCTCTCAACAAGTAATACAGTTGTTGTTAACACGGACATTATCTCAGGTGGATTGGTCTCGGGAATATTAGCGGGTCCCAGTGATTTTGGATTAGCCAATGGACAAACCGTTATTAACAACACAAGTGGCGCCGTAAAACGCTATTACTTATGGGCCAATATTCAAAAATATGGTACAACACCTACCAATTATAACATGGCAGGAATTGGAAGCAATTTTTGGTCAGAAAATCAGCTTTCAGCAATACCTACGAACTGAGTTTTAACTTGTTTATGTGTCGCCGCTTCAAATAATTTTCGTTATTTTTGAGATTTATTTTTGAAGAAAAAACGCATGAAAAAATTCCGTATTGGGCAAATTGTCCCCTCCTCCAATGTAACCATGGAAACCGAAATTCCGGCGATTTTTAGAGCACGCGAGACCGTTTTACCCGAACGCTTCACTTTTCACAGCAGTCGGATGCGCATGAAAAAAGTCACTCAAGAAGAACTCGCGGCTATGGATGCCATGAGTTTGAAATGTGCCATCGAACTTTCGGATGCACACGTGGATGTGATGGGCTATGCGTGTTTAGTGGCGATTATGAGTATGGGACGTGGCTATCATTGTGTATCGGAAGTCAATTTGCACCAAGAAACCATCGCCAACGGCTTCCCTACTCCTATTGTGACTTCGGCGGGTGCGTTGATTAACGGACTAAAGGTTTTGGGAGCCAAACAAATATCAATCATCACGCCTTATATGCGACCACTGACCGATAAAGTGGTGGATTATATTGAACACCAAGGGATTAAAGTAAAAGAAAGTATTGCTTTGGAAATTCCCGATAATTTGGAAGTTGCCGCACAAAATCCGTTGAATTTGCTAGAAATCTACAAGCAATTGGATTTGACCGATGTCGATGTTTTAGTAGCATCGGCTTGTGTGCAAATGCCCTCGTTGGAAGCGATTGATTTAATTCAAGCCGAATGTGGCATTCCGGTAACCTCCGCTGCGGTTTGTACAACCTATGAAATGATGAAGAAATTAGGTATCGAAGCGAAATCGACGATTGGTGGGGAATTGTTGAATGGCAGTTATTAATAGTTATGAATTATAAATTATAAATGAAAGCCTGAAGAGATTCAGGCTTTTACTTTTAAGGCTATTTGCTTTTTGCATTCCCCACACAAAAACAACGATTCCTGATCAATGGTACTTATTTTCTCATTGGCGGCCGTCATCACACAATGGGAATTCGGACAATGTGGGATACCGAGGTTGTGTCCAAATTCATGAATAGCTACTTTTTTGGCTCTTTCGATCACAACATTTGAAGACGAATGGTGTAAACGAAAAGTGGAAACAATGGCTGATTTGCCGGGTCGATACGCCAATCCCATAATACCAAAATCAGTATACTTCCATTCCGGTTTTAAAACACGACCTTTTTCATCGCGTTTTGTGATACAAATGTCTTTCGTGGTCAAGCCGAGAATGTAATCTATAGTGTCTGGGCGATGTGTAAGCTGAAATTTGATCACATCTTGCGCTTTATACCGAGGCGATTTTTTTAAACTTAAGGCCGAAGAAGGCAATTCAATCGCGGGGAGCACAACCGTTTTGATGCCATAATACTCTTCCAGTGCACTCCGGATTGTATCCCGTAAATACGCAGGGAAATCATCATAGCATTGAACGCCCATGCGTTTTGGTTTTGGATCAGAAGTACAAGCCAAACATAATAAAATGCATACTACAAGCGTTACTCCTTTTTTCATGAACAAAATCTAGCAAAAGTCGCGCCAGAAAAAAGGTTCAATTTTGTTCAATAAATTCCCCCTATCAATTAAAGTGCTTGTTGTGCTTGTCCTGCAAGATTGCGGTAAACGGCCGCTGAAATTTGTTTTAAAACCTCAGGCAACGTTTTAAAATCATTACCTTTAGTCATAATAGTGAGTAGATAAGCCCTGTTTTGGGTGTAAACGACCACGGTTTCATGCAGCTGTTTTTCCACGGCATCACCCGCTTCTCCAAATTTGTGAAAAAAATCATTGTTGGAAGGAATCCCTGCCAAAACCCCTTGCTTGAAATTGGATTTACTCAATAAAGAAGCCGCGTATTCAGAGTCTTTTACCGTGAGATAGGAGGCATTATACAAAGCTCGCATGAACAAAGAAATCTCGTAGGAAGTGATAAAATAATCAGTAGCATTCCAATCAGGGGCAGCCAACCCTAAATCGGTAAAAACATTTTTAAATACTTCAACATCGATATTTTCATTCAAAAGATACGTGGCATTGTTATCAGAATAAACAATCATGTAGTACAACAATTCCCGAATCGAATAGGATTGACCAAACGCAATCGATTTGGAGGTAAATAAAGGTTTTTTGTCAGCTTTATATATTTTGTTGAAAAGTATTTTTTTGTCCAATAGTCCCGGATTTTTTTCATTCATCTTCAAAAAAGCTATCAACTCAGGAACTTTCAAAAGCGAACCAGGTTTGAACTTTTCCTCCAAATTGATGCCCATCCAATCATTGGTATTGTAATCTTTGAGATATACGGAAGCGGACTTAATTACATTCTTTTGTTGAAATGCCTGAATAATATTTTGAACCTCCGCCTTCATAGAAGTCAGGTCCGATGATTCATCTTGATCAACATACAACAAGGGCTTCACATAACGATAACCCTCTAATCGCTTTACTTGTAAGGTATTCGCTACACTGGTTGAAGTTTCACTGGTTTTGTCGACAAAAAAATGCTGTGTAATAAAGTAAGTGGCTATAACAGAGATAAATACTAAAACAGAAACGTATTTAAAGTTGATTTTAAAGTTTAAGATTCGAGTCATTCTTACTATTTGAATTCTAATAACGCAAAAATAGTGTATTAATTATGAAGAAAACAACACAATTCTCAGTCAAAATTGTTAATTTCTCAATGTAACGAATGAATCTAGTTTTAAAGGAGTTAGGCCAATACCCTTCAAATTCACTCTTTTTTTTATACAATTTTTACGAGATTTATCGTTTAAGGAATAGTAACTTGCACCAAAATACGACCAGATGAATTCGATTAAAATACTTTGGGTTGACGACGAAATCGATTTGCTTAAACCCCATATCCTTTTTCTTGAACAAAAAAACTACCATGTAACGACCTGCAACAACGGTCGTGATGCCTTGGATATTTTTCAAGATGAAAATTTTGACGTGGTTTTTCTGGATGAAAACATGCCTGGATTATCGGGATTGGAAGTGCTTTCTGAAATGAAAGAGAAAAAATCATCCACTCCAATCATCATGATCACCAAGAGCGAAGAGGAATTTATCATGGAAGAAGCCATTGGATCCAAAATCGCCGATTATCTTATTAAACCCGTCAATCCCAATCAGATTCTTTTGAGTTTGAAGAAAAACTTGGACCATTCACGTCTTATTTCTGAGAAAACAACCCTTGACTATCAAAAAGAATTTCGCAAAATCGCGATGGATATGGGAATGGCGCGTTCCTATACCGATTGGGTTGAAGTCTATAAAAAGTTATTGTTTTGGGAATTGGAATTGGAACATACCGAAGATTCCAATTTAATCAATATCCTTGAATCGCAAAAGCAAGAGGCTAATTTCCAATTTGGAAAATTCATCGAACGGAATTACGAAGATTGGTTTGATCCCAAAGCCGAAAAACCAATACTCTCGCATACGGTGTTTAGAGAATGGGTGGTTCCCGAACTGGTAAAAAAGGAGAAGCCGATTCTGTTTATAGTGGTCGATAATATGCGCTATGACCAGTGGAAAGCAATGGAGTCTTCGGTAAATACCTATTATAAAGTCGAAAAAGAACTCCCCTATTTTGCCATGTTACCCACAGCTACACAGTATGCGCGTAATGCTCTATTTTCGGGACTATTACCCGCTGACATGGAAAAACAGTTTCCTCAGTATTGGAAAAACGACACCTATGAAGGGGGGAAAAATAATTTTGAAGCCGAATTTTTAACCGCCCATTTGAAACGCTTGGGGTTAAACATAAAACACGATTATTTTAAGATTACAAATTTTCAAACGGGAAAAAAATTAGCCGAAAATTTCCGTGGCTTAAAAGACAATCAATTGGTCGCAGTTGTTTACAATTTTGTGGACATGTTGTCGCATGCCAAAACTGAAATGGAAGTAGTCAAAGAACTCGCCTCCGACGATAAAGCATACCGTTCACTCACCTTGAGCTGGTTTAAAAATTCCCCCCTTTTGGAAATCATTCAACAAGCCCAAAAGTTAGGTTTCAAACTAATCATTACCACCGATCACGGCACCATCAATGTGAAAAATCCTTCGAAAGTGATTGGCGATAAAAACACGAGTCTCAACTTACGCTATAAAACCGGAAGAAGTCTCACTTACGAAGATAAAGATGTCTACGTTGTTAAAGACCCCAAAAAAGTAGGATTACCCGCGATTAATATGAGTAGCTCCTTTATTTTTGCAAAAAACGACTTATTTTTGGCCTATGTTAATAACTATAATCATTATGTAAGTTATTACCGAAATACGTACCAACACGGTGGTATTTCGTTGGAAGAGATGATTATTCCCTTTATTGTTTTAAATCCGAGATAACCTATGGAAATTCTTTTTTCATTGGATGAAATTACTCAAGTGGCCCAAAAAATTCTCCACGAAAACCCAGCAAAGGTTATGGTGTTTAATGGCCCAATGGGAGCCGGTAAAACCACACTTATCAAGGTTTTGTCACAAACGTTGGGTGTCAATGAGGCCACAAGCAGTCCCACTTTTTCCCTAGTCAATGAATACGAAAATCAACAAGGCGAAAAGATTTATCATTTTGATATGTATCGCTTAAAATCGGAAATGGAAGCGCTCGACTTTGGGATTGAAGATTACTTGTATTCGGGACATTGGTGTTTTATCGAATGGGCTGAAAAAATCCCCAACCTTTTGCCCGATCAGTATGCTCGAGTTGACTTGAGCGTACTCCCCGATGGAAAAAGAAAATTGGCATTGCAGGTCTCATAGATTTTTTATACTTTAGAAGAAAATATAGTACGGTATGCCACTGACCCCTTTCAGTCCGGAACAATTAATTCCTCAAGAAGAAAAATTAGAAATTGCCCGCCATAAATCGGAATTGTTTATTGGAATTCCTAAAGAGACGAGTTATCAAGAACGTCGTATCTGTCTCACCCCTGACGCCGTTAATTCTCTTACTTCCCACGGACATCGAGTGATGATGGAGGCTGGCGCGGGTTTAAGTTCAAGTTACACCGACAACGAATACCGTGATGCCGGCGCAGAAATCACCAACGACACCCAAAAAGTGTTCAGTTGTCCCATGCTCTTAAAAGTGGAACCGCCCACCATGGCTGAGATTGAAATGATGCAAGCAGGAACAATTCTAATTTCTGCCTTGCAAATTAAAACGCGAAAAAAAGAGTACTTCGAGGCTTTGTCCAAGAAAAAAATAACGGCCCTAGCGTTTGAATACATCAAAGATGAAGACGGTTCATATCCTGCCGTAAAATCGCTGAGTGAAATAGCAGGCACGGCTTCGATACTTATTGCAGCCGAATTAATGATCAACAACAGCTTTGGGAAAGGACTTTTGTTTGGAAATATCAATGGTGTCCCCCCTACCGATGTTGTAATTATTGGCGCGGGAACGGTAGGCGAATTTGCGGCTCGAACCGCAATTGGATTGGGTGCCAATGTCAAAGTGTTTGATAATTCTATCACCAAATTACGCCGATTACAAAACAACCTTAGTCAGCGGGTTTTTACCTCCACTATCGAACCCAAAGCATTGCAAAAAGCGCTACGCCGCTGTGATGTAGCGATAGGTGCAATGCGAGGTAAAGATCGTTGCCCAGTTGTGGTTACCGAAGGGATGGTCGATTTGATGAAAAAAGGAGCTGTTATCGTGGATGTGAGTATCGATACTGGAGGCTGTTTTGAAACCTCAGAGATAACGACCCATGAAAAGCCAACCTTTATTAAAAATGACGTTATCCATTATTGCGTTCCCAATATACCATCGCGCTATTCCAAAACGGCTTCGCTCTCCATCAGCAATATTATCATGCCTTATTTGTTGCAAATCGCCGAAGATGGCGGTATGGAAAATGCATTGCGATTGAGCAAAGGATTGAAAAATGGGGTTTATTATTACCATGGAATTTTAACCAATAAATCAATTGGCGATTGGTTCCATTTGCCCGATAGCGACATTAATTTAATTGTATTTTAATACCGAAACGGCACGAGATTCTTTACTTTTGCAAAAAATATGCTATGAAATTTTATCAACGCCTCGCCTACTACAGCTTTGGAGTTTTACTGGGAGCCTTATTTGTTGCTTTTGTCTTGACCGGAAAAGACACCCGTTGCAGTTACTTTCCCAATGAACGGGTACTCAATAACATTCGAACAAAACCCCTAAAATATAGTTTAGAAGCGTCACGAAAACTCGCCGAAGACTGGATTGATACCATTGACATCAAAAATACGTTAACCTACGGCGATGTCGATTTTGATAAAAGCAATGTAAAATACGAGGATGGTAAATTGTATTGGATTGAAGGCTACACGACACTAAAGGATACCATTCAATTGAAAATTGTCAATTATGAAACCCGAGCGGTTTTGGAAGATATTGTTCGAGTAAAAACGAAAAAGAATGTACCATAAAAAAATCCGGCTTACCACCGGATTTTTATTTACTTTATAAATTCAATTTTTTGAACTTCTTCTGCATTGACACTGTCAAAGAATCCTTGTTCACTCATCCACTCGTCACTGAATACCTTACTCATGTAGCGTGAACCGTGATCGGGGAATACAATTACCACATTGCTTTCGGCTGTAAATTCACCTTCTTCAGCAAATTGTTTTACCGCTTGAAAGGCAGCACCACTTGTGTACCCCACAAATAAACCTTCTTTCTTTGCAATTTCTCGTGCAGTATGCGCACTTTCTTCATCGCTTACTTTCATGAATTTATCAATTACATCAAAGTCTGTAGCGGTAGGAATCAAATTTTTACCCAAACCTTCTATGCGATATGGATAAATCTCTGCCGTATCGAATTCCTTGGTTTCGTGGTATTTTTTTAATACGGAACCAAAAGCATCAACGCCTAAAATTCGAATCGCAGGATTTTTCTCTTTTAAGAAACGTGCAGTACCTGATATCGTACCTCCTGTTCCACTACAAGCAACTAAGTGGGTTATTTGTCCCCCCGTTTGCTCCCATATCTCAGGTCCTGTTGTGTTATAATGTGCATCAACATTTAAATCGTTGAAATACTGATTGATATAGACAGATCCCTTTGTCTCTTCGTGTAATCGTTTGGCAACAGAATAATACGATCGCTCATCGTCAGCAGAAACGTGTGCGGGACAAACATATACTTTAGCGCCCATTGAACGCAACATATCAATCTTATCCTTTGAGGATTTGGAACTTACCGCCAAGATGCAATCATACCCTTTGATGATGCTCACCATGGCTAAACTGAAGCCCGTATTTCCCGAAGTAGTTTCAATAATGGTATCGCCTGGTTTAAGTATTCCACGACGTTCGGCTTCTTCAATAATGTATAAGGCAATTCGGTCTTTGGTGGAATGGCCTGGATTGAATGCTTCAACCTTAGCAAAGAAATTTCCTGAAAGATGCTCCGCAATCCTATTGAGTCGAATAATCGGTGTATTCCCTATTAATTCGAGTACATTATTGTAGGCTTTTATTGTTTCTTTCATAAAAAACAGATTAGCGTCAGGGGGATCGATTAACGAACTTGGAATGCCCCCAAACCTTGCAAATTTAGTAAATTATTTTAAACTAACTTTTAATTTTTTCTAAATCCAATAAAAAGGCAAACTCTTTAGCCACCTCTTTTAGCGCCTCAAATCGGCCCGAAGCACCTCCGTGTCCCGTCTCCATATTGGTATCCAAAAACAATAGATTGGTATCGGTTTTGAGCTCCCTTAATTTTGCGACCCATTTGGCGGGTTCCCAGTATTGTACTTGTGAATCGTGCAACCCAGTCGAAATGTACATATGCGGGTAATCCTGTGCACGAACATTGTCATAGGGGGAATATGACAACATGTAATCGTAATAAACTTTGTCGTTGGGATTACCCCATTCGTCATATTCACCGGTTGTCAATGGAATCGTGTCGTCCAACATCGTAGTAACTACATCCACAAAAGGTACTTGAGCAATAATCCCATGAAATAAATCGGGCCGCATGTTGGCCACAGCTCCAACCAACAAGCCACCCGCCGATCCGCCTTCAGCGTACAAATGCGAGGCGCTGGTATACCCTTCTTGGATTAAAAATTCTGCACAATTGATGAAATCGGTAAACGTATTTTGTTTCTCCAATAACTTCCCAGTTTCATACCAACGCCGGCCTAAATCCTCCCCTCCTCGTACATGCGCCATAGCATAGACAAACCCGCGGTCTAAAAGACTTAACCGAGTGGTAGAAAAATAGGGCTCAAGCGTAACACCATACGAACCATAACCGTAGAGTAAGAGTGGATTGGATTGGTTTTTTTGAAGTCCTTTTCTATACACCAAAGAAATGGGCACTTGAACACCATCGGCAGCAGTGGCCCAAATACGCTCTTCAATATAGTTATTCTTGTCAAAATTTCCACCCAACACTTCTTGTTCCTTCAAAATACGTTGTTCACGAGTAACCATGTTAAATTCAATCACCGATGCAGGAGTCGCCAACGATTGATAGGCATAGCGAAGCCAAGGTGTATCAAAATCAACATTAGTCGTTGTGTAGGCCGTGTAGGTCTCTGAGGCAAACGGAAGGTATTCATCCATGGTACCATCCCAACGTATTATTCGCAGGGCATTTAATCCGTTGTAACGCTCAGACACCACCAAAAATTCTCTAAAAATATCAATGCCTTCCAACAAAACATCTTCCCGATGCGGCACTACTTCCGTCCAATGCGGCATTGCAGTGTGGGCGACATCGGTTTTCATCAATTTAAAATTGGTCGCTTCGTCTTTATTCGTAAGAATATAAAAATGGGAACCGTAATGCGATACCGAGTACTCTAATCCCCGAACGCGCGGTTGAAAAAGTTGGAAATCTGCTGAGGGTTGTGATGCCTTTATAAATCTATACTCTGAAGTAAGCGTGCTCTCGGAGGCAATCATGATGTATTCGCGTGACTTGGACTTGAATACCGAAACGTCAAACGTGGCATCGGCTTCAAAATACACCTTAATATCTTGGCTTGGATCTGTGCCTAAAGCATGTCGATAAATACTGTCTGAACGCAATGTTTTTGGGTCTTTTCGACTGTAAAATAAGTACTTTCCATCCGCCGACCAAACCGCGCCACCGGTAGTATTTTGAATTGTATACGGTAAAATTTCACCGGTTTCAAGATTTTTTATTTGAATACTGTACTGACGTCGGGAAACCGTATCAACGCCAAACGACACCCAACCATTATCATCACTGATCGATAATCCCGTTAAATGAAAATAGGAATGCCCTTTTGCCATTTCGTTACCATCAAAAAGGAGGCACTCTGGAGCTTCCATGCTTCCCTTTCGTCGTGTGTAAATTGGATAATCACCCCCTTTTTCAAAACGTGTGATGTAGTAATATCCATTGTAAAAATAAGGGACCGAACTGTCGTCTTCTTTAATGCGACTTTTCATTTCCACAAACAAAGCCTCTTGCAATTCTTTAGTGGGCGCCGTTACCGCTTGATAATACGCATTTTCTTGTTCCAAATAGGCAATAACTTCCGGATTTTCGCGGTCATTCAACCAAAAATAATCATCAATACGTTCATGATTGTGGTGAATCAAACGATGGGGATTTTTTTTCGCTTTGGGCGTTTGAGGAGTAGACATATATACTAAACTTATTTTTGCAAAGATACACCGCGATTACGGGCGGTGTTGCATGAAAAACTTAAATTTTCAACCAATTCTTTAACAAGATTATTATGTACATTTGTGTAAAATAAAGTAAAAAAATATGTTTGGCGATTTAATGGGAATGATGGGTAAATTACAAGAAACCCAGCAAAAAATAGAAGAAACAAAACAACGATTAGACACTGTTTTGGTCGATGAAAAAAGTACGGATGGTTTATTAGCCGTTACAATTACGGCCAACCGTACTATTCGTTCTATTCAGATTGATGATTCGTTATTGAACGATAAAGAAATGTTGGAAGATTACTTAGTTAACGTTCTTAACAAAGCTATTGCCAAAGCTACGCAAGTAAATGAAACAGAATTAGGCGCTGTAGCCAAAGAAGGACTTCCGAATATTCCCGGTATGAATTTATTCCGATAGTATGCGTTGGGACATTGGTTTTTTGTTTCTCACCTTACTGGCTGAAATTGTGGGTACTGTGGGAGGCTTCGGCTCTTCGGTGTTCTTTGTCCCTATTGCTAATTTTTACTTTGACTTTCACCATGTGTTGGGACTCACCGCTGTTCTACACCTAGCGAGTAACGTGACCAAAATTGCACTCTTCAGAAAAGGGTTCCATCGGCAACTTTTACTCACCATGGGGATTCCTTCAGTGGTATTTGTTTTACTCGGAGGCCTCCTTACGCCTTACCTGTCGTCTCAACTTTTGGAACTATTTCTAGGAATATTCTTGACTATTTTCAGTTTGTTTTTCATTCGTAATCCCCAAAGAGCGCTGTTGCCAACAACCAAAAATGCTGTGCTAGGGGGAGTGCTTTCGGGATTTTCAGCGGGATTAATGGGAACTGGTGGTGCCATTCGCGGATTGACGATGGCAGCATTTAATCTTGAAAAAAATGTATTTATTGCTACTTCTGCCGCTATTGATTTACTCATTGATGCCTCACGCACAGTAATTTATGCAAAAAATGGGTTTGTAACCCAAGATATTATCTATGCGATTCCCGTTTTAATTGGGATTAGCCTTATCGGTTCGGGTATTGGCAAATGGATATTGCGCTATGTAGACCAAAATCGCTTTAAACAAATTACGTTGTTTTTGATTTTAGGTATTGGACTACTGACTTTAGGAAAAATAATATTTGCTAAAATATGAGTTTCCCCAAATGCTCCATTACATAGCTATGCATCACTTGTTTATAGTCCAAATGGGTCACTATTCGCAGTTTTCCTGGCCCCATTGAACTGATATGGATATTTTTCTGTTTGAGTTTATCAATTACCCATTGCTCATCCAATGTGGGACGAACGGAAAAGATAATTATATTGGTTTCAATAGGTTCCACTTTGGCTACCCAAGGTAATGTGGCCAACAAAGCACCCAGTTCTTGCGCGCGTTTGTGGTCTTCTTCCAATCGCAAAATATGATTTTGTAGGGCATACATGCCGGCGGCAGCTAAGTATCCTGCTTGACGCATTCCACCCCCAAAAATTTTACGAATACGAAGCGCTCTTTTCATATCGGCCTTGGTTCCCAACAATAGGGATCCTACCGGTGCACCTAACCCTTTTGACAAACAGACCGAGATAGTATCAAATAACTCCCCAAACTGTTTGGGATGTTGTTTCTTGGCCACCAACGCATTCCAAAGACGTGCCCCATCCAAATGGTATTTCAAGTTATACTCAACACAAACTTGTTTAATACGCTTTAATTCAAGTACTTCATAACAAGCTCCACCGCCTTTATTGGTCGTGTTTTCGATACTTACTAGAGCCGTTTTTGGGGCGTGATAAAACTCGGGGTCATTGATTGAAGCGCGAACTTGCTCGGCGGTAATCATTCCGCGGGTTCCGTCGACAAGACAGCAAGAAACCCCACTATTAAAGGAAGCTCCTCCGCCCTCGTAATGATAAATGTGTGAATACTTATCGCAAATGACTTGCTCACCCGGTTGGGTATGCAATTTAATTGCAGTTTGATTGGCCATGGTGCCACTCGGAAAAAACAAAGCCGCTTCCATACCAAACAGATGGGCTACCGCTTCCTCCAATTCATTAACTGAAGGGTCTTGTTTATAGACATCATCCCCTACTTTGGCCCGAAACATAAATTGCAACATTTCTTGGGTGGGTTTGGTAACGGTATCGCTGACTAAATTAATTTCCATATCCGACAACAATGCTTTACTTTTGCGGCTACAAAACTACATTAATTTATGACAAATACCGAACAAATCAAAGGTATTGTAGAACGCCTAGGTGCGTTGAGGAGGTATCTTTGACATTGATGCCAAATTGATCGAAATCTCCAACGAGGAAGAGAAAACCTTTGCACCCGACTTTTGGAATAATGCCAAACAAGCCGAACTAATCGTTCGCAATTTGCGCTCCAAGAAAAAGTGGGTAGAAGATTTTACCAAAGCAGAAAATTATGCGGAGGAACTTCAAATCACCTATGAATTCTTTAAAGAGGGCGATGCTAGCGAGGAAGAATTAGATACGCAGTATGCGTTGACGTTACATCAGATTGAGGACTTAGAATTCCGAAACATGCTTTCGGATGAAGGGGATTCAATGAGTGCCGTGTTGCAAATTACCGCGGGCGCTGGTGGTACAGAAAGTTGTGATTGGGCTTCATTGTTGATGCGTATGTACCTGATGTGGGGCGAAAAGCAAGGCTATAAAATCAAAGAATTGAATTTTCAAGAAGGCGACGTTGCAGGAATAAAAACAGTGACCCTTGAATTTGAAGGCGATTTTGCTTTTGGTTATTTAAAAGGTGAAAATGGAGTGCATCGATTGGTGCGGATTTCTCCTTTTGATAGTAATGCCAAACGCCATACCTCGTTTGCCTCAGTGTATGTGTACCCTTTGGTTGACGATACCATTGAGATCGCCATTAGTCCTGCCGATATAGAAATTACTACCGCACGATCAAGTGGAGCCGGAGGACAAAATGTCAATAAAGTGGAAACCAAAGTTCAATTACTTCACAAACCTACAGGAATTCAAATTCAGTGTTCTGAGACGCGTTCACAACACGACAACCGGGAACGTGCCATGCAAATGTTACGCTCGCAATTGTATGAAATCGAGTTGAAAAAACGCATGGAACAACGGGCCGATATTGAAGCAGGAAAAATGAAAATCGAGTGGGGTTCACAAATTCGTAATTATGTGATGCATCCCTACAAATTGGTGAAAGACGTGCGCACTGGGCAAGAAACAAGTGATGTCGATGCCGTCATGAATGGAGAAATCGATGCGTTCTTAAAAGCGTATTTGATGATGATGGGACAAAAAGAAACGTAAGGAAATAACGGTCTAGCGATAGGCCGTTTTTTTATTCAAAAACTTCCCGGAGAAATTGTACCATCCGATTCCAAGAGCGTATGGCAGCCTTTTCGTTATAGGCCGCTCCCCTTTTGTTATCAGTTCCTGCTCCTTTATCCGTAAACGAGTGCACTGCGTTGGCATAATAAATCATTTCCCAGTCAGCTTTGGCGATGCGCATTTCCTCCTGAAAAGTTTTGATTTCTTCTTGCGAAACGTAAGGATCATCAGCGCCATGCAGGACTAAAACACGAGTATTAATGTTTTCAGTGGGACGTGTGGCATCGTGTCCTAACCCGCCATGAAAACTAACAACGCCTCTAACGGGTAAATTCATTCGAGCGGCTTCCAAAGCCCCAGTTCCTCCAAAACAATACCCCATTACCACAATATTTTTCGAAGGCACACCCAATTGTACCAATTGATTGTAAGCGAGTTGAATTCGTTTTTGATAAGCCAAAAAATTCTTCTTATAGTACCCTGCCTTTTCTGAGGCTTCTTTAAAATTTTTAGGGCGTTGGTCGACCCCATAAATATCGGCAACGAAGGTATAAAATCCCATTTTCTGGAGTTTCTCAGCACTTTCTTGTGCATGTGAATCAATTCCCATCCATGCGGGAAGAATCAAGACTCCGCGTTTTTCAGCGACCTCTTTTTGAGGAATTCCCGCCAAACCCTCTAATGCTTGCGCTTCATCAACATAAGAGACCGACTTGAGTTGGGCGTTACTTACAAGAGTAAAAAAGCAGAAAAGAGAAAGCCATTTTTGAATCATAGTGGCGTATTTTAAATAAAACTATATCCCCATTTCGATTTGAAATCGAACATACCAGTTGTTTTGCTCACTGCCTTGTGAAAACTGAAGGCGGTCATAGGTAACTTCAGCCTGAATTTTGAAGGCATGTTCCCAAACATACTTTGTGAGACCTAAGGTGTATTCTTGCGTATCGGGTGCTAAATTGACGATATCAGCACCGACTTTTTGGGTTGAATAACGGGCTATAAACTCGTAATTTGACGGTGTTAAATAACTGCATTGATAATCAAATCCACTGCCCACATAGACAAAACGCGTTTGGGTAGGATCGAGCGGATTGACGGTTATAGCATTTCGCGTTGTAGTTCGCGACATGTACGTTGCCATCGCTGCAAATCCTTTGTATTTAAACATACCGTCTAGCAAAACCGACTTTAACGTTCGCGCTTGAAACAAATCGTCACCGAGTTGCCCTTGCGTACGTTGGGCATTGTTATTTTGCTGAAAGGCAGCAGAGAAAAAAAGTTTGGGTTTGGCTTCCCGAATTAAATCTCCTTCAAAATAGACGCCATCTTTGGTAAATGCACCCAGCGGCATCAATTCGACTTTACCGGTTAACGCCAGTCCACTATCGGGGCCGTTGGTAGTATTTCGCCCTTCTCCTGTCGACAAAGCTCCCTTTATATTATAAGAAAACTGATTACTTCGTTGTTTTAAATGATGGACTTGAAATCCGAAATCACGGTCAATATTAAAACGCGCATTATTGATCGATCGATCGGTAAGTTGCAAGGCCCCCGAGGAATTAATACGTTGCCGATTCCCAGGTAATTTGGTTTGTCCGAAACTAAAATTCCATTGCGGATTGGGACGATAGGTAATCACCGCATCCCGAATGATATTATAATTATCCCCTTCACGAATTTCGCCGGTATCACCTGGGGCAAACGACAATTGAATGACGTATAAAAATTTTGGACTACCTACAAAACCATCAAAACGAAGACGTAATCGACGAATTTGCCAATCATAGCCCCCGTCTTCAAACTCATTTTTAACATAGGACGCCCGATTTTGAATCCGGAAACGCAAATTCATTTGAAATAAACTATCGGGTGCTGTTAGTCCCAATCCTTTACCAAAACTATAATACGGCAACGTGGATAATTTCAGGTCGTTATCACTCTTATTTTTTTCCAAAACGGGTTGGGCCCAACTCTTGGTAAAAATCAAAATAAAAAGAAGAAAAAAATACGGTCTGAATTGCATTCCCATAAAACAATCTATTGGCGTACAAGTTAGAAAGAAAATTAAACATAAAGCAAAAAAAAGTCACCGCATTGGGTGACTTATTTATTTACAAAATCAAATTAACTAAATAATAGAAAAGCGCAGCCATAAGGGCCGATACAGGTATGGTTAATATCCAGGCCCAGAGTAAATTAACCGTAACACCCCAGCGAACAGCTGAGATACGTTTGGTTACTCCTACCCCAATAATCGAACCGGTGATGGTGTGCGTTGTAGAAACTGGTATTTTAAAATGCTCCGTAGAAAATAAGGTCAACGCCCCTGCAGATTCTGCCACTACGCCTTCAAATGCATTTACTTTGGTGATTTTGGATCCCATGGTTTTCACAATTTTCCACCCCCCACTTAAAGTTCCTAACGCAATTACGGTATAACAGGTAAGTGGAATCCATTCGGGCATCTGACTTTTGATTCCCTCTTCTTCATTGGGTAAAACTACACGCAACCACTCGGGCATCGTCATTACTTCTTGGTGGGTGGTATTTAAATAAACCGCCACCGCAGCAGCAATAATTCCCATCACTTTTTGTGAGTCATTCCCGCCGTGCCCCAAACTAAAAGCAGCCGAGGACAACAACTGCATTTTTTTCAATACGGACTCCGCTTTGGCCGCAGAATACGAGCTAAAAATAAGGTTGAAAATGGCTAAACTATAAAAAATAACAGCTACCAATAACCATTTGATGTTGTGTGGTTCGGTTACCACCGACCAAAAATGACTTTCAAAACGAGGCTTTTCAATCGACTCATACCCAATCATTACCGTTGATAAAAACCAAAAAACCAAAAGCATTAAGGCTACCGTAAATACTTTAGGACCAATGGCTTTGCGCGAAGAGTACATCATCCACAACGACAGGCAGTAGGAAATAAACATTCCGACGAGGGGTGCTAAGACAATAAAACAAATAACAATCAAAACACCACTGGGCAACAGATCTCCTTCTTTGTATTTATACCAAGAAACAATATTCCAACCGGCATGTTCTAAATCAGTTACTTTGCCCGAAAACCCATGGGCAATGGCAGCGCCTGCAAACCCACCAATTAAGGTATGTGATGATGAGGAAGGAATTCCCTTCCACCAGGTTAATAAGTTCCAAACGATAGCGGCTAAAATTCCGGCTAATAGTACCGTTAAGTCTAAACTACTGGTTTTAGCGGTTTTGGCCACCGTATCGGCCACTCCAAAACCAAAGACCCAGTAGGCTAAAAAATTAAAAAACGCTGCCCAGAGTACTGCTTGAAAGGGAGTCAACACTTTCGTAGCAACAATGGTAGCTATCGAATTGGCGGCATCGTGGAATCCATTGATATAATCGAAGGCAAGCGCCAAAAAGATAATGAGAATTAATAAGGTAAATTCCATGAATCCTATTGATTAAGAGTGTTTCACAGAAATTTGTTCCATCACATTGGAAACGCTTTTGCACTTGTCAGAAGCCATTTCTAGAGAGGATAATACTTCTTTGTATTTGATGATGTTTTTGGCATCGGTTTCATTTTCAAAAATATCAGCCACCGCTTTATCAAAAACTGCATCTGCTTTGCTTTCCAAACGATTGATTTTTTTACAGGTATCTTTAATGGCTTTTGGGTTTTTTAGGTCTTTTAATTCTTTAATCCCGACTTCAATTAACTGACAAGCTTCCAAATTGATTTCGGTTAACTTCCGAATGGATTTGGTGATTTTATCTACTTGATACAAACGAATACGACTGGCGCCACCGTGCATATTATCGGCTACGTTGTCGATGGATTTAATTAACGAATGGATATCTTCACGGTCAAATGGCGTGATAAAATTGCGACTTAACTCTAAGTGTGTTTTATGAGCAATATCTTCAATTATAGCTTCCAATTCCTCAACCTTGCGAAATAATTCTTCACGCTCCGCCTTTGGAGCATTGACGGCATCATGCAATGTACTTGCCATCAATGTCAAGTTTTTTGAGGCTTGTTCGAATAATGGAAAGAATTTTTTATCTTTAGGAACTAAGAATTGAAATATGCTGTTAAGTGTCATGTTTTGTTGATTTTTATGTCGCAAAATTAGAGCCGTAATGTTAAATTAACATTAACAAAAAAACAAGTCCCCGTTATTTTTTTACAATAAGTTAATATAGAACATTTTTGGTGATTAGTCCAATTTCAATCGTTTTCGTACTTTAGCGACGCAAAAAAATAACCCCATGGACCTGAATTTTAATAAAAACGAAGACCACAATAAATTACTGCTTTCCGAACTTAAACAGCGCTTTGCAAAAGTTAGATTGGGCGGTGGCGAAAAACGCATTGAAAAATTGCATGCAGAAGGCAAAATGACCGCGCGTGAACGTATCGATTACCTGTTAGATAAAGATGCGCAAAGCATTGAAATTGGTGCTTTTGCAGGGGACGGTATGTATGCCGAACATGGCGGATGTCCCTCGGGAGGTGTCGTGGTCAAAATTGGATACATACACGGAAAACAATGCATGGTTGTAGCCAATGATGCTACCGTAAAAGCGGGTGCTTGGTTTCCCATTACCGGAAAGAAAAACTTACGTGCCCAAGAAATTGCGATAGAAAATCGATTACCCATCATTTATCTAGTAGATTCGGCCGGTGTTTATTTACCCATGCAGGATGAAATCTTTCCCGATAAAGAACATTTTGGTCGTATTTTCCGTAACAATGCCATCATGAGCAGCATGGGAATTACCCAAATTGCAGCCGTTATGGGAAGTTGTGTGGCGGGAGGAGCCTACCTTCCGATCATGAGTGATGAAGCGCTTATTGTAGATAAAACAGGAAGTATCTTCTTGGCAGGAAGCTATTTGGTCAAAGCTGCCATTGGGGAAAATATTGATAATGAAACTTTAGGCGGCGCCACAACGCACTGTGAAATATCGGGGGTAACCGATTATAAAGCCAAAGACGACAAAGATGCTTTGGACCGAATTCGACGTGTGGTTCAAAAAATAGGCGCTTACGAAAAAGCCGGTTTCGATCGTATTAAAGCGGAGAAACCAGCTTTGGAACCGAGTGATATTTATGGGATTTTACCCAGATCACGCGCTGATCAGTACAACATGATGGAAATCATTAAGCGTTTGGTCGATCAATCGGAGTTTGATGAATATAAAGCGGGGTACGGTCAATCCATCATTACGGGGTATGCGCGTATTGACGGCTGGGCTGTGGGCATTGTAGCCAATCAACGCACGGTTTCTAAAACGAAGAAAGGCGAACTTCAATTTGGAGGCGTGATCTATTCGGATAGCGCCGATAAAGCCACTCGATTTATCGCCAATTGTAACCAAAAGAAAATTCCGTTGGTGTTTTTACAGGATGTTACCGGATTCATGGTGGGCTCCAAAAGTGAACACGGCGGTATCATTAAAGACGGCGCTAAGATGGTAAATGCCGTATCCAACTCCGTGGTACCTAAGTTTACTATAGTCATCGGAAATTCATACGGTGCAGGTAATTACGCTATGTGTGGTAAAGCGTACGACCCACGACTTATTGTGGCTTGGCCTAGTGCCGAATTGGCCGTAATGGGAGGTGCTCAAGCGGCTAAAGTCTTGATGCAAATTGAAGCAGCATCCCTCAAAGCAAAGGGAGAGGTTGTTGATGAAGTGAAAGAACAAGAATTGTTTGACCGCATCAAAGCGCGCTACGACGCCCAAGTTTCCCCCTACTACGCTGCTGCGCGATTATGGACCGATGCCATTATTGATCCGTTGGAAACACGTACCTGGATTTCTATGGGAATTGAAGCGGCCAATCACGCTCCCATTGAAAAGAAATTCAACTTAGGTGTAATTCAGGTTTAAGATTCTATTTTTACATAAAAAAATGCCCCGAGCAAAAAACTACGGGGCATTTCCATATATATAGAAACCTAACAAATTTAGGGCTTTTCCTCACCTCCTACCAAAAACGGTGCTTTGCCGTCGGTAATGATGATTTTACTGTTGTTGGATTTTGCCAATTCCAAGAACGCTTCAATACTGCGCAACTTTATGATTTCTTGCGATAATCCTTCGGCGAGAATTTTCTGCGCATCTCGGGTACCTTTTGCCTGAATAATCACGCGGTCGGCTTCCAATTTTTCCTGTTGCAATACAAATTCCATACGCATGGCTTCTTGCTCAGCTTGCAATTTTCGTTCTATCGACTTGGCCAAGCCATCAGGAAGTTGAATACTTTTTAACAATACCGATTCAATACGAATACCTTGTGGCCCAAGAATGAGATCCATTTGTTTACGAATTTCTTCCTCAATATTCGAACGCATTCCCGAGTGCATGTCTTTGGCAAAAAAACGGGCACAAACATCGGCTGAAGCAGAACGAAAAACATTGGAAATAATTCCTTCATAGCCTAAGCCTAAATTGCGAATAATACTAGGCACTTTATCTTGATCCAAACGATATAAGATAGAGATTTGAGAACTGATGCTAAGTCCTTCTTTACTAGGTAAACTCAAGGTCAATTCTAAATCATTAGTTTGAATAGATGTCTTCACCACTTTGGAGGTAAACGGATTGAAAAAAACAGCGCCTTGGGTGTGAATTTTATCGGATAATTTTCCCATTTTCTGACGAATGCCGACCTCGCCGGGACGGACTACCGCACAACTTGCTGAAAGTAAAGCGAGACCTGAGAGTAAAAGTAATTTTTTCATAGTCAAAAGTTTTTATTTCAAATTTAAAAGTATTACTTTCAAATAGCTCCCAACAAAATCCCAATTTTTTATAAAAAAAACTTAATTTTTTCCATCGTAATACACTTCCTTTCTACAGGAATGACTAGTTTTAGCCCATGGAACGGCCTACGCATTTTATTCCTTTTTCCACTTCCCTCGAAGGCATTGTATTGCCTGAAAAATTTACCTTTCCCTTTTTCTATGAACCCCATACTTTGAGTCGTATTGCGGCAAAAGAACTTCAAACCTATTTGGAGCATCAAACGGATTTTGACCATAATTTTGGTTTGGATGAACATCAAAAAGGACCTGTTATTGGAAAAATGTTTGGCGTTTTGGTGGTGCAAACCGCATCCGGAGAACTTGGACAACTGTGGGCTTTTTCAGGAAAATTAGCCGATCAAAACCATTGGCCCAAATTTGTTCCCACGGTATACGACATGCTTACGGAGAAAGGGTATTTTAAAACAGAAGAGCGTGTTTTGAATGCCTTAAACGAAAAAATTGCCCAAAAAGAAACCGCTCCCGAAGGACTGGAAGCGCAAACAAATGTAACGGTATTAAGCAACCAAGCCGCCAAAGCAATTGCCGAGTATAAAAAACTGCAAAAGCAAAATAAGCAGCGAAGAGCCGACTTCCGAACAAACAATCCCAATGCATCAGAAGAAGTATTGCAGCAATTGATTCAGGAAAGTCAGTTGGAAAACATTCGACTTCGTCATTTGCAACTCGAATGGAAAGAAAAAATAGAGTCGGCACAAGCCACTTTACATCAATGGGAACAAGAAATTGAATCGCTTAAAGAGGAACGTCGGCAACGCTCAGCCCAATTGCAGAATCAACTGTTTTGTGAGTATGCGTTTCTCAATCGCTATGGTGTTACCAAGAATTTATTGGACTTGTTTGAAGGGAATCCACCGGCTGGAGCGGGCGAATGTGCTGCTCCCAAATTGTTGCATTACGCCTTTCAACACCAGTTGACTCCCATAGCGATGGCTGAATTTTGGTGGGGACAATCACCAAAGTCGGAAATCAGAAAGCACCAACAGTTTTATCCCGCTTGTACAGGCAAATGTGCCCCGATTCTGTCCCACATGCTCGAAGGCATCCCGATGGAAGACAATCCATTTTTGGTGAATGAAAGCCAATCAAAAACCTTAGAGATCGTTTATGAAGATGCCTATCTTTTGGTTATCAACAAACCCGAATCGTTATTATCAACACCGGGAAAAAACATTTCCGATTCGGTATATACCCGAATAAAAGCTCAATATCCTGATGCAACCGGTCCTTTATTGGTACATCGTTTGGATCAAGCAACTTCGGGATTGCTGTTGATTGCAAAGACGCAAGCCATACATAAAAAATTGCAGTATCAATTCATATCTAGAAAAATTGAAAAAAAATATATCGCTCTTTTAGAAGGGATTCCTCAACAACATTCGGGAACCATTGACTTACCACTCCGGGTGGATTTGGACAACCGCCCCCAACAAATCGTTTGTGAAACCTATGGAAAACCCGCCACTACGCTATGGAAAGTATTGCGGAAAAACTCCAATACTGTCCTAGTCGAATTTCAACCCATCACTGGAAGAACACATCAATTACGGGTACATGCGGCGCACTCAAGGGGACTAAATTGCCCGATTAAAGGCGATGATCTGTATGGAACAAAAGCAGACCGTCTTCACTTACACGCAGCAACTTTGCGTTTTTGGCATCCTATCGAAAAAAAGTTTATGGTATTGGAAAGTCCTGTGCCATTTGATTAGACATAAAAAAACCTTACGGTAAGTTTATATTAATTGTTATTTTTACCTAAAAATTAATTACGATGAAAAAATTATTTGCTTTAGCGATTGTTTGTACCCTTTTGGGTTGTTCTAATGATGATAACGTTACACCGACACCCCCGAACACAACGATTGCATTCATGGATTATCGCGTTGATAATACCAATAAAAGTACTACTAGCGTAAGTTACATCTATAGTAGTGCCAATACATTAAAAGCTACAGGAACGCATGACGGGGCTAATAATTGTGTGATTTTTGTCAATGACTCAGGTACGGGTTCTAACATTATTCAAACCATCGAAATTAAGCATCAAGCTTTAAATTATTTGCCTGGAACCAATTTTACTACCAATATTTCAGTAAATGATGCAGAGCGAATCGAAGGGACTTTTAGTGGTGTTTTCCGAAAAGATAGTGACCCTAATATTCAAATTTCTATCACCAATGGTTTTTTCCGCATTATGAAATAATTTATTTATGCGCTTTTTCATTCTCCTGCTTATTGGATTTACACAGGTTGTCATTGCACAACCTTTCTCGCGAAAAGACTCGCTCATGGGTGGATTTCCCAAAGAACGCCTGTGTTTTGATGTGAAGCGCTATGAAATTGATATACGCGTAAATCCTGAGAAAAAGTACATATCGGGTCACAATTCCATTCGATTTGAAGTGGTAGAAGCTACCAAGCGCATACAATTGGACTTGTTTTCCAACATGCAAGTGGATTCCATCATTTGGCAAACAAAAAAGCTACCGTATACCCGCGAATTCAATGCGGTTTTTATTGATTTTCCCGAATTGTTAGTCCCAGGCGCTTCTGAAAAACTCACTTTTTATTACTCAGGAAACCCGATTATTGCACGTCAAGCGCCTTGGGACGGCGGTTTTGTTTTTTCGAAAGACAAATTAAATCGTCCTTGGATTGGAGTCGCAGTGCAAGGTACAGGTGCCTCTGTTTGGTATCCCGTTAAAGATGGGCAAAGCGACGAACCCGAACAAGGAGTGCTCCTAAAGGTGGCCGTTCCCAACGAACTGATGAATGTCTCCAACGGTCGATGTAAAGGATCGACGCCAATGAATGACGGTTATACCCGCTGGGATTGGGAAGTATTAAATCCGATCAACACCTACAATGTGACCCTAAACATTGGACACTACACGCGAATTACTGACCGTTTGGAGGACTTAGATATTGACTATTACGTTTTGGATTACAACCGTGAAAAAGCCATCAAACACTTTGAAGAAGTCAAACCCATGTTGACCTGCTTTCAATCTAAATTTGGTCCGTATCCCTTTAAAGAAGATGGGTATAAATTGGTCGAGACACCTTATTTAGGCATGGAACACCAAAGTGCTGTAGCCTATGGTAACAATTACCTCAAAGGATATCGCGGTATGGATTTATCGGGCAGTGGTGTTGGACTCACTTTTGATTATATCACCATTCACGAAAGCGGTCATGAATGGTTTGGAAATAGTATTACTTCGCGCGATATAGCCGATATGTGGATTCATGAAGGCTTTACCCAGTACAGCGAATTAGTATTTATCGAATGTCAGTCAGGTTATGAAAAAATGTTGAAATATGCCTTTGGATTACGTCGCAATGTTACCCACAACCGTCCCATTATCGGTCCCTACGGTGTAAATCAAGAAGGTTCAGGCGATATGTATCCCAAGGGAGCGTTATTACTCCATACCATCAGACATGCGCTTAATAACGACACCCTTTGGTGGAAACTAATTTGGGACTATTGCCATACGTTTAAACATAAAATTATTGACACCGAAACGGTTGTGCAATTTTTTAACGAAACTACAGCGATGGATTGGACACCCGTTTTCAATCAATATTTACGTCATACACGCCTACCCATTTTACATGTACGTGCGCGCGGCAAACGCTTAGAAGCACGTTGGGAAGCCGATGCAACTTCATTTGCCATGCCTATAACGTTAACCGTCGACGGCACGCCATATCAAATCACTCCCCAATCGGATTGGACCCGAACGAAAGTGAAAATGAAGAAAAATGCGATTGTAACGGTAGATCAACAGAAGTTTTTTATCAAATTCAATCTCGAAAAAAACGAGGCGAAGTAATACGTTACTTTAGCAAACTTGCTTTACGAATAATCTTTCCGTTTTCAGTTTCTGTAAAATGAGGAATGAAATGAATCGCTTTGGGACGTTCGTATTTATCTAACCGCTTAAAAGTTTCGGGAGAAATTTCAAAAGGTTCACCTTCTACAATTAAAACGACCTTTTCCCCTAATTCAGGATCTTCCTCGCTTGAAATAAAAAAACGTCGATTGAACTTACCATCGAGCTTTTGCTCAACTTGTTCGGGTAGAATTTTTACAGCACCACTGTTGATGATGTTGTCAATTCGGCCCAAAAAAACAAATTGGTTTTCATTTACTAATTCCACCAAATCGTTGGTTACAACCGTTTCTTCCGCGATGATGTGCGGTGCATGTATCACCAAACAATTTCTCTCATCGTAAGAAATGGTTACGTGAGGCAAAACCGTAAAAGCCTTTTCCCCTACCCGCTTGGCGGCGATATGCGTGATGGTTTCCGTCATGCCATAGGTTTCAAAAACCTGCGTAGGCAACTGCATTAATTGTTGTTCCAACACAGCGTTAATTCGCGCACCACCCACAATTAACTTTTTGATTTGTCCTAATTTCGGTATCGAACATTGGGCTTGTAGAGGAACCATCGCTGCAAAATCATATTTGTCCTCCAAGCGCTCCATAGGATGCGATGTTGGTGCAACATAATCCAAATCAAGCCCCAATACAATCGAGCGGATAAGCATCATTTTACCCGCGACATATTTTACGGGTAAGCATTGCAAGGCACGATCGCCGGGTTTTAAATCAAAAAAATCGCCTGTCGCTAAGGCGGAGTGCACCATAGCTTGTTTGTCTACTTGAATACTTTTTGGCAAACCTGTCGAACCCGAAGTTTGCATTTCCATATACGGTTTTTCATCAAACCAATCCAATAGAAATTCGCCTACGGGCTTTTCAAAATCCTCGCCCTCTTTGATAAAACTATAGGCTACACGACATAAATCATCGCGATCTAAATGGAAACCGTTTAACTTGAATTGATTGTGGACGTTGGTAAAATGAGGTGTCATAACGTTGAGTTGTTTATTGGGTCAGGGATTACAATAGGACCGGTTAAGCGCTGTTTCCAGTCGGTCCAACGGTATAGTTTTGAAAAAATAAAAATCAATGAAGGATACAATACCAATAAAGGTAAAAAGAGTTCCAAGCTCAATTGCGGTTTTTCGGTGTCTTTAAAAATGGCATAGGTTTGAAAAATTGAGCTGTCAGAAGTGATTAATAGCGCTGCCATAAGATTGTTGGCCGCATGAAATCCAAGGGCCAATTCCATTCCCTCATCCATTAAGGTAATGATTCCCAGAAATAAACCCGTTCCCACATAATAAAAAAGGACGACATACCCCAAAGCTTCTACCTCTGGGTTGGATATATGTAAGAGTCCAAAAATGAGTGAGGTCAAAAACAAGGGAAACCAACGATGCGGATGCAATTGCGCAAATCCTTGCATAAGGTAACCGCGGAATAAAAATTCTTCCAAGGAAGTTTGAATTGGAATCAATGCCACTGCGATAAGGGCTAGGACCAAAAACCGCCCGGGCTGAAAGTTCCACACTAAAGTAGTATCAGAAGCTTTATAGGAGACAATGGTAATGATTAATGTTAGCATCGCCCAGATGGAAAACGCTGTAATCACCCGCTTCCAATCCAATTGCGTTCGTGAGGTAGCGATACGCCGTAAGGTTTGCTTGTGCATAAAACGGATCACAATATAAAAACCAGCAAAGGCAACAACAAAAGTGAGTAGCAATAAAAACAAGGACAGATTTAGGTCCATCACTTGCAACATTTCTTTCATCGTTTTGGGCAATCCCTTGCCTGAAGCCATTGTTTTAAAGGCTATGGCTACTGTAAATGGAATTTGTCCAATCACTGAAGCAACAATAACAATAACAGAACCCAACAAATACCAACCGAAATTCAGTGGCCGTTCCAACCCAAAAAGTGGTGTCATACAACTTTATTTTATTGTAGCAATTTAGTTATTTTAGCCATATAAAAAACATGACAATGATCACAATTTATCACAATCCTCGTTGTGGGAAGTCCCGCGATTGTGTGCGCCATTTTGAAGCAGAAAATTCAGAAATCAAGGTGGTTCACTACCTGCAATCGCCTTTGGACCGAGAAGCAATTACCACCTTACTGCAACAATTGAATTGTCCCGCATTGCAATTAGTGCGTACCAAAGAACCGATTTGGATAGCAAACTACAAAGGGAAAGAACTTTCTGAAAATGAAATTATTGAGGCTTTGGTGCAACATCCTATTTTAATGGAAAGACCTGTAGTGGTAAAAGGCAACAAGGCTGTTATTGCCCGTCCCTTGGAACGCATTGTCGAATTATTTTAACGATTGCTGAAGCCCAAGATTAACAAAACTTTGGCAACCATGCCCTCAAGTTCTTCTAATTTTGCACCCAACAGGAAAGCAAAAAAATAATACATGAAATTAGCAAAAGTTCTACTCACTACTTTTGCACTCATCGCCGGATTATACGCTACCGCTCAAGAGCGTCCCGGAGGAGGCAAAAAAGTAAAAGTAACAGGGACCGTCGTGGCCCAAACTACCAAACAACCTTTAGAGTATACCGAAGTTCGCTTCGTTAGTGCTCAAACCAACAAAGTGGTAACCGGAGGATTAACCGATGCCAAAGGGGCCTTCGCTATTGAAGTTCCGCAAGGCACGTATGCCGTAAACATTGAATTTCTCTCGTTCAAACCCAAAGTACTGCCCAACAAAACCCTTCAAGCCGATACGGATTTGGGAACCATTGCGTTGGAAGATGCTGCTACTCAATTGGATGAAGTGGTGGTTCGTAAAGAAAAAACTACTGTAGAAATTAAATTGGATAAAAAAGTCTACAATGTAGGGCAAGACCTCATGGTTAAAGGCGGTACAGTTAGTGATGTTCTGGATAACATCCCCTCGGTGGCAGTTGATGCCGAAGGGAATGTGAGTCTCCGTGGAAATGAAAATGTTCGTATTCTTATTGATGGTCGTCCCTCTAATGCCATCAGCATGACCGATGCTTTGCGAATGATTCCCGCCGATGCGATCGACAAAGTGGAAGTCATTACCAATCCTTCTGCGCGCTATGATGCTGAGGGAGGTGGTGGTATTTTGAATATCATCCTCAAGAAAGGAAAAACCAACGGAATCAACGGCACCCTCATGGCAACTACAGGGGTTCCTGATAACCACGGTCTAACTGCTGCGATAAATTTTAAATCTAAAGAATTTAACTTTTTTACCAATCAAGGATACAACTACCGCAACAATCCTGGGAAGTTCCGCATGGACAGCCGTTATTTGACATCTACCAATGAAACTAGAGATTTCATTGACGAATCACGCGATACCGATCGTTTCAGCAAAGGATATAATGGGAACTTTGGTTTTGATTGGTTTTTGGACAAACAAACCACGTGGACCAATAGTGTGAATTATCGTCGTAATACAGGAACCACTGAAGATGATGTGGATCAAGTAACTTACGATGCAAATCGGGTGTTTACGGGGACGTTATTCCGTGATAATTTTGAGGATACGCGCAGTGAAAATATTGAATTTGCGTCCAACTTGATTCGCAATTTCAAAGGCGATGGTCATAAATTGACGGTTGATTTTTCTATTTCAAAAAATAAAGACGACAATACGGCTGATATCAAGAATTTCTCAACTTTTAATCCCAATGTCTTTTTGGATCAATCGTTCAATATTCAACGTCAAAATCGTTTATTATTGCAGGCCGACTATGTATTGCCTTTTGGAAAAAATAAAGAAAGTCAATTTGAAGCTGGATACCGTGGAAACTTTTTAGATTTAGCCACCGACTATACTGTGTTGAATGATGGGGTATTGAATACCTTCTTTACAAATTTTCTTAATTATATTGAAAATGTAAATGCGGTATACACGCAATTTGGTACCAAATGGAAGAAATTCTCGTTCTTGGCGGGATTGCGTTACGAACATTCAGACATTGTGGTGGATCAAGTAACCTCCAATATCTACGCCAACAAAGTGTATGGGAACTTTTTCCCCTCGGGAACGATTGCTTACGAATTTAATACAACTTCCAATATTTCGGTAAACTACAGCAAACGAATCAACCGTCCGCGGGGTCGTGAAATCAATCCATTTAGCAGCTATTCCAGTAACATTAATTTGTTTCAAGGAAATCCCGATTTGGACCCATCACGTACCGATGCCTATGACTTAGGTTTCTTAAAACGTTGGAGCAAATTGACCTTCAACACTTCGGTTTATTTCAATAGAACGGTTGACAATGTACAATATGTTCGCCGTGAAAGTGGAGAATTTGTTGGGACTACCCCCGTAATTGTAACGACTCCTGTGAACTTATCTACCGAGTACCGCGCTGGTTTTGAATTCAACTTCAATTATACCCCTTACAAATGGTGGCGAGTAAATACCAACTTTAACTTTTTCCGTTTGGAAACCGTGGGTGTATATCGTTATCTAACTTCTACCAATATCGAGCGGGTCATTGATTTTGCCAACGTTGCCAATACTTGGTCGGCACGTGTTAATTCTAAACTTACCTTACCTGGAAAAGTTGATTGGCAAACAAACATCAACTACAATGGTCCCCAAACCACAGCCCAAGGGTTAAACAAAGGAATTTTTGCGATGAATTTAGGTTTTAGCAAAGATGTACTTAAAGACAAAGCGACTGTAGCCTTAAATATTAATGACGTATTTAACTCCCGCGTGCGTCGCTACGAGAACTTCATTGACGGTCAAGTAGAAACCGATGGAGCTATGCAATGGCGTGTGCGTCAAATTACCTTGTCATTCACGTATCGCTTCAATAAAACCAAAAACGAACGGGAGAATAACCGTCCTCGTCGCGGTGGTGAAGATGGAGATGGTGGTGAATACGCCGGATAAACCCACAAAAAAAGTCCCGATAAATCGGGACTTTTTTTTTAGAATAAAACGATTACGCTTGTTCTAATGCTTTTTTCTCTTTTCGCTCTTGAAGCAACTCTTTTGTGACTCCAAACACCCAGTAAAATACAAAGTGAATTAAGAAAATCATCAACCAGAAACCGGCTGTGAGAATCGTTAGGAAAAGAAGAAAACCGAGGTACTGTTGAAATTCAAACATTGTTTTCCGGAATAATTTGTGAATTCTCTCCAAAATTACGCCTTAATATTCAAATGACCAATAGTTACGCGGATTTTATTCACGAGGTTATGAACATTAGAACCATTTGCGCTTTTTGAAATAAATAATCATTCCCAAAAGCAACACAAACATCACGCCTAAAATGATGAAATACCCATACTTCCAATGCAATTCGGGCATGTGGTCAAAATTCATTCCGTAAACACCCACAATAAACGTTAGCGGCATAAAAAAGACCGACACCACGGTTAGCGTTTTCATCACCTCATTCATCTTGTTACTTTGCGAGGCAAAATAAAAATTGGACGCACTATCCAAAGTCGTCATATCATAATCGATTTGCTCCAATAATTCCTGGGCCTTTTGATACAAACGATCAAAAAAGCTATAATTTTCATGAGCAATGGCATTAAAAACATCGTCGTCTTTGATGGTTTTGATAGAATACAACGAATCGCGTAACGGAACAATCGATCGCTTTAAAAAATTAAAATTGTCGCGATGTTTCTCAATTTGCTCCAAGACAATGGGTCGGGAATGCGACTTCGATAAATTAATCAACTCCTCTACCTTATCTTCTTCATTTTCAATAGTGATGTAAAAATTTTCCATCACGGCATCCAACATCAAATACAGCAGATAGTCGGCTCCTTTTTCACGAACAATACCCGAATGCATACGCAATCGTTCCCGGATATGACTAAAGAAATCACTCCGCTTTTCTTGAAAGGAAGCCAAACAATCTTTTTTCAATAAAAAACTAATTTGCTCGACTTGAATATTATCGGAATGTTCAATGGGAAGTAACGATTTGATATTAAAAAAAAGTACCTCATGGTATTCATCCAGTTTGGTTCGTTTGGTGGTATTCAAAATATCCGACAACATAAAAGCGTCAACCTGTAAAAAATCGCCGATCCGTTGGATAATCCCAGTGTCATTCAATCCGTGTACATTCAACCAATTTACTTTTTGTGGGACAAATGAGGACTCAAGCGCGTCTACGTGAAACTTTTCAAACTCGGTTATTGTGTCTGTATCGTATACAAAAAGCTGCAATTCTGTTTTCACCGATTTGTGACAGCCTGTATATTCGAGCAAGGTGGGCTGAACTTTGCGCCCTTTTTTATAACTAATCTTTCGCACCGCAAGGAATTTGGACTAAAGTTAGAAATAAATCGTTTTTAAAAGTATTTTTACCAAAAATATCCGCATGCGAACATTAATTATTCACATAAAAACACTGCTACAAGTTAGAGAACCCGGAATTGACAAAGTTTCTGGAACTGCTATGGCCGAGTTGCCCTATCTCGAGGAGGCTTATTTGTTAGTAGAAAACGATATTATCTTGGATTATGGATTGATGCGCGATTGCCCAGTCCTCGAAGATGCCTTAATTATTGATGCGCAACAGGGTACGCTGCTTCCCTCGTGGATTGACAGCCATACGCATTTGGTTTATGCCGGCAATCGGGTGCAGGAATTTGTAGATCGGATTAACGGACTTTCCTATGCTGAAATTGCGCAACGAGGGGGTGGTATTTTAAATTCGGCCGCGCGACTTAATGCCATGGAGGAAGAACAATTGTATCGCGAATCGGCGGTTCGTTTGGAGGAAATTATACGACAAGGAACAGGAGCAGTTGAAATCAAATCAGGATATGGACTAACGGTCGAAGGGGAACTAAAAATGCTTCGCGTGATTCAACGCTTGCGCGAAAATTATCCGATGACCATAAAAGCCACTTTCCTTGGTGCACATGCTCTTCCCCATGTATATAAAGACAATCGTGAGGGCTATTTACAACTAATAGAAGCCCTTATCCCCCAAATCGCCGAGGAGAAATTGGCCGATTATCTCGATGTTTTTTGTGAAACGGATTATTTTACGGTGGCCGAGACGGAACGGTTGATGGCTATGGGAAATCATTATGGATTGCAGCCTAAAATTCATGTCAATCAATTTACAGCCATTGGTGGAATTGCTGCTGCTGTGCGCCACAACGCCTTGTCGGTAGACCATTTGGAACTTGTAACCGAGGAAGATCTTGCAGCTTTGCAAGGAGCCGTCACCATGCCGGTAGCGCTCCCCTCCTGTTCCTATTTCATCAGTATCCCCTATACACCCGCCCGTCAAATGCTTCAAGCGGGACTCCCCTTGGCCTTAGCTTCCGATTTTAATCCAGGTACGTCTCCCAGTGGTAATATGAATTTTGTCGTGGCTACCGCCTGCATCAAAATGAAAATGACCCCCGAAGAAGCCATCAATGCAGCCACTATCAATGCCGCGTATGCTATGGGTATTAGCGCCACTCATGGAAGCATCACGCGCGGAAAGAAAGCCAATTTTATACTTACACAACCCAATATTCATTACCATGAATTGCCCTATGCTTTTGGTTCCAATCGCATAGCCAAGGTATTTTTAAACGGTGCGTTAATTCCATAAAAAAAGTCCGAACAAAAATTCGGACTTTTTAGTATCTATTGTAAAAGATTAACGAAGGGTAAAACTCGATTTAGAAACCAATTCGCCTTTGTCAAAAATATTTACAAAATAGGTTCCTTTTTCAAAACTTTTTCCGGGTAAATCCTGACTCACGTCTACCGTTTTATTTTCATATTTCACTTTGGCAATAAAACTATAGGTTAGCGATTGTGACCCGAAAGTAACTGTTTCTTTATCGCCTAAAACATTGCTCTTAGCGTCAATAATTTGCACATAATAATTTTTATCCCCAGACTTAGCCACCGCATTTTCGGCAATGGTGAAGCTAATTTTCAAAATATCGGCACGACTTGCTTTATCAGTCTCAATTTGTTTTCCAGAACTTTTTTGTTTGTAAGCAGCTGTTTTTAAATTCAATACCGACAATTTAGACGCTTTTTCAACGGTTTTTGACAATTGCTCGTTTTGACCCACCAAAACTTGGTTGTAATTTTTAGAATCTTGTAAAACAACCGAGGTACTGTCTAAATTTTTAGCCAATTTCTGATTCTCGCCTTTCAACGTTTCGACTTCTACCATCAAGGTTTTCATCTTCGCTTCGAGCGCTTTGTATTGATCTCTGTACTTTTTAAGTGCTCCAGCATCGCCTTTGGCTTTTTCCAATTGTGCCATCAGTTGTACCACCTTTTCACGCTCGGCAATCAATTCGTCTGACATAGAGGTGTTTTCGGCAATCGCGGCATCATAGGTCGCTTTGAGCGCTTGAAGATCTTTAAGTACATTGTCCTTTTCTGTTGTAACAGCTGTAACCTTAGTTTCCAAATTCTGCGTATCGGTTGTGAGTTTGAAAATGTAAAACAAACTACCCAACAACAAGAGGGCAAGAATTAAAATAATCGCTTTTAACGAAGAGTTGCTTTTCTGATTTTCCATATCAAAAGATTTAGTAGTGAGGCAAATTTAATAATTAATACGAGGATAACGTTGGTTTTGGGAATTATATTATTTTTGGACGATAACTTTTTGTATGGAACATTTAATTCGATTTACCGCCGCCGATTTATCTAAAATTACCAACCATCGAAGTGGAGAGGTAAAATTTGGGGAACGCATGCAAGTTATTCCCGAAAACGAACCGATTGTTGAGTACTTGAAAAAGACGGATGCCCAGTTTGTATTGTTTGGCATACCCGAAGACATTGGTGTTCGCGCCAATTCAGGTCGCCCAGGTGCCGCCACCGCTTGGGAGAGTGCCATTAAAAGCATTGCCAACATTCAACACAATCGTTTTTGCAAAGGGTCGCAAATCCTTATTTTAGGGACACTCGATGTTACGGCTCTAAATCAACAAGCCAATTCCCTACAATTCTCCGAAACTGCCGATCGAAAGACGTTCCATACCTTGGTGAGTGAAATTGATAAAGAAGTTTCACACATCCTCAGCCTCATAGTTAAAAGTGGTAAAATTCCAATTGTAATAGGCGGTGGACACAACAATGCCTATGGCAACATCAAAGGGACAGCTCTAGCCAAGGGAAAACCCATTAATGCCATCAACCTCGATGCGCATTCAGATTTTCGAATTCTTGAAGGGCGTCACAGTGGAAACGGTTTTTCGTATGCGTTTGAGGAAGGATTTTTAAAAAAATATTTCATCTTCGGATTGCATGAAAGTTATACCTCCAAAAATGTATTAGACAAATTAAAGTCGCTCAAGGAACGTGTGTTGTACAATACCTATGACGCGCTGAATATTCGTCGGGAGAAAGAGTTTCGCTTGGAAATGCAAATTGCGATTGATTTTATCAAATCGGATGCTTACGGTGTTGAAATTGATCTTGATTCCTTACCCATGGTGCCTACGAGTGCCATGACACCCAGTGGATTTTCGGTGGAGGAAGTTCGCCAATTCGTCTATTTTTTCGGAAAACATCCCCAGGCCGCTTACTTGCATATTTGTGAAGGCGCACCGGCTTTGGACTTTGAAACCAACAAGCATATGGTGGGAAAATTGATTGGATATTTGGTGACGGATTTTATCAAAGCCAAAAACAGTTTGGATTAATCCCTATCTTTGCGGCCATGCTGTGCTAATGCAGCTTATTGTATGACATTTCAAGATCTTCATTTATTACGCAATATTCAAGAAGCCCTCGCGGAAGAAGGCTACACGCAACCCACTCCTATTCAAGAAAAAGCTATACCTGTTATTTTAAAGGGTGATGATTTGGTCGGCTGTGCGCAAACGGGCACCGGTAAAACAGCCGCCTTTGCGATTCCAATCATTCACCAAATTCATCCCATTGTAGGTTCGGCAAAAAAACGGAAACTAATTCGTGCGTTAATCATTACCCCTACGCGGGAGTTGGCTATTCAAATTCAAGAGAGTTTTGCCACCTATGGACGCTATACCAACATCGTGTCGTCCGTATTATTTGGGGGTGTAAATCAAGTTCCGCAGGTTGACCAACTCAAACGCGGGGTGGATGTGTTGATTGCTACGCCAGGACGATTATTGGATTTGCATAAACAAGGGCATGTCAATTTAGATCATTTGCATCATTTGGTGTTGGATGAAGCCGACTTAATGCTGGATATGGGTTTTATCAACGACGTAAAAAAGATTGTCAAGTTAACTCCCGACAACCGCCAAACGCTACTCTTTTCAGCGACAATGCCTTTGCCAATACGCGAGTTGGCAGAACAGTTTTTGACCCAACCCCAATATGTGACCGTGACCCCAATAGCCTCAACGGCAGAGAAAATCACGCAACATGTTTATCAAGTGGAAAAAGAGGATAAACGTAAGTTGCTCCATGATATCCTGCAAGCGCATCCCGAGGAGCAGATTCTTATTTTCACGCGAACCAAACACGGAGCTGATAATGTGGTAAAGTTTTTGAAAAAACAACATTACAAAGCCGAAGCCATTCACGGCGATAAGTCGCAATCGGCACGGCAGCGGGTGTTGGAACAGTTCAAAAACAAAGAAATTCAACTCCTCGCCGCGACCGATATTGCAGCACGAGGACTCGATATTGAGAATTTACCTTTTGTCATCAACTTTGATATTCCAAACATCCCCGACACCTATGTACATCGGATAGGGCGAACAGGTCGGGCAGGAAAAGAAGGCAAAGCGATTTCTTTGTGCGGCAAAGACGAATGGGTGTATTGGCAGGCGATTGAAAAACTAATTCGTTTAAAAATTAAAGTTGTCGAAAACCATGCTTTTCCCTGGAAAGATGCGGCTACCGCAAAGTCCAATGAAAGCAAAGAAAATGCAGAAGCGCCCAAAAAAGATTTTAGAAACAAGAAAAAGTTTTCATTCCGTGGAAAAAAATCGGGAGGAAAACGATAAGCCTACCGTTCAATCAAGGTACTGATCACTTGAAACAACTTCGAAGGTTCGAAAGGTTTGATGATAATATCATTTATGCCACTTGACAGCGCTTGTTCGGTGATTTCTTGTTTGTCAAAGGCCGTTAACGCGACAACAGGAGTTTCTATGCCCTTTTTACGAATCAATTTTGTAGTTTCAAAACCATTGATAATGGGCATATTGATATCCATGAGTACCAAATCAAAGTGTTCTTTTTCTAACAAATCAATCGCCGCATAGCCGTCATCAAGAATCGTGCATTTAAAATGGTGGCTTTCCAAGATTTTTTTGGTAACGATTTGATTGATTTTATTGTCTTCAACCACTAAAATTCGATACACTTGCACCGTAGATAGGTCGACATCAATATTGTTGATAATTTCGATGCGTTTTTTCTCATCAGCATCAAAGGCAAGGGTAAACGAGAAAGTCGTCCCTTTTCCGATTTCACTCTCCAACTGAATGGTGCTACCGAAGAGCTCTACCAACTTTTGCACGATCGAAAGTCCGAGCCCTGTTCCTTGATAATCACCTTCTTTGCGCTCAATTTGCACAAATTTTTCAAATATTTTTTTCTGGTCTTCAGGCGCTATACCTACCCCTGTATCGGCGATTGAAAAATGAATGAAATAGCGGGATTCGACAACCTCTTGCAATTGCGCCGTTACGGTTACTGTGCCGTCTTTGGTGAACTTCAATGCGTTGCTGACCAAATTCATAAAAACTTGCGACAAGCGTAATTTGTCTCCAATTAAAAATTCAGGAATGGCGGGATCGATATTTTTGACTAAGGTATTGTTGTTTTTCTTGGCGATAAAATCCAATGAATCAACTATAGTATTGATTTCATCGGGAATATTAAAAATCATATTCTCCAAGACAATCTTGTTTTCTTCAATTTTGTTGATTTGCAGTAAATCATTGACCAAGGACAGTAAATAGCGTGCTGAGAACTTTAAGGAATTCAAATGTGGACTGTGCGCCAATTCCTTATGTTCATCCAAAATGATGTTGGTAATTCCCACAACCCCATAGAGCGGAGTCCGCAATTCGTGACTGATGGTAGATACAAACTGTGTCTTTAATTGCGAGGCTTCATCGGCCTTTTCTTTAGCTTCTTGTAATTCGGCATAGGCTTGTTGCAATTCACGATAGGTTTTATCACGAAACATGGAATTACGATACAATGAAAAGAGCAATAACAGGAGGATGAAAAGTATAATCACAAACAACAACACAATAAGCTTCGACTCTTTTAAGTCTTTGCTTTGTTGCGATTTCTCGTCTTCAATTTTATCGATTTGTCGTTGATAGTCTTCAATTTCCAACTGACTCCCCGCCAACTTTACTTTGCGCGTGCGTTCCTCATTGTAGACTTTTTCTTTTAACGACTTATGTAAATCGGCATAAAAAAGAGCATTTTTAAAATCTTTTTTTCGTTTGAAGTGGCTTGAATAATCGCTGTAAACATCAATCATGTAGGCATCGAGTAAACTCCCCGATTCTTTTTTCCCCAATTGAATTGCTTGGTCAAAAAAAGATTCTGCTTTTGTGTAATTACCAAGATGGCTGTAATAGTCGCCATACATGGAATAAAAGTGTATTTTGGCTTCAATATCGTCTTTTTTAATCACAAAATTGGAAATGCCCCGCATGTAGGTTTCGCCTTGACGGTATTTGTTTGCCCCAAAATATGCACCGGCAATACTCAACTTGGCATACATTATTTCGGACGAATCTTTAATTTTCTCTGCATAATACAATCCCCGTTTGTAATAGTCAATACTGTTTTTTAAATCATTCTTACGGTATGAATAAAAATTTCCAATATTGTTGCAAAGCCAAATTTGCACCGTATCATTTTTGGATTTTTCGGCATATTTTAAACCGCGTAGGTAGTATTTTAATCCTTTGACCGGGTCGTAGAATTCATCAAAATTCAACCCAATCATGTTGTAGGCTTGTGCGACTAGCGCTTTATTGTTGATGGCTTTGGCTTGATCAAGCGCTTTTTTAGAGAGTTCCAACGACTTAACCCCATCCAATTGGTAAAAGGCATTTCCCGCTTTTTGAAGTAAATCATTCACTGATTTTTCAGTGGGTTGCGCAAAGCCCCATCCAAAGGATATAAAAAATACTATGAGCCAAATACGTTTCAAAGCCATCGAATTAAAAAACAAAGTCCCAACATCATTGGGACTTTAACAAATATATTTAATTTCTGATTAACTTTTTATATTTAATTCGCGTTGGTGTAATTTCAGTGCCCAATCGCTTGCGACGGTTTTCTTCGTAATCTGAAAAACCTCCTTCAAAGAAGTACACTTGCGAATCGCCTTCAAAAGCCAAAATGTGGGTACAAACGCGGTCAAGAAACCAGCGGTCGTGGGAAATAATTACGGCACAACCCGCAAAGTTTTCTAACCCTTCTTCTAAGGCGCGCAGGGTGTTGATATCCAAGTCGTTGGTAGGCTCATCCAACAACAAGACATTGCCTTCCTCTTTTAACGTCATGGCCAAATGCAAACGGTTGCGCTCTCCACCCGAGAGGGTAGCCACTTTTTTATTTTGATCACTGCCGCCAAAATTGAAGCGCGATAAATAAGCCCGCGAATTCACTTGACGTCCGCCCATCATAATTAATTCTTGCCCATCACAAAAATTTTCCCAAATCGTTTTATTGGGATCGATATTGGAATGGTTTTGATCTACATAAGCAATTTTAACTGTATCACCTGTTGAAAATTCACCACCATCGGGTTGTTCCTCGCCCATGATCATTCGGAAAATTGTGGATTTCCCTGCACCGTTGGGACCGATAATTCCGACAATTCCTGCTTGGGGTAAGGTGAAATTCAAGTCCTCGTAAAGAATTTTATCCCCAAACGCTTTGGAAACATGATGCGCGTTGATCACATTGGTTCCTAAACGTGGGCCATTTGGAATGTAAATTTCTAATTTTTCTTCCAAAGCTTTTTGATCTTCATTCAAAAGTTTGTCGTAATTCTGTAAACGCGCTTTTTGCTTGGTTTGGCGTCCTTTGGCACCTTGGCGAACCCATTCCAACTCGCGTTCCAACGTTTTACGACGCTTGGACGCTACTTTTTCTTCTTGGTCCAAACGCTTTCCTTTTTGGTCCAACCATGAGGAATAGTTTCCTTTCCAGGGAATCCCTTCGCCGCGATCAAGTTCCAAGATCCAGCCGGCTACATTGTCTAAGAAATAACGGTCGTGGGTTACGGCAATTACTGTTCCGGCATATTGTTGCAAATGTTGCTCCAACCACAATACCGACTCAGCATCCAAGTGGTTGGTAGGCTCGTCCAATAACAATACATCGGGCTGTTGCAATAACAAACGACACAGGGCCACACGGCGTTTTTCACCCCCTGACAAAACCTTAATTGGCGTATCACCTTCGGGCGTTCGCAAGGCATCCATAGCGATTTCCAACTTGGTGTCTAATTCCCAACCGCCTACAGCATCGATTTTATCTTGCAATTCCGCTTGTCGGTCCATGAGTTTTTGCATTTTATCAGCATCTTCATAGACTTCGGGCAAACCAAACATATCGTTGATTTTGTTGAATTCGTCCAAAACGGCTACAATTTCAGCTACTCCTTCACGAACCACTTCAATCACCGTTTTCGTTTCATCGAGTTGGGGTTCTTGTTCCAAATAGCCAACGGTATAGCCTGGAGCAAAAACCACATCGCCTTGATAGTTTTTCTCAACCCCTGCGATGATTTTTAATAAAGTGGATTTCCCCGATCCGTTAAGACCCAGAATTCCAATTTTGGCACCATAAAAGAAACTTAAGTATATGTCTTTTAACACCTGTTTGTTGGTACTCGAGTAAGTTTTATTAACTCGAGACATGGAAAATATGACTTTCTTATCGTCTGACATATGCGTTTAGATTTTAGATATTAGTTGTTAGTTTTTGGTCGTTAGACGTTAGTAGTTAGATATTGGAATTTAAATCCCCCTATACTCTTCCTTTCAACGAGCTGAACACCCATGCATTGGCTAAAAATCCAACCCCGACAGCGCCAAAGCCCCAACCTGCGATTTCATTGTAGCGAAAAACGCCCAAACCGATGAGCAATAATCCCATGATAATCATAATGAGTGTTGCCCAACCGAGTACTGTATTTTTATTCATTGCCATCGTTTTCATTTTTTTAATCGGAAGGCAAATATCGGAAAAAAACTCAATTGAAAATTGTCACTAACAATTCCTTTAACAAATCGGCATGCGAAATGGAATTGGCTCCTACCCCTTTTCCTTTGGCATCCACTTCACGGAGTTTGGCAACAATAGCCGATACTTTTTTCATCGGGTAATGACGGGCGGCCAGTTCGTAATCTTTTACAAAAAATGGACTAATTCGCAACACCTTAGCGACATTGGCCTGACTTTTATCTTTTAATCCATGGTATTGCAATACTTGGGTGAAATAGGAGAAAACCATGGCGGTAGTAACCACTAACGGATTGTCCTTCGAATTTTGAGCAAAATACTGGGCAATGCGATAGGCTTTTTTCTCATTCCGCTCCCCTATGGCTGTTCGAAGTTCAAAATTGTTGTAATCCTTGCTAAACCCAATATTCACCTCTATATCATTGGCCGTCACCGTATGTCCTGGCGGAAAAATGATTTTCAATTTATCGAGTTCATTACTGATACGACTTAAATCGTTTCCTAAAAACTCCACCAACATCGCCGCCGCTTTGGGTTCGATACCCAATCCTTTGCCCTTAATCACGCGGGTTATCCATGTAGCGACATGATTTTCGTAGAGTTTTTTACTTTCAAACACTACCCCGTTTTTTTCTAAGGCTTTGGTAACTTTTTTGCGTTTATCTAAGGTTTTGTATTTGTAGGCTAAAACCAATACCGTGGTGGGCTGGGGATTTTCGGCGTAGGATTCTAATTTATCGATAGTCCGCACCAATTCTTGAGCTTCCTTGACTATCACTACTTGGCGTTCGGCCATCATGGGATACCTTTTGGCTTGTGCAATAACATCTTCAATGGTGGTATCCCGTCCGTACAACACCATCTGATTGAAACCCTTTTCATCCTCAGTGAGCAAGTGATCTTCAATGTAATCTGTAATAATATCAATGTAATACGATTCTTCCCCCATTAAAAAATAAATTGGGGCTATCGTTCCACTTTTTATCGCATTGATGATATTTACCGCTTCCTCCATAGTTTTTGTTTCCTTGGCTTGCGATGAAAAAAGTGTACTTTTGCTCCATGCAAGCACTCAATTTTCCACCGTTTTCCTTTCGCCTCAAAAATAGTGAAAATAAAACGGCAATATTTGACGCTATCCGGAAAAAATTTGTAGTCTTAACCCCCGAAGAATGGGTTCGACAACATACCGTTCGGTATTTACAGGAGGTAAAAAAAATTCCGATTTCCTATATTAATGTTGAAAAATCTATTGCACAAAATGGTTTAACTAAACGATACGATGTAGTTGTTTTTCAGCGGGATGGAGGTATTTCCGTTTTAGTCGAATGCAAAGCGCCTGAGGTAAAAATTACCCAAGCAGTTTTTGATCAAATTGCGCGGTACAATTTGGTGCTACGTGCCAAGTATTTGATGGTCACCAACGGATTGGAGCATTATTTTTGTCAAATGGATTTTGAGGCGCAGACGTATGTTTTTTTACCTGATTTACCTGAATTTAAAACTTTATAGTCCGTGAAACCTATAGCTGTCGTTGTTTTAAATTGGAATGGAAAAGCGTTACTCGAGACGTTCTTACCTTCTGTGGTACAACATTCCGATGAGGCGCAAGTATATCTCGTCGACAATGCCTCTACCGATGATTCTGTGCCCTTTGTGAAGGCAACATTTCCATCTATAAAAATCATACAAAACGCGGGTAATTATGGATTTGCTCAAGGTTACAATGAGGCCTTGCTGCAGTTGGAAGAACCTATTTATGCCTTAGTCAATTCGGATATTGAAGTAACCGAAAATTGGTTGCACCCGATACTTTCCCATTTTGAATCGCATCCCCATACCGCGATTGCGCAACCCAAGTTATTGGATTATAAAAACAAAAGTTATTTTGAATACGCAGGGGCGGCAGGCGGATTCATCGATCGTTTTGGCTATGCGTATTGCCGGGGCCGTGTTTTTGAAACCCTAGAAAAAGATGAACATCAATACCCGCATCCGGCAAAAATCTTCTGGGCTACGGGTGCTTGTTTTTTCATTCGGCGCGACGTCTATCATCAGTTGGGCGGCTTGGATGCGTCGTTTTTTGCCCATCAAGAGGAAATCGATTTATGTTGGCGCGCTTTCAATCAAGGGTATGATTGTTATTACCTTCCCGATTCGGTCGTGTACCATGTGGGTGGCGCTACCTTAAAAACAGGAACCACACGTAAAACCTTTTTGAATTTCCGGAACTCGCTCTCGATGATGCTCAAAAATTTGCCTGCCAAAGCTTTGGTTCCCATTCTTTTTGCACGCTTGGTGTTGGACGGCATTGCGGGTATTCAGTTTTTACTACAAGGAAAAGGGGCGCACACGTGGGCTATTGTACAAGCGCATTTTTCATTTTACGGAAAAATTAGGGCTACCCTCGCCTTGCGAAAAGCGCCACAACGCAAGGACTATTATACTTTGAACAGTATTGTTTGGAATTATTTTGTTAAAGGAAAGAAGTATTTCGAACGATAATTAACAAATCTTAACCTTTTTGTAGTTCTATTTCACTTTACAAGCGTTAATTTTGTAAAAAACAAAAAAAGATATCCCATGAGAAAAGTATTGTTTCTTTCTTTAGCAACGTTAACTTTAGCTTCTTGCGGCAGTAAAAAGAAAATTGCCGAATTGGAACAAAAAAACAAAGAATGTCAGGATTTGTTGAATTCAACGACCATGAAATTGAATCTTTGTTTGACTGAAAAAGAAGCCTTGAGTCAGCAGAATGAATATTTGAAAAAGAACAACAGCGACTTGATCAACAGCTCCAAAGAACTTACGATGTTGACCACCAAAGGCGCTGAGAATTTACAGCGTTCTTTAGAAAGCTTGAAAGAAAAAGACTTAAAAATCAATCGTTTACAAGACGCTTTGACCAAGAAAGACTCCGTGACTTTGGCTTTAGTGACAAGTTTGAAGAAAAATGTAGGTCTTGACGATCAAGATGTTAACATCAGTGTAGAAAAAGGGGTTGTCTTTATCAACATCTCCGATAAAATGTTATTCAAAAGCGGTAGTTATGTGGTGACCGACAAGGCCAAATCGGTGTTGGACAAAGTAGCCAAGGTGATCAACGACAAACCTGATTTTGAATGTATGGTGGAGGGACACACCGACAATGTTCCTTTTACTGGAAATGCCATATTGCTTGACAACTGGGATTTGAGTGTGAAACGCGCTACGGCCATTGTTCGCGTATTGACCAAAGATTTGGGCGTAAATCCGAAGCAAATTATTGCCGCAGGACGCAGTGAATTTATTCCTTTAGTGGATAATAATACCGCTGAGAATCGTGCGACCAACCGCAGAACCCGTATTGTGATTTTACCTAAAATCGATCAGTTTTACGATATGATTGAAAAAGAAATGAAAAACCTAAGCAAGTAATCGCTTACGCCACAATCAAGCGTCTCTTTATGAGGCGCTTTTTTTTATAAAATATCGAGCGAACCCTTGCCTTCACGCACCACAACCGGTTCGTAGCCCGACAAATCAATCACCGTAGAAGGCATATTGTCGCCATACCCGCCATCGATGACCAAGTCGACAAGATTTTGCCATTTTTCAAAAATCAACTCTGGATCGGTAGAATATTCCAATACTTCATCTTCATCGTGGATGGACGTCGAAATAATAGGATTTCCCAAAGTATTGACAATGGAGCGAATGATGTTGTTATCGGGGACGCGAATTCCGACCGTTTTTTTGTTTTTAAAAACTTTAGGCAAGTCATTATTTCCGGGTAAAATAAACGTGTAGGGTCCAGGTAAGGCACGTTTTAACAACTTAAACGTCGACGTGTCTATTTGCTTCACATAATCAGAAATGTGACTTAAATCGTAACAAATAAACGACAAATTGGCTTTTTCCAACTTAATCCCTTTGAGTTTGGCCACCCGTTCTAGGGCTTTGGTATTGGTAATATCGCAGCCCAAACCATAAACGGTATCCGTGGGATAAATGATGATTCCGCCGTTGCGCAATACCTCGACGACCTTTTTGAGGGCCGCTTCGTTGGGATTGTCGTTGTAGATTTTTACAAATTGTGCCATCGCTTGAAAATTAGGAAGTTAAGTTAGCCAATTACATCCAGTTTGGCAAAACGCAATAGCAGTTTTTTAATACCCCCTACGTCAAATTTGATTTCCGCTTTACGATCGCCGCCGATTCCTTCTAGGTTGAGCACCTCCCCTTTCCCGAAGCGTTCGTGGAGTACGATATTTCCGATGGCGAGTTTACCATCCCCGAGACCAGTTGAAGAAGAAGGTGCACTAGTATTTACCGGCTTCAAACGACGGATGTTGGCACTTGGGGCGGGTTCGTCTTCCTGCATACGACGGGGCGGCGTTCCAGAAACAGGTTTTTGTAACCGCAATTTGGTTTTATCCACATCGCCAAAAATATCCATATCAATCATGGGTTTGTAGCGGTAGCCTGTTGTTTCGGCTGGATTGACAAATTCAAGGTATTGCGGATCGATTTCTTCAATAAAACGCGAAGGTTCGGCATCGGTGAGTTTCCCCCAACGGTACCGTGATTGGGCATAGGTAAGATAGGCTTGGTGTTCGGCGCGGGTCAACGCCACATAAAACAAGCGGCGCTCTTCTTCGAGTTCACTGCGTGTATTCAAACTCAATGCACTGGGAAACAAATCTTCCTCCAATCCCACAATGAAAACGTAGGGGAATTCCAAACCTTTTGCCAAGTGGATGGTCATCAATGCCACGCGATCGTCGTCGCCGGTATCGTTGTCCAAATCGGTGGCGAGAGCAACATCTTCAAGAAATTCGGCCAAGGCACCGCGGGCCCCATCGACTTCTTTTTGCCCTTCGGTAAAATCTTTAATCCCGTTGAGCAATTCCTCGATATTTTCAACACGGGCGACACCTTCAGGGGTACCGTCTTTCTTCAATTCTTGGATTAAGCCCGTTTTTTTGGTCACATGTTCGGCCAAATAGAACGCGTCTTGATTTTCATTAATAATTTGGAAACTCTTGATCATGTTCACAAAATCGTGAAGCTTGTTTTTGGTTCCCGAATTCAATTTCAAATCAATTTTATCGATATGCTCCATCACTTCAAAAATGGAACGCTTGTAATGGTTGGCTGCAATGGTTAATTTTTCAACGGTTGTATCGCCAATACCGCGGTGGGGATAATTGATGACCCGAATCAACGCTTCTTCGTCTTTGGGATTGATAATCAAGCGTAAGTAACACAATACGTCTTTGATTTCTTTACGTTGGTAAAACGATAAACCGCCATAAATACGGTAGGGAATATCGCGTTTGCGCAACGCATCTTCGATAGCGCGAGATTGCGCATTGGTACGGTATAACACGGCGAACTTTCCATTGGTGAGTTGCTCGCGCATTTTCATTTCAAAAATTTCTCCGGCCACATAACGTCCTTCTTCACTATCGGTTAAACTGCGGTGTACCTTAATTTTGGGTCCGAGTTCATTGGCTGTCCAAACGACTTTATCCAACTTGGTTTTATTTTTATCGATAATGGTGTTGGCTGCCTCTACGATATTTTTGGTCGAACGGTAATTTTGCTCCAAACGGTAGGTTTGCACCCGATCGTAATCCTTTTGGAAATTGAGAATGTTGTTGATGTTGGCACCGCGGAAGGCATAGATACTTTGGGCATCATCGCCTACCACACAGATGTTTTGGAATCGATCGGATAAGGCCCGAACAATCAAGTATTGCGAATGGTTGGTATCTTGGTACTCATCGACCATGATGTAGCGAAAACGGTCTTGGTATTTGGCTAGCACATCGGGAAAACGGTTCAGCAATTCGTTGGTTTTTAACAACAAATCATCAAAATCCATGGCTCCTGCTTTGAAACAACGGTCGACATAGTTTTGATAAATTTCCCCCATTCGCGGCCTTTTGCTCATGGCATCGGCTTCTTGGAGTTCGGGGTTGTTGAAATACGCTTTAACGGTAATGAGTGAGTTTTTGTACGACGAAATGCGACCCAAAATTTGCTTGGGTTTGTAAATATCCTTGTCCAACTGCATCTCTTTGATGATGGCCGAAATCAACCGCACGGCATCTTGGGTATCATAGATCGTGAAGTTGGAAGGGTATCCCAATTTATCGGCTTCGATACGAAGAATTTTGGCAAAAACCGAATGAAATGTTCCCATCCAGAGGTTTTTCGCTTCGTTACTCCCTACTATGGCTGCGATACGCGACTTCATTTCACGGGCGGCTTTGTTGGTAAAAGTGAGAGCCAAAATATTGAAGGCATCCACCCCGTGGTGCATAAGGTAGGCGATACGCATGGTCAGCACGCGTGTTTTCCCCGAACCGGCACCCGCAATCACCATCATGGGACCGTCTTTTTGCAGTACGGGCGCCCGTTGCGCTTCATTCAATTGGTTGAGATATTGTTCAAGCATTTTTTTATTAGCTTCTAAGCTTTTGAGACGCTAAGCTATTGTGCTGCGGCCCATTGAAATTTATAATTTAGAATTATCAAATAAAGTCTTTGATTTCGCTTTTCAAAAACTCCAACGCCAGTTGCGAAGCAGATTCGGTTTCCATTAACGAGCTCAAGACTTTCATACGGTATTGGTCGGCGTCTTTGATTTCGCTATCGGTGGCTAGGTTGCGAAGGTTTTGGATAATCGCATTTTTGGCATTGACTACCATCACCCAGGCTTCATCCGAAAGGTAGATTTGTTGGGTGACATTGTGTTCGTATTCTTGTTCGATATTCTGAATCAAAAGGTTCATATAATCGGTGGTGTCGTTGCTAAAAGGCGCCACGCGAATCATGAGTTTGAGCGGATTGATCCGTTCGAGAAACAGGGCCATTCGTTCGTAGGCTTGGAGACGAATGGGCAAGGCTTGTTTTTGGTTGTCGCGAAGCAATTGGAATTTGCGGCGATTTTCGTCAAGGTTTACAAATTTTTGCATCATCAGGTAGGCCACTCCGCCAGTCACGACGGCGGGTAACGTATACAAAGCCAATTCCATCCACTTTTCGGTTTCCATAACGCATTTGGGTTATTTTAGTTTCTACAAAGAAAACGAAATTCTTAGGTTTGGGCAAGGGGTTTTGGGTTTCAAGTTTCAAGTTTCAGGTTTCAGGTTTAAAGTTTCAGGTTTCAGGTTTAAAGTTTCAGGTTTAAAGTTTCAGGTTTATTTCGCTTCGCTACATCAGTCGGCTAAAGCTTCGTGTCAAGTATCAGGTTTCATGTTTCAAGTTTAAGGTTTAAGGTTTAAGGTTTAAGGTTTCAACCGAGATTTAGGGGGAATACATAAGAGGTGTTGGGTGGGGAATGGTAGTGTACTAGTGTCATATCAGTGCTATATCAGTGCTATAACTATGAGAATGATCGTGGTATGGCTCGTTCTGAAACTGCGTGGAGATAGGAAAATCGTTAATCCTTACTGGAAAGTTTGTGGCGCGTTAAAAGGACATCAATACCATATGCGGTCAATTTTGAGCAATCTCTTCGGGTAATTTAGGATCATCAGAGCGATACAACCACGGAGATTTACATGCCTGTAAGTACCAAAAGCCTCCAAAAAATCAAAAGTCCGTTTGATGATTTATAAAAAAGTACTACTTTTATACAACCCTATGAAATCAGACTTATACACCCAAATGGTTTGTTTAGGTCTGATTTTTTCGGGGGTATAAACGAGTTACCAGCAATATTAACGAAACTCCTTAAAAAATTGACTCTTTCAAAAAGACATCACTATATCCCAGAATTTTATATAAAAGGATTCGTTGGAA
>NZ_FQVQ01000006.1 GCF_900129405.1 Flavobacterium fontis | reverse complement strand
ACGTTCAACTGGACGGCTGGAAGCACTGAAACACAATGGCATATTATCGCAGTCCCCTGTGGTTCGCCTGCACCCAATGCAGCGACTACTGGATTTACTGTAGCCAACACCCGTCCTTTCCAATTGACTGGACTATCAGGATTGACTTGTTATGATGTGTATGTTCGTGCTGTATGTTCAGGAACTGATTTGAGCAACTGGGCTGGTCCAGCATCGATTACTACACAAGTAGCACCTCCAGCCTGTGGCGGCGTGTTCTCCGATCCAGGTGGAAACGCAAACTATGCCAACAATACCGATTCAACGGTAACCATCTGTCCTGATAATGCTAATGATGTAGTAACAGTTACCTTTACCTTATTTGATACTGAAGCCACCTGGGATGGATTGTACGTGTTTAATGGACCAACCATAAATTCACCTCAAATTGCGAGTACGAATGGAGCTGGTAATGTACCGGGTGGTTTACCCGGTTCGTTTTGGGGAACATTGACAGGAGCGAATTTACCTTCGTTTACTTCTACTGATCCTAGTGGATGTCTGACGTTCCGATTCCGTAGTGATGGGTCAGTAAATGATGTAGGATGGTTAGCCAACGTAGTATGTGCGCCACCGCCAATCTGTCCAAATCCCAATACTTTAGTAGCATCGGCCGTTACTTCAAACAGCGCTACTTTAGCATGGACAAACCCAAATACCGCAACAACTTGGAATGTGATAGCCCTTCCATGTGGTTCTCCAGTTCCAACTACTACTACCACAGGATTTACGGTAACGACTACCAATCCTCATATATTTACAGGATTAACACCTGATACTTGTTATGACTTGTACGTACAAGCGGTTTGTCCTAGTGGCGACTTAAGTAACTGGGTTGGCCCAAGAACGATCACAACACAAATTGCCCCTCCGCAATGTGGTGGTATCTTTACCGACCTTGGAGGTGCGAATGCAAACTATGCTAACGGAACAGATAACACAGTTATAATTTGTCCACCTACTGGTTCTAACCAAGTAGTTACAGTAACCTTTACTGAATTCAATACCGAGGCTACCTGGGATGGGTTATATGTATTTGACGGACCAGATATCAACGCTCCTCAAATTGCAAGTGCTAATGGAGCAGGAAATGTCCCAGGAGGATTACCTGGTTCGTACTGGGGTAACTTAACCGGTGCAAATTTACCAGGTCCATTTACAGCTTCAACTGTAGGTGGTTGTTTAACATTCCGTTTCCGCAGTGATGGTTCTGTAAATGCGCCAGGATGGGTAGCGAATGTAACTTGTGAACAAGCCCCTGCATGTCCAAGACCTGTGAGTTTGAATATTCAACAAGCCACTCAAAACTCTGTGCAATTGGCTTGGACAGAACAAGGAACTGCTACACAATGGGAAATTTTCATTGTTCCACTTGGTGGCTTACCTCCATCAGGGACTTCTATAGGTATTTTAACAACAAGTAATCCTTACACCCTTACCAACTTACCTGCAGGAACTGCTTACACGTTCTACGTACGTTCGATTTGTAATGCACAAGGTGAAACCAGTACATGGTCTCAACCGTTTACTTTCGGAACTTTACCCGTAAACGATGAGTGTAGTGCAGCTTCTTTTGCAGTTGTAAATCAAAACTTAAACTGTGTTCAAACAACGCCTGGTACATTAATTGGAGCTACTGCCTCTGCGCCAGCTGTCAACTGTCCTCCTGGAGTCGCCAACGATGACGTATGGTATACTTTTACAGCAACGGCTCCGACTCACATTGTTTCTTTTAACAACGTACTTCCAGCAGGAACAGATTTGGACTATGCTATCTTCACCGGAGATAATTGCGGTAACTTAACTCAGTTAAACTGTAATAGTGCTGATGATTTAGTGCCAGGAACTACCTATTACATTCGTATTTATTCGGCCTCTGCCAACCCTCAATATGTCACTTTTGACTTGTGTATTGGTACGTTACCATGTACTGAAGCACCTGCTTTCTGTACGGGTCAAACTATTACGTATGCTAACTCAACCAATGTACCAAGTTTAGGACAGATTGGATGTTTATTTACATCTCCAAACCCTGCTTTCTTCTTCTTACAAGTAAATCAAGCAGGACCATTAAGCTATTTGATTACTCAAGTAGATAACAATGGTGTTGGACGTGATGTGGATTATGTGGCATGGGGACCCTTTACTGATTTAAATTCAGCTTGTATCGGAGTACCTGCAAATCCATTGGCAGGTCAGTTACCTGCGCTTACACCCGCTCAAGGTTGTAATGGAAACTTACACGCTTGTAGTTATTCAGCAGCACCTCAAGAGATTATGTGTATTCCAAATGCACAATTGTGTGAGGTGTATGTAATTATGATTACTAACTTCTCCAATCAGCCTGGAACGGTGACGTTTACACAAACGAATACGAATGGAGGTACTACGGCTTGTTTCCCAATTAATATTTTCAATTATAGTTCAACATTCTATTGTCAAAACGATGCAGATCCAACTCCTGTTTTAGCGCCAGGCGCTACAGCTGGAACCTACACTGCTACTCCAACGGGATTAGTAATTGATCCTGTAACAGGTACCATCGATTTATCGGCTAGTGCTCCAGGAGCCTATGTGGTAACAGCTACAACGGCTACAACTATTGGAGGTACTTGTAATACTATTCCTTTTATTACAACTTCAAGAACAGTAATTATCACCGCACCTGCTGATGCTACGATTTCGTATCCAGCACCTGCCTATTGTAATTCTACTTTTGACCCTGTTGTTGCAACAATTACAGGTACACCTGGTGGAAATTTCTCAGCTTCACCAGCGGGTCTAAATATTAATGCTATCAATGGTAATATAATCCCCGGAGCAAGTACACCTGGTACCTATACCGTATCCTACACCGTTCCGGCATCGGGAGGTTGTGATCCTTTTACTACTACAACTACTATTACCATTCAACCCACACCTGTAATTCCTTTCATTGCAAACGTAACGCAGTGTGGTGATTATACCTTACCCACACTTACGGTAGGTAATTATTTCTCTGAACCTGGTGGAACAGGAACAGCATACAATGCCGGTGATGTCATTTCGGCCTCACAAACCATGTATGTATATGCGGCTTCAGGAACTACACCTAACTGTACTAGCGAGCGTAGTTTCACGATTACGATTACGCAGCCTGTTGACCCTACCTTTGCACCTATTAATAGCATCTGTCAAGGAGCAACAGCACCGGTACTTCCAACAACTTCATTAAACAATATTGAAGGAACTTGGAATCCTGCCACTATTGATACTTCAACACTGGGAAGTACAGACTATGTCTTTACACCCAATGCAGGGCAATGTGGAAATCCAGTTACGGTGTCCATCTTAATCTCAACACCGATTACACCTACTTTTGATCCGATTACCGCATGTCAAGGACAAACAGCACCAACTTTACCAGCCACTTCAACTAACAATGTGGCGGGAACTTGGAATCCAGCAACTATTGACACTACGGTTGCAGGTACATTTGATTATGTGTTTACACCATCATCAGGTAACTGTTCGACCCCTGTAACCATTCAGGTGACGATTACTCCACCAGCTACAACACCAACTTTTGACCCAATCCCTGCGATTTGTCAAGATTTAGCTGCTCCAACGTTACCCACAACATCCTTGAACGGAATTGCTGGTACTTGGAACCCTGCAACAATCAGTACAGCTGTGGTGGGGACATTTACCTACACCTTTACACCAAATCCTGGGCAATGTGCTAATGGCACCACGTTGGATGTAGTAATCAATGCGCCTTCTGTAATTCCTTCATTTGAACCCATTGCACCAATATGTCAAGGTTTAACCCCTGGGACACTTCCTGCCGCAGATGCTAATGGAATCACTGGTACTTGGAATCCAGCTACCATTGATACTAGTGTGGTCGGTACATTTACCTATACCTTTACACCCAATGCAGCGCAATGTGCAGTGCCAACGACACTCCAAGTTTCGATTATAGCACCTTCGATTGTTCCTACATTTACGGCTATTGCTCCTTTGTGTCAAAATAGTTCCGCACCAACGTTACCAACTACCTCCGATAATGGAATTTCTGGAACATGGTCAGCTGCGATTGACACATCGGCTGTCGGTTCTCAAACAGTTACCTTTACACCCAATGCAGGGCAGTGTGCTGTAAGTACAACGTTGACGGTTACCATCACCGCGCCCACAGTGCCAACTTTTGCCGCTATTGCACCCGTATGTTCTGGAAGTGCCTCAATTACGCTACCCACTCAATCTACGAATGGAGTGAACGGAACTTGGAATCCGGCAACGATAACCACTACAACTGCGGGTTCATTTACATCAACGTTTACACCCGATGCTGGACAATGTGCTACCACTGCTTCAATTACAGTTACTGTTGTAGCAACGCCTGATGTATTACCGATCAACGACGTGTTTGCTTGTGATTCGTATACTCTTCCAGCCTTGACCGTAGGAAACTACTTTACCGGTCAAAATGGAACAGGTACACAGTTGAATGCTGGTGCTGTAGTTAATGCGAGTACTACGCTTTATGTTTTTGCTCAAAATGGAAGTTGTACTGACCAAGAAAGTTTTGACATCACCATTACTCCTGCTCCATCCTTTACAATTGAAGGTGGATGTGAAGGCAGCGTTTATGTGTTGGAAGTTGTTTCTGGTAATTTTGGAAGTGCTACCTATACATGGACCAATGCTTCAGGAGCTACTGTAGGAACAGGTGCTACCTTAAATGTAACAGCTTCTGGAACCTATACGGTAACCGTAACCGTAGGAAACGGAACATCCACTTGTACAACTACGCAATCGTTTACCGCCAATGAAGTCACTTGTGCTATCCCAAGAGGTATTTCACCTAACGGGGATGGTTTGAATGACAGCTTTGACCTAACCGGATTGAATGTAAAACAATTAAGTATTTACAACCGTTACGGTACAAAAGTGTACTCGCGTTCCAACTATACCAACCAATGGAGTGGTCAGTCGGATAATGATAATGAACTTCCTGATGGTACCTACTATTACGTCATTGAGCGTGATGGTGTACCAACCAAAACAGGATGGGTCTATGTAAATCGTGAAGTAAAATAAGTCACTTTACACCCTAAAACAAAAAGGAGATTCGATTTGAATCTCCTTTTTTTTATGCCATTATTTATCGACAGGGATAACCAAGGATGTTGCAGCTAAACGCTAAAATCCAGAATAAAATGTAACGAGAAAATAAAAGTAATGCAAAGCATAAAACCTATATTCTATTTATAAAAGTAAAAGGTGTTCCAAAGATACACGACCTATTCATACAATGCCTTAGCCTCTAAAAGAAGCGCTTCTAATACCGTTTGATTTAGAGATTCAATGGTTGTAAATTGAAGTGATTTAACCATCGTACGATCGGTACTTACCAAAATCTCTTGATGTGTTCTCAGTTGATAACCTCTATAAAATCCGAGATCAACATAGCCTTTTTTGTGTCTTGCATTGAGATAACAAAACGGTTTATCATGGTAATAGTAAAAAGGAATAGCATAGCGATAACGCAATTCTACTGCAGGAACAACCGCTTCAATGGTCGCCATACAATGCATCAAAAGGGCCCGAAAAGGTTCGGGTTGACGCATCACATAATCATGAGCGGGTTGCATTAGCGAATGCCGTATTGATCAAACAAATACACCAAAGAAGCCATCGCAGCAGCTCCTAATTCCAACTCCCGTTTGTTCACGGCATCAAAGGTATCGTTGGCCGCATGATGGTGGTCAAAATAGCGTTGCGAATCGGGTTGCAGTCCCGCTTTGACAATCTTTGGGGATTGCAGGGGACCGATATCAACTCCTGAATGCCCTTGACGAAATAAATGTAAGAGGTACGGTTCAAACAAAGGTTTCCATTGTTGCACTTGCTCCATATTGGCAGCATCAATTTCAAACGAAAACCCGCGAGGCGCAAATCCTCCAGCATCACTCTCCAAAGCAAAAATATGTTGCTCGCCCAACCGTTTGGATTCGGCTTCATATTGCAGCCCTCCTTTTACCCCATTTTCTTCATTCATAAATAAAACCGCTCGAATAGTGTGCTTCGGACGGTATCCAAGTCGCTTAAACAGTGCCAATACTTCCATACTTTGTACACAGCCAGCACCATCATCATGCGAACCATCGCCCAAGTCCCACGAGTCCAAATGCCCACCCACCAAAATAATTTTATCCGGAAAAGTTGTTCCTTTAATCTCCCCAACTACATTATAGGAGAGCACTTCCCCTAAATAGCGGCAAGTTTGTCGAAAATAAATTTTAGCATTAGGATGGGATTTTAAGACTTCGCTCAAGGCATTTGCATCTAAAGTACTCACTGCGGCCGCTGGAATACGCTGTGACTCGGGCGTATCCCCATAATTGGTCATTCCCGTATGGGGAAGATCGTCAATACGTAAATTCATTGAACGTACCAATACGCCAACGGCACCCAACTTACCTGCTTCACGAGCCCCAGAAGAACGTTGATCCACACAACCCCCATAAGCGCGGAAGGTTTCAACATGCTCAGGATCCATGGGACGGTTGAAAAAAACGAGTTTCCCGCGAACGTTCTCTGCTCCCAAAGCTTTCAATTCGTCCAGCGATTTAACTTCAATAATCTCGGCTTCTAAACCGTTCTTGGGGGTAGCCACCGACATCCCTAAGGCACAAATGGATAAGTCTAAACGCTCTTTTCCAAATTGGACATAGGCAACTTCCTTCTCCCCTCGCTCCCATTTGGGTACCATCACCTCCTGCAAATAGACGCGATCAAGCCCCAACTGCTCCAATTGTGCTTTGGTATACGCCACTCCTTTGGCAGCTCCATCCGAACCTGATAAGCGCGCACCAATCGAATTGGACAAATGCTCCAACCAAGGATAACACTGCCCTTGCGTGAGCGCTGAACGGTGAATTCGGTCGAGCATCTGCGCATCCGATTGCGCAAACAACGATTGAAAAGCGAGTAAAAGAGTCAGGGAAAGTCCGTATTTCATGAGCATTGTATTTTTCTCAAAAATAAACCAAAAAAAGTTTGTCTAAAAAATAAATATACATTTACTTTGTAACTCAAAGTACTTTTATGGAGACGAATGATTATTTAAAAGACTTAAAGGAGATCAAAGAAATGATGTCCAAATCCTCACAGACTTTATCGTTGAGTGGTTTATCGGGAGTGTTGGCGGGATTGTATGCTTTAGCCGGTGCCGGGTATGCGGATCACCTATTGCAGGCTTATGAAGTAGAGGATTATTCGGAATCTCGCGGCGTAATCGGCTTCCCTCTGGATGCATTGTCGTTACAATTGATGGGATTAGCCACCGTAATTGTATTGGCTTCAATCGTTACGGGAATAGTGCTAAGTGCAAAAAAAGCTAAAAAAATGGGAGAAACGCTCTGGAATGCATCGTCCCGACGACTCCTCATTAATTTCAGTATTCCTTTGGTAACCGGTGGGCTCCTAGTACTTATTCTTCTCTTTAAAGGGTATTACGAATTGATTGCTCCCATAATGCTTTTGTTTTACGGCATGGGCTGTGTCAATGCATCAAAATTCACCTTCCGAGATGTGCGGTATCTGGGCCTTACGCAAATCGTGTTGGGACTGATGGCGGCGTATTTCAAGGATTCCGATTTGCTCTTTTGGGCTCTTGGATTTGGCGTTTGCCACGTCCTCTACGGGGCCATGATGTATGTGAAATACGACCGAAATTAATCGTAATTTTACCGCAGCTGTGAAATCCCTACTTGAAAATATCAACAAAGCCTTTGACCATCGCATTCGACTGGGTATCATGTCGGTTCTCATGGTGAATGATCGTGTGGACTTTACCACGTTGAAAGAACTGCTCGGCGTGACCGATGGCAACCTAGCTTCGCATATCAAAGCTTTAGAAACTGAAGCCTACATCCAAGTAGAAAAACAATTTATCGGTAAAAAACCTAATACCCGCTATTTGGCCACAACGGCGGGAAAAACTGCCTTCAAGAACCATATCGAAGCCCTGGAAAAATTAATACAAAAGTCGTAACCCTATTTTTTTATACTTATACTTTGTAATTCAAAGTACTTTTATTATGAGAGAATTATTTATTGAATGGATGTACCGCACCGTACGAATCCCCTACCAGTGGATTTTTAAACGAAAGGAAGCGTGGAATCTCACGCTACAAGAACTTTTACGCATGCCCGAAGAAAGTCTAGGATTTCATCTAGGTTGTTTCTTATGTCGGCATCATTTTGAAATACAACCCACCCTCGAAGAGCACGATATTTATCATGTACTTACCCAAACAGGTGGAACCGTATGCGATGAAATCACCATGCAATTTTACCTACTAGGCAATGGAAAACGAAGTCCCTTTGTTTATTTAGTGGTTGGTACAGGAGTAGTGTTTTACCCGTTTCAATGGGGGCACTTTTACCAATCCTTCCGCAGAGGAAAACAAGCGCATCGGTTTTATGACCTCAACTTTCTCCCACTCCTTCCCTATCCTATTGCCGACTTTCGAAAAACGTTCAACATTCAGCCATGAAAGCCTATAACCTATACCAAAAAATCGCCTTAGTCACCTTTTGTGGCGAAACCCTCCTTTGTTATGCCTATGTAATCACCCGTCATGAAGTGGTGGTCTTCCTCGGATTTTTTTACACGCTTTTTGCCCTACTTATTCATGGTATGGCCTTCATCGCTCTTATTCACGAGGCAGTATACGCCCCCGAAAATCGTATACAGCATCTTAAAGATTTTGGCGTGTTAGTGCTCAATATCCCTGTAGTAGCCTGTTACCTCTTGCTTTACACGCTCATTCAAACACACGCCCGATGACTCGAAAACAATACCAAAGCGCTACCGGACAGCGCTCCACGCAAATTGCCATCGCTTCCTTTGTAATCGGAACGCTTTTACTGTTGGCTTTTTTAACCACAAGACATGAATATGTGCTCTTGGCCGGCTTTTACTATGTGCTGTTGGCCCTCGCAACCAACCTTATCGTGCTTGGCAACTTGCTCTACCAATGCGCGCGTTTACACAACCACAGGGACTATTACGGCGTTAAAATACTCCTCGTATTGGCCAATATTCCCATCGCTTTTGTCTACCTAAAAATCATTATTAATTCTTTATAAAACATGTCAATTATGGAACAGCAAGATCACGAAATGAAAACCTTTTTTCAATCGAATACCGCCAAAATGATGATGGTCGGATTCCTTACGCTCGTACTTCTCATCCCGCTTTTCTTTGTGCAAGACCTCATCACCGAACGCAGCCAACGAAAACAAGAAGTGATTACCGAAACCACCTCCAAATGGGGAGGCGAAGTCTTTTGCTACGGCCCCATGCTCAAAGTACCGTACTACGACAACACCACAAAACAACTGCAAACGGCTTACTTTTTTCCCGATAAGCTCACTACCGCTAGCGAGGTAAAAATGGCGCGTACCCTCAAACGGAGTATTTACAAAGCTAATGTCTTTTCGGCTGCCATCACCTTTGAAGGACAGTTTGCCACCCCCGATTTTTCGGCGCTTTCCATTCCCGCCGAGAACATCCATTGGGAAGAAACACAAATCGTCTTCCAAACTACCAACATCAACAGCATCAACAGTGAAGTCAAAGTGAACGTCAACGGACAAAAAATTGCCTTTGAACCCGTGGCAAGCAGCAAACCCAACGACACTATCGCAACGCTCGAAAGCGGACGTTTTCCAGCAACGCAACTCGCAGGAAAAACCTTCAAAATGGAATTGAATTACAACGGAAGTCACGCCATCAGCTTTGTTCCCGTAGGCAAATCCACAAAGGCTACCCTCCACAGCGACTGGCATTCACCCAGTTTCTCGGGATACTTTTTGCCCAGCACTCAAAACGCTAGCCCCAACGGATTTCAAGCTACGTGGCAGGTGCAACACTTCAACCGTCCGTTCAACCAACAACAATTTGGTCCCTTGCCCGACTTAAGCAAATACGCCTACAAAGTCGATCTCATCACACCTGTCGACGAATACCAACAAAACGAACGGGCTTCTAAATACGGATTCCTGGTCATCGGTCTCACCTTTTTGGTCTTTTTCCTTATTCAAACACTCAGTAAAATCAACATCCACATCTTTCAATACAGCATGATTGGCATTGCATTGGTCCTCTTTTATGCCTTGCTCATCTCGATCACCGAACACAGCAGTTTCACCCTAGCCTACGCCATTGCCGGCACCGCCATCGTGAGTATGATAACGCTCTACGCCTACTCGATTCTACAAAACCGAAAATTCCCCTTACTCATCGGGGGTGCCTTATCGCTCATTTACGCCTTCCTTTTTGTGATCATTCAACTCGAAGATTACGCCCTGTTGGTAGGAAGTGTCGGTCTATTTGCCATCCTCGCAGCCGTCATGTTCTTCTCGCGAAAAATCGATTGGAGCAAGTAACCCCCTGCTAACCACCACCGTAGTCCTGCTATCCGCGCTACACGCCTCCCTTCGTACGGCGGGGTAGCTTGCTCCTATCAGGGCTAGTGTAGAAACGACAAAACTCCGAAAGAACCCAGTTCCTTCGGAGTTTTATGTTGTATAATGAATACCTATTAATGACCGCTGCTCACCGTGGTGTCAAAGGCAATGCCTTGCTTTTTCAAAATACGGGTCACTTGCCAAGCATAGAACGCTAAGTAGGCAAAACATCCAACCCCTACGATATAACTGGCATGAATAGAAACTACATCGGCCATATACCCTTGCAACAAACTCACCAAGCCACCGCCCATAATCATCATGATCAAAAAGCTACTGCCTTGCGAGGTATGTTTGCCCAGTCCGCTGATAGCTAGGGTAAAAATACAAGGCCACAAGGTACTGCAAAACAATCCCACCGAAGTAAAGGCGTACACCGAAACCATGCCGCGGGTAGCCATTCCAATAGCCAAAGCGGTAATCCCAAGCACAGAGAAAATAAACAACATCCGCGCCGGATTTCCTTTACTTGCGATATCGGCTACAATTAAAACAACAATTACAGCACCGTAAATATAGAAGGGTGTTAAATCGTGATTCATCAATCGGTTGACCCCTAAAAAGACCCCAAAAGCCAAATAGGGCGCTATAAAACGCAACACCTGACGCAGATTCATATTCTCCGTAAAAGCCTCTACGGCCCCCGTCCAACGGCCAATCATTAAACTCGCCCAGTACAACGAAATATAGGGGGCAATATCTTGTGTTTTAAAGCCCAAATCCTTTTCCATATAAGCGGGCAAATTACTCGCCGTGGAGACTTCAACACCTACATACACAAATATTGCAATCATCCCGAGCACCAATTGCGGATAGTGCAAGGCCGAATTACGAACTGTGTTACTCACTGTAATTTCTTCTTCCACGACAGCGGCGGGTCGATCGGGAATACTTGATAATTTTAACAACAACGCGACCACCAAAAAGGCAGCGCCCAATACCAAATAGGGAATCTTTACACTTTCAATGTCCATGGCTGCTTTTTGGGCTGAAGGCGCCCCAAATATGGCAAAACTCACCAATAAGGGTCCGATAGTCGTCCCCAAATTGTTGATTCCCCCGGCCAAGGTTAACCGCTGCGACCCCGTATGTAACGGTCCCAAGGCAATGGCCAACGGATTGGCAACGGTTTGCTGCAAAGAAAATCCGAAAGCCACCACAAACAAGCCCGTAAGCATTAAAGGAAACGACTTCGTATTGGCGGCAGGATAAAACAATAAGGTGCCGAGCGCCGAGATGGTTAACCCCAAGGCTAACGCGTTTTTGTACCCAATGCGGTTGATTACATCCCCTCCGGTAACATACGAAATCAAGAGGTAAACAACCGATCCTACGGTATAAGCAATGTAAAAGGCAACCGAGACCAGCTGACTTTGCCAATTTTCGAGCGTAAAAGCATTCTTGAAAACAGGAATTAGAATATCGTTACTCGCCGCCACGAATCCCCAGAAAAAGAAGACACTAGCGAGGGGCACAAACTGCGCCCAATTGGTTTGAGTAGAAGGACTACGCATAAGGTTTGTTTTTTGGTTTAGGTTTTAAAGATATTGAATTATTATGAAAAGCAACTCCCCTAGCCCGGATAGCAACGGAAAGCCCGCGCGTGGTGAGGGCTAATTTTGACCCAACGGCCGTAGCGACTTTAGGAGCTCAAGGACTTTGGTCGTCAAAAAGCCGGAACGAGCGCGGCTTGCAGTGAATAGCCGGAAAAAGCTCCTGAATCTTACGGAAGAGGTTCAAAACTCACAGCAGTACCCCCGCCGGGTGCCAAGCGCAAGGTTAATTTGGACTTGGCGGTTACCGTCATCGTTTTGATTTCATACGCTTTTGGATTGGTTTTCCAGTCGGCCTCTTTGGCATCTTGGTAGAGGATGGCTTTGTATTTTTTACCGGGGGTTAAGAAATCCAATTTGAGGGTCGTTGTACGCGCGTTTTCGTCGGTAATCGCCCCCAAAAACCAGCGTTCTCCCTTTTTCTCTTTACGCGCTACGGTGAGATAATCGCCTGGCTCGGCCTCCAAATACTTCGAGTCCTGCCAATCGACAGCCACGTCTTTGATAAACTGAAACGCATCGAGGTGGCGCTCGTAGTTTTCGGGCAAATCGGCAGCCATTTGCAACGGAGAATACAAGGTAACATACAAGGCGAGTTGCTTGGCAAGCGTGGTGTGGACTTGCTCTGATTTGGATTTATCGTAGTAACTCATTTTGATTTCAAAAATCCCAGGCGTATAATCCATTGGTCCCCCCAACAAACGGGTAAAAGGCAAAATCGTTTCGTGCATGGGCGGATTCCCCACACTCCAAGCGTTGAATTCGTTGCCACGTGCCGCTTCAGCCGCGATGTAGTTGGGGTATGTTCGATGATAGCCCGTGGGGCGTGAACTCTCGTGCGAATTGATCATGAGTTTGAAATCGGCCGCGCGTCGGGCCACAAAATTATAGTGGTTGACCATGGTTTGGCCGTCGTGAAACTCGCCCCGTGGAATAATGCGTCCCACATAGCCCGATTTTACAGCGGGGTATCCGTAATCTTTCATCAACTGAAACGCACGGTCAAGGTGGCGCTCGTAATTGGCTACCGAACCCGAGGTTTCATGATGCATAATCATTTTGACGCCCTTGGCTTGGGCATAAGCATTTACCGCTTTGAGGTCAAAATCGGGATAGGGCGTCACAAAATCAAACACATCCTCTTTCCAATTGCCAAACCAATCTTCCCAGCCGGTATTCCAACCTTCGACCAAAACGCCATCAAATCCGTGTTGGGCGGCAAAGTCGATATAGCGTTTTACATTTTCGGTCGTAGCCCCATGGCGTCCTGAGGGTTTTAGGGATCCATCGGCGGCGTTTTGTGCATTTTGTGACCCGGCGTAATCCCAGGTTGATTTTCCTACATGCATTTCCCACCAAACGCCCACATACTTCATGGGTTTGATATACGAGACATCGCTGATTTTACAGGGTTCATTCAAACTGAGAATCATGCGTGAGGATACAATTTTTCGGGCATCATCGTGAACAAAAATCGTGCGCCAAGGCGTTACGGCTGGGGTTTGCAAATAGGCTTTGTCGCCCAAGGCATTGGGTACGAGATGCGACGTTAAACGGTAGGTTTTGGGCTGCACCTCCAAATGCATCACTGGGTAATTGACCACAGCGGCTTCAAAAATATTGAGGTAAAGACCTTGAGCTGTTTTCATCATCAAGGGCGACTGTACGCGTTGGTTGCTGCGGATGGTTTTTAATCCAATGCCGTTGTTCATATCGATTTTTGCCCCATCGATATCGGCAAAAAAGGTTTCGTTATAAGCATATTCTTGACTGTCGTAGTCGCCGGGAATCCAGAATGTTTTATGATTGCCATTCAAATTAAATTGCGTCAACTCGTCTTCTATGATAAAATAATTGAGTTGGGGCTGTTTGGGAAATTCGTAGCGGAATGCGACACCTTCGTCGTATACCTTAAAAATAAGGGTGAGCAAACGACCTGTAGCCGCTTGGCGAAGGGCGACCGTGAGTTGGGTGTAGTGGTTGGGAATTTCGGCGGTTTCTCCCAAAACGGGTGTCCAAGGTTCGTTGACAACGTTGGACTCGGTTTTCAGGACTTCAAAGCCTTCGGTCAAGGCAGGTAAATCCTTGATGCGCATCCCTAAGGTAGAGGGAAGTACGACATCTTGGGTTTTAAACCGAACACTATAGGCCGGTTGTCCTTTGTCGGTTAATTGAAAAGTTAGCGACAGATTGCCTCCAGGAGCGGTTACGGTTTGCGCAGAAGTTGCGGCTAGGACGAAAAAGCCAAGCCATCCAAAGAAACGTTTCATACGAATGCATTTAAAAGGCTAAAGATACCATAACCGAGGGAAATAAAAAATCCCGAGTGAAAACTCAGGATTGTATTTTTTAATGGCCGTCTACATAGTCTTGCAGGTAAGCAAATCGCGGTGTCAACTGTCCGTTTTCGGTCATCTTGGCGCGTTGAAGAATTCCGTCTTTATCGCCGTTAAAAAAGGCGGGAACCACGTGTTCCATAAACATTTCCCCAAATCCTTCGCTGGCATCTTTAGGCAATTCACAAGGCAGGTTATCCACCGACATCACCATAATGGCGCCGGGATGCGTGTAGGGCACTTCGCGATGTTCTCTAGGCAAATAGCCCATAAACGGGTCGGCGATGGTTGTCGCGCGGGTAGTACACGCAATGGGTCCGTTTACATCACACGAAATATCAGCAACCACTTTGAGTTTGCAATCGGGGGCTTGCAGCATGGCTTGGGTGAGTATATCGGGGGAACCGTTGGCGTGAAAATGACCTGCCATAAATACATCGGCGACTTTGGTAAACCGCTCAAAATGGGAAGTGTAGGCTTCGGGATGGGCATAAAAGTCACTTTTACCCAGGTTTTGTCCGTCTAAACGTACATTATAATCCATCACATCGATATGTGTATACACGGGTTCGGTGTAGGTTTTGGTCAAGAAATCTTCGACGGAAACCGATTTCATTTTCATTCCGTCCAGAATTTCTTTGGCGCCCATTCCGACTTTTCCTTTACCAGTCAGTACAATTTTGATATTGGGCAAAAGGATACGCTTCAACCGTGCAATAAGATCGTCTTTGCTTTGTAGTGTTTCGGCTTTGGGAAGGGTGAACAATTCGTATTTGATGCCAAATCCTCTAAACCCGTTGTAGGCGCCCACGATACCCGCATAACGTCCAAATCCGATGAGCCGTTTGTTTTGGGCATCCACAATCGTTTCGTGGTCATAGAGTTCGATTTTTTTGGCTAAAATAGCTTGCAACAAAGCACGGTTGTAGGGTTGTTTTTTGATCGTATGCGAAAAAAAGAAATACTTTTTCCCGGGCAATAAGGCGTCCACGGGAATTTCTTTTACGCCGAAAAGTACCTCGCAGTCCTGCATATCGGTGGTCACTTCGAGTCCCAACGTGCGGTAAGCTTCGTCGGGAAACACGCGGATGTCGGAAGATTCCACTTTGATACGAACCTCGGGATGGGCTTGTTGCAATCGGACCAATTCTTCGGGGGTAAAAACCACGCGACGATCGGGAGGAGACTTACGTTCTTTTACGATACCAAATACCATAGCTATTGCCTATTTTAAATTGAATGCGCCCAAAAGTACGGGTAACGAAATCGATTTCAAAACTTTTGGTCGAAATTCACCACACGGTTGTCACCTCAGGGTCAGATGCTTGGGATACGCTGTTAATAATTTTGTTATTTTTTCAATTTTTTGGGTAAAAAAATAGGGAACTGACTTTCTATATTTGTTTTTTTACGACTAACCCATGACCCGAAATAATTACTTCTATATAACGCTCATTACCGCACTCATGTTTGTGGGTTGCCACAAATCGGGCGGACAGAAAAAAGAGTATAATGGCCCTGAATACGCCATGCTTCCTCCCCAAGATTCATTACCTAAATTGGAAGAATCGTATAAGAATGCCAAGAAGAATGAAATTGAAAAATACATTAAAAAGTTCTTCAACAACAACTTTGAAAACATTTGTTTTTTAGTGGCTAAAAATGGGGAAATCATCTATGAACGCTATGAAGGCTATGCCGACAAAGAACATAATCTTCTCAATTCAGAAAACACCCCACTCCACATTGCTTCGGTTTCAAAAGTATTGACGGCTTCTGCCATTTTAAAATTGATTGATGCAAAAAAATTGGAATTGGATCAAAAACTAACCACGCTTTTTCCCGGATTTCCATACACTGAAGTGACGGTTCGCACCCTTTTGAATCACCGCAGTGGGATGAAGAAATACAATTACTTCTGTGATGATGCAAAAATTTGGGGCCGCAAAAAAACGTTGACTAACCAGGATTTATTAAATGTCATTATGACCAAGAAAATCCCGTTGGAAACCAAAACGGACACACATTTTAGCTACAACAACACCAATTACGCCATGTTAGCGTTGGTCATCGAAAAAGTGACCGGTAAAAAATACTGCGATGCCATGAAGGAAATTATTTTTGATCCATTAGGCATGACCAATACCTATGTTTTTGATGAAGATAGTCCCAAAGATAAAGCGACTCCTTCTTATAAGTACAATTACGTGAAATACGGTTTTGACTTTTTGGATGCAGTGTACGGTGATAAAAATATTTATTCAACGCCAAGGGATTTATTAAAATTTGATTTGGCCCGAAATTCGCCCGACTTTCTCAGCAAAGACTTGTTGAATCAAGTGTACAAAGGCTACAGTTATGAATCCAAAGGCGAGAAAAATTACGGATTGGGTATCCGATTGCGCGAGTGGAAAAACGGTAAAAAATTGTATTATCACAACGGTTGGTGGCACGGTAACACATCGAGTTATATCACTTTGCGCCATGAAAATACGGTAATCATTGCCTTATCGAATAAATACACCAAAAAAACCTATCAATTAAAAAACCTTTCCGCCTTATTTGGGGATTATCCCTTTGCTTTGGGTGACACGGTTTCCAATGGGGAATAAGTTTTTTGATTTCATTGATTTTACCTACATTTGCCCTCCTTATTAGGGAAAATTCCAGGGGACGACTGGTTTTGACAGCGAGTGGAATTAAATAGTAAGCACGTCGAGCATTGTACTTTTTGCTCGCTAATCCAAAGGTACACACTTATAAACGGCGAAAATAATTACGCTTTAGCTGCTTAATCCGAAGTTTAGTACGATTTGCCTAGTCTCGTCAAGGACGAGAAGCTAGATTCACCTCAAAAGCCTTGGTTTATGGCGGTTGGTTAAGGTGAACCGTAAAAGTAAACCTAGGAAAGGTAATGCTTTAAATCCTTTCTGACACTGATTAAGCTAAGCAAAGAGTGGCTGTTCTTGGCCTTGCTCTTTGACGAAAATCCAATCAAGAACTAAACGTGTAGAAAGCTATTCGATTGCTTGTTTGGACCCGAGTTCGATTCTCGGCGTCTCCACAAAAAAAAGCCTGCAAATTCATGCAGGCTTATTCTTTAAATATATTTTCGGTTTTTAATCCCTATGAAAAGGTGCGCACTACAAAAAGAATAAATTTTATTTATCATAAACATAAAAAAAAACACACAGATAATAGTTAAAAATTAAAATCCAAACAACACAAGCTTTCGTAAATGGTTTTAAATACGAGAGCCATGACTACCTTAAAAAACAACAATCAGTTTGTCCATTTTAGCAAAAAATTTGGTTTGATTACTCCTAACCAAGTAATTTTAATCAATGGAACCCAACAAGAATCGATTGATTTAGAATCTATCTCAACCGTTAATCTGTTTAAAAAGCGTATTTTCTCTGTAAATTTACTTTTGTTTGCTGCAGGTATATTATTCTTAGCTGTGGCTTATTTTTTATACATGATCAACGACGCAATGCTTTTTTGGTCAACCTTAGCTATAGGGAGTATTATGACATCGTACTCATTAGTACATAAATTCCATTCCTACCGATTGGTGATTTTGGAAAAAAACAAAGCAATACATGAAGTAAAGGCCACACAATTCCACCGCAAATGCATTAAGGAATTCTATGCCTCTATTCACCACAAAACAGTGAATGCTAAACGAAAAAACAAGGTTATGGCTGAGTAACTTCGCCTTGCCAATTCATAAAACCACCTTCCAAGTTGTAGGTGTGTTCAAACCCCAATTGCTTCATAATTTGGCAGGCCTGGGCACTTCGCCCACCTGCCTTACAGTACACGTAATAATTTTTGGATTTATCCAATTCTTCCAAACGGTAAATAAATCCTTGTCCTTTATATATATCGTTCAATAGTGCACCCGGAATAATTCCGTCTTCCCATTCTTCTTCGGTTCGAACATCTAAAATTACGGCATTTTCATCTGCAGCTAATTGCGCTGCCCACGCTTCTTGAGACAAATGTTGCATGATCTTTTTTGTTTTAAAAAGATTAATATAGCACAAAGTGACTAATAAAGAGTAGTTTACAAGAGAGGAAAACTCTATCGGTAACGATTTAGTAATGGTGCTTATTACATTCTTTTTCATTTGATTACCTTGTAAATCAATATTGCAAATATAAAAAATAAAGGGTAGAGTACATTGGCTCTTTACCCTTTATTTCGACTTACAAAGTTATTGCGGAGGTTGCTCATTTGTGTGCTCCTACAATTGCGCATTACCGTAATCCCAATAGTATGAGCCCTGCTTTAGTATAAGACATGGCAAGGTGTATATAGAATATGTACCCAAACAGAGAGATACAGAATGCTTTAGATATATGGCTTAAGCAAAGGCTGGTAGTTTGACCTATCCATGTACCAGGAACACTGAGCATAAAGCTATGGTGCTGTTTTATATCCATAATGACAGCCTTACTGAGTTAGAGTTTTTTTCAAGACATTAAAAACTCAGTCAATCAGGTCGCACAATAATTAAATCGAAACCTATTAAGATCGATTTACCCTACTGTTCAAGATCTGCCCTTAAAGAGGTCTACGTTTTTAATTGCTATGTTTTTAAGCCTAATCCGCCTAAATTCTCTTCTTTTATTTGAGTCGAAATTCGGTAGGAGAAATACCTGAGAGTCTCTTGAAAAATCGGCTGAATACCTGCACGTTTTCAAATCCGAGTTCGTACGCTATTTCAGAAATATCCCGTTTTGTATAATGCAGCAAGTTTTTAGCCTCTAACAGAATACGGTCATGGATAAGCTGAAGTGGTGATTTTTCATCAATCTTCTTAAAGGTATTGGTAATGGTCTTTGGTGATTTGTGTAATAAACCTGCATAGTAAGAGACGCTATGCTGCTCCTTAAAGTTTTGTTCAACCAGAAAATTGAATTCCCTTATTAAATTATGCTGACTATCCTCGATGAAAGACAAGGTACCTTGCATTTTGTATATTCTTGTGCACAGTATCAGGATGCGCTTGAGGACAATTTGCAGCATTTCAAGCTGCAATTCGTCTTTCATTTCTAATTCCATATCGGTTAGGTTCCAGGCATCATTCATTATCGCAAATTGCGGCTCCTGAACCGAAACAACCGGTATTTTTGCAGGTGTATAATACAATACACCTTTACAGCCGACTTCGCTATCATGGTTAATTATGCAATAGAATTCTGAATTGAACCGAAGCATTTTCATAGCGTTAATCTGCTCATATTGCACATGATGGTATTGAGAGAGACTAACAATCTGGTTGTTATTAAAAGTTTGGTGAATGCCATCGATGATCAATTTGTTTCCGTCAGATTGAAACCACAGTAGCTGCAGAGCCCCAGATACAATCGGCCTAAAGCTTCTGAAATTGTCACAATCTACATACTCCAACTCAAAGTATTCGTTCTGCTTTCCTTGATAGATCATATTAATATTCAATTTAAAGTACTTCTATATTATTATCAAAAATACATATAATCTCAAAACACAATTTAATTTAAAGCGAATCTTTAAATCAGATCAATAGTTAAAAGTTGTTTCTTCCTTTGAATCATTCAATTTGATAGCTAACTCAGCGAGTCGGTTGCGTATCTGATCTGACAAAGTAAAGTTTCTATCTGCTCGCACCTTATTCCTAATTTCAATTAGTAATTTGATTGTCCCGTCGAGTTTTTCAGCGTAGCTGTCATACACACCCGATCTCATTTCCAATCCTAGTACGTCAAAAACAAAGGTTGAAATACCTTTATTGAAATGTTCCAGATCGGTTGCTGAAAGTATGGCAGTCTTGTCTTTCAGTTGATTAATATACGTAACGCCTTCAAAAAGGTGTGAGATAAGTATCGGCGTATTAAAATCGTCATCCAACGCCTCATAACATTTGGCTTCCCAACCAGCGATGTCGAGTGTCGATCTATTTCCAGGCTCAAGCTTCGATAAGCTATTTATCGCTTTCATCAGGCGGTCGTATCCTTTTTCAGCAGCCAGGATCGCCTCATTCGAAAAATCCATAATACTTCGATAATGCGTTTGTAACATAAAAAAACGCGTCACCGAAGCTGAAAACGCTTTGCTAAGAACAGGATTGTCGCCAGCCAAAATCTCATCTGGCAGAATATTATTTCCACTAGATTTGGACATTTTCTTTCCATTCAGCGTTAACATATTGGCATGCAGCCAGTAGTTAACCGGTGCATGGCCCGTGGAGGCTTCTCCCTGAGCTATTTCACATTCATGATGTGGAAATTTCAGATCCATACCTCCACCGTGGATGTCAAATCTTTGCCCAAGGTATTTTGTGCTCATTGTGGTGCACTCCGTATGCCATCCCGGAAAACCATCGCTCCACGGCGAAGGCCAGCGCATTATATGGTGTGGATCAGCACGCTTCCATAGCGCAAAATCCTGTTCATTCCGTTTGTCAGACTGGCCGTCAAGTGGTCTGGAGTTATCAAGCGTGTGTATCAGGTCCCGATGGCTGAGCACACCATAATCGTAATCCTCACTATACTTTGCCACGTCGAAATATACCGATCCATTCGATTCGTAGGCATAGCCCTTATCTATGATGTTCTGTATGACATTGATTTGCTCAATCATGTGACCGGTCGCCGTTGGTTCAATGCTTGGCGGCAAAAGGTTGAATTTTTGGAAGATATCATGGAAATCAACGGTATAGCGTTGAACAATTTCCATTGGTTCAAGTTGTTCCAAACGCGCTCTTTTTGCAATTTTATCTTCACCGCTATCTGCATCATCAACCAGGTGTCCTACATCAGTGATATTACGCACATAACGGACTTTATAGCCTAAATGCAGAAGATAGCGATAGATGATATCGAACGAGAGGAATGTCCTTACATTACCAAGATGTACATTACTGTACACCGTCGGACCGCAGACATACATCCCAACGTGACCATCTTGAATCGGTGTGAATATTTCTTTTTCGTTCGAAAGTGAGTTATATATTTTCAGTGGATGATCTTTATATATAGTCATATTGAATATTCAAAAGTTGCAATGTTTTGAAGGTAAATTCTAATTCACTTTTCCAACTCTTCAATAATTGCGTAATCTAACCATAATAATGCTCGATTGGGATCCGAACCAAATATGGAACGGACTACCTTACCGTTTTTATCTACCAAAACCCAGTGAGGTGTCCCCCCGGCTTGGTAATCGTGAAAAGTGGTGGCCATACCGGCATCCCTAAAAACCGGAAACCTAACATGCAATGACTTTAAATTTTCAATAATTTCATCATTGGTATATTCGGGACCTTCAAAATTGCTATGAATCCCTAATACGTTCATCTTGTCCCCGTGTTCATACGCCATTTTATTGGCAAATGGGATAGCTCTTCCTACACATCCCGGACAGCCTAAATAGAAAAACAAGATCAATAAGGGTTTTCCTTTGAAGCTATCGTAATGTGGAAGATCTTTCTGTCCGATACTTTCCAAATGCCAGGGTTGGATTTGGTTGTTCAAAATTTCCATAACAATAAATATCAAAATTCCCCTATCCTTTTCAGAAGGGGAATGCAGTTAATCGACGTAAGCATGTGCGCTTAAATCAGTTTATTCAGGTTGCCATATTGATTGAATCTGTCTGATCATCTGATTGGTAAATCCCCATTCATTGTCATACCAAGCCATTATTTTCACTAGGTCTCCATCAACAACCCTTGTCATTTCTAAATCTACGGTAGAAGCGAAAGCACTTCCTATGATATCAGTTGATACAAGGGGTTCATTTGTTACAGCGATCACTTTTTTATACCGTTCTGTGGTCGCTTCTTCTGACAGAATCTGATTGATTTCCTCAACCGTGGTAGGTCTCTCAGCAATAAAAGTAATATCCGAAATGGAGCCAACAGGGACGGGAACTCTAATGGCAACGCCGTCGAACTTTCCGGCGTACTGAGGTAATACTTTAGTAGTCGCTATGGCTGCTCCCGTAGCAGCCGGTGCCAGATTCAAGCCGGCCGCTCTACCCATGCGTGGCTCTTTTTTCGAAGGCGCATCGACAAGGCTTTGTGAAGCAGTATATCCATGTATGGTATTAAGAATTGCTTTTTTTATACCTAACCTTCTTCCCAAAATTTCTATTACAGGGCTGATGTTATTGGTCGTACAACTTGCACAAGAAAAGACCAATGTCTTATCATCTGTAGTATTTACGCCATAAACAACTGTTGGAGTGTCTTTTGTAGGACCTGAAATTACAGCTGCTTTAGCACCAGCCAGAATATGCCCTTCAGCATCGGCACTGTTGGTAAATATGCCGGTACTTTCAATAACAACGTCTACATTGAGTGCTTTCCATGGTAACTCTAAAATGTTGCGTAGACTGGAATACTTGATTTCTTTATCCCCCACAAATAAGCTGTCTCCTTCAAATTTAACATCTTTAGCATACTTACCATAGTTACTGTCGTATTTAAGCAGATATGCTGCATTTTCTACCGACATCAAATCGTTTATGGCGACGACTTCAAGGTCATCGGTTTCAAAAATCAGTTTTAATGCTGCCCTTCCTATGCGACCAAATCCGTTGATTGCTACTTTTTTCATGATTTTTTATAGTTTTTTGATGATATTATCATTTATTGGTTGCCTTATTAGCTTCCTTCGCCACTTTAAAAAGTGCCGGATTAATATGGCAGTATCCTCCCGGATTCTTATCCAGGTAGTCTTGATGGTAATCCTCGGCTTTATAATATTTCTTTATGGGGGTTACTTCAACTGCTATAGCTCTGATATGTTTTGCCGCCTCTTTATTTATCCGTTGGTTTATAAGTGGTAACTGCTGGCCTGAGGTGTAATAAATGCCCGTACGGTACTGATCACCGATATCATTACCCTGTTTATTTACGCTCGTAGGATCAATAGCAAGGAAATACAAATCAAGTAACAGATTCAAATCCAATTTTTCAGCATCGTATGTAACCTTTACGGTTTCAGCGTAGCCCGTATTTTTCTGTACTACATCCTCATATGTCGGATTGTCGGTACGGCCATTGGCAAAGCCTACTTCGGTAGCGATAACACCATCTACCTGTTTAAAAAAATGCTCTGTTCCCCAGAAACATCCTCCGGCAAAATAGATAACGTCCGTGCTATCGCTATTGCCTGTCATTTCAGTAATGCTTACTTTTTCTTCCAAGCCCTTATTATGCTCGGCTTTGTTACTCATACTGTTGCTACAACCTGTCATGGCGAAGAAGCCGAGTGCGGTCGATAAGAAAACTACTATATTCATATCTTTATTTTTTTATTTTCCATTTCTTCAACAAGCTTTTTGTATACCGACTTTGTAAACCGAATATATTCTTTGGTTAAGGTATCATAGCCAACCCATTGTTGGACATTTTCATAAGGGCATGTAGGTGCGCCTTCCTCCTGTCCAGAGACCAATATATACCGATCGGGATGCAGCTGGTAAATTTCTGCCGTTACTTTGTTCATTGCTTTACAAAAAAGTTCCAAAGCGCTCAAAGTGGCAGGTGTAGCCATTCGGATTTTTGACCAGATAATCTTGATGGTAGTCTTCGGCAGGCCAAAATTTTGTGAACGGCTCCAATGTCGTTACTACCTTTCCAGGCCAGCGTTGCGAATCATCAACTAATTTGATCATTTCCACGGCATCATTTCCTTCTTCATCGTTCTGAATGAATAGTGCCGAGCGGTAACTTTTGCCCCTGTCATTGCCCTGCCTATCTACCGTGCTGGGATCATGTACCCTGAAAAAATAATCCAATAACTCCCTATAAGTTGTCTTGCTTGGATCATAGGTAATTTCAACACCCTCTGCATGGCCGGGATGATACTCGTAGGTGGGATTATCGTTCTGTCCCCCTAAGTACCCGACTTCGGTATTAATTACGCCAGGACGTGCTCTGAAAAGATCTTCCATGCCCCAGAAACATCCACCCGCCAAATATGCTTTTTTCAAATTTTCCATTACTTATAGCTTTTATTTTATTTAAGTTCTTTAAAATTTTTGATCTGAAATGCTTGAGAGATCTCAGCCCTCTACTTTCTTAAGCGCCACGGCATTGATACAGTATCTAAGACCACTTGGTGCAGGACCATCCGGAAAAACATGGCCCAAATGCGCATCACAGACATTGCAGGTCGTTTCCACTCTTATCATACCATAACCACCATCCTTATGGTAGGCAATATTTTCAACAGCTATGGGCTGAGTGAAAGAAGGCCAGCCAGAAGTGCTGTTAAATTTTTCAGTTGCATCAAACAAAGGTGTTCCACAACTGATACATTCATATTTACCCGGTTCAAATAAGCCGCACATATCCGAACTATGTGCTCGCTCAGTACCCTTCCCCCTGGTAACAAAATACGAATCGGGGCTTAACAGTTCTTTCCATTCCTCGTCTGTTTTTTCCACCCTGCGAGTCGGAACAGGATTACCTTTGTTTACGAACTTGATGATATCATTCCAGTTTAACATAACTATTTATTTTGAATGTTACTATTTATTTCCTATTTCCAACGCGGATATCTTCTTTTGAAGTTCATCCTTGGTTCGAAGACCTACTATGGTCTCCACAGCTTTTTGGTTCTTGAAAAAGATCAATGTGGGGATGCTACGCACACCAAAACGCTGGGCAAGTTCCTGTTGATTATCAACATTAACTTTAACTATTTTGACCTTCCCCTCAAAGTCTTTGGACAGGTCATCCAATGTGGGTAATAGCGTCTGGCAAGGACCACACCAGTCGGCGTAAAAATCTACAACTACGCTTGCTTCTTTTTGAATTGTTTCTTCAAATTCCTGTTTACTTTCTATTTTTCTCATAACTAAAAACTTTAATTGTTATCTAACTCCACAAAGTTAATATACGGCAATACCCTTTCTCTTACCGTTATCACCCGATATTTTGGCAATTCTTCCCATCTTAAAAATCATTTCGAATATGATGACCGAATGTTTTGCGTATTGCAGCTAGTTTAGGATTTATATTGGTTTGGCAGAAAGGTTTCTGTTTGTCTTTTTTATAATAATTGAGGAAACGCTCCGAATTCAATCTGAAGTCTGCCAAGGGCAGTGTCTGTGTAATATATTTGGTGTCATTTTCCTTTGACAGTTTATTGATTATTATTTCGATAGTGTCTTTATCATTGGGATCAATATAATACACTTCCGAACGATACTTGTAACGCATACTGTGTGCGCTTGCGCTACTATGCGTCAGCAGATGCACTTCAATTAACACATCCAGTGTGATGCCTTCATTAAAATGGACAATAACGGCTTCTGAAAATGTATCATAGGGGTTCAATGAGGAGATCCAGCCCTGCTCCACAGACTCAACGCCATTTAAAGCCTGAAATATGGCTTCTGTACACCAATGACAGCCTCCACCAAAACCTATTTTTTTCATATTTCTTATTAACAAATTATTATCTGAGCTAGCGTCTTTTTTTTCAAAAATAGTGCATTTTACCTCCTGTGCCAAAATCCCATCTTAAAAGATTAACAAAAAAATAACACATATTTGTATATACAAGTATTTAAAATAATCATACATTTGTACCTACAAATTTTGTAATTACAATTATGAAGATTGAAGAGATTATAAAATCGAATGTTTCTTTGGATGATGCCAAACGGGTCATCTTAAATTTGATGTATACCCAAAATGTGGTCGCTGAAAAATTTTATGAAACGCTAAAGCCTTTCGAACTCTCGGGTGAGCAATACAATGTCTTGCGCATTTTAAGGGGACAAAAAGGGAATCCGGCGAACATGTGTGTGATTCAAGAGCGCATGATTACCAAAAACAGCAATACCACGCGTTTGATTGATAAATTGCTTTTAAAAGGTTTGGTAACGCGTAATGTTTGTCCCAACAACCGCCGAAAAATGGAGGTGTTAATCACTGACAAAGGGTTGGCCTTGCTTGAAGAATTGGAACCGATAGTGTTGGCACACGAGCAACTTTTTGCCCAAAACTTGAACCAGGAGGAAATCATCCAACTCAACGATTTATTAGAAAAATTTAGAACCCTTAAAATGTAATTTGCTATGAGTGAATTTAATCAAAATGCCCGTTGGCGTTATGCCACCAAAAAATACGATGCAACGCGCAAAGTGAGTGACGCCGACATTGCCACCTTGAAAGATGCGATCAACTTATCTGCTTCTTCGTATGGTTTACAACCGTACAAAGTAATTTTTGTAGAAAATCCGGAGCTTCGTGCCCAATTGCAACCTGCCTCATGGGGACAATCTCAAATTGTAGATGCCTCGCATTTGGTAGTGTTTGCCAATGAATTAAACCTTGGAAACGAGCAAATCGATGCGTATTTTGAGAATATGGTACAAACCCGTGGTATTGCCTTGAGCGATGTACAAGGATACATGGATTTCATGAAAAACACCATCAATGCTATTCCTGAAGAAGCGCGCAACGTTTGGACAGCCAAACAAACGTATATTGCCTTAAGTAATTTGATGAATGCGGCGGCTGAGCTCAAAATTGACACAACCCCAATGGAAGGTTTTGATGCACAACAGTACAACCAAATCTTAGGCTTAAACGAACGCAACCTCAACGCAGCTGTGGTTTGTGCCATTGGATACCGTCACCATGACGATGCTACACAGCACGCCCCAAAAGTTCGTAAAAGCGAATCCCAATTATTTGAAACCCTTTAATTCAACACTAATTTAATATTTACAATCATGAAAAAATTGAGAACAATTGCAGTAGCTTTATTCGTAGCCACCGCTACCATCGCATCAGCGCAAAACAAAAAAATCGATGTTGCAAAAAGTAAAATCGAATGGGTTGGTAAAAAAGTTACCGGCCAACACAATGGCGTCGTAGACTTCAAAGGAGGTACCTTAATTTTCAAAGGAAAAAAATTAACAGGAGGTTCATTTGTAGTAGACATGAATTCTATCAATACTACTGATTTACAAGGAGAATACCAAGGTAAATTAAATGGTCACTTGAAAGCTGACGACTTCTTCGGAACAGAGAAATACCCTACGTCAAAATTGGTTTTCAAAAAATTGGTTGACAAAGGAAACGGCACTTATGTGGTGACAGCTGACTTGACCATTAAAGATGTAACAGCTCCTGTAACTTTTGAATTGAAAGTAAACGGTTCAACCGCCACTACAAGCTTTAAAATCGACCGTACAAAATACGGTATCAAATACGGTTCAGGTAGTTTCTTTGACAACTTGGGTGACAAAACCATCAACGACGAATTTGATTTAACGGTAACTATCCAGTTCTAATTCCAAATCAAATACGAATTTTAAGCCTCAGTTCCTGCTGGGGCTTTTTTATTTTTCTCCCTATCTTTGAAGCCATGAAGCCCATATTACTCCTAGACAACTACGACAGTTTTACTTACAATTTACGGCATTACATCGAAGCTCTTGGAGCTCCTGTTGTGGTGTATCGCAACGATGAAATCACACTCGAGGAAGTCGCGGCCTTTGATCATATTGTACTTTCTCCCGGTCCTGGACTACCCCATGAAGCAGGAATTTTAAACGCGGTAATTGCCCGTTATGCCCGCGAAAAAGCCATTTTAGGCATCTGTCTTGGTATGCAAGCTATTGGTGAAGTATTCGGGGCCAAACTACAGAATTTAAACACTGTACACCATGGCGTTGCAACTGTTATTGACATCTCCGATCCAACGGATGTACTCTACCAAAATCTTCCGCAGCAACTCACCGTTGGACGTTATCATTCGTGGATTATCGACCCGGCTTCACTTCCCGAAACTTTGATAGTAACCGCGCAAACCCCTGAGGGTCACCCTATGTCTATTCGGCATACGGACTTGCCTGTTTACGGAGTTCAATACCATCCGGAGAGCATTTTAACGCCCATGGGAAAAACAATTTTACAACATTGGCTGGCGCGATATTATTTTAAATTATAACTTTAGTAAAATACACTTTAATTATTGAATTACAATTCTTTAAAAATTCAATATAGATTTTTCTTATACCCAAAAAAAGCACGTTTTTGAACTGTAAATCCTCAAGCGAATGTCGTTTCGTGTAGGAAGTTATTAACATTATTTTTACATTTCGCTCAGGTTTTATACATTTATTTAATAATCAAGGGATTATACAAAATCATTCAGTTATGGGACTATTAGACAACCAAAAGCGTAAAAAAGAAATTCAAGAACTCCAACGCAAGACGGAGGCCCTACACACCGATATTTCTCGGGAGATTGCAGAATTGTTGGAGGAGCTAAATAGCGAATTTGAAGCACACCAAAAACAAGAAAAAGAATGGGAAGCCTTGCTTTTGGATTTGGCGAATAAACTCGATGCGCAAGAACGTACACGATTGGAACAACTCGCCTATCACCTCAGAGAGATCAAACAATGTGCACGTAAAGGGGTTGATGCGATGAAACAATTGGCACGCGATCACAAAAAAGCGGCCCAAGAAAACCGTCGTGATTACGAGGAATACTTGTATTTGTAAAAAAAACAAAAAATTAGGTAGGGTAAAATCTCGGTGACTTGTTTTATAAAAAAACACGTAAGTCATACCGTTTTTTTGCACTCTAAATCAGAAAACCTCCGCGTAGTCCCCGGAGGTTTTTATATTTTAACGGGTAAAGACCAATTTCTTGTCTGTACTCAGCGACGGGTCGTAAGCATAACCCTCATAATGAAAGCCCTGCAAGGCTTCTAGGGTTTGAGCCTGAGTATCTAGAACATAACGCACCATTAACCCACGGGCTTTTTTGGCAAAGAAACTAATCATTTTCAACTTACCGTCCTTATAATCTTTGAATTCGGGTGTAATAATTTGAGCTTTTAACTGCTTAGCGTCCAAGGCAGAAAAATATTCCGTACTGGCCAAATTAAGCAGCAACTCCCCTTCCTCCATCGAAGCATTTAGGGCTTTAGTTAATTTGGGTTTCCAAAAGGCATAGAGGTCCTTTGCGCTTCCCACAGGCAATTTTGTTCCCATCTCCAAGCGGTAAGGCTGCATCAAATCGAGGGGTTTTAAAAGTCCATATAAACCCGATAAAATCCGGAGTTGCTCTTGTGCTTGGTGCACTTGCGCTTCTGTCAACGTATACGCATCCAATCCTATGTAAACGTCGCCATCAAAAGCGTACAGCGCCTGACGTGCATTGGAGGCTGTCATCGCGTTGACGTCACGTCCTTGATTCCGTTCCCAATTTAAAGTGGCCAAGGCGGGAGAAATCTCCATAAGCGATTGCAAATCTTGCGGTTTGAGTTTCTTTAAAACCTTGTCAATCACCGCAGATTCTTTCGCAAAATCAAAAGTTGTATGTTGCGTAAAAGGAACCGGCCGCTCAAAATCGAGCGATTTAGCCGGTGAAATTACCATTTTCATAGCTGTATTTTTTAGCCTTCCAAAAATAAGGACTTTCCCGCGGACGTCCAACAATGCCCTTTCCTTTGCACTCAAAATCTTATCAACAATTGCCCTTTTTGGAACCCATTTTCTAAAATTAAATTTATCTTTGAACGCTCAAAAAAATACCCGTATGATGATCTATAAATTCCGAGCTATCTTGGACGCTGAAGACGATATTTTTCGCGATATCGCTATCGAAGACAATGCAACTCTTGAGGATTTACACAATGCTTTAGTCAACGCTTTTGGTTTTGATGGGACAGAGGTTGCCTCGTTTTATACCTGCGACGATACGTGGAACCAAGAGGACGAGATTCCAATGTTTGATACCGGTGACACTCCCGGCGAAATGCGAACGATGGCCGACTTCCAGTTGCAAGACCTCCTGCACGAGGAACAGACCAAAATCATTTATGTTTATGACTTTATCAGCATGTGGACGTTTTTGGTCGAATTGGCTGCGATAGAAGAGCCTGTGCCTGGTGCTACTTATCCTGAATTGCTGTTTTCACACGGAGAAATGCCTGCAGAGGCCTTGGAAAAGCAATTTGAAGCCGATGGGGATTATGAATCGTATAATGATTTTGAGGACGAATTGGATGAGGAGGACATGGACATGTTTGGGGGTGATGATCATTTTGAGGATTATGGGTTTGAGGAAAATTGGAATTAAGCTACTGAGCCGCTGAGTTTCTGAGTAACTGAGCTGTTTTTCCGACAATAAAGCTTAACCGATCACAAATGGTTACATTCGGAAAGTTCACCTTAAGTTGTTGTATCTTGGCAAAAATATGAGCCATGAACACGTATCGAAATTTAATTGTTTGGCAAAAAGCCATGAATTTAGTGACAACAACTTATGAGATTACCCTTGAATTTCCTAAAACGTAGCTGTATTGCTTAACCGATCAAATGCGAAGGTCGGCACTATCAATTCCGTGTAACATTGCTGAAGGTAAGGCTCGAAATAGTAATAAAGATTTTATTCGTTTTTTACGAATTGCTATGGGTTCGCTTTTCGAATTTCAAACCCAACTCGAAATTGCAAAAAATATTGAATATATCAATCAACAACAGTTCCAACGACTTTGGAATTTCAGTACAGAAATTGAAGTAATGTTGGTATCGTTCACCAAAAAAATAAATGTATAATTAATGCTGTGTTCACCAGTCTCAGAAGCCTAGTGGCTCAGCATCTCAGAAGCTAATAACTATGCTCAATCTATTTAACACCCAAATCGACTCCTTATCTATTCACCGTGTAGGCAACAAAAGTCGAAATGAAAATATATTCTTATCGGAGTCTACCTACAGTTTAACCGATGAAATTGTGCCTTTGCTCAAAGAGTTCTTTTTTCGCCCTTTTCGGGAAAAAGAGGAGAATTACTTCCAGTTTGCGCATGATGTCGATTTGGAATACAACGAAATGTTCAATTTAGCCACCGAAGTGTTTACCAACCCTAGCAGTGTGCATGAAGTGTCCAAAAAAATTACGCGGCACCTTTTTGAACAGTCGAATCATCCACACATCAAGAATGGGGAAGTGTATGTGACTTATTTGACCAACATTTCCATCGACAATCAAACTGTGGATGCTCTAGGGGTGTTTAAAAGCGAATTACGGACTGATTTCTTACAATTTGAAGAACGCGGTAGTAATTTGGAAATGATCCTTCAGGAAGGGATTAATCTCAATAAATTGGACAAGGGTTGCTTAATTTTTAACTATAAAAAAGAGGAGGGATACAAAATCCTCACGGTGGATAGCAACCGCTATGACGCGCGGTACTGGCTGGAACACTTTTTATCGGTCGATGCCTTTCAAGATGAAAATTACATGACAAAAAAATATTTGAAGTTTTGTCAAGAGTTCGCCAAAGAAGTGGTTTTCCCTGCCGAGGATAAAAAAGAAGAGGTGCTGTTCATGAATCGTGCTGTCAATCACTTTGCCAAAAACGATACATTTGAGGAGACCAAGTTCTTGAATGAGGTCATTGAAAACCCCGATTTAATTCCCGAATTCAAGAGTTTCAAAGCCGATCGTGGAGAGAAGTATAGCATTGAAGACGTGACTTCCTTTCCGATTGCCAATGCCGCGGTTTCTGACGCAAGACGTTCGATAAAAAATGTGATCAATTTGGACACTAACATCCAAATCAAATTGGATTTTGTCAACCCCGACAGTGCCGAAAAGTTTGTAGAAAAAGGCTGGGACGAAGAACGCCAAATGTATTACTACTTGGTATATTTCAACAAAGAACAAAAAAGTTAATCCATTTTTTTTCAATATTATGCCCAATAGATCGATGATTTGTTGGGCTTTTTTGTTCTTGAGGGGTTAGTGATTAGTGAATAGGAATTAGTGACTAGTGACTTACGACTGACGACTGTTGACTGACGACTAATGACTTACGACTGATGACTGTTGACTGTTGACTGTTGACTGACGACTGTTGACTGACGACTGTTGACTGACGACTGACGACTGACGACTGTTGACTGTTGACTGTTGACTGACAACTGATGACTGATGACTGATGACTGACAACTGTTGACTGACGACTGCCTTCTTTTTCATACCTTTGCCCGAAATTCATCTACCATGACCACTTTCGAAACGTTGCAATTGCCCAAAGCGCTCCAAAAAGCGATTGACGAAATGGGACTTACCCAACCTACTCCCATACAGCAACGAGCGTTTCCGGTGATTAGTTCGGGAAGGGATGTCATCGGAATTGCGCAAACCGGGACGGGAAAAACATTGGCCTACCTCCTACCTGTTTTGAAACCGTGGAAATTTATGGCTTCTGAAACCCCTCGTGTCGTGATCCTTGTTCCTACCCGCGAACTTGTGGTACAAATTACCGAGGTGGTGACCCAACTTACCCAGTACATGTCCATTCGCACGCTTGGCGTTTATGGAGGCGTAAACATCAACACCCAAAAGAAAGCTGTTTATGAGGGCGTAGATATTTTGATAGGTACTCCGGGACGTATTATGGATTTGGCCCTAGACAATGTAGTGCGATTTGATACGTTACAAAAACTCATTATCGATGAATTTGATGAAATTCTAAACTTAGGTTTCCGTGCTCAAGTAACAGCCATCCTTTCGATGATGCGTCAAAAACGCCAAAACATTCTCTTTTCAGCGACCATGACCGATGAAGTAGATGCCATGTTGGACGAGTATTTTGATTTCCCCGAAGAAGTTAGTTTGGCCCCCTCGGGAACCCCCTTAGAAAAAATTGAACAATATGTTTACCGAGTGCCCAACTTTTTGACCAAACTAAATCTGCTCAAACAGTTGTTGCACAGCGACCCTTCGATGGAACGCATACTAATTTTTGCCAACAACAAAAAGTCCGTTGACTTGATTGCGCAAGCGTTGGAACCCGATTTCCCTGAACAATTGGGCTTTATCCATTCCAATAAATCGCAAAACTACCGACTGAACACCATGGCTTCTTTTCAAAAAGGCGAGCTTCGTGGGTTGGTCACTACCGATGTAATGGCGCGGGGATTGGACATATCCGACATTACCCACGTCATCAATTTTGAAATGACCGAAAGTCCCGAACAATACATCCACCGTATCGGACGAACGGGACGGGCCGACAAATCGGGTATTGCGATTAGTTTCATCAGTCCGCGTGAAGAGGAAATCCAACTTGAAGCAGAAATGCTCATGGAAAAAGAACTCACACTTCTTCCCTTTCCCGAGGAAATTGAAGTGGTCAACCGACTGTTGGAATTTGAAAAAGACAAAAAGAAAATCAAGTTTCTTCTCAAACGACCCAAACTCGAAGGAGGCACTGCTTTTCAAGAGAAAAAAGATAAAAACAAGAAAGTAAATTTAGGAGGACCCGGCAAACGTAAACCGCGAAAAACAGCCCCACGCAACCGAGCTGTTGAGCGTAAAAGGAATGAAAAACGCAAAAAAGGATAAGCGCTAAATTCCCGTTAAAGGCTTCTTACATCGGTTATTTTTGTTATTTTTGAAACCACAAACGTAAGTCCGACAATGCAATTTAAACACCCGGAAGTTCTCTATTTTCTCTCCCTTTTGGTGCTCCCGATTTTGGTGCATTTGTTTCAATTGCGGCGATTTAAAACGCAATACTTTACTAACGTTCGATTCCTCAAAGAATTAGTTGTACAAACCCGAAAAAGTTCGACCCTCAAAAAATACTTACTTCTTGCCACCCGCCTATTACTGCTTACTTTTTTAATCCTTGCCTTTGCGCAACCTTTTTGGGAAGCCAAAGAAGCAAAAAATGCAAAAAACGAACTCTACATTATTTTAGACAATTCGTTTTCCATGCAAGCCAAAGGCAAAAAAGGGGAATTGCTCAAACGTGCCGTGCAAGACATTTTGGCGGAAGCCCCTGAGAGTGCCAACTTTTCGCTCCTCACCAACACTGAGAGTTTTTGGAATACCGATATCAAGTCGATTCAACGAGAACTGCAAAACCTTTCCTACAGCGCTACACCTTTTGAACCGGAACGATTGATTGCCCAAGTTCGCGCCCACCGTTCTGCTTTTCGCAAAGATATCGTAGTAATCTCCGACGGTGTGGGTACCCGTGCCGAAGCCTTGGGAGTTTTGAACAATGACGAAAAAGGGTATTACATTCCGGTACAAGCTGAAAAAACGCAAAACATCGCCATTGACAGTGTCTACCTCGATCAAACACTCGATCAATTTTATGAAATCGAAGTGGCAGTGCGCTCGTATGGAGCCACTTCCGAAGCGATACCGGTGGCCTTGTACGACGGTAAAAAATTGGTAGCCAAAACTTTAGTTACCTTCAATGAACCACGTCAAACCCTGAAATTTACGCTTCCAAAAACCGAGTTTAACGGGTATGTCTCGCTCAACGACAACAGTTTGGAGTACGATAACACCTATTATTTTTCACTCTCAAAACCCGAAAAAAGTAGGGTCATGAGTATTAGCGAAACGGCGCCCGCAGCTTTTCTAACTAAAATTTATACCCCAGACGAATTTGAATTCACGGCCACAACCCTAGCGACCTTACCCTATGCGCTTCTAGAAAAACAAGACGCCATTGTTCTCAACGAAATTGCAACTTTACCTGCATCACTGCAAACTACCTTAAAAGCTTTTGTTGCACAGGGTGGAAATCTGATTCTTATTCCTGCCCCCGAGACCAATGTTAGTTCGTACAACGCCTTACTCAATGCCCTCGGTGGCGGATATGTGTATCAAGATTGGAAAGTGACCGATCGATTGGTGACCAAAATCAATTTTAATCACCCCTTGTATGCGGGAGTTTTTGAAAAGAAAACGGAGAATTTTCAATACCCAACCTCCAAAGCGGGCTACTCGGTACAAACCTCTTTTCCAACCGTTTTGGAATGCAATGATCAGCGGCCTTTTTTGAGTGCCGTAACCCGTGGGGGGGGAACGATTTATTGTTTTGCTGCGCCCCTTCGTCAGGAATGGGGTAACTTTAAAAACTCACCGTACTTGATTGTGCCCACGCTATACAACATGGCCTTCAATAGTCAAAATACAGGAGTCAAAGCCTCTACCATTGGAAGCAGTCGCCCCTACATTGCTGCGGTTTCGCTCGGTGCCGATGAAATTGTATCCTTACAAAAAGGGGAAACCGAAGTCATTCCCGAACAGCAAAGACTTTACAATCAGGTGAAACTTACTTTTTCGACCCAACCGCAACAAGCAGGCAATTACACGCTTTTACGCAAAAAAGAAGCTGTCGATCAATTGAGTTTCAACTACCCTCGAACAGAAAGCGACCTACAAGCGGTGCCCTCCAATTGGATGGCGGAATGGGAGGAAATAACAGCTACCGACCAATTGTTTGATACCTTACAAGCGGATCGAAGCGATACTGTGATATGGAAATGGTGTATTCTTTTAGCCTTACTTTTCTTGCTAATCGAAATTGCCATTCAAAAAATAATGCGATAAACAACACACAACAACTATGACTACGGTACTTAAATCGGTAACAATTGTAGACCCCAAAGGGGCGCACCACAACCAATGTGTCGATATTCACCTTGAAGAAGGTTTGATTCAGGCTGTAGGCGAAAATCTGGCGCTCCCGCAAGACGCTCAGGTCATCGAACTGCCCAATGCCTTTGTATCGCCGGGTTGGTTTGACACCTCGGTCGTTTTGGGTGAACCCGGATATGAAGCCGCTGAAACCATCGCCAATGGTTTGCACACTGCAGCTAGCTCAGGATTTACTGAAATCATGGTACAACCGCACACGCTCCCTGTAGCCGACAATGCCGCCGTTATTCATTTGTTGCATCAAAAAGCCTTGGGACAGGCAACTGCCATTCACCCGATTGGGGCACTCACAATGGGTAGTGCTGGACAAGCATTGGCCGAACTGTACGATATGCAACAAGCGGGAGCCATAGCTTTTGGAGATTATAAAAAAAGTATGAAAAATGCCAATCTGTTCAAGATTGCACTTCAATATGTACAGGATTTCAAGGGTCGGGTGCTTGCCTATAGTGAAGACGAAAACCTCCGCGGAAATGGGGTGGTTAATGAAGGTAGTACTGCAACACGACTCGGACTTAAGGGAATTCCAGGTTTGGCAGAAGAATTACAGGTGGCCCGCAATTTATTTTTATTGGAATATACCGGCGGTGCTATACATATCCCTACCCTTTCGACGGCCAAATCGGTGGCACTTGTTCGTGAGGCTAAAGCACGGGGATTAAATGTTACTTGTAGTGTGGCTGTCGCGCATTTAGTTCTTACCGATGCCGTTTTGGAATCGTTTGACACCCGCTATAAACTTTCCCCTCCCCTACGCACGGCACAGGATCGAGAAGCGTTGTGGGAAGGGCTACGCGATAATACCATCGACTGTATCACGACAGACCATCATCCGGTAGCTATTGAAGGTAAAAAAGTAGAATTTGACTTAGCCCTTGATGGGTCAATCGGATTAGAATCGGCGTGGGGTGCGCTCGCAGCTGTTCTTCCGATGGATTTGATTATAGAAAAACTGACTGCGGGTCGAGCGATTTTTGGACTACCTCCGGCGGTAATTGCGCCAGGTGCTGCTGTGAATCTTACGCTATTTACCACAGCAGAAACGGGAACGTTTACCGCAGATCAAATTCGCTCAACCTCCAAAAATGCTGCTTTACTCGGTCAACCCACCCGTGGAAAAGTACTGGGTATCGCCCGTGAAAAACATCTTATAATCAATTAATTATGGACACAACAACCATCAAAGAAGGCAAATCAATGGCTATCTTGAGTTATGTGCTCATCATTGGCCCGCTTATCGCATTATCCATCAATGCCGACAAAAAAAATCCCTATACTTCGTTTCATTTGCGCCAAGGGTTGGGACTCACAGCAACATTTCTGTTGATTGGACTCACGATGAGTAGTTATTTCAACCGTTCACAATTACCCCCTGAAACGAGTTTCAACATCGCTTTTCCCTTTTGGATTTTTATAAGTATCCTTACCTTTTACGGCATGTTCACAGCAGTTATGGGGTATACCCGTCCCATTCCTTTGTTGGGATCTTTTTTTCAAAAATGGTTGAAACGGTTGTAACAATCTGACGTTTTTAGGACAAATGAGGTAATCAGAAACCTCATGAAAGCAAAACCCTTTACGATTACCCCATTTCTTTTTGTCCTCTTCAGTCTTTTTAGTTATGGTTTTCGTGCTCAAGCGCAAACCGGAAATGTCAAAGGAAGAGTTCGTTCGGAGAAAGAAACAGCCCTTTATGCCGCCTCTGTCGCTCTATTTGATACCGACAACAAACTAGTCAAAGCCGTTTTAACCGATGCCGAAGGCGCCTTTACCATTTCGCGATTGCGTCCTGGAACATATACTTTAAAGGTCTCCTCTGTAGGGTTTGAAGACCAAATTCTCAAAGGACTGCTTATCACGGAAAGCGAATTAATTTTGGAACCCATCCGTCTGAAAGAAAGCGCTGTTCAGTTGAACGAAGTCGTCATCAAAAAAGAAAAACCACTGGTTCAAGTCTTGGCCGATAAAACGGTTTTCAATGTCGAAAATACGATTAATGCAACAGGGAATACTGGTTTTGAATTGTTGCGCAAAGCACCGGGTGTTGTAGTCGACAACAACGATAATGTTGTGGTTGAAGGCAAAAGTGGTGTTCTTTTTTACATCGATGGAAAACAATCGTTTTTGAGTGGCGCCGATATGACCAATTTTTTAAAAACGATCCAATCCACAGATATTGAATCGATTGAGATCATTACCCAACCGTCTTCCAAATACGATGCTGCCGGAAATGCAGGTATTGTCAATATCAAATTGAAAAAAAATAAAAACTTTGGGACGAACGGTACGGTCACTTCGGGGTACAATATTGGGCGCTTTGGTACGTCGGTGAATTCGATATCTTTAAACAACCGCAGTAAAAAATTTAACACCTACCTCAACTATAGCAACCGATTTGGAAAGAGTTACAACTTTATGGAGTTTGAACGCCAACAAAACGGTCGGATTTTTAATTCCGATACGAAAACGGATTACATGACCAATGCCAACAACGTGAAAATGGGACTTGATTACACCCACAATCGTCGTCATTCATTTGGCCTTGTTCTCACGGGGAACTTTAATAATGCCTATGGAGATGGCCGATCTCGAACTCCTATTCGCCCGCAAACTTCCAATGTTATCGATAGCGTTTTGGTAGCGCAAAACAAGGCGCATAACAAAAATTATAACTTGTATGCCAACGTAAATTACCGATTTCAAGATACCACAGGGGTTTCGTTAACCACCGATTTGGATGTTGGGCGGTACAACTCAGATCGCGATACTTTTTTACCCAACTTTTATTTGGACCCCACCGAAATAACCGTATTAAGTGCCATCATCAACAGCCAATACACTCCTGTTATCATTGATATTGCCGCATTTAAATCCGATTATGAACAGCGATTGGGTAAAGGAAAATTGGGACTGGGAATGAAGACTTCGTTAGTATCCACAGAAAACACCTTTGATGTTTTTAATTATCCCGCAGGACAACCCGTTTTCAATACCACTTTGAGTAATCGCTTTACCTATAAAGAAAATGTAAATGCGGTGTATGTGAATTATAACCGTATGGTGAAGAAGTTCAATTTTCAATTGGGACTCCGCGTTGAAAACACACATTCCGATGGTGAATTGAGCAGTTTACAGCAAAACAACGATGCGCGGGTAAAACGAAAATATACCGATTTTTTCCCCAGTGGAGGAATCACGTTTGCGCAAAACGAAAGCAATTCGTGGGCACTTACGTACAGTCGCCGTATCGAACGCCCTAGTTACAACGCTTTAAATCCGTTTGAATATCAAATTGATGAATTATCGGTTAGCAAAGGGAATCCTTTTTTGCAACCCCAATACGTGCATAATGTTAAAGCTTCCCACACTTACAAATACAAACTGAACACTTCGTTGAGCTACAGTTATGTCTCTGATTTCTTTGCACAAGTAACCGAAGCAGTGGGACTGAATAAAAGTCGCATGACTACCAAAAATGTGGCCAATCAGGAAACGATAAACTTGGGAATTTCGTACCCATTTAAGGTCAACAATTGGTGGAATGTGTATATGAGTGTCAATGCCTTTCGCAGCCGCTACATTCCCACGGATCCCTCTTTTGTGGGCTTAACGCAGGAAACTTTGAACATTTATGGGCAAAATAATATTACGCTTCCTAAAAAAATCAATTTGGAAATTTCAGGATGGTTTAATTCGCCTTCGGTATGGGGTGGAACCTATCGTACAGCAAGCTTGGGATCCCTTGACATTGCGTTGCAAAAAAAGTTTTTGAAAGATAAATTAAATGTACGTGTGGCCGTTTCCGACGTATTATTTACCTCACCGTGGTCGGGTCGAACCGAGTTTGCCAACGTTATCATCAACGGCCGTGGGGGAAGTGACAGCCGCCAGCTTCGTTTTAACCTCACGTATAATTTTGGAAATGACCAAGTGAAAAGAGCACAAAACCGCAATACCGGAGTAGAAGACGAGAAAAATCGTATTGGGAATTAGTATCTTTGCGCGCAAACAATAGCTATGAACTTACACTACCTTGTTAGAGAACCTCAAACGATTCAATCCGGTCATCCCGTTTTGATTTTACTTCACGGCTACGGAAGCAACGAACAGGATTTATTTTCGTTTGCCACTGAACTGCCAAACGATTATTATGTGATTTCTGTTCGAGCGCCGTATGATCTCATGTACGGAAGTTATGCATGGTATGCCATAAATTTTGACGCCGATGAAAATAAATTTTCAGATGTAGTACAAGCCCGTCAATCGCGGGATCGAATCGCTGATTGTATTGATGAACTTCTTCAGAAATACCCTATTGATCCAAAACAGGTAACCCTCATCGGATTTAGTCAAGGGTGTATTTTGAGTTATGCTGTAGCGGTATCGTATCCCGAAAAAGTACAACGTGTTGTAGGGATGAGTGGGTATTTTAACCGAGACATTGCTGTGGAAGGATTTGAAGGCAAAGCGTTAGACACTTTACAAGTCTTTGCTTCTCATGGCAGTGTGGATCAGGTAATTCCTGTCGATTGGGCCCGAAAAGCAGTGCCGCAATTGGAGGATTTGGGGATTTCAGTTACCTACAAAGAGTATCCTGTAGGGCATGGGGTGTCACCACAAAACTTTTTTGATTTTAGAAACTGGCTAGAAACTACGCGTTAATTACTCGGCTTCTGGATCGGCACTACCCGTCACCTTTTGCCCGATTTCACCATCACCTGCATACAAAGTCGTTTCCCCTTTTTTAAAGATAAACCCTTTCCAGGCGACCAATTGGTAGTCGTTTTTCACCCATGGACTGCCCTCGCTAGCACGCGTAAGCACCATGGATTCTTGGTTGGGTAAAAAGACTTCCGCTTGCTTACGGTCTTCGCTAAACAAAACATAAGCCGCTAGAGTTTCATCTTCCGTATTGGCTTGATCTACGGGATTTAATTGCAATCCCGTGAACATCCGGACACATTCTTTGTTTAGTTTCGACCACGTATATCCCGCTGAAGCTAAACAACCGTTTTCGTCTTTATCTGAACCCGTAATGGTAGAATCCTTGACTTGCCCTTGCGCTGCGGTTGCCTCCTCCGATTGGGGTTTGCAAGCACCGACAAGCAACAATAGCAGGAGTGAAAAAAAAGATGTTTTCATGCTGAAAATTAAACGTTAGTATTCCTCTTTGGGATAAATGTAGCTGTCCATGGTTTGGAAGGTAGCTTTTCCTTTATCATCGACAAAATATTTGATCATCACATCACCCCAATACGTTCCATCGCTATAATTGGCAATAATCCAGCGGTGGTTGAGGACTTTCATGGAATTAATAATGAATTTTTGTTCCCCTAATTTCTCTTGTCCCGTATACGGATTCCCCTCCGGTTTGTCGTTGAAACTCAATAACTGTTCCTTGATGGAAGGTTCTAACTTTTTTACATCAAAATTGGCAAAATAGTTTTGCGCATACTCGTTTTTTTGCAACGAAAAGGAATCGGCATTGGCCAACTGTTGCGAAAGTTGTGCAATACTATCGCTTTTCGCCTTTAAGTCAGCCGTTGCTTTCTTTTGTTGCATTTGAACCTGCTTGCTGTAATACACATAAGTAAACGAAGCCAAAAGTGCAGCGATGATAAATAAATAAAGATAAAGTTGTCGTGCCATGATTATTCGAGTGTTAAAACTAGGTTATCGTACGCCAAAAAAACCGTAGATGGGAGCGTTTTTTCCCGTTCTGCGTGAAAGCCCATGTGGTGACTAATATGCGTTAAATAGGCTTGCTCTGGTTGTACCAAATTTACAAAATCTAATGCTTCCTGCAAATTGAAATGCGTATCATGAGGCGCTTCCCGTAAGGCATTCACCACCAATACTTTCAGCCCTTTCAGCTTATCCAATTCGGCTGTTTCAATGGTTTTAACGTCGGTCAAATACGCGAAATCACCTATCCGAAATCCCAAAACTGGTAAATCGCCATGCCAAACCCGTATAGGCTGAATCGTAACCCCACCGATAGAAAAAGGCGCGTCAGCCTCAATGGGATGCACGTGTACCGCGGGGGCTCCTGGATAGCGATTTTCAGTTGCAAAAATATAGCCATAGCGTTGCCTCAAATTGGCAATAACGCGAGATTCGGCATAAACAGGCATCGGACCGTATTGAAAATTAAACGGGCGAATGTCATCCAAACCCGCAGTATGATCGGCGTGCTCATGGGTAAAAAGCAAGCCATCAATGCGGGTACATCCTGACGATAGCATTTGCTGCCGAAAATCGGGTCCACAATCGACTACGAGGGATTGCCCCTCAACTTCCACCCAAATAGAAACCCGTAGTCGCTTGTCGCGAGAGTCTTGACTTAAGCAAACGGGATGGTCACTTCCGATGACGGGAATACCCTGTGAAGTACCGGTTCCTAGAAAATGAATTTTCATGTAGCACGATTTTTGTGGTAAGCGAGAAATACCCCGCGGTAATCAGGCGTAATTTAATACAAAATTAGGATTAATTCCCTTTACATACCGCAATCGTTTTATTAACTTTGCGAGGCATACAAGAATTATGGCGAATAACGAATTAAACATCAAGTTAAAAGGTGATCGTGTCATTACACAGATTCCGACAACAAAGGATAAGGCCTTACGGATTAACCTGAACGAAAATATTTACGGAACCTTTGCTGAAATTGGAGCTGGTCAAGAAACCGTGCGTCATTTTTTCCGTGCGGGAGGATCGTCGGGTACCATTGCCAAGGCGATGTCGGCGTATGATAAAGACTTCAGCGATGCGATTTACGGCAACGAAGACGATGGGCGCTATGTGACCGAGAGCCGTTTGAAAAAAATGTTGAATCATGAAGTTCGCTTAATTGAAGAGCGTTTGAAGCGGGATAAGCATCCCAATAAAATGTTTTTCAGTTACGCCAATACGGTAGCGACAATTGATTTTGCAAAACAGTTCAAAGGCCACGGTTGGGTGGGTATCAAATACCAAGTTGAACCCGATGAGGATTACAATGAAATCACCCTTCACATCCGTTTTAAAGAAAATGATGCTCGTTTGCAACAAGAAACGTTGGGTATATTGGGGGTGAATTTGATTTATGGGGCGTTCTACAAATACAACGACCCTAAGAAACTGTTACGCTACCTCTACGATCATTTGGACAAAGACCAGTTGGAAATCGACACCATCAACTTTTCGGGCCCGCGCTTTGCCAATGTTGACAATCGATTGATCAGTTTGCAATTGGTTCGTAACGGCATGACCGATGCGGTAATGTTTGGCCCTGATGGAAAAAACATACTTCCCGCTGCAGTTTTATACAAGAAAAACATCTTAGCGATACGCGGAAGTTTCCGACCCGTGACCAAAGTAAATATGGACATGTACGAGAAATCGTTGGAAATGTTCTACCAGGAAAACAAAGTTGAAAAAGAAAACACCTTTGTCGTTTTTGAAATTACGCTTTCTAACCTTCGCTCGGAAGGGGAAATTGACGAACGCGACTTTATGGACCGTGCCGAATTGCTCTGTAAACTAGGGCAAACGGTTATGATATCCAATTTCCAAGAGTACTATCGCGTGGTGGAGTACTTCTCCAGCTACACCAAAGCCCGTATGGGATTGGCCATGGGTGTGAACAATTTGATTGATATTTTTGATGAAAAATACTACCGCCATTTGAGTGGTGGGATTTTGGAAGCCTTTGGTAAATTATTCTACCGTGATCTCAAAGTATACCTTTACCCGATGGAGGAAAATGGAGAAATTATCACGTCACAAAACTTAAAAGTTCACCCACGAATGAAAGAATTGTACAAGTTCTTTGCGTACAATGGTAAGGTAGTGGATGTAACCGATTATGACCGCGGCAATTTAAAAATATTCTCCCGCGAGGTCTTGAAAATGATCTCCAACGGTACGCCGGGTTGGGAAGCTATGTTGCCTGAAGGGACAGCAGATTTAATTAAACAACATCATTTGTTTGGATACGACCCCAATCGCGTATTGGAAGAAGCATAAAAAAAGAAGCCCCGAAATCAATCGGGGCTTTTTTGTTAGGGTAAAATTTGTGCCGCGTGGGCTTTAGTTTTTACCTCGGTAATGACGTCATCAATCACGCCTGCCTCATTGATCACAAAAGTGGTGCGGTGGATGCCATCGTATTCTTTCCCCATAAATTTTTTGGGACCCCAAACCCCAAACGCTTGAATCACAGATTTATCTTCATCTGCCAACAATGGAAATGGAAATTCATACTTATTTTTAAAACTTGCCTGTGCTTTTGCCGAATCAGCACTTACGCCGAGTAAAGCATAATTTTGGGCTTCAAAACGGGCATAATTGTCCCGCAAGTCACACGCTTCTGCGGTACAGCCGGGTGTGTTGGCTTTGGGGTAAAAGAATACCACAAGTTTCTTACCCTTGTAATCCGCCAAGGTATGTACATTTCCATCTTGATCTTTGCCCGAAAATAAAGGGGCAGCATCGCCTTTTTTTAAAGTGGTCATCGTATTTTTTATTTGTTAGCGTTTGACGTAAATTTATACTTTTAAAAGTACAAAAATGACTCAGAAAGAACGCGCAACGTTTGTTATAAATACGTTAAAAGACCTTTACCCTACCATTCCCATTCCTTTGGACCATAAAGATCCCTATACGCTATTAATTGCGGTTTTACTATCCGCTCAATGTACGGATGTTCGGGTAAATTTAACTACGCCACATCTTTTTGCGAAAGCGGATAATCCCTATGCTATGGTAAAGTTATCCGTTGAAACGATACGAGAAATCATTAAACCCTGCGGACTTTCTCCGATGAAATCCAAAGCCATACACGGCTTATCCCAGCTATTAATCGACCAATACAACGGTGAAGTGCCCCAAAGTTTTGAAGCCCTCGAAGCTTTACCGGGTGTGGGACATAAAACAGCAAGTGTGGTGATGAGTCAAGCCTTTGGTGTACCGGCATTTCCAGTAGATACACATATTCACCGTTTGATGTACCGTTGGGGATTATCCAATGGGAAAAGTGTGGTTCAAACCGAACGAGATGCCAAAAAACTATTTCCCGAAGCGTCTTGGAATGATTTGCATTTACAAATTATTTGGTATGGAAGGGAGTACTCGCCTGCACGGGGATGGGACCTGGAAAAAGACATAATTACGAAAACCATCGGGCGAAAATCGGTACTCAAAGAAGCACAAAAAAAATCCCGATAATGCACGTTATCGGGATCATGGATTTAATTGGTAATCAGTTCGAAGTTCATTCGGCTGGTTTTTACAATTTTCAAGGCTTTTGAATAATTCAGTAAAAACTGCACCGTTTCTTTTTTGGGCAACCGTTTCGGACCCGAAAAGGCTTTTTGAGCGTAAAGTTTTGCCATAGATGTTAATTTGCGTGTTATTCTCATCTATAACGTTACCGTACGTCAAATATTGTTAATTGGTTAAAATAATTTTATTTTTTTCAATCACTTTGCGCAAGTTCATCAGGGCATAGCGCATTCTTCCTAGCGCGGTATTGATACTTACCCCTGTAATTTCAGCAATTTCGTTGAAACTCAGGTCCTGATAAATCCGCATCACCAGTACCTCTTTTTGGTCTGCTGGTAATTCTTGGATGATTCGGCGTAAATCCTCTTCAATGACCTGACTGATCATCAAACCTTCGATGGTTTTGGAATCGTCTTTGATGACCGAAAAGATGGAAAATTCATCCGTATCACGCACCACAGGCATTTTCTTATTTTTTCGAAAATGGTCTACAATAAGGTTGTGAGCAATACGCATAACCCAAGGTAAAAACTTCCCTTCCTCGTTGTAAGCATTCGATTTCAACGTTTTAATTACCTTGATAAAGGTATCTTGAAAGATGTCGTCTGCTACATCCCGATCGGGTAACTTGGAATAGATAAATCCATAGATTTTGGATTGATGCCGGTTGATTAACATTGCCAAGGCATTTTCATTGCCTGCAATGTATTGCTGTACTAAGACAGAATCGGAGAGATGAGTTGTAGCCATAGCGAACCCTTTTTAGTGATTTTTTTGTTTCTGTTGTCAATCTAAAAAGTAGTTTTTTACGCTATAGGCAAAAGATTTTGGTGTTAAGTAATAGCCAAATTTAATATAATATTTTTTTAATATGCAAGTTTCTTTCGATAAATTAACATATTGCACGAAAAAATCCCAAAATAAAGCGGCGGAAACCACGTTACTTTGGGATTCATTTTTTATAAAATTCGCTGCTATGGTTGGGTGATGACCACTTTTTGGGTACGCTTCTGCCCTTCTGCATAAACGGTCACCAAATACAATCCCGGGGCTAGCGCCTGAATTGGAATGCGATTGGTAGCGGTGTAGGCTGTTAAAACCTCTTGCCCCATCATATCATGAATAGCCACTTTGTCGATGGGTAATGAGGCTTGAAGCAGCAATTCGTGTGACGCTGGATTCAATACTTGAAACGATAATGCGTCGGGACTCGACAATTCTAAGGCGCAATTGCTCCCCACCACATACGAAAAATAACGGGTAACCGAAAGTCCCCCAGCATAGGCAAACTTTACCGCATAATTGATGGTTGCGCCTGGCGTTTGTCCCGTTAACGTATACGTGAATGTTTGTCCCGTTGTATTGGTCATTTGAAATTCGGTAAAAGGACTTTGACGCCATAACAAGGCCACTAAGCCGACGCGTCCGGTATCTAACAGTTCAAAAGTGATGCGAACATCGGTGCCGAATGTTTCAAACAAATAATTATATCCCGTGGTAAATGTTCCTTGTTGCGCTTCATTGCTGGTTCCTGCACATCCTTGAACGGGCACAGTAGAAACATTGACCTGCTGCGGATTGTTGGCGGCTTGATTTCCACTGGCATCCGATGCGGTAATGGTAAAGGTATAAGGCGTATTGGGGGTGAGGTTAGCCATTGTCACCGAACGTTGTTGTCCCGACGTACCAAACACCGTTTGAGGAGTTCCCCCAGGATAAGTAATCGTGTAGGACACCGTTCCAGAATTGTCGGTTGCATTCAATAACAATTGGATAGTTGAACTCGTCACAGCCCCTACAGTTGCAGTAAAATTGAGCGGCGCTGCCGTATCAGGGACCGTATTTTGGTAGACACGAACATAATCAATGATCATTGACGTTTGTGTATAACTCGAAGGAATACTTCCTGCAAAGCCTCCCATTGCAATATTTAACAATAGGTACTGCTCGGCGTTAAATGGCCATGTACTCGCGTTTTTTACGGCAGGATTGTAGGTATAATAAGCCACGCCATCCAATAAAAACGTAATTTGATTGGGCGACCAATTCATCGAATACACATGGTAATTTTGGGCGATATCAGATGCTTGAATCCCCCCTTTGTTGATCGTATTTCCAAATGAGGAGGGAGTGTGAATCGCGGCTCCAATATAATTCAGCGGTTGATTGGGGAAAATACCATGCTCCATAATGTCAATTTCACCACAGGCAGGCCAACTCGTATTGCCATATACGGCATCAAAAAAACCACCGTCTTCATTGATATTCCGACCCAGCAACCATAAGGCAGGCCAAGTTCCTTGCGCGTTTGGTGCTTTGGCACGAATATCTACACGCCCGTAGGTGAAGGCAAATTTTGAATTGAGTCGCGCAGAGGTGAACAGCTTCGTCACATTTTGATCGGTGAAAGTTTCCCGCTTGGCCACGATATGTAAATTTCCATTAGAAACAAAGGAATTATCCAGTCGGTTGGTATAATGTTGCACCTCGCCATTGTACCAATTACCGCCCGGAGGGATTTGTGTTTGATGGTGCCATTTTGCACTGTTCACAGCTCCGTTGGTGTCAAATTCATCCGACCAGACCAAATCATTATAAATAACATCCAATTGGGCGTAACCCGTTTGAACCAAAGCCAAAAGGCTCCACAGTAATAGGCAATGTAATTTTCTTTTCATAGCATTTTTGATATTTTTGGGGTTCGGTTAAAATTTTAATTGTTCCTGGGCATCCCAAAGTCCCCAATAAGCCCCCACATCGCCTTCTGCCCCTACTTTCCAAGATTCATCAAACGAAGAAAAGTAATACATGGGAATTTGCGCTTCACGGGCCCAATGTTGTGCTTCAATAAAATAACGAATCGCATTTTCAGCAGAAGCCACGGCACCGCGCAAGGCTCCTCCAGCACTCGGCCAACCGGTTTCGGTAATGATGACAGGTTTCCCTTTCCCTGCCACTTTGGCACCATAATACATACTTTGCATGTGCGAAAGAGCGTATTCAATGGGACAACCTTCCCAATAAGGATAACAATTGGCCAATACCACATCACAGACTTCTGTGAGGGCAGGTCGATGCGAAAACTCGTAATAGGCATCCACATACCCAACCGGTATTGAAGGCGGCAAGGCTTCCCGAACCCGAAGAATATAGGCGATCAATTGTTCTTCAGTAAGGTCGTTTCGATACAAGACTTCATTCCCAACGGCAGCAATGCTCACACACCCTTTATGCGCTAAAGCAATCAAGGAGGCAATCTCGCGCTCATTTTTTTCTAAATCCGAACCCAACCATGCCCCAACTAAAGTTTGCATCCCATTTTCATGAGCAATACGTGGAATATGTTCGTTGCCTTCTATAGTTGAGAAAGAGCGAATCGCTTTGACATAGGGTTTTACGATTTGAATGCGTCGATTCACTTGTTCGGCATCTATAGCATCCCCGGGGCGCTGACCTTCGGCATAAAGACTGAAGCAAATGCCATAGATTCCTTGTGCTAATGTCTCCTGCCATATCGATTTCAATTTAATAGGAGCTACGTCATTGAAATTGATGTCAAGAGGTTTATAGTCTTGAAACGATGGTATTGCGTTCGCTTCGTGGTTCCCTTCGTTTAACGAAAAATGGTGTCCTTCTCTATATGACATAAAAATGTTTTTAGAATTTTACTTTTTCATTTTTATCCCAAATACCCCATGCAGTTCCTACTTCGCCCTCTTGTTCCACTTTCCACATTTCATCAAAAGAAGAAAAATGGAATACATCAATATTGTGTTTATTGGCCCATTTTTGAGAGACTAAAAAGTACTTCATGGCATTGATTTCCGAGGGAATTGCCTCACTAACGGTCTCCCCTTTACTAGGCCAACCGGTTTCTGCGATGATAATTTTCTTTCCTTGGGCAACTTTTTGTGTCATCGCTAACATGCTTTGCAAATAGGAAACAGCATAATCATTATTTGCCCCTTCCCAAAAAGGATAGAAGTTCACAAGCAATACATCACAACTTGAAATTAAGTCGGGTCGATCTAAAAATTGGTAATAGGCATCTACACAACCCACAGGAATATCGGGGAGTGCCTCTTTCACCCGGTGGATGTACCCCATCAATTCTTGCTCTGAAATTTCTTCACGGTGCAATACCTCATTTCCAACGGCTGCAATATCAACCAAACCCGATTTTCCAAGTTTGATTAACGTTTCTATTTCAATTTCGTTCCGTTCTCTATTGTTACTGATCCAGGCGCCAACCATGGTTTTTAACCCCTTTTGATGGGCTAGTTGAGGAATTAACTCATTCCCGTCGGTACATGAAAAAGAGCGTACCCAGTGGGTGTACGGGGCAATAATGTCGATACGTCTTTGTATTTGATCTTCCGTGAGAATATCCCCCGCTTTTTGATTTTCTAGATACGGACTGAAACATAATCCATGCAATCCGTAATGCAACGTATCTGAAAAAAGTGCTCTTAATTCGGCTTCGCTTTTACGATTCAATTCCTGATCAACGTTGGTATTGATAGAACCGCTTTTGAGCAATGAAACTAATTTTCCTGAAAGATAGGCCGATGAATAATTTTTTGGTTTTTGTTTTCGTTGATCCAAAATCGCGCGAACAGCTCGTGATTTTACCTCATCGATATCGTAATCTTTCATCACCCAAATGGCAACTGAAGTGCCTAGAATTGGAATCCCTACAAAGAAAATACGCAACCAAAACATGGTTTCATCGGTTTGGGTAGCAGCATTGGATTGAAAGGCCACTAAAGAAAGAATTAATCCACTCAACAATCCTGCTACGGCTGTCCCAAATTTTACCATCCACCAGTAAATAGCACCCAATGTTCCTTCTCTTCTTTTGCCTGTATTGAGTTCGTCAATATCAATTACATCAGAGGTCATGGACATCATTAAGGTAAATAAACTCCCTATTCCAAAGGAGAAAAAAGGTAAGGCAAACAAAAAGAGATAGGGTTTTCCGGGCACAAACAAAAGGTATAGTAAAATATAACCGATTACGGAGATTCCTTGTGAAACCAAAAAAGCTTTCTTCTTCCCCATTTTTTTTGACATGAAAGCAACTATCGGAATAACCACAAGGGTTGTAATTACAGCGCCCACACAACCAAATAAAGTAGGCCACAAGCCAAACCCATTCTCATTACCTTTAAACAGATAATATTTAATGATGAAGTAGGAAAATCCGGCTGTAGTTTGAAAAGCATTAAAAATTAAAAAGGTTGCAATACAAATTTTACGAAAGGGTTTAATTTCAATCGATGCCTTTAATCCTTCTTTTATTTCCCCAAAACTTCCAAGGATACCTTTAAAATCGATGGGACTGTAATTTTCATTCAGCGTTGATTTACTAGGAATAAAGAGGGCGGGAATTGCTGCCAAAATCGCACACCCTATAGCCACATAAACGGCGAGGGTACGCACCGCAACGTCACTGGAAGGAAACAATGTTTTATCGGCCATGATTACCCAAAACCAAGGGGCTACCACCCATGCCAATTGCCCTATGAGTTGAGACGTGGCCATAATATTGGTCCGTTCATGAAAATCGTCACTCATTTCATAGCCCATGGCAACATAGGGAATACTAAAAATGGTCAATCCAGAGTAAAAAATTAATGAAACGATCAAAAAATACCAGAAATTATAGGTTACCCCGTTTTCGGCATACAATTGCCACATGAGCGCAAAAGAAATCCCTAAAATTATAGCTCCCGCCAACACATATTGCCGTCTTCTCCCCCATTTAGACTTTGTATTATCACTCACATAGCCCATGACTAAGTCAAACAAGGCATCATAAAACTTTGGAATGAAATACGTTAGACCCAACAACAAACCACTAAACCCTATGTTTTCAATTAACACAACGGTAAAAATACCAATCATAGCAGGAAACATTTGATTGGCTAGCATACCCAGTCCAAAGGCAATTTTTTGCCCCATGGGTACTTTTCCTGATGAAGATGAATTAATCGTTGACATAGTGGTTTTGTTTATAAATTAGTGCCTTAGTTTGGTTTGATTACAATCGTTTGTAGTGCCTCTTTATCAATTGAAATCATTGTTTGTTTTGTATTCAAATGAATGGCTAGGGTGTGTTTTTCGGCTGTGGGATTAAAAATGGCCACAGCAATGGAACCATCCGGATTTTGAACTGCCGTTGCCATAACTGTATTGGAAGTTATCGAGCATCCAATTTTTACAGCCCCTGGACGCATGAATTTGCTGAAATGCGCCATCACATAATACAAGGGCGTTTTGTACACCTCATCGGTTTGAGGATCGGCAATAATGGGCGCTACACACCAGTTTTTAAACCAGTTGGGGCCGCCTTGGCGATCGAGAATCATGTTCCAATCAATCCAACCGTCAACCCAGTTGTTCAAACACCCAATAATATCAGTAGCATAGCGATGCACCGGTGCATACTTCGGATGCAAATATTTTTCATGCGGTGCGGCCCAATCCCAGCCCCAATCGGTGGCTTCTTTTTGCCAATACCAAGCATCGTCTTTCCAATGTGGAACCTCCGAATCGATACAGCCCTCGGTTTCAATTAAATATTTTGAAGGCGCTTTCTGATGCGCATATTGCAAAGCTTTTGGAAAATAATCGTAGGTACTTTCATACCAATGAATGGCAGTGCCCGCAAAATACTTTGACGTAGCCTCATCGCGAAACATCGCATCGACCCATTCGGGCAAGCCTGCACGGTTTTGATCGTATCCCAAAATATTGACATTACCCCACCCTTTTTGCTCCAAATGTGGGCCAAGATGGTGTTGTACAAATTGGGTCATTTCTTCAGGCGAAAACAAGGTACTTTCCCAGTTATTGCCGTTACCGTGTGGTTCATTTATCACCGTCACCCCCCAAATCGGAATTCCTTCGGCTTGATAGGCCTCTAAATATTTTGAAAAATACAAGGCGAAGGCCGGTTGGTATTCGGGTAATAATTTGCCCCCAACATAACTTTTATTGTCTTTCATCCACGGGGGAGAAGTCCAAGGGGAAGCGATAATTTTAAAGCCCTCTTTTGAAAGCGCTTGTGCAGCTTTGATCATGGGAATCAAATCGGCGCGATCGGGTTCAATCGAAAATTGCGTCAAATTAACATCCCCAGCTACGGGCGCATAGGTGTAATTCTGTCTTGAAAAATCACAAGAAGCGATATGCGTTCGCGTCAACGAATACTGGGCTCCTTCCTCACCAAAATAAGCCTCCAAAACCATTTTTTGATTGGCCGGACTCAATCCGTGAAGGACTGAGGCAGCAGCTTCGGTAAACGATCCGCCAAATCCCGTAATGGTTTGAAAACGTTCTTTGGGTTGAAGCACTACAGTAATCGGTGGTGAAGTGGTAGGTTCAAATGTATCTACAGGGGTCAAAGCCTTTCCTTGCGCCGATGTTTCATAAACGGTACACGCTAATTTCTGACTTCCTGAACAACTGAGTAATGTAGCCATAAAACAGTACATGGAATAGATTAAACAACGGTGATATGTAGCATAAAAAGACTTCATTTAGCGTTGCATTTCAGGGATTTGAGGAAGTTTCACCTCTTGCATTAGCGTTGAAAGCTTCCCTTGGTAGGTTTTTGAAATCGGATTTCCATTGCGTTGTAAACCGTTGAATACCCCTTGATCAACCAAAGGCCACAGTGCATACTTAGCTTGTCCCTCGCGGGTAAACAATCCAAAATGATTTTCTGATCCTCCAGGATTTTGGGCATCTTTCCAATGCTCGTCAAAAGCCTCAAAGTAAAAACAAGCTATTTTTTCACGGGTAGTCCATTCGCGAATCGCTTGATAATATTTACCCGATTTATACTCATCGGTAGCGCGCGAACCCGAAGCTCCGTACTGTTCGTTGGAGTAGGTTGCCCAACCCGTTTCACCAATGTGCACGGGTTTTTGAGCTCCCGTTGATTGCATATAACGCACTACGGCTTGGTATTGCGCTTGGGCATATCGCACCGACTTATACATCAGTGAATCAACTTGCGTGGTTAGTGACAGGCTTTGTTCTTTTTCGGTAACGCCCCAAAAAACGGGATTGTAATGAGTGTCGTGCATGGGATAGGTGTGCAACGAAATATAGTCGACGGCATGAATCAAAGCATTCAAATCGGCATTATGATAGGCACTATCCCCTCCGCCCCAGGAGGCAAAATTATCGGAAGACGTAATCCACAACGAAGCGGGTAGTTTCCCTTCCTTCTTTAGGGCTTGCAAATGATTGACCCATTTCAAAATGATATTGGGGGTAACATAATACGCTGAGGCCCAATGCACCATCGCTTCGTTCCCCACTGCAATAATCTTTACAATTTCAGGATAGGCTTGCGTGAGTCGCACCGCCTCCTTAATTTCAACGGCATTTCGTTCGCTCTCTTCGTGATGGATCGGGGCTGCTGCTGTCCAGGCATTTTTACAATCGATCCAAGCGCCCAACATCACATACATTTCAAAACGGGGCTGCTCTTTTTGGAGTTCCCGAATCGCTTGCAAGAGATGTTCGGCTTCGGCATAATGCACGTTGTAGGTACGCAAGACTTTGATTTGCATGGCGGCCAATATTCGCAAATCCTCTTTAATTTCGGCAACTGTTGGCACTTGTTCACGTGTGGTAGTACGATAACCACCGTAACACAGTGCGGGATAGTTTGGATTTCCTAATAATTCAGCTGCAGTCATAGCAATACGTTTATTTTCAAAAGGTTTTGAGGCACACGAGAGCAAAAAAAGCAATCCCAAAAAACCACTTATTCGTTTCATTCCTGTACTTGATTGGGGGCAATGGGAACAGTTATTTTTTGAATCGATCCTGTTCGTAAAAACAGTTTCGCTGAGAGATCCTTTGGTAAACTTGTCCCTTCAATCCATTGTTCGGATTGATCGGAAAAAGTGACGCATAATTGTGACGCAGTGCTCAATTGATATACTACGGGAACTTGCGCATAGGTGAATACTAGACTGTTCTCGGGCAGGACTATAGTGTAATGCTCCCCGGTAACATTTACCAATTCTACAGTTCGTTCTTTCGTAGTAAATGCTTTTCGCGATAATAAACTAGGGTTAAAATGCAATTGACCGTTTTCAATATGCAATCCAAATTCGATATTTCGCGACAAAATATCTTCTTTCACCTGACCTGTCATTCCCGGTTGTTGTGCTCCACGATGGAAGGGGGTATGCGAATAAGGGTCGGTAGGAAATGCTCCATACACTGAGGGAGATTTATGGACACCAATGCCCGCATTAATCGTATGAAAATGGTGGGCCAAACGGTCAATTACGGTTTGAGATTCCTTTTGAGCTTGGGCTTTTTCGTAAATCTCAGCGACCGCAAGCACCAACTTTGAAACCATGTGCCAGTAAATGGAGCCTAAACCTTCGTAGCCGTAAAAGGTCCCCGAACGACCTGTAAAGGCTTTGTGCACGAATACTTTTTCAAAAAGTTGCAACACCTTTGAAGCCTCTTGTGCCAGTACATCAGCATATTCCGGTTGGGACTCGAGTTGCTTCAGCATAGCCGCTACATCATTGGCATTATGGAAATTACCGTTAAAATGATAGTTACCATGCAGGTCTTTATTGATTAGACGCGCATCGTTGCGTGCCACCATTTTTTGTAATAAGGGTGAAGCCAAAACCTCGGCGGCAGGAATATTATTTTTTTCTAAAAATTTGGGCAAGGCCTTGTTGGGATAGAGTACATAACTATCCTGATCGGGACGGTAAAGAGCACTGTTCCGCAAAGCATGGAGCGTGTCAATGGCCTGTTCTGATGATAAATAACCCGAACTCAATGCAGCCACTTGTCCCTCCAACATTTCTGGAAGATAATCGAGGGTGATGCCCTGCGGGGTATATTCCATCAAATTGTAGGCATGATACAATTGGTCGGGACGTTGATTGGCTTGAATGGAATGTTCTAAATACTCTAAGGCCAGCGCAACAAATCGCTTCAATCCCGCCATGGAATGGGTTCGTTTCTTGCCCCAAAATCCGCTTTCATAAATTTGTGTGCGGTACTCTGAAGCAGCTTTACCCAAACAATCCACCATTTCTTTGCGTTGGGCATCGTTGATGGGATGTTGTAACCAATGGGTTCGTTGTTCCAAACATTCCCGTAACGTATGGTAAAACTCGACCATTTCTCCCGAAATTTTGATCGTGTCTTGGGGTGTTTTTTCTAAAATTTCTTGGAAAAAAGATAGAAAACGTCGCATATAGTACAACGTGACCATTGAAACGCCATTGCCCACTAAGGCATTGTTGGCATCATTCCATTCGGGACGTTGCGTATTCATCCAAATACCGCCTTCGGGAATAAAATTGGCCATTTTGGCCAGTACTGTGGCGAGAATTTTTTCAATAAAAGTAACCCGATAAATGGCCTCTTGCTTGTCGGTTAGCAGTGCGCCATCGGCACCGATTTTGGCTTTACGGTGGTGGATTTCTTTATCCCAATCCCAATCGAAAGTGATGGTGTCTTTGGGATTTTGTACAATTTCTTCATAGGGTTTGATACGGTAAGGAACAGCTGCGTATACAAACTGCTCTTTGTCGAACCATTCTTGCAAGGAATTGGGTTGGTATTTTTCTTTAAACTCTAAGAATTTAAGTAAATAGATGATTTGATGGTCACCCCAATAGCCGATATAGGACCACGGATTATCGGGTTCGATCGTTTCCCAATCAAAACCCCCTTTGGTCACGCGATACGGATTATACCCATCAAACGTAGAGGAATTTAAGAACTTAGTAATCATCCCATCAATAAAACCAGGGAAGGCAAAGGCCAACGATTCCCAATTTTGAAAAATATCGCGCCAGTTTCCTTCGTAATCCAAAATTTTTGAACCGTCAATTTCATTGCGTGTATTGATGGAGAACTTATTCCAAGGACGACTGGGGTCACCGTGACGGCGGCTAAATTTGAGCGGAAGGTATTCTACCGCAAGCCGCGAAAGATCGTCGTCGTGCAACAAAGCAATTTTCTCTTGAAGGGATGGGTAATCCAATTGTTCAGGCCATTCGGCAAACACGGCTTTATGACGGTTGGCCATTACTGGATTGGCATGATTGAGGTAGTTTAAAAAGTCTCCCTTATCCACTTGGTAGTTGTGGTCAAAGATACCCCCACGCATGATATTGAAGAGCACATTGGAAAAATGACGGGCATCTTTTCGCACATCAGCCGTGTATTGTAATCCATCGGCGGTGGCATTGAGTGCAATTAATTTTTGAGTCCCAAGCTGGGAATCCGCCATAACTTTAGCTTCCAAATCCAGGGGTGACTTTAAAGCTTCTATACGCTCAATCACTTGGGCTTGGTTATAATTCACGTCGGCAACAATATGCCATTGCAATGTTTCCCCTTTAATCAAATAATTTTCGCTAACAACGAAGTAAGCCCCTTTTTCGCCTTTGACATCTAATTCTGTTTCCAAAGGCATTTTTTTTCTAAAATGAGCCACTTGCTGTGAAGACACCAAGTACTTCGGATTTTTGAGTCCCAACGACCAAACCACATTGGCTTTTAAGGCTTCACTCGGTTCGGCTTTGTCAACAATGATAGCACTGAGGGCATAAATTCCTAATCCTACTTCGGCAACGAGTTCGTTACGTTTGTAGGCATCGACCAAATTACTGGTCGCATTTTGCAAATCAGCACTTACGCCATGGGGCATAATATTTTGTATCCCGTCCAACAGTTGAATGGCGTAATCTTGTTCGGCATGATTGATTAATTCTGCACTGCGAACAAAACCATAGACATCACTGGTGTGCCAACGGTAACGAAAGGTAAGCTCAAAATCATGGTGAATTTCTTCAAAAACGATACTATTGCCGTAAAAACTTTTGTAGAGGTTACGGGTAAGCGTGAAGGATTCATTGAATCGCTCTGAGAAAGGTTCCCAAAGAACGATTTTCCCTTCATGTTGAATTTGAAAAATAGTTTTGCTTCCTGTAGTATCAACGGATTCTGTTATTTTGTCATCAGTATAATACGGGAACAGAGCATATGATGCATTTTTACGTCCCGCTGTGAGTCCGCCATTACTAGCAATAAACAGCCAATGATTGGCATCGCTCACCATACTCATGAAAAAAGGGCGCATGTGATCGACATTCGAAATTTTAAAAAACTGTTGATCGTATAGCGTTACGAGTTCCATATCGGCAGGAATATTTTGATTTTTCGTATCTATCTTTGAAGAAAAAGGGGCACTAAAATTCATGGTTTTATGTTCAGTCAACGAATGGTTTTATTGGTATACACGTACGTAGTCGATAGTCATTTTTTGTGGGAAAACTGTTGTATTGTTATTGGGTAATCCCACATAATTTCCACCTACAGCAACGTTCAAAATCATAAAGAAAGCTTGATCAAATACCCAATCGCCGGGTACATCGCTTTTGGCAATGCGTTTATACAAGAAGCCGTCTACAAAAAAGTCAATTTTTTGAGCATCCCATTCAGCGGCAAAAATGTGGTAGCCCGTATCAAAACGACCGTTAAACAAGGTGTAGCTTCCAGAGATAGCGTTACCTCCCGAATAACCAGGACCGTGGATCGTACCGTTAATGGTACTGGGCAATTGACCGCGCAATTCCATGATATCAATTTCACCACAATTGGGCCAACCTACAGTTTCAAAATTATCGCCCAACATCCAAAACGCAGGCCATAAACCTTGTCCATAGGGCGTTTTCAATCGCGCTTCAAAACGACCGTATTGTTGTGCAAATTTGCCTTTGGTTTTGATACGAGCAGAAGTGTATTGGGAACCGTTATAATTTTCTTTCAAAGCGGTAATAACCAAGTTTCCTTCACCATCGGTTGAAACGTTTTGTACCCGATTGGTGTAAAATTGAAGTTCTTGGTTTCCCCAGCCATTTGACCCTGTTCCGATATCGTAAGCCCATTTGGTAGCATCGGGTGATTGTCCTGACGCGCCATCAAATTCATCACTCCAAACCAATTGCCAATTACGGCTTTCGATGTTTTGTTTGGTATCGGTTTCGCAGCCGGTAAAAAACCAACCCAGAGTGAGAAGGGCAACTGCTTTTGTACTATTGATAAGTGTTTTCATAGAGTTTACTAAAAAATGATTAATTGTGGAAATACACATTATCCACGTAAATAACCGAACCGTCGCCACCTTCTAAAATGATTTGGGCTAAGTTGGAACGGCTCGCCAAATTAGGCATGGCTGTAAATGGAATTTCGATAGACATCCAATTTTGTGACACCAAGAACGGTGCTGTGAATGTGGTTGAATGACGGGTATCGTCTCCTCCTCCAAATACACCATTGGCACCAAAATCTACAACGATAACACGCAATTGACGCCCCGGTGCAATAGGACCCGGAATAAATGCATCTAAATGGAAATGTGTCATCGCGGTGGCATTCACGGTTGGACTGCTAAACTCCATTCCCACAAAGTTGAAAATGCTATAGCCTAAAACATTATCTCCATTAACCGTAAAATCACTAGAAACGGTAGTTTGCCAAGGTTGCCAATAACCGTTGTAATAATTTACGGGAACATTGGTATAGGCATCACTGAAAATGGATATCACATTAATTGGGTTCAACGTAGGTGTGGGCGCATTGACATAAGCTCCGGGACAGTTGATGGTTAAAGAACCCGTCGCGTTTTGTGTCCCTAATTTTGCCGTAATGACCGCTGTTCCAGCTCCTACGGTAGTCACTACTCCCGTGTTGCTTACTGTGGCCACTGCAGTATTGGAGGAAGTAAAATTAAGATATGCGGGCGACATGGATACTGCTTGGTTGATGGCATTCGGCATATTGAAAACCGAACCAATGCCGGTGATTGGGGTATTTACGCCGCTAAATGTTGTTACCGAAGCATTTTGTCCATTGGAAATTCGGGCTTGCGCATGAGCGATCGTGCCTAAATTTTCAAACCGCACTTCATCAATCCAAAACGAGTAGCCATTGCCGTTCTCAGGACCTTCAGAAAAATAGAACATTCCTTTTTCCATTTTCAATTTAGAAGGGTCTGGGATAGGAATGATGTACTTTTTCCAAACGGTAGACAAACTCAATCCGTTGATAGCTGCTTGGTATTTGTTTTCACCCAAATCAATTCCAAAACCTACCACATCTAAAGTAGCCGCTACCGAACTTTTGGCATAAAAGGTAAGGGCATTGTAGGACGATAAGTCACGACCTACCGAAGTAAAAAAAGCACCTCCAGCATAGGACCCCGCGGGATCATTTACATTGGGCACATCAACACGCATCGAAGCTTCGGTGTTGTTGTAGGTTACGTCATTATCCACTTGGAAAGCGGTCAAAACCGATCCACCGAAAGCGGCATAATTTAATCCACCACTGAAGGTATCGATAAATACATCAGGATTTGAAGAATACTTGGCTTCTTTGAAGTCATTCGGATCGTTTTCACAACCCACCACAAAACCAGCCAATAAGCAACCGGTAAGGGTTTTTGTCATTGCGTTCATAAATCTCGTTTTCATAGGGTATTTTTTTTAATTTATGATATTAATATGAATATAGGTTCGAATTTCCCACTCCTGTCCATTATCAAAACCAATCGCATTGGGGTCGGGTACCCACTCCCCTGCTGGATTTTGAATTTGAGTTGGATTATAACGCGGCGAATACTTATCTAAAGAACGCCAAGTGCCACGGATCCCAATTCGGGTTCCTGGAAGAATAAACCAATCTGGCTTTCCAATCGTTGTAGATAAATCTGCCATGAGCTGTAAAGGGAACGTTAAGTTGAAATCGCGGTGGTAGTCATATGGACCCCAATCGTTGATTTTTAGGGCTGAATTAAATTTTACGTTTTTATAAATGGCACGTAAATCCATTCCCATACGGGTAATTTTTCGCGCATCACTTCCGTTGGCTTGAGCATCACCCGCATACAGCGTTGCAATAATTCCAAAATCTTTATTCAATTTTGAAACGATACGGGTATTCACTTCCCACAAATCAGCGGCAGGTGCAGCCCCGTCAAAGGCAAACAATGTTCTTCCATTCCCCAAAATACCAATAGCGGCATCTTGTGAAGTAGGTAAATGACGGTATACAAAACCAGCACTTACCGAGAATTTTGAATCTTCTGTACGATCGTTATCCCACTCGTACATCCAAGTTCCTGGGGTTTGATCGAAAGTGAATAAAATCTCTGCGGCCGTTTGCTCGCGGTTGGAACGCACGACAAAGGGATCGTCCAAAATATTTCGTGGGCGACCGGGTGCCGGCACATTCGTGGTCATCGGTCCTTCTAATGGTTTTTGCCATAAAAAGTTAGGCGCAATTTGTAGTTTTCCGATAGTGTACGTAAAACCAGTCAACACATTGTATTGGTTCCCGCTTCCACTATCTTTCAAACGCCATCCGGTAAAAGTTTGCGTCAAATCGGCTCCTCCATTGGCTACTAAGCCCATGGCTGCTCCTTGTCCATACCAATTAAAACGTCCCCCGGTGTAGGTTAGTTTCATTTTTCCACCCCAGTTGTCTTTAGATTCAACTTGAGTCAAAAATACTTGCGGGTTATTTTCATCCCCACGAGACACTTGATATTCGCGACCATTTAAAGGTTGTCCCGCCCAAATACCGCCTAAATCAACGGCCAATTTTCCAAATTTACGATTGAGGTGAAGCGTAAGACGACGCGTTTTCGGTTGGGGAACGGCAAACGAACTCACGATAGCACCTTGTTGTTCTAAATCTTCATGGAAGATGGTAGTAAAATCGGTGTTTGCTATTTTACGGCTATACTTTACCAAAATAGCAGGGTTGGCACCCCACCATAATTGAGGTCCGAAAGCTACTTTCAATCCGTTGAGCATTTTCTTACCCTCAACTTCAAAACCAAAAGGAGCAATACCGTTGTAGATATCCATTTGTGGTCCATAGTTGGCCTCAGGGTACAATCCGAAGAAATCGCCTTCATAACCCCAATGGTAATGTCCGGTTCGGTAAAATCCGGTTAAGTTAAAATATTTGCTATTCCAGTTGTAGCTTGCACGATACACTTGTACACGGTTATTGTCTTGCAATTGAACAGGGCCATTAGGTCCGTCAACAATAACGGGACGCCCGCGATTTTCATAAAAAATTTGATCGATGGGATTTTGGGCTACATTCCCAAGCACGTTGAATTCGATATTGGCACTTGAATTGGCCGAAGGATTTCCGCCAATCCCTACAAAATACGATTCCATATTGTCAAACCCTTGTTGGTTGGGGAAATCGTTAAAATTGGGTGTTGGACTTTCGGGCGTGGTAATTAAAGAACCGCCTGTATTGAAGGTAGTGAACTCAGCGGATAATCGCGTAACGCGAATTTTACTTCCTTGAGAGGCTTCAGCAGCCGCTTTATCGCTACGGGCACGCAGGGCTGCATCCATGATTTGCGTTTTGTCCAAAACACTTTGCAATTGCGCTGCATTTGCTCCTGGAGCATAGGGATCAAATTGATGAATGTCTTTTAAAAGGTAGTAGGCTGTTCTAGGATAAAGTTGGTAAAATCCATTTTCATCGGTAGCTCCTTTGGCACAAATACCAAACCACTCTTCATTCATGTTGTTTTCGCCTTCGGTAAAATCCTTTTGGTATCCTCCATTAGACCATGAAGCGTTGGTATCGTGTACATCCAGATTTTTGGTTTGTCCAAATTTCCACCAACCGTCACTAAACTGAAAGGTAAACCCTCCAATACAGTTGCCGGTTTTACCCATACCTGCTGCATTTTCATATATTTCTTTCCAGTTTCCTTTTAAGTAGAAAGCCTGAGCGTTTGCATCCTCTTTGTTGGTTTGCACGTTAAACGCATCAGCACCAAACTCAGTGAAAAGTACAGGTTTTCCGTATTCTTTTTTCACGCGCTCAAACAAATCTCCAAAAGACACTCCGCGGTATACATTGGTTCCGAGAATATCTACATCCTTACATTCTTTGGCTATGATGTCGAGAAAAAGTAGGTCTCCATTACAAATGGCAATGGGTCGCGAACTGTCAATCGCTTTCATTTTCACCACTGCTTGATTAAAGAGTTGGTACATTGACTTGGCACGTATGGTTGACTTGCGATCTTGCATTGGAATATTTTCAGTTTCCGCACCGTCCCAGAACAATCCGTAGTTGTTTTCGTTTCCTAACAAGAAAAGTAACAATCCCTTGGTGTCTTTGTATTCAGCCACCATTTGTGTAACTTCTTGCAACAATAGGGCTTGCGTTTTGGGATCGGAATACTCTGTAATGGGTGTCCAAACGCCATCAATGGTTAACCCATAACGACCAAAGGAATGGTTTAGCATTGTATATATCCCGTGGGTTGCATAGACGTATTCAATCCATTTTTTGGGCATTCCCGTATAGACGCGAATGGTATTCACACCCATATTTTTCAACATCCCCATTTCATCGTCTAAAGCTTGACGAATAAATGAATCGGGTTGATTCCATAAACTGTAATTGTAATTGGTACCGATTGGAAAGTAATCCCAGTTCATTCCATTGATCATGAAATCTTTGCCGTTTACTTTCAAACGTACTTCTGCGTTCGTCTTATCTAGCGTTACGCGCTCGGATTGCGAAAAACCGAACCAAGAACAGCCAAAAAAGAGTAGAATAATAATTTTTTTCATTGGTTATTAAGGATTAGATAATTTAAAGGTTGAAATTTGGTTGAATTAATAATTTCATAAAATTAACTAGTGTCTTTAATTGAGAAAAAGAATTCACCTCAACAAAAAACATACAATTTGATTTTCATTTCATTTGCGCTAAAACCCTTATATAACAAGGGCTTTAAACGATTATTTTTAAATTTACTTCACGCACTCTGCCGAATTAAATAAATAATTTGTAGAGGTGCTGTATAGGAAATTTTAACTCTATTTAGCTAATTTAAATGGAGAGAATATACTCCACGAGTCCTTTTTCGTGCGGTAAATTCATTTTTTTACGCAAACGATATCGCTTAATTTCAATACTACGCACCGAAATATTCAATAAAGGAGCAATTTCTTTTGACGATAGGTTTAAGCGTAAATAAGCACAAAGTCTTAAATCATTAGGGGTTAATGAGGGATGTGCTTCTTTGACTTTCTTTAAAAAGTCTTTATCCGCAGTATCAAAGGCTTCTTTAAACACTTTCCAGGTATTTTCTTCGCCTATGTTACGATTGATGGTAGAAATCAACGACTTAATACTGCGACTGCTATTGGGTTCATCGGTCGTTTTCTTTAAGTCCTCTTTAATCAAGGCCAGTAACTCGTCCTTTTTAAGTAAACTCATTGTAGAAACGGCCAACTCTTTACTTTTGGCATCAACATCTTGTGCCAATTGCTCATTGCGCAGTTTCATTAATTGCTGTTCATTTTCCAACTCTTTGATTTCCAACAAGCGATTATTCTCTTCGATCAACTTTTCGCGTTGACGCATATAATAGTTTCGGTATTGCTTATTAATATATCGGAAAAGAAAAATGCCAGCAATGAGATAGAAAAAGAGCGCCAAGTTTGTAGCATACCAGGGTTTAGCAATGGTAAACCGGTAGATCGCTGTGTTTTCGGAGAGGGAATTGGTAATCCGGGCTCGCACTTTAAAAACGTAATCGCCTGGAGGAAGATTTCTGAAATTAATAGCCGATTTGGTCGTCCATTCGCTCCAATCGTCTTGAAAACCTTCGAGTAAATACTGGTATTCTGTAAAAATGTATTTGTTGTATTGCGGTACGGTAAAGTTGAATGAGACATTGTTATCGTCGTGACTAAAATCACCTTCTGCTTGAAGAGGAACATCGATTGACGCTTGATTTTGTTTGCCTACACTAACGTCGGTAAGGGCGATTTTATGACTTTTTAAGCGCAAGGCGTTGTTGTCAAAGATATAATACCCATCGGTAGTACCAAGAAGATACTCGTTGGAGGAAATTTGTGAAATATTTTCAAAACCCAACATTGGATTAATCAAACGTGAGGGAATGGGTAAAATCGTTCGTTTGAGTTGCGCATTAATTTTATTGGACGAAAAGTAATTGATGTAATTTTTTGAAAACAACCAAAGTTTACCCGCAGCATCGACAGTGATTTTTCCCGAAGTGTATTCTTTGTTTTGAAAAGCCTCACTAAGCACCAGATCTTTTGTAAACGCTTTTGTTTGCGTATTCAACCGAAAAATTCCGTTTTTGTAGGCGTAATAAATTCCGTTATTGTAACGAAACAATCCTGCATTCTTACTCTTTGTTGGATTTGAATAGGTAAAAATATCCAATGTTTTGGTCAACGTTGGATCGACTTGTAAGCGAAACAAACCTTTGTATTCATGACTAACATAGATTTCTTTGGGGGCGTTGAATTCAAAAAATCGGGCAGAATAGTTAAAATTTTGAATGCGGTTTTTAAACTGCCATTGATTATTGACTTTTTCCAAAACCGAAATGCCATAATAATTCCCTTGTAACAATTTGTTTTTATCAAAAGGAACAACAGCAAACTTCCATGTTCCCGATTGCGAAAAAATGAGTTTTGACGTTCCTTCTTGAATGGTAAACGTACCCGAATCATGTCCGCAAAACAAGGTGTTATCATGAACAAATAAAGACCAAACCTGCCCTTTTGTTCCACTCACAAACTGATATCTGCTATTGCTGTTTTGAGGTTTAAAGAACAAGCCTTGATTGGTACCCAAATAAAGATTTCCGTTAAATACGATCGCCGAATAGACCGTTCCTAAGGTCCCCGTTTCATCGATATAACTGCGTACTGGCGAGTTTAAATTAATACAATTAATACCATTGTCCAATCCCACCCAAAGATTATTACTCATGTCCTCAAACAAGGATAACACGGTATTGTTGCACAAGCCTTTGGATTGTGTCAAATTGAATCGCACGCTCCCTTGCGGTGATAAAATATAAACGCCATTGGAGATTGTTCCCACTGCAAAACTGCCGTCTTTTAATTGTTGACTACTGTAAATACTGGAATTAGCGATTTCTTTATCGGCCTCGGTATTGAATTTTACAAAGGTGTTGCCTAGCAAATTATAAAAACCATTAAACTGGGTATGCACTAAAAGCCCCGTATTTTGAGCGTAGATATTGACAATTTTATTATTGGCTAACGTAGCGGCCGACGCGATCAACTTGCCCTTGCCTTGAGCGATTTCATAAAGGTTGAAATCACTTGTTTGGTAGTAAATTGTATTTCCTGTTAAAAAGGATTTTAGAATTTTGGCATCGGGTTTTAGAATTTGAAAGGTCTCGCGTTGTGTATCGTAAATATAAAGTTGATCCAAAGATTGAAAAACAACCCATTGATCATAACTGATGATGTTCCAAAATTGCTCGTCATCCAGAATTTTGGACTTCATTTTGGTAGTGAGTGAAGTATAGGTTAAATTTCCATTGGTGTTTCGCGTCCAATACCCAAAATCCATATAACAACCCGTGTAAATGCGTTTTCCAATCACTTTCACCGAACGCAGTATACTTTCGTTAGGCGATTTGTACAAACGCCATGTAGAACCGTTATATTCCAGTAATCCTTCGTTATTGGCGAAATAAATAAAGTGATGCGCATCTTGGGCAATCATCCAATTTTGATTCCCTGCATTGTAAGTGGCATTGGTAAACTTGATAATTGGTGGATATTCTTGGGAAAAGCCAAAAAACATTCCCAAAATCAACCCTGCAAAAACCCAATATTTTCTCCTACCCATGTGTACAATTTTTTAGATAAAAAAAACCTTGAAATTTTCAAATCAAGGTTTTTAAAATTAATAAATAAAGAGGTACAACGATTATTTTTTCAAGAATTTTCGAGAAGATTCTATTCCGTTAACAGTTGTTTTTACGATGTACATACCAGGTTGGAATCCAGCTACATCTAAAGAAATTGTATTTTCAAGTGCTGCCGATTGGAAAACAGTTTGTCCCATAATGTTAACGATAGTAACTTTTTCAATCACATTAGCCGCTTGGATATTCAATACTGATTCAGCAGGATTTGGGAAAACTTTTACTTGAGTTGCTTCAAATTCAGCATTGTTCAATACTGTATTTTTGTGTAAATACACGTTATCGTAGTACACTGTACCTAAGTCAGAAGTAATTACAAACTGAACTAAGTCATTACGATTAGCGCCATTGATAGGCGTAAAACTCGATAAAGGCACGTCGATAGAATACCAAGTTCCAGGATTAGGGTTGGTCAACAAGTTGGCATTGGTCATCGACAATTCGATAGCATTTGCTTCCCCTGCACCACCATTCCAGTTAGAGAATTTTACATTGAAACTCTTATCTTGAGTCGCGGTGGGTGTCCAAAAATCAATGTGGAAATGCGTGAACGAAGTCGCATCAAAACGACCGCTCAAGAAGGTTACCCCTTCACAACCCAAACCTGTTACTTTGTTGGTTGGGTTTCCTTGAATACTCACCAAGGAAGTGATTCCACCACACCAAGAGTTATTGTAGGTATTATCATCTCCTGTATATCCCATTACAGCAACGGGTTGGTAAGCATCACTAAAAATTGAACGCACATCAGCTGCTGCACGGTTTGGTGGAGTTGGAGCCGCTGTTGTTGGCTCTGGATCTGGCGTAATTGCTGCTTCTTCAGCACGGATATTATCTACATGAAATGCAAAGTTGGCTGGAGGATTAAACCCTGTGTTGGTCGCATTCCAGTTTCCGAAGAAAACAATTTTTTGGTATTCACCATTAGCTACACCGGTGTTATCCATACCTGTAGTAAAGGAGAAGGTAAGTGTTTGCCATTGCCCCGGTGTTGTATAGGCTTGTGAAGTTGCAGAAGCGGGTGCGCCTACTTCTACTTTCGCTAATAAATTAAAAGCTTGTGTAGAATAGACATCTACTTGCATTGTTTTGTTCGTTGTTAATTTAACACGTTTTGTAGTCAATACAATTTCCGCTCCTTGCCATGGATTACCCGAAGTTTGGTTGGTCAATTGAAAACCATTTCCGCGTGTTCCTCCTGAAACAGGATCAGCTACTACCGCAGCACTAGCCAAACCTTCAAATCCAGCAAAGTTAAAGGTAGAAGCATTTTCAAAATCTTGGATTAAAGGAAGTTGTGTAGGAACTTCAGTCAACTCAACATTGTCTATCCCAACAAAACCAGTAGCATTACCCATATCAAAGATGATACGACTTGTAGCACTTTCAAAACTAGCGACCAAAGTAAGATTGAATGTTTGAGAGGTTGGCGTCAAATTTACCGTTTGTACTACACTTGTAAATGGACTTTGGTTCAAACCAATTCCTGCTACCAAAATACGATTGGTATCGGAGAAGGCATCAAATTTTAAATTGTAGGTTTTCCCTACCGGACCCAAAGGTAATACATAACTTAAGTTAACATCCCAAGGATTCCCTGCAGCGGTAACGTTGGCTGCATTGTAGCTATTTCCACCTTCCACGACTACGTTTAAGGCATTTCCAGACCATCCGGCTGAACCACTCTCAAAGTTACCGTTGGTAATTAGATTTTGAGAAAACCCCAATTGTACCAGTAACAATGAAAAGAATACAGTAATTTTTTTCATAATTTTTTTCATTTAGTTGAATTGTAAAATTAGCAATAGCATGCTCCAAAAAAAATATCCCTCACTATATAAAAACTATACAAAATAAAATGAAGCGAAAACGATTGAAAAAGCTGGTTTTCGCTTTAAATCAAGCGCTAACAAGACCTAGGTGTTAAAAATACAGAAATACTATTTGTATAGGTAATGTATAGTTAAAATAGTGAATTTTTGAGCGAGTTGTATTGGAAAATAAGAACGAAGGAATGAAAAATAATCCCACATCGCTAAAATTCTCTCAAAAATAGACGCAAAAGCTTTGGCAATAGAGGCAAAAAAATGGGGAATGTGTATCTTTGAAAAAAAAAGAAATGCTTTCGGAAAAGTTAGTCGAATTAGAGCCCAAAAAAAACATTCTAATCAAAGGGGCTAGTATTCACAATCTTAAACATCTTAACCTCGCCATTCCTCGTAATCAATTGGTCGTTATCACGGGACTATCAGGTTCTGGTAAGTCGTCAATTGCTTTTGACACGCTCTATGCGGAAGGTCAACGACGTTATGTAGAGAGTTTATCGGCTTATGCCCGTCAATTCTTGGGTCGCCTTGATAAACCCAAGGTTGAGTATATCAAAGGAATCGCGCCAGCTATAGCCATTGAGCAAAAAGTTAACACCACCAATGCGCGTTCGACCGTAGGCACCTCTACAGAAATTTATGACTACTTAAAATTGCTTTACGCACGCATTGGGAAAACTATTTCACCGATTTCGGGAAATGAAGTAAAAAAAGATACCGTTTCTTCTGTTATTGATCATGTGAAGACCTTAGCGCCCGAAACCCGTTGGTTGCTGCTTGCTCCTATTCATGTGGAAGAAGGGAGAGCTATAGAGGACAAACTCAACGTTCTTCTACAACAAGGTTTTATCCGTATTTTGGTGGACAATGAAATGTTGCGTTTGGATGAAATTGACCTAAAATCGGTCCCCAAGGAAAATATTCGTTTAGTTATTGATCGCATTGTGGTCAAAGAGGAAGAGGCCTTTTACAACCGTTTAGCCGATGCCATTCAAACGGCTTTTTACGAAGGAAAAGGAACCTGCTACATTGCGTCGGCAGATCACGAAATTTGTACTGAATTTAATACCAACTTTGAACTTGATGGGTTGACTTTCCTTGAACCCAACATTCATTTGTTCAGCTTTAATAATCCCTATGGCGCTTGCCCACGTTGTGAAGGCTATGGAAATATTATCGGTATCGATGAATATCTGGTTATTCCAAATACGGCTTTATCGGTATTTGAAAATGCAATTTTTCCTTGGCGTGGCGAAAGCATGAGTTGGTATCGCGATCAATTGGTAAATAACGCTTACAAATTCGATTTCCCCATTCACAAACCGTTTTTCCAATTGGAACCTGCCCAAAAGGAGTTGGTGTGGCAGGGAAATAGCTTCTTTGTCGGGCTGCATGATTTTTTTAAGGAATTAGAGGAAAAAAACTATAAAATACAAAATCGGGTCATGCTATCCCGTTACCGCGGGAAAACGAAATGTCCCGTATGTAAAGGAAAACGGCTACGTGAGGAAGCGCAATATGTGCACGTTGGCGGGAAAACCCTCGGCGAACTCGTAGGCATGCCTATTCGGACGTTATTACCATTTTTTGAAACACTGCAATTATCGGAACACGATGCGCAAGTGGCCAAAAGACTCTTGTTGGAAATTAAAAACCGTTTGCGTTTTTTAAAAAATGTAGGCTTAGATTACCTTACATTAAACCGCAACTCGGCCACACTCTCGGGCGGAGAATCGCAACGTATTAATTTGGCAACCTCATTAGGCAGCAGTTTAGTGGGTTCGATGTACATTCTTGATGAACCCAGTATCGGTTTGCATCCCAAGGACACGGAATTGCTTATTGAAGTGTTAAAAAACCTTCGCGATTTGGGCAACACGGTCATTGTGGTTGAACATGACGAAGATATCATGCGGGAAGCCGATATGATAATCGATATCGGTCCCGAAGCGGGGAGTTTGGGAGGCGAATTAGTGGCGCAAGGAACTTTTTCTGAAATTTTAGAGGCCAACTCGTTAACGGCTCAATATTTAAACGGTACAATGGAAATTCCAGTGCCAAAAGTTCGTAGAAAATGGTCGGCTTATATCGACATTTTAGGCGCTAGAGAACACAACCTACAAAACGTAGACGTCCGATTTCCATTGGAGTGTCTTACCGTAATTACCGGGGTTTCGGGTAGTGGTAAGAGTACATTGGTCAAACGAATTCTTTTCCCTGCTTTGCAAAAAAAACTTGAAGGTATTGGCGAAAAAGCGGGGCAATTTAGCGATATGCAAGGCCACTACCATCGGATTCATCATATTGAATATGTCGATCAAAATCCAATTGGCCGTAGCTCGCGTTCAAATCCTGTTACTTACATCAAAGCCTACGATGACATTCGGGATTTGTTTGCCAAGGAAAAACTATCCAAAATACGCGGCTACCAACCCAAACATTTTTCGTTTAATGTAGAGGGTGGACGCTGTGAAACGTGCAAAGGTGACGGAACGATTAATGTGGAAATGGTATTCATGGCCGATGTGGAATTGCCCTGTGAAACCTGTGGTGGTAAACGTTTTAAGAAAGAAATTTTGGAAGTTCAATGTAACGGTCTCAACATCGATGCGATACTCAACTTAACCATTGATGAGGCCATTGCCTTTTTTAAAAAACACGAACTAAATAAAATTGTACAAAAATTACAACCCTTACAAGATGTCGGTTTAGGATATGTGCAGCTGGGACAGTCTTCGTCCACTTTATCGGGCGGTGAAGCGCAACGCATAAAACTCGCTTCATTTCTTGTGAAAGGCGCAACCAAAGAAAAAGCACTATTTGTTTTTGATGAACCTACTACTGGACTTCATTTTCACGACATCAAGAAGCTACTCGCATCCTTTGATGCACTCATCGAAAAAGGCCACTCTATCATCGTAATTGAGCATAATTTGGATTTAATCAAATGTGCCGATTGGATTATTGATTTGGGCCCTGAGGGTGGCGAAAATGGAGGCCAATTGTTGGCTTTTGGTACTCCTGAGGAAATTGTTAAAAATCCCGCATCGATTACAGGCCAATACTTAAAAGCAAAGTTATAATGAAAAACCCCTTCGTATCAGGAAGGGGTTTTTGCTATTTTTTATTCTAAAACAATCTTGCGGGTAACGCGGGTGGAATCCGATTCCATCACCGCCATGTACATGCCACGGGCCAAATGACCTACGGCAAACCCCTTGACCAAAGGTGCATCGGTAACCACTTGGGATAATACCACTTTACCGGTGCTGTCAATCAGGCTAAATTGATACTCATTTTTGGGAAATGTCCCCAAATTCCAATAAATCTCATTCGTCGCTGGATTGGGGAAAACAGACATTTGATATTCCTGCGCCGATGATGTGCTTAGGGTGGTACTCGCTACTGCAAAATGCAACATTGCCCCCGTAGCAGCTTGGGCCACTTTATAGTTGTACACCGGATCCATATTGACCAATAAATCGGTAGCCGTGTGTCGGTGCGTTGTTTCATTGGTTTCATAAAACCCTGTGATGATTTCACCGTTATCTTCAAATGTCATATAATCGGAGGCATAGGCATACGACAAATTGGTATTTAGGGGCGAATACAATTCAGTACAAGTAATCAATTGTTGCGTCATGGCATTGGAAGCTGCATTATTGGACGTTGGACTCCCTGTATCGCGCTCACAAGTAATCGTATCGTTGATTTCTCCGGCAACTCCGCCTACTTGATCAATATTGAATACCAAACGGATGCTCATTTTGGGAGTAGTGCCATTTACGACCGTGTTGACATAATTTTGACTGCCTCGCAAACCATCTTCTTCTCCAGAGAAATTGATAAAACGAATGGAATATTCCGTGGGAACATTTTGCAATAAGCGCGCGACTTCCAAAATAGCCGCTACCCCACTCCCATTATCATTGGTTCCTGTCCCTACAATAGAATCATAATGACCACATATAATGACATAGGTATTGGGATAAGTGGTACCGATTTTGGTAACTACTAAATTTTTACATACGGCTGACGAACCCGAATAGGTGTAGGAAAACTCTTGAAGCTGGTTGGCCGTGTAGCCATAGCTAAGGTATTTGCTCTTCAACCAATCTAAAGTATTTTGCAAGGCTGCGGTGCCACGACGTTTTACACCTAAACCTTCAAACTCAGTCAAACTGTTCGTGATATTCGTTTGGGAACACTGATTGGCAATGTTGGCGTAGGCTTGAATAAAAGATTGGGCATTGGAGGCAAATTGGAATCCAACTAAAGAAATAAGGACCAGTAGGTTTTTTTTCATGGGGTAATCTTCAATAAAGTGGTTTGTTGTGGGGTCAAATATACTAAAATAATGTTGAAAATAAAGCAGTCACTTGCACTAAGACTTTTGCATTCAACAGGTTAAAAATCATTAACAAATCGTTGACAATTCAATCGATAAAGATGGCACAGCAATTGAAAATACCTTTACATCACAATGATCGAAGAAGCTGAAAATCGAAAGAGTAAGCACCAACCGTAAACCGAATGCCTTATGAAAACTATTACGCTTTTATCCAGTTTAGTGTTCGCTTTTAACACTTGGGCTCATGCCACTACTTTGGAGTTTGCTAACCACCGTCATGGTCTACACTTCAATGAAGCCGAACCGATTCAATTTATGGAACGCGGGATTGTATTTTATGTGTTCTTGAATGGTGATTTTGACTTCAATACCCGTCCCGAAGATGTTGGAGGTAGCTACTACTTCCGCGGGGCTAGCTCCAAAACTATGGCGCGAGAAAGTCGCCCTGTAAATTACGGGGTTTTGATTGAATTTGACTCCTTTGGACGTGTACGACGCGTGGGTAATACATTCATCAACTATGATAGTCGTGATCGGGTCAGTCGAATTGGAAGTGTGTTCATGTACTACAACCGTTTTGCGCTAACGCAAATTGGCGGTATGCGAATCGTTTACAACCGCTTGGGTCAAATCGTCCATACCGTGGGCAGCGTTAAACGTCAAGGTTTTACACCCAATTACTATGAGCAAGCCACCTGTTCAACCACCTATTACGGTTCAAGCACCCATTATACCCCTGGAGGCTATTACTACCGTACAACAGACCAAAATACAAGACAAGAAGAAACGTCGGAATCTATAGCAAATGAAGAGTAAATAAAGTTTGGGTTAGTTAGTTTGATTCGGAGACCCTGTAGTTCTAGGATTACAGGGTTTTCTCTTTTTTATCGCTTTAAAAAACGAGGTAAAAAACGATCCATTACTTCATTTACCTCCTCGGAAACGCGCCAATAATAATGCGCAAAAAGATACAGTGGCGCAACTAATAACGATTTAAACCCAATATTGATTATCGGGTGGAAAGGAAATTCCCAGGCATAAAATAATCCAAAAACTACCAGTAAAACTACTACCGATCGAACCGTATGCTGGGTAAAAGGAAAGAGTTTTAACTTCTTAACGACAAAAACAAATTTCACTGTATTATACAGCATAATTGTCAGTAATGTTGCCAAAGCCGAACCATTGATTCCATATAAAGGAATACAAATAGCATTCAAAACAATCATCAACACCACAGTAGCCACCCCAAAAAACAAAACCATACGGTAGTATCGGGTATTGACAATTATCGCGTTGTTATTGCCCAAAAGCACATCGTAATACTTAGAAATCCCAATCATAAATACCACCCAAACGCCCCCGTCATAATTATCAGGAATAATGCGATACAACATGTGGATATTGGTTAAAATCAACACCAACAACAGCCCGCCCGTGATTTGTAAATTGATGGATGTTTTTTGATATAATTCTTGCAATTCATCCCATTTTTCTTGCACCATCAAGCGCGCCGTTATGGGGGATACAATTTGATTCATCGCACGGTAAGGCACTGCGATAACGGTGGCAATAAAAATGGCTACCGAATACACTGCATTGTGTGCGATAGGTAGATATTGCGGAATCATTACTTTATCAAAATCGACCAACATAACCGCAATGCCTCCCGATACGATAATGAAGGAAGAATAATAAAATATCTCTTTAAAATTATGCGGAATTTGTAAGGCAAAAGAAGGGCGTCGCACCCGCATCGCATAAGCAAACATGACTACCGTTTGTAACGCATAAATCCCTGTAACACTGTATATAAATTGTGCCTTCGTGAGGTAATCAAAATGAAGTAAAATCAAATGAAACATGATTAAAGCCCGTCCGAAAACCTCATAAATAAAGTTGCCATATACCGAACGCAAATGCACTTTAACCCAGGCATAAAAAACTTCAAAATAGGCCATTAGAAATCCAATAACCGGAATTAATCCGAAAAAGGGTTGTAACGTAGGATTTTCAGTCACCCAATAGGACGCGATGCTATCGTAAAAACAGTAAAACAATACGCCAATCGGAATCATTAAGTAAAAAGGAACCAACGCCATAAATGCAAGAAAACGCTCTCGCTTGGCCTCTGAATCGTATTGAGTATAAAACCGAATGATGGTGTTTTGTGCGCCAAAAGCCATCAAGGGCATCATGATATTAGCCCCAGAAAGCAAGGTCGAAACAATGCCATAATGTTCTTTTCCTAAAAAATGGGTATAAAAAAACAAGGCATTAATCGCACCAATTCCAAAACCGAAAAAGGTAATGACGGTATTCTTAATGGATTGATTTTGAACGATTCCCATTTAAACGGAATGAATTAGTTGAACCAACGCTTGGGTGAGTTGCTTTCGCGAATACTGTTGCAGTCCCACGGGATGTGACTGGAGATTACCCGCTTGATACTGCGTGTAAAGTTCGCTAATTTTTTGTTTCAAGGCGACTTTTTCCGCATAGGTAAAAAACGTGCCTGTATTGGTGGATTGCACAATTTCGGCAAAATCAGAACCTTTCGGACCCAATGCAATAATCGGACGACCAGAAACCATATATTCAAATAATTTTCCAGGGATAATACTGCGGGTATCGGGTGAGTCAATTTCGATCAATAGTAAAACTTGGGATTTACGTTGATGCGCTACGGCTTCGTCATGGGCTACATACCCCAAATTATTCACGTACGGATTCAGTTGATACTGGGAAATGCTTTGCAACACTTCTTCACTGACTTTACCGATTAACTTCAAGGAAAAATCAGCAGCAAACTGAGAATTTTCATGAATAAGTTCGGCTAAAACTTCCCATAATATAATCGGATTTCGGTCGGAAAGAAACGAACCGATATGCGCAAGGGAAAACGACGTATCCAAGGTTTGTGGGGGAACTTGTTCCGTATCATAGCCATTGGTGATGACCGTGATGGGTTGGGAAGTAAGCGCAGAAAATTCTTCTTTTGTGGTGGGGCTCGTCACCAAAATATGATCGGCGCTTTGCAACACTTGTCGCTCTAAGTCACGGTGAATTTTGGCGGCATACCGGGATAATTTCAAGGCTTTGTGGTACCCAATGGTCGTCCAGGGATCACGAAAATCGGCTATCCATTTTACATTCATCGAGGCCCGCAATTGCTGACCAATTAAATGCAAACTGTGTGGAGGACCCGAAGTAATGATCGTGGTAATTCCCTCTTTTTCTATATAATTTTTTAAAAAATGAACCGACGGTTTTACCCATAAAAAGCGAGCATCAGGAATAAAAATATTGCCCCGAACCCATAGCAGAAATTTTTGTAACACCGATTGTTTTTGGGCTGCGGGTATAATCCCAGAACTGATTTTTTGGGTCGATTTTTTTGAAAACAATGCTGCCCATTGGTAGGGCTCGCGAATTCTCTTTTTGATCACGATAGCCTTCTCCGACACTTCACGAAGTAATCCCGTATCTTGTATAGGATAACTAGGATTTTCGGGCACATACACATAAGGAGTCACGTCAAAATCGGGAAGGTATTTTACAAATTTTAACCAACGCTGTACGCCCGGCCCTCCCGCAGGTGGCCAATAGTAGGTGATGATTAAAACTTTTTCCTTAGGGGTACTCATACCTTACGAGGGAGAATGTTCTTTCTGTTGGCGACGGTCAAGATAAATACCCACAATGGATAACAACACAATTAGGATAAAACTGACTAACGATACCATGCTGCCTGTTTTTACCACTTGGGGTTCAAACGTGAACGTGATCGTGTGTTTACCCGCGGGAACAACCATACCCCGTAATGCAAAGTTTACCTTGCCATACGCTACGGATTTTCCATCGATTTTGGCCTGCCACCCCGGTTTGTAATACATTTCAGAAAACACTACAAAACCTTCATGCTTGCTGTTGGAAACATAGGTCAACTGATTGGGACGGTAGGCTGTGAGTTGTACACGAGCCGTGGTATCGCGCACAAATCGCGTTGTTGTGGGTTTAAACTCATTACGATTATAAACGGCAACCGACTTGGTTTTCAACGTATCTAAGCTTTTCATTACCGCATCATCCGAGGGTACGCCTTGAATCGAATGGACAAACCAAGCATTGCCATTGGCATTGGGGTTAAATGTGGGAAACTGCTCCCCTTTTTCATTCACTTGGATAATGTATTTGATGTTCAACATATCCAATACCTCTTTGTTATTTTTGGCAATTTGATAGTCAAACAACTCCTGAATAGCACGGGGTTTAACAGCACTGTATCCGCCTATCGATTTATGGAAAAAGGACGCGCGGGCACTGCTCATATTGCCTTCTACATCCAACACTCGGTAGTAGGTAGTGTCTTGCAAGATTTGTTCATCGGCGGGCGTGGCTTGAAAAGGACGATCAACCTCATGAGCGGAGACGAAATCAGTACTATCGACATATTTTTTATCGACCAATACCAAATCAATTACCATAACGATACCGACACAGAGGATGGTATTCATTGCGCCTAATTTTACTTTAGAAAAACGCCAAAGAAACACAAAGGCTAAGGCCATTAAAAATCCGGAGCGCAACAAATCGGCAGCATACAAGGTTTCCCGATCGGCTTTAAGGGCGTCGATAAAACCTATACCGAATGATTTATCTTGTCCTTCACTAAACATGCGAAGCAAATCCGCATCCAAAGTCCCCGAAAAATTAAAACTGCTTTTGAGGAAAAAAATCAGCAGTAAAATACCCAAACAAGTAAGCCCTGCTTTCTTCAAATTATTCCATCGCTTCTCGGCGTCAGTGGTCATAAACGCATGGAGTCCCATAATCGCCAATACCGGTATACACAATTCCAAAACGACTTGAATTGAAGATACCGCGCGAAACTTATCGTACAAAGGAACGTAATCGATAAAAAAGTCGGTTAAGGCAGGGAAATTTTTCCCCCATGAAAGCAACAACGATACCAAAGCACCGCCAAAAAAGACCCATTTAAGCTGACGTTTGTCATGATACAAGGCCAAAACAAAAAGAAAGAAAACAACGGCCCCAATATAGGCAGGAGCCGCTACAATAGGCTGTTCTCCCCAGTAGGTTCGCGCATACGCATCGGTAAACTGGCGGGCCTCCGACTCGGTTGCCCCGTAATTCAACATGAATTGATACACGCTTGAGTCGTCGCTTAATTTTTCGTCGTTACCTCCACCAAACAATCGAGGCGCAATAAGATTTAAACTCTCGGCAATTCCGTAACTGTACTCAGTGATATAACTGCGGTCAAGAGTAGCCTTATCGGTTTTGGGCTTTCCGTCGGGTTCCAGTTGCAAGGTACTCTTTCCACGGGTACTAAATTGTGCATATTCTTGGGTAGCGAGAAGAGAGGTGGCATTGGCCCCTATGGCCAGAATTAATGCGATGACAAAGGTGGCAGCGGTTTTCCACAAGGCGTTAAAGTCCTTTTCGCGCAACATTTTGATACCGTAATAAATACCCAATCCCAAAAGTATAATGAGCAAATAGTAAGTCATTTGAAAGTGGTTGGCATTGATTTCGAGCGCAACTGCAAAAAGCGTTAAAATACCTCCCCACAAATACCGTTTTTGAAACACCCCTAAAACACCGGCAACGACCAACGGCATGTAGGCAATTGCGTGGGCTTTGGCGTTGTGCCCCACCCCCAAAATGACAATCAAATAGGTTGAAAAACCAAAGGCTAAGGCCCCAAAGAAAGCTTTCAATGGATCGGTTTTAAGCACGAGCATAAGCACGTAAAACCCTATAAAATAGAGCCATAAATAATCGGCAGGACGCGGTAAAAACCGTACTATATCGTCGATTGCACCGATGTAATCGTGCGGGTATTTTGCCCCCAATTGGTACGTGGGCATTCCCCCAAAGGCGCTATTGGTCCAATACGGCTCGGTATCATAAGTAGCGCGAAAATCATTTTGCTCCTTGGCCATACCCGTATATTGTACAATATCGCTTTGGTAAATTTTTCTTCCTTGTAAAATGGGATAAAAATAGATTACCGCTACAAGGATAAATCCCGAAATGGCTAACAAATGAGGATATCCTTTTTGAAGGTAGGCTTGAATTTTTTGCATCATAAAAATAAATTTGCTAGTCCTTTACTTCTTCAAAATCGATGTATTCACCGACTTGTTTTTCGCTCTTCTTAGGCGCTGAAGTTGAGGCTGTAGTAGACTGATTTTGTTGGTGTTGACGGAATTTATCTTCCATTTGTTGATTGGCTTTTTCAACCACTTTTTGCGCTAAGATCGGCAATAATAAGCGGGCGATAAAACGAAATAAGTAGTAAAACAGAATGATATAAAACAAGGTCTTAAGAAGTCCTTGTAAACTGGCTTCCTGCATGGGTATAAATTTTGTCAAAAATACTAAAAACCATATAGGAAATCATGGTGTAGGTCATAAATAAATAATAAAAAGTGTACTTTTGGGTCACCTAACCCACAACGCATTGACCATGAAATTCACCCCTTTATACCTGTTGGTTCTCACTCTTAGCTCATTACTCACCCATGCGCAGTATACCGATGAAATCAACACCAATCGTCCTGGCGAATCGATGAATGCCTATGCGGTTGGAAAACGTGTCCTTCAATTTGAGTCGGGATTTAGCTACAGTCAGGAACAATTTGACCGTAATGCCTTCAATACTGAAGGATATTTGGTGAGTTTGACCACACGCTATGGTTTTTTTAAAGAGGAATTGGAAGGGATTTTAGAAATGACCTACCAAAACGACAGCTACTTTTCACCGACGGGCAATTTTCATCGAGACGGCTTCCGACGGGTTCTTTTGGGATTTAAATATTTGATTTATGATCCGTTTAAAAACTATGATGCCAAACCCAACCTATACAGCTGGAAGGCCAACCATAAATTCAATTGGCGCATGATGATTCCGGCGGTTTCGGTGTATGCAGGAACCAATATTAAACTAGGAAATTATCCTTTTATGTATCCCGGCGAATCGTATGGTACTTTTAGTCCCAAAGTGATGTTGATTTCTCAAAATGTATTTTCGGGTGCTTGGGCTTTTGTCACGAATACCTTTGTAGACAAAATTGCCTCCAACAACCAAACTGTGGGATTCATTGGAACCATAACTAAAGGATTTGATCGTTGGTCGGGATTTATTGAAGGAAAAATGCTTAGCGGAGGCTATTATAGCGATGTGTTTATGACCGCAGGAGCCGCTTATTTGTGGGGAACGAGTTTTCAAGTCGATGCGTTTATCAGTCAAAACATGAAAAATACCCCTTCGATTACCTATGCGGGATTGGGCGTTTCGTGGCGAACGGATACGTATTATGAGGACAATTTGATTCGCGCTCCCAAAAAAGAAGAAAAGAAAGAGAAAAAAACCAAAGGCGAGAAAAAGAAAGAAAAAGAGAAAGAAAAGCTAAAAAAACGTTTGGACGAAGTTCCCACTGCAAAACCCTAATACGATGATTACCCTTATAGAAGTCAATTCAAAAGTCTTATTTCGCGAATTTGTCACTTTTCCGTTTCGCTTGTACAAAAACGATCCCAATTGGGTACCACCCTTGATTGAGGACGAATTGGCCACCTTGGATGCTACAAAAAATCCCGCCTTTGACCAAGCAGAGGCCTTGTTTTATTTGGCCCAACGCGAGGGGAAAACCGTAGGTCGCATTGCTGCGATTATCAATTGGGAAGAAGTGAACAACCAAAAGAAACGCAAGGTACGCTTCGGATGGTGGGATGTGATTGATGATCTTTCGGTAACGGAAGCACTTTTAGAAAAAGTATATGCTTTGGGAAAAAAACACGACCTCACTTATGTTGAGGGACCGATAGGATTCTCCAATTTGGATAAAGTGGGAGTAGTCACTGAGGGATTTGACCGTTTGGCTTCTATGATAACTTGGTATAATTATCCGTACTATAAAACGCATTTGGAGCAGTTGGGATTTGTGAAAGAAAAAGAATACTTGGAAAATGTATTTTCATTTAAAAATGTCGAAATCGAACCGTACCGAAAAGCGAGTACCTTGATACAAAAACGCTACCAGTTGGTGTGTAAAAATTTCAAAAAAACGGCAGAGATCATGCCTTATGTTGATGAAATGTTTGATTTGTTTAACAAATCGTATGCCTCTTTATCTTCATTTGTAGCCATCAATGCGAAGCAAAAAGAATATTTTAAAAAAAAATATATTGGTCTTATCAAACCCGAGTACATCAAATTTGTTTTCGATAGTGCTGGAAAATTGATTGCTTTTGGAATTGTGATGCCCAATCTATCGGCAGCGATGAAAAAAGCAAATGGGAAATTATTTCCTTTTGGGTTTTATCACTTGTTGAAGGCGCAAAAAAAACATGATGAAGTTTTATTTTATCTCATTGGAGTTGATCCCGAATATCAAAACAAAGGAGTAACTGCTTTAATTTTTGAAGCGTATTATGATTCGTTCCAAAAAAATGGGGTACAAACTTGTGTTCGTACCCCAGAATTGGAGGATAATACGGCCATTCATAACATCTGGAAGAACTTCAACCCAACCGTTTTCCGACGTAGAAGGACCTATAAAAAAGATTTATAATTACTCTCCGAGATAAACAAATCCATTCGCTGCCATATAGGGATTTTGAATGTTTAATGATTCTTGTGACACTCCGCCATTGATGGAAGAAGTGGTATGGGAGTGCGATCCGCTTGACGTGGTTTGCGCCGTATTTGTTGAACCATTCAACAGTTGAAAGGTAATACCCCCAGTGAGATTTAAGTTGTAATTCCCCACCGTACCTGCTCCGTGCGTATGCGCGCCATTGGTAGAAGTCGTTAAGGTTACATCGGGTAATTGATTTTGGGAAATGGTTACCGTTGAGTTTCCACCGTAGCCCCCCAAAGGTTTGCTGACACTCGAACCTACTAATGTTTTATCCGACAAATTAGGAATGCTTTCACCGAATCCAAGGAGCGTAGCCGCTGCTTGTTGAGAAGGAGTTAATGTACTCACAGCACGTCCGTTGAGCAATACCCATCCTTGATGATCCACTGTTTTGAGACTGTATTTCATGTCCCCAAAATCATGCACTTGTTGGTAGATGGCTAACCATTTAACCCCATCATAATAGTAATAGCGGTTGACAGTAGTAAAATACACCAATTGTCCCGCACGATTTCCTGTGGTTGGGAGCGCATCCACTTGAGGAATAGCAATCCCCGCAGCGGCATCAGGCGCGCTTGGATTGGTAGTTCGAACATCTAAATCGGCTTGCGGATCTGTTGTTCCGACACCTACTTGCGCAAAAGATACACTTGCTGCAAAAAAACTGATTAGTAGTAACGTTTGTTTCATGGTCGTTCAATTTTGAAACTCAGAGTTAGGGCTTTTGAGTTGGTTAAACATTATTTTTGTACTGCTTGAAACCATTCGTTCTACACGAGTAGATTGAATTGTTATTAGGGCAAAACGTACTCAAATGTAGAATTATCTTACAAAACTGAGAAATTTTTTATCGGTAAAATACTACAATTTTCGATAAAATGCATAAAAATAGATTATTTGTAAGTCTTTTCTTATAATTATTTATAACAAGAAATGACTTACATATATGGAATAAAAAAATCCACCCCGAAGGATGGATTCGCTATGAATTCGAAAAAAATTTAGTGTTGTGGGTTACGATACATCTACCGTAGTAGCTTCAGCGATTTGTTTGTAGGTTCCGTTTTCTAACTTTTCACGGATCGCTTCAAAAGCTGCTAATGTTTCGTCAATATCTTGTTTGGTATGCGAAGCGGTAGGGATCATGCGGAGTAAAATAATTCCTTTGGGTATAACTGGATACACCACGATAGAAAGGAAAATATTGTAGTTTTCACGCAAATCATTTACCATAACCATCGCCTCTGGAATAGAACCCTCCAAATATACTGGAGTTACACAAGTGTTGGTATCGCCAATATTGAAACCGCGACTTGTTAAACCACTTTGCAAATAATTTACATTCTCCCAAAGTTTGTCTTTCAACTCGGGCATAGTGCGCAACATTTCCAAGCGTTTCAGTGCACCAACGGTCATGATCATTGGCAATGACTTGGCAAACATTTGCGAACGAAGATTGTATTTTAAATAATCAATCACATCTTGGTCGGCAGCTACAAAGGCACCAATACTAGCCATCGACTTGGCAAACGTAGAGAAATAGACATCAATTCCGTCTTGGCATCCTTGCTCCTCTCCAGCTCCAGCTCCTGTTCTTCCTAAAGTTCCAAATCCATGAGCATCGTCGACTAACAATCGGAAATTGTATTTGGACTTCAAGTCGACAATTTCTTTGATTTTTCCTTGTTGCCCACGCATTCCAAAAACACCTTCTGTAATTACGAGAATTCCTCCTCCATTTTCTTCCGCCATTTTGGTTGCCCGTTGCAAGTTTTTTTCCAAACTCTCTACATCATTGTGCTTGTAGGTAAAACGTTTCCCCATGTGCAAACGTACCCCATCAATAATACAACCGTGCGAATCGACGTCGTAAACAATCACATCATTTTTGGTTACCAATGCATCGATAATCGACACCATTCCTTGGTACCCAAAATTCAATAAATAGGCAGCTTCTTTTTGGACAAAAGCCGCTAATTCATTTTGCAATTGTTCGTGTAATGTAGTGTGACCACTCATCATACGTGCCCCCATCGGGTAGGCAGCACCGTATTGTTGTGCGGCTTCAGTATCTACTTTGCGGATTTCGGGATGATTGGCCAAACCTAAGTAATCATTGATACTCCAGTTTAGAATTTCTTTTCCTTGAAACTGCATCCGAGGTCCTAATTCACCTTCCAACTTCGGAAAAACATAATACCCCTCTGCTTGAGAAGCCCATCGCCCTAACGGCCCTTTATTTTGTTGAATTCGTTCAAATAAATCTTTTACCATGATTCAAAACAGGTTATAATCGCTGCAAAAGTAACGATAATCGATTTCTAATCATAGCGCTTTAACACGATTATATCAACAACGTGTCGTTTATAATTCTTGCCGGTACGCCACTATTGCCTCCAACAATTGCGCTTTGTCGACGGGTTTGGTCATATAATGGTTCATCCCCAATTCCCGCACCCGAACTTTGGTCGCTTCCATCACATCGGCCGTGACAGCAATGATCGGAATTGCCGCGGAGTTGATTCCCGATTGTCCCTTTCGAATGGCCTGCGTCGTTTCATAACCATCCATAATAGGCATTTGTAAATCCATTAAAATCAAATTGTATTCTTGACGCGAAAGATAGGTCAGTGCTTCTTCGCCGTGCATGGCATAATCGACCGTTAGATGAGGCCATTTTTTAAAAATCATTTTCAACACCATTTGGTTCATCATATTATCCTCTACGACCAAAAGACGTGTGTCCGACCAATCGCGTTCCTCGGGGGTTGCCACGCGAATAGGCGCCTCGGCTTCAACAATTTCAAGCGGAAAGGTCAACGTACAAACTGTCCCTTGATTGACCAAACTATCCAGGTGTAAGGTACCGTTCATTTGCGTGATTAACGCTTTTACAATGTATAATCCCAATCCTAAACCGCCATATTTCCGTTTGTTATCGATACGCTGCTGGGTAAATGACTCATAGATTTGATCCATTTTGGACTTCGGAATTCCCTCCCCTGTGTCAGAAATAATCCCCTTCACTTGCAAAAGGGTACCCTCAGTAGTGAGTTCTACCCGAAACTTAATCATACCCTCGGCGGTGAATTTGAGGGCATTTTGCAGCAAATTATAGAAAACTTGTCGAATTCGATCGCGATCCCCAACGACTTGGTGTGGCACATTTCCTTCCACAACCCACTGAAAGTCCAATTGCTTCTCAGTAGCGCGGTTTTTAAAATCTTGATGCAAATCGTTGAGCAATTGTTTTAAATCAAAAGGCTGCGGATCTAAGGTCATGGCCTCTTTTTCGATTTTAGAAAAATCCAAAATATCGTTGACCGAACCCAACAAACTGCGGGAATTACTGCGAATGACCTCACATTTTTCACGAATGGTTGGTGCTTCACTTTCTTGCAAAATAGCATCCGAATAGTTCAAAATGGCATTCAGTGGTGTGCGCAGCTCGTGACTAATATTGGATAAAAAATAGGTTTTCATTTCGTTCATCTCTTCCGACTTACGCAAGGCTTCAATTTGCAACTGCTCGCGATCGTCCCGCAACTTTTTTATCAAATTCGCCATCGAAAGCGACAAAAAGATGACCTCCAACCCGGTTCCCAATTTCGAACTGTTTTCGGTGGCAAAACTAACGGGTAAAACACTTAAGTTTTTCAAAATAAACACTACAAATCCCGTGACCAAAGACAAAATACCCAAGGAGAAAAATTGGTAGATCACTCGCGTTCGAAAATAAATGACCCAAAGCGTGAATATAATAAGTAGCAATTCAAACAAACCTGCCAAGTTCATCAAGGGATAGGTGAGATAAAAATAATCGGGTACCCACAGGGTAATCACCATCAATCCCGCTAAGAATACATATAACCCATAAAAAAGACGATTGATGAGGGTACTCACATTCCAAACTTCAAGATAGTACTGGGCATACCGTCCTAAAAAATATCCCGCAATTATGGCAAAGAAAATCACCGCCTTATCGGAAAACCAACCGCCATTTGGTGCCAGGATATAGTGAAAAAAACCATCGACTGAAAATTGCAACATGCCAATAAAAAAGACATACAAGCTGTAATTCAAAAATACCCGTTGTTTCATGGCAAAGAAGAAAAACAAATAGATGATTGCCGACAAAAGCAGCATCCCGTAAAAGAACCCAAAGACCACCTGTTCAAACGCGATGGTGTCCAACAACTGATCGGAACTGCGCAACAACAAAGGCGCATTAATTACCTCCCCGTCACTTTGCAACCGTATCCAATACTGGTATTCTTGATGCGCTGGAAGGGTAATCGTAAACAAGGTTTTTCGCTGCTTTACTGATTTTTGAGAAATAGGAATTCGATCGCCACTTTCCTGAAAAACCACTCTTTTTTTTCCTTCAAAGCCATAGAGCGTAGCTTTATCAATGATGGGGCGAGCGGTTTCTAAATAATAGGAAACAGGATGATTCAATTCATTCTTTATCGAAAATCGCAACCAGTACGTAGCGGTGGTAAACCCCAAATCGGTATTTTCAACCACAAATGGCGTAAACGCACTCAAAGGCAATTGCTGTACTGCTTCTAGGGTTAATTTTGCAGTAGCATCTTTGTAAATTACGGCATGTCGGTGCAAGGATTCTTCTTGAAGTGAAGGCGAAGTAACACGAAATTGTGACCATACCATTCCGCTCCAAAAAAGAGACATAAATCCAAGTACCATACGGAGATTTGGGGAACAACGCATGATGTATTTGATTAGAGTGTGTCTAAATATACGATATTGTAGGTCATTCGGTTTTACGACTCAATTATTTTTTTTAAAAAAAAGCTATTTTACACTGTTTTTTGAGATGTAAAAAAATTGGAAGCTAAATAAAAGTTGGTAGTTTTTGGTTGCTTTTGCCTAGTTTTGAAAGAAAAAAAATGAAACTCGTTTTTGCCTCCAATAATGCTCATAAAATTGCTGAAATTCAAGCCATGTTACCTCCAACCATTGAATTGGTGGGTTTACAAGACATTGGGTGCTTTGAAGATATTCCCGAAACCGCCTTAACCCTCGAGGGGAATGCCCAATTGAAAGCGGATTTTGTTACAGAAAATTATGGACTTCCCTGTTTTGCTGATGATACAGGACTGGAAGTCGAGGCATTAAACGGAGCGCCAGGCGTGTATTCGGCACGGTATGCGGGCGAACAGAAAAATGCGCAAGACAATATGCAAAAGCTCTTGACGGCATTGGAAGACAAAAGCAATCGAAAAGCCCAATTTAAAACGGTTATCGCTTTGAATATCAATGGAAAATCACATCAATTTACGGGTGTAGTACAAGGCGAAATTAGCCATGAAAAAAAAGGAACGCAGGGATTTGGCTACGACCCGATTTTTGTCCCCGAGGGCTTTACGATCAGCTTTGCCGAAATGAATCAAGACGAAAAAGCCCGACTCAGTCACCGCGGAAAAGCAGTGGCGCAGCTAATTGCATTTTTGACCGATAAATAGAGAAAAAACTACATCTTGGGTAGATAAACCCCGTTTTAAAAACGCATTCGTCATTTTTCTTGCAAAATAACTGCATTAATCGCAGTAGAATTTGATGTAATTTATTGAATTTCAAGCCAACTAATCCCGAATGTCCGCTTACTAATCACTTAATAATTAGCTATATCCAATTATTAAGTCTACCTTTGCCCCCGAATTAATACGATCTATGAATAAATTTGAACAATTAGGCCTGAACGCCGCGCTTCTTCAAGCGATTGGCGATATGGGATTTGAAACTCCATCGGAGGTTCAAGAAAAAGCGATTCCTGTGCTTTTGGAACAGGAGACTGACCTTGTGGCTTTGGCCCAAACCGGAACCGGAAAAACAGCAGCCTTTGGCTTTCCGTTACTTCAAAAAATAGATGTCGAGGACCGCAGTACGCAAGCCTTGATTTTATCGCCCACCCGCGAACTTTGTCTCCAAATTACGAACGAACTTAAACAGTACTCCAAATACATCAAAGGACTTCATGTCGTGGCCGTGTATGGGGGCGCAAGCATTACCGAACAAGCCCGTGAAGTAAAACGTGGGGCTCAGGTTATTGTAGCAACTCCCGGACGTATGCAAGACATGATTAACCGTGGATTTGTCAACATTAAAAACATCGCTTACTGCATTTTGGATGAAGCCGATGAAATGTTGAATATGGGATTTTATGACGATATATGTGCTATCCTTTCCGATACCCCCGATGACAAGTCTACTTGGTTATTTTCGGCGACTATGCCTGCCGAGGTGGCGCGCATCGCGAAAAAATTTATGGCCGACCCCGTTGAAATTACTGTGGGTGCAAAAAACTCAGGTACAGCAACGGTTTCCCATGAATTTTATGTAGTCAATGCCCGCGATCGATACGAAGCATTAAAGCGGTTGGCCGATGCCAATCCCGATATTTTCTCGGTAATTTTTTGTCGTACCAAACGCGATACCCAAGCTGTTGCTGAAAAACTTATCGAAGACGGTTACAATGCCGCAGCTTTGCATGGCGACTTGTCACAAGCGCAACGCGACTCGGTGATGAAATCCTTCCGTGGACGACAAATCCAAATGTTGGTTGCTACCGATGTGGCGGCTCGTGGAATTGATGTGGACAACGTTACCCACGTTATCAATTACCAATTACCCGATGAAATTGAAACCTATAACCACCGTTCGGGGCGTACTGGACGTGCTGGAAAATTGGGGACTTCCATTGTAATCATTACCAAATCAGAAGTACGAAAAATCCACACCATCGAGAAAATCATCAAACAAAAGTTTGAAGAAAAAGCGATTCCTAGTGGTATCGAAATCTGCGAAATTCAATTATTGCATTTAGCCAATAAAATTCATGATACCGAAATCGACCATGAAATCGACAATTACCTCCCTGCTATTTACCAGGTTTTTGAAAACCTAAGCAAAGAGGATTTGATTCGTAAAATGGTATCGGTAGAATTTAACCGCTTCTTGAATTACTACAAAAAGAAAAAAGACCTATCGAGCGAACGCAGCAGTGAACGTACGTCGGGCGGTTCAATTAAAGCTGGCGATGCCGTTCGTTATTTTATCAATATCGGAACACGCGATGATTTTGATTGGATGAAATTGAAAGATTTCTTGCGTGAAGCCTTAGATTTAGGACGTGACGATGTTTTCAAAGTCGATGTAAAAGAAGGGTTCTCTTTCTTCAATACCGACGGAGAACATGCTGAACGTGTTATGGATATTTTTAGCAACTTCCAATTGGAAGGCCGAAAAATTAACGTGGAAATCTCTAAAAATGACAACGGTGGACGTAAAAGTGGTCGTGGTGATTTTGGCGGTAAACGCGAACGTCGTGATCGTTTTGCCGACCATTCTGAACGCCGCAGTGAACGCCGTAGCGAAGGACGTTTTGAACCTCGTGGTGAACGCCGTAGTGTTGGTGAAGCAAGACCTTTGGGACGCCGTAGTGATGCGAGTCGCGATCGACAACCCGCCAACAAAGCATTTGAAGCAGCCAAACGCCGCCGTAAAAGTTAGATACAAGCCCTCTTCGGAGGGTTTTTTTTTGAATAAAACTTTGATCCCCCTCAATCCACGATACCTCTCTGTTCCTTAATCCACAAGGCTATGATACTTCTATTGGAGGCTGTGACAGCACAATATAAAAGACACTCCTCTAACGATGGGCTGTTAATTTTCTGATAATCTTTCGATACGAAATTGGAATTCCTGTTAAAATTGCTACTTTTAACACTGAATTTGGTGACCATGCAATACCGCTATTTATTACTTTTCTTTTGTATTTTTCTTGGTGTCTCTGCCCAAACCACCCCTACCGATCGCTTGGTGAAAGGAACTATTGTCAATAGTGCCTCTACCCTACCTGTGGCTAATGTAAATATCATTAATATTAATAAAGTCAAAGGAACACAAACCAATACCAAAGGAGAGTTTGAAATCAATGCTTCCGTCAACGATACACTTCACATCACCATGATTGGATTTCAATCCCTTCGGGTTCGTGTCACCAACGACTGGATAAAAACCGGAACCGCTCGATTGGAACTCACCGAAAAGGCGATTGCGCTTGAAGAAGTAGTGATCCGAAAATACAAGCTCACGGGGTATCTTGAGGTCGACACCAAATTAATTCCCATTGCTGAAAATTATCGCTATAGCATTTCTGGCTTACCACAAGCGTATGAAGCGGGAGAATCCTCCCCCAACGCCTTTACTCGTGTGGTCAACTCGGTATTTAATCCGGCCGATATGCTCTATAATTTCTTTGGAAAAAAACCAAAAGAACTGCGAAAATTACGGGAAATGAAAAAAGATGATACAGTGAAAAATCTTTTAGAAACCAAATACGATCGGGAAACCATTGCTATTCTTTTGGGCGTCGATAAAAAAGATATTGCCGAAATTCTCAGCCGCTGTAGTTACTCGGAAGCCTTTATCGAAACCGCCAACGATTTGCAAATCATGGAAGCCATTAGCCAATGCTATGAGCAGTATAAAGTATTGAGCAAGTCCAAATAATTTCCCTTGCTGCATTTTTTCTCCCTAAATTGCACTACCTTGGGCTCTTAAAATCCTAGACCCATGCGTAAACTCGCTCTTTTTGCTATACTATCGATAGCAATGCTTACCGTTTCTTGTAAATCGCGCACTCAAAAAATGCACGAATTTGTCAATGGTTTTAATCAAACCGCTGCCATGTCCTACAGTGGACTTTCGGGCACCCAAGCCAAAGTAGAAGGTTTGGACGTTATCGAGTTAAATTTGGCTTCCCCTTTGGACATCAACGACCCCACGGCTTCGCAAGCAGCGCAGTTAATGATTTCGGCACTTCCAGCCATGTTTCAACGCGAAGAATCAATGTTGGAACTCATCAACGAGGGCGTTAAGTTTAAAGTTAGAATCATCGACTCCAACGGCCGAATCATCACCGATGCGCTTGTAGATAAACCGTATTTGGATAAAACCCAACAAAGTAGCCCGATCAATGATGGTCAATCGGCTGAAGAAACAGCCATCAACGCCTTGAATGCGAGTTTACCCATGAAATATGAAGATGGAAGTCGCTTGATGAAAATTGAACGCACATCGCGAAACGAACTCACCTATACCTTAGAAATGCCTGCCGACATGCAGGAAATTCTGAAATCACCCAATGCAGAACCTTTGTTGAAAGAGGTACTAAAATCAGATCCCTCTACCCAAAATACGCTCCGCCGTATGCGTGGCCTGGGGATTACTAAAGTCACCTACCAATTAATCACTCCAGAGGGCAAAGCCATTCAATCCATGACATTTAACGCCTCCGAATTTTAAGCGATGGAAAGTAATAATCCTTGGCGTAAAATTCTCACGTTCGGAATTTTGATTTTTGCGCTAGTTCGTATCGCCCTTTTATGCAGCCGAACCCAACAAGCGCCAACCATTTCTCCGGTAAATCAATCGGTAAATAATACCCTTCAAATGCAGCAAGAAAACCTGCAACGGATTCGCGAAACCCAATATGCACAGGCCCCCAAAGCCTTGTATACTCCGTATCAAGAATTGCGTGAAACCGAAGATATTGTGTTGTTGCAACGCGGCATTCAACGGTTGGCTAAAGACAGTTTATTTCCTTTTGACATCAACACAAGTATTCGCTTGACCAAAGAAACAATGTTCCTTACCCATCCGCCAATGCCCATTCGCTTCGGCTTCAAGTCGACCGATAATACAGTTACCTATGTTATTGAATACGAAGGCGAAGAAAAAGGAAATATTTGGCTAAAACAACATCGGGAAGCTTTTAAACTCAGTAAAAAAGAGGCTTCTTCAGAGCGCACCGACCAATTGTTTTACCAATTTCAACAGGAGGATCGAACCTTTAATGGATATGGGGTATCAACCACCGATCAGGGAGTAACCACACTGATGGTCGTTGAAAGTCCAAAACTAACATCAGCCCAACTCCAAACACACTTTCTTATGTTTGCGTTGACGAATTTTGTGAAGGTTCAAAAGAAGGAGGCTGCGAATAACGTTCCATAATTCGTGCCACATCTTTGATTGAATTTTGGGTCCATTGCATTCGATAATGCAGGCGTTCCTCGGGGGTTAATGACCATGCGATTTCCGATTGGCGCAATCGTGACGTAAGGTCTTGAATAACAATCGCAGCGGAAACCGAAATATTTAAACTTTCTGTAAATCCAACCATTGGAATCTTTAAAAATCCATCGGCTTGTGCCAGAATTTCAGGAGATAAGCCTTCTTTTTCTGTCCCAAAAAAAAGGGCTGACCGTTGGGAGATATCAAATTCATGCAGCAGACAGGAATCGTTGTGCGGTGTGGTGGCGATAATTTGATACCCTTGTGAACGCAACTTTTCGATGCATGAGGTTACAGAATTATACCGCTGCACATCGACCCATTTTTGTGCCCCCATGGCAATTTCTCGATCGATTCGCTTGCCAAACTTTTGTTCGATAACATGCAACTGCTGCACGCCAAATACTTCACAACTACGCATTACGGCACTGGTATTGTGCAATTGATACACGTCTTCCATCGCAATAGTAATGTGATTGGTGCGGGAAGCCAATATCTTTTGAAACTTTTCTTTGCGTTCTTCGGTTAAAAACCCCTCGAGATAGGTTAACAAGTTCAAATCGACCATGGGTATTTTTTTAGCTAAAATACAATAAGGAAGTTGAAATAAAAATGAAGTACTGTTCGCAAAGCGTAAACTTTGTAAGGCAATAGATTTTTGATCGTTGTTGTATCTTTACAATTAACTTCCTACTTTGCGTTAACCAATCCATGAATCCGATCCAAAAAACAACGCACCCTCTACTGTATCCAGCACTCATAACTCATAACTCATAATTCATAACTCATAATTCATAATTACAATTGAAAACACTTACCGTTTTAACAGGTGCCGGTATTTCGGCAGAAAGTGGAATTGCCACATTTCGCGATGCCAATGGTCTTTGGGAAGGTCATGACGTTATGGAAGTGGCTACTCCCGAGGGATTTGGACGTAATCCCGAATTGGTTTTGGAATTTTACAACCAACGACGACGGCAATTGCATACCGTACACCCCAATTTTGGACACGCCACTTTGGCCGCGATGGAGCAGGACTATCGGATACATATCGTTACGCAAAATGTGGATGACTTGCATGAAAGGGCGGGCAGTTCGCATGTTTTACACCTGCATGGTGAACTATTAAAAGTGCGATCGACCCAAGACCCCAATTACATCATCGACTGGCCGGGTGATTTGCATTGGGGTGATATAGATCAAAAGGGAGCACAACTGCGTCCTCATATCGTTTGGTTTGGTGAGGAGGTTCCTGCACTTGAACAAGCCCTACACTATGTACAACAAGCGGATGCCGTTGTCGTGATAGGAACGTCCTTGCAAGTGTATCCTGCGGCGGGACTTATTCACTATGCGCGACCGGGTGTTCCATTGTTTTATATTGACCCCAAACCCGCTTCCCTGTATGATGTGGCTAATCCGTTGGAAATCATTTCAGAATCGGCTACAATAGGCGTTCCCCTGCTTTGGGAAAAGTTAAAAAAAGTACTGTGATCGCTTGGCGTTTCCGAAATCAAATCCGTAATTTTGCGCCTTAACAACACAACCTATGTCACTTACTGCACTGAACGCCATATCGCCCATAGACGGACGTTATCGTAAAGTTACCCAACCGCTTGCTGCGTATTTTTCGGAAGAAGCGTTAATCAAATACCGTGTTCTTGTGGAAATCGAGTATTTTATTGCTTTGTGTGAAGCGGGTATTCCACAATTGAAGGACGTTAATCCATCGGTTTTTCCAAGTCTTCGGGAGTTGTACAACGAATTTACAACGGAAGATGCCTTGTGGATTAAGGAAACTGAAAAAACGACCAACCATGATGTTAAAGCCGTTGAATATTTTATCAAACATAAATTTGACGCCTTAGGTTTAGACCCCTTCAAAGAATTCATTCACTTTGGACTGACCTCGCAAGACATCAATAATACAGCTATTCCACTCTCGACAAAACAGGCTTTTGAGAAAGTATATTTGCCTTCGTTAATTGCAGTTATCGCCAAACTTAAACAGTTGTCGATGGAATGGCATGATGTACCTATGTTGGCGCGTACCCATGGGCAACCCGCTTCTCCTACCCGCTTGGGTAAAGAGATTTTGGTGTTTGTGGAACGATTGGAAGAACAAATGCGATTGCTGTTTAATGTTCCTTTTGCCGCTAAATTTGGGGGAGCTACTGGAAATTACAACGCGCATCGTGTAGCCTATCCGAATACGGACTGGAAAAATTTTGGTACCAATTTCGTGGAAGGCATTTTGGGGTTACACCATTCGTTTCCTACCACACAAATTGAGCATTACGACCATTTTGCTGCTTTTTTTGATGCGTTAAAGCGAATTAATACGATATTAATTGATTTGGATCGCGATCTCTGGACGTATGTGTCGATGGATTATTTTAAGCAAAAAATCAAAGCCGGTGAAATTGGATCTTCAGCTATGCCGCACAAGGTGAATCCGATTGATTTTGAAAATTCAGAAGGGAACTTAGGGATAGCCAATGCGCTATTTGAACATTTAGCCGCCAAATTACCCATTTCTCGATTGCAACGGGATTTGACCGATAGTACCGTTTTGCGCAACGTGGGCGTCCCCTTGGGCCATACCCTTATCGCCTTTGAAGCTACATTAAAAGGGTTGAACAAGTTATTATTGAACGAAGCCAAATTAGCCGAAGATTTGGAAAACAACTGGGCTGTGGTAGCTGAGGCTATACAAACGATTCTACGTCGGGAAGGGTATCCGAATCCGTATGAAGCCTTAAAAGATTTAACCCGAACCAACAGTGCCATTAACCAAGAATCTATTCAAGCGTTTATACAAACCTTACAAGTAAATGATGCTGTCAAAGCCGAATTACTGGCCATTACACCGAGTAATTACTTGGGAATATGAGGGGTGTTATGAATTATAAATTATAAATTATAAATTTTAAATGAACGGCTTACTGAGGTGAGCCGTTTTTTTGTTTTTGGACTTACTTTTCTCATTACTTCAAGGAAAGAAAAAAATAGCGCATCTTATTTTGAAAAGATACGCCATCCTATTATTATTTTATCGGGAATAATTCGGGGCTTCTTTGGTAATAGTCACGTTGTGCGGGTGACTTTCGCCGATGCCGCTGGCGGTAATACGCACAAAACGCCCGTTTTCTTGTAGGGTTGGAATGTCTTTGGCACCACAATACCCCATACCAGCCCGCAATCCGCCTATAAATTGCTGCATACTTTCGTTGAGTTCGCCTTTGTAAGGCACGCGACCTACAATACCTTCGGGAACTAGTTTTTTTACATCATCTTCTACGTCTTGGAAATAACGGTCTTTCGAACCTTCTTGCATGGCTTCAACCGAACCCATACCGCGGTAGGATTTGAATTTACGACCTTCAAATATGATGGTTTCCCCAGGAGATTCTTTGGTTCCCGCCAATAACGACCCGAGCATTACACAATCGGCTCCTGCTGCAATGGCTTTGGGAATATCGCCGGTATAACGAACTCCACCGTCGGCAATCACGGGAACACCTGTGCCGCGAAGAGCAGCCGCTACTTCTAGCACAGCAGAAAACTGTGGAAATCCCACACCTGCAACTACGCGCGTGGTACAAATAGAACCCGGACCGATACCCACTTTTACCGCATCGGCGCCATTTTCAACCAAAAATAAGGCAGCCTCAGGCGTGGCAATATTTCCGACTACAACGTCCAATTGCGGGAATTTAGTTTTTACTTCTTTTAAGATACGGATAACCCCTTGTGAATGACCGTGGGCGGTATCGATTACAATAGCATCAACGCCTGCATTTACTAAAGCGGTGGCACGATCCAAAGCATCGCCTGTAACGCCTATCGCGGCCGCTACTCGCAACCGACCCAAGGCATCTTTATTGGCATTGGGTTTCTGAATTAATTTGGTGATATCGCGGAAGGTGATTAAACCAATCAACTTATTTTGACCGTCAACAACCGGCAACTTTTCAATTTTATTTTCTTGTAAAATACTTTCTGCCTCCATTAGGGTTGTTCCTTGTGCCGCCGTAACTAAGTTGTCTGACGTCATCACTTCCAAAATAGAGCGGCTATTCACTTTTTCAAAACGCAAATCACGATTGGTCACAATTCCTTTCAACAAGCCTTGTTCATCGACCACGGGAATCCCACCAATACCGTACTCTTTCATCGCCATTTTGGCATCACCAACCGTAGCAGAAAGGGGTAACGTCACCGGATCAATAATCATCCCACTTTCGGCACGTTTTACTTTACGCACCTTGGCTGCTTGTTGTTCGATGGTCATGTTTTTATGCAAAACACCAATCCCCCCTTCTTGCGCCATCGCTATAGCCATAGCACTTTCGGTCACGGTATCCATCGCCGCAGAAACTACGGGAACATTTAGGGTAATATTTCGGGTGAATTTGGATTGAATATTGACCTCGCGGGGAAGCACTTCAGAGTATCCAGGAATGAGCAGAACATCGTCGTAAGTTAATCCCTCACCAACGATTTTGGTAGTATGTGCCTTCATGTTGCAATTTAGTTGTTGTTGTTAAATTGCATGCAAATGTAGGGCTTTTATTTGAGGAAAAGGTTTAAAATTTGTTATTTGTTTCAGGTTTAAAGTTTCAGGTTACAGGTTAGTCTAACTTGAAACATGAAACCTGAAACCTGAAACCTGAAACTTGAAACCTCTAATGAAACTCCCCAAACACGCGTGATGCGACATTATAGGCGCTTTCAAAACTCATCGGACTCAATCCGGTGTGGGCTTTGACAGCCGTGAAATAGGAAAGCATTTTCTCGGTAGGCATGTTGCCTGTGAGGTCGTCTTTGGCCATGGGGCATCCGCCAAAACCTTGAATGGCACCATCAAAACGACGGCAACCTGCTTTGTATGCTGCATCTACTTTTTCATACCACTTGTCGGGTGTGGTATGCAAATGTGCTCCAAACTCGACATTGGGGTATTTTGGAATGAGATTACTGAACAAATACGTAATTACTTCGGGGGTAGAACTCCCAATGGTATCCGACAATGACAAAATTGTGACACCCATTTGCGCCAAGCGCTCCGTCCACTCCCCTACGATTTCTACATTCCAAGGGTCGCCATACGGATTGCCAAAGCCCATCGATAAATAAGCTACTACTTCTTTTTGGGAAGCCTGTGCAATTTCCAGAATTTCTTGCAACGTGACTAAACTTTCTGCAATGGTTTTGTGGGTATTGCGCATTTGAAAATTTTCCGAAATCGAAAAAGGAAAACCGAGGTACTGAATTTCTTGATGCTCCGCTGCATTTAGGGCGCCTTGTGTATTGGCGATTATGGCGAGGAGTTTACTGCGCGTTTGACTTAAATCCAATCGGGCCAAAACCTCAGCCGTGTCTTGCATTTGCGGAATGGCTTTAGGAGAAACAAAACTTCCGAAGTCTAGGGTATCAAACCCGACCCGCAGTAGCGCTTGAAGGTAATTGACTTTGACCTCTGTAGGAATAAACGTTTTGATGCCTTGCATGGCATCCCGTGGACATTCGATAAGTTTTACTGTTTCCATCCGAGGCCAAATATAATAAAGAAAACGTTTTCGTAAAGGAAATTAACGCATCCGTGCTAACAAGGCTTGATTGATCGCCTTTACTAAAGATGGTCCTTCATAAATAAACCCCGTATACAATTGCACCAAACTCGCTCCCGCATCCAATTTATCCAAGGCGTCTTGGGCCGAATGTATGCCTCCCACCCCAATAATTGGAAAGGAACCGTTGCTTTTTTCATGTAAAAAACGAATAACTTCAGTCGCACGATGGGTCAAGGGTTTGCCCGAAAGTCCACCCATTTCTGACTTATTCGGCGAACACAAGCCCTCACGAGACAACGTTGTATTGGTAGCAATCACCCCTGCGATATGGGTATCTTGCACAATTTCGATAATATCCAACAACTGCTCGTTGGTCAAATCGGGTGCAATTTTTAATAGAATAGGCTTGGGCAGCGGACGCTTTTGATTCTCCGTTTGCAAGGTGGCTAAAAGTTCGGTCAAGGGTTTTTTATCCTGAAGTTCGCGCAGGTTGGGCGTATTGGGCGAACTCACATTCACCACAAAATAATCCACATAGGGGAATAAGGCTTCGAAACAGATTTTGTAATCGGAAACCGCCTCATCGTTGGGGGTCACTTTATTTTTTCCAATATTACCCCCAATAAGAACGCCTTTATTTTTCTTCAATCGTGCAACGGCTTCTTGCACACCGCCGTTGTTAAACCCCATTCGGTTGATAATGGCTTCGTCTTCACGCAATCGAAACAATCGTTTTTTGGGATTCCCTTCTTGTCCCACGGGCGTCAGTGTCCCAATTTCGATAAATCCAAATCCGAAGTCGGACAACTCATTAAACAACTTCGCATCTTTATCAAAACCAGCGGCTAATCCTACTGGATTCTTGAATTTTAATCCAAAGACTTCCCGTTCGAGTCGCGGATCATTGACGTCATAAAGCGCTCGGCAAAGTCGGGAAAATCCTGGAAGCTTCGCGAGTATTTTTATCCATTTAAAGGTAAAATGGTGAACATTTTCAGGATCGAAACGGAAGAGTATCGGACGAATAAGAATGCGGTACATGGTTGTGTTGTTGTGTGGCACAAAGATACAATTCGATTTGAACTTTTCAGGCTCCCTTAGAATTTTCCCTATTTTTGCGATGAAAAATAAAGGGGATGAACATCAAACTTTTGGCCGTTGGAAAAACCGACAACAAGCAATTGCAACAATTGATGGAGGACTATCAAAAGCGGTTGTCGTTTTACATCAAATTTGAATTGGAGATTTTACCCGACATCAAAAATGCCAAAAACTTATCGGAAGCCCAGCAAAAAGAAAAGGAAGGCGAATTGATTTTGTCGAAAGTCGGTCCTGGGGAGGAATTAATCTTGTTGGATGAAAACGGAAAATCCTATACGAGTGTGGGTTTTTCTGAATTTTTACAAAAAAAGATGAATGCCGGACTCAAAACGCTCGTCTTTGTGATTGGCGGCCCCTATGGTTTTAGTGAAACGGTGTACCAAAAAGCCCAGGGTAAAGTTGCCTTATCGGCTATGACGTTTTCCCATCAAATGGTGCGTTTATTTTTTATTGAGCAATTGTACCGCGGCTTTACGATTTTAAAAGGTGAGCCGTATCATCATCAGTAAAAGTTTTTTTACTGTCGATCAAACACCACCTCCATTTTTGTCACGCCCTCAGTATTGTATTTCAAAATACGATTGGGCTGGTTATATAGTTCCCATTGGTCATTAACCATAAATTTTAGTTCGGTTTGTAAATAACCCGTTTTGGAGGTAAACGTCACACGGTAGACCGAATCGGCAATAATGGGCTCGAGTGCTAACGGTTGCTGCCATGACAACGGATTGCCACTACCGTAAACTCCAATTGTGGTTACCGTTTGTTTTTTTGGCAAACGCAAGGTGAGTTCAACTTTACGTTCATAAGCTTTTTGGACACACGACACCAAAGTCAGGGCAAGAATAAAGAAGAATGCGAAATTTTTCATAGCGTTTTGTTTTTAGTGAGTAAATAATCGATACCAAAGCGGCCACTGCCCAACATCATACAGTACAAGGCCACCCAAAAGAAATGCATAGCGGGCAATTGTTGCCAAAGTTCTTCGCCGGCATGTTGGACAAAAGCTGCGACTAACATAGTTACCGCAATGAGAAAAGAGAAAATACGGGTTTGAAATCCGAGGATCAAAGCCAAACCGCCAACCGCTTCACTGAAGGCCCCCAACCAAGCGAAAATTGCGGGGCAAAGTGAAAAAACACCACCGTATTCATTAATGTCGTTGGGGAACCAAAAAGCGACTTCAAAGAAACCGAGGTTATTCTCGGGCGGACTCCAAGGCAGTCCAAATTTGGCGGCACCAAAATTAAAGGCAAGATGATAGCCACAATAGATTCTCGGAATCCATAACAACGCATCTTGCCATACGTAGCGTTGTAGTGTGGGTCGGGTAAGGTGTAAAAGAAATGTTTTCATGCGTTCTGAATTTTGAGCAAAGTTGCCCTGAAATTCAGACCTGCGCGCTTCAGATTATAATTTGAGTCCTAGTTGTAACGATTTTTTTGCGCCTTAATATAGGCTTGCGGACTCATACCTTCTTGTTTTTTAAACGCCCGATTAAAGGTAGCCTTGCTATTAAAACCACATTCCAAAGCCAAGGCTAAAAGCGTTTCACGTTGTTGCCGATTCTCGAGAATAAGGTGTTTGAAATGATCAATGCGGTAGGCGTTGATGAGATCGTTAAAATTTTTTCCAAAACCTTGATTGATGATTTTACTGAGTTGTACGGGATGGATTTGAAAAACTTGAGCTAAGGCAAATAAGGTCAAATCGGGATCCAAATACAATTGATGTTCGGTAATAGCTGCTTCAATTTTTTGGATCCATTCTGTCCAAACGACGGAGTTTTCCATTTCTACTACTTCACTACTATCCGCGCTAAAATCAACAAATGATGAAGTAGTTGTTCCCAAAAGCACTTTGGGAGGCGCCAAATACCATTGAATTTGGGGAGACCAAAATTTGGATTGAAAATAGACTCTTGACACTCCTGCATGGGCGTATCCTGCAATGGCTAAGATATAGCCCCCGACAATGAATCCGAAAAAATACCACCAGGTCGCCCAATAATCGAGGGAAACCCATAATTCAAGGACTATAAAACTAACACGAAAAACCAATAAGGAGAGAAAAATGATTAAAAACCAACGCATCCAAACCAGAAGAAAATCGGCGGCATTACTTAGTACAGATTCCAAGGCTTTTCGGTAAAAATGATAGTAGCGTAACGCCGCTAATCCATAAAAAATCATACTCAAAAGTCCGAGTCCCTGATACCACGGCTGAAAATCTGGATCTTCGCCATTGGTGATAAAATAAGGCTGTTTTGCAATGCCCAAGTCATACAAGGCTACCCAAGCACTCATTAAAAGGTGTAAAAAACCTGGAAGAAAATGAAAGAAATCACGTTTTTGTAACGTAAACCTTGGATTGAGTAACGTCACCAAATAAAAATAGATGACGGGTCCAATCCAAAATAAATGTTGAAAGGGTACGTAAAAAAGAATCGTACGGTAAGGCTGATTGTCATACCAACCCGCAAATCCCAGCATCCATGGTGCAGTGTAAAGATTTACCAAAATCAAAAACCATCCCATCCATAGTGCTGCTTTTTGTTGTTGCACCACAAACTTTCGGAAAAATAGCCCTGCATAAATTGCCGTATGAATCCAAAATACCAATAAAAAAACGCTGTAAAAGTTGTATTGAAAGGTCATTACAAGCCTAGTTTAGGTCGAAGCTACGAAAAATAAAGACGAAATCCTATCGCTCTGAAAACCAATCCTCTGAAAACCAATGCGCTCCCATGGAAGGAATCGTCCACTGCTGTACCGCAATGCGAAACTTCATATAGGCGCCATAGGGCATATCGCCTTCAAATTGAAACTGTGCTTTAAATGGCTTATCTGAAGGAAGCTGCGCTAAAAAGGAGGGAATGTCTTCCACGGCTACCGATTGCTCAAGGATGCGAACTTTGCCCGCTTTTGAGACATGTACTACAATACCTTTTGGACATGTCCCCGTTGTAAATTTTATCCGTTGTACATTTAAAAAAGCCAACCGGCGGGCTTTGGTATCGGAATAGGAAAAGTAATTTTGGGCCACTTCACTCTTGTGCGGACTCGCCTCTTTCTTTTGTAAAACCAAATTAACTTCGGGAATCACCAAGCGCATCGGCAACCGCTTATCGATGTTGAAAATGTAATTCGTGGAGGTAATCGTATTCTTTCGGTTTAAATCGGCCACCGTATCCTTGCCTTTTTGAGCAAAAAAAAGATACACCGGCGACCAATTATCGACTTTTTCTACCACCGTAACTTCCGCTTCAGGCAAAAGAACTTCCTTATTGGCACAAGCGGTTAAAAGGACCAAAAGCCCCCATAAGAGATAACTTTTTTTCATCGAAATTGTTGTAAAAGTTGAATGCATTCCACCGCCTCCTTCACATCATGAACCCGAAGTATGTGCGCTCCTTTTTGCAAGGCAACGGTATGCAACACAGTGGTGCCGTTGAGTGCTTCTTGCGGGGTGGATTGTAGGATTTTATAAATCATAGATTTTCGGGAAACGCCTACGAGTAGAGGAACTTTATGAAAATGAAACAATTCCAACCGTTGCAATACCTCATAATTCTGTTCCAATGTTTTGGCAAAACCAAATCCGGGATCGATGAGCACATCATTTATCTGTAACGCCCTTGCGGCCGCGATGCGCTCCGAAAAATAGTATTGCATATCCGTAACGATATTCTCGTAATCGGTTAGTGTGGTCATGGTTTGCGGCGTACCACGCATGTGCATCATAATGTAAGGCACTTTCAATCGCGCTACGGTGGGGAGCATTTGAGCATCCAACAGTCCGGCAGAAATATCGTTGACCATACACGCACCCGCATGAACAGCAGCTTCGGCCACACTACTGCGAAAGGTATCGATAGAAATGAGAATCTCGGGAAAATAGTCCACCAAACTTTCAATAATGGGTACCACCCGTTGGCGTTCCTCTTCCTCAGCAACCGGCGAAGCATTTGGGCGACTCGAATAACCGCCAATATCGATAAACGTAGCGCCATCTTCGAGCATTTGTTGCACTTGTGCGATCACTTGTTCCCGATGTTGCCACTTTCCACCATCGTAAAACGAATCGGGGGTAAGATTGAGTATTCCCATTACTTTGGGCGTTGATAAATCCAGCAATTGGCCTCGGCATTGTAGCATCATAGGGTGTAAAATAGGAAAACGATTTCGGTGAAAAACAATAGCTAACTTGGGTTGTTTTGGTCGAATTCGTTACATTTGAAAAAATTTCAAACAAAGATACGAGTTAATGCGAAATACAGCTCAAGAATACGATAAGGTCATCGGCATCTGCCGTGATTTGTTTGTCAAAAAAATGACCGATTACGGCAGTGCCTGGCGTATTTTACGGTTGCCTTCTCTTACCGATCAAATCTTTATCAAAGCGCAACGCATTCGAAGTTTGCAAGAAAATGAAGTGCGTAAAGTCGATGAAGATGAAACAGGAGAATTTATTGGTATCATCAACTACTGTTTGATGGCCTTGATTCAGTTGGAACTTGGTGTTGTGGATCAACCCGACATGGATACGGCCACCGCGGCACGTTATTACGACGAAAAAGTGGCCCTCACCAAAGCCTTAATGGAAGCCAAAAACCATGACTATGGGGAAGCGTGGCGGGACATGCGCGTGAGCAGTTTAACGGATTTAATTTTACAAAAGTTATTGCGCGTCAAGCAAATCGAAGACAATCAAGGGAAAACCTTAGTTTCGGAGGGCATTGATGCCAACTACCAAGACATGATTAATTATTCGGTTTTTGCCTTGATCTTAATGGGCTTCGGGCAATAACAAATCGTTAACATCCCCTATACGTTTGGGGTATTACCTTTGTCAAAAAAGTAATTTGTATGAAAAATAACTCTACCCCAATCGCGTGGGGCTTGCGCATTGTTGTGGCCGTATTGTTTATCGTTTCGGCCATTGCCAAATTATATCCTTCCCCCTATTTTGCGATTTCAACTTTTGAAGTGAAGCAATTGTACCCGATGGGATTTTCACCAGAAGTTGCGGTATTCTTTTCACGTACGTTAATCGGAATTGAAATGGCTTTGGGCCTTTTGTTGTTGCAAAACCATTGGTTGAAACGCTTTATTATTCCTGCCACGATTGCCCTCTTAGTGGTTTTCATTGGCCATTTGAGTTATGAAACCTTTATCAGTGGAAATTCGGGAAATTGTGGTTGCTTTGGCGAATTGATTCCGATGACCCCTGTGGAGGCGATTATCAAAAATGTAATTGCGGTTGGACTGCTTTGGTACCTCAACCGATTACTTCCGAAAGGGTCGGATGCGCCTAACTTTTGGGTGTTGACTACTGTCCTTTTTGCCTCCATTCTCGGGATTTTTATGTTGGCACCGATTCAACCGCCCGCTCCTGAATTTACAGTGAGTCAGCCCACCGTAGTCCCGCAAGACACGACCTCTGTAGCCATCGAAACTCCAGATACTATTGCTGCCCCCGTAGCGAAAACAAAAGTCGATACCTTGGCAACTGCCAAAGTAGTTCAAGCCCCCAAAGAGCCTAAAAAAGTGAGCTCAGGCTATGCCAATATGTTTCCTACTATTGATCAGGGGAAAAAGATACTCTGCTACTTCGTACCGGGCTGCGACCATTGTCGGGATGCTGCCAAAGAGCTAACCCAAATGCGAAAAACGAATCCTTCTATGCCTCCTATATCCATTATCTTTATGAATGAGGAAGCCGATTTGATTCCGAAGTTTTTTGAAGAAACGGGCGCTACCTATCCGTATCAAATCATCGAGATTATTCCGTTTTGGAATCAATTGGGCCGTGGAAAAGACACGCCTGGGGTAAAATACCTTTGGAATGGTAATGAAGTGAAATACTGGTGGGGCATTGACAGCAATCAATTTAAACCCGCCGAATTGCAAACGGTGTTGAAAAAGAGCTATGAAGAATTAAAAAAATCCAATCCTAAATTATAACGTATGAAAAAAATAATCCCTTTCGCTGTGATTTTACTTTCCCTCGTATCCTGTGCGCAAAGCACCCCTCCCAAGCAATTTTCGGAGGCTACAAAACAAGAAAAAGTAACCGATTTACAAGGCCAAGAATTATCGTTTGGCGACTTACTCAAACGCCACCGTGGGAAAATTACGGTTATCGAAATCTGGGCGTCTTGGTGCGGCGACTGTGTCAAAGCCATGCCTAAAGTCAAAGAAATGCAAGCGGCACATCCCGATGTTGATTATGTATTTATCTCCATGGATAAAGGGCTTGACAAATGGAAAGCGGGGATTGAAAAGCACCAACTCACGGGCGATCAATACTGGGTGAACGATGAAAAAGGCATGAAAGGAAGTTTTGGAAAATCGATTGATTTGGACTGGATTCCACGCTACATCGTCTTGGATGCTGAAGGAAATATTGTAACCTATCGGGCGATTGAAACCGACTTTGAACAACTTAATGCTACTTTAAAAACGTTGAAATAATGAGAAGAAAAATTGTTGCCGGCAACTGGAAAATGCATAAAAATGCTGAAGAAACAGAAGATTTCCTAAACGAATTAATTGCCGCGCTTCCCGACGATATTGAGGCCGAAGTGATTGTTGCGCCTCCCTTTGTGAATTTAGCTTCGGCGGCTGATCATGTTGAATTTACACCGATTACGGTAGCGGCTCAAAATATGCATCAAGCAGAAAGCGGTGCCTTTACCGGCGAAATTTCGGCTGCCATGTTAAAAAGCATTGGGGTTAATACGGTGATTCTAGGACACTCGGAGCGTCGTGCGTACTTCAACGAAACGGATGCCGCCTTGGCGAATAAAGTAGATACGGCTTTGAAACACGATATGACCGTTATTTTTTGTTTTGGGGAAGAGTTGAAAGACCGTCAAAACGGACAACATTTTAACGTCGTTGAAAATCAGTTACGCGATGGATTGTTCCATATTGACGATAAGGACTGGGCGCAAATTGTCTTGGCTTACGAACCCGTTTGGGCGATTGGTACGGGAGAAACGGCGACCCCAGATCAAGCACAAGAAATGCATGAATTCATTCGCAACACCTTACGATCACGCTACCCTCAAGTGGCGGAAGATGTTTCGATTTTGTATGGCGGTAGTGTAAAACCCGACAATGCGCGTGAAATATTCTCCAAACCCGATGTCGATGGTGGTTTGATTGGTGGCGCAGCTTTGAAAGTGGCCGATTTTGTGGCGATTGCGGAAGCGATTTAATTTATAAGCTCCTGAGACGCTGAGATGCTGAGCTCCTGAGCTCCTGAACAATCGTCAACGACAAACCTCCCCTAGTCTCCTACATTAAGCACCATGCAACGGCTATGCGAACTATGTTGCTATGTGGTTTTTAAAAACATAACCCATTTTTCAAGTTTACTACACAGTAAAATAAGGTAGTAATTAAATTTAACCACATAGGGACATAGGTGTTGAGCTGCTGAGAGGCTGAGCTTCTGAGCCGCTGAGATGCTGAGCTCCTGAGAAAACACCCCATAAACATCACAAATTTACTGCTGTTTACGGATGATGTTTCTGGATTTGAAGGAAAGGTATAATTGCTCCTAGGTCCGGATGCGAACGAGGTGAGGTTTCGTTTCATGAGCACAATAGCCCTTAGATACGATTGTCATTTCGACGTTAGGAGAAATCCCATAACGTTGGGTAAAATCGTGTGACGAGCTGATTGTTTTCATTGAAAGCTGCTGAGAGGCTGAGATTCTGAGATTCTGAGATGCTGAGTCGCTGAGACGCTGAGCCGCTGAGCCGCTGAGCTCCTGAACAATCGTTGTGTGAAGATAGGGATGGGATTTCTCCTTACGTCGAAAGGACAACAGGACGTTATATTTTTTAGCTAGCTAAAAACTTTACCCCTAAGTTGTGCTTCCAAAGAAGTATAAATCCCATAATGTTGCGCGCGGGTTTGCTAAAAAAATATAGCTGGTTTCTTGAAACTTTAGACCCGAAACGGGGGGATTTCTTTTTTATCTTTTTCGCTGGTTTTCGCTGGTTTTCGACTATGATTTTGGGTTTTCGATTTCATGGCTTTTTCATGGAGTATCTATGGAGTATCTAGGGCGTATCCCTACTCCAGCCCATCATTTGGGGCAAAACTAGCGTTTGCGTTCAGAATTTGGAATACATGAAAACTACCCCAACGCTGTTTTATGTACACTCCCGCTGAACGAAGCTACCCCCTTACGTTGCCTTTTTTGGCAAGCGCTATACCACCCCAAATAAGAACTCCTTTTACGCCCCTTTACGGAAAACCGTACCCTCCCCACTTTTCTTTGCTGTAATTTTATGACTTGGGGAAAAAAACCGACTACCTAGAGGAAAAAAACCTTAAAAAAACAGGAAAAACACTAAGGAGAGTTGTCGTAGAATTTTTTAAATTGCAGAGAGGGGTGGGAAATGAATAATGTATAATGTTATTATCATCTTTTAATAACAATTTTACCCGAACAAATGTAAAACATGAATTATAGAAAAGAAATTCAAAGAATCGTATTTTATTCGAAAGAGGATATGGCATTAAGTCATAACCTTATTAAAACTGAAAAACTATTAGAAAATTTAAGTTTAAAACACAATTTAACCTTAAATGATATACTCGAAATTTACAATATAAAACTACATTTCGATAACGGATTATTTTTGCCTAAATGGAGTAAAACTGATAAAATTAATTATGTTGGGATTATTGAAAAAAAATGGTCAACTCTGAAAAATAGATTTATAGAAATCAACGACCAAAATATAGAATCTCTCATAAATGATTTAGAGAATGTTTATATTGGTAGCTTTTGGGAACTAATTAGCAAACTATCAGTTTATAAAAATATCTCTAATCAAAAATTTGCTGAAATTATTGAAAATTATTCGTATCAAATAAATTATATACTTCAACAAGAGAAGATTGTTCAGAAATTCAATAAAGAGATTCGTGAATTTTTATTGACTTACAAAACCACAGCTGAAATTTTGCTTTCTCAATTTGAAAAAAAAAATGATAACAAAAAATCATGTAAATATTATTTCCCTAAAAGCTTGAGTCTTGAAGATAAAGAAAGCATAATAAATACTTATCTAGACTCAGATTTTTGCAACTTAAATTATGTAAGATTAATCGAAAAATCTAAAGATTCTAATGAAATGAAGCTTCAAGATAAAACTAGATACAAAGCTAAAAAAAAGTCAGAGAAGCAAAATAAAGAAATACTAGAGAGTGGACACGTTTGGAATGTAAGGGTTCAAGTTGGACTCAATAAAGACCAAAATGAACCTGTAAAATTGAAAAATGAAAATGGATTATTCGAAGTTATTTACAGTGAAAAATATTTAGATGGAATTGAAAACTATGTAGATTTATTCAAATCTTTCAATTCATTATTTAATTACATTGATGAAACTTCACTAATCTATTTAGTTAGTAAATCATGTGAATTAGATGTGATAGAGCGTGTAATTGGGTTAAAATCAAAAAATGAATATGAAATAGGGGAATTTTTTACTAGAAAAGAAATACTTTCAAATTTACAACTACTTATCATTGAATATTACTTAAATAGAAAAGGAAGTGGAATTGAACTTTTAATTAATTACTTTATAGAACATATAAATCAAATGATTGTACCTAATAAAATAATTTTTAATTTAAGAGTTTCAGATACACCTGAATTAGATAAAATTCGTACATTATTACCCGATTTAGATTTTCTGCTAAAACAATACAAAAATTTAGCTGAATACGGAATGATAGATATAGATCTTCTACATGTAAGTTCAAAACCTATTGGATTTAGTCAAGTTACAAGTAAAAATAAAATAAAGTATATTTACCCGAATGACAGACTAATCATAAATCTTAAACATATATTTTTTTCAGACCAAAGTCATCTGTTTCATACAGAAACTTACGGAACAAAATATTCTAACCTCTTTGACTTATTAACATTCGAGAAAGTCAACTTAGATGATTTTGCTAATTATCAAAAAGATACAATTCAAAGTCTCATTAAAGATGGTTACTTAAAGTTAAATAGTAAAAATATAGTTGAAATTGAAAAAATTACTTTGTTATACATTATTAGAGAAATTCATAGAAATGAATTACTAAGTTATTGGCATTATCCAAAATTCGTAAGAGATGAAGTTGACTTATTAATTAAGGATAAAAAATTATTAGCTGAAAGTACTTTATTTTCTAGGGAAGAAGTAAAATATTTCAATTTTTATTTAAATCAAAAGATATATACAAACGGATACGACTTAAGAAATAAATATTCGCATGGTACTAACACTCTATCTAGTGAAAAACATAAAAGTGATTACAATTTAATACTCAAAATAATTATTCTCATTTTGCTTAAAATTGAGGATGATATAAATTTAAGTAGAAGAAACCACTGTTGAAAGTAATAAGCCGCTATTGCTTAAATGTATAAATTCAACATTGAGTTTACTCATAAAACATTTACCTTAGTAAGAAAAATATCGTTGAGCTTAATCGCAACTTTTGACTTTCAACTTTAAGTTAATTACAATTCTAATTCAAATAAGTAAAAAATGGAATACCCAATTACAAATTACATCGTTGATGAAGATTTAAAAAGCGTAATAAAAGATATTCAAAATGTAGTCAACAGACTCAATGCTAGAAGGGAAAATGGGTTAAATCTTGAATTAAAGAAAAAAATCTTTAAACAAATTAAAATTTCTCATGTATACAATAGCAATGCAATAGAGGGGAATACTTTAACTTTAAGAGAAACTGAAGTTATTTTAGATAATCTTGAGTTAAATGATAAACCTTTAAAAGATCAAATAGAGGCAAAGACTCTAAGTAATGCTATTGACTTTCTTTATGATTTAATTAATGGTAATGAAAAATTAAACAAGAGAAATATGATGGAGCTCCACCAAATTCTACTTACTGGAATACCAAATATAGCGCCAGGAGTTTGCAGAAAAAAAGATGTGAAAATTAAGAATTCAGACCATTCGCCTCCAGAATGGATATTGGTGGAAGAACATTTAGAAAAAATGTATCAATGGTATGATCAAACTACGAGTATATTTCCAATAGTTAAAGCAGCAATACTTCACCATTGGATTACTTGGATTCACCCTTTTGAAGATGGAAATGGGAGGATAAGTAGATTAATTATGAATTTTTATTTATTACAAAATGGATATCCAGAAATAATCATCCGAATTGAAGACAGAGATAGATATTATAATGCTTTAACTGCAGCTGATAAAAAAGACTTAAGTCCTTTGATAGAATTAATTACAGATAAATTATATGAAACAACATCAATTTATGAGGAATTTTTAAATGAGGAAGAAAGAGAAAAAGAATGGATTGGGAAATTTAATCAATCAGTTGCTACCAAGAAAATAGAAACTCATAAATACGATTATGAAGTTTGGCGTTCATCTATGGACGTCTTTAAAACAAGATTCCATCAGTCAATATCTCTAATTTCAGATAAAGTTGATGGCATAGAACTTCAATTTAGAGATTTTCCAATTATAAGTTTTAACCAATATTTAGATATTATTGAGAATAGACAAGTTTCTAATACATGGTATTTTACTCTTGCGCTTGTTAACCAAAAAAAATATAAAAAAATAACTGTAATTTTTTATTTTGAGAGATTTTATCCTCCTATTCAAGTTAGAAAGCCTTTCTACGAAGAAGGCAAGAAAAAAGTTAAAGTTGTAAAGAAAAAAGCTCGTTTCCCATTCATCAAATTGTACGCATCAGTGAGAGAGGCCGGTCATACAAAAAAACTTGACGATAAGATTGAATTTGTTAATGTTGGTATGAAAGGTGATAAAATGATGGTGGGTGTCAAAGATTTTAATCGAAAAGGTTATGTGGAATCCAAAGAAACTCATTTAGCTACTCCAATAATCAGAAAATTAATAGATCAGTTACTCGAGGTTTATATGGATTTCAATCAGTAAGTATGTTAACATATTTTAGACACAAATACCTGGTACCCTACTCCTGCGTGAAACAAAATTCGACGAAGTCAATCCTTTCAAGCAGTAAAAACAAAGCCAGCCGCCGCTACCGTCACCTGGCGTTGCAGTTTTTTAGGTTTAAGGTTTCAAGTTCTAGGTAAAGAAAGCTCCTAAACTCCCGAGCTACCTATGAATTACACTCCCGATTTTTCCGGGCGTTTTTTTGCACTACGGATAGAGGCCTTGGGGAGCTCGGCCGGGGCGGGAGCCCAAGGCCAGCGACGGCCGAAAGCCGGACCCCGACCACAAAAGTGCTTTGAAAACGTGGCGGGATTCGGGGGAGTGCCCAAAAAAATGAACAACCAAGTAACAAACCGTTTGTTGTATCGTCTAAAACATAAACCTAACTTTTTATACGCTTGGAAACAATACTATCGATTCGGAATTTAAACAAACGGTATGGCCGCGTGCATGCGGTGAATGATTTGTCGTTGGACATTCAAAAAGGCAACGTTTACGGGATATTGGGTCCGAATGGATCGGGAAAATCTACTACCCTGGGTATCGTGTTGAATGTGGTTAACCGCAGTTCGGGCGACTATGCTTGGTTTGATGGAAAATTGCCTACCCACGAAGCTTTGAAGAAAGTGGGGGCCATCATTGAACGTCCCAATTTTTATCCCTATATGTCGGCACAGCAAAACTTGGAGCTGGTGTGTAAAATCAAAGGCATCGGGTACCACAAAGTGCAGGAGAAATTGGAACTTGTGGGCTTGTGGGAGCGCAAAGACAGTAAGTTTCGCACCTTTTCGTTGGGAATGAAACAGCGGTTGGCGATTGCTTCGGCCTTGTTGAACGACCCTGAGATTTTGATTTTGGACGAACCCACCAACGGTTTAGATCCGCAAGGGATACGACAGATTCGCGAAATAATTCAGTTGATCGCTTCGCAAGGAACGACGATATTATTGGCTTCGCACTTATTGGACGAAGTGGAAAAAGTGTGTTCACATGTTTTGGTTTTGCAATATGGAAAAGTATTGTATTCGGGTACGGTTGCAGGCATGGGATCGCAACAGAGTTATTGGGAATTACGGTCAGCCTCGCTCGAAGCACTGCAAACGGCCTTGGCCCAGTATCCCGATTTGAGTTCGATTACCCTTGAACAAGATACCGTAGTGGTTCAGGCGAAAAGCGGCTTGGATGCCGGTTTGTTGAACAAATTTTTGAGTGAGCGCGGGATTTACGTGCATCACTTGATGGAACGCAAACGCTCGTTGGAACAGCAATTTTTAACCTTAACCGAAACAAAATCCTAAGACATGAAACGTTTATTAGCCATAGAATTACAGAAAATTTGGTTGAATCGCGCGAGTCGCATCTTGACCCTGACCTATTTTGGAATTTTGAGTTTGATTGCACTGATTGCCTCGATTGAGTTTGATTTGGGTCCTATACACTTTGATGCTTCCGAGCAGGGTATTTTTAACTTCCCCTACATTTGGCATTTGAACAGCTACATTGGGGCGTCGCCGAAGATTTTTTTGGCTTTGGTGATTGTTTCGATGATGGCCAATGAATACACGTACGGCACCTTAAAACAGAACTTGATTGACGGGATGAGTAAGAAAGAATTTGTCCTCTCTAAGTTCTTGACGGTCTTGGTGTTTTCGGGTTTGTCGACGGTTTTTATATTTGTGATTTCCTTGCTTTTGGGATTAATGTATTCAACCTATGACGAGGTAGGCATTATTTTCTCGGAAATGGATTATTTATTGGCCTTTTTTGTCAAGTTAACTGGGTTCTTTAGTTTTTGTTTGTTCTTGGGGGTACTGATCAAACGGTCGGCTTTTGCGATTGGATTTTTGTTTGTTTGGTATTTGATTGAAAATATTGGTTACTTGATTTTTGGAAAACTGATTGTCAACGACTTTGAATTGGCGCGTAGTATTTTCCGATACATGCCTTTGGAAGCGATGTCGGGGGTATTGATTGAACCCTTCACCAAATTGGATATGATTCAAGCCGTTGGAAATCAGGTTGGTGTACTTGAAATCAAAGACTATGCTGTGGATTACGGTTTGGTGGCGGTTGTCTTGGTGTGGACCGGCCTTTTTGTATGGGGTTCGTATGCGTTGATTCAAAAAAGAGATTTGTAGCCTACGAGTGTTAAAATCGTCAAAAAATAAATAGTATGCACGCCTAATAGCGGGGTATTGTTTATTTTTGGGCTATGAATGCAAAATTTTTATCGAACCTATTAACGCTTTTATTTTCAGCGATTTGTTTCGCTCAATTTAGTAAAACGCATTACATCCCTCCGATATCCAATTCGCAAAATATGCCCATTGGATCGAAGTTTCTATACATTTCAACCCCGAGTATCACGCCCATTCAATTTACCATCAAACAATTGGGGAGTGTTAACATCACCGGAACGGTTTCGCGTGATATCCCTTATGTCTTTGATATGGATAGCAGTGGGAGTCCGTTTCAGTTTGTCGTGGATCAGTCGGCGGCGAATACCATTTTACAAGATGCGGGTTATGTGATCGAAGCCGAGGATTTAATTTCGGTTTCGGGTCGTATTGTCGACGCGTCAGGAAACCAAGCGGGTTGTGTGGTTTCGAAAGGGATGGCGGCATTGGGCACCCAATTTCGCATTGGTGGGATGACCAATTTGCTGGTTAACAACTACTTTGAATTGCATTACACTTTTGTGAGTGTGATGGCTACCGAGAATAATACTACGGTTACTTTTAGCGACATCGGCCCTGGTGCCCAACTTGTCAATACCACGGGAAATACACCGCCTCCTGTTTTACTCAACAGTGGCGAAACTTTTGTCATTGCCGTTCAAGGACCCTTAGCGGCCAACCGCGATGCCCTCATTGGGTCACTGGTAACCGCAGACAAACCCATTGCCGTGAATTGTGGATCGGTTGGGGGAACGAATGGCCAAATGTCGAATATCGATACAGGCTTTGACCAAATTGTATCGGTAGAGCGAACCGGGAAAGACTATATTTTTATCAAAAGTACGGGGATGGACAATGTGGAGCGCGTATTGTTGATTGCCCACGAAAACAACACCTCCATCTTTCTCAATGGGAGTACTACGCCGAGCTATCAATTGAATGCGGGGGACTATGTGCAACTTACTGGAGCCGATTACAATGTGAATGGCAATTTATATGTTCGTTCGGATAAAAATATTTTTGCGTACCAAGCGGTCGGCGACGGTTCGCAGAATAACCAAGCGAATCAAGAAATGTTTTTTGTGCCGCCTTTGAGCTGTCAAACCCCGAAATCCCTCGATAACATTCCGTTTATTGAAAAAGTGGGGAATCGAAATTTCAGCGGGCGGGTAACCATTACCACCAAAACCGGATCAACCCTTAACTTTATCATCGATGGAGTCCCCTACACGCTAGCGGGATTGGCAGGGGCTTTTGGCGTAAGTGGTCCCTTGGCTGTAATAGGAAATCCTGACTATGAATGTTATATCATTACAGGTTTGACGGGAAATGTTTCCGTTTTTTCCACTACCGAACTCTATTTGGCCGCTTATGGAAGTGATGGTGCCGCTACGTTTGGAGGCTATTATTCGGGATTTGTGTTCAAACCTGAAGTAGTTTTTCAAGAAGTTGATGTTAACCTCACCAACTGTATTCCCAATGTGTCGTTGAATGTCAATGCGCAAAGTGGATTTGACACTTACCAATGGTATTTCAACAATGTGCCAATTCCTGGTGCAACAACCAACAGTTATTCTCCGACACAGCCTGGCTATTACAAAGTGAAAGCTGCTTTGGCGACTTGCGGGATTGAAATTTTCTCGGATGAATTTCCTGTCAGCACCTGTCCCAATGATTTGGATGGAGATTTGGTCAATGACAACATTGATGTGGACATGGACAACGACGGGATTGCCAATTGCACAGAATCGTATGGGAACCAGTACTTGAATTTACAAAATCCCAGCACAGGAACCCTGACGGTTGGGGCCTTTAGCCGACCCTTTACTGGAACGGTAAGTACGTCTACTACTGCTAGTACGCTTCCGTTTACATCGACAAATGATGGCACTATCGTGACAGATGTTCCCCCCGGAAAAACAAATTGGGTGAAATACCAAGTCAACTTTACGCAACCCATTAGTTTGGGATTGGAATACGCTGCCGTTGCCAACACTGCCGATTTGATCAATGACAAAGGAGAGTACATTATCACCTGTCCCATCAACCAAACCATTACCGTTGACAATCCAGATGATCAGTTGTTGATTGACACCAATTACGACGGTTTCTTTGAGAGCGGCGTGACTCGATTTTCCTCGTTTGAAATTCGTTTTCGATTGAATAGTGCTGTTCCTTTGGCCGCAGGGAGTGGTACGTTTAAATTCCAAACCTACTTGACAACTTCATTGGCCATCCAACATAAAAATTTAGTTGATGATGCGCCCAATCGCGCTACGTTTCGCTTTTATGCCGTATGTGTCCCCAAAGACAGTGATGCCGATGGTGTTGCCGATGCGTTGGACATCGATTCGGATAATGATGGAATTTTAGATGTAGTGGAGTCGCAAGGGCCTACGTTTGTAGCACTTTCTGGAAATGACGCCAACGATGACGGTTTGGATGATATTTTCGGCCCCGCTTATGTCCCCAACGACTTTGACGGGGATGGCGTTCCCAATTATTTGGATTTGGATTCAGATAATGATGGGATTTACGATCTAACCGAAGCCCAAAGTGGCGCTTTGGATGCCAATCTCGATGGAATTATTGATGCAATTCAAATTGGAGCCAATGGGTTGCATAACGGATTAGAAAACGCTGTTGATTCAGGAACCTTGAATTACACGTTAGCCGATTCTGATGGCGATGGTATATTTAATTATGTTGCTTTGGACGCGGACAACGATTTATGTGCCGATGTGATTGAAGCAGGTTTTGCTGATCCAGATGCCAATGGAGTTTTGGGAACAGGCAGTGTCACCGTGAATGCTAATGGAGTGGTTACGGGCGCAGGAGGATATACGCCCCCAAATCCTAATTACAGCATTAGTGCGCCGATCAGCATCACTACAGCACCCCAAGATGTTACGGTTTGTGAATTGCAAAACGCCGTCTTTACTGTAGTTCCCGCAACGCCCGTGGATAGCTATCAATGGCAAGTTTCAACAGATAATGGCACGACATGGACAACGTTAACCAACGGTCCCAATTACACCGGAGTAACCTCCAATACGTTGACAGCTCTTGCCGTAACGCCGGCTATGGTTGGCTATCGCTATCGTGTGGTACTCAACCGAAATGGCAACAGTTGTGGCCTTAATTCGCAGAGTGCGGTATTGACAACCTATGCACTACCTGTCGTGACTACACCGCTTACATTGGTCCAATGTGACAACGACACGGACGGTATTTCGAGTTTCAACCTAACGCAAAAAAATAATCAGATTTCGGCCAATGCCGCCAACGAAACGTTTACTTATTTTACTTCTCAAACGGCAGCCCAAACCAACGATGTAACCCAACAAATTACGGGGGTTACTGCATACACGACGACCAATACTACGGTATGGGTTCGCGTTGAAAATGCCAACCAATGTTTCCGCGTAGCCCGTTTGAATCTCATTGTTTCGGCCACTCAAATTCCCGCCGGAACGAGTTGGCAATTTACCCAATGTGATTTTTACGTCAGTCCCCAAGACACCGACACCGATGGCATTGCAACTTTTAATTTCAGTAGTGTTAGCGGGCAGATTCAAGCATTATTACCCAATACTGCCACGTATACGATTTCGTATTATAGAAACGAAGCCGATGCTTTGGCCGAAAATGATAGCAATGGAAATTCCTTAGCGATCACCAATCCCGCCAATTATGCCAATATCGGGTACCCCAACACACAACAGATCTGGGTTCGCGTTGACAGTAATGTAGACAATGCCTGTTTTGGATTGGGCCCGTACATTACCTTGACCGTACAAGCCTTACCCACTATTTTCCCCTTGGGCAATGGCAATGTTATTCGCGCTTGCGATGATGACCAAGACGGTAGTTTTACCTTCAATACGGCTACGTTGCAAAGTAGCCTTCTTCAAGGGCAAACGGGTGTTGTTGTGGAATACCTTGCTGGAAATGGGACGCCAATTCCTGCACCGTTTCCTCCTACCTATACGGTAACCGGTACCGAAACGATTCAGGTAAGAGTAGCTAATGCCAACAACATTCCTGTGGATGGGCCCTGTTTCCGTACCACTACGGTAACTTTTATTGTTGATGATTTACCCGAATTGTTTGCGGTAGCCCCCAATCGATTTGAGGTTTGTGATGATGAAACCGATCCCGCGCTTCAAAACGGCACGGTAGCTTTTGACACCACAACGCTCACGCAAGATTTACTTCAAGGGCAAACTGGATTTACGTTGACCTACACCTTGGCCAACGGTACAGTTTACGCCAATCAACTCCCAAATCCGTTTATCAGTGGAACACAAACGGTTTTGGTCACATTGACCAATCCAATTAACACGAACTGTTCGGCAACCTATCCGCTATCCTTTGTGGTGCATCCAAGGCCTTTGGTCGACATCAATGCCCAAGGCTGGGATGATACCTTGATTTGTTCTAATTTACCTTTTTTCACTGCCACTCTAACAGCCGATGTGGCGCAAGACAACTTGATTCCCACCTACACGTACCAATGGTATTTTGAGGGAACCCTCATTCCGGGGGCAACCCAGTATAGCCTCACGGTCAATCAAGAAGGGACGTATAGCGTTGAAGTTACCAATCCTCAAGGATGTACTGTTGTGCGCGTTGTCGAAGTGAACAGCTCTGTTATTGCGACGATAGATTCGGTAACCGTTGTAGATTTGGTCGATAATAACACCATCACGGTAAACGTTTCTGGCAATGGTGATTATGTGTACAGCATTGATGAATCGTATGGCCCGCATCAAAGTTCAAATGTATTTACGCAAGTCCCCATGGGCGTGCATACGGTCTATGTAAAAGACTTAAATGGATGTGGTATAGCTTCCTATTTGGTCACTGTGTTGGGCATCCCCGCCTATTTCACACCCAATGGCGATGGATTTAATGATACTTGGAACATTCGGGGCGTTACGAATACTTTTTATCCCAATACGCAAATCTTTATTTACGACCGTTATGGGAAGTTATTGAAACAAATCGGGGCATTGGGCGCGGGTTGGGACGGTACTTATAATGGAGCCTTACTGCCAGGCGATGATTACTGGTATGTCATTCAACTGGAGGACGGTCGAATAGTGAAAGGAAATTTTGCCTTGAAGCGTTAGCCTGAATGCTTAAAAAGCATATACTAAAAAAGCCATCAATGAAAGAATTGATGGCTTTTTTTATTGTTAGAATGGAGGTGTTACACCATAGCATTTTTGAAACGCTTACGATCGTTTTCGCTCAACAAAATTTTACGCAAACGAATCGACTTGGGTGTTACTTCCACATACTCATCTTTTTGAATATATTCTAAAGCTTCTTCAAGAGTAAACTTGATGGCGGGAACAATACGCGTTTTATCATCGGCGCCCGCAGAACGGAAGTTGGTCAACTGTTTGGTTTTGGTAATGTTAATCACCAAATCATCCGCACGAGAGTTTTCACCGACCACTTGTCCTTCGTAAATATCTTCGTTGGGATCAACAAAAAACTTACCACGGTCTTGTAACTTATTGATGGAATACGGAATGGCTTTTCCATTTTCCATAGAAATCAACGAACCGTTAATACGACCCGAAATATCTCCTTTTAAAGGTTCATACCCGATGAATCGATGCGCCATAATAGCTTCTCCCGCAGTAGCCGTCAACAATTGATTACGCAATCCGATGATTCCACGAGATGGAATGTTAAATTTGATAATCATTCGCTCGCCACGGGGTTCCATACTCAGCATTTCCCCTTTACGAACCGTTACGAATTCGACCGCTTTACCCGAAACATTCTCAGGTAAGTCGATGGTTAATTCTTCAATAGGTTCACATTTTTGCCCGTCAATTTCTTTGATGATAACTTGGGGTTGACCGATTTGCAATTCATACCCCTCGCGACGCATGGTTTCGATTAAAACAGACAAGTGCAATACCCCACGACCAAACACCATGAACTTATCGGCCGAATCGGTTTCGCTCACGCGTAAGGCCAAGTTTTTCTCTAGTTCTTTGGTCAAACGATCTTTGATATGGCGTGAAGTAACGAATTTCCCCTCTTTACCAAAGAACGGAGAGTCATTGATGGTAAACAACATACTCATGGTTGGTTCATCAATCGCAATACTTTTTAAGGCTTCAGGATTTTCAAAATCAGCGATGGTATCTCCAATTTCAAACCCTTCAATACCTACCAAAGCACAAATGTCTCCCGCGTGTACTTCGGCTACTTTTTTACGGCCCAAACCTTCAAAAGTATGTAGTTCTTTGATTTTGGATTTGGTGATTGAACCGTCTCTTTTCACTAAAGAAACAGGCATATTTTCACGCAGCGTACCGCGCTCTAAGCGTCCGATAGCGATTCGACCCGTAAACGATGAAAAGTCCAACGAAGTAACCAACATTTGAGGGGTTCCTTCTGACACTTTAGGCGCAGGAACATGATTCACCACCATATCCAACAAAGGTTCGATAGATGTGGTCACGTTTTGCCAGTCTTCGGACATCCAGTTATTTTTGGCCGAACCATAAACTGTTGGGAAGTCCAACTGCCATTCCTCGGCACCCAATTCAAACATGAGATCGAATACTTTTTCATGCACTTCCTCAGGAGTACAGTTTTCTTTATCCACTTTGTTGATCACCACACAAGGTTTCAACCCTAAGTCGATGGCCTTTTGCAATACGAAACGTGTTTGGGGCATCGGACCTTCAAAGGCATCAACCAACAAACATACGCCATCGGCCATATTCAATACCCGTTCTACTTCGCCACCAAAGTCGGCGTGGCCTGGTGTATCGATAATGTTAATTTTGGTTCCTTTGTATACCACCGAAACGTTTTTGGAGGTAATGGTAATGCCGCGTTCGCGTTCTAAATCATTGTTGTCCAAAATTAAATCGCCGGTATTTTCGTTTTCGCGAAACAACTGGCAGTGGTACATAATCTTGTCAACCAAGGTGGTTTTTCCGTGGTCAACGTGGGCAATAATGGCAATATTTCGTATTGATTCCATGTGATTTTTTTGAAGGCGCAAAGGTAGTTTTTATTTTCTGAAATCAGGCATCCTCAAGGCAATAGTTTTACGCTATGTAAAAGTGAATTAATACTACAACATGTTTTTTATCCTATTTTTTTGTTATTTTTGGAATAATGAAACACACAAACCCACGTTTTTTTCTTCCGGTATTCCTCACCTTATTTGCCCTGATTTTTACAGGTATGGTTGTGGTTACACAATGGAACAATCCATCATGGCAGCTGGGAATCGGATTGGGTTTGGCGTTGGGAATTGCGCTTTTTACGACGTACTTTCTAGCGCAAAAAATTGGAACTACAGAGCGCTACATGGCGCAGTTTGAATCGGAATTCTCAGAATTGTCTATTTCCAACGAACGTTTTGAAATTGTTTCCAAAGCTACAAGCGATACGATTTGGGACTGGGATGTTAAAACCAACAGTTTTATTTGGAACAAAGGAATACAAGGTGTTTTTGGGTATAAAAAAGACCAGGTTGGGGCCAATTTACAGTGGTGGTTTGACAAAATTCACCCGGAAGACAGTTTAAAGATGTCGGTAAAACTATATTCGTATATCGCCCAACGTTCGGATAAATGGCAGGATGAATACCGATTTATGGACGCCAATGGGCAATACCGCTATGTATATGACCGTGGATTTCTGGTCAAAGATGAGGAAGGCAATGTGGTGCGAATGATTGGTGCCATGCAGGACGTCACTCGACAAAAAGAAGAAGAACAACGATTGCGTTTATTGGAAACGGTAATTATTCAAAATCGTGATACCGTATTGATTACCGCTGTTGGTGCCTCTGAAAATGCTGAAGATCAAATCGTATATGTGAATCCCGCTTTCGAGAAAATGACAGGATACGACCAAGCAGAAGTTTTACACCAGTCGGCTACCTTCTTTTTTAAACGTATTCAAAACAAAAGGGATGTCAAAAAAATTGCCGATGCCTTAAAAAAGAAAGAGGCTTTTACCTTGGAAACCCTGACCAAACGTAAGGACAACACTAACTATTGGGTGAATTTAAGTTTGATTCCCATTACCAACCATGAAAATCAACACACGCATTGGATTTCCATTCAACGCGACATCACCGAGGAAAAAGAGCAGGAAAAAGAACGCGAACAATTGATTAAAGAATTGACACAAAACAACTCCGACTTAAAGCAGTTCTCTTACATCACTTCTCACAACTTACGCGCTCCTCTCTCTAATTTGACCGGATTATTAAATTTGTTGGAGGATATTGAAATTGAGGATTATGAATTAAAAGAAATCCTTCAAGGATTTAGCAAATCAACCCAACAACTCAACGATACAGTCAATGATTTGGTGAATATCATTATCATCAAAGACAGTTTAGCTATAGATAAAGAGCCGATTGTGATACGGGATGTGTTTGAAAACATCTTTAACCAACTCAGTTTTTTAATCAGCAACTTAAATCCAATTATTAAACTGGATGTCGATAAAGTAAATACCTTGTTCTTAAATCGCTCGTATTTTGAAAGTATTTTACTAAATTTGACTACCAATGCACTCCGCTACAGCGATCCTTCCCGTCAATTGAAAATTTTAGTCGCTGCTAAAAATTTAGGCACCGAAACACAAATTACCTTCAAAGACAATGGCTTGGGAATTGACCTCAAACGCCATCGCGATAAAGTATTTGGACTATACCAACGTTTTCATGACAATCCCGACAGTAAAGGTTTGGGCTTATATTTGGTCAAATCGCAAGTAGAGTCCATGGGAGGAAGCATCACAATAGATAGTGAGGTAGGCGTAGGAACAACATTTACGATTACCTTTAAAAACAATTAAAATGTACAAAAAAATACTCTGTGTAGACGATGACCCCATTACATTAATGTTATGTAAAAAAGTCATTCAAAAGTGTGAGTTTTCCGAAACCATTGAGATTGCCAACAATGGAGAAGACGCGTTAGCCTATTTAGAGTCGTTTTCGCAAAAAGGAATTACACCGACAACCGATTTGCCCGAACTTCTTTTTTTGGATTTGAATATGCCCGTAATGGGGGGCTGGGAATTTCTAGATATCATTACGGAACGACGTTACAACGAAATTTTTCCACAGCTAAAAGTAATTGTGCTCTCCTCGACTATAGACCCAAAGGACATCGAAAAATCAAAATCGTATCCTATGGTATTGGACTTTTTATCGAAACCGATAACAAGAGAGATGCTCGAAGAGTTAAAGAATAACAACACATAAAAAAAGCCTCCGAATTGGAGGCTTTTGCATACTATACTATAAAAATAGATTACAGTTTGTTGACGTGTTTCGTTAACTTGGACTTCAAGTTGGAAGCCTTGTTATCATGAATGATGTTTTTCTTTGCTAACTTGTCAATCATAGAAATAACGCTTGCCAATTTGGCTGCTGCATCTGCTTTATCCGTAGACATACGCAACGCTTTCACGGCATTACGTGTTGTTTTGTGTTGATAACGGTTTAAAACTCTTCGTTTCTCGTTACTTCTAATTCTCTTTAGCGCTGACTTGTGATTTGCCATTGTTTTGTAATTTAATTGTAATAATTATTTATAACTATTAGTTAAAAAAGAAAAACCTCCCACAATTACTCGGTAATCACTTTGGTTTTAACTAATAAAACAACGATTTGAGACACAAAACCTTTGTTTTACAAAACTAATTTACAACTAATTTGTAGCCCGTAGGGGAATCGAACCCCTCTTGCAAGAATGAAAATCTTGAGTCCTAACCGATAGACGAACGGGCCATTTGAGTGGCAGTAACATAAAATGTCACACTTCAATTGCCTTTATTTTGTAGCCCGTAGGGGAATCGAACCCCTCTTGCAAGAATGAAAATCTTGAGTCCTAACCGATAGACGAACGGGCCTACTGCTCAAATGCGGATGCAAAAATACAACTATTTTTTACACGTGCAAGTCCGCTTTTAAACTTTTTTATTTTTTTTAATATGCCTTGGCAAACAAGACACGACCTGTGGAAGGAGCCCCTGAAAACACACATTTCCCCTCCTCTTTTACTTGGTCTAAAGGAATGCAGCGAATGGTTGCTTTGGTCAATTCTTTGATCTTTTCTTCGGTTTCTGGCGTACCATCCCAATGGGCTGCCAAAAATCCTCCTTTTGTTTCCAAAATCGTTTTGAATTCATCAAAATTATCCACCTGAGTAATATGACTGTCGCGGTACGAAAATGCTTTTTGATACAAGCTCTGTTGAATCGTTTCCATCAAATCAACAAGGTAGGCTTCTACGCCCTCGCGGCGAACCACTTCTTTGGTTAACGTATCTCTTCGGGCTAGTTCCACCGTTCCTTGTTCTAAATCTTTGGGACCAATCGCCATACGAACGGGTACGCCTTTGAGTTCCCATTCGGCAAATTTAAATCCTGGCTTTTGTGTCGTACGATCGTCAAACTTAACCGAGAGGCGTAACTTGCGTAAAGCCGCTGTGATTTCATGAGCCACCGTACTAATAGCCGCCAATTCTTCTTCACTCTTATAAATGGGTACAATAACGACTTGAATTGGCGCTAAATTGGGTGGTAACACCAACCCATTATCATCGGAATGCGTCATAACCAAAGCCCCCATCAAGCGTGTTGAAACCCCCCAAGAGGTGCCCCACACATAGTCTTGTTTCCCTTCTTTGTTGGCAAACTTCACGTCAAAAGCTTGTGCAAAATTTTGCCCTAAAAAGTGGGATGTCCCCGCCTGCAAGGCTTTTCCATCTTGCATCAAAGCTTCGATGCAATAGGTTTCTTCCGCTCCGGCAAAACGTTCATTGGGTGTTTTCACCCCTTTGATTACGGGAATAGCCATGAAATTTTCAACAAAATCAGCATATACTTGCATCATTTGTTCCGTTTCAGCAATGGCTTCTTCACGGGTAGCATGCGCGGTATGCCCTTCCTGCCACAAAAACTCAGCGGTACGAAGAAACAAACGGGTACGCATTTCCCAGCGCACTACATTTGCCCATTGATTGATAAGCAAGGGCAAATCACGGTAGGATTGAATCCAATTCTTATACGTTGACCAAATAATCGCTTCACTGGTAGGTCGAACGACTAATTCTTCCTCCAATTTGGCTTGTGGATCAACGATAAGTTTCCCTTTTTGGGTTTCATCAGCTTTTAAACGGTAATGCGTCACTACAGCGCATTCTTTCGCAAATCCTTCCGCATTTTTCTCTTCTGCTTCAAACATACTTTTGGGCACAAACAAAGGAAAATAGGCATTGCTGTGACCGGTTTCTTTGAACATCCGATCCAACTCGGCTTGCATTTTTTCCCAAATGGCATATCCATAAGGTTTGATCACCATACAGCCACGCACCCCAGAGTTTTCAGCCAAATCGGCTTTTACTACTAGCTCGTTATACCATTTGGAATAATCCTCTTCTCGCTTTGTTAAGTTCTTACTCATAATGAACAGTTTGGCACAAAAATTGTTTAATCAAATTTTAACTAATTAGTTTGGCAAAACTAACTATTTTTGTAATGACCAACAATAAAAATGCTATAGATATGAAAACAAATTTCCTTTCCCAAATCCGTAATTTCCGTTGGCTCCCCGTAGTCACTTTGGGAATTTTGGTCACTTCTTGCGGCTCCTATCAAAACTCTTCCTATTACGATAATGATGGCGTATATGGCAGCACTGGAACCACTCGAGCTAGTGCTCCAAGACAGGACAATAGCAACAGCGAATATTACCGTAATTATTTCAGCTCCTTAAATGAGGAGAGTCAAGAATTGATTACGGATGTTGAAAATTATACCACACCACAAGACAGTACTCAAAACACAGCGGCACGCACGGCTTCTTCCAACTACAATGGATGGGGGAATAATGCTACCAATGTCACCGTCAACTATTATGATTCTTGGAATGACGGCTGGGGTTGGAATGGCGGCTGGGGCGGCTGGGGTCTTGGTTGGAATGCTGGCTGGGGCGGCTGGGGCTGGAACAACTGGGGTTGGAACGGCGGCTGGGGTCTCGGTTGGAATGCCGGCTGGGGCTGGGGCGGCTGGGGCGGCTGGGGTTGGAACAACTGGTATGGTCCTGGTTGGGGCTGGGGTTGGAACTCTTGGTACGGACCCGGTTGGGGCTGGGGCTGGGGTGGCGGTTGGAACAACAACTTCGCCTACAACGGAGGACGTCGTAACACCATTTACCGAAATCCAACCGCACTTAATGGACGCAACAGCGGAATCGGACGTGCAAATAATGGTTTCACTCGAAGCAATAATTTTACCCGAGGCAATACTGTTCGCAACGGACGTGCAGATTACACCAATGGGGTGCGTCCCGTAAACATTACCCGCGGCAATAGCGGCGTGCGTCAAAACTATTCTACCAATAACACACGTCCCAATAGTGCGCCAAACACAGGAACCGTGCGTAATAACACTACTCCGAGTAGTAGCCCTTCACGCAGTGAGTCCAACACCCGAAGCTATACTCCATCGCGTTCAAGTTATGGCGGTGGCGGAAGCTACGGCGGCGGTGGCGGTTTTGGCGGTGGTGGCCGTTCAGGAGGCGGTGGCGGTGGTCGTCGTTAATTTGTTCCCTTTACTCACTAAGACTTGTTTACTATGAAAAAGATATTTGCCTTATGCTTCACAGGGTTGGTGATGACCTCTGGCTGGAGTCAAGACATTCAGGATGCCTTACGGTATTCGGTGCAAGACCTTAATGGAACGGCTCGATTTCGCGCTATGGGAGGTGCCTTTGGTGCCGTAGGCGGTGATTTAAGTGCCATTTCAGTCAATCCAGCAGGTTCCGTAATTTTCAGCAACAATCAAGCTGGCGCCACGCTTACCAATTTTAACACGACCAATCGTACCAATTATTTTGGGACCCAACAACGGGAGAACAACAATCACTTTGACATCAATCAAGCGGGCGGTGTGTTGGTTTTTGTTGACCCTTTAAAAAAATCTGATTGGAATAAATTTGCGGTAGCCTTGAATTACGAGAACACGCAAAACCTGAACAATTCAGTGTTTCTAAGCGGCGTCAATCCCAACAACTCCATTGACCAATACTTCCTTAGTTTTGCCAACGGTAGAAATCCTTCTGAAGCCGTTCCTTTTGGAGTGCTCAACGATTTCTTTTACGATGAATTGTTTTTTAACGAACAACAAGCCTATTTAGGATACAACTCCTATATCATAGACCCGGTAAGCAATAATCCAAACAATACTTCCTACTTTACGAATATTGCCCCCGGTGGAAATTATGCGCAAAGCTTTTTATTGAACTCCTCAGGGTATTCCAGTAAATTATCGGTAAATGGTTCAGCACAATACCAAGATTGGTTGATGCTTGGAATCAATTTGAACTTTCATTTTGTCGATTACCGCCAAAGCACTTCATTCTTTGAAGCCAATTCAAATCCCCGCTATCCCACCGGCTCTACAGTAGATCGGGTGCGTTTCAACAATGATTTATATACCTATGGCAACGGGTTCTCTGTTCAATTAGGGGCTATTTTTAAAGTACATAAAAATGCGCGTTTGGGACTTGCTTATCAATCGCCGACATGGTTTCGCTTGAACGATGAGTTACGTCAATACATTGCAACATCGGGATTTGGTTTGAATGCAGATGCCAATAATACGCAGTATAATTCGGTGGTCGTGGATCCGAATGTGACCATGATATTCGAACCTTATCGTTTGCGTACAGCCGATCGAGTTACCGCATCGGGGGTCTTTTTGTTTGGCAAACGCGGTTTAATCAGTGCTGATATCTCGCAGCAGTTTTACCAAGGCAACACCTTTACCCCGCAACGCGATTTTAGCGCCGAAAATGCCACTATCGACAATCAATTACAGGCGGCTACAGAAATTCGCTTAGGAACAGAATACAAATACAAACAATGGAGTCTTCGCGGAGGATATCGTTGGTCTGAAAGTCCCTATAAAAACCACTATACCATGGGTAATTTGACAACCTATTCGGGAGGATTGGGGTACAATTTTGGGGATACGCGTCTAGATGTATCCTACAGTCACGGTTGGCGCAATTTCAACCAACAAATGTTCAACCGCGGATTAACCGATACAGCGCGCAGTCGTGCCGTATTTGACAACATCTCGGTGACCCTTCTTTTTGAATTATAATTTCACTATACCTTATAAAAGCCGTCGGTTATCGATGGCTTTTTTTATGCGGTTTCCTTTTTGAGACTGAAATAAATAGCCTAATTTTGCAGTCCATTTTTCAAAAACTATGAGAACCAAATCGGTCAAAAAAAACAAGATCAACGTCATCACTTTAGGGTGTTCCAAAAATACGTACGACAGTGAAGTCTTAATGGGACAATTGCGCGCCAACGGAAAAGAAGTTGTGCATGAACAAGAAGGCAATATTGTGGTCATCAACACCTGCGGATTTATTGATAATGCCAAAGAAGAATCGGTAAATACCATTTTGGAATATGCCGATAAAAAAGAACGTGGCGTGGTAGATAAAGTATTTGTCACCGGCTGTCTTTCTGAAAGATACCGCCCCGATTTGGAAAAAGAGATTCCAAATATCGACCAGTACTTTGGAACCACAGAGTTACCACTTTTGCTAAAGGCTTTAGGTGCCGATTATAAGCATGAACTTTTGGGAGAACGACTCACTACAACACCTAAAAATTATGCTTATTTAAAAATCGCCGAAGGATGTGACCGTCCTTGTAGTTTTTGCGCTATTCCCTTGATGCGCGGAAAACACGTGTCCCAACCGATTGAAAAATTGGTAAAAGAGGCCGAGGGATTGGCCAAAAATGGCGTAAAAGAATTGATTTTAATTGCTCAAGATCTCACCTATTACGGTTTGGATTTATACAAGAAAAGAAACTTAGCCGAACTTTTGGAAGCCTTAGTAAAGGTGGAGGGGATTGAGTGGATTCGTTTGCATTATGCCTTCCCTTCAGGATTTCCTATGGATGTATTGGAGGTCATGCGACGGGAACCGAAGATTTGCAATTATATCGATATTCCTTTACAGCACATATCCGATGCCATTTTAAAATCGATGAAACGCGGAACTACCCAGGAAAAAACGACCCGACTGTTAAATGAATTTCGGAAAGCGGTTCCAGGCATCGCTATTCGTACCACTTTAATCGTGGGTTATCCCGGCGAAACGGAGGAGGATTTCCAAATTTTGAAAGACTGGGTTCGAGAAATGCGCTTCGAACGCTTGGGTTGTTTTACCTACTCCCACGAAGAAAATACGGGCGCTTATGCGCTTGAGGATGATGTTCCTGAAGCTACAAAATTAGCGCGTCAACAAGAAATCATGGATATTCAATCGCAAGTATCTTTTGAATTAAATCAGGAAAAAATTGGTCAAACCTTTCGTTGTGTCATCGATCGAAAAGAGGGGAATTATTTCGTTGGGCGTACAGAATTTGATAGTCCCGATGTTGATAATGAAGTTTTGATTGACGCTTCTCAACACTATTTAAAAACAGGAGAATTTGCTATGATTCGAATTTTTGATGCGAGTGAATTTGACCTTTACGGAGAACCGATATAATTTGTATCTTTACGAAAATGAAGTTTTTATGAAAAAAATCGCTTTACTATTTTGCTGTACACTAACGCTCACGGGTTGGGCACAAATGGGCATGATGAATAACGGTATGGGAGGCATGGGGCGCTCGGGTATGGGTATGCAACCGCCGATGGCTCGTGAGAAGACTCCTGAGCAACTTGAAAAAGAACGCGTTGAATCGGTACAAAAAACGGTAGATAAACTGAAAACCGATTTAAAACTGGACGAATTACAAGTGATTATTGTGCAAAAAGAATTTGATGCCAGCTCCAAAAAAATCAATGCCATTATGAAAAAAGAAAACATGGCACAAGATGAAAAGTTGAGCGAAATTAGTGCCATTAATGAAACGGCAGAACGCAATGTAATGAACTTCCTGAATGACGAACAAAAGAAAAAGTTTAAGGAAATCATTTTGGACCGTCAAAAAAGGATGGAAGCGATGAAGACCCGTTCTTAAAATAAAAAACTCCTGAGTCACCTCAGGAGTTTTTCGTTATTCTTAATCACCTTTATATCGAAAACTTATGATTTTGCAACCACAGTTCCCTTAAAAGTCAACACTTTGGGCGTTTCTTCAGCATTGGTGGTTACCGTGATAGTTTTGGCAAACGCTCCAGCTGCTGCGGCATTGTAAGTCGCTTTTACATATCCTGTTTTTCCAGGCGCTACAGCTTCTTTAGTATAATCGGCTGCTGTACATCCACAAGAAGGTTTAACATTGGTAATCAACACCGACTTCGTTCCTGTGTTTTTAAACGAAAACTCGATGGTCTTTGGAGTTCCTTGTGGAATTTCACCCACATCTACAGTTTCTGATTTCCACACTACAGGCGAAGCATCTTTGGCTGAAACGATAGTAGGTTGATCAATTACGGTTGTTGTCGTGAATGACATCAATCCGAAGGCTAAAGCCGCTAAAGTAATTTTTACTGTTTTCATACGAAATGAATTATTGGTTTTATAATTAAAGTAAGTTTTCTAATTTCTTGATACAAATGTAAATCCAATTTCGATTGTGGTTTGTTAACCGCTCTCGAATCTTTGTTAATGACTTGTTAACAGTCGGTATCCACTTATTTTTTAAGTAATTTTGAGACTCAATTTATCACTTTTGAAAACCAAAAAACTCAATATTGTCATTGTTCTTGGGATGATTGCTACCTTAGGCATTCTCATTGCTCAATTGCTTTGGACACGGGAAGCCTTTAGCTTGGAGGAAAAAAAATTCACCCAAAAAACACATATTGCCCTCTTGGAAGTAGTTAAAAAACTCTATGAAGGGAAAGACAGTGAATTACCCCCCAACAATCCGGTGGAGAAAGTGGCCAACGACTACTATATTGTCAATGTTGAAAACGATTTTCAGCCCGATATTTTAGAATATTATCTGAAGACGGAGTTTGCCAAAATGAACATCACGACCGACTTTGAATATGCCATGTACAATTGCAATAGTGATGAAATGGTGTATGGCAACTATGTAGCGATGAGCGATAAAAAACCCAGTAAGCATAATGTCTATTTTCCGAAGCACAAAAATCTCGTCTATTATTTTGCCGTGCGGTTTCCCAACGAAACATCGTATTTATTAAGCTCGCTTCGGTTTTGGTTTGTGTTGTCGTTTGCGCTGATGATTGTGCTCTTGGTATATGTGTACTCCATTTACACCATTATCCAACAAAAAAAATACTCCGAATTGCAACGGGACTTTATCAACAACATGACCCATGAATTCAAAACACCCCTCTCCTCTATCCTACTTGCTTCGAGTTACCTCAACAAGCAAGAGGTTATACGCGAGCAAAAAAAATTACTCGATTACACTGAAATCATTATCAATCAAAGTAAAAAACTAAATCACCATATCGAAAAGGTGTTGAATATTGCCAAAAGCGATGAATCTCCGCTAGCCCTACAACCCGAAAAATTAGCCTTACTCCCTTTATTGCAAGAGGCCGCTGAAACCATTAAATTAAAAAACGAACAAGTTACTGTAACGATTGAAGCCGAACGCGAGTATACCCTTGAAGCCGATCGGTTTCATTTTTCAAACATTATCTACAATTTATTGGACAACTCGGTCAAGTACTGTAACCTTACCCCACGTATTCAAATTCGAGTTGACGAGGAACGCCATGGGTTACGGTTGCAATTTACAGACAATGGAATTGGAGTAGCGCCCAAAAATTTAAATTTGATCTTTGATAAATTTTATCGCGTTGCCGACCAAAAAAGCAATGAGGTAAATGGATTTGGTTTGGGATTGTTTTATGTGAAAAAGATTTGCACCCAACACCAATGGAAGATCAGCGCCCAAAATAATAAAGAACACGGATTGACGATAACGATTTTAATTCCTAAAAAGCACTATGCATAACTTCAAAATTCTGTATGCCGAAGACGATGAAACCATTGCGTTTCTGACGAAAGATCATCTGGAAAATTTTTATGCCGTAGACCATTTTGCCGATGGAACTGCAGCCTTGGAGGGTTTTCTTTCAAATGAATACGATTTGTGCATTTTAGACATTATGATGCCCAAAATGGATGGTTTTGAATTGGCAGAAGCCATTCGAAAAAAGAACCAGGAAATACCCATTATTTTTCTTTCCGCCAAAACATTAAAGGAAGATCGCATTCGGGGACTTAAAATTGGAGCCGACGATTATTTGGTAAAACCCTTTAGTATTGAGGAGTTAATGCTAAAAATCGATATTTTTTTACGGCGTTCCCATAAAAAAACAACACCCCCTCCTAGCCCGTTTTATACCGTGGGAACCTATCAATTTGATGCGGCCAATTATCGTATATTTAATGATACCGAGACCATTTCGCTCACCCAACGGGAATCGGATTTACTCAAACTTTTTTTAGACCATAAAAATCAAGTCCTTAAACGTGAAGAAATTTTGAAAGCCTTGTGGGGTGAAGACGATTACTTTATGGGTCGAAGTTTGGATGTATTCATTTCCCGCTTGCGCAAAATTTTTGCTGGACAAGAGGGGATAACTATTGAAAACTTACACGGTATTGGATTTAAATTTAGCAGTGAGGCATAAGGGAAATGTTTTTAAAGCCAAATTTAAATCATTAAAATAAAAGACCTTATGAGACAACAAACGTGTTCAATTTTTAGATGTTTCCTATGGATCAACTTCTTTTTTGTATTCCTATGTAATGGACAACAAACAGAGAAAACAATTGCATTGCAAAAAAGCATTGAAGAATTGACGAAAATGATCGAAACCGAATCCAATTACGACAATTATTTTCTTCGCGGAACATACTATTTTACACTTGGGCAGTTGGCTGAAGCCCAAACGGATATGAATTCATGCCTCGAAATAAATCCCCAAGCAGAAGAACCCCTATGCTATTTAGGGATGATTGAAACCAAAAAAAAGCAATTCACAAAAGCGATACACTACTTTAACTCATTTATAGAAGTTAAACCAAATTCCTACTTAGGTCACTTACATCGCGGTTATACCTATTTACAAATGAATAATTGGGAAAAAGCAACTACAGATATTGATTTTTGTTTAAGTCTCAAACCGAATGATATCGATGCATTAACCTATAAAGGTATCCTTTGGTCCCAACAAAACAAATGCAAAGAGGCTATCGTACTTTTTGATAAAGTGTTGGCGCAAGAGAAAAATAATGAAACGGCATTGGAAAATCGGGCATTTTGCAAAGCGAGTTTAGGACAAAATGCATTGTCTGATTTTAATCAATTGTGTATTATAGCTCCAAATAATGGCCAATACTTTTTCAATCGTGCGGTTTATATCATTAACACCAAATCCAAAGGTAATTTTTGTGCTGACTTAAAAAAAGCCTTAAGTCTTGGTGTTACTGAAGCTAAAGAAATAATACAAAACACCTGTAAATAGCCTTATTGCAATATCATCGCTTATTCAATAGGAAGCTTCACAAGCTTTAGCAATAACTATTTCAATAGACTCAAAAAAAACCTGCACTACTGGCAGGTTTTTTACTTATAATGGGATATTTCCGTGTTTTCGTTGCGGAAGGGGAACTGCTTTATGTTCCAGCATCGCAAAAGCCTTGATTAATTTTCTTCGCGTATCGCGGGGTACAATCACCTCATCCACAAAACCACGTTGCGCTGCTGTGTAGGGATTTGCAAACAATTCGGCATATTCGGCTTCTTTTTCCAGCAACTTAGCGGCGGGATCAGCGGCTTCATTGATTTCTTTCTTAAAAATAATTTCCGACGCTCCTTTGGCCCCCATCACGGCAATCTCAGCCCCAGGCCATGCAAAATTCATATCGGCACCAATGTGTTTCGAGTTCATTACATCATACGCTCCTCCGTAGGCTTTTCGGGTAATGACTGTTACTTTGGGAACCGTCGCCTCACTCAATGCATACAATAATTTAGCTCCATGAACAATAATTCCATTCCATTCTTGGTCCGTTCCGGGTAAGAATCCGGGGACATCTACCAACACCAACAACGGGATGTTGAAGCAATCACAAAAACGGGTAAAACGGGCAGCTTTGATCGAACTCTTTACATCCAAACAACCCGCCAAATACATGGGATTATTGGCCACGATACCGATACTTCGTCCTGCCAAACGGGCAAATCCGACAACAATATTTTCGGCATAATCTTTATGTATTTCAAAAAAGGAATCTTCATCGACAACGCCATCGATTACCTCATGCATATCATAAGGCTTGTTGGCATTTTCGGGAACTAAGGTGTCCAATTTTTCGCGCAACTCCTCGCCCAATACATAGGGCAACTGCGGTGTTTTTTCTTTATTATTCTGGGGCATGTAACTCAAAAGACGTTTTACATCTTCCAAACATTCGATCCCATTCGGTGAGGTTAAATGGGCCACGCCTGATTTGGTCGAATGGGTACTCGCACCCCCTAATTCTTCGGAGGTTACTTCTTCATTGGTCACTGTTTTTACCACATTAGGCCCCGTAACAAACATGTAGCTGTTGTTTTCGACCATGATGGTAAAATCGGTAATCGCGGGGGAATACACGGCACCGCCTGCACAAGGTCCCATGATCGCAGAAATTTGAGGAATCACCCCACTCGCCTGAACATTGCGGTGAAAAATATCGGCATACCCTCCCAATGAGCGAACACCTTCTTGAATACGAGCGCCACCCGAATCGTTCAAACCTATCATCGGCGCGCCATTACGCAGGGCCAAATCCATCACCTTACAAATTTTTTCCGCATGGGTCTCAGAAAGTGATCCGCCGAAAACGGTAAAATCTTGAGCAAATACATAGACCAAACGACCGTTGATGGTTCCGTAACCGGTTACCACTCCATCACCATAATAGATTTCTTTGTCCATACCAAACTCGGTTGTTCGGTGCGTGACTAGCATTCCGATTTCTTCAAACGAACCCTCATCCAACAAATAAAGAACACGTTCTCGAGCCGTTAAACGCTTTTTCTCATGTTGCTTCGCAATACGATTGGCGCCTCCTCCCAATTGGGCTAAGGCGATTTTCTCCATCAAAACTTTATTTTTATCTTCCATGATTTCTAACTAGGCGTTGGGTACGCGCAAGATTTTTTTATCGTTACTATATTGTTGTAATGCGAGGTAAGCTGCAATTTCTGCCTCGGTATCCATTTGAACTTTTAACTTTTCAGCATCGTAATATTTTTTCACAAAACCTGTATCAAATTCCCCCGAACGAAACGCTTCATGTTGCATCACGAATTTCCCAAAGGGCAAAGTTGTCGCTACTCCTTTTACAATATACTGGTCAATCGCTTCAATCATTTTTTCAATTGCTTCCTCTCGCGTTTTCCCATACGTCACCAACTTCGACAACATTGGGTCATAATAAATCGGCACATCCATTCCTTCGGCAATACCATTATCTACACGAATTCCTTCGCCTTCGGGCAAGCGGTATACCTCAAGATTCCCCACATTGGGTAGGAAATCATTCATCGGATCTTCGGCATAGACACGTAATTCCATCGCATGGCCTTGAATTTGCAAGTCTTCCTGCTTCATCGGTAAGGCTTCTCCACGGGCAACGCGAATTTGCCATTCAACCAAATCCAATCCCGAAATCATCTCGGTTACAGGATGCTCCACTTGCAAACGGGTATTCATTTCCAAGAAATAAAAATTCAGGTTTTCATCAAGTAAAAACTCTACGGTTCCCGCTCCCAGGTAGTCACAGGCCTGGGCTACTTTTACAGCTGCCTCCCCCATTTCTTTGCGTTTTTCGGGTGTAAGTACCGCCGAAGGAGCCTCCTCAACTACTTTTTGATGGCGGCGTTGCACCGAACATTCCCGTTCAAACACATACACCACATTGCCATGGCTATCGGCCATTACTTGGATTTCGATATGACGCGGTTTGGACACATATTTTTCAATAAACACCGAACCATCGCCAAAAGCCGAAGTCGCCTCACTAATGGCACGTTCCATTTGGGACTCAAAATCTTCCTCGCGTTCAACGATACGCATTCCTTTCCCTCCACCACCGGCAGAGGCTTTGATTAAAATGGGAAAGCCCACTTCTTTAGCTGTTTTTTTCGCTTCTTCTACATCAACAATGGCATGGTCTACGCCGGGTACCATCGGAATGTCATAGTGCATTACAGCTTCTTTGGCGGCCAATTTGCTTCCCATCATTTCGATAGCTTTCGGTTGGGGTCCGATGAAAATAATCCCGTTTTTCTCACATAATGCCGAAAACGATGCATTTTCACTTAAAAAACCATAGCCCGGATGGATGGCATCTACGCCCAATGCCTGCGCTACTTCTATAATTTTATCGCCTTTCAAATAGGATTGGGCTGAGGGTGCGGGTCCTATACACATGGCTTCATCTGCAAATTTTACATGAAGGGCATTGCGGTCGGCTTCAGAAAACACCGCTACCGTTTTGAGGCCGATTTTCTTCGCGGTTTTCATCACACGGATGGCTATCTCGCCGCGATTAGCCACTAATAATTTGGTTATTTTTTTCATGACTCAAATTCAATTAAAAGTTGGCCTTTATCTACCGCTTGTCCTTTCACCACCGCAATGGACTTGATTTTGCCCTCCCGTGGGGATAGAAAACTATTTTCCATTTTCATGGCTTCTAAAATCAACAGCGGGTCGTTTTCTTGAACCGCATCGCCAACCTGAACATTAATTTCCAAAATTAACCCTGGCATCGGGGCTTTGATGGCATTGACCACTTTATGGCGTCCCCGCTCGATTCCCATGCGACTGATCAATTGATCTAATTCATCGGCTATGGATACTTCATAGGTATTGTTATTGACCTTTATGGTATATTTTTTGGCGACAAAATCGGCCGCTATGATTTCGGCCGTATAGGACCGATTGTTTTTTAAAACATGAAACGAATGGTGTCCCGTAGCCACGGCATCGAGTTGTTGCAACGAACTTTCGTCGAGCTCAAATGTGGCCCCTGTATGCACAGAAAGGGTATAGGATTTTTGCATAGTGCTGTTATTTTAGGATTGTAAATTTAGGGAATCGAAATCGATTGCGCTATGACAAAAATCAATTAATTTGGTAATTACGTATAGGTCAAAAAAAAGACGAACCGAAGTTCGTCTTACTACCCTAATATGTTTTTTTTAAGCTTTGTTTTCTAAGGTCAAATCAACCGTAAGCTTGGCTGTTTCTGACAAAGTTTTCTTGGCCAAAGCGGGTACTGTTAAATCGTAATCCTTGAGCTTGACCGTGAAGGTACCGTCCAAATGAATTTTTCCGCCTTCGACTTTCAATGTCATTTTGGTTTTCACTTTCTGTGTCACTCCGTGAATTGTCAAATCACCTTCTACATCATAGGTCCCGTTTTGAGGTTGAAAACCAACGATTTTCCCTTTAAAGGTAGCTTTGGGCAACTTATCGCTGTCCATGTAATTCTCGTTGAAATGTTCTTCCATCAACGGAATTTTAAAGCGGAAAGACTTAATCATCACTTGGATGGCAAAATCACCACTATTTTTATCCAAGAGGGCCGAAACGGCATTGTTGGTGGCGGCCACTTGATCGGTAGCTCCCGGAACAGTGGCATCAAACTTAACAACCCCCGTTCGGGTGATCATTTTTTGGGCGTGTAGCATTCCACTGAGCAGGAGTAGCAAACACAGTAAATTCTTTTTCATAGCCTTTTGTATTAATCCAATGGGTAGTTGTTGGCCGCCCAGTTTTCGATAATGGCGATCCGTGTGGTATTCATTTTTCCGGTAGGAGGCATAATTTCACCACAGGCTGTTCCTTTAATTCGGCACAATAAATTACCATTTTGTGTATTGTCTTTTACGTCTTCATAGGTCAACAACGAAAACTCATCCACTCCATTGTGGCAACCTGTACAATTATTGGTCATAATAGGTTTGACATTTTTGTTGTAGGAGGGATTCGTAACGATACCCGAAGCCTCTTCAAATGTAGACGATTCACAAGCATATTGTAACCCTATAAGTCCCAAAAACAATATTCCGATTAAGGACAATTTAAAATAATTCGTTTTCATAGCAATTGCAATTAAAATACACGGTATAAGTTGAATCCGAAGAAGATTCCACGATTAAAATCCCCTGTCGCTGTGGTAAAATAGCTCACATCATTCATCGCTTGACTGTTGGACAATACCAACTGAAAGACGTGGCCTCCCGTTTCGATATCGACACCCACGGTAAGTGGATTTTGATAAGGGTCATTGGAAACGGTATTGAAACGTTGCGCGTATTCCCAGTTAAAGCTACAGCGTTTAGAGAACTTGTAACGTCCTCCTAAAGCCATTAAAAACTGACTCTTTTCTTCCAGTAACGGGTCGTACAAGTTTTTGTGAATGTACATTGGAGTAAGTTGTAGCGAAAAATTCTCTGAAAACTTACGTGAAATCAACAGCTGATTGGAAAAAGCAAACCGATCGGTTCCTGATAATTCTGGATACTCTTCCTTTTCCAATTGGGAATTAATATCCATGGTATGGTACCCAACAATGGTCACGGGAAAACCATCTACCTCTTGGGCCATTAGACGGTACTTACCCGAAAATTCATACGTTTTTGCAAGCGTATGACGCGAAAAACCTAAAGTAAGCCACTCTGTTGCACCGTATAAGCCTCCTAATTTTGTGAGGGCATTATCCAATCCAAAAAAGTTTTCAAAACCGTTGGTCAAATCTCCAAAACGGTGGGCTACTAAAAAATACCATTCGCCTTTTGCCGCCATTTTGGTCGACTGCATGGTACAAATTTGTTGTCCTTTAAATGCTGCGCTAACCGTTTCTTTCTTATTTTGGTCTTGATTGAGTTCGTTTAATAAATCGTCTTGTGCATGCAAGGATGTAGAGTAACAACCCATTGCGATCCAAGCCAAGGCTACTATTTTTTTCATGGTTAAGGAATTAAAGTACATTGATCCATTTTTATTTCATCGAGAAAATCATCATATCCGATGACACGTCCTTTTACGGTGACTTTAGCCCCCACTTTGGTTGTCAAAGGCGTTTGACTAATACACACAACCTTTTCATCCAGTATTAGTTGGTTCCCTTCAGTCGCAGTGACGGTTCCCGAAACTTCAGTGGCTTTTTCCAAATATGTAGCATTTGCTTTTTCGGTGTTAGCAACAAAAGCTTGATGTAAGTCTAGGGCTTTCAGTGTAAATGCAGCGGCTTCCTTTTGAACATCACGTCGTTCGGAGTGATAGACATATCGATACCCAAAATATCCCGCAACAGCTACAAGCAGTAAACCTATAAGCCCTATTTTAAAGGATTTTTTCATTTACTCGACAATTATTTTCTTCCAAGCTTTTTGTCCTTCGCCTTGGATTTCTAGAAGATAGGAACCTACGGCTAGACCCTCTACTTGAACTTCTTTAGCATTTTCAGTAGTGGAAAATGAAAGCGTGCGAATTAACTGTCCTGAAAGCGCGTACACACTCACCGTTTCAATACCCCAAGTTGCACTAACGGTTACCGCTCCGCGGGAGGGATTGGGATAAACACTTACGGCCACTGGAGCGATTTCTTGCGTACTTAAATTAGTAAATGGAGTGTCGATAGCATACCCGCGATTGGCTCCACCATGGTTATTTATTGTGTAATTAGCGGTACTACTTCTTGCCCAAGCAATATCTAGGGTCGTATCGTCAAAATTAAAAGTATAATCACTGCTATCGCCCGTACTTAAGGCACGCGTACAAACGATGGTACGTAACCCCGTAGAGGGTGTGTTGTTGGAATTGGATACCAGTGTCCAGTGATTGGTCGTGTCGGTAATGGGCGAAAAACCTTCGCCATTGAAACGCGCGTCAACTACATTTGCAGTATTGTTCCAGTACACCAAATCTTGCCCAACGGCCATTCCTTGGGTGCCTGTAAACGAACCAAATTGCAAGCCAAACCAACGGTCATTGGGGCCAATCATCGTTAGAGTAACTGTTGATGTGTTGCTATCCAATAAAAAATTGGCACGCACATTGGTCGAAAGATTCACTACACCCGTAGCTTTTTGTTGCCCAAAGGCATGGAAAGCTCCCAAGCAAAACAGTAAAAGAGTAATTTTTTTCATAGTTTTATTTTTGTTTAAAGATACGTAAAAATGTTCGAACAAAACAAATGTTCTCCTTATTCTATTTACGTAAAACATTCAGAAAGGTTTTTCCCCTACTATAAAAATTAAAAAAATACTATAATACCCACAACATTTCCCGTAAGGGCAAAACACCTTTTGAAGTCCAAAACAAAGCAAAATCTTCAAATTCCATTTCAAACGATTTTTGCAATGCTCCCCAGGTTTGTTGCGGATGGCTTGGCGTTAATTGTTTTATTTGATTCATCAACCACCGTCCTTCTGGCTCAGAGAGTACCGTTTCTATCACTCCATGAAGAGCATGCACTCGTATGTGGAGCATGGGCCAGGTTTTCCCTTTTTTTTGTTTTTGAAAAGAAGTACACTCCGGTTGAAGTCCGCCCCAAATTATTTTAGCCGTGGATTTAGGTAAGAGAATTCGCTCGTCATCAAGCGCCGATACAATAAAATTGGGGGAAACTTTGGGGTGTGGAATTTTAAAATCAAACCAATTTTGCAACGGATCGTCCAAACAGAGTCCGTGCATATAGTTGAACAACGATTTCCGTAATCCATAGCTGAAACGGTCGTGATTGATACCTGTTTGATCGGTAAATTCGATATCGTTATGGGCAAAAGAGATCGCTTGCTTTTGTGGAATAATTCCATAAGCCTCGGGATCTAATCCAATGGGACTATGTGCTGTTAATGCAAATTGATGCCAAAAACCCGATTGTACAATCCCTAAGGAAAACAATTGACGCACCATTTCCAAACTATCAATAGTTTCCTGTACGGTTTGCGTAGGATACCCATACATCAAATAGGCATGAACCATGATACCACTTTCGGTAAAATTTCGGGTTACCTGTGCCACTTGCGCTACCGTGACCCCTTTTTGAATGAGCGCCAACAACCGATCGGAGGCGACCTCGAGTCCCCCAGAAACCGCAATACATCCTGACGCTTTGAGCAACAAACAGAGGTCGCGGGTAAAACTCTTTTCAAACCGTATATTCGTCCACCACGTCACTACCAAATTGCGCCGTAAAATCTCAAGCGCCAATTCGCGCATCAACGCAGGAGGCGCTGCTTCGTCGACAAAATGAAAACCCGATTCGCCGGTTTGCGCGATCAACGTTTCCATGCGATCAACCAACATTCGGGCGTGAATGGGTTCGTAAACTTTGATATAATCGAGTGAAATATCGCAAAAGGTGCATTTGCCCCAATAACAACCGTGCGCCATCGTCAGTTTGTTCCATCGGCCATCACTCCACAAACTGTGCATCGGATTGGCGATTTCAATCACCGAAAGATACTCCGTCAACAAAAGATCGGAATAGTCAGGAGTACCCACTTCGGTTTGCTTATAATCGCCTAGTGTGGCATCGTTTTTATACACCACTTCACCCGCTTCCCGGAGGTAGGTTCGTTTCCACACCTGTTGTACCGCTGGCAACTGAAGGTTGGCATATAAAAGTTCGATAGGGCGCTCTCCATCGTCGAGGGTGATGTAATCAAAAAAATCGAAAACTCGCGGATCGGTCAGTTGGCGTAACTCCGTATTGGGAAAGCCCCCACCCATAGCGATTTTTGTATTGGGATAATGGGATTTTATCCATTGGGCACAGCGAAAAGCACTGTATAAATTGCCTGGAAATGGCACCGAAAAACAAACCAAAGCAGGTTGCTCGCGTTGCATGGTCGCCGCTAAGCGTTGTACCGTAAATTCATCGACAAAGGTAGGCGCTTGTTGCAGCGCCTCATAGAGGAGATCAAAACTGTTGGCACTGCGGCCCAAGCGTTCGGCATAGCGCGAAAATCCAAAATTTGCATCGACACACTCCACAATGAAATCCGATACATCTTCGAGATATAGGGTAGCCAAATGTTTGGCCTTATCCTGCAATCCCATGGCACCGAATGCCCATTCTAAATCATCCAACTGCGAAAACCGAGAGGCTTCAGGCAAAAAATTTCCTGAGCAAATCTGTCGGGCCAAGTTGGGCTGTTTGCCTTGCAAAAAACCGACTACAGCAGCAATAGTTTGAATATACACTGAGCGCATCTGGTAAATCCGTTGCGCATTTTCGGACATTGATTCTTGGACCTTTGACGCTTCAAAAATGGCTTCTAACCCCTTGGGGGAAAACAAATCCAATACCACTTCGAGTCCCAAATCCATTTGATACGACGAAATCGAGCGGGTTGTTAAAAACCCTTTCAAGTACGCTGTTGCCGGATAGGGCGTATTGAGTTGCGTGAATGGAGGTGTGATAAGAAGCAGTGCTGCCAAGGATTCGGATTTTTTACAAAAATAGAATTTAACGCACAATTAGGAATTTGAAAAGGAAGCTATTTTTAAAATTCTTTACATTTGACAAAAATTAGCCCATGCCCACCGATTGTATCGACTACCGTGAATTGCCCCAGTTTTCCGAACTCATTCGGGATTATTTGGACCAAAAGGCATCGGTACAACCGTTATACCATCGCTATCCAAGCCTTTCGCATTTTGAAGCACAATGCCAAGAAAAAGCAGCCCATTACAGCACCGCGCTACGTAATGGTTTGGTTATCGAATGGCGTCGGCAATACGAAGGCTTTACGCTTTCGGAAGCTACCGAAGCGCATTTGAATGCCCTACATGAACCGACGACATTTACCATCACAACAGGACACCAATTGAACTTGTTTACGGGTCCCGTGTTTTTTTGGTATAAAATCATTTCCGTCATTAATCTCTGCAAAAGCTTACAAAAAACTTATCCTCACTACCGTTTTGTGCCTGTCTATTGGATGGCTACAGAAGATCATGATTTTGAGGAAATTCAATCGTTTCGATGGGGCGATGAAAAAATTACTTGGGAGACTTCGCAACAAGGGGCTGTGGGTCGTTTTGTACTTGATGCGTCTTTTGAAGGCGTTCGAAATAGAATTAATACCGTCTTTCCCGATAGTGAACGCGGACACTATTTGAAAGCCCTTTTTCACGCCTCGTATGCTGAAGGTCGCACGTTGGCTAAGGCTACGCGCTATCTGGTGCATCAACTTTTTGATAAGGAAGGTTTGCTCATTTTTGATGGCGACCAAACCTGGGGAAAAACAGCTTTTTTACCCTATGCGTTGCGGGAAATTCATGAACAAATCACGTATAAAACCAATCAGGAAACACTCGAGCGAATGTCCTCCTACAAAGCGCAAGTGAATCCGAGGGAACTCAATTTGTTCTACCTGGAATCGGGTATTCGAGAGCGACTCATCCGAGAAGGAGATTGGATTATTCGCCACGACAGTGGCATTCGGTATGCGCTTGAAGATTTTGAACGCCTTTGCGAAACACAACCCGATTGTTTAAGTCCGAATGTACTGCTACGTCCGCTTTATCAAGAAATTGTATTGCCCAATTTAGCGTATATCGGCGGGGGTGGTGAAATTGCCTATTGGCTGCAATTAAAAACGCAATTTCAGCAATTTGAGGTTCCCTTTCCCATGTTGATTTTACGCAATGCTGTACTTCATGCCACGGCGAAACAAGCCAAAAAGGCGGCCAAACTGGGAGTGAGCTTCGCCGATTTGTTTCTCAGCACTTCAGCTCTTCGTACCCGTGTAGTACAAACGATTCAAACCGTTCATTACGACTTTACAGCGCAAAAGAAATTATTGCAGGAACAGTTTGCGGCCTTGGAAAAACTTGCCGTACAAACCGACCCTTCCTTCATGGGGGCGGTAAAAGCACAAACCCAAAAGCAGCTTAAAGGATTGGAACATCTCGAAAAAAGACTGCTACGCGCCGAAAAAAAGAAACATGAAGTTCACCTCAATGCCGTTGAGGCTTTGCAATTGGAATTGTTCCCTTCTCGTGGATTGCAAGAACGCAGCGTCAATTTTAGTTCCTTTTATCTCGCCTACGGTCCCGAGTGGATTACTCGATTGTATGCAGAACTCGATCCACTCCATCCCTACTTTAGTGTGATGGTTTGGGAATAATTTATAAACACTACAACGTTATCGTAGGTAAAGTCCAACTTTTAGATTTTGTAAATCAGCATTTTACTTTAGTTTTGTTAAAATTTTTAACAAAATCTAGATGAAACTAAAACTACTTTTTTCAACGTTGCTTGTGACTGCGTTGAGTGCTTCAGCACAAACCATTTCCATTGTGGGAACGGGCGTCAACGGCTGGCCTCCTACCAATGGCCCTGAAATTACGTTGGCTAGCACCGACAATATCATTTATACCGTCAATGATTTGGTGGTAACCACAGGAGAGGTTAAGTTTCGTCAAGATTTTAGCTGGGCCAATAACTGGGGCGGTACGACTTTTCCGAATGGAAATGGGGCGCCTGGAGGTACTAATATTCCAACTTTGGCGGGAACGTATGATGTTACCTTCAACCGATTAACGGGGGCATACTCTTTTGTAGGCAATACCACAGCTCAAACAGTAGAGTTGTGGGGACCGGCTGTCGATGCGCAATTGGGCTTTGGAGGTCCGGGGGTTGCTATGGCTACCAGTGATGAAGTGAACTATACATTATCCAACTTTGTTTTTACTTCGGGGAATGCCTATTTCCGTTTGAATGGCAACAACAATCTAACCTTCGGGAGCACTGCATTTCCATCGGGAGTGGCTGTTGCATCGGGGCCAACTATTCCCGTAACGGGAAGAGAGTGGTATGTGACTTTTAACCGCACGACTGGGCAATACAACTTTGAATTTCCTTTAATTGGAATTTTGGGTTCGGCCTTAAACGGATGGAATACGGATGTGGATATGAATACGACCGATGGATTTAATTATTCGTTACAAGTTGCCTTAACTACTGGCGCTGTAAAATTCCGTAAAAACAATACTTGGGATATTAATTGGGGGGGCAATGATTTCCCAACTGGAACCGCGACCAACAATGGAAACGATATCAATATTACAACAGCCAGTACCTATTTGGTTCAGTTTGAACCGTTGACGGGAGCGTATAGTTTTACGGACCTATTGAGTCAACCGACTTTTTCAACGCCTCGTTTTGTTTTAACTTCCAATCCCACCGCAACAGCTTGGCAGGTTGAGGGCACTACCGTAGTGGATGTTGTCGAAATTTTAGATTTAAGCGGTAAACAAGTGGGGCAATACCGTCCGAATGCAACTTCTTTTTCGGTGGAAGCCGCTCATTTAGTTCCAGGGATGTATTTACTAAAAATGGTAAGCGCACAAGGAACACAAACATTGAAAGCGATCAAAAATTAAATAGTGAGTTACGTTAGTAAAAATCTCCAATGGGCAACTGTTGGGGATTTTTTATTTTATGGTCAAATGATTTCCGATTTCTGAATCAAAACACTACTTTTGCACCCGAAAATTAATACTTACACAATGGCAGGTACAAGAACATTTACCATGATTAAGCCGGATGCGGTTGAAAAAGGCCACATCGGTGGGATTTTAAATATGATTACTGAAGGTGGATTCAGAATCGTAGCGATGAAGTTAACGCAATTGACGGTAGCCGATGCGCAGCAATTCTATGCCATTCACAAAGAGCGTCCGTTCTTTGGGGAATTGGTAGAATTCATGACACGCGGTCCGATTGTGGCTGCAATTTTAGAAAAAGACAATGCGGTAGACGATTTCCGTACCTTGATTGGAGCGACCAATCCAGCGGAGGCTGCGGAAGGAACAATCCGTAAAAAATATGCAACTTCTATCGGAGAGAATGCCGTTCACGGTTCGGACTCAGATGAGAATGCAGCGATTGAAGGTGCTTTCCACTTTGCAGGAAGAGAGCAGTTTTAATGCAAAACACCCTACCATACAAAGCCGATGATTGTTCATCGGCTTTTTTTGTTTTGAAATCCTTCGGTTCGTTTTAGCCCTGATAGAAGCGGCATCCTCCCGACCCTTCGGGAGATAAAGCGGATAGCAGGAAGGGGGTTGTTATGTCGGTGAGGTTGATGCTTCTTATTTTAGCGCAGCACCAATTCTTTAATACATTCTTTGCCTAAGGCTTCGTTGAGCATGCTGATAATTTTCTGCTTACCGTGGCTTAACTCTTCGCGCAATACGGCGGAGGAAAGTGTCACGTAGAGCGTACTGCCTTTGAGAACGACCTCGCGGGTATAGCTATTCACTCCGTTACCCAAAAGGGTGCGCCATACGTGCTCGGTATCGACGCGATCGAGTCCTGCCTCCAGTTTATGCGTTTGTACGAAGGCTTTTAATACTTCGGCAAGTGAATTCTCATTGCTTTGACGTTTCATGATTACTTTCGAGAGAAGGGTTTGAATTTCTTGTAACGGTATTCGATATTTTCGTCGTTTTTAAGCACAAGCACCGAGTCGGAAAGTTTAACTAGGGCTTCTTTCCAGCGTCCATAATCGGTTTGATAATGCAGGTACCAGGTGGCATTGGAGTCCTTTAATGTAATTTTTTCTTGCAACGTATTGGTGCGAAATGTTCCATCAAGTTGTGGCATTACTTTTTGACGAAAACCCGATTTGCCTTTGATTTGAAGGTAATCGACTGTGGTGCTCGCTTTGTAGTCAATCGGTTCTCCTTCGGGATGTTCGGCTTTGGTAATTTCCCAATAGCCATTTAATTTAACCAAATCTTTTTCGGGAATGGGAGAAGAACATGCGAACAAAAGCACGGCCATTCCTCCTAAAAATAAGCTTCTTTTCATAGTCATTCTAAAAACCTAAAGGTATCGATTTTGTGCGATATTCTAGTACCTTTGATTAAACCTTTTTCTCCAAAAAGACTCTAACCTCAAAAATCGTTGATCATGAGAAAAATAGCCTACGCCTCATTGCTTATTGTCAGTTTGTTACTCACCGTTTCCTGTTCGGATTCGGACAATAGCAGTCCAACGCCTCCCGAGGAAACAATGTATTTTCCGCCTAGTGATGGAAGTAATACATGGGAGACGCAATCGGTAGCTGCCTTGGGTTGGAATCAAGCTGCAGTACAACCTTTGGTCGATTATTTGACTTTAAAAAACACCAAATCGTTTATGATTTTGGTCAATGGTCGCATTGTCATGGAGTACTATTTGAACGGGCACAGCGCTACAACGCCTTGGTATTGGGCGAGTGCAGGGAAAACGTTGACGGCAGCCGTCACTGGGATAGCGCAGCAAGAGGGGCTTATCAATATTAACAACAAAGTATCCGATTATTTGGGAACAGGTTGGACGAGCGCTCCTTTGGCCAAGGAGAATTTGATTACATGCAAAAATTTGTTGTCGATGAATTCGGGCTTGGATGACAGCATGGGCGACAGTGTGAATCCGTCAAATTTGTTGTACGTCGCCGATGCAGGAACGCGTTGGGCCTATCACAATGTGTATGTAAAATTACAGGATGTAGTGGCTGCGGCGAGTGGTCAATCGTGGAGTACGTATTTTAACACCAAACTTCGGGACCGTATTGGTATGACTGGTGGTGCTTGGATTGCGAGTGGTGATGATTTGAGTGTGTATTGGAGTACCACGCGAAATATGGCGCGATTTGGACTTTTGGCGTTGAATAAAGGGAAATGGAATGGCGTACAGGTTGTCAATGAAGCATTTTTTAATGAGGCGGTGAATACGTCCCAAAATTTAAATCAAGCCTATGGCTATATGTGGTGGTTGAATGGAAAATCGACATATCGATTGCCGCAAACTCAGTTTCAATTTAACGGTTCGATCATCCCCAATGGGCCTGCGGATATGTATTGTGCTTTGGGGAAAAACGATCAAAAAATCTATGTGGTTCCAAGTAAAAAGATGGTCGTGATACGAATGGGTGAGGCTGCAGATTCGGTGAATATGGCTTTATCGGATTTTGATGATACGTTATGGACAAAAATAAATGCGCTTTTTTAGGCGCATTTTTTTATTTGGTTTTAAAGAGAACGCGGTCAAAAAAACGAATCAAACCGGAAAGCAGGAAAAAGAAAGCGATAAGCTGCATGCCCATGGCGATGTCGGTAAAATGTCCTTCTACGAGTTTGGATAAGAGTCCAATGCCGAAGCTTAAGAGGATGAGAATTAAAAAAGGTACATTACGGTACCAATGAATAACTTTTTTCATGTTACGCGAAAAAACTATCTACAAATTCGTATTTATTAAACACTTGTAAGTCATTGATCCCTTCACCTACTCCGATATACTTAACCGGGATTTGAAACTGATCGGAGATCCCAATAACGACGCCTCCTTTGGCGGTTCCGTCCAATTTGGTGACTGCGAGACAACTCACTTCAGTGGCCGCAGTAAACTGTTTGGCTTGTTCAAAAGCGTTCTGTCCCGTGGAGCCATCCAATACTAAAAGCACATCGTGTGGGGCATCGGGGACTACTTTTTGCATTACTTTTTTAACTTTAGACAATTCGTTCATTAAGCCCACTTTGTTGTGTAAACGGCCCGCGGTATCGATAATAACGACATCTGCTTTTTGCGCGACAGCCGATTGTAAGGTGTCAAATGCTACAGAAGCTGGGTCAGAACCCATTTGTTGTTTTACAATGGGAACCTCCACGCGATCGGCCCAGATTTGCAATTGATCTATCGCTGCGGCGCGAAAGGTATCGGCAGCTCCGAGTACGACTTGGTGCCCCGCTTTTTTGAATTGATGGGCCAATTTTCCGATGGTGGTTGTTTTTCCTACGCCGTTGACCCCTACGACCATGATCACGTAAGGTCGTGAGGAGGTGGGTATAACAAATTCCGTTTCTTCACCCGATTGGGTTTCGGAGAGTAACCCTGCAATTTCTTCGCGTAAAATTTGATTCAATTCATCGGTTCCGAGGTATTTGTCTTGGGCCACGCGTTCTTCAATACGCTCAATAATTTTAAGAGTTGTATTAACCCCAACATCGGAGGAAACAAGAATTTCTTCCAAATTATCCAACACCTCATCATCAACTTTAGACTTCCCGGCAACAGCTTTGGTGAGTTTGGAAAAGAAACTTGTTTTTGTTTTTTCCAAACCTTTATCTAAGGTCTCTTTTTTCTCGGAGGAAAATATGCGTTTAAAAAAGCTCATAAGGAACTACAACTACAGTGAATTTTGTTCGACAAATATAAATAAAAAAGCCACTTTCAAGTGAAAGTAGCTTTAATATATTGGGTTCGCTTCTGATTATTTCTTTTTCAAATACTCATCAACTTCTTCAGGAGACATAATCGCCTCTACGAAAGTATAAGCACCTGTTTTGGGAGATTTTACCATTTTAATGGCTTTTGTTAATCTCTTTGAAGCGGTTTGTAACGTTGCTACGGTTTTCTTTGCCATGATTCAAAAGGGTATTTGAAATTTTTAAAACAATAAAAATCTCGTAATTATTTAATTTCTTTGTGTACAGTCATTCGCTTTAAGATCGGGTTGAATTTTTTCAACTCCATACGATCTGGCGTATTTTTTTTGTTCTTTTTCGTGATATAACGAGACGTACCAGGCATCCCTGATTCTTTGTGCTCAGTACATTCTAAGATTACTTGGATTCTATTACCTTTCTTTGCCATTGTCTTTAATATTAAGGATTACCGATTAAATAAAGCCTTTTGCTTTTGCATCTTTCAATACAGCCGCAATGCCTTTTTTGTTGATTGTTTTAATCGTTGATGCAGCTACACGTAAGGTAACCCATCTATCTTCTTCAGCAAGGTAGAAACGTTTTTTAACTAAGTTCACAGAAAACTTGCGTTTCGTTTTGTTCATCGCGTGAGAAACGTTGTTTCCAACCATCGCTCTCTTACCTGTAAGGTCACAAACTCTTGACATTATGCTTTTCTTTTATCGTTATTCAAAATCAGGGTGCAAAGAAACAAAAAAGAAACCTTACACACAAAAAAATATTATAGATTTTTTAAAATTTCTTTTTGCAGCATTTCCAAGGCTTTAACGGTAGCTCGGTCTATTACTTTCTCACGGGGTTGACCAAAATTAAAGCGCTCAACAACAACCTCTTGCGGGGTAGCCAAGGCAATAAATACGGTGCCCACTTCGGCATCCGATTCGCCTTTTTGGGGTCCGGCATTACCGGTTGTCGCCAAAGCATAATCGGATTGCATTTGCGTTTGCACGCCCAAAGCCATCGCTTTTGCCACTTCGGCACTGACTACACTATGGGTGGCATTCAGCTGAGGGTCGACACCCAAAAGTTTTGTTTTTATTTCGGTCGCATAACACACTACACTTCCTTTGAAATAGGCAGAAGCGCCTGAAACGGATGTGAGCAGTTGGGCTATTTTTCCTCCCGTACAACTTTCAGCGGTGGCCAACGTTTGACCGCTTTGTGCTAACAATCGACCCACAACCACTTCTATCGTTTCGTCTTCTTCAAAACCAACCAGAATATCGCTAATCAACGGGGTAACCGCTGCTACTGCTTGAGCTACTACTTCTTCCAATAGTTTTAAATCGGTTCCGCGTGCAGTAAGACGTAAACGTACGCGCCCCGGAGCAGGTAAATAGGCTAATTTTATGTATTCGGGCAATTGATTTTCCCAAGCCTCAATACGCTCTGCGACGACACTTTCGCCCAAACCATAGGTTAGTAAGGTTTTGTGAAGAATATAAGGACGCTGGTATTCGGCGGCTATTTTGGGAATGACTTGTTGTTCCATCAAATGTTTCATCTCATAAGGAACACCGGGCATCGAAATAAATACCGTTTGCTCTTTTTGAATCCACATCCCCGGAGCTGTTCCGACAGCATTGAAAAGTACCTGCGCTTGGGAAGGTACCAACGCTTGGTCTTTATTCAGCTGTGAAGCAGGCCGTTGTAAAACCTTTTCAATGAGCGCAACTACATGCTGTTCAACGTCGGAGTTGCGCACTAAAGTGTCTTCAAAGTAGTCGGCTAAGGTTTTTTTGGTGATATCATCTTTGGTAGGTCCCAAACCTCCGGTCATCACTACAAAATCGACTTGATTCTGATAGGCCGAAAAGGTGTGCAGCAACGCTTCCCGTTGATCACTTATGGAACGCATTTCCACGGTTTGCACCCCAATTCTATCCAAAGCTTTAGCAATAAATGTTGAATTGGTATCGGCGATTTGCCCAATAAGGATCTCATCTCCAATGGTGACAATGGCAGCTTTCATAAGAAAATCAATTTCCGATTAAATTTCGAAATCTTTTTTTATCTCTTTAACCGCTTTTTCAACTTGAACCTGAATACTTTCAAAAGTAGCTTCAATTTCTTTGCGTTTTCCTTCAGCTTTGGTCCAAGCTTCCACTTGTAAAATTTCTTCATGGGCCATAGTCATCCCCAACAAATCGAGTGTGGGTTTGATTTTATGAGCATACGCATAGGCCAATTTGTGGTCTTTGGTTTTGATGCCCAATTCTATTTGTTGCAAGTCTTGTGGAACTTCAGTAACAAACAAGGTGATGATTTGCATGACAAACTCCGGATCATTATCCGATAGTGCATATACTTTTGCTAGGTTGTAATTAATTGCCATTCGTAGATATTCGATTATTTGCCTTTATTTAATGTGTATTCGAAATGCTTTTTTTCCTTCAATAAATCCTTCCAATTTATCATTGGGATGAACTTTGGCGACACCTTCGGGGGTTCCCGTAAATAAGATGTCTCCTTTTTTTAACGTAAAATACTGTGAAACATACGCAATTTGCTCGTCTATTTTCCACAACATCTGCGCTGTATTTCCTTTTTGAACCACGTTTCCGTTGGAATGTAACTCAAAATTAATATTTTCAACCGATTCAAAATCAGATTTCGGATAAAATTCACCAATAACCGCTGAACCGTCAAATGCTTTTGCTTTTTCCCAAGGTAATCCCTTCTTTTTGAGTTGTTCTTGAAGATCGCGGGCTGTAAAATCGATGCCTAATCCAATTTCGTCATAGTATTGATGCGCCATTTTAACATCGATGTATTTTCCGACTTTATTGATTTTGACCAAAACCTCTACTTCATGATGCACATCGTTGGAAAACTCGGGAATCACAAAAGGGTGTTGCTTCAGTAAAATCGAAGAATCCGGTTTTAAAAACACAACCGGGGCCTCAGGACGCTCATTCTGAAGTTCGGCAATGTGTTGCACATAATTTCTTCCGATACAAATGATTTTCATGGTAACAGTTTTAAGCGGTTTTACCCTACCCTAACTTAAAAAGCGATTAGGATTTAGTATTTAACTTACGGAGTTTGATGCCTGTAAGCACCTTTTTGGTGTACAATGGAAAATCAGCTCCTTGAATCCAACCAAAATAACCGGGCTCTTTTTCAAAAACATCTTCCACAAGAGCGCCTTTATGCTTCCCGAAAGTAAAAATCTCGCGACCTTTATCGTCCAATGCAATGAACCCTGCAAAATCAACCGCTTTTTTTCGTGTTGTATACTCTGAAAGTGCTTTAACATCGTTGGGTAAATCGGGATAACGGTCCAATTGCGCTTTGAGAATTTCAAAAGTTGCTTTGGTATCTGCTTCAGCACTGTGGGCATTATCCAAAGTTTGATTACAATAAAAACGATAGGCTGCACTCAAAGTACGTTCCTCTTTTTTATGAAAAATGGTTTGCACATCAACGGCGACGCGATTTTTCATGTCAAAATCCACCTCCGCGCGCAACAACTCCTCGGCCAACAACGGAATATCAAAGCGATCGGAATTGTATCCGGCCAAATCAGAGTCCTTGATCATCGCATGGATTTGAGGGGCCAATTCTTTAAAGGTAGGCTCTTGGGCAACTTTTTCATTGGAAATTCCATGCACAGCCGTTGCTTGTGGGGGAATGGGAATGGTGGGGTTTACCAACCACGTGCGACTTTCTTGGTTCCCGTTGGGATATACCTTAACAATTGAAATTTCAACAATGCGGTCACGCGCCACATCAATTCCGGTTGTTTCTAAATCAAAAAAACAAAGCGGTCGGTTTAATTTTAATTCCATTTTTACAAATCAAGCGGACAAATATACGGGATTGCATGTACCGTTAATCGATATTTCAACATAATTTACCGCATGTTGTATTGGTGCTTTTTTGAAGCACAAGCTATATATATTCAATTTATTACTAGCATTTTATAGCACAAAGAATGATAAAATTTAACAAATAGTACACTTTTAGTGTAAAGCTCCTTTGAAAAAAAGCGATAGTTTTACCTCAACAATAAACACCTTTAAAATGATTTCAACTCCATGCCCAATGAAAGCGATAAATAGAAAAAGGAAGGCGCTGAGACGTAGGATCGTAAAACCTCCTGTGAATTTATAGTAAGGACGGAATTCTTAGATACTCTTTTTTTAATTCGTTAAAATATAGTCCAATTCAACTCCCATAGGGATGCCCTTAAATCAACTCATTTCCTGTAATGGGAATCTGAACATTTCCAGTTGAATTTCGAAAAACTTGAAGGTGTTGATACTAATTTTTTAATCCATAACTAAAGTCCAACTTCGGTTAAATCGTGGCTAACCCCCAACTGTGACCCCGTAATGCTGTTTCCGCGCATTACTTAATGGAAAGGAACCTTTGAAGAAATTAGACGATTTGTTATACTTCAAAGGACAGAACTAACAAATCAAAACCGGTCTTCGGACCTCATTTTTAAGCCATTCAAAATTATGAAAAATCTAATCTTTGGCCTTATCGCCACTCTATTCATCGGAATCCCCTCCCAAGCGCAAAACAAAGAAACATTGACCGAAAAAGCGATTGTGCAATCCATTTCTTTGGTCAGTAAAACGAATACCGACAAGGTAGCCTACCAATTTAAATCCCTAGCCGAATTTGATGAAGGACTGGAAATTATTCTTAAAGAAGGTGCTCTAGTCAACACCGAAACGCAACGTAATGCAGATAAATGCGAAGTCTCTCTTGAAGTTAGTGTTACCATGTCTGTGGGTTTGGCGAGTGTTACCGTTACTGCTTCTGCAACCGTGGGCTGCGCTGAAGTAGCAGCCACAGTTACCCGATTACGAAGAATGCTCATCGCATCCATAACAGGTTAAGACTTAAGGATGTTACAATTTCGTACAATTGGACTCTTTTTCTGGATATTTTGTTTTTCGGGTGCTCAAGCCCAAGCAGATTTACAAACGGTGATTCGGGGAGGCGAATTGTTGTTGAACGGACTAACGATTTTTAAAATCGCTAAAGGAAATTCCAACGCGTCCAAAACAACCCTCGATCAGGTATGCATCAAAAACAAATTAACCGAGAAAATAACGTTCCGAATTACTGGAAAAGGAGAAGATGGTGAGGAAATCAAGAAAGAACTTGTTGTCCAAAACGACGGAAAAGAGTGTTTGTTGGAACTCCCCAAAGGAATTTACACTTATGAGGTAATACTCTCGAATAAAGAGATTTATAAAAAAGGAGAATACCGATTTGAGGAATCTGTGGTGATTACCATCAAACCGAGTGCGTAAGAAAAAACCCGACGTGATGTCGGGTTTTATAGGTTGTATTAAATCGTACGGTTACTATCCCACGCTTCCAAATAATCGGCGACGCGCTTCACAAAGCTTCCGCCCAAAGCACCATCGACCACGCGGTGATCATAACTGTGTGATAAAAACATTTTATGACGGATACCAATGAAGTCGCCCTCTGGCGTTTCGATGACTGCTGGCACTTTTCGGATCGCCCCCAAAGCCAAAATTCCCACTTGAGGTTGATTGATGATTGGCGTCCCAAAAACCGAACCAAACGTTCCTACATTGGTTACAGTATACGTTCCGCCTTGGGTATCATCGGGTTTTAATTTCCCTGCTTTGGCGCGGTTTCCTAAATCATTCACCGCTTTGGCCATACCCACCAAATTCAACTGATCGGCATTTTTAATCACGGGAACAATCAAATTGCCATTGGGTAAGGCCGCAGCCATTCCCAAATTGATATTTTTCTTCTTGATAATGTATTCGCCTTCAACAGATATATTCATCATGGGGAAATCTTTCAACGCTTTGGCCACCGCTTCCATAAATATCGGAGTAAAGGTAAGCTTCTCCCCTTCGCGCTTTTCAAACTCATTTTTCACCTTATCGCGCCATTTCACAATATTGGTCACATCAACCTCAATAAACGACTGCACGTGCGCCGAAGTCTGCACTGATTCGACCATGTACTTTGAAATCAATTTGCGCATACGGTCCATTTCGACAATTTCGTCGGCACCGTTTACTGAAACAGGTACTGCTTGCGTTGCAGGAACGGCCACAGGAGCCGGTGTCGCTACAGGAGCCGAGGTAGTGGCAGGCGCTGCAGGTTGGTTTCCTCTATTTTTGATGTAGTGTAACAAATCTTCTTTGGTGACACGGCCGTCTTTACCCGAGCCGGCAATCGTATCCAATTCGGCTACAGAAATTCCTTCTTCCTTGGCAATATTTTTAACCAAAGGAGAATAAAATTTATCCGAACCTGAAAAATCAGCTGGAGCAGCCATCTCTTTCGCTACTTCCACAGCAGCAGCCACCGCTTCAACCACAGGAGCAGCTGCTACGGCTTGGACAACGGGTTCAGCAACAGCACCACCTTCGGTTTCGATAATGGCAATCGTTTGTCCTACTTTTACGACATCGTTGACTTGAAATAAGATTTCAGAAAGCGTTCCCGAAACTTCACTGGGTACTTCGCTATCCACTTTATCTGTGGCAATTTCCAAAACCGCTTCATCAGCAGCAATGGTATCGCCCACGTTTTTTAACCAATTGGTAATGGTTGCCTCTGCAACACTCTCCCCCATTTTCGGTAATTTCAATTCAAACTTTGCCATATTCGTAGTATATCGTTGTGTTTGCTATTTTGGATTGCAAAAATACTAATTCTTACGTGTCTTTACAGTTCATTGTGTAAAATTTCACAAAAATTCTACCCCACCTACATCGTTTGCGTGATCACTTCCTATCAAACCCTCATAATGGGGCATATAGTTGCGAAAGCTACCGCTTGAACCCTTGAACTGTTGCATAAATGCTATAATTTCCTCAAAGGAGAACGACCGGGTGTCAAAAATGATGCGAACAGCCTTGTACTTCTGCGAGGGAAAATCATGCAACGTATTCAAATAAGTCACAGGGAAAACCGATGGGAGTTGCAACTGGTGTTTGGTAAAAACAACAATCGCTTGAAAAGGAAGCGTGCGCTTCTTTTGTTGCCTACTTTTGAACAACGAAAAAAGAAAACTCCCTCCATACATCATGCCGTCAAAAATAAGGGAACGACGAAAATGCTTTTGGTAAAAAAACTGCATGGCCTCCCGAAAACGCTTCATATACAGGCCATCGCGCACTGTACTCTCGCCTTTGTAGTGAACCACTGTAGTCGCTGCGAAGTAATAATTTGTTCGTCCCGACTTTAAACTCATATAACTCAAATCAATATCATCGGAATACATAAAACAGTTTTCATCAAAGCCGCCCAACTCGAGATACACCTCCCGTGGCATCACCATAAAAGCACCGACCAGAATATCGACCGCTCCCGATTGATTTTCAGTGAGATGCTCGGCATAATACCGTGTAAATCGCGCTGATTTTGGAAACACTTTGTACAAGCCAAAAATCTTGGTAAAAGCCACCCATGGCGTAGGAATGCCGCGTTTGCTTTCGGGTAAAAAATGGCCCGTGCCGTCGATCAACTTGCATCCCAAAATGCCCAAATTTGCTTTCAACTCGGGATGTGTCGCCAAATGCGAAAAAATTTTGGTAAAGGTATCTTCAGCCACCACGGTATCGGGATTTAAAATACAAATGTATTCCCCTTTTGCCGCAGCAACGCCCTGGTTGTTCCCTTTTGGAAAACCGTAATTCTCTGTATTGGCAATCAACTTGACTTCGGGAAAACGTTCTCGAACCATCGCGCAACTGGCATCGGAAGAGGCATTGTCCACCACAATAATTTCGGCCTCCAACGGTGCAATTGCTTTTTGAACACTGTATAAACATTGCTCCAAAAAGTATCTAACGTTGTAATTCAATATAACGACCGAGAGTTGCATGGCACAAAGATAGGAATTGCCTATTATTAATTGACGTGGAAATAAAATTGGTGATTGCCCCTGAATCCGTTACTTTTGTTCGTTGAAATCAGAACTTAAAATTCCCTCAATTTTGAATTATTTATCGGTTGAAAATATCGCCAAATCCTACGGAGAACGCACCCTTTTTGAAAACCTATCGTTTGGCATTAACAAGGACCAAAAAATTGCTTTTGTAGCCAAAAACGGTACAGGAAAAACCTCCTTGCTCAAAATGATTAACGGCGAAGACACCCCCGATACAGGGCAAATCGTAATGCGTAAGGACATCAAAATGGCTTTTTTGGCTCAAGAACCGCAATTGCAACCCGAGCTCACCATCGAGGAAAGCATTTTTGCCAGTGATAATGATACCCTGAAAATTATCGAACAATACGAAAAAGCACTAGAAAATCCCGAGGACGAAGAAGCCTATCAAAAAGCTTTTGAAAACATGGAACGGCATAATGCGTGGGATTTTGAAACGCAATACAAACAGATTTTGTTCAAACTCAAACTCGATGATCTAAAACTCAAAGTGAAAAGTTTGTCGGGAGGTCAAAAAAAGCGCTTAGCCCTCGCGATAATTCTCATCAACCGTCCCGATTTATTGATTTTGGACGAACCCACAAACCACCTCGACCTAGAGATGATTGAATGGTTGGAAAATTATTTCGCTAAAGAAAACATGACCTTGTTTATGGTGACGCACGACCGCTTTTTCTTGGAACGCGTGTGCAATGAAATCATCGAACTCGACAACGGCAAACTCTACCAATACAAAGGAAATTACTCCTATTATTTGCAGAAAAAAGAAGAGCGCATCGCTAGTGAGAATGCTTCAGTTGAAAAAGCAAAAAACCTTTTTGTGAAAGAATTGGATTGGATGCGTCGCCAACCCAAAGCCCGGACGACCAAGTCCAAATCGCGTATCGACGACTTTTATGTCATCAAAGAAAAAGCGCATTCCCGACGGAAAGAACATGTGATAGAACTGGAAATCAATATGGAGCGCATGGGCAGCAAAGTAGTCGAACTGCATAAAGTCTCCAAAAAATTCCAAGATAAAGTCATTCTCGACGGCTTTGATTATACCTTCAATCGGGGCGAACGCATCGGAATTATTGGTAAAAATGGTACGGGAAAATCGACCTTTCTCAATATTCTTACCCAAACATTACAACCCGATGCAGGAAAAGTGGTTATCGGCGACACCATTAAAATTGGCTATTACACCCAAAGTGGCATCAACCCCAAACCCGAGCAAAAGGTCATCGATATCATTAAAGAATACGGCGAATACATTCTGCTGACCAAAGGACGCACCATCTCTGCAGGCGGTTTACTCGAGCGTTTTTTGTTTGATCGCAAAAAGCAACATGATTATGTCGAAAAATTGAGTGGAGGCGAATTGAAGCGCTTGTATTTGTGTACCGTGTTGATTCAGAACCCAAACTTTTTGATTCTCGACGAGCCTACCAACGACTTGGATATTGTGACCTTGAATGTGTTGGAAAATTTCTTGTTGGATTACCCTGGCTGTCTATTGGTCGTTTCCCACGACCGCTATTTCATGGACAAAATTGTCGACCACCTTTTTGTTTTCCGAGGGCAAGGAGAAATTGAAGATTTTCCGGGCAACTATTCTGATTTCCGGGCCTATGAAGACAGTACTGCGCCTGAGAAAGAGGAAAAAACAGACGGTAACACGGCCAAAAACTGGAAAGAAAAGCAGGTCAAACAAGGACTTTCCTTCTACGAACAAAAAGAATTCCAGAAAATAGAACGCGAAATCAAAGACTTGGAATACGAAAAAAAACAAATTGAACAACAGTTCACCGCTGGTACATTAGCCCCCGATGCCATTGAAACCAAGGCTTTGGAATTGCAAAAAATCATCAAATCCTTGGAAGAGAAAGAAGAACGCTGGTTTGAATTGTCGGCGAAGATGGAGTCTTGAGCAGTATGCAGTGATCAGTGATCAGTGGGCAGTCACAGTGGGCAGCCGCAGTTTAAAGTGATCAGTGTACAGTAATTGAAGAAAGCAGTCGAAAACCTATGAACCAAATTTTAGCGTACATCCATTTCTTATGGCACTCCAAAAACGAACATGGAGTCCATTCGCCGTTTGTATTTGATTTGGTGACCCAATGTTTTTACGATAAAAAAAAATACCCGGCGTATGAAAAGCTCGCTAGCTACCGAACCCAACTTTTAGCAAACTCCAACACCATAGAAGTAACCGACTTCGGTGCGGGTTCGCGCGTGTTCACATCCAATACCCGAGCCATTAATGCCATCGCGAAAAACGCAGGAATTTCGCCCAAAAGAGCGCAATTGTTATTTCGACTCGTGCAGTATTTTCAACCCCAATCCATGCTAGAAATTGGCACCTCGCTGGGATTAGCGACTGCAGCCCTGCATTTGGGAAATCCGAAGGCAAAGATTACTACCCTCGAAGGATGTCGCAACACGCATACCGTCGCCCAATCGGAACTGCAAAAATGGCAACCCACCACGCGTTCGATTGAATTCATCACCACCGAATTTTCGGAAGCCTTATCCAACCTTCAAACAACGTCCTCTTTTGACCTCATCTATTTTGATGGCAATCATTCGAAAGCCGCCACTTTAACGTATTTCGAACAATTAGTACCTACTGCCACTAACGATTCCGTGTGGATTTTTGACGATATTCATTGGTCAAAAGACATGGAGGAGGCTTGGGAAAACATCAAAAATCATCCCAACGTTACCGTAAGTCTCGATACCTTTCAATGGGGTCTCGTTTTTTTTCGCAACGAACAACGCTTGGCCAAAGAACATTTTACCCTAAGGGTTTAAATTTTCGTACCGCTGTAACATTTTTACAAAGCAGCTTACTTATAAGAGGACAGGCTTTTTTGCCGCAAGCTGAATTATACCCTTATGGCTGAATCACTCATTAACATCACCGACATCAAACGCGATTTCCAATTGGGAAGTGAAACCATTAATGTACTCAAAGGTATTGACCTCCAAATCAATAAAGGAGAATACGTGGCTTTAATGGGACCTTCGGGATCGGGAAAATCGACTTTGATGAATATCCTAGGCTGTTTAGACACCCCCACTTCAGGCACCTATATTCTCAACGGAAAAGACGTTTCGCAAATGCACGACGACGATTTGGCTGAAGTGCGCAACAAAGAAATCGGTTTTGTTTTTCAAACGTTTAACCTTTTACCCCGAACCACCGCGCTTGATAATGTAGCCTTACCCATGGTCTATGCCGGATACAATAAAACCGATCGCCATGCCCGCGCCAAAGAAGTGTTGACGCAAGTGGGACTCGCCGATCGAATGGACCACCAACCCAACCAACTTTCGGGGGGACAACGCCAACGGGTAGCCGTAGCGCGCGCTTTGGTCAACAAGCCTTCGATCATTTTGGCCGACGAACCTACGGGAAACTTAGACAGTAAAACCTCGGTTGAAATAATGAAGCTGTTTGATGAAATTCATTCCAACGGCAATACCGTGATTTTGGTCACCCACGAAGAAGACATTGCACAATATGCGCACCGTATTATCCGTTTGAGAGACGGCATCATCGAAAGTGATACACCCAACCGATAAGTTGGGTTTTTTTATACCTTTACACATCAAATTTACATCCATGAAAAAATCAATTTTGTTTTTATTCTTTGTCGTCTCCGCGGTTTACCAAACCCAAGCACAACAAACCGACCACCAATGGAAAGAAGCCGAAGCTGCTGGCTATCGCTACAAGTATGTCACCAATGACCCGATGAAAGCGCGGTTTTATACCTTAAAAAATGGGTTGACCGTTATTTTGAGTCCAACGCCCAAAGACCCACGCATTCAAGCCTATGTGGCGGTGAAAGCCGGAAGCAAAACCGACCCCGCAACCAATACAGGACTCGCGCACTATTTGGAACACATGTTGTTTAAAGGCACCGACAAATATGGTAGTTTGGATTGGGCCAAAGAAAAAGTGGAACTCGACAAAATTGATGCGCTCTACGAACAATACAACACCACAAAAGACGAAGCCCAACGCAAAATCATTTACCGAAAAATCGACTCGATTTCAGGCGTTGCCAGTACCTATGCCATTGCCAACGAATACGACAAAATGATGACTGCAATGGGGGCGCAAGGAACCAATGCGTTTACTTCTTTTGAACAAACCGTTTACACCGACGATGTGCCCGCCAGTGCTATCGACAAATACCTTACCGTGCAAGCTGAGCGTTTTCGCAACCCGATTTTGCGCATCTTTCATACCGAATTGGAAGCCGTTTATGAGGAGAAAAACCGCTCGCTAGACAACGACGGACGTAAGGTATTTGAAACCTTATTTGCGACCTTATTTCAAAAACATAATTACGGATTGCAAACTACCATTGGAACCGTAGAGCACTTGAAAAATCCGTCGTTGGTTGAAATTCGCAAGTACTTCAACACCTACTATGTTCCCAACAATATGGGCATTATCCTTTCGGGCGATTTTAATCCCGATACGGTAATTGCCACTATCGACCGTATGTTTGGCTATATGCAATCCAAACCTGTAAAAAAATACACCTTCGCTCCCGAAGATCCGATTGCTGCTCCAGTTGAAAAAGAAATCGTTGGCCCCGACGCCGAGAGTTTGACCATCGGCTTCCGCTTACCTGGCAACAAAGATAAAGATGCTTTGTTGGCAGATTTGGTGGGACAAGTGTTGACCAATGGTCGTGCGGGATTATTGGATTTGAATTTGGTGAAAAAGCAAAAATTGCTGCGTGCCAATGCGTTTACGTATGCCCTTATCGATCATGGAGTGTTATACTTCTCGGCTTCCCCTACCAGCGGCCAATCGCTTGAAGAAGTGAAAGCATTGGTATTGGGTGAAATTGAAAACTTGAAAAAAGGAAATTTTGATGAAGAATTGATTGTTTCCATCATCAACAATATCAAGAAAAGCAAAATCAATGAATCTGAGAGTTATGGCGATCGCGCAAGTGCCTTGATGGATGCTTTTACCTCTGAATTGGATTGGAAAGATCAGGTCGCTTATGTAAACAATCTGTCGAAAATCAAAAAAGCCGACCTCATTGCTTTTGCCAACAAATACTTGGGCAACAATTATGTATGCGTTTTCAAACGTAAAGGAGATGCACCTCAATCGTCGAAAATTGAAAAACCGCAAATCACACCCGTTGCGACCAACCCCGATAAGCAATCGGCTTTTGTGAAAATGGTAAACGACATGCCTGCAACGCCCGCTACGCCTGTATTTTTAAATTTTGACAAAGACATTCAAAAAGCCAAAATAGGCAATGCCGAAGTGTTGTATGTTCCCAACAAAGACAATTCGTTGTTCCGTTTGCGTTACCGTTACAACATCGGGACCCTTAACGACAATACCTTGGGTCTAGCAGCACAATATGTTCAATTCCTCGGAACGAATACACAAACCGCCGAGCAAATCACCAAAGCGTTTTACAAAATCGCCTGTAGTTTTAATGTTTCCACTGGCGAAAATTATACGACCGTAACCATTGAAGGATTGCAAGAAAACTTTGAAGCCGCCGTCAAATTGTATGAAGATGTGATGGCCAATATGCAACCTAATGAAACTGCTTTGCAAGCGATGAAAGCCCGAATTGCCAAGTCGCGTAAAGATGCCAAAGCCAACAAAGGGGCCATTCTACAAGCGTTAACGAGTTATGCCACCTATGGAGCCAACAATAAATTCAACAATACTTACAGCAATGCAACGTTGGAAGCGCTCACGGCAAAACAGCTTATCGATAAAATCAAAAATGTAACCCAATGCGGGCAAACCATTTTGTACTACGGACCTCAACCGCTGAACGTATTGACGGCATCGCTCAAAAAATTACACCCCATTCCTGCGACTACCCTCACGCCTGCTCCGGCTAAAACCTTTGTGCGAACCGAACAAAACAGCAACCAAGTTTTGTTTACCGATTACGACATGGTACAAGCCGAAACCCGTTGGGTGCGTAATTTGGAGCGTTTTGATCCGAATCAAAAAACCATCATTGCGGCCTTCAACAACTATTTTGGAGGCGGTATGAGTTCGCTTGTTTTCCAAACCATTCGCGAGAGTAAAGCACTGGCTTACAGCACCTATGGATATACTGTCGAACCTCAAAAAGCAGAGGATCAGTACCAACTGTTGGCCTACGTTGGCAGTCAGGCGGATAAGTTTGAAGAAGCCGTAGTGGCCATGAATGCCTTGCTAACGACGATGCCCGAATTGAATGACAATTTGGAACTGGCCAAAATGCAAATCAAAAAAGACATTCAAACCGAACGCATCACCCAAGACGGCATTTTGTACACGTATTTGAATGCCAAAGAATTGGGCGTTTCGCAAGACCTGCGCCAACAAGTGTACAACCAAGTGGATCAAATCACCATGAAGGACATCAGAGCCTACCACGATTCGCATTTGGCCCACAAACCCTACACTTATGTGATTTTAGGTTCAGAAAAACGCTTGAGTCCCGAAACCCTTTCCAAACTAGGACAATTTAAAAAACTGAGCTTGGAAGAACTTTTTGGATACTAATCGTTCCTCGATAATTTACAGAAAGCAGTCTAAAAAGGCTGCTTTCTGCGTTATTATCCAAAGGGTTTTTCTATTTTTGAACTCCTAGAGCAAAGCTATATGAAAGTATATACAAAAACCGGTGACGCCGGAACCACTTCCCTCTTTGGCGGCGATCGCGTGCCCAAACACCACATTCGCATTGAAAGCTACGGCACGGTAGACGAACTCAATAGCTACATCGGTTTGTTGCGCGACCAAGCCATCAACCCGTTGTACCAAGCGCTATTGGTCGAAGTGCAAGACCGGTTGTTTACGGTAGGCGCCATATTGGCCACACCCCCCGAGAAAACCGTATTGAAAAACGGCGAAAAACGGTTGCAAAACCTTGGCATCACCGAAGCCGATGTTACCTATTTGGAAACCGAAATGGATAAAATGGATGCCGAACTGCCACCCATGACCCACTTTGTATTGCCAGGCGGTCATCCCACCGTGTCATATTGTCATATTGCCCGCTGCGTGTGCCGTAGAGCCGAGCGTTTGGCGGTGCATTTGAATGACATCGAACCCACAGAACCGTTGGTGATTACCTATTTAAACCGACTTTCTGACTTCCTTTTCGTCTTGGCACGGAAGTTGACCCAAGACTTAAACGCCACGGAAACCCCATGGATTCCGAGGAAGTAAGCTTTTGAGTTGCCATTTTCGCAGAAAAAATGAGCGATTTCTCGAAAGAAAAAACGTTCTTAACTTTAAACTTAAAATAAATCAATTTTTACTTGACTTTCTCAGTTAAAAATTTATTTTTGCAGTAATTTAAAAATCGGAAGAAGATGTATTGGACATTAGAATTAGCATCGTATTTAAGTGATGCCCCGTGGCCTGCTACTAAAGATGAATTAATCGATTTTGCCATCAGAACCGGAGCTCCTTTGGAAGTGGTTGAAAACCTTCAATCCATTGAAGATGAAGGAGAAATCTATGAGTCGATGGAAGAAATTTGGCCGGATTATCCCACAGACGAAGATTATCTGTGGAATGAGGACGAATACTAAAAAATAAACCTATCACAACTGAAAAAAAAGTCTCTTTTGGGGCTTTTTTTTTATGTAAATTTGCACACCCTGTAAGGGCTAATATTAAACTGAATTTCCCATGAGTATCATCAATAGTATACTTAAAATTTTTGTCGGCGATAAATCCGAAAAGGATATCAAAGCCATCCAACCGCTGGTCAACAAAATCAAAGCCTTAGAAGGGTCGCTGACCGGTTTGAGTCACGATGAATTGCGGGCGAAAACCACCGAATTCAAAGCAAAAATCAAAGCTTCTCGCGCTAAATTTGATGCCGATATTGTGCGCTTAAAAGCTGAATCAGAAGCTACGCAAGATATCGATGCCCGCGAAGAATTGTACAACCAAATCGACGCCCTCGAAAAAGAAGCCTACGAAGCCTCTGAAAAAACACTCAACGAAATTCTACCCGAAGCCTTTGCTGTAGTGAAAGAAACGGCTAAACGCTTTAAAGAAAATACGTCTTTACGCGTTACCGCTACCCCTTTAGACCGAGAATTGGCTGCCACCAAAGGATACATCACCCTTGAGGGCGAGGATGCCGTTTGGGCCAACTCGTGGAATGCTGCCGGGAAAGAAATTACTTGGGACATGATCCACTACGATGTGCAGCTTATTGGGGGTATCGTTTTGCACCAAGGGAAAATCTCGGAAATGCAAACGGGAGAAGGAAAAACCTTAGTGGCTACCCTTCCGCTTTACCTAAATGCGCTAACAGGAAACGGAGTGCACCTCGTTACCGTCAACGATTATTTGGCGAAACGCGACAGCACCTGGAAAGCCCCATTGTTTGAATTCCACGGTTTGACAGTGGATTGTATCGATAACCATTCGCCCAATACCGCCGCGCGCCGTAAAGCCTATGAAGCCGATATTACCTATGGTACCAACAACGAATTTGGTTTTGACTACCTCCGCGATAACATGGCCCACTCGCCCGACGACTTGGTACAACGCAAACACAATTATGCGATTGTCGATGAGGTTGACTCGGTATTGATTGACGACGCCCGTACGCCTTTGATCATCTCTGGACCCGTACCCGATGGCGATCGTCATGAGTTTACGGAATTAAAACCCAAAATTGAAAACTTATACAATTTACAACGGCAGTTGGCCAACGGATTCCTCGCCGAAGCCAAACGCTTAATCAAAGAAGGCAACACCAAAGACGGAGGTTTCCAATTGTTACGCGCCTACCGTTCGTTACCCAAAAACAAAGCGTTGATCAAATTTTTGAGCGAAGAAGGGGTAAAACAACTGTTGCAAAAAACCGAAAATCAATACATGCAAGACAACAACCGCGACATGCACAAAGTGGATGAAGCCTTGTATTTTGTGATTGATGAAAAAAATAACCAGGTAGAATTGACCGACAACGGTATCAAATACCTTTCGCAAGATACCGCCGACGACTTTTTCGTTTTGCCCGATATCGGTACTGAAATTGCCGCCATCGAGAAAATGAACTTGGACAAAGATCAAGAAGCAGAAGCCCGCGAACGTTTGTTCCAAGATTTTGGGGTGAAAAGCGAACGGATTCACACCCTTACGCAATTGCTCAAAGCCTATACCTTGTTTGAAAAAGACGTGGAATACGTTATCATGGACAACAAGATTTTGATTGTCGATGAGCAAACCGGGCGTATCATGGACGGTCGTCGTTACTCCGATGGGTTACACCAAGCCATCGAAGCCAAAGAAAATGTAACCATCGAAGCCGCCACCCAAACCTTTGCCACCATCACGCTGCAAAACTATTTCCGTATGTACAACAAGTTGGCGGGGATGACGGGTACAGCAGTGACCGAAGCTGGGGAATTCTGGGAAATTTACAAGTTGGATGTGGTTGAAATTCCAACCAACCGCGGCATCTCCCGTATCGATAAAGACGATTTGATTTACCGCTCGGTACGTGAAAAATACAATGCCATTATCGAAGATGTGGTGCAAATCTCCCAAGCAGGTCGCCCGGTATTGATTGGTACGACTTCGGTGGAAATCTCAGAATTGTTGAGTCGTATGTTGAAAATTCGCAATATACCGCACAACGTATTGAACGCGAAATTGCATAAAAAAGAAGCCGACATCGTTGCGGAAGCTGGGAAAGCCGGTGTGGTAACCATTGCCACCAACATGGCCGGTCGTGGTACCGACATCAAGCTCACGCCCGAAGTGAAAGCCGCAGGAGGATTGGCCATCATTGGTACCGAACGTCACGATTCCCGTCGTGTGGACCGTCAGTTGCGCGGTCGTTCAGGACGTCAAGGAGATCCAGGAAGTTCGCAGTTTTATGTTTCGCTTGAAGATAACTTAATGCGTTTGTTTGGTTCTGAGCGTGTGGCCAAAATCATGGACCGCATGGGCTTGAAAGAGGGCGAAGTAATTCAGCACTCGATGATGACCAAGTCGATTGAACGCGCACAGAAAAAAGTTGAAGAAAATAACTTTGGGGTTCGTAAACGTTTGTTGGAATACGATGACGTGATGAATGCCCAACGGGAAGTGGTGTACAAACGCCGTCGTCATGCCTTGCATGGAGAGCGTTTGAAACTCGATATTGTCAACATGTTGTATGACACCTGCGAAAACATCGTAGGCGAGAACAAAGCCGTCAATGATTTCAAAAACTTTGAGTTTGAAGTCATCCGTTATTTCTCGATCACCTCTCCAATTACGGCGAGTGAGTTTGAGAAAGGCAATCCGATGGAAATTACAGGCCGTCTCTACAAAGCGGCTTACCAATACTACAACGAGAAATGCGAACGCTCGGCGCGGGAAGCGTTTCCGATTATCGCCAACGTGTATGAGAATCCGGGCAACCAATTTGAACGCATCATCGTGCCGTTTACCGATGGCATCAAATCGTTGAATGTGGTGACCGACTTGAAGAAAGCCTATGAAACCCAAGGCGCGCAGTTGATTGCTGATTTTGAAAAAAATATCACGCTGGCCATTGTGGACGAGGCTTGGAAAAAGCACTTACGCAAAATGGACGAGTTGAAAACTTCGGTACAGTTGGCTGTTCACGAGCAAAAAGATCCGTTGTTGATCTACAAACTCGAAGCCTACAACTTGTTCAAAAACATGTTGAATGCCGTGAATAAAGAAGTAATTTCGTTCTTGTTTAAAGGTGATTTGCCCCAACAACAGGCGGCACAAAACATACACGAAGCGCGTCAAGAAACTCGCCCACGGGAACAGTACACTGAATCGCGCAATGAAAACGAGGTGGCTGAGTCCAATCAAGCGGCACAAGAAATGCCACAACGCACCGAAACTATTGTGCGGGAAACGCCCAAAATCAATCGCAACGATACCGTGACGATTAAACATATTTTGAGTGGCAAAACCGAATCGATGAAGTACAAAAAAGCCGAGTCGATGTTGGCCACGGGCGAATGGGTTTTGGTGCAAGAATAAAACCCAAACGCTGCTAAAAAAACCTCCCTGAGTCGTATGATTCGGGGATTTTTTTTGGGGAAAACGCACCACAGCTCCTCACCGATTTGCTATATTTGTGGCACTAAAACCGCACCTATGCAACATCTTATTGACCGCTTTATCAGCTACGTCACCATCGATACCGAGTCGGATGCCCATTCGCCGACCACACCCAGTACCGCCAAACAATTGGACTTGGCCAACTTACTGGTACACGAATTACAAGCCATCGGACTCACCGAAGTCACCATCGACGAAAAAGGCTATGTGATGGGAACCCTTCCTTCCAATGTGGACCATGAGGTCCCTACTATTGGGTTTGTGTCGCATTACGATACCTCGCCCGATTTTACCGGAAAAGGCGTTTCGCCACAAATTGTGCGCAATTACGACGGCGGCGACATCGTGCTCAATGCTGAAAAGAATATTGTGCTCTCGCCTTCGTATTTTGAGGATTTGTTGTTGTACAAAGGGCAAACCTTGATTACCACCAACGGACTCACCTTATTGGGTGCCGACGACAAAGCGGGGTTAACCGAAATCGTCTCGGCGATGGAATACTTGGTGCAACACCCCGAAATCAAACACGGGAAAATTCGCGTGGGCTTTACGCCGGATGAAGAGATTGGCCGTGGAGCTGACTTTTTTGATGTAGAACAATTTGGCGCACAATGGGCCTATACCATGGACGGGAGTCAGTTGGGCGAATTGGAGTACGAGAACTTCAATGCGGCGGGCGCGAAAATTACCTTCAAAGGAAAAAGCGTACACCCGGGTTATGCCAAGGGGAAAATGATTAACTCGATGTTGATTGCCAACGATTTTATCAATGCCTTACCGAAACACGAAATTCCGCAGGAGACCGAAGGGTATGAAGGCTTTTTCCATGTGACGGGCTTGAACGGCAGTTTGGAAGAAACCCATTTGGAACTCATTATCCGCGACCACGACCGGGCGAAGTTTGAAGCCCGAAAGGCCTTGGTGCTCCAGATTTCGGCCGACATTAACGCGCGTTTTGCGGCACAGTTTGGCGAGGACATTTGTATCGCCGAGGTAAAAGACCAGTACTACAACATGCGGGAGAAAGTCGAGCCGATGTACTTTATTGTGGACTTGGCGGAACAGGCGATGCGCGAATTGGGGATCGAACCCTTGATCAAACCCATACGGGGCGGCACGGACGGATCGCGTTTGTCGTACATGGGACTCCCCTGCCCCAATATTTTTGCAGGCGGCCATAACTTTCATGGCAAATACGAATACGTACCCGTTGAAAGCATGCAAAAAGCGGTAGACGTGATTGTAAAGATTGCGGAGTTGACGGCCACGACGAAATTCCAGTAAGAATACCTTTACCTTTAAGACACTAGGAGCCTTCGGGCTCCTTTTTTTTGGCTATACCGCTAATTATCAAACCCTTGCAAACCCTTGCGTTTTCTACCCCTCAGGAAAAATACCGGAAAAAGAGGGGGAAAATACTTTGGAAAACAGGTAAAAACCCTGAGGGCGGGTCGCATAGTATTTTTAATTTAGGTTGAATAGAGATTTGAAGTACTAAGCAAGACGTTAGCATATATTTTAAAAAACAGAACAACCAAAAACAAAGAAATATGAAACCAACATTACTACTACTTTTTGTTTTCACTTTTTTGACAACAACTTTTGCACAGAATAGGTCTAATTTTTATCATAAAATAAAAAAGGAAGACATTGATAGCGGCTACTTAAAACTCATTTATAGAGATAAAAGTGGAGCATCGAAAGATATTTCAGTTTGTGGCAAATATCTAAAAGGTATTATTACACTCGACAAAGGAGTTCCCGTGATAGACTTTTGGTCAATTACAGACGACAAATATTCTAGTCAGGCTAATTGCATATCAAACAACACTGAACTTGGACGGTTTGAAATTGATTTGACTCCAAGAAACAAAGTAGGCGACCCAACTAATTACATTGTTGTTCCATTTCGTGCTTGGACTTGGGGAGTTGGTGCGACACCATTTCGATATAGACCAAAAACTGAAGCATCCTTTTCAACCATCTCAACAAGTTTAGGCGTGACAATTAACTATGGAAGAACATTCGGCTGGTCAACAATTAGTCCAAGGGCAATAAATAATTTTTCTATTACAGTTGGACCGTTTATTGGTTTGTCATCAGTAGACTTGAAAAAAAGTACAGTAAAAAGCCCAACAACTTGGACAACAGACAGAACGAATGCAGCATTTACTTATGGTATAAACTCAATTTTTGCTAGAAACAATTTTGGATTAGTTCTGTCGCTTGGGTTTGACAATAATTTTGGTGAGAATTCAAAAGAGTGGAGTTACCAAAATAGACCATGGTTTGGAATCGGGATAAATACAAGCCTTGGAATATTCTAAAAAACAGCAGCTAACAGCGGTTTGGCGTAATGGCGGGTTTAGTGTTAAAATTAAAGCAAGTGCTTCATAGTCCCCCGCTCCCCCCAAAAAAATAAATTCAACAAAGTCAATCCTTTCGCGTGGTCTTTAATCCCCTTACAACAGTAAGAATAATTTCACAAATAAGCAAAACGGCGCCCCCCAGCGCCGTTTTTATAGCTACTTGCTGTACCACCACTCCCTGCGGAACCCCTTGAATTTCAAGCCCTCCGGAAAAACACCCCCAACGCTGGGGAAAAATACCTCAAAAAACAGGGAAAAACCCTAAGTGCAGGGAGTGAGGATTTTTTTATTTTGGGGGGATGAGAGAGGAGTTGAAGTACTTAGTAATACGTTAACTGCAATTTTAATACACGACCACAATTATGATTGAAAATACTACTGAAATTAAATATCAATTCTTTTCATTAAAGTTTACACCTTTGAAAGGAGTTCGTCTCAACAGTAAAGATATAACGTTCAACATTATTACTTATATCTCTAATAAGTTGATGAAAGAAAATCAAGGACATTTGATTGACAGACATGAATCTAGACAAGGCAGTCAGCGAGAAATCTTTATGAATAGAGCTGTAATTATGCATATGGAAAAAAGAATCCGCTGTTCATTAGCGTTGCTTAGAAATGGAAAAGTGCCATTAATAAAGCCGAAGGAAGAGTACAAGTTAATCCCTATATCAGACACAATTAAAGGTAGTATTGCAGAGGAAACACATTTCTTTATAGATTACAGCAAAAACTCTGTTATAATTTGTTGTGAATATAATCATCATGGACCAAGAATTTCGGACATAGAATACTATTTTAGAAACGTTGCTCATAAAGTTTTAAAAGAGAGCAAGGCAACGGAAGTTAGCGCATATCTTGATGCTCCGATTGATGAAACATTAGCTAAACTAAAAAATGTTCTAAATATCGATATAAAAATTGCTCCTCAAGATTTGAATAAACTCACCCAAGATGTCCATAATAAGTATTTCTCTGGAATGAGAAATTTAAGTAATATTTTAAATCCGAAATTTTTAAGAATTGAGGCATATTTTCAATCACCAGGTGGCAGTTTACAAAGTAAAGCGCTAAATACTAGTGCCAATAATATGATTAAAGACTTATTAACTAGAATCAAAGGAAACAAATTAGATATTGATGCATTTAAATCATTTATGTTCAAATATGAAGATATTGATGGTAATGATGAACTCTTCAACCTTTTAAGCGGTAAAAGAGAAATAGTTCTTGATGTTGATGTTAAGCAGATAAAAGCTGCGAGAGAGTGGTATAATTTGATAAAACCTGAATTTGATAATTTTATTGAAAATTTATGATCTTAGATGTATACTTTAGAAAACCACTATTTTGGGATTACATAATTGCCTCTATAAGTTCTGTAACTATAATAATTTTGTACAGCAAAAATAAAATTTCAATTCCTGATGTTCAAGATTCATATAGCCTTACTGGTGATTTAACAAATATTACATTAACCTTAGCCGGATTTATATTGACAATATTAACCGTCCTTATAACATTCAAAGACAACTCTAAAGAAACAATCGAAGATGAAAACGAACCAACATTTAATAAATTTTTCAATACAGATTTTTATTATGAAACTGTTAAACATCTAAAGAATTGTATTAAGTCAATCATTATAATTGCTGCGCTTGGTTTTTTTTTAAAATTGTTTTTATTGGGTGGTTATAGAAAATACTTTTTCTTTTATAATATGTTTGGACTAATTATAACTATACTAACTATATGGAGATGTCTATTAATTCTTAGTAAAGTCCTGAAACTTCAAAAGCCTAATTAAAACTGCAGTTAAAAGCGGTTTCGCGCTATTGCTGGTTTTTCTTGAATTGAACTTCTTTCATTAAAAAAAATTCATTAAAGTAAAAAAAGTACCAACATAGTTGACTCCTAGTAACAGAAAAGCGTTGTAACACAAGTGAAAATTTTAAAAAATTATCTTAAAAATATAATTTGAATGGATTCTAAGAAAGTAATTAATGAAACCCGATTAGCTAGCTTTTTTCTTATAATATTAGTTGCATTTGGTGTAATATTAATTTTATCACAACTTCTATTTTATGATAACAAACCACAAAATTTTGGTGTTATTGGAGATGCAATTGGCGGTATATTAGGACCTATAATTGGAATAGTCGGTGCTCTTTTAACTTTCTTAGCATTTTACATTCAAAAAATTGCTAATGATGAAATTAAAAATCAATTCAAAGAACAGAAAGTTAGTCAGCATAAAGACTTTTTATTTGCAAATTATAAAACTAGAATAATGCTCCTTATAAATGAAATTAATTCTTTCAATATATCTTTTCACGGCGGTAGCTTAATTTCTGATATTAGTTTACTAACAGATAAAAGTTCTAAAAAATATAATTTCATAGGAATTCAGGCAATCAATCTTTATTTAATCGAATACTTTAAAAAAAAAGAAGAAAATAATTCATCAGGAAAAAAAGAGTTTAGAGTTGAAGACTCATATCATGCAATAATTCAAAATATTTTTAGTATTATAACTTCCTATCACAATCTTCATATAGATATTGAGAATTCTGATTTAGATAATGTTTCAAAAGCTGAATTAAATACTCTTCTTAAATATACATACTTTTCAAAGTTTAACTATTTTCTGGAATATCTAAATAAGAAAAATACATCTCAAGTAATTAATGAACAAATCAAATATTTATTGAATCTTTACAGAAATGATCAAATGGAAATAGTTGATAGCAACCATACCTCCCTCCCGCTCCCCCCTGAATAAACCCGCTCTGCGAAGTCTCCTGACTTCGTAGCTCTAAAACTACCTGATAATTAGTATTTGTTACCACGCGAAAGGATTCGCGCGGTAGCGGCGTTACCAGCAAGCTTCTTTCGAATTAACCTTAAAACGAAATATAAATGAATGTAGAAAGATTACATAGAGTTATTTTTGATTTTCAAAATGACTTACAGAAAACAAACTTACTTGGAAATCTTCAAGCCGTTAGAGAAAATTTACAAAACATAGTAAATCAACCAAATCAGCCAGCTTATCAAACCAACCTTGTGGCAAGTATAGAAGAATTAAACAAAGCTCTTCATACTTCTAAATACAATTCGTACACTCCAATGTTCAAAGAAACTATTGCAGAAATAACTAATGAAATGAATTTTGGTGAGGAATTAAAAAGTGAAATAGATAGTATTTTTGCATCTAATATAATTACACCAGCTAAAGCATTAGAAGACATAGATAAAATAGTTAACGAAATTATTAAAATTCAAACAGGAATTACAAATACAATCGGCGGTCTTGAATCTCTAAATATTGAAAAAGAAGAACTTGAGCCTGGAACGTGTGAGTTAGGTTATACTATTCCTAGAAAATACATAGATAACAAGTTAGTCGAATTAAAAAATGAAATTTCTGAACTGAATTTTATTTTAAATATGTTTACTGAAGCTGTCACAGGAAAAACTGAAGATCATAAAGTTAAAACCATTTCGTCTAGCGAGTTTCTTCTATATGTAATACTTGGTTTGCAAGTTGCGGATGCAGTATCAAAAGCAACAGAAAGAATATTAAATCATTACAAGCAAATTTTAGAAATTAAAGTGTTAAGAAATCAACTCGCAGAAAAAGGTGTTCCTGCCAAAGAAACTGCTTCTGTTGAAAAGTATGCTAACGGTTTAATGGAAACAGAAATTAAAAAAATTGCAAAAGAAATAATAGATGAACATTATAATGAAGAAAAAGGTAGAAAAAATGAAATTGAAAATGGATTGAATATTGCCTTAAATAAATTAGCGAATAGAATTGACAACGGTTTTAGCGTTGAAATACGTGTAGAACCATTGCCTAAACCGAAAACAGAAGATAAAGATGAACAATACGAGAGTAATGTAGAACTAATTAAATCAATTCAAAAATCCGCAAATAACATAGATTACATTGAAGCGAAAGGAAAAGCAATATTGCAATTACCCGAAAGTGTAGAAAAAAATTAACCCCGATCGCGCGGATTTACAATCCGTGCGCAACATACCAGCTATGCCCCGCTACCCGATCGCGCGGATTTACTTCGTCTGTTCGGCTAAAGCCTCGGGTGCAATCCGTGCGCTCCCCCGAAATAAAATTCCCTTAACTCAATCCCTTCCCGTGACATAAAAACAAAAAAACCGGCATCCCCGGTTTTTTTTATGTCTTTTTGAGTAGGGATTCGAGGTAGTGAACTTTCGCCTGAAGCAGTTCGATTTCGTGGTTTTTGAGGTGGAGGGTGTTGCGGAGTTCTTTTTCGGCTTGGGTGGTGTAGGGAATTTGGAGTTGTTCGCCCAGGGCCATAAAAAAGTTAAATTTCAAAACGCGGCTAAACCGCCACAGGATCGCGACTTGTATCGAGTGTTGCCGAAAGTAGCGGCTAATCGTGGTTTGGTTGACGTTTAAGGCCCGTTGGATGAAGGCTTTTTTGATGCCGAGGGTTTTTACGTGTTGGTTTAAGCGTTGGCCTACGTGTGGGACATCGTCGTCTTGGAGGGTCTGGTATTTTTTGATCGATTTTGGCATAGAAGCAAGGTTTTAATTGAATAACAATTCGGCTTTCACGGAAAGGAACGCCCTTTCTATCGTTTACTACGCATCATGCGTAGTGAGAGTACGCTTTTTGCGTAGTGCGACTACGCATCTTGCGTGGTATTACTACGCTTTTTACGTAGTGTGAGTACGCATCTTGCGTAGTAGGACTACGCTTTTTGAGTAGTAGGACTACGCATCATGCGTAGTGTGACTACGCTTTTTACGTAGTAATAGTACGCATTTTGAGTAGTGTCACTACG